>NZ_BAHE01000009.1 GCF_000298235.1 Gordonia namibiensis NBRC 108229
AGGGGTGGGTCTGCGTCGACCTCAGTTGTGCTTGTGCAGCGCCTCGTTGAGTGCGATGCCGTCGCCCTTCCACGGCACGACCTCGACCGCGCCGGTCAGGCTGTTGCGACGGAACAGCAGGTTCGACTGGCCCGCCAGATCGCGTGCCTTGATCTGGGTGCCGTCCGGACCGGTCACCTTGGTGCCGGCGGTGACGTACAGGCCCGCCTCGATGACGCAGTCGTCGCCGAGCGGGATGCCGCAGCCGGCATTGGCGCCGAGCAGGCAGCGCTTGCCCAGCGAGATGATCTCCTTGCCGCCACCGGAGAGCGTGCCCATCGTCGACGCGCCGCCACCGATGTCGGAACCGTCGCCGACGACGACACCGGCCGAGATACGACCCTCGACCATCGACGACCCGAGGGTGCCCGCGTTGAAGTTCACGAAGCCCTCGTGCATCACGGTGGTGCCGGCGGCCAGGTGGGCGCCGAGACGGATGCGGTCGGCGTCACCGATGCGGACGCCGCCGGGGACGACGTAATCGACCATGCGCGGGAACTTGTCGATCGAGTAGACGGTGACCGGGCCGCGGGCGCGCAGCTTGGCGCGCACCGATTCGAAATTCTCGATCGCGCACGGGCCGTGGTTGGTCCAGACGACGTTGGTGAGCATCCCGAAGATGCCCTCCAGGTTGGCGCCGTGCGGCTCGATGAGGCGGTGGGAGAGCAGGTGGAGTCGGAGGTAGACGTCGTAGGCGTCGACCGGAGCGACCGACAGGTCGGCGATGGCGGTGCGGACCGCGATGGTCTTGACGCCGCGGGCCTCGTCGACACCGACCAGTTCGCGCAGTTCCGCCGGCGTGGACTCCTCGTCGAGGACGACGGTCTCGGCGGTCTCGACGCCGTCGAGCTCGGGTGCGGGGAACCAGACGTCGAGCACGACTCCCGGAGTCGACCCCCCGTCGATCACGGTTGCGATGCCAGTTGCGTGTGCGCCAGTAGTTGTCACGAGACCCGAGTCTAGGCGATCGACCGTGGTGAACGACGCCGTGCCTCCTGCTGCCCGCCGCCGGTCACGCTCCGGGGGCAGATAGGGGCCCGCCCGTCATCCGAACGGCGCAAACACCTGGTGAGAGCGTGTTCGGAGCTCGTATCGTCGCCGGCATGACCGGCCGCGACCGACCCTCCTCACCCGCCCCGCGGCGTAGGCGTCGCCGGCTCTGGGTGTTCGGCGGGGTGGGCCTGCTGGTCGTGGTCGTCGTCGCGGTCGCCGCGGTGATCTTCCAGCCGTGGCTGATCCTCGTCGACACCGAGGTCGACGACGAGATCCCGGTCGCGGTGACTCCGTCGACCTCCCAGGTCGGTCAACCGCTGCCGCCCGCGCCCGTCGTGCTGTCCGAGGGTCGGCTGATCAGCCACGAGCACTCGACCTCGGGGACCGTCACGATCATCGAGAAGCCGGACGGTACACGGGTTCTCGCGATCGAGAACCTCGACACCACCACCGGACCCGACGTCCACGTGTGGCTGTCGCAGGCCGAGGTGGTCGAGGGTTTCGGCGGCTGGCGGACCGCCGCCGGTCCGCCCCACGTCGACCTCGGGATGATCAAAGGCAACAAGGGCAACCAGGTCTACGGGATCCCCGCCGACGTCGACCTCGCCGCCTATCCTGCAGTGTTCCTGTGGTGCGTGAAGTTCAGCGTCTCGTTCGGAGCAGCGGAACTGACCGCACCGGACGTCCGCTGATCCATGTCGGTTGAGCGGGTAGAAACCCAGATACGGTAGGTGCGTGAGCACCGCACTCGACCTCGCCGCCGATCCCGTCGAACTGACCGCCGCCCTCGTCGACATCGAGAGCGAGTCGCGCAACGAGTCGGCCATCGCCGACGCGGTGGAAGCGGCACTGCGGGAGCAGACGACGGGCTTCGAGATCCTCCGGCACGGCAACCGGGTGCTGGCCCGCACCAACCGTGGGAAGGCGCAGCGCGTCATCCTCGCCGGACACCTCGACACCGTGCCCGTCGCCGGCAACCTGCCCTCGCGACGCGAGACGCACCCGGAAGAGGGGGACGTCCTGCACGGTTGCGGCACCGTCGACATGAAGTCGGGCGACGCGGTGTTCCTGCATCTCGCCGCGACACTCGAGGACCCGGCCCACGACCTGACCCTGATCTTCTACGACTGCGAGGAGATCGCCGCCGAGTTCAACGGCCTCAACGACATCGAGCGGGAACTGCCGGAGTGGCTCGCCGGTGACGTCGCGATTCTCGGCGAACCCACCGCCGGTCTCATCGAGGCGGGTTGCCAGGGGACGCTGCGGGTTCGGCTCGCGACGTCGGGGACGCGATCGCACTCGGCCCGCTCGTGGATGGGCGACAACGCGATCCACAAGCTCGGCGGAGTGCTGACCACCCTGGCCGCCTACGAGCCGCGCCGCGTCGACATCGACGGGTGCGAGTACCGCGAGGGACTCTCGGCGGTCGGGCTCGCCGGAGGTGTTGCGGGCAACGTCATCCCCGACGCCGCGCACGTCGACGTGAACTTCCGTTTCGCCCCGGACCGGTCCGTCGAGCAAGCACTCGATCATGTCCGCGAGGTCTTCGCCGCCGATCTCGCCGACGGCACGGTCACCCTCGAGGTCACCGACGCCGCGGCCGGCGCGCTGCCCGGCCTGGCACATCCGGCGGCGGCTGCTCTCGTCGAGGCCGCGCAGGGACGATTCCGCGCTAAGTACGGGTGGACCGACGTCTCGCGGTTCTCGGCCCTCGGCATCCCCGCGGTGAACCTCGGCCCCGGCGACCCGAATCTCGCGCATCGCCGCGACGAGCGGGTCCCGGTCGAGCAGATCCGCACGGTCACCGAACTGCTTCGCGCCTACCTGTCCTGAGCCGGCCCGGCCCTGTCCTGAGCCAGTTCGACGCGGTCGGGGAGGGGCGTCACACGCTGCTAGCGTGACCTGCATGTCGACGAATCCGGAACCTCCTGCGCACGATCCCGCCGCAGACGACGTCTGCTACGTCGGGCCGATCCGAATCCGGCCGGAACAGCGGGGCAAGACGACCGACCGGCGCCTTCTCGAGTGGGTCGACCCGCGTGACCCGGAGAGCCGCGCCGAACGCACGATGCGCGACTCGTGGCGGGTGCTGCGCATCCAGTCGGAGTTCGTCGCCGGATTCGACGCGATGAGCGGCGTCGCCGAGGCGGTGACCGTGTTCGGGTCCGCGCGGTTGAAGCCGGACTCGCCGGAATACGCCCTCGGTGTGCGGGTCGGTCGAGCGCTCGGTGAGGCCGGTTATGCGGTCATCACCGGTGGCGGACCCGGCGCAATGGAGGCGGCGAACCAGGGGGCGCACGAGGCGGGCGCCCAGTCGATCGGCCTGAACATCGAGTTGCCCTTCGAGCAGGGCCTCAATCCGTGGGTCGACCTCGGCATGAACTTCCGCTACTTCTTCGTCCGCAAGACGATGTTCGTGAAATACGCGCAGGCCTTCGTCTGCCTGCCCGGCGGTATGGGCACGCTCGACGAGCTGTTCGAGGCGCTCACCCTGGTGCAGACCAAGAAGGTGGTGCGATTCCCGATCGTGCTGGTGGGCAGCGACTTCTGGGGTGGACTGCTCGACTGGATGCGCGACGTGCTGGCCGCGCGCGGCATGATCTCGCCCGAGGACCTCGACCTGCTGACCGTCGTCGACGACCCCGACGACGTCGTCGCAGCGATCGAGGCGGCCGCCCCGACGCAGCCCGGCGTGAACCCGCCCGGAGTCGATGGCACGATTGCCCGGTGAGTGCCGTCTGTGTCTATTGTGCGTCCGGTCCCGTCGAGCAGCGCTTCCTCGATCTCGCCACCGAGGTGGGGGCGGCCCTTGCACGTGCCGGCCACACCGTCGTCTCCGGCGGCGGCAACGTCTCGATGATGGGTTCGCTGGTCACATCGGCGCGAGCGGCGGGCGGCCACACCATCGGCATCATCCCGAGGTCGCTGATCGAGCGCGAGGTCGCCGACCTCGGGTCCGACGAACTCGTCATCACCGAGACGATGCGTGAACGCAAGCGCCTCATGGACGAGCGCGCCGACGGTTTCATCACGCTCCCCGGGGGTATCGGAACCCTGGAGGAGCTGTTCGAGACCTGGACGGGTGGGTACCTGGGCATGCACGAGAAGCCGGTGGTCCTGCTCGATCCTTTCGATTTCTACGCGCCGCTCCTCGGCTGGCTGAGAGAGTTGTCGACAACCGGATTCGTCTCCCAGCGATCGTTGGATCGGCTGCTGGTCACGGCCTCCGTCGGCGAGGCGATCGAGTTGGCGACACAGCGGTGGGAACTTCCTACCGGCCGGTAAGGTAGCGCGGTGAGTGCGCGGGGCACTCACGACGCCCAGCGGAGAGCGGAGGCCACATGTCCCCAGAGACCCAGCCCAAGGACGTCCAGTCGGACTCGACGACGAACGGTTCGAGCCAGGACACGGTGAAGACGGTCGGGGTGGGGGATCTCCTGCGCGGCGTGGTGAAGATGGCGCCACACGCGACCGGGATGATCAAGCACGCACCGGGCCTCATCCGACGCCCGCCGGAGGCGAAGAAGACGATCGGCTCGGTCTTCCAGAAGCTCGCGAACGCTCATCCGGACCGTCCGTTCGTCCGGTTCGAGGGCCGCACGACCACCTACGGTGAGGCCAATCGCCGTGTGAACCGTTATGCCGCAGTCCTTTCCGGGGCCGGCGTCGGCAAGGGTGACGTCGTCGCCCTGCTCTCCAAGAACAACACCACCGATCTGCTGCTGATGCTGGCGACGGTGAAGCTCGGCGCGATCGCCGGGATGCTGAACTACAACCAGCGCGGGGATGTCCTCGAGCACTCGGTGAAGCTGCTCGGGGCCAAGGTCCTCGTCCACGATCCGGAGTGTGCCGAGGCCTTCGAGTCGATCCCGGAATCGGCGTTGCCCGAGCACGTCTTCGACTTCGCCGAGTTCGATGCCGCCGCCGAGGACAAGCCGGACACCGATCCGGAGGTCACCGCGCAGTTGCCGGCCTCGACGAAGGCCTTCTACATCTTCACCTCGGGTACCACCGGCATGCCCAAGGCCAGCGTGATGAGCCACAACCGGTGGCTGGCCAGCTTCTCCGGAATCGGCGGTCTCGCGGTCCGCCTGCGTCACAGCGACACCATGTACGTGCCGCTGCCGCTCTACCACAACAACGCACTGTCGGTCTCGCTGTCGTCGGTACTGGCGTCGGGCGCGTGCTTCGCGATCGGCAAGTCGTTCTCGGCGTCGAAGTTCTGGGACGACGTGATCCTCAACCGCGCCACCGCCTTCTGCTACATCGGTGAGCTGTGCCGCTACCTGCTGGCGCAGCCGGAGAAGCCCACCGACCGGCAGCACTCGGTCCACACCGTCGTCGGCAACGGGATGCGCCCCGACATCTGGGACGAGTTCCGCGAGCGGTTCGGCGTGGACCGCGTCGTCGAGTTCTACGGCGCCAGCGAACTCAACCTCGCCTTCGTCAACGCCTTCACCGTCGACAAGACCGCCGGCTTCTGCCCGCTGCCGTACAAGATCGTCGAGTACGACGAGGAGGGCAACCCGAAGCGCAACTCCGAGGGCCGGCTGACCGAGGTCGGCAAGGGCGGTACGGGTCTGTTGCTCGCGCAGATCTCCAACCGGGTGCCGGTCGACGGCTACACCGACGAGGAGGAGACCGAGAAGAAGATCGTGCGCGACGCCTTCAAGAAGGGCGATGCGTACTTCAACTCGGGCGACCTCGTCCGCGACCAGGGCTTCGCGCACATCTCCTTCGTCGACCGGCTCGGCGACACCTTCCGCTGGAAGGGCGAGAACGTGGCCACCACCGAGGTCGAAGGTGCGGTCGATTCCTACGACGCGGTGGCACAGTCGGTGGCCTACGGCGTCGAGGTGCCCGGCACCGACGGCCGCGCCGGAATGGTGGCGATCAAGTTGCGCGACGGAGTCGACCTCGAGCCGAAACGGCTCGCCGAGCACCTCTACAAGGCGCTGCCGTCCTATGCGGTGCCGCTGTTCGTGCGGATCGTAGACGACTTCGAGCAGACCTCGACCTTCAAGAACCGTAAAGTCGAACTCCGTAAGGAAGGTTATGCCGACGTCGAGGCCGATAAGGTCTACGTGCTGGTCGGCAAGGAGAAGGGCTACGTGGAGTACTACGAGGATTACCCCGACGACGTGGCGGCCGCCAAGGTCCCCAAGGGATGACCGTTTCGCCGACCCTGTGCGGTCGTCCGGTGGCCACCGACCGCGCGCTGGTCATGGCGATCGTCAACCGCACCCCTGACTCCTTCTACGACCGTGGCGCCAGCTTCGACGACACCGCCGCACAGCGACGCGTCGACCAGGTGGTCGCCGAGGGGGCCGACATCATCGATGTCGGCGGGGTGAAGGCAGGGCCCGGCGAGGAGGTCGACGCGACGACCGAGGCGGCCCGCGTCGTTCCGATGATCTCGTGGATCCGCGAGCGCCACCCCGACGTGCTGATCAGCGTAGACACGTGGCGCAGCGAGGTCGCCGACCAGGCGTGCGCGGCGGGCGCCGATCTCATCAACGACACGTGGGCCGGATTCGACCCCGAGGTGGTCGCGGTGGCGGCCGAACGCGGCGCGGGGATCGTGTGTTCGCACACCGGCGGTGCCGTCGTCCGGACTCGCCCGCATCGCGTCGCCTACGGCGACTCCGTCGACGCGGTGGTGGCCGATGTGCTCGCCGAGGTGACCGGCGCGGCCGAACGGGCCCTGGCAGCGGGCGTCCATCGAGACGCGATCGTTATCGACCCGACGCACGATTTCGGCAAGAACACTCACCACGGGCTCGCTCTGTTACGCCGTGTGAAAGATCTTGTTAATACGGGCTGGCCGGTGCTGATGGCGCTCAGCAACAAGGATTTTGTGGGGGAGACTCTGGGTACAGACCTGGAGCAACGGTTGGAGGGAACTCTCGCCGCGACCGCTCTGGCCGCCGCCGAAGGCGCCCGGATCTTTCGCGTACACGAGGTCGCCGCCACCCGTCGTGTGGTCGACATGGTCGCTGCCATCGCGGGAACGAGACCGCCCGCCCGAACAGTCAGGGGACTTGCATGACCAAGCAGAAGCGACGTAACCCCATCAGTCGCGACAAGGCCGCCGTGTGGCCGACGCCGGCCGAGGCGCTCGGTACCAAGCGGCAGTGGTCGGCGACCCACACCTGGGAACAGCCGGACTGGACCATCGACGAACTCGTCGCCGCCAAGGACGGTCGCACCGTCTCGGTGGTGCTCCCCGCTCTGAACGAGGAGGAGACCGTCGCCGACGTGATCGCCTCGATCATGCCGCTGTACGGCACGCTCGTCGACGAACTCATCGTCCTGGACTCGGGTTCCACCGATGCCACCGCCGAGCGTGCACTCGCCGCCGGCGCGCAGGTCATCAGCCGTGAAGAGGCGGTACCCGAACTCGAACCCGTCAAGGGCAAGGGAGAGGTGCTGTGGCGTTCGATCGCCGCGACCACCGGCGACATCATCGCCTTCGTCGACTCCGACCTCATCGACCCGGACCCGATGTTCGTGCCGAAGATGCTCGGCCCGCTCCTGGTGAATCCGGGCATCCACCTAGTCAAGGGTTACTACCGTCGTCCGCTGCGGACCGGCGGCACCCAGGACGCCAACGGCGGCGGTCGCGTCACCGAACTCGTCGCCCGTCCGTTGCTGGCCTCGCAGAAGCCCGACCTCACCGCGGTCCTGCAGCCGCTCGGCGGCGAGTACGCGGGCACCCGCGAGATGCTGTCGTCGGTGCCGTTCGCGCCCGGCTACGGCGTGGAGATCGGCCTCCTCATCGACACCTACGACCGGTACGGTCTCGCCGGCATCGGCCAGGTCAACCTCGGCGTCCGCACCCACCGCAACCGGCCGCTCATCGAACTCGGCGTCATGAGCCGGCAGATCGTCGGCACGCTCATGCGGCGATGCGGAATCGAGGACTCCGGTGTCGGACTCACCCAGTTCACCGCCGAGTCCGACGGCTCGTTCACCCCGCACACCACCGAGGTCTACCTCGAGGACCGTCCGCCGATGAACACGCTCCGCTCCGTCAACGCCAAGGTGATGGCCTCCTAGACGATCTCGGTAGGCTGGCCGACCACCTCTCGACTCCGGCGACACCGTGACACGCCCTCGGCGTGACGCAGTGTCGCCGGTGTCGTGTGCGGTCTGATGGCCCGACGGACGGCCGGGTGCCGCAGGGGCCGCCCGACGCCGGTCTGTCAGGATGGGACGTATGCAGACCCTGCTGCTGTACCTGCTGATCATGGCGCTCGTCGCCGGGGCAGTGTTCGCCATCGTCTGGTTCGCATTCGGGCGCGGGGAGGAACTGCCCCCGGTCGAACCCGACACCACCCTCACCCGTCTGCCGACGGTCGGGATCAGCGGCGACGACATCCGGGCGCTGCGCCTCATGCAGACGTTCCGGGGCTACAAGCAGTCCGAGGTCGACTGGGCGCTGGCGCGTCTGGCGCGCGAGGTCGACGACCTCCGAACGGTCATCGCGCGCCTTCGTGAGCGCGAGTCCGGGACAGATGTGGACCCCACCACGACGGGCGTTCCCGACGCTGCCGCAGATAATGCCGACAACCCCGAGAACGGCCGGGAGCAGGCGGTTTACGACGATCCGGACCCCAAACCGGCCACGCGCGAAGCAGGCCCGTCGATCACGTCCGACAGGTGATCGGAACACGTCGGAACAGTGCTTGTGTCGCGCACTCGCATTCGATTGAGACGACGACACGTATCATGTTCAAAGCAGGGACACTGTGAAGGGAGCTTGAGAATGGCGGCAATGAAGCCACGTACTGGGGACGGCCCCCTCGAAGCGGCCAAGGAAGGGCGTGGAATCGTTGTCCGGATTCCGATCGAGGGCGGAGGTCGCCTCGTCGTCGAGTTGACCGCCGACGAAGCCGCCGCACTGGGTGAGGAACTCCGCGGGGTCACCGGCTGAACGGAGATCTCGCCGACGTCGTCGAGCTGCTTCGATGCCCGGTGTGTGCCGGGCCTTTCGAGACCGCGCCGCCCGGGACCGGGCACGACGAGACTTCCCCGGCAGGAGCCGGGTCCAGGCCGTCGCCGCGTGGAGGATCACTCCGCTGCGGTGACGGTCATTCCTTCGACATCGCCAAACAGGGTTATGTCTCACTGCTCGACGGACGTTCGGGCTCGCTGCGTGCCGACACCGCGGCCATGGTCGCGGCCCGCGCACGTGTCCACGAAGCCGGTTTCTTCATCCCGGTTCTGGACGCGGTGGCCGAACGGACACGCGAATTCGGTGCCGGTGTCGACAAACCCGTCGTCCTGGACGCGGGAGCCGGTGGGGGCCACTACCTTCGCGCCGCGGTGACTGCCCTCGCCGACGCATCGCCCTCGATCGAGGCACGCGGGATCGGTATCGACCTCTCCAAGTTCTGTGCGCGGGCGATCTCGCGCGGCACTCCGAGCCACGCGGCGATCGTCGCCGACATCTGGCGCGGCCTACCGATCGCCGATGACGCTGCCACCGTTGCGCTCTCGGTGTTCGCGCCGCGCAATGCCGCCGAGTTCGCGCGGATACTGCAGCCCGGCGGAGGCCTCGTGGTCGTCAGCCCGGCCGCAGACCATCTCGCCGAGATCATCGCGCCGATGCAGATGCTGAGCGTCGACTCCGGCAAATCCGAACGGCTGCAGGCCACTTTCGCCGACGGTTTCGAGGTCGTCGACTCGTCGCCGGTCCGTTCCGTTCTCCAACTCGACGCGCAGACCGTCGGTGACCTCGTCGCGATGGGCCCGTCGGCCTTTCACGCCGAGGACGCCGACATCCGCTCACGTGCCGCGGAATTCGTCGGCGACGGCAGGGTCGAGGTGACGCTTTCGGTCGTCGTCACGACGTGCCGGCCGGTCGCCGGGAACTGACCACCTGCTGCGCAGGTGGTGCGTCAGCGCAGGACGGAGCGGTACACCCCGAGCGTCTGTTCGGCGATCGTCGCCCAGGAGAACTCGGCCTCGGCGCGCTCGCGACCGGCTGCCCCCATTGCCGTCGCCATCACCGGATCGGCCACGACGGCATTCACCGTCTGAGCCAGATCGTGTTCGAAGGTCTGCGGATCGACGGGGTCATAGGGCACCAGACGACCGGTGACGTGATCGCGCACCACCTCGGGGATCCCGCCGACCTCCGAGGCCACGACCGCGGTTCCGCACGCCATGGCCTCCAGGTTCACGATGCCCAACGGTTCGTACACCGAGGGGCACACGAAGACCGATGCTGCGGTGAGGATCTCGCGGATACGGGGGAGCGGCAGCATCTCCCGGACCCAGTGCACACCGGGTCGGGACGCGGACAGCTTGCCGACCGCCGCCTCGATCTCCGCGCCGATCTCCGGGGTGTCGGGCGCACCGGCGCAGAGCACCAGCTGGACGTCGGGGTGGAAGTCGTGGGCGGCCGCGACGAGATGTGCGACGCCCTTCTGACGGGTGATGCGTCCGACGAAGGCGACGATCGGACGCTGGGGATCGACGCCGAGCGCGGTCAGCGTCGACTCCAGTCCGAAGGGGTCGTCGACGGGATACCACTGGGTGGTGTCGATGCCGTTGCGCACCACGTGGACCCGCTCGGGGTCGAGCCGCGGATAGGTGTTGCAGACGTCGTTGCGCATGCCCGAGCTGACCGCGATCACCGCATCGGCGTATTCGACCGCGTTGCGTTCGACCCAGCTCGACACCCGGTAGCCACCGCCGAGTTGCTCGGCCTTCCACGGGCGTGACGGTTCGAGCGAATGTGCCGTGAGGATGTGCGGTACGCCGTACAGTTGCGCGGCGACGTGTCCGGCGAGGCCGGTGTACCACGTGTGGGAATGCACGACGTCGGCCCCTTCGGCTCCGACCGCCATGCGCAGGTCGGCGGAGAGTGTCGTGATCGCCGCATTCGCACCGGCCAGGCCCGGATCGGGTGAATAGACCGCCGCGGTGTCGCGTTCGGCACCCATGCAGTGCACGTCGACGGTCGCGAGATCGCGTAGGTGACGGACCAATTCGGTCACGTGTACGCCGGCACCGCCGTACACCTCGGGTGGATACTCCCGTGTCATCATCGCCACCCTCATGATGACGACGCTAGTGGCATCGCGGGCAGTTCGCCATTGCTGTGCGAACACGGCCGCGAATCCGTCGGCGCTGTCATCTGGCCGAGGCTGTCGATCGCGGTTAAGTTGGGGGAGTGAGATCACAGCCGCACGTCCTCGGCATCGTCCTCGCAGGCGGCGAAGGCAAACGCCTTTATCCGCTCACGATGGACCGGGCCAAGCCTGCGGTGCCCTTCGGCGGTGCCTACCGGCTGATCGACTTCGTGCTGTCGAACCTGGTCAACGCCGGATACGAGCGCATTTGCGTGCTGACGCAATACAAATCGCATTCGCTGGACCGGCACATCTCGCAGACCTGGTGGACGTCGGGTTTCCACGGCGAATACATCACGCCGGTGCCCGCACAGCAGCGCCTCGGACCCCGTTGGTACACCGGCAGCGCCGACGCGATCTTCCAGTCGATGAACCTCATCACCGACGAACAGCCCGAGTACATCGTGGTCTTCGGTGCCGATCACGTGTACCGCATGGACCCGTCGCAGATGGTCGAGGCGCACATCGCCTCCGGTGCCGACGTCACCGTCGCCGGCATCCGCGTGCCGCGTGCGGAGGCGGTCGCCTTCGGGTGCATCGACTCCGACGCCTCCGGCAAGATCACCCGATTCCTGGAGAAACCCGCGGACCCGCCCGGCACCCCGGACGACCCGAACTCGACCTTCGCCTCGATGGGTAACTACGTGTTCACCACCGAAGCGCTCGTCGAGGCACTGCGCGAGGACGCCGCCGACTCCGACTCCGACCACGACATGGGCGGCGACATCATCCCGGCCTTCGTCGCCCGCGACACCGCCTACGTCTACGACTTCAAGGACAACGAGGTGCCCGGCGCCACCGAGCGCGACAAGGGCTACTGGCGCGACGTCGGAACCCTCGACGCGTTCTACGAGGCGCACATGGATCTCGTGTCCGTGCACCCGATCTTCAACCTCTACAACGGCCGCTGGCCGATCCGCGGCGAGACACACAACCTCCCGCCGGCCAAGTTCGTCCAAGGTGGCGTGGCCGAGGACTCGGTGGTCGGTTCGGGCTGCATCATCTCGGGTGGAACCGTTCGCAATTCGGTGCTGTCATCGAACGTCATCGTCGAGGACGGCGCGATCATCGACGGCGCCGTTCTCATGCCGGGCGTACGCATCGGCAAGGGTGCGGTCGTCCGTAAGGCGATCCTCGACAAGAACGTCGTCGTCGGCGACGGCGAGCAACTCGGCGTCGACCCCGACGCCGACCGCGAACGCTTCTCCGTCAGCGCCGGTGGCGTCGTGACGGTCGGCAAGGGGATTCGGGTCTGACGCATCCCCTGCCGGCCGCGTATCGAGGTCACCCGTTCCTTCGGGGCACTGTCAGCAATAGGTATCGCCTTGGCGAAACCTATCGCTGGTCGCCTCGTCGATTGCCTGCCGAGCCCGCCCGGGTGCGAAAACTGGTCCCTTTCAGGGGCGTCCGAGGGCATATTGCCCTCCGAGGTCCCTCTCGGGGACGAGAATTACCGCGCTGGGCCGCCCGCCGCGCCCTGAGGTGCGAGCGGAGCGAGCCACGAAGGGCCGGCGACGTCATCTCACCAGGTCTTCGTGGCTCGTCGACTTCGATACGCTCCTTCGTCGCTACTCAGCCCGGCGGCTTACGCTCCTCGTACCTCAGAAAGCAGGGGGGCGCTCCTCGCACCTCAGACAGCAGGGGGCGCTCCCAGCGCCTCGGACAGCGGGGGTGTCGGCGCTCCCACCGCCGGCCGAGTAGCGCCGACCGAGCGTAGCGAGGGCGCCGCGTATCGAGGTCAGCCCGCCAACGCTGCGCGGATGAGTTCCGGGATGTCGGCGTCGGCGTCCGGGGGCAGGTCGTCGATGGGCCACCACTGCAGGTCCACCGATTCCTCGCTGCGTTCGAACTGTGGCAGACCACCGTCGGCGGTCGGGGCGGCGACCACCCGGTAGCGCACGTCGAGATGACGGGTCGGCACGCCGAGCGAGCAGGTGATCGGGTGGGTGTGCAGGTGGACGATGCCGCCGCCGGCGCCGACCTGGTCGAGATCGAGCCCCGGGATTCCGGACTCCTCGCGGGCCTCCCGCAGTGCGGCGTCGGCGAGGGTCGCGTCGGACGGTTCGCAGTGTCCGCCGAGCTGAATCCACTTGCCGACGCGGGGATGCAGGGTCAGCAGGACGTGGCTGCGATCGGCGTCGAAGACGATGGCCGACCCGGTGAGATGGCCTGCCGCACAAGCCCGCAGGCAGGCGTCGGGGGCGGCGGCGAGGAACGCGAGGTAGGCGTGCCGAAGGCTGTCCTGTCCCGACTCGGGCGCCTCCCAGGCGGTCAATGCCTCGACAGCCGAGGCGTGCAGGGATTCCGCGCTCACAGTTCGATCACCCATTCGTCGGTCGGCGCCGCATCGCGCAGCGGGGCGGCTTCGAGGGGATGTCCGATGGCGACCGCGCCGAGGGGCTCCCACGACGCGTCCAAGTCGAGGACACGACGCACCGTCGATGCGGCGAAGATCGTGGAGCCCACCCAGCAACTGCCGATCTCGCGGACCGACAGCGCGATCAGCAGGCTCGCCACGGCACCGCCGGCGGCCACCGTGAACATGGTGTGCTCGGCGGCATTCCGGCGCTCGTCGGGGTACTCGTGCACGCCGTCGGGCACGAGGAACGGGATCACCAGTTCTGGTGCGTCGTACAGGATCTGGCCCCGACGGAGACGCTTCTCGATCGACTCGGGTGTCTTGGAATCGGATTCGAGGTCGGCGCGCCATTCGGCGGTCATCGCGTCGAGCAGCGCACGACGCCGCTCCGCCGAGCGCACCCACACGAACCGCACCGGATGGGTGTGGTGCGGCGCGGGCGCGGTGAGGGCCTCGCCCAGAGCGGCGCGCATCAGTTCCGGGTCGACCGGCCGGGCGTCGAAGGCGCGTACGGAGCGACGGGTGCGGATGGCCTCGCGACGACCCAGCGCGATCGCCTCCTCGGTGCCCAGCCGGAAGAGGTCCTCCTCGGCGGGCCGGATCAGGTCGGCGGCGGTCGAACCGTCGTCGGCGGGCGCGAACCCGCGCACGACGGCCACCGGAACGGCGGCGAGCTTGCCCTTGACCAGATCCGCGGCCGCGGACAGTTCGTCGGCGACCGCGATGTCGGTCACCACCAACGGGTTTCCGTAGTCGTCGGTGCCGCCGTCGTAGGGATGGGTGACGGCGATCCCCGCCGATCCGATCGCGACATCGGTCTGGCCGGTGCGCCAGGCACGACCCATCGTGTCGGTGATGATCACCGCGACCTCGAGGCCGGCGCGCTCGGCGATGGCGGCCCGCAGTCGTCTCGCGCTGCCGTCGGGGTCCTCGGGGAGCAGGGCCAACTGGTCGGAGCGCACGTTGGAGCCGTCGATCCCGGCCGCGGCCTGGACCAGACCCAGACGGTTCTCGGTGATCAGCGTTCGGTTCTTGCGGGCGAGGACCCGCACCGACTCGGCCTCGACGAGCTTGCGGCGCAGTGCATCACGTTCTTCCGGATCGGCCGGGGCATCGACCATGCGGCCCTCGGCCTTCGAGATGATCTTGCTGGTCACGACCAGCACATCGCCGGATTCCAACCACGGTGCGGCGGCGAGGATCTCGGCGGCGACGTCGGATTCGGGCGTGAACTCGGGGAGACCGGTGACCGGCCGGATCTCCAGGCCGTTCGGGGCGCGGTGATCGGCGAGGTCGCTCACTCGGTGCCCACGTTCTGTTCCGGCATGGCCACGTCGACGAGTGCGCAGGCAGCGCGGATCATCTGAGCGGTGGCCTGCGGGTCGGTCATCAGCAACGGTGCGGAACCGATGGCGATGCCGTCGACCTGAGCGCGATCGCCCTCGGCGATCAGCCAACCGTCGAGGATGCCATTGCCGCTGCGGGCACCGTAGTGGGCGGCGACCGCCTCGGCGGACGACTCGACGCCGATCACCGACAGGCACTCGTCGGCCATGCCGCGCAGCGGCCGGTTGTCGATGATCGGCGAGACACCGACAACCGGGGCCTTCGTGGTGCGCAGCGCACTGCGCATCCCGGGAACGCTCACGATCGCGCCGATGCTCACCACCGGGTTCGACGGTGCGAGCAGGATGACGTCGGCGTCGCTGATCGCGTCGAGGACTCCGGGTGCGGGGGTGGTGTCGTCCGATCCCACCTGCGCGAAGCCGAAGGTCGGGACCTGGGCGCGGTGGCGAACCCACCATTCCTGGAAGTGGATGGCCACGCGCTCGCCCTCATCGCCGTCCGGTTTGGCGATCACCACATGCGTTTCGTGCCGGTCGTCGGTCACCGGCAGCAGGCGCACGCCCGGATTCCACCGGCGGGACAGGGCGGCGGTCACATCGGACAGTCTGTACCCGGCGTCGAGCATCTGCGTCCGGATCAGATGAGTTGCGAGATCGCGGTCGCCGAGACCGAACCAATCCGGGTCGGCGCCGTAGGCGGCGAGTTCCTCTTTCGCGTGCCAGGTTTCGCCGCGCCGGCCCCACCCGCGTTCGGGATCGATGCCGCCGCCGAGGGTGTACATGCACGTGTCGAGGTCGGGGCAGATACGCACACCATGCATCCACGCGTCGTCGCCGACATTGACGATCGCGGTGATCTGATGTCCGCCGACACCGAGGGTGGGGTCGTCGGGATGCGGCGGGAACGGGGTGGTGCCGAGCAGTTCGCGCAGTCCGAGGAGGAAACGCGCGCCTCCCACGCCGCCGACGAGTACGGTCACCTTCACAGCAGGTACTCCTTCACACCGCCACTCTAGTGGTCGGCCGCGAGGGCCCGTACGCCGCTGTCGCGCCCGTCCAGCGGGCGGGGAGGAGGGCTCGGGAGTGTGATCTTCACTTCGCCTTCGAGCCGTCGTCGTGTCGGGTCACAGATTTGACGGCACGCGATGGTAAAGGGAATTCTTCGATTCAACTTGACCGGGACCGCCCCCGGCGTGTCTAATCACATCAGTGTCATTCCGAGTTTGAGATCGAGAACATTCGAGGTCGAGAACCACTGGCCTCCAAGGGATTCGATCGTATGTTCGAACTCGGTGAGAGGGTCGGTGCCGGCAGTGAAGGGGCCGTCGCTCGGGCGCTGTGTACAACGGATGCAGGGAGTCGCTGCATCCCGAGTACAAGTGGTGTGGCAGCAGTGGTGGGTACGGCAGCACGTCGTGTTCGCAAAGGACAGTCAACGACCAACATCCCGAGCTAGGAGGCGCCGACGATGGCTTTGGACAATCCGATCGGCAATCCGCTTGAACCACATATTCGCCCGCAATTCATCGCAGAGTCGCACGTCATGACATCCACCCCGGAAATCGGTACCGCAGAGTTTCGCACCCTTGGGCCCGTTGACGATTCGATGATCGGTGGCACCGCGCGTGCGGCCGCGCTCGAATCTTCTGCCGACGCAACCGATCTCGTCGAATCCGACGCAGACGATGCCACCGGCCGTCGTCATCTGGCCTTGGTGCCCAACGACTTCGACGACCTGTTCGACGCCGTCGAGGAGCAGTGGCAGGACCGCGCACTGTGCGCGCAGACCGACCCGGAGGCGTTCTTCCCGGAAAAGGGTGGATCGACACGTGAGGCCAAGCGCATCTGCCAGGGCTGCGAGGTCAAGGCAGAGTGCCTGGAGTACGCGCTCCACAACGACGAACGCTTCGGGATCTGGGGCGGCCTGTCGGAGCGTGAGCGCCGGCGCCTGAAGCGCGGCATCATCTGAGGAGTCGCCGGAGCGGCGTCATCCGAACAATCGAATTACCCAGCGAGAGCTGGACGCTCGACGTTCAGGCGTCGAACGCGATCATCGACCGCGGATCACTCAGGTCCGCGGTCGATCGTGTCTTCGTCGACGCCCAGGTGGGTCGCGACCTGCTGGACGAGGACCTCGTGCACGAGCTCGAGGAGATCCGCACCCTTCTTGGCCCGTGACTCCAGCGGCCGGCGGAACAAGATGATCTGAGCCCGCGTCGGCACCCCGTGGACGTCCATTCCCGCGGGGATCAACCTGGCGAGCGGCACCGCCCCGTCGGCGGTCACCTCGTCGGGCCACTCGACGGTCTCGGGATCGCGGGGGAGCAGTCGCGGGATCTCGTCGACGGCGATGTCGAGCCCGGCCAGCTGGTCGTGCCACTGGGCGTCGATCTCGGCGAAGGCCTCGAGCGCGACGGCGTCGAACTCGTCCGAACGGGTGTTGTAGGCGGGCACGTTCTGCGGTAGCAGCGGGGAACGCAGGCCGCGGCCACGCCGGTCTCGGTACCGTCCGACCCGGCGTCGGCCACGACGGATTCCCGACTGGCCGATCGAGCCGCGCGGCGTCGGCTTCGGGTGGATGCGCATGGCGCGATTCTATGAGGTCGCGATGGCCCCTGTCGCCCCGCCTGCCCCCATCTGAGCGTGTCGACTCTGTGGTTGCGGACAGTGGGGGCTAATCTCGTCACGTGAAGCTTCCCCGTCTGTGCTGCCGACCCGGCTGCGCCCGATCCGCGGTGGCTACCCTGACCTTCGTCTACGCCGAATCGACTGCGGTGATCGGTCCGCTGGCGACCTCACAGGAGCCGCATTCCTGGGATCTGTGCGACGACCACGCCCGACGGATCACCGTCCCCCGGGGCTGGGAGATGCTGCGCAGTGAGCGGGGATTCTCGGTGCCCGCCGAGGACCACGAGCTGACCGCCCTCGCCGAGGCCGTCCGCGAGGCCGGCGCCGTCGCCGGTGGCGGACGCCCGGGTTTCGTCGACAGCGGGCCCCGCGGTCGTAATTCCGACCGGACGTCGGCCGACTCTCTCGATGCCTTCGACTCGCGAGCCCTCGACGAGGCGCGTGCGGCCGACGCTGCGTACGAAGCCGCCCTCGCCGACCGCCGCAGCGGCCGCCATCGCGCCGGCCCTGTCGACTCGCCGTCACAGCCATCGGCCACCCCGGGTGTGCCCCGCCACCAGACACGACCCCGGCCGGGTCGCCGCGGTCATCTGCGGGTTCTCCCCGATCCGGTCGACTGACCGGAGACCACCACGCAGGGGGCGTGGAACCCGTTGTCGCCGTCGGGGGACGCGAATCGTCGGACTCCCTGTTCGAGGCCGGCCGTCGGCCCCACCTCGATGCCGGGACCGAACGAGTGACTGTGTCGCGTACCCGGGCGTGTGTCCCCGCGGCTGGCTACGCTGGTTCCATGCGCACCGGTACACCCGACCTCGATGATGCCGAGGAGTTGATCTCCGCGGACGTCGACGGTCTGTTGCGGGCCGTCGCACTCGCCGGCGCGCAGGTTCGTGCCACCGCCGAGGCCGTCCGCGAGGGCGTAGTGGCCCCGCTCGCCGATCTGCGACCCCGCAGCGTCGTGATCGTCCACGGCTCCAGCGAGGTCTCGCATCGAGCCGCCGAGCTGGGGGTCGCCACCCTCGCCGCGCGCGTCGACGTGCCGCTCGTGACGGGTCCAGTCCTGCCGGGATGGGTTGGCCCGCTCGACGTCGTGATCGTGGCCGGTGAGGATGCGGGCGACATGGCCCTGGCCGATGCGGCCGCCCGGGCGCTGCGTCGTCGGGCCGAGGTGGTCGTGGCCGCACCCAACGCCGGTCCTCTCCGAGACGCGGTGGGTGGCAACGGGATCGACCTCTCGCCGCGGTTCGACGTCGAGCCGCGTTTCCGGTTCGTCGGTTTCGTCGCCGCACTTCTCGCGGTCTTCAGTGGTCTCACCCAGGTCCGGGTGACCGGTCCGGTGCCCGCACTCGACGACCTGGCCGATGCTCTCGACGCCGAGGCCTCGGGCTCGCACCCGTCGCGGGAGACCTTCCACAACCGGGCCAAGTCGCTGGCCGTGCGTGTGCAGGGCCGTCCCTCCGTCTGGACGTCGGATTCACCGGCGGGTTCGGTACTGGCCGTGCATGCCGTGACGAGTCTTCTCGCATTCGCCGGGATCGTCGGTGCCGTCGCCGAACTCGGTGACGTGGCGCGGATGGCCCGGCTCCTGGATTCGCGATCAGGCACCGCGCCGGCTGTCGATTCGATCTTCTACGACCCGGAGTTCGACGGCCCGGCGCAGGAGCCCGCTCCGCGCGTCATGGTCGTGTCGACCGCCCGTCGTGAGTGGTACACCCGGCAGCGGGTGATGGGGCTCGGCGACGTCGACCTGGTGGTCGGCACCGACGAGGGAGACGCGTTGCCGCAGAACGGCGGGCAACCGTGGGACGATCGACGGCCGGTGCCGGGTGAGGACCCGGTGGCCGACGGCCCGGGCGACCTGCTCGATTTCCTGGTCGTCGCTTTGCGGGTCGAGATGGCGGCGGTGTATCTCCGCCTGATTGGGAACACGGTGCAATGAGGATTCTCGACGGAGTGGTGCGCCCCTACGCATGGGGCTCACGAACAGCCATCGCGTCTATCCAGGGGAGGCCTGTCCCGTCGGCGCATCCGGAAGCCGAGTTGTGGTTCGGTTCGCATCCGGCGGGCTCGGCGCGGTGCGTCGACCCCTCGGGTCCGGAGCAGGACCTCGTCGAGGTGATCGATGCCGATCCGGTGGCGACCCTCGGGGCGGCGAGCGCGGCCGAGTTCGGCAACCGACTGCCGTTCCTGCTCAAGATCCTCGCCGCCGAGGAGGCGCTGTCACTGCAGGCGCACCCGTCCGCAGACCAGGCGCGTGAGGGGTTCGAGCGGGAGAACGCCCGCGGCCTCGCCCTCGAGGCCCGTGACCGGAACTATCGCGACCCGTGGCACAAGCCGGAGCTGATCGTCGCCACGACGCCCTTCGACGCCCTGGCCGGTTTCCGCGATCCGCACAAGACCGTCGCACTACTGCGCGAACTGCAAGTCAGCGAACTCGACCACTACTTGGGAATGCTTGCCGGACAACCCGATTCCGAGGGTCTGCGGGCAGTGTTCACCACTTGGTTGACGCTGCCGGAGGCGTCGATCCGGCAGCTCGTGCCCGCGGTCCTGCACGGCGCGATCGAGGTGCTGAGCTCGGGAAGCACGGAGTTCGCCGCCGAACTGCGCACGGTGTGCGAGCTCGGCGAGGACTATCCGAACGATCCCGGTGTGCTCGCCTCGCTGCTGCTCAATCACGTGCATCTCGAGCCGGGGGAGGGTCTGTACCTGCCCGCCGGCAACCTCCACGCGTACCTGCGGGGTACCGGTGTCGAGATCATGGCCAACTCCGACAACGTGTTGCGCGGCGGCCTCACGCCCAAGCACATCGACGTCCCGGAGCTGTTGCGCGTCCTCGACTTCACTCCGGTCGACGCTGCCCAGATGGCGCCGCCGGTGCGCATGATCGGCGCCGAGCGTGTCTACCTCACCCCGGCGCCGGAGTTCCGGCTGTCGCGGATCGAGTTGGACGGCACCGGATTGCATCACTCGTCGTCGATCTGCTTCGACATGCCAGGACCGCAGATCCTCGCCGTGCTCAGCGGTGCGATCGAGGTCCGTCCCGCCGGCGGCGCGCCGCTGACCGTGAAATCGGGTCAGGCGCTGTGGATCACGGACGACGACCCGGACGTGATCGTGCGGGCCGCATCGGCGCGCGCGGTCTTCTACCGCGCGCTCGTGCCGGTCGCGGTGTCTGCGGCCGAGGAGGTGTCGGCGTCCGCGCCGGCCGCGGTGACCGCCACCGAGTGACACCGCGGGGTCATCCGCCGGAGTCGCTCACGGGATCCGTTCGCGCTCATCATCAACGGGTGAGCGGTAACGGACAGGGTGAGCGAGAGTCCGACGCCGCCGACCGAGTTCCCGCTATCGCCGGACCGGCGCTGCGGGCGTCTGCGCGGCGGGCTCGGGGTACCCGCCGATGAGGTTCCATTCGTCCGGGGTCGCGACCATCGTCACCAGCACCGGTTGACCGCCCGCGTCGAGCGAGAGGTCCTGTGGCGCACGCGGATTCTGGGTCAGGGCAACCGTAGGAGCGACGGTGGGGTCGTCGACGCCGGGAGCGGACACGATCATCCGCGTCGTATCCGGTTGCGGTGACGGGGGAGTGACACCGTCGACGATGACGAGCGCGGGGCCCGGCCGGGCCGGTGTGCGGTCCCCGGAGAGTGACAGTGCGCTCGGGTCGGCGACGGCGCTGACCAGCGGTGCCCATCTATGCGGGCGGTCGGTGTGGACGCGCACCGAGGCGCCGACGGCGACCGCGCGCAGCGCGATCTGCGCGACGACGTGGATACCGGCGGCGACCGACACGGTGGCGATGCCGGGGCCGACCAGTCGGGTGGCGACGGCGCGACCCGTGTGGTCGGCACCGATGAGCTGCCCGCACCCTCCGGCCGGGAGGCGAACCGAGCCGAGGAAGGCCTGAGCTTCCTCGCCGGTGAGGGTCGGTAGATTGCGGTCCAGGCGGGTGGGGGTCGCGATGGGGAGGCTGACGGCGAGGGCGTCGAACTGCCGGCCGTCGAGCGGCTGCAGACCGGCCGGCCACGAGGGCACCGACCGCCGTGCATCGGGGAACTCGTTGAACCGCACGAACGCGGAGACTTCGACCTCGGGTCGTCCGTTGCGATGGCGGCGGTCGGCGGTGACGTGCCGGAGACGGACGGTGAGGGTGGTGGAGACCGCCGAGTTCACCCAGATGTCGCGGACGACGGCGGGCAGCGCATCCGGTTCCACTGCGGCGCTGCGGATACGGAGCCCGGAGACCCCGACCGACTCCCATTCCTCGGTCAGCGAGTCGATGCCGGCGCCCTCGGTCAGCTGGGTGGTGACCGAGGTGATCTGTGCGGCGGACAGGATGGTGGTGGCCAGTCCGTGTTCGGCCAGGCGTTTGGCCACCCGGCGGGTCGTGACCGTCGCCGTGCGCAGGGCGCCGGTCGCGCCGCCGCCGCGTCGTGCCACGGCGTCGGGACACTCGAGCGGATCGAGCCGCAGCACGACGAAGACCGAACGCTGGGCCGTCGCCGACAGCGGGCCGAGGGTGCGGTCGTAGGTCGCGGGTGCGACACCCGAACCCCACACGCGCACACCGTGACTGATGACCTCGATCGAGCTGAGCGCGATGTCGTACCGGTCGATGCACTCGGCGAGGACGTCGAGGGGGACGAGTTGTCCGTTCTCGTCGCCGAGGGTGCTGTTGCCCGGTGTCAGGTAGGTGACCGCGGGGCCACCCGGGTCCACGCGGACCACGGTGACCAGGGTGTCGCCGACCCAGCGGGCACCGATGGTCGTGGGGGTCGACGAGCGGTGTGCCGACGGCCGGGTGGAGGGTGCGGACAGCGGGACGTCGAACGGGGCGGGGTTCAGATCGGAGTCTCTCCGGCGCATCCGCGACCAGGAGAACGACATCCGCGCGGCGAGTCGGCCGAACAGAGACTGCCGACCGCCCACGCTCACCAGCCCGGCCGCGATCACGACCGCCGCGAACAGGGCCGACAGCCCCCACACGCTGCCGGACAACGCCCACACCACGAGGCCGAGAGCCAGGATCACCTCGATCACCACGAGTGTGCGCAACCCCGACGCGCGCGTGTTCCGATCCACGATCCCCCCTCGATCCCGGCGCCGCGCCCCACGCGGCTCGCCCGTCGGTGTGTCCACAGGCGGCGGAGCCCCACACGTGAGGGGCTCATTTGTCGGTTAGGCTACTACCGCGCGGCAGGGGGTACGCCGCAGGAGATCACAACCGGTCCACACCGACGCCCGTTGGCGGGCGCGTGAGGTCGGTGCGGACAGGGGGAGTCGTGGCACGTCAGCTGACGACCAAGGCTCAGGTCAACGGCTATCGTTTCCTGATCAAACGGCTCGAGCATGCGCTCGTGCGCCGCGATGTGCGGATGCTGCACGACCCGATGCGGTCCCAGCTGCAGGCACTCGTTGTCGGAACCGTCCTGGGCCTGCTCGTCCTCGGTGGCTGCGGTGTGTACGGCCTCGTCCGTCCACAGGGATCGGTCGGGGACGCCACCATCATCGTCAGCAAGAACAGCGGCAGCACCTACGTTCTGGTGGAGGACACTCTGCACCCGGTGCTCAATCTCGCCTCGGCCCGGCTGATCACCGGGAGCTCCGAGAAGCCGGCGTCGGTGGCCGACTCCAAACTCGAGCCCTACCCGCGCGGCCCGCTGCTGGGCATCCCGGGTGCACCTGCCTCGCTGCCGGGTTCGGCGCACAAGAGCACCTCGATGTGGACGGTGTGCGACTCGTCGACGGTCTCGTCGGACTCCGCGAGCGAGTCGCTCCGACAGACGGTCATCGCCGACAAACCCGTGTTGGGGTCGTCGACCGTGGAGCCCGCTCGTCCGGAAGACGCGGTGCTCGTCCGTACCGGCGACGAGACCTTCCTGATCTATCAGCTGTTCCGCGACGGGGCCTGGAGTCCGGTCCGGGCGGCGGTCGACACCGACAGTGCGCCGGTCATGCGTGCCCTCGGTCTCGACGGCGTCACACCGCGCCGGATGACCCCTGGCCTCCTCAACAGCTTCCCGCTCGTCGAACCGCTGGAGGTGCCCACCGTTCCGGGTGCCGGGCAACCGGGCGCGGTCGACTCGACGACTGTCGGTTCCGTCGTGAAGTCGGTGGACGTCGACGACGAGACGACCTATCACGTCGTGCTCCGCGGCGGTGTGCAGGAGATCAGCGCCCCGGCCGCCGAGATCCTGCGTCTCGCCGATCGCGACGGCGCCGCACCCGTCAAGACGGTGGCGCCCGGCGAGCTCGCCACCCTGAAGGTGGTGGAGGAGTTGCCGATCGGTGACTTCCCCCAGGTCAACCCGTCGATGCTCGGCCTGTCCGCCGATCCGACCCTGTGTCGCAGCTGGTCTCGCGGCACCGACGAACCGCGGGCCGAGACCGCGCTGCTGGCCGGTCGCGCACTCCCGCTGGAGTCCGACGCCCGGCCGGTACGTCTGACGTCGGCCGACGGTGCCGGGCCCGGTCTCGACGAGGTCTATCTGCCGCCGGGCTCGGGGGAGTACCTCCAGGTGACGGGCAACGAGGCCGACAGTGCCCGCACCGAATCGCTGTTCTACGTGAACGATTCGGGTGTGCGCTTCGGCATACCGGACCTCGAGACGGGTGGGACCCTGGGACTCGGTGACTCGCCTTCGCGTGCACCGTGGTCGGTGGTGTCCCTGCTCGCGCCGGGGCCGACGCTCTCCGCGGAAGCGGCGCTGGTCGCCCACGACGGTCTGAAGACGGTCGGAATCGACCCGGACGGCGAATGATTCGCGTGGGTCCGGAGTCTCAGGACGTGAGCGGCCCGCCGACGATGTTCCCGACGATCCCGCGGATGATGTTGGTGCCGTCCTCGCCACGCAGTTCCTCGTACCAAGCGGCGGTCTTCTCCGGGTCCTTGCCGTGGGTCACGTCGCAGCGCTTGCGGGCGCGCAGCACGAGGTCGCCGGCCCGCTCGGTGCGCGCGGACTGATAGGCGGCCAGGGCTGCGAACGGATCGTCGGGGTGGTCGCGGAACGCGAACTGCAATGCGACCGCGTCCTCCATCGCCGAACAACCGCCCTGCCCGATGTCGGGGGTGGTGTTGTGTGCGGCGTCGCCGAGCACGGCGACGCGCCCCTTGACCCAGGTGTCGAACGGGTCGAGGTCGAGGATCTCGACCCGGTTGGTCGTCGCGGGATCGAGCTTGCCGATGAGGGTTTGGACTCCGGGTGCCCAGTCGGCGAACTCGTCGGCGAGCACCTCTCGTGCGGTACCGCGTTCGAACGGGACGCCCTCGGGCATGGGGACGTCGAAGAAGAAGTAGAAACGGTTGCCCGCCACCGGCATCACCGACACACGACGCGAATCACCAACGTAGGTGGTCCATTCGGTGGCCGGACCGATGTTCTCGTCCACCTCGACGAGCCCGTTGAAGTTGACGTATCCGGCGTAGCGGCGCTGGACCGGGCCGCCGAGAACGTACTCGCGGGTCAGCGATTTCGCCCCGTCGGCGCCGATCACGATGTCGGCGGAATCGGTGGTGCCGTCGGCGAATTCGACGGTCGCGCGATCCGCACCGTCGTGGACGGCCACCATCTTCTTGCCGAAGTGGATGTCGTCGTATCCGTAGGCGTTCATCAGCATCAGCTGCAGCTCGGCCCGCGCGATCGGGTAGGGGCGCTGGCCCACCTCGTCGATGAGCGGCTGCATGCTGAAGCGGCACATGGTGTCACCGGTGAAACCGTCGACGTAACTCATCGAGTCGACGATGCCGCCGAGTTCGGCGGTCTCCTTCTCGAGGCCGAGGTGGTTCAGACATTTGACGCCGTTGGACCACACCGAGATCGCCGCACCCACCGGCTTGTTCTCGGTCACCTGCTCGTACACCTCGACGTCGACACCGAGTTGTTTGAGGGCGATGGCCGCCGACATGCCGCCCATACCCGCGCCGACGATCACTGCCTTCACCACTCACCACCGCTTTCTCGAGATCACCGGCCGGCGCTGGCGCGGCCGGCCAGACACCAGGCTAGAGGGCGACCGACGGCGGCGCGCGACGAAGCCACGGTGATGACGCCGGCCGGTCGAGTGGAGTCAGTGTGGACCGCGGGAGGTCACGAGCGCGGTGACCATCTCCTGCCACTGGGTGGTGATGGTCTCCAGGTCGAGGCCAACCTCGACCATCAGAAAGCGCACCGATCCGGCGGCCAGCGGAGCCTGCACGGCAAGCGACATGAAGTCCAACTCATCGGCGAACCCCAACTGCCGCAGCAGGATCTGAACATGCTGCGTGGACGCGCGGCCCACCGGGTGGGTCATGAAGTCGTCACCGGCCGCCCCGGCCTCGAGGAGGATGTCGAGGTGGTCGCAGGTGAGTTTGAGTCGGGCCCGGCCATAGGCCAGCAGCCGGTCGAGCGGCGGCGCGCCGGGACCCAGCGGTTCGGGCCCGGACAGGTAGGCCTGCTGCATCTCCGATTCGGAGTGGTCGAGGAGCGCGAGCATCAGTCCGGTTCGGTTGCCGAAGCGGCGGAACACGGTGCCCTTGCCGACGCCGGCCTCGCGGGCGACCGCCTCCATGGTCACCGCGGCGGCACCGTGGTGATCGATCAGGTTCTTGGCGGCAGCCAGCAACAGACGCCGATTGCGTGCGGCGTCGGCACGTTCGGTCCCCGAGGTGTTGAAGGAGATATGGAGCGGGGAGTGGTCTGGCCCGTTCGGCACGTGATGAGGGTAACTCTTCGCCGCTATCGGGAATCAATCGGACTCGGGTCCGGTTGCTGGCTTCGTATCCACCGCCCTCGCCGGGCCGGTGCCCTCGTCGAAAGGAATGTCATGTCGGATCGAGTCGTCGAACTGGTAGCCCTCGTCGGAAGCCTGCGTGCTGCCTCCGTGAACCGTCAGCTGGCCCAGGTCGCCGCCGACAACGCCCCCGCCGGTGTCCACATCACCGTCGTCGACCATCTCGGTTCGCTGCCGTTCTACAGCGAGGACGTTGACGTCGAGGGCACCCTCGACGCCGGTGTGATCGCCCTGCGCGAGGCTGTCGCGAAGGCGGACGGTGTGCTCATCGCCACCCCCGAGTACAACGGCACCATTCCCGCCGCGCTGAAGAACGCCATCGACTGGCTCTCGCGCCCGTACGGAAACGGCGCCCTCAACGGCAAGCCCGTCGCTGTCCTGTCCGCCGCGCTCGGCCAGTACGGCGGCCTGTGGACCCGCGAGGACACCCGTAAGTCGGTCGGCATCGCCGGTGGCCGCGCGATCGAGGAGGCCGACCTCGGTCTGCAGATCCCGGCGCTCCCCGAGGGTGGACTGACCGATCCCGCGATCGTGGAGAAGGTCGTCGCCTCCGTCACGCGCATCGTCGATGAGGTCGCCGTCAGCGTCTGATCCGTCTCTTCCGTTTTCGTCGACGCCGCGTCGGGTACATGCCCGGCGCGGCGTCGTCGTTTCGTGCGCACATATAGAGGTATGACGACCTGGTGCTTGTGGACTGCCGGTGCACACGTTGTGGAGGACCCCTGGACAACCTGTGAACGACACGCCGGACGCAAGCGTGACACGCCGGAATTTATGATCCTGCACCCGCCCGACCTGCATGTCTTCCACCAATGTTATTCACAACCCCTTGTGGTGCCCAGAAATGTCAGCCACTAGGTGTAGTGTTTGCACTACCAGTCAGGCGGACAAGAGGAAGCGGATCTACTCCTCCGGAAACGCCAGGAAGACGGTGACTCAGATCACCATCTTTACGCTGGGAAACTGCATGTCACTGGCGATTCCAACGACCCGAGGAGAACCACTCGATGTCTTCCATCACCGTCTACACGAAGCCGGCATGTGTCCAGTGCAACGCCACCTACAAGGCTCTCGACAAGCAGGGTCTGTCCTACGAGATCGTCGACATCAGCCAGGACCCGGAAGCCCGTGACTACGTCATGGCGCTCGGCTACCTGCAGGCTCCGGTCGTCGTCGCCGGCGACGAGCACTGGTCGGGCTTCCGTCCCGACCGCATCAAGGCGCTCGCCACCGCTGCTGCCTGATCGCCGGCAGTCTGCCGTCACCATCGACCCCGACGCGGGTGTGATCCGAAGGGGAAGCCGGATCCGCCGCGTCGGGATGTGACAGCCGAGATGAACGTGGCCATCGGCCCCGACGGGGAAATGGTCACGACGGTTCCGGTGTTGGAACCACCAGGCGTCCCGAGCGCGGACGCAACGAACAATCGTCATCACAATCGGTCATCGTCAGCAGGGTTGGAGGGAGACATGTCGGCCACCTCGCCGTTGATCGTCTACTTCTCCTCGGTCTCCGAGAACACCCACCGGTTCGTCGAGAAGCTGGACATGCGTTCCGTGCGCATCCCGCTGACCGGCGCAGCAGGTGAATTCGGTGTCGACGAGCCGTACGTGCTGGTCTGCCCGACCTACGGGGGAGGCAAGGCGACGGGGCAACCCGGCGGCTTCGTCCCCAAGCAGGTCATCCGCTTTCTCAACGACGAACACAACCGATCCCTGATCAGGGGGGTGATCGCGGCGGGCAACACGAACTTCGGTGAGGAGTTCTGCTACGCCGGCGACATCATCTCGCGCAAATGTCGCGTGCCCTACCTGTACCGATTCGAACTGATGGGCACCACCGACGACGTCGACCGCGTCCGCGCCGGACTGGCCGACTTCGCCCAGAGCCCGGCGTTCGCAGGTGGTGTGTCGCTGCACGCCACACCCGCCTGACGCCCGCCCAGCGCGTCGCCACCGGACTGTCACACCCCGCCCATACTCTGCCCACGAGGCACTTGGTAAGCCCCCACTAACCGCAGGAGTCATCTGTCGTGTCGCCCACCGCCGCCGCCGTCTCGGACACCTCTTCAGCAAGCAAGTCGGGCGTGCATGCCGGCCCGTCGGGTCATGAACCCGGCGAGCTCGACTTCCATGCGCTCAACGCGATGCTCAACCTGTACGACGCCGACGGCAAGATCCAGTTCGACAAGGATCGCGAGGCCGCACGCCAGTACTTCCTGCAGCACGTCAACCAGAACACCGTGTTCTTCCACGACCTCGACGAGAAGCTCGACTATCTCGTCGAGGAGAACTACTACGAGCCCGAGGTCCTCGACAAGTACGACCGCGAGTTCGTCAAGGGCCTGTTCAAGCACGCCTACGACAAGAAGTTCCGCTTCCCGACGTTCCTCGGAGCGTTCAAGTACTACACGAGCTACACACTCAAGACCTTCGACGGCAAGCGCTACCTCGAGCGTTTCGAGGACCGCGTCTGCATGGTGGCGCTGACGCTGGCCGACGGCGACACCGCCCTCGCCCGCAACCTGGTCGACGAGATCATCTCCGGCCGCTTCCAGCCGGCCACCCCGACCTTCCTCAACTCGGGCAAGAAGCAGCGCGGCGAGCCGGTCTCGTGCTTCCTGCTCCGCATCGAGGACAACATGGAGTCGATCGGCCGCTCCATCAACTCGGCCCTGCAGCTGTCCAAGCGCGGTGGCGGAGTTGCGTTGCTGCTCTCCAACATTCGTGAGCACGGCGCACCGATCAAGAAGATCGAGAACCAGAGCTCGGGTGTCATCCCGATCATGAAGCTGCTCGAGGACTCCTTCTCCTACGCCAACCAGCTCGGCGCGCGTCAGGGTGCGGGCGCGGTCTACCTGCACGCCCATCACCCCGACATCTACCGCTTCCTCGACACCAAGCGCGAGAACGCGGACGAGAAGATCCGCATCAAGACGCTGTCGCTCGGCGTGGTCATCCCGGACATCACGTTCCAGCTGGCCAAGAACAACGACGACATGTACCTGTTCAGCCCGTACGACGTCGAACGCGTCTACGGCGCGCCGTTCGCCGACGTCAACGTCACCGAGCGCTACCACGAGATGGTCGAGGATCGTCGTATCCGCAAGACCAAGATCAAGGCGCGCGAGTTCTTCCAGACCCTCGCCGAGCTGCAGTTCGAGTCGGGCTACCCGTACATCATGTTCGAGGACACGGTGAACCGGTCGAACCCGATCGACGGCAAGATCACCCACTCCAATCTGTGCTCGGAGATCCTGCAGGTCTCGACGGCGTCGACCTTCAACGACGACCTGTCCTACTCCCATGTGGGCAAGGACATCTCGTGCAACCTGGGGTCGCTGAACATCGCCAAGACGATGGACTCGCCCGACATCGGCCAGACCATCGAGACCGCCATCCGCGGACTCACCGCGGTGAGCGACCAGACCTCGATCACCTCGGTGCCGTCGATCGAGCACGGCAACAACAACTCTCACGCCATCGGCCTCGGCCAGATGAACCTGCACGGCTACCTGGCCCGCGAGCGCATCTTCTACGGCAGCGACGAGGGCATCGACTTCACGAACATCTACTTCTACACGGTGCTCTTCCACGCACTGCGTGCGTCGAACCGGATCGCCCGTGAGCGCGGCCAGGCGTTCACCGGCTTCGAGAAGTCGAAGTACGCGTCGGGTGAGTTCTTCGACAAGTACACCAACAAGGTGTGGGAGCCGGAGACCCAGAAGGTGCGGGACATCTTCGGGCAGGCCGGGATTCACATCCCGACCCAGGACGACTGGCGTGAGCTGAAGGAGGCCGTCCAGCGCGACGGCATCTACAACCAGAACCTGCAGGCCGTTCCGCCGACCGGTTCGATCAGCTACATCAACCACTCGACCAGCTCGATCCACCCGGTCGCGGCCAAGATCGAGATCCGCAAGGAAGGCAAGATCGGTCGCGTCTATTACCCGGCGCCGTACATGACGAACGACAACCTGGAGTACTACCAGGATGCGTACGAGATCGGGTACGAGAAGATCATCGACACCTACGCCGCGGCGACGCAGCACGTCGACCAGGGCCTGAGCCTGACGCTGTTCTTCAAGGACACCGCCACCACGCGTGACGTCAACAAGGCGCAGATCTACGCATGGCGCAAGGGGATCAAGACGCTGTACTACATCCGTCTGCGTCAGATCGCGCTCGAGGGGACCGAGGTGGAGGGCTGCGTGTCATGCATGCTGTGACCCCCTGCGCCACCGCACCTTTCATCACTTCCGGCACCCACACCCCCCGTTAGACGAGGAACAGTCATGACCTCCACCGAAAGCCACAGCCCCGCCGACGGCGCCCCCATCAAGCTGGTCAGCCGGGTCTCGGCGATCAACTGGAACCGCGTCCCCGACGAGAAGGACGCCGAGGTGTGGGATCGCCTCACCGGCAACTTCTGGCTGCCGGAGAAGGTGCCGGTGTCCAACGACATCCCGTCCTGGGGCACGCTGACCGAGTACGAGAAGCAGCTCACCATGCGGGTATTCACCGGCCTGACGCTGCTCGACACCATTCAGGGCACCGTCGGCGCGGTGTCGCTGATCCCGGACGCCACCACTCCGCATGAGGAGGCGGTGCTCACCAACATCGCGTTCATGGAGTCGGTGCACGCCAAGTCCTACAGCTCGATCTTCTCGACCCTGTGCTCCACCAAGGAGATCGACGAGGCCTTCCGCTGGTCGGAGGAGAACGAGAATCTGCAGCGCAAGGCGCGGATCGTCATGGACTACTACCGTGGCGACGACCCGCTCAAGCGCAAGGTCGCCTCGACGCTGCTCGAGTCGTTCCTGTTCTACTCGGGCTTCTACCTGCCGATGTACTGGTCGAGCCGCGCCAAGCTCACCAACACCGCCGACCTGATCCGCCTCATCATCCGCGACGAGGCCGTCCACGGTTACTACATCGGCTACAAGTACCAGCGTGGCCTCGAGACCCAGACGCCGGAGCGTCGTCAGGAGCTCAAGGATTACACCTTCGAGCTGCTGTTCGAGCTGTACGACAACGAGAGCGACTACACCGAGGCGCTCTACGACGAGGTCGGGCTCACCGAGGACGTCAAGAAGTTCCTGCGCTACAACGCCAACAAGGCTCTGATGAACCTCGGCTACGAGGCGATGTTCCCGAAGGACGAGACCGACGTGAACCCGGCGATCCTGTCGGCGCTGTCGCCGAACGCCGACGAGAACCACGACTTCTTCTCAGGGTCGGGCAGCTCGTATGTCATCGGCAAGGCCGTCAACACCGAAGACGAAGACTGGGACTTCTAGTCCCCAGCCGATTTATAGCCCGAAGCCGCGCTCAGCGCGGTTTCGGGCTATAAATCTGTGGCGGTCAGGCGATCGTAGAGATCGCCGAGTTCGTCGACTTCGGCCGGCGAGGATCTTGCAAAACCCGTCCCGCCACGGCGATTGACGCCTGGATAAACGGCCCTGCGGTCTCATGCGAGTGCTGACCAAAGACCTGTCATGGGCGTTGGCTAGAGTGTGCGGCACTGTCGTTTTCGGTTCGCGTGCATTAATTACCCTCATCACGAAAATACGTTTGCTTTCCGAATCGCAGAAACCTATGGAGGATTACTGAGACCGGCGATGTAATCGGAGTCCACCAGGTCGAGCGTGATTCGGGTGCATCGACGCTCGTCAGTTCCGTCCCTGCCAATGTCAACTTTGTCGGTCCGAAGAGGCTGAAGACGAATATCGAAGTGCCCTCGATTGAAGCAGGAAAATCTGGGCTCTATTTCCTTCCGGATCGGGTATTGGTCCGGGATACAAAGCGATTCAGTCATATTCACTACGGCGACCCACTTGTTGTTCACGGACAGAAGCGCTTCGTTGAGAACTCTTCGCCGCCCAGAGACGCCCTCCAAGTCGACACGACTTGGAGGTACGTCAACCTCAACGGCACCCCTGATCGCCGGTTCAATAACAATAGGCAACTGCCTGTGATGCTCTACGGCCGACTGAAGTTGAGTACGGCGTCGGGCTCTCTTGGATCATTCAGGTGTCTCGGCACACTGTTGTAGAACCTGTCGCTGAGGCAGTGCGCTCTGCACCGATCATTCCAGCGGGAAACTGAAAATTGCGGCGCCGAAGCTGTTTTCGTAGAAGTAGTGCGCACATAGCGCGCACTACTTCTACAAATCGCCGGCGGTCAGGCGATCGTAGAGATCGCCGAGTTCGTCGATGGCCTCGGCGATGTCGGCCGGCGCGACACCCGTGGCGCGCAGCGCGGCACGGAGATCCGAACCGTCGAGCGCGGTGAGCGGATTCATCCGCGGAACCGTCGGAAGCGGCGGCAGCGTTGAGGTGGTGCCGTAGAAGTCGTCGGGCCGCAGCGGCCCCGACGACGCGTCGGCCTCGGTGACGAGCGATTGCGCGGGCCGCGAGTCGATCTCGGCGAGCAGGTCACGCAGATCGGTACCCATCACCGTCAGCAGCGTCAGCGGCGACCGGTCGATCTCGGCGGCGATCTCGTAGCTGGTGACAAGGGCATGGACGCACCGTGGGGCCTCGTCGGGGCAGGTGCAGTCGGTCGCGACGTCCGCGGAATCGGTGGGCACGAGCAGCTCACCGAGTATCGGCGGCTGCTCTCCGCGCGTGAGCCGCATGAGTTCCTCGACGCCGCCGCGGTCGCGGAGCAAGCCGGCCAGCGTCGGGGTGTGGACGGTGCGGGTGGTGATGATGACGTCGAACGGTTCGAGCTGGGTGCCCTCGACCGACGCCGTCACCTGACCCGCACCGATCCGGAGTCCGCGCACATGCCGGTCGCGGAAGTACCTGCGCGCCTTGGTGACATGCCGGCTGTCGGCGACCGCCTCGCCGTCGGCGCTGCGACCCTCGACCACGTCGACGAACGCCCGCGACCACGGCGTGAGGCCGTATCCGCGGACGGCGATGGTGCCGCGTTCGCCCTTGCGCTGGGTGCCCTTCTTGCGGACGGTCATTCGCTCACCGCATCCTCGCGGAGCCGGAACAGTTCGAAGAGTTCGTCGTCGGCGAGGTCGGAGACCCAGTTCTCGCCGGCGGCGACGGTGAGCCGCGACAGTTCGCGCTTCTTGGCGATCATGTCGTCGATCCGTTCCTCGATGGTGCCGACGCAGACGAACCGGTGCACGGACACCTTCTGGTTCTGGCCGATGCGGTAGGCACGGTCGGTGGCCTGGTCCTCGACGGCGGGATTCCACCACCGGTCCACGTGGATGACGTGGTTGGCCGCGGTGAGATTGAGGCCGGTACCGCCCGCCTTGAGGGTCGCCAGCATCACCGGGGGGCCGTCGTCGGACTGGAAGTCGGCGACCATGCGATCGCGTTCCGTGCGGCCGAGTCCGCCGTGGAGCAACGGGGTCTCGGTGCCGAACTGTTCGGCGAGCCAGCCCGACAGCATCTCGCCGAACGCCGCGAACTGGGTGAAGACGAGTGCGCGGTCACCCTCGTCGGCAACGGTGGAGACGATGTCGGCCAGCAATTCGACCTTGCCCGAACGATGTTCGCCGTCACGGATGAGATCGGTGCCATCGGCGAGGTAGTGCGCCGGGTGATTGCACACCTGCTTGAGCCGGGTGAGGGCGGCCAGCACGTTTCGACGGCGCAGGGTGCGTTGCTGCTTGTCGCGCAGCGCGGCCATGAGTTCGTCGATGACCGCACGGTAGAGGGCGGCCTGCTCGACGGTGAGGTTGGCGCGTACCGCGAAATCCGCCTTCTCCGGCAGATCGGCGGCGATGGCGGGGTCGGTCTTCTCGCGACGCAGGATGAACGGCCGGGTGATCGCCGACAGGCGCCGGAGGGCACCGGGGTCGCGTTCGCGTTCGATGGGTTCGGCATATCGGGCACGGAACACCGACGCCGACCCGAGCAGACCGGGGTTCACCAGGTCGATCACCGCGCGCAAGTCCTCGAGGCGGTTCTCCACCGGGGTGCCGGTCAGCGCGAGGCGTCGACCGGCGGGGATGTTCCGGATCGCCTTGGAGGCAATCGTGTTGACGTTCTTGAGGTGCTGGGCCTCGTCGACGACGACGCGGTGCCAGGGCTGCTCGGAGAGCAGTTCGAGATCGCGGCCGGCGATCGCAAAGGTCGTGATCACCACGTCGACGGAGTTCCGGATCGCCGTGAAGGCGGCTCCCGATGCCCGCGAGGGGCCGTGGTGGATCGCCACCCGCAGCGTTGGCGCAAAACGCGCGAACTCACGAGACCAGTTGCCGACCAACGACATCGGGCAGACCACCAGGGTGGGGCCGGGGGTGTCGGCGTCGTGGTCGACCACATTACGCTCGTGGCACTCGAGTGCGATCACCTGCAGCGTCTTGCCCAGACCCATGTCGTCGGCGAGAACGCCTCCGACGCCCAGGTTCGACAGATGTGCCAGCCAGTCCAGACCCCGCTGTTGATAGGGGCGCAGTACGGCCTCCAGATCAGCTGGGGGAGTGACGGGTTCGGGGCGGATGGCGCCGCCTTCGGCGACGTCGTCGAGCCACGAGAGTCCTTCGACCCGGGTGACGGGGACCGGGAGCTTGTCGGCCTCGCCGGTGACCAGACCGAACAGTTCGCCGAAGTCGGCGGGCGGTTGGGATGCGGCGAGCGCCCGCTGAGTTGCCACGAATGCGGCGGCGCGTGTCAGCGCCGATCCCTCGGCGCGAACCCACACGCCGCGTACCCGGACGAGATCGCCCTTCTGCCCGGACAGCTCGTCGAGGTCGGCGTCGGTCAGGGTGATGGCGTCGGGCGTATCACCCAGAGCGAGGCGCCATTCGAACTCACGGATCTCGCGGAGACCGACCATTGCCGCCGGTGCGCCGCCACCGGGTGGGGGCAGCGCGCGCAGGGTGAGGCTTGGTCGGACCTCGGCGATGGTGCGGGGGAGCAGCACCGGGATACCGGCGGCACCGAGGGCGGCGGCGCCGGTGGCGAAGAGCTCGGCGGCGACGTCGGTGGGGAGTAGGAAGTCGAGGGAACCGCGATCCGGGTCGGCCCGGTCGAGTTCGGGGAACTCGCGTACCGCGGTGGCCAGCGCGGTGGTCAGCTCGTCGAGTTCGTGAGCGTCGAGACGGTGGGGTGCCACCGGCTCGATCTGACCGTCGATGCTGCGTCGGCAGACCTCGAGTCGCCACCGGGAAGCATCGGCGACGTCGTCGCGCGTCGGCAGTTCGAAGGAGTCGTCGGCCCACGCGTCGTCCCAGTGGGAATCGGCCAGGTCGTCGTATTCGGGTTCGTGGAGACGGAAGATGAGGGACTGGTCGTCCCGCGGCACCCCGGCATTCCACCGGGACCAGCTCCCCACGGCGGCCGCGAGTCGCTCGGGGGCACAGGGCGGGCCGGCGTCGGTGCCGGGCAGCAGCGCGCGGACCACCAGCGATGCCGGACGCGGCTCGCCGAGCCGGGGGACGGAGCGGGCGATCGTGGTGCGGCATTCGTGGTCGACGAGCTCGGCGAGGAGATCGTCCAATGCGGCGTGGGAACCGTTGTGCAGCAGGGCATCTGGAGCGCTCCCCAGGACGACGGCATGCCAGCTGCGCCACGTCGGCGTCGGGATGACGACCCAGCGGAGCAACCATTCGCCCGCAACCTGCTCGGCCGACGGCGCCACTGAGCCGGCGGCGACGAAGGAACGCACGCCGTCGAGCAGATACCGGTACCACCGGACGTCACCGCTGACCGTCACCGACCGCGAGGCGTCGAGCAGGGACACCGCAGAGGTCAGGCCGAGCGTCGCAGCACGGACGAACTGCCGTCGGTTGCCCTCGCCGACGATCGGGATCTCGCTGCGGAACCGGCGGCCGGACAGGGCGTCACGGAGCGGCTCCGGCAGGTCGGCCGGCTCGCCGTCGACCCACACGGCCATACCCACACCGGGGCGCCACAGGGCGTGGAGCGGTGCGAGGGAACGAGGCGTCGGGGCGGAGTCCGGGGGAGTCGGCCCACTGAGCTGCGATTCTGATGGCATCGAGGATCGCCCGCCAGTCTAACGACGGCCCCCGACACGGCGGTTTCCCCGTCGTTCGCCGCGGGTAAGGGAGATGATCGATTCGCAGGTACAGCGGCATCACGAGTGCGAGGAGGCACCGATGGGACAGTCGAAGGACCAGCAGGCCGAACATGACGAGGGCACTGCCGAGGTTCGCAAGGACCCTCCCGGCCCCAAGGACCACGGACGTGAGGGCGGTATGGCGACCCGGGAGAACGCACCCGACGCGGTGAAGCGCTCGGACGACTCCGGGGACTGACGAGAAGCGACTGGCGAGAAGCGACTGACCGGGTACGCAGTAGTGGGCGTACCCGGTCAGTGCTGTCTGCGGATCAGAGAGGTCAGGAGACCTCGCGGAGGAGGCCGGTCGCGACGTCGAAGACGAAGCCGCGCAGCGAGCTGGTCTTGGTGATGTACGGGCTGTTCTTGATGCGGTTGAGCGACTGGCGCAAGTCCTCGTCGATGTCGCTGAACGCCTCGGCGGCCCACTCAGGCTTCTGGCCGATCTCGGCCTGGATGTCGCGCTTGAAGTCGTCGTCGGTGAAGGTGAGCATGCCGCAGTCGGTGTGGTGGATCAGGACGATCTCGGTGGTTCCGAGAAGGCGCTGGCTGATCGCGAGAGAGCGGATCTCGTCGGCGGTGACGACGCCGCCGGCGTTGCGGATCACGTGGGCCTCGCCCTCGTTGATGCCGAGCGCGCGGTAGACGTCGAGGCGGGCGTCCATGCACGCGACGATGGCGATGTGCTTGCTCGGCGGCAGCGGGAGGGGGCCGTTGAAGGATTTGGCGTATTCGGCGTTGTTGGCCAGGTACTGATCGGTGACAGTCATGCGCAAACAGTGATACGTCAGAACGTCCGGGGCGAGGGTTTGACCTGGCCTGATCCAAACGGTGGACGCGGGGGTGACTCAGGAGTTCCCGTCGAGCGAACCCTTGACGTCGTTGAGGACCAGCCAGGCGGCGGCGAGGCCGGAGGAGTCGTACCAGACCGCGTCGTCGACGGCGAGGACGCGCTTCCACATCGAGGCACCCAGTCCCAGCCACTCGTCGCTGAGCAGAACCTCTTCGCCGTGCTGCTGACCCTTCTCGCCTTCGAAGCTCACATAGATGAGGTCGCCTTCGGCCTCGCGGAAGTTCTCCGACGTGACGGGGAAGGAGTCGGGGACCCGTTGCGGAGCGGGGCGCTGCACGCCGATCTCGCCGAGGATCTGGCCGGCGAAGGTGTCCATGCCGGCGATGGTCTCCGAGTCCTCGCCGAACCGGACCAGCGACACCTGGGTGTGCGAGGCATCCATGCGCCTGCCGGTCTTGGCGGCCTCGGTGGTGAACTCGGCCAGACGCTGCCGGCCGGCCTCGCTGCGGTCGACCGCCTCGGCCACCGCCTGGAACTGTTCCTGCCAGTCGCCGACCGGGATGGTCACCGAGCGGACACCGCGGAAGGTCTTCGACGACGCGGCCGTCTCGGGCGTGGTGAGGACGAGGTCGGCGTCGGCCTCGGAGACCGCGGCGGCGTCGGGGGTGGTCCCGATCGCCGGTACGGACGTCAATTGCGGCCCGAGGTATGCGGGCACCGAACCGGGAGCCGCGGTCACCGCCGCCACCTTGTCGCCCATTCCCAGGGCACACAGTGCGTCGAGCAACGTCGGGTCGGTCACGACGATCCTCGTGGCATCGGTGGTGCCGGATTCCGCGGCCGTGGGCGCGAGACACGTCCTGGAGAAGTCGCGCTCGGGGGAGACGATGTTGACCTCCGCGACACGCGTGACGGTGGTCGAGATGGGGGAGCCGTCGGGAGTGGTCAGCTGCTCGTCACTCGAGCACGCCGCTACGGCGACGACGACCACGCCGAGGACCGCTGCTGCCCAGACGGGCCGGCGACCCCGGACACGACGAACACGTACATCCGTGACCCCGTTACCCCTGCTCTGCACCCGCCCAACCTAGCACCGGCGCCGAGGCGTCGAGCGTAGGCTTCTACAGGGCCGCGAGACCGTCGGTCGCAGACGCTGCCGAGGGTGTCCCGAACACCCGGCGCGTCGACGAGGAAAAGGGTTTGAGCACCACCGATGTGGTGTGCCGGGCGTCGAATACGACAGATCGTAGGACCCGCTCGGCCCGGGCGTCGGTAAGGGTTTAGGATCAGTACCCAGCGCTCGGTTTGTGTTCATGTGCCGACCGACGTTCGAAGGGGTTCGACGTCGAGCTCGCGCAAGAGGAGGATCTGTGACCGCGGTAGACCAACCCACCACGCAAGTGGCTCCAGTGCGACCATTCCCGGAGCGCTATCAGCCCAAGGGTTCGTTCATCTACAAGCTGTTGACGACGACCGATCACAAGCTGATCGGCATGATGTACATCACTGCATGTTTCGCGTTCTTCCTCATCGGTGGCCTCATGGCGCTGCTGATGCGTGGTGAGCTCGCGCAGCCGGGCATGCAGTTCCTGTCGACAGAGCAGTTCAACCAGCTCTTCACGATGCACGGCACCGTGATGCTGCTGATGTACGCGACCCCGATCGTCATCGGCTTCGCCAACTTCGTGTTGCCGCTGCAGATCGGTTCGCCCGACGTCGCCTTCCCGCGACTGAACGCACTCGGCTTCTGGCTGTTCGTCTTCGGTTCGACCATCGCCATCGCCGGCTTCATCACCCCGGGCGGTGCTGCCGACTTCGGTTGGACGGCCTACACGCCGCTGACCGACGCCGTGCACAGCCCCGGCATCGGTGCCGACCTGTGGATCATGGGTCTGGCTGTGTCCGGTCTGGGCACGATCCTCGGTGGCGTCAACATGGTCACCACCGTGATCTGCCTCCGTGCACCCGGTATGACCATGTTCCGCATGCCGATCTTCACCTGGAACATCCTGGTGACCAGCGTGCTCATCCTGCTGATCTTCCCGCTGCTGACCGCCGCCCTGATGGGCCTCGAGGTCGACCGCCAGTTCGGCGCCCACATCTACGACCCGGCCAACGGCGGCGTCATCCTGTGGCAGCACCTGTTCTGGTTCTTCGGACACCCCGAGGTGTACGTCATCGCGCTGCCGTTCTTCGGCATCGTCTCGGAGGTCTTCCCGGTCTTCTCGCGTAAGCCGATCTTCGGTTACTCGGGCCTGATCTACGCGACCCTCGCGATCGCCGCCCTGTCTGCTGCCGTGTGGGCGCACCACATGTACGTCACCGGCGCCGTGCTGCTGCCGTTCTTCTCCTTCATGACGTTCCTCATCGCGGTTCCGACCGGCGTGAAGTTCTTCAACTGGATCGGAACGATGTGGCGAGGTCACATCACGTTCGAGACGCCGATGCTGTTCTCGGTCGGCTTCATCGTGACCTTCCTCTTCGGTGGTCTGACCGGTGTTCTGCTCGCGAGCCCGCCGCTGGACTTCCACCTGTCCGACAGCTACTTCGTGGTCGCGCACTTCCACTACGTGCTCTTCGGAACCATCGTGTTCGCCACCTACGCCGGCATCTACTTCTGGTTCCCGAAGATGACCGGACGCATGCTCGACGAGCGCCTCGGCAAGATCCACTTCTGGCTGACGTTCATCGGCTTCCACATGACGTTCCTGGTGCAGCACTGGCTGGGCAACGAGGGCATGCCGCGTCGTTACGCCGACTACCTGCCGTCGGATGGCTTCACCACGCTGAACACCATCTCGACCGTCGGTGCGTTCATCCTCGGCCTGTCGACCCTGCCGTTCCTGTGGAACGTCTTCCGCAGCTATCGCTACGGCGAGGTCGTGACCGTCGACGATCCGTGGGGCTTCGGCAATTCGCTGGAGTGGGCGACCTCGTCGCCGCCGCCGCGCCACAACTTCACCGAGCTGCCCCGCATCCGTTCGGAGCGTCCGGCCTTCGAGCTGCACTACCCGCACATGATTGAGCGGATGCGTGCCGAAGCTCATGTCGGCCCGGGCCACGACGCGGGCAAGGATCGCCAGATGGAGGAGGCTCGCCGCGAGCCGTTCACCGTCGGATCGCATGAGGGGTCGCCGGATCCCGATCCGCGCTGACCGGTGAGCAACGACTCAACAGGCACTACCGGTACGACCGTTCTCTTCACCGTCACCGGTCCCGACCGGCCAGGCGTCACCTCTGTTCTCATGGGTGCCCTGGCCGGTCAGGCCGTTGCCCTGCTCGATGTCGAGCAGGTGGTCATCCGCGGGCAGCTGACGCTCGGCGTGCTCGTCTCCGCGAGCGGTGATCCCGAGACACTGCAGGAGATCGTCGAGCAGGCGATGGCCTCCATCGGCTTCGACGTGCGGGTGGAGATCGGCGTCGATCCCGGGAGCCGCACCACCTCGTCCCATGCCGTCGTGATCCTCGGCAGCCCGGTCACGGCCACCGCGTTCAGTGCGGTCGCCGCGAAGCTGGCCGGCCAGGGCGGCAACATCGACTCGATCCGCGGTATCGCCGACTATCCGCTCACCGGCCTCGAACTGATGGTCAGCGTGGCCGGACGCGGCGGGGTGGCCGCCGACGCGGCCCTGCGCAAGGGGCTCGCCGAGGTCGCCGCGAAGCACTCGGTCGACATCGCCGTCGAACGCGGTGGTCTGGCCCGACGCGCCAAGCGCCTCATCGTCTTCGATGTCGACTCCACCCTGATCCAGGGCGAGGTCATCGAGATGCTCGCCGCGAAGGCCGGCCGCGAGGCCGAGGTCGCGGCGGTCACCGAAGCCGCCATGCGCGGTGAACTCGACTTCGAGCAGTCACTACACCAGCGCGTCGCGGCCCTCGCCGGGCTCGACGCCGGAGTCATCGACGACGTCGCGAAGTCCTTGCAGCTCACGCCTGGTGCGCGCACCACCATCCGCACGCTGCATCGGCTCGGTTTCCACTGCGGCCTGGTGTCGGGCGGGTTCCGGCAGGTCATCGACGGGCTGGCCCACGAACTCGAACTCGACTTCGTGCGTGCGAACACCCTCGAGATCGTCGACGGCAAGCTCACCGGACGTGTGATCGGCGAGATCGTCGACCGGACCGGCAAGGCGCATGCGCTCCGTTCCTTCGCCGATCAGGTCGGTGTGCCGATGGAGCAGACGATCGCCGTCGGCGACGGTGCCAACGACATCGACATGCTCAGCGTCGCCGGACTCGGCATCGCCTTCAACGCGAAGCCCGCGTTGCGGGAGGTCGCCGACGCGACGCTGAACCATCCGTTCCTCGACGCCGTGCTGTTCATCCTCGGCGTCTCACGCGACGAGATCGAGGCCGCGGACGCCGCCGACGGCGTGTACCGGCGGGTCCCGCTCGGCTGACGTGTCGGACATGACGGACAGCGCCGACGTCACGGGTACGCCGGTGCCGCCCGACGCCGTGACGGGCTCGCCAATCACCCCGGATGCTCCGACGCGGCCACCCGTCACCCCCGATGCAGTGGTGGCGAACCATCGACGCCTCGTCGGATACGTCGGTGGCGGGGAGGATCCCGAGGACCCGGCCGACGTCCTGGCGATGGCGATGGTGCTGCACATCGAGAAGTCCGATCCGCCGAACCGCACCGATCTGTTGACCGCGGCCGCGCGGGCCGTCGCGCTGCTGTGTCTCGACGACCGCGCAGCCGGCGACGGGCCGTGGGCGTCGGCGATGGACGACTGGTGCAACGCGCGGATTCGTAAGATCGCCCGCCGTGCGCGTGGCGCGCAATGGGCTGCCGCGCAAGAGGTGTGGGGCGTGACTGCGACCGAAGGCGACGCCGAGGCGCGAGCCTACGTACCCGGCCGCGTCGGCGATCTCGACCGTCGGGTCAAGAAGCTGCAGATCGGCGGCACCGAGGTCGACGGCGAACTGGCCACCGAGAAGCCAGATCACGGCGTGGTGTTGTGGACCAATCCCGGGCTCGACATGACCGTCGGCAAACTCGCCGCACAGGTCGGGCACGCCTCGATGCTCGCCGCGAAGTTGCTCGACGCCGACGAGGCGATCCGGTGGCGGCTCGATGAGTGTCCGATGGCGGTGCGTGAGGCCACCCCGGAACGATGGCGGGATCTGCTCGACGCCGATGCCGCCGGAACCGCGGTCGCGGTCCGCGACGCCGGCTTCACCGAGATCGCGCCCGGTTCGGTCACCGTCATCGCCGAGGTCGTCGGGAACTGATCACGAGACAGGGGAGTAGATGAGCGCCAGCGAGCTACCGGACTGGGCGAAAAGCCTTGATCTGCAACCGCACCCGGAGGGTGGCTGGTTCCGCGAGACCTGGCGCAGCGAGGTGGGTCTGCCGAACGCGGTGCTCCCGGCGGGCTACACCGGTGACCGAGCCGCCGGAACCGCCATCTACTTCGTCCTGATGCCCGGCCAACAGTCGGCCTGGCACACCGTACGCAGCTCGGAGATCTGGCTGCACCACCGCGGGGCGCCGGTCCAGCTCGATCTCGGCGGCGACGGCGAGGCCCCCGGCGACCCGACCCCGATCATCGTCGGGCCCGACATCGAGGCCGAACAGCAGCCGCAGGCGCTGGTGCCGCCCGGCGTGTGGCAGCGTGCCCGGCCCATCGGCGACGAGGCGGCTCTGGTCAGCTGCGTCGTCGTGCCCGGCTTCGACTTCGCGGACTTCCGGCTCGAGGACTGAGGCCGGCGGCCGGGATCAATTCCCTACGGCGACCGGCGAATTCGCCGGGGCGAGATGTCCGAGCGTGCTCATCCAGACACCGCGGCTCGGCGCGAGCGACGCGACGATGAGCTCGTCGGCGTCGGCATGCCCGGCGAACCAGCTCAGGTACTGGCGCACCTCGTCGGGTGTCCCGATGCCGGCGTAGGTGAGCATCTCGTCGATCTGGCGCCCCTGGGGCATCGACAGCACGGCATCGGCTTCCTCGTCGGTGAAGGTCCGGCCGCGTCCGTACAGCAGCGAGACGCGGTTACGCCGGGCGATCTGCAGCTGCTGCTGCGCGACGTCCGGGTCGTCGTCGGCGATCACGCCGACACCGGCGATCACATACGGCTCGGCGAGGACCTCCGACGGCCGGAATTCGCGGCGGTACAACTCGACTGCCTGCGTCAGGGCCTGCGGTGCGAAGTGGGACGCGAAGGCGTAGGGGAGTCCGAGGGCGGCAGCGAGCTGTGCGCCGAACAGCGACGAACCGAGGATGTAGAGAGGCACGTGGGTCCCGGCACCCGGGGTCGCACGAACCCCTTCGATGCGTGATTCGTCGCCGAGGAACGCCTGCAGCTCGAGAACGTCGTGCGGGAAACGCTCGGCCGAGGCGTGCGTGCGACGCAGCGCGTGGAAGGTCTGTTGGTCGCTGCCCGGCGCGCGGCCGAGTCCGAGGTCGATGCGGCCGGGATGCAGCTCGGCGAGGGTGCCGAACTGCTCGGCGATGGTGAGCGGGGCATGGTTGGGCAGCATGACGCCGCCGGCCCCCAGACGGATGGTCGAGGTGTGGGCGGCGATGTGCGCGATGAGCACAGCAGGCGCCGACGACGCGATCGCCGACATGTTGTGGTGTTCGGCGTACCAGATCCGCTTGTATCCCCACTTCTCGGCGTTCTGCGCGAGATCGACACTGGCGGCGAGACTTTCCGCGACGGTCTCGTCGCGGCCGACGGTGGCGAGATCCAGGATGGACAGAGGAAGGTTTTGAGCGGTCACGTAGTCCATCAACCCGGCGAACGGGTCAGAGTATTCCCGCTCGGTCGCTTCGACGCAGCTCACACCGGCCGTCCCCGACACGGCTCATCCGAACCGGTCGAACGCCTGGGCGTGAGGCAGGATAGGGGTCGTGACCGAATCCGATCCCGACCTCTTGATCGACTTCCGCGACGTCGCGATCGTCCGCGGCGGCAAAACGCTCGTCGGCCCGGTGTCCTGGCAGGTCGAACTCGACGAACGCTGGGTCATCATCGGCCCGAACGGCGCCGGTAAGACGACCCTGCTGCGGCTGGCCGGCGCGGAGGTCCACCCGACCTCGGGCACCGCCTTCGTGCTGAACGAGAAGCTCGGCCGGATCGAGATCCGCGAACTCGCGACGCGGATCGGTGTGGCCAGTCCCGCCCTCGTCGACCGGGTGCCCGACCACGAGGTCGTCAGCGACGTCGTCATCTCTGCCGGTTACGCGGTCCTGGGCCGCTGGCGCGAGGCCTACGACGACATGGACCGCGACCAGGCCGTCGAATCCCTGGAGTCGATGGGCGCCGAGCATCTCGCCGAACGCACCTTCGGAACCCTGTCGGAGGGGGAGCGCAAGCGCGTGATCATCGCCCGCGCCCTCATGACCGACCCCGAACTCCTGCTGCTCGACGAGCCGGCCGCCGGCCTCGACCTGGGCGGCCGTGAAGAACTCGTCGACCGTCTCGCCACCCTCGCCGCCGACCCCGACGCCCCCGCCATCGTGCTGATCACCCATCATGTGGAGGAGATCCCGGAGGGGTTCACGCACGCGCTGATCCTGTCCGAGGGCGGCGTCGTGGCCCAGGGCCTCCTCGAGGAGGTCATGACCAGCGAGAACCTGACGGCCGCCTTCCGGCAGCAGATCATCCTCGACAAGGTCGACGGTCGGTACTTCGCTCGACGCCGTCGCCGCGCGGGCGGTCACCGTCGAGCAGGAGGCAACTGATGACATCCACCGATCAGGGACCCGAGGTCGTGTCCGCACCGATCCGCGACGCCGCGACGGTCGTCCTGGTCCGTGACTCCGCCGACGGCATCGAGGTGTTCCTGCAGCGTCGGGTGAAGCAGATGGCCTTCGCCGGCGGTATGACCGTCTTCCCGGGTGGCGGTGTCGACAAGCGCGATGCCGGCGCCCACGTGGCCTGGACCGGTCCCGACGCGGCGTGGTGGGCATCGCAGTTCAACACCGACGCCGAGCTCGCCCAGGCGCTCGTGTGCGCGGCCGTCCGCGAGACCTTCGAAGAGTGCGGCGTCCTGCTCGCGACCACCGCCGACGGGTCCTTCGCAGACCCGGGTGCGCTCGCCGACGACCGGCAGCGGCTTGTCGAGAAGTCGCTGTCGTTCGCGGAGTTCCTGACCGCGCGCGGCCTCACCCTGCGCGCCGATCTGCTGAGTCCGCTCGCACACTGGATCACCCCGGTCAACGAGAAGCGCCGCTACGACACCCGCTTCTTCCTCGCCGCCATGCCCGAGGGCCAGAAGGCCGACGCCGAGACCACCGAGGCCGAGGTGGCGCGCTGGGTGAACGCGCGCCTCGCGATCGACACCTGGGCCGACGGCAAGCACTTCCTGATGCCGCCGACCTGGGCGCAGCTGCACTATGTCAGTGGTTTCGCGAGCGTCGAGGAATTGCTCGCCGCCGAACGGTCCATCGAGTGCATCCTGCCGAACACCACCCCGGGCGCCGGGCTCGCGGGTCTGGGCTTCCCGGGTTCCGACGAGTACTTCCGCACGCTCGGCGATCAAACGCCGCCGGAGATCACGCTCTAGGTCCTCAGGCATCGTCGAGGTCGACGGTCTCGTCCTCGCCGATCTCCTCGCGATCGGCCCACTCGAGCAGGGTGTCGAGGCGGTAGGCGACGTCGTCGATCTCGGCATGTAGGTCTCCGAGCTCGGCGAACCGCGCGGGCACGGTGGCGATGGTGAAGTCGTCGGGTTCGATGTCGTCGATCTCGTCCCAGCGCACCGGCGTGGACACCGTCGCCCGCTGGTTCCCACGAACCGAGTAGGCCGACGCCATGGTGTGGTCGCGGGTGTTCTGGTTGTAATCGACGAAGACAGCGGCGGGGTCGCGGTCCTTGCGCCACCACGTCGTCGTCACGTCCTTGGGCGCCCGACGTTCGACCTCGCGGGCGAAGGCGAGCGCGGCGCGTCGGACCTGCGGGAAACCCCACTCGGGTTCGATCCGGACGTAGATGTGCAGCCCGCGCCCACCCGAGGTCTTCGGGAAACCGCGCATGCCCAGCTCGTCGAGGACCTCCTCGACGACGTGGGACACCCGCTGGATGCGCGAGAAGGTGCAGTCCGGCATCGGGTCGAGGTCGATGCGCCACTCGTCGGGGGACTCGGGGTCGGCGCGACGCGAGTTCCAGGGGTGGAACTCGACCGTCGACATCTGCACCGCCCAGATCACCGACGCCAGCTCGGTCACGCAGAGCTCGTCGGCGGTCCGACCGTACCGGGGGAAGTAGATCTCGGTGGTCTCCAGCCAGTCCGGTGCGCCCGCCGGGACCCGCTTCTGGTGCACTTTGTTGCCGCTCACGCCCCTGGGGAAACGGTGCAGCATGCAGGGACGCTCGCGCAGGGCCCGCACGATGCCGTCGCCGACCGACATGTAGTACTCGGCGAGGTCGCGCTTGGTCTCGCCGCGTTCGGTGAAGTACACGCGGTCCGGACTCGACAGCCGGACGGTGCGATCACCCACCGTCAGCTCGATCGGCTCACCTGCGGAACCCGCGCCTTTGGCCATGTCGCCCACTGTAGGGCGGTTCGGTGTGACGCGTGGGATCTCCGGGGCCGGTGACACCGGCCTGCGACACCGGGCCGACTTACCAGACGGTAGCCTTCGAGAATGCCTGAGTTCGTGACCCTCGAAACGTCCGACGATCATCCCGGCGTGGGCACCATCCTGCTGGCCCGCCCGCCGATGAACGCGTTGAGCCGCCAGGTGCAGGCCGAGCTGGCCGCGGCCGCCGAGGAGGCGACGCTTCGCGACGACATCAAGGCCGTCGTCGTCTACGGCGGACCCAAGGTCCTCGCCGCCGGCGCCGACATCAAGGAGATGAACGACCTCAGCTACGCCGAGATGAGCAAGGTCGCCGGCCGCCTGCAGCGCGACCTCGGGGCCATCTCCGAGATCCCGAAGCCCACGGTCGCGGCCATCACCGGCTACGCGCTGGGCGGTGGCCTCGAAGTCGCGCTGGGAGCCGACCGCCGGATCGCCGGTGACAATGCCAAGCTCGGCGTCCCCGAAGTCCTGCTCGGACTCATCCCCGGTGGCGGCGGCACACAGCGTCTGGCGCGACTCATCGGACCGGCCAAGGCCAAGGACCTCATCTTCACCGGTCGCTTCGTCGGCGCCGAGGAGGCACTCGCGATCGGCCTGGTCGACGAGGTCGTCGCCCCCGACGAGGTCTACAACGCCGCCCTCGCCTGGGCGGGGCAGTTCACCGGTGCCGCGTCGGTGGCGATCGCCGCCGCCAAGAAGGCCGTCGACCAGGGCCTCGGCGTCGACCTCGACACCGGACTCAAGATGGAAGAGCAGCTCTTCGCCGCGCTGTTCGCCACCGAGGACCGTGCCATCGGCATGAGGTCGTTCGTGGAGAACGGCCCCGGCAAGGCGAAGTTCACCGGGCGCTGAGCGAAGCGAACCCTTGAAGATGCTGAGCGACGCGAGCCCCAGAAGACGCTGAGTACCGCAGCCCCACACAGACATCAGTAGTGACCGACCCACGCGACAAGGAAGCGATCATGACCACCGACGCCACCCCGGGTATCGATCCGGCGCCGAATCCGCATGCCACCGAGGAGCAGGTTCAGGCCGCTCTGAAGGACACCAAGCTCGCCCAGGTGCTTTACCACGACTGGGAGGCCGAGACCTACGACGAGAAGTGGTCGATCAGCTTCGACGAGCGCTGCATCGATTACGCGCGTGGACGTTTCGACGCCATCGAGACCGACGAGCCGCTGCCCTATGGGCGTGCGATGGAACTCGGTTGCGGCACCGGCTTCTTCCTGCTGAACCTCATGCAGTCCGGTGTGGCCGAGAAGGGTTCGGTCACCGACCTGTCGCCGGGCATGGTGAAGGTCGCGCTGCGCAACGCCGAGAACCTGGGCCTCGACGTCGACGGCCGGGTCGCCGACGCGGAGAAGATCCCGTACGACGACAACACTTTCGACCTCGTGGTCGGACATGCTGTGCTGCATCACATCCCGGATGTCGAGCAGGCTCTCCGCGAGGTGCTGCGGGTGCTGAAGCCGGGCGGCCGGTTCCTGTTCGCCGGCGAGCCGTCGACCATCGGTGATTTCTACGCGCGTTGGATGAGCCGCGCGACGTGGGCGGTCACCACCAACGTCACCAAGTTCGGACCGCTGCAGAGCTGGCGTCGCCCGCAGGAGGAACTCGACGAGTCCTCGCGTGCCGCAGCTCTCGAGGCTGTCGTCGACATCCACACCTTCGATCCCGACGAGCTGGCCGGCATCGCCCGTTCCGCCGGTGCTGCCAAGGTCTCCACCGCCACCGAGGAACTGGCTGCTGCCATGCTCGGCTGGCCGGTCCGCACCTTCGAGGCCGCGGTTCCGCCGGAGAAGCTCGGCTGGGGCTGGGCACGGTTCGCGTTCGGCGGCTGGAAGCGTCTGACCTGGCTGGACGAGAACGTCCTGCGCAAGGTCGTCCCGCAGAAGTTCTTCTACAACGTCGTGGTCACCGGCACCAAGCCGGAGTAAATCCAGCGTTTTGTAGAAAGCGCAGGGTGATGGCGCGCATTCCCTCTACCGATCGGGTCGTCGCTTCCGCGGCGGCCCGATCGTCGTTTTCGGGACCGGGGCCGCATCCTGCGTGCAACCATGGGCTATGGCCACCCTGCTGTCGTCCGATGAGTTCGAGATCCGGCTGCTCTTCAGTGACCCGGTACCGGAGGTGAGGCAGTTCCTCCGGGAGGTCATCGAGAAGCGCGAACCCATTGCTCTCGACGTCGAGGGCACGGTGCATCTGCTGAACGTCGCCAACGCCAGACACGTGGTGCTGGCCGAGCAGGACCCGGACGACGAGTCGCTGGCCACCGACGATCGGACCACCGTCGTCACCTCGATCGTGGAGTTGCGCCAGTAGGGCCGATCAGGAGAATCCGGCGAGCCACGCGTCGACGTCGGCCTGGGATCGCAACCGCACGCCCGGAAGTCCCGGCTCCGACCGCTGGAGCTGCGGTACCACCGCGGCAACCGCGTGCCGTTGGCTCACCGACCACCGGATGATGTGCTCGGGGTTGGTGAAGATGGTCCGTAGGGGCGCCTCGAGGTTGCCGTTCCACAAGACCTCGCGCCGCAGTCGCCGCCGCACGGTACGCCTCACGACGCGAGGGAAAGTGGTCGTCCAGTAGGGCAGGTCGAGCCAGACCAGCAGTTCGGCGCGCGCGGCTATCAACGGTCGCGCGTCGCGGTACTGCCACTCGGTCACCCAGGCGTCGCCTGCCAGGAACTCCCGTACATCGTCGAGGAACTCGGGTCGGCGTACCCAGCCCGGTCCGTGGTGGAGGGCGTCGATCTCCACATGCGGAACGTCGAGGAGTCCGGCGATCCGGCGCGCCGTGGTCGTCTTGCCGACGCCGGACACCCCCGCGACGGCGATGCGCCGGGGATGTCGCGGACGGTCGTCGTGGACGTTCACATCCGCCATCGTCGCAGACGTGGCGGGCGATCCGGGGAAGGGCAGGTGACGACGGTAGCCTGCAAGGATCATGAGCTATTCCTTCGGTCTCGACGACGTCGCGTTCCTGCGGTCGCGCCACGGTGAGAAGGCGCTGGAGACGGTGTCGGGTCTGGCGCTCACCCCCGCGTCGATGCTGTCCGACATCACCGAGGTGCGCAGTCGGTATACCCCGCACGACGCCGCGCTGATCGAGACCGTCCGGAACCGTCGGCGAGCCGCGTCGAAGCTGCGAGACCCGGCCGGGTTGTTGCTCACCGACGACGGGCTGCAGCAGGCGACAGCGTCGGTCGTGGCCGCTCATCGCGCCGCCGAGATCTCCACTCGTTACCCGGCGTCGGTGGTTCACGACATGACCTGTTCGATCGGTGCAGAACTCCGGGAACTGGTGCAGGTCAACGGGATCGCCGGAGTGATCGGCAGCGACCTCGACCGCGTCCGGCTCGCGATGGCGCGCCACAACGTTCCCGATGCGACGCTTCTGGTCGCCGATGCGTTGACCCCGACCTCGACTGCGGATGTTCTTCTCGCCGACCCTGCTCGACGCTCCGACGCCGGCCGGATCTTTCGCCTCGACCAGCTGACCCCACCGCTGCTCGAACTGCTCGCCACGTACGCGGGCCGCACGCTGATCGTGAAATGTGCTCCCGGACTGGATCATCAGATGCTGCGCAACCGGTTCGGCTTCGACGGCGAGGTGCAGGTGACCTCGCTCGACGGGGGCGTTCGCGAAGCATGTCTGTGGTCGGGGCCGGGGGTCGAGACCCGGCGCCGGGCAACGGTTCTGCGCACCCGGCCCGACGGTACGGTGACGGAGTTCGAGATCACCGATCACGAGGACGACGACGTACCGGCCGGCGAGGCGGGGGAGTGGATCGTCGATCCGGACGGTGCGATCGTGCGGGCCGGACTCGTCAAGCACTACGCCCACCGCTTCGGTCTGTGGCAACTCGACCCGCAGATCGCTTATCTGACCGGCGATTCGGTGCCCGCCGGAGCACGCGGGTTCCGGGTGATCGAGCAGGTCGGGGTGACGGAGAAGGTTCTCCGCAAGGCGCTGGCCGCCCATGGTTGCGGCCCGCTGGAGATCCTCGTCCGCGGCCTCGACGTCGACCCCGACCAGCTCCGCAAGAAGCTGAAACCCAAGGGTGACCGCCCACTGTCGGTGGTGCTCACCCGGATCGGACGCAAGGGGACCGCATTCATCTGCGAGCCGGGCGTGAGGTTCTGACGGCTGCTTGTAAACCGGAGCTTGACACCTCGGCGCTTGTAAATCTAATCTTTACAAGTGTCCGAGGTGGAAGAAACAGCACGGGAGATCGAGCGGTACGCACGCAGTGTGGCAACCGGACCCGGTTCCGAACCGGGGGACCCGGGTGCTCGCGAAGCGGCACTGACCCGAGTCCATGACGCACTCCAACTGGGCCGTCGCGCAGAGGAATTGCTCAGCGCCACGGCGCGCGCCGCACGAGAGTTCGGATGTACCTGGCAGGAGATCGGCGACGTCGTCGGTGTCACCCGTCAGGCGGCGTTCCAACGCTTCGGCAAACCCATCGACCCCAGAACAGGAGCACCCATGCAGAAAGTCACGATCGCCCACGCCGACGTCATGGCCCTCGACATCATCGAGAAGATCACCAAGACCGAGTGGGCCAGTGTCACAGCACGTTTCGACGAGACGATGACGGCTGCCCTGTCGGACACTGCACTCGCCGACGCCTGGGCGTCGGTGGTGGCTCTCCAGGGTGAACTCGAGAGCACCGGATCGCCTTTCGTGCGTGGTCACGGCCTGCACACGGTGGTCGACGTCCCGCTGGAGCAGGAGGCCGGGGAGATGGTCTTCCGCGTCGCGTTCGACGCCGACGGCCGGATCGCGGGACTGTTCTTCCTCAATCCCGACGCGGCGAGCAAGGAACTCTGAGCGACCACCTAGAAACAGAAATGCGGGCTGAGTGCTGGTTTCGGGCACTCAGCCCGCATTCTTTGTTCGGACGCTCTATCCGAGGTTGGCCTTGCTGTCGAAGAAGTACACCTCGCCAAGGTTGGTCGCGGTCGCGATCTGCCCTGAGAAGGAGACCGAGACACCGGTCGCGAACCCTGACGAATTCGGCAGCGGCAGGGTACGTTTCGTCGCCCCGTCGTCGGTCGAGACCTCCACCAGTGACAGGGTGTCCTTGCCGGGGTCACGGACGACGGTCCAGGCGGTCTTCTGCTGGGTCAGCGCGGAGAGACTGACCGTGGCGAGATCGGCGCGCTGCCACACCTTCTCGGCGCGGTCACCCGCATCGCGGTACAGGGTCAGCGGTGCGCCGAGCGAGCCGGTGGGGATGATCAGGCCGTCAGGTGACACGGTCATCGTCGCGAAGCCGTGGCCGCCGATGTCCTGGGTCCACTTGGTCGACCCGTTCTCGGTGTTCAGCGCGACGATCTTGCCGTCCCGCGAGAAGGCGTAGAGCGTGGCGCCGTCGGCGGACAGGGTCGGCGTACCGATGACGCCGCTCGGGATGTCGGCCTGCCAGGCGGTCCGCACCTCGCGCTTGCCGGCGACCTTGTTGTACTTCATCGCCCGGATCTGCGACGACACCGCGCCCTGGGGGAAGAAGTTGAGGTAGAAGCGTTCTCGGCCGGTGTCGACTGCAGCGGGTGCCGGGATCGCGCATTGCGGTCCGTTGCGCACGCAGTCGCCGAAGCCGAGGAGCGGCTGTTCGGGGTCGGCGTCGTCGCGCAGTTTCACCTCGGGGGCGGTCAGTTCGTTGCGCTGGGTGTCGATGAGCAGGATCTGGCCCTGCGTCGTCGTCACGAGCACCTCGTTCGGGGCGGCGAACTTCGCCGACAGCGGGACCCCGATGACGCCGGCACGCCAGCGGATCGCACCACCGGCGTTGAACGCGAGGAAGGTGGTCTCCTCGCCGAGGTACGGCTGGTCGTATTGGTCGACGAGCATCGCGTTGACCTCGACGCCGGCGCGCATGTCCTTGCAGAAGTTCTTGCGGCCCGACCGGCCGTCGAGTACCAGGACGTTGCACCCCTGGGCGGCGTTCGATGTGACGCCCACATTGCCCTTGCCCGAGATCGTGACGGGTGCGGTGACCGGTCCGCCGGTGGGGCGCGTCCAGCTGAGGGTGAGGTCGTCGGGGACGTCGGCGTAGGCGAAGTTCGCGTTGCCGGGGACGCCGCCGTAGCTGGGCCAGCCGACGCTCGGGATCGAGCGGACGTCGATGTGCCCGTCGGAGCAGCCGGCGAGCACCAGCGAGCTCACGGCCGTGACGGCGACGAACAGGCGGGTCAGCGCAGATCGGCGGTGTCGGGACACCTGCGGTCGGGCCAATGCCATCGGCGCTCCTCATCGTCGGTTCCACCGGCACGAGACGTGCCAGCAGTGAGCCTATCGTGTGCGAAAAACCGGTCGTTTAGGGTTTGTCCCATGACCACCATGTGGAACGCCTCCTACCGGTCCCGACGCCGCGCCGGCCGTCGCCGCGATCCCGAGCAGGCACGATTCCTCACTCTCGATTCGCTGCGCTGGGTGAAACGCAATCGCGCGTACACCCCGTGGTACCTGGTCCGTTACTACCGTCTCGCGAAGTTCCGCCTGGCCAACCCGCATGTCGTGCTGCGCGGCATGGTGTTCCTCGGCCGCAACGTGGAGATCCACTGCACGCCCGAGCTTGCCCGGATGGAGATCGGCCGCTGGGTGCACATCGGCGACGGCAACTCGATCCGCTGCCACGAGGGCAGCCTGAAGATCGGCGACAAGACCGTCTTCGGCTGCAACAACGTCGTGAACGCCTACCTCGACCTCGAGATCGGCGGGTCCACGCTCATCGCCGACTGGTGCTACATCTGCGACTTCGACCACAAGATGGACGACATCACGCTCCCCATCAAGGACCAGGGCATCGTGAAGGGCCCGGTCCGCATCGGACCCGACACCTGGGTGGCGGCCAAGGTGTCGGTATTGCGCAACACCATCGTCGGCCGCGGCTGTGTCCTCGGTTCGCATGCAGTGGTCAAGGGCGTGATCCCCGACTACTCGATCGCGGTCGGAGCCCCCGCCCGCGTGGTCAAGAACCGCATGGACGACTGGGCGAAGAACGCTGAACAGCGCGCCGAACTCGAACGCGCCCTCGCCGACATCGAACGCAAGAAGGCGGCCGCCGAGAAAGCTGCCGCGGAGCGGGCGAAGTAGCGACCGACCGTCCGGACCTCGTTTCGACCGTGCAGCCGGTAGGGATCAGCAATAGGTACCGCCTGGCGATACCTATTGCTGATCAGGATTCGGCGGGTTCATCCGCAGACGGCACCGATGTGGCGGCCGGGGTGGGTGTCGAGTCCGACGGCGCGTCGCGGTCCTCCGTCGGAGCCTTCGTCCCGGCGGCTGCAGGTTCGACGACGGTCTCGGTCCACCGGTTCCCGTCCCGCTCGACAGTTGTCATCGTGCCGTCGGGGTCGGTGATCTCCAGGGTCGATGTCTCGGGAAGCCAGCGGATCTCGCTGTTGGACGAGAACCGGCCCTCGTACTCACGCTCGCCGGTTTCCGCGCTACGGATCGTCACCTTCCCGCCTGACTCGTAGTAGGCGTAATCGCCGGCATCGGACAGGGTTCCGCCGTCCGGAAGTTGGGCGGTCTCCGATGTCTTGGTCTCGACGGTTTCGACGGGCTCGGCTTCGCTGTTTTCCGAAGCTCCGGGATCGGCGGAATCCGGGGAACCGGGGGCCGACTCCGGTGCCGCACGAAATGCTGCCGCGCCTGCTGGGCCGTTGACGGTTCCCTGGGTCACGCATTTGATGCCGGCTGGGAGCTCGAGGGTCGTCGTGCTTCGTATGGTCTGGCTGAGGTAGGAGACAGACCGGAACTCACCGACCGTATTGGTCAGGCGCACAGAGAAAGTTCCGCCACCGAGAAGCAGGGCAATCAGGGTCTGGAGAAGGCCGCCCTGAACGCGAAACGTCGCAGGGTTCGCGAGAGTCGAGGCGTCGAGGACTTCGACCTCGCCTCCGGGAAAGGCGAGCTCGTACTGGTACTGAGAGTTCCCTGCCGGGTTGGGCCAGCTCAGCTCGACGGACGAGAACAGTCCGATGATTCCCAGAAGGGAAACGGTGATGTTGTTGCACGTGAACGACGTGGGGTTCGCCGGCCTTCCCGCGGTGACCGCACCGGTCGCAGTCGCTTGCCCAGTGAGCGCATGAGCATCCCCAGTGCCGTGAACCGTCGACGCGCCCAGCGCGACGACCAGGGTTGCAGCAGTTCCTGCCAGAAGTCGCCGCCCTGCTGGCGAATTCCGCCATCCCGGTTTTGGTGCGAAGGCGACGGCGAGGAGCAGCAGAATTGCGAGAGCTTGTAGGGCGAGCGTGTACGGGTTCTTCAGCCAGGCGGCGATGTAACCGAGAAGCGGGACCGTCCCGAAAACGCGGTCGACCTCGGTGACGACATACGTATGCGAATCGGCGACGTCGTTCGCATCACCGCGCAGCGTGAGCGACACGGAATTACCGGTACGCCCGTCGACTGACGCGACTCGGTGCGTGACCCGCACGCCATCGTCGCGAATAACGCTGACGACGTCACCCTGCTGGATCGAGGCGGCCGTCACCGAATGACTCAGTCCAAGCGAGCCGGTTGGGATCGTGGGCGCCATGGACCCGGTCTCGAAGATCATCGGACGGACCCCGAAGACCAGCGCGAGGACCGTTGCGATCAGACAGATACTGCCGGCAACAGCACCGACTGTCAGCAGCCGATCGGCTCGGTGGCGAGGAATGGGTACCGCGAACTCGACGGTCGGGGAGTCCTCGATGTCGACGTCGATGTACTGCATCACGGCACCGCCGCGTCGAACGTGAAGGTGACTGTTCCGGTGGTCCCGGCCAGGGTTCCGGCAGCGTTCGTGGGCAAGGTCAGCTGCATACACAACGCCTCGGCGCCGGTCGCCGCGGCCAGGGACGGGCGGGTGGCAAACGTCGTGGCGGTGGCAGTGATCGGCACACCGGTGACCAGCTGCGTACCGCCCGTACAAACGGAACCGCTGACCGTGCCGCCGGTCACGACGCGCAGTTGCATGGCGCGCCCGAGGGTGGTGGCGCTCGACACCTTGGCGCTATAGGTGAATGCCACGGTGCCAGTGTTCTGAACGGTCACCACGTTGGCGGTCGTGTCACCCGGCACGAGCGAGCCGGGAAACGCGAACGTGTGCGCGACAGAGCCGTTCGCCTTGATCTCGAGGTTCGCGGTGGTGAAGGTGCCTGATGTGGTTGCGGCAGTCGTAGACCACAGGGCAGTGGTGCCGATAGCGCTGGTGGTCAGCAGGATCCCGCACGTCAGCATCGCACGCACCCGGCGTGACGCACCCGGCGACCACCTCAGACTCATGCACTCGTCTCCGGATCGGTTGGTGCGGCGTCGGAATCGCTCACGTCGCTCTTTTGTCGACGATCGGCGATGAACTGCCATGCGCCGTAGACGAACAGCGCGCCCGCGGCCGCGAAGATCAGCACCGTGCGGCGCTGGCCGGTAAACCAGTTGTTGACCCAACCGATGAAGGGCACCGAGTACCAGAGGGTGCCCCGCACCTGCACGGGCCGGACGGGCTCGGCATCGGCGATTCCGTTGTTGTCACCCTGGGTTACGAATCGGAGCTCGCGCTGCGGGTTCTCGGTCACCTCGATGACCCGATGCGTGATGACTTCCGGTGAACCCGAACGAATCTGATAGGTGACGACATCACCGACGCCGATCTCATCCGCAGGCCGCGGTTTCACGACGATGAGCGTGCCCGGCGGATAGTCCGGCTTCATCGAACCGGTGAGAACCGTATAGGGCTGTGCGCCGGCGATCTTCGGGATCAGGATCGTCGCACACAGGATCGCGACGGCCCCGATGAGCAGCAGCCAGGTGATGCCTTGCCACAAAAAGTGGAGGGCGCCATGCTTGGTGTCAGTGCCGTCTGCGCTATCTCTATCGGGCGACTTGGTATGAGCCGAATCAGTCAGCGGCGGGGCAGCTTTCACAAACTCGATAGTTCGATGTTCGTCGACCGTCGTGCCCGGCACGTGCGTGTACTCGTTCATGGTCGGTCCTGGTCCGCCTTGAAATTGAAGGTGATGGTGAAGGTGGCCGGTTGTTGCCCGCTCACCGAGACCAGTTCAGCGCGAATGCACCACATGGTCGAGGCGCCCACCGCGAGGGGAAACACCGGGCCAACGATGCCAGTGGGTTCGTCGATGGCGGTAGTAGTTGCGGAGAATGCGCCGCCCAGCGGGACTTCGATACCGGGACATGTCGATGTCTGACTACCGGACAACTTGATCGAGACTGACGCACCGGGGGTCGAGACCACTGGTCCGGCGGAGGCCAGATGGAACAAAAGCGGTGTAGAGCCGGTGTTGGCGATCGTCAGGACTGCCTGCGACGACTGGCCGGGAAGCATGTTGGTCCCGTTCAGTGCAGGGAAAGTGAAAGACGAACCACCACCGGAACCCGGTGCGAGACCGATCGTTCCGGTGGTGATGTTGGACGTGGGGCCATCCGCCTGCGCGGTCCACAGCGCCAGAGTGGTCTGTACCGATCCGAAGAGCAGCACGACCACCCCGATCGCGAGGGCCGCGAAGAAGACGCCCCGCCGCTTCAGGGCCGCGGGCACGAGTAGACCAGCGCTACGACGGACGGACCTGATTCAGCATGATCTGCATGCCACTGACATTGATCTGACCGTTGGTGAAATCGGTACCTGTTGTTGCAGGGTCGAAGGCCACTGTGACTTTGACAGGCAACACCTGGCCACCGGACACGACAATCGGCGCATTGGTGTAGGCGGCATTGTCAACTTCGGTTTCGATGTCGACCCGACTTGTGGGAGGCAACGTCGAGTCTGTCCCGAGGTCGGTCACCGAGAGTTGAGCACGCATATTCTTACCCGTGGCAGTGACAGTACAAGTGACGTTGTACTCCCAAATGTCGCCGGGGACCATGAGCGTGGTGCCTGGTGTCACAGCGGTGACTGGAACGTCTCCCGAGACGTCCGTCCACGCCCCGTTCGGGCATGCGAGTCCGAAGGCTCCCGCAGTTATATCCGCGCCCGCAACGTCCTCCGCATCACTCCACAGCGCATACGACCCCATGCCTCCGAGGAGCAGGATTGCGCCCGCGCCGACGGCAATGGCGCCCTTGGTTTTCCGATTCATGAACGTGCCCCTTTCAGGGAAAGCTGCGCCCCAGAGATGTTTGCTGTGGGCAATGCGCGTCACGTTAGCGAACCGGAACAGGGTCCGCTTTCGAAACGGATGTTATTGGTGATGCTAGAGACTAATTCGTTATGGAAAGTACAAATCAGGGCTCGACGGGTTTTCCGGGGTCGCGTTCCGGAAGTGGCCGCATGGGGATTTCCGGACGTCCGACGGGGTGACGCACCCGGCGCTTGGCGGCCAGGTGTACCGCCGCGGTGCGTTCGGCCACCTCGGCCCAGGAGAACTCGGCGGTCAGTCGGGCCCGTGCGCGGACAGCTCGTTGGGCTGCTGCGCCGGGGTCGGAGAGCGTCGCTCGTACTGCAGCGGCGAGCCCGGCGACGTCGGCCGGTTCGAAGGTGAGTCCGGTGTCGGGTTCCTGAACGGCCTCGCCCAGACCGCCCGCGGTCGAGACGATGAGCGGGATGCCGGTGGCCGCCGCCTCGAGGGCGACGATGCCGAACGGCTCGTAGCGGCTCGGCAGCACGATGGCGTCGCAACGGTGCATGAGGGTCACCAGCTGGTCGTGGTCGACGGCGCCGATGAACCGCACCGCCTTGCTCACCCGATGTTTGCGGGCCTGCTCCATCAGCCACTCGCGCTGGGTGCCGTCACCCGCGATGGTCAGGGTGGTCCCCGGGTGGCTGCGTCGGATACGGGGGAGTGCTGCCAGCAGGTCCTGCACACCCTTCTCGTATTCGAGGCGGCCGGCGAACAACAGTTCCGCCGGACCGCTGGTCCGCGCGCGGGCCGCGAACGGCCATGTGCGGATGTCGATTCCGTTGTGGATCACGGAGATGTCGGCGGCGTCGTAACCGAAGAGTCGGTTCACCTCGTCGCGCATGGACGCCGAACACGTGATGAGTGCGTCGGATTCGGCGACGAGCCACCACTCGACCGAATGCACCTGACGGTTGGTGCGGCCGCTGACCCAGCCGCTGTGCCGGCCGGCCTCGGTGGCGTGGATGGTGGAAACAAGTGGCACATCGAAGAATTCGGCCAGCGCGATCGCCGGGTGGGCGACCAGCCAGTCGTGCGCGTGCACGACATCCGGAATCCATCGAGTGGAAGAATCTGCGAAAGCCCGCTCGCCGGCGAGGATCTTGAGCCCGGCACGGATGAAGGAATGGCCCATCGCCAGAGTCCAGGCCATCATGTCCTGACCGAAATCGAACTCCGGCGGATCCTCGGCGACCGCGATCACGCGCACACCTTCGACGACGGTGTCGGTCGTCGGATGCGTGAGTGCATCGGTACCGGACGGGCGGCGGGTCAGGACCACGACATCATTTCCGGCGGCGGCCATCTCGGTGGCGAGGTGATGCACATGCCGACCCAGTCCGCCGACGACGACGGGTGGGTACTCCCACGACACGAACAAGATCTTCATGAGATGCTCCCCTCGGCATCTGCGGTCAGGATCGCGTGCAGACGGCGCGCATCGAGCGCGGGGAAGAGATTGTCGGCCCGCGCCCAATTCTGCGCGAGCGTCGCCGCCGCGTCGTCGCGACCGCGGAGTGCGGCGTCGCTGATCTCCCGCGTGGCGTGCGCATGCGTGTGCGCCCGGGACACAGCGTACTGCGCGGCGGTGTCCTTCGACACCATGAACGGCCAGTCCGACGACACCGTGAGCAGGGCTTCCCGAACGATCTGGTCGGCGACGCGGCTGCGTTCACCGCCTCCGGCGAGGAGTTTGGCCACGGCGTCGAGAGCCGTCTCGGTCACCTCCTCATTGAGGGTGACGAGATGCTGCACCTGCGGACCGTTCCACACACGCCAGTCCTTACCCGATCCCCACGACGACGCGGGAAGATCGACCGGGTCTCCGACGAGACCGGATCGCGTTGCGCCGGCGAGGGTTCCGACCTTCACCCCGACCTCGGGCAGGCGACGCAGGACGCGTCCGAGCCAGATCGGACCCTCATGCCACCAGTGCCCGAACAGTTCGGTGTCGAAGGCGGCGACCACCAGCGCGTCGCGGCCGATGCGCTCCGACTCCGCGATGAGGCGCTCGCGGACGTGCCCGACGAAATCCTCGACGTGGCGGTCGATCACGGCGTCGACGCGGGCCGGGTCGTAGGGCTTCTTCTCCTCGCCCGGCACCGAGCGCCCAGTGACGCGGAACCGCTTGAGTCCCGACTCGTGATCGTAGGTGTGGAAGTCGCGGTAGGCGGCGTGGCCGGGGTATCCCGACTTCGGCGACCACACGCGGTAACTCACGGTGAGGTCACGTCCGTAGGCGATGACACCGCTGTCGCCGACCGGGCGACCGAGAGCGGTGTCGCCGTGCAGCGTCGGACCGTCGACCATGAAGTGCCCGACGCCGGCGCGGGCGTACTCCGCTTCCATCCCCGGCGCGAAGGCGCATTCGGGTGCCCAGATGCCGGCCGGGTCGAAACCCCAGCGCGCGTGCGCGTCGTGGAGGCCCTCACGAAGGAAGAAGGTGCGCAGCCGCGGCTCGAGCAGCGGTGCGAACGGATGCGCGAGGGGTCCACCGAGGATCTCGGCTACCCCGCTCGAGGCGACGCGGCGGATCAGCGGTGAGGCACCGTGCCGCCACTTCGTCTCGAAGGTCTCCAGTGCCCGCTGGGCGTCGAGGAATTCACGACGGCCCGCGTCGGCGCGGTCGGGGTCATTCGACGTCGCGGCCTCGGTCGCCCGCAGCTGCCAGTCGGCCAGCCACTCGTACATCGACGACGCACAGTGCGGGTCGTCGAGCTGCGCGGCCAGGACCGGGGTGATCCCGAGGGTCAACTGGTCGATGAAGCCGTCGTCGGCGAGACGTTCGAGAACGTCGAACAGCGGGATGTACGACGACGCCCACGACTGATAGAGCCATTCCTCGCCGACCGGCCAGCGGCCGTGGTTGGCCAGCCAGGGCAGGTGGGAGTGCAGGACGAAAGTGAACTGTCCCGGAACCTCGGGCGTGCTGATGGTCATTGCTCAGTCCCGGGTCGCCACCGCGAACAGGTCGAGCGAGGCGTCGATGTCGGAGTCGCGCGCGTCGAGCACGGCGAAGTCCTCGGCGGTCACCCCGGCGACATCGTCGACGAGATCGGCCGGCCACGGTTCGCCCGCGAGGGCCCGCTCGATCTGGGCGTCGATCAGCGATCCGCCCCACTTTTCGTCGAGTGCGACCAGGCGCGGTCCGTGGTGCACACCGAGCATCGCCTCGAGGGTGAACCCGCCGTCGACGATCAGTTCGGTGAGTTCGGCGGCGTTGAGCTCACGGGTGTGGAACGGGTTGAGCGGGGTGTCGCGGCCGGGGGAGAAGGTGATCCGGTTGGGCGTGGAGATCAGCAGCTCGCCGCCCGGACGCAGCACGCGCCGGCACTCGGAGATGAAGGCGGCCTGATCCCAGAGGTGCTCGATCACCTGGAAGTTGACCACCAGATCCACCGACGCGTCGGCCAGCGGGAGATCGATCAGGTTGCCCTGGTGCACGATCAGCCCCGGGTAGCGGCGGCGGGTGTGTTCGACCGCCGAGGTGTCGTAGTCGACGCAGACCACCGACGACGCCCCGGCGTCGGCGATCATCGCGGCCCCGTAGCCCTCGCCGGAGCCGGCTTCCAGGACCGCGCGGCCCGCGCAGCGGTCGAGGATGTGCCGGTAGGCGATCTCGTGGCGGCGGAACCAGTAGTTCTCCGCGGGAATCCCCGGGACCGTCCGCTCACCGGTCAGCGCCAGCTGTTGGTCGGCGTCGAGGGACTCCAGACCGGTCATCCCGGCCGCCGGCGGAGAACCGAGGTCTGCGTCAGTCATCTGCAAGAGCGTAGGGCATGGGGTCGCGGCGTCCCGGTTCGTCCCGGCCGCGACGACCGACCGAACGATCGGCCGAGGTCGTCGTCGGTTCCCTGTGCAGGTACGACGCCGGTCCAAAGTGTGAGGTAGTCGATGTTTAGTGAGAACATTGGAGACGCTAAAGTGGTGGAGACCAATGGCCTTACCCGCCGGTAAGTTGCCGAACCCGACGCAGGAGGTCGACGAAGACCAATGACAAACATTGTCGTACTGATCAAGCAGGTTCCCGACACGTGGTCCGAGCGCAAGTTGTCCGACGACGACTACACCCTGGACCGCGAGGCAGCTGACGCGGTTCTGGACGAGATCAACGAGCGCGCCGTCGAGGAAGCGCTGAAGATCAAGGAAGCCGACGGCGGTGAGGTCACCATCCTGACTGCGGGTCCCGACCGCGCCACCGACGCCATCCGCAAGGCCCTGTCGATGGGCGCCGACAAGGCGATCCACATCAAGGACGACGCGCTCCACGGCTCGGACGCGGTCCAGACCGCCTACGTCCTGGCCCGCGCACTGGGCACCGTCGAGGGCGTCGAGCTCGTCATCGCCGGTAACGAGGCCACCGACGGTCGCGTGGGCGCGATCCCGGCCATGATCGCCGAGTACCTCGAGCTCCCGCACCTCACTCACCTGCGCAAGCTGACCCTCGAGGGCGAGACCCTCAAGGGCGAGCGTGAGACCGACGAGGGCATCTTCCACATCGAGGCCCAGCTCCCGGCGATCGTCTCGGTCAACGAGAAGATCAACGAGCCCCGCTTCCCGTCCTTCAAGGGCATCATGGCCGCGAAGAAGAAGGAAGTCACCGTCGTCTCGCTGGCCGAGATCGACGTCGAGCCGACCGATGTGGGCCTGGAGAACGCCGGCAGCGTCGTGAACTCCTCCACCCCGAAGCCGCCGAAGACCGCGGGCGAGCGCGTCACCGACGAAGGCGACGGCGGCACGAAGGTCGCCGAGTACCTGGTCGGCCAGAAGATCATCTGATCTTCCCCACCAGTCCATCCGGCGAACCCCAGACATTCAGGAGAAAACCAACATGGCAGAAGTACTCGTGCTCGTGGAGCAGGACGCCGAAGGCGCCCTGAAGAAGGTCACCAGCGAGCTCATCACCGCCGCCCGCGCTCTCGGTACCCCGTCGGCTGTCGTCGTCGGCAAGCCCGGCTCGGCCGACGCCATCATCGACGGCCTCAAGGAGGCCGGCGCCGAGAAGATCTACGTCGCCGAGTCCGACGACGCGGCCGGCTACCTGATCAACCCGCAGGTCGACGTCCTGTCCTCGATCGCCGAGAGCGCCGCCCCGGCAGCGATCCTGGTCGCGGCCACCGCCGACGGCAAGGAGATCGCCGGCCGTCTCGCCGTGCGTCTCGGCTCGGGCGTGCTCGCCGACGTCGTCGACGTCAAGGAAGGCGGCGTGGGCATCCACTCCATCTTCGGTGGCGCGTTCACCGTCGAGGCCCAGGCCAAGGGCGACACCCCGGTCATCTCGATCCGCCCCGGTGGCGTCGAGGCCGCTCCGCAGGCCGGTGCCGGCGAGCGTGTCGACGTCGAGGTCCCGGCAGCTGCCGAGAACGCCGTCAAGATCACCAAGGTCGAGCCGAACATCGGTGGCGATCGTCCCGAACTCACCGAGGCGTCGATCGTCGTCTCCGGTGGTCGCGGTGTCGGTAGCGCCGAGAAGTTCTCGGTCGTCGAGGAACTCGCCGACGCGCTCGGTGCCGCTGTCGGCGCCTCGCGTGCCGCCGTCGACTCCGGCTACTACCCGGGTCAGTTCCAGGTCGGTCAGACCGGTAAGACCGTGTCGCCGCAGCTCTATGTCGCCCTGGGCATCTCGGGCGCCATCCAGCACCGCGCCGGCATGCAGACCTCGAAGACCATCGTCGCTGTCAACAAGGACGAAGAGGCACCGATCTTCGAGATCGCCGACTACGGCATCGTGGGCGACCTGTTCAACGTCGCCCCGCAGCTGACCGAAGAGGTCAAGAAGCGCAAGTGATCTGGAAGATCACGTAGTTCCCCGGTGGCCCCCGACGTTCGCGTCGGGGGCCACCGTGCGTTCGTGACCTGTTCACCCAGGGCCACCGGTGCGGCTCGTGTTCATCCGGATCGCCCCGACACGTCACGCTGCCGTCTTCGTGACGACGCCGGCGGTGGCTTTCATACGGGGCATGAACGCTCTGCAGTCCATCGCCACCGGTGCGGTAACCGATTCCGCGGTCTCGGCCACCCTGCTGGCAGCCGGGCCGGTCCGGGTGCTGGTGACCGACGACCCCGCCGACATCCTTGCCGCCCAACGACTTCGCTACCGGGTATTCGCCGACGAGCCCGGCTTCTCCGATCGAATCGGTGATCCGGCCACCGGCCGCGACGCCGACAGGTTCGACGAATTCTGTGAACACCTCGTCGTGCGGCACGACGACCACGGTGTCATCGGGTGCGCACGACTACTGGCACCGCCGCGCGCGATCGCCGCCGGCGGCTGGTACTCGTCCACCGAATTCGACCTGAGTCGACTGGCCGGCATCTTCTCGGAGACAGTCGAATTGGGTCGCGCCTGCGTGCACGCGGAGCACCGCGACGGATCGGTGACCGCGCTCATGTGGGCAGCTCTGCTCCAGTACATGGATCTGGCGGGTTACCGGTATCTGATGGGTTGCGTGTCGGTGCCGCTGCGCAGTCCGGGGGAGTGGATGCCCGGAGCCGTGCTGCGAGCCGTCCGTGATCGCCTGCACGAGGACTACTCCGATCCGATCCGACAAGTCGCCCCGCTGACTCCCGCACGCATCGGTGGGCGTCTCCTCGGTGACATCACGCCCGCGGACGTCATCGGCATGCCGCCCCTGATGCGCGGATACCTGAGGATGGGCGCCCGCATCTGCGGTGAGCCCGCCGTCGACGACGTCTTCGACGCCGCGGACTTCCTCACCCTCCTCGACCGGGAGGGCGCCAACCGGCGCTATCTCGACCGCTTGCGATCGAGCGCCCAGCGTCTCGGCTCGGCGAGGCCCTGACGCGGTGACCACCATGTCGGTGAACCGTCACCCGTGGTTCCCGGTCAGCGACTGCGGGCAGGAGTGTCTCGGCCCGTTCGCCACGAGGCGGATCGTCGATGCGCTGACAGTCGGTGCGCGACTGTGTCGTCTCGCCGCGATCGCCGGCTGGATCGTCGGGACACTCGTCGCCGACAGCGCCACGGCGCGGCTCCGGAGGAGGCCCCGACGAGCACTGCGCGCACGGGCCGCACGTCCGCTGCTCGCCGCGCTCGGCATCAGGGTCGTCGTCGACGACCGGCGCAGCGATCCGCACGCGAACGGGCTCATCGTCGCCAACCACATCTCCTTTCTCGACGTCCTCGCGCTGGCGCTCGTCAGCCCGGCACCGGTGGTGGCGAAGTCCGACGTCATCGACATGCCGGTGGTGGCGGGGCTCGCGCGCCGGTTCGGGGTGATCGCCGTCGACCGCGGAACGCTGCGCGGGCTCCCGGCAGCGGTGGGAGCCGTCACCGCGCGACTCGCCGCCGGATCGTCGGTGATCGTTTTCCCGGAGGGGACGACCTTCTGCGGCCGCACCGGCGGGGCGTTCCGGCCGGCCTTCTTCCAGGCGGCGGTCGACGCGGGGGTGTCGGTGTCTCCCGTCCGCCTGCGGTTCGTCGGGCCCGACGGGCGCGCCGCGACGGCCGCGAGTTTCATCGGTGACGACTCGCCGCTGGACACCTTGGGTCGGGTGCTGCGTGCCCGCGGACTCACCGTGGTCGTCCGCCTCGAACGGGCCGAGGTGCCGGGCGCCGACCGTCGCGAGCTGGCCCGGCGCTGCGAGCGTGTGTTGCGCACCGCGGAAAGTGACATCGAACGTTCTCTGATATAGGTTCCTTCGCAAGCGGCCGCGCAGTGGCCGAGGAGATCGCCGTATGTCGAAGGAGTCCGACGATGACGTCCACCCTGACCCGAGAAGCGGCCCGCGCCAAGTTCTTCGAGCTGCGGGAAGCGGAAGGGCTCGTCGACGACGCGGTCCTCGACACCGTCTGGGCAGGACTGGCGACGCTTCGCCCGGAGGAGATGCTCGGAGCCTGGAAGGGCGGCGAGTTCACCACCGGCCACGCCATCAACGGGATGCTGGCGAAGGCCAACTGGTTCGGCAAGACCTTCACCTCGCGCAGCGATGTGCAGCCGCTGGTCTGCCGCGACGAGAACGGCAAGCTGTTCTCGAACGTCAAACTCGGCAAGGGTGAGGCGAGCCTGTGGGCGGTCGAGTTCCGCGGGGAGATCACCGCGTCGATGGTCTACGACGGTCAGCCGGTCATCGATCACTTCAAGCGCGTCGACGACACGACTGTCATGGGCATCATGAACGGCAAGGGCGGCGTGATCGACGGACGACACCTGTACTTCTATCTCGAACGCGTCTGAGACGTCCGAGAAGGCGACCGCAGGGTCGGGCGCGTGGTGACCAGCGTGGGACGCACAGCGCTCGCAGGTCGCGGAATTTGTCGGCGTCGGTCGCGCGTTTATCCTTGCTAGCGATGCCCCTGCCAACCCGAGTGCCGCCGCGCACGTCCGTCTACCTCGACCACGCCGCTTCGACGCAGATGCTGCCCGAAGCCGTCGAGGCGATGACCGCTGTCTTCGGCGCCCCGGGCAACGCCTCGTCGCTGCATGGTTCCGGGCGGACCGCCCGACGCCGCCTCGAGGAGGCGCGCGAGGCGATCGCCGCGGCCGTCGGTGCCCGGCCGTCGGAGGTCATCTTCACCGGCGGAGGCACCGAGTCGGACAACCTCGCGATCAAGGGCATCTACTGGGCCCGTCGCCGCGCCGACGACCAGCGTCGCCGCATCATCGTGTCGGCGGTCGAGCACCACGCGGTCCTCGACCCCGCGCAGTGGCTCGCGGCCGACGCCGGTGCCGAACTCGTGGTCCTGCCGGTCGACGCAGACGGCGTCGTCTCACCCGCTGACCTGCGCGCCGAACTCGAGGCGCACGCCGACCAGACGGCCCTCATCTCGGTCATGTGGGCCAACAACGAGGTGGGTTCCATCCAGCCCATCGCCGAGATCGCCGCGCTCGGAGCCGAGTTCGGCGTCCCGGTGCACTCTGATGCCATCCAGGCCGTCGGCCACCTGCCGGTCGACTTCGCCGCCAGCGGACTGTCCGCGCTGAGCCTCGCCGCCCACAAGTTCGGCGGTCCGCAGGGCGTCGGCGCACTGCTGCTCGGCCGCGAGGTCGCCTGCGTCCCGCTGCAGCACGGCGGCGGTCACGAGCGTGACGTGCGGTCGGGGACCCAGGACGTCGCCGGCGCCGCCGGGATGGCTGCCGCGCTGACCTGGTGCGTCGAGCACATGGAGGAGAACACCGCTCGCGTGCGCGGCCTCGCGTCACGACTCTCCGAGATCCTGCTCGGTGTCGAGGGTGCGGTGCGCAACGGTGCACCCGCAGACGCCCGGCTCCCCGGAAACGTCCACGTCTCCTTCATCGGTTGTGAGGGCGACTCCCTGCTCATGCTGCTCGACGCCAAGGGCATCGAGTGCTCCACCGGTTCCGCTTGCACGGCGGGTGTCGCGCAGGCCAGCCACGTGCTGCTCGCGATGGGACTCGACATGGCCGACGCCCGGTCGTCGCTGCGGTTCTCGCTCTCCCACACCACCACCGACGCCGACATCGACGCGGTGGCCCAGGTCATCGACGAGGTCGTGGATCGAGCCCGCGCGGCCGGCCTCGTCTCCGCACCCGGCGGGAAGGTTTCCTGATGCGCGTACTCGCAGCGATGAGCGGCGGCGTCGACTCGGCCGTCGCGGCGGCACGTGCCGTCGACGCCGGCCACGAGGTCGTCGGCGTCCACCTCGCCCTCTCCACCGCACCCGGAGCCCTGCGCACCGGATCGCGCGGCTGCTGCTCGCGCGAGGACGCCTCGGACGCCCGACGCGCCGCCGATGTGCTCGGAATCCCGTTCTACGTCTGGGATTTCGCCGATCGATTCAAGGACGACGTCATCGACGAATTCGTCGAGGCCTACGCCGCCGGACGCACCCCCAACCCCTGCCTGACGTGCAACGAGAAGATCAAGTTCGCCGCCCTCGCCGACAAGGCGATCGCCCTCGGCTTCGATGCCCTCGCCACCGGCCACTACGCGCAGCTCGTCGACGGTGAGCTGCGTCGCGCCGTCGACCACGACAAGGACCAGTCCTACGTGCTCGCCGTCCTGACGAGCGAGCAGCTGTCCCGTGCGCTGTTCCCGGTCGGGGACACCCCGAAAGCCGAGATCCGGGCCGAGGCCGCTCGACGCGGTCTCGCGGTGGCAGACAAGCCCGACTCCCACGACATCTGCTTCATCCCCAGCGGTGACACCCGCGCCTTCCTCGGCGCCAAGATCGGTATCCGCCCGGGCGCGGTCGTCGACGCCTCCTCTGGCGAGCGCCTCGCCGACCACGAGGGTGTGCACGGCTTCACCATCGGTCAGCGCAAGGGTCTCGGCATCGACGCCCCCGCCGCCGACGGCAAGCCCCGCTACGTCACCGAGATCGACCCGGAGTCGGGCACGGTCACCGTCGGTACCGCCGAGGACCTGCAGGTCTGGGGCATCACCGCGACCCGTGCGGTGTGGACGTCGGGCATCACCCCCGACGAGCCGTTCGAGGCCGTGGTCCAGGTGCGTGCGCACGGCGGACTCGCACCCGTCACCGCGACCCCCACCACGATCGACGGCGAGGCCGCGATCGACATCGTCCTGCACGAACCGCTGACCGGTGTCGCACGCGGCCAGGCCGCCGTGCTGTATCTGCCGGACGCCGAGCGCGGCGATCAGGTCGTCGGGTGCGGGCGCATCGCGTCCACCTCGTCGCAGCCGACCGCAGTCGCGACCCGGTGACCACACCCGGTCTGCCCACCGGTGTCGGAACCGGCGTGGGCTCGATGCCCGGCACCGACCCGCGTGCGGCGGCCGCCGTGGTCAACGGTGAGCTCGATTTCGCACACCTCGTCGAACTCCCGGGTCGCGGACCCGGCTCCGACATGATCGGGCGGATGGCCGCGCTCCTCGTCGACCTCCCGATGGACACCGCCACGTGGGGATACCGGCTGGCGCAGCGAGAATCGCAGCTCACCCGCCGCGCCCGCGACTTCCTCAAAGAAGATCTCGACGTCGTCGAAGAGCTCTGGGAGACAGCAGGATTCGTCGGTACCGGCCGACCGTTCAAGGTCCAGGTCGCCGGTCCGTTCACCACCTCGGCATCGGTGGAACTGCCCAACGGCCACCGCGTGCTGAAGGATCCGGGCGCGGTCCGCGACGTCGTCGCGTCGACCGCAGAGGGGCTCCGCGAACACGTCGCCGAGATCACCCGGCGACTCGGGGCACAGGTCGTCGTGCAGATCGACGAGCCGATGATCGGGCGGGTCATCGACGGAACCGTCAAGCCCCTCACACGGTTCGACCCGATCCGCGCGGTCCCGGCAGTCGAAGCGGCCCGGGCCCTCACCGAACTGATCGAACACGTCGACGCACCGGTGATCCTGCACGACTGCAACCGGCCCCGCTGGGACCTACTCGAACACCTTCGCGGCGTGGCGTACTCGATCGACGTCACCGCCCCCACCGACGCCGACCTCGACGGCATCGGGATGCTCATCGACCGCGGTGACACCCTCGTCGCCGGCCGCATCCCGTCCACCGCGCCGAAGCGGCCGGTGAACGCCGACACCGTCGCGACCGACCTCGCCGCCATCACCGACCGCATCGGCCTCAACCGAAAAGTGTTGTGCGAGAACGTCGTCGTCACACCGACCTGCGGTCTCGCCGGGGCGTCGGAGAGCTGGGCGAAGAAGGCTCTCGCGATGTCCGCCGAAGCCGGTCAGCTTCTCGGCACCGATCCGACCGCCCTGTGAGGCACTAGAAGCTCTGCGGAGCCCCGCCCGGCGGAACTATTCTGCGAGGGTGCCGCACCCGATCATGTTCGACGACGCCGACCCGAACCTGGGTAGCGTGCGCGAGATCGCGCTCGCGCTGCCCGACGCCACCGAGGTCGTGGCACACGGCCGCCCGACCTTCCGATGCGGCAAGATGTTCGCGAACTACGGCGGGGGCCTGAAGGGCGGCAAGGTCCGGTACGACCAATCGGTCCTGTTCATCCCCGACGAGGCGGACAAGCCCGCGCTCGAAGAGGACCCGCGGTTCTACGTTCCGGCCTACTACGGCCCCTTCGGCTGGCTCGGCCTGATCCTCGACGACGCCACCGACTGGGACGAGGTCGCCGAACTGCTCGACGCCAGCTACCGGCACGTCGCGCCGAAACGGTCGCTGGCGAAACTCGACCCCACCGCTCCCTGATCCGAAAGAGCGCGACGCACCCAGGTCCGCTCCCTGAGGTGTGAGGAGCGATAGCGACGAGCCACGAAGGGCTTGGTGAGTCGCGAAGCCTGTCCGAGCACTCCGATACCCTCGGAACGTGGCAGAAACAACGGAGTCGGAGCGCCCGGCGACCGAGCAGTCGGGACCCGAGGGAGACCTTCGGGAGCAGTGGACCGAACTCGCCGAGGAGATCCGCGAGCATCAGTTCCGCTACTACGTGAAAGATTCGCCGGTCATCACCGACGGCGAGTTCGACGCGCTTCTGCGTCGCCTGCAGGACCTCGAGGAACGTCACCCCGAGCTCGCGACCCCCGATTCGCCGACCAAGCTGGTCGGCGGCGGTTTCTCCACCGCATTCTCCCCGGTCGACCATCTCGAGCGGATGATGTCGCTGGACAACGTCTTCGACTACGACGAGATGACCTCGTGGGTGGAGAGGGTCAACTCCGACGCCGGCGTCGAGGCCGAGTTCCTCTGCGAACTCAAGATCGACGGCGTCGCGCTGGCCCTGGTGTATCGCAACGGTGTCCTGGAACGCGGTGTCACCCGCGGCGACGGGCGCACCGGTGAGGACGTCTCGCTCAACGCCCGCACCATCGAGGACATCCCGCAGCGCCTCACCGCCTCCGACGAGTACCCGATCCCGGATGTCCTCGAGGTGCGCGGGGAGGTCTTCTTCCGGGTCGAGGATTTCGAGGCGCTCAACGCGTCCCTGGTGGCCGACGGCAAGCCCCCCTTCGCCAATCCCCGCAACTCGGCGGCCGGTTCGCTGCGGCAGAAGAATCCGCAGGTCACGGCGCGTCGCAGGCTGCGGATGATCTGTCACGGCATCGGCCACACCGAGGGCTGGCGACCGGCGTCGCTGCACGACGCCTACCTCGCGCTGGGAGCGTGGGGACTGCCGGTGTCGACGCACACCACCAAGGCGTCGGGCGCCGCCGAGATCCTGGACAAGATCTCCTACTGGGGCGAACACCGTCACGACGTCGAGCACGAGATCGACGGCATCGTGGTCAAGGTCGACGACTTCACCCTGCAGCGCCGCCTCGGTTCCACCTCGCGCGCACCGCGCTGGGCGATCGCCTACAAGTACCCGCCGGAAGAGGCCACCACCAAGCTGCGCGACATCCAGGTCGGCGTCGGTCGTACCGGCCGTGTCACGCCTTTCGCGGTTCTCGAACCGGTCCTCGTGGCCGGGTCCACCGTGTCCCGCGCGACCCTCCACAACGGCTCGGAGGTCAAGCGCAAGGGAGTGCTCATCGGAGACACCGTCACCATCCGCAAGGCCGGCGACGTGATCCCCGAGGTGCTCGGCCCGGTCGTCGACCTGCGCGACGGCTCCGAGGTCGAGTTCGAGATGCCCGAACGCTGCCCGGAATGCGGTACACCGCTGCGTCCCGAGAAAGAATCCGACGTCGACGTCCGGTGCCCGAACCAGGAGAGTTGCCCGGCGCAGTTGCGGGAGCGGCTCTTTCATCTCGCCGGCCGCGGTTCCTTCGACATCGAGGCGCTGGGGTACGAGGCCGCGACCGCGCTGCTGTCGGCGAAGGTGATCCGCAACGAGGGTGACCTGTTCTCGATCACCGCCGACGACCTCGCCCGCACGGAGCTGTTCACGACCAAGAACGGCGCTTTGTCGGCGAACGGAAAACGCCTCCTTGCCAACCTCGACAAGGCCAAGGACGTGGCGTTGTGGCGAGTGCTGGTGGGTCTGTCGATCCGCCACGTCGGGCCCACGGCTGCACGTGCACTGGCGACCGAATTCGGTTCGCTGGAGGCCATCGAATCCGCCGACGTCGCACAGTTGGCGAATGTCGAGGGGCTCGGCATGACCCTCGCGCAGTCGATCCACGATTGGTTCACCGTCGACTGGCATCGCGAGATCGTCGAGAAGTGGCGCGCAGCAGGCGTTTCCATGGAGGACGAGCGCGACGACTCTATTGCGCGGACGCTCGAGGGCAAAACCATCGTCGTGACCGGATCGCTGGTGGACTTCTCCCGCGACGGCGCCAAAGAGGCGATCCTGCAGCGCGGTGGCAAGGCGTCGGGTTCGGTGTCGAAGAAAACCGACTACGTGGTCGTCGGCGATTCGCCGGGAAGCAAGGCCGACAAGGCCGAACAGCTCGGCGTCCCGGTCCTCGACGAGGACGCGTTCAAGCGACTGCTGGAGACCGGCAGTCCCGACTAGACGCGCTCCCGGGGAGCGCTCGACGTCTCGCTAGGCGAACCTATTGCCGGCAAACTTCGACGGCGCTCGCCCTTCGGCGGACTGCTGCGCCAAAACTCGTCCCGCTCAGGGGTGTCTGAGGGCAATTTGCCCTCGGAGGCACTTCAGGGGGACGAGATTTTCGGAGCTTGCGGACGTCGCGGAGCTCCACGGGTCACCTATTGCTGATCATCGGCCGTCGAGCCCCGGCCAGCGGTCAACCGTTGAGCGCCTTGTCGAACGCGCGGTATGCCCGCGGGTCGAAGAGTACGAAGCGGATCTCGGTCAGCGCGGTGTCCGCGGACCGGACCGTGTCGACGGCCCGGCGTGCGCCGTCGTCCATGGGCCAGCCGTAGACGCCGGTCGAGATGGCCGGGAAGGCGATCGTCGTCGCACCCAAGTCGTCTGCCACGCGCAGGGATTCGCGATAGCACGAGACCAGGAACTCGGACCGGTCCTCGTCGTAGGAGTGCACGGGCCCTACGGTGTGGATCACCCAGCGCGCGTCCAGGTCACCGGCGGTGGTCGCGACTGCCTCGCCGACGGGGAGTCCGCGTCTGTACTGACCGGCCCGCAGTTCTTTGCATTCGGCGAGGATCGCCGGACCGCCACGACGGTGGATGGCGCCGTCGACCCCGCCTCCGCCGAGGAGCGTCGAATTGGCGGCGTTGACGATGGCGTCGACCGACTGGAGGGTGATGTCTCCCTGCACGAGTGTGATGGAGGTCATCGCTCCATCATCGCGCTATTCGTCGGCGCGCAACACCGTACTGACAATGCCTGCCAAGTAGCCGAGCCGCGCGACCTCAGAGGGGCGGAAGTCGGGTCCGCCGATGCGGCCGAGCAGGACGACCTTCTCGTTGGAGCCGATGGGTGCGGCGGCGAGGCGGGTGTCCATCTCCTGCCAGGCGCCCGGTACCCAGTCGCCCTCGGCGTCGAGCTGCGCCGCGTGTTCCAGCGGAAGCCAATCGGCCCTGGTGAGCGGGGTTTCCGGGGCTCCGGACGACCCGAACAGCTGAAGCACACCGCCGCTGGCCTTGGTGATGACCATGGCCCACGACACCCGCAGCACGCGCGGGGCGTTGTCGACGAGGACCTGGAGACGGTCGTTGCGGGACGCGGTGGCGACCTGGTCGACGAGCTCGAGCTCGCGGTGCGTGTCGAGCACACCGGAGTACGGGCGGATCGAGTCGACTCGAACGCCGTTGACCTTCTCCGCGGCCGTGATCAGGCTGTCGGGCAACGAGCCCGGCGGGACCTCCACGACGAGATCGTCGACGGCGTAACCGTTGCCGCGTTCGACCACTTCGAGAGACAGGATGTCCGCACCGACCGAACCGAGCTGCACGGCGAGCACGCCGAGACTGCCGGGACGGTCCTCGAGGTAGACGCGCAACAGGTAAGACACGTGGGCCATTCTCGCACTCGTGAGGATCGGGCGCGCACCGCCGGGGGAGGGGCGGACCGGGTCGGGGCGTGCAAACGGTGGCTGGGGTGAGTCGGGTCGGCGCGTTCCCATAGGCTGGAGAGGCACATCTGCGTCGCTTCGGCGTCGCGGTGGGCGACATGGCCGTGCAAGTGATGGTGAGAAAGGACGCTGACGGTGGCTGGCGAACCGAAGTCCATATCGCGTGAAGAGGTTGCGCACCTGGCGCGATTGTCGCGACTGGCGCTGAGCGAGGACGAACTCGATGTCTACGCCGAGCAGCTGGACTCCATCCTGACCCACGTCGCGTCCGTGTCGGAGGTGGCCGCCGACGACGTACCCGGCACCGCGCACCCGGCTGAGCTCGCCAACGTGCTGCGCCCCGACGTCGTCGTGCCAGGTCTGACCACCGACGCCGCACTGTCCGGTGCGCCGGCCGTCGAGCAGGACCGTTTCGCCGTTCCGCAGATCCTGGGAGAAGAGCAGTGAGCCCCGCGTCGCACGCCGCAGCGCCTCGTCCCGCCGGTGACCTGACCGGTCTGTCCGCCGCCGAACTCGCCACCAAGATCGCGACCCGCGAGGTCAGCTCGGTGGAGGTCACGCAGGCCCACCTCGATCGCATCGCCGAGGTCGACGGCGAGCTCGGAGCCTTCCTGCACGTCAGCGGCGCCGAGGCGCTCGTCGCCGCCAAGGCCGCCGACGATGCGATCGCCTCGGGCGACACCGTGCCGTCGCTCGCCGGCGTGCCGATCGCGCTCAAGGACGTCTTCACCACCACCGACGCCCCCACCACGTGCGGTTCCAAGATCCTCGAGGGATGGGTTCCGCCTTACGACGCCGCGGTCACCGAGCGTCTCCGTGCTGCGGGCATCCCGATCCTGGGCAAGACCAACATGGACGAGTTCGCCATGGGCAGCTCGACCGAGAACTCTGCTTACCAGCTGACCCGAAACCCGTGGGACCCCACCAAGATCCCCGGCGGCTCGGGTGGCGGTAGCGCCGCGGCACTGGCTGCCTACGAGGCCCCGCTGGCGATCGGCACCGATACCGGTGGCTCGATCCGTCAGCCGGCCGCGGTCACCGCGACCGTCGGCGTCAAGCCCACCTACGGCACCGTCTCGCGCTACGGACTCGTCGCCTGCGCGTCGTCGCTCGACCAGGGCGGCCCGTGTGGCCGTACGGTTCTCGACACCGCGATGCTGCACGAGGTCATCGCCGGGCACGACCCGCGCGACTCGACCTCGATCAACGTCCCGGTGCCCGACGTGGTCGCCGCGGCCCGCGAAGGCGCCGAGCAGGACCTCAAGGGCGTCAAGATCGGTGTCGTCAAAGAGCTGCAGGGCGAGGGCTACCAGTCCGGCGTCCTCGACTCGTTCCACGAGGCCGTCAAGCTCCTGGAGGAGCGCGGCGCCGAGGTCGTCGAGGTCAGCTGCCCGCACTTCACCTACGCGCTCGGCGCGTACTACCTGATCCTCCCGTCGGAGGTGTCGTCGAACCTCGCACGCTTCGACGCCATGCGGTACGGCCTGCGCGTCGGCGACGACGGTTCGCACTCGGCCGACGAGGTCATGGCACTGAGCCGCGAAGCCGGCTTCGGGCCAGAGGTCAAGCGCCGCATCATGATCGGCACCTACGCGCTGTCGTCGGGCTACTACGACGCCTACTACGGCCAGGCGCAGAAGGTGCGCACCCTGATCTCGCGCGACTTCACCACCGCCTTCGAGAAGGTCGACGTGCTGATCTCGCCGACCACGCCGACCACCGCGTTCCCGATCGGGGAGAAGGTCGACGACCCGCTGGCGATGTATCTCTTCGACCTCTGCACCCTGCCGGTGAACCTCGCCGGCATCGGGTCGATGTCGGTGCCGTCTGGTCTGTCCAAGGACGACGGCATGCCCGTCGGCCTGCAGATCATGGCGCCCGCGCTCGCCGACGACCGGCTCTACCGGGTCGGCGCGTCGTACGAGGCGGCCCGCGGCGCGATCATCTGACGCCACTGCAAACCCACCCGTTCTCGGCGAACCCACCACCGCTTCAGGTGGTGGGTTCGCCCATTTGTGGTGGGTTTTGCGAGGTCATCGCGGCAAACCACTGACCGCACGCGCCTGCTCCACCCCGTAGCGGTGGCCGACGCCGGTCGGGCCGTCGAGCGCGGCCAGCAGGTCGACGCTGGTCTGCAGGAAGCTGACCACCGGCAGCCACGGGACCTGGGGTACCTGCGGACCACCGAGCACGACCTCCGCGGGTTCGGCCGGGGGACGCCAGAGCGAACTCAACGACCAGCGGACCACCGGATCGCTGCGATTCGCGACGACCAGCCGCGGTGTCGCCGACACTGCGGCCACCGTTCCGGCCGGTGGTGCGGTCAGGACCGTCTCGGCGAGCAGTCCCGGGTGATGGTCCTCGAGCCAGATCCGGGCGGCGTCGGCTCCGACCGCACCAAGGCTCTGGCCGTAGAGCACCAGTCGGGGCCGGTCAGCTTCGGGCCGGCTCTCCAAAATCCTCGCCAGCTCACGGACCAGTGCGATCGACGAGTCCGTCGCCACCGCGTCGTCGGAGACGAACGCTTTCCAGGACGGGACGTCGGCGTAGGGGAGTGTCAGGATTCGGACGTCGCCGTCGAAGCGATCGCCGAAACCCGCCACCGCGGCCTGGTCGACCCAGCCCGATCCGGTGGGCACGGCCACGATCACCGCCCGCGCCGACAGTCCGTCCCCGGACACCCAAGACTGCACCAATCGTGTTGCCGGAGGAGTGAATTCCGGGGCCGAGAGCGCTCCGCGCAACAGTGTCCCGGACTCGGAGACGGCGACGGTCCGCGGCAGCGGTTGCGCCTCGTCGGCACCCGCAGAGGCGGGAGTGAGGAGACCCGCGGCGAGCGCGACCGCGGACGCCGCGACTACTGCGGTGACGCGCGGGACCAGGACGATCGCGGCAACGATTGCGAGGGGTGCCAGTGTTGCCCCGGCCCACCAGTCGGGGCCGGTCGGCGCCGCTTCGAGGGCGGCGCGGATCAGGTTCTGCCACCACACCGCCAGTCCCGCACCGCCGGCCGCGACGAGCACGCCGATACCTAGAATGACACGCCGGGTCTGCCGATCCGGTAGCCCCCGGTGGCGGGATGACCTCTGTGCCAACAACTTTCCGACGGCAGCACCCAGCGCCGTGACGCCGGTCGCCACGATCGTGGTCGTCGTCGCATCGCGCGGTAGCGTGCCGGGATAGAGGGCGACAAGGTATGCGAAGACGACGCTGACCACGAGGACGGGGTGAGGCAGATGTCGACCGGTCCGCGTCGACGATGTTGTGGGCGTGGACATCACGAGAGCTCCTCGGTGTCGGTCTCGGTGCGCGGATCCCGGTCGACGAGTGCACGGTCGACCGTGGTGGACACCAATTGCGGGATCGTTTCCTGCTGGGTCGGTGCTCCGCCGTACTGGCGCCAGGTGTTCCAGGCCAAACCGACCCGGGCGATGCGCGCCGCGGCGTCGCACACCGGGTTGCTGCACGAGCGCTGCATCGAGTCGATCAGCATGCGGTCGAGGGCGAATCGCGCCCACGATCCCAGCGGACGACCGTCAGCGGCGGCTGCGCGCAGCAGGTCGTAGCCGAGATCATGTGTGCGGCAGAGAGGGGTGAACCGGTCGGGGAGCGGCACCGGGGACGAGCAGTCGCCGTCCGGGTCGACGGGCACACCCGAGACGACGGTCGGTATGTAGCCCATGTGCGCGTCGAAGGTCGTGGGCAGTACGTCCATCATCGTGGACGGGACCGGCCCCGTCAGCGCCACGACGGCGGCGGCGTACGGGTTGTCGGCGTCCTCGGGAAGGGGGACGACCACACCCGTAGACGAACCGACATCACCGGCGACCGCGTGCGCCGTCGACATCCACTGCCCGACAACGAGAACGATCAGTGTCAGTGCGGCCACCAGCCAGCGAACCAGACGTCGTAGACGTCTGGGATCGGTGTGATCAGCGGGTCGAGAAGCGTTGTCCGAAGGCCATTTCCGCAGTGGTCCGGGAAGGTTCATGGACATTGACGCTAGGTAGCGCAACCACCTCGCCACATCGCTCCGACGGGCGGTTCCCGCTCATCGGTGGGGGGTGGGGTTTCGGTGCCATGCCCCTACTCGGGAACGGGGGCGTCTCCCCCGAAAGTATGAGGACTGCCGGTCCCCACCGGGCCTAGGGTGAACCTCATGTTCGGTTTACGCAAGCACTTGCGCGCGGCCGGCGGCGACTTCGTTGACTGGGCGTCCACCGCGCCCGTCGCCCAGGATCCCGCGGTGCGTGCCTATTTCACCTCGCGGGTCAATTGGTTCTTCCTGGTCGTCGCCCTGATCATGTACTCGATCGCCTGGCCGACGCTGCCCGTGACACATTCCGTGCCCGCCTTCCTGCTGCCCCTCGTCTCGGCGTTCGCGGCACTGCCGATCGCGCTGGCCTGGTCGGCGCCGCTGGTCGGCTGGGCGATCTCGGTGGTCTCGGCACAGGTCATCGGCTTGATCGTGCCGACGCACGGCGGGTGGGAACTGACCATTCAGGTCACCCACTTCATCGAGTTGCTCGTGCTGACCTTCATGGTGATGCTCCGCTGTCCGCTGCGGTGGGTACCGGTGGTCTGGCTGACGACGTCCCTCGTCGTCGCCTACGCGGTTCACCCGGCGTGGATCGTCGGGATCTCGGTGCTCGCCGTGGTCGTGGCACTCCTGCGTGGACTGATGGCATCGCGTCGACAACTCGCCGCGCGCACGAAGCAAACCGAGGAGGCCGAGGCGGAGTCTGCAGTTCTGCAGGAGCGTGCTCGCATCGCGCGGGATCTGCATGACGTGGTGGCGCACCGGATGTCGATGGTCGTCGTCATGTCGCAGACCGCGCGATACCGGATCGACGACGTCTCACCCGCTGCGGCAGCCGAATTCGACGCCATCGCCGATGCCGCCCGCACCTCGCTCGACGAGGTCCGGCAGCTGCTCGGGGTGCTGCGGGTCGAGGGTGCCGAGAGTGTCGCGGCCCCCAATCCGGGTTTGGCGCAGATCGATTCGCTCGTCGCCGAGACCCGACGCGCCGGGTCCGACGTCACGCTGACCCGCGAGGTGGACGATGCCGTGGTCGGGGAGTCGGCAGCACTGGTGATCTACCGGATCATCCAGGAGTCGCTGGCCAACGCCACCCGGCACGCGCCGGGCAGCCGCACCCTGGTGAGCGTCACCCCGGGGGATGGCGGCACCGTCGAGGTGGCCGTGGTCAATTCGGCCCCGACGGCCGAACCCCTCGGGATCGGCGGCAACGGCGTCGGCATACCCGGAATGCTCGAACGTGCGCAGGCAGTGGGTGGTTCGCTCCTCGCGGCACCGACGGTCGAGGGCGGCTTCGCGGTGCGCGCGCGTATCCCGGCGACACCGCCGCGCGACGGCGTCCTTCCCGACGCGGCCTCCTCCATCGGCACGCCGAAGGTCCCCTCGCCGGCCTCCGACCAGTAGCCTGTCAGGCGTGCCGATCAACGCGGAACCGCAACAAGCACAGGGGAGCTCCGGCCCGATCACGGTCGTCATCGCCGACGATCAGGCGATGGTCCGGCAGGGCTTCTCGGCTCTTCTCGCCGCCCAGCCGGACCTGTCCGTGCTCGGCGACGCGGCCGACGGCGTAGAGGCGGTCGAGGTGTGCAAGCGGGTGCGGCCCGACGTCGTCCTGATGGATGTGCGGATGCCGCGCAAGGACGGACTCTGGGCTGCCGAGCAGATCCTGTCGGCAGGACTCGAACCGCAGACGCGCGTGCTGATGCTCACCACCTTCGACATCGACGACTACGTCTACGAGGCATTGCGGATCGGCGCGTCGGGGTTCCTGCTCAAGGACGCGCCGGCCGATGAACTAGTGCGTGCGGTGCGGGTGGTCGCCGCCGGTGAGGCGCTGCTCGCGCCGTCGATCACCAAGCGACTCATCACCGAGGTGACCTCACGGCGTCGACGCCCCGCCCGGAACCCCGCGCTGGAACACCTGACGCCGCGGGAGCGGGAGGTGCTCGACCTCGTGGCCGACGGCAAGTCGAACGCCGAGATCGGCGCCGACCTCTATGTCACCGAACAGACCGTTAAGACCCATGTGAGTAGTCTTCTGGGCAAGCTGCGACTGCGGGACCGTGCGCAGGCGGTCGTGTTCGCCTACGAGAACGGCATCAAGTGAATTCGTGCTCAGCGGGGAGGACACCCGCGCACTAGATTGGGTGTGTTCGTCGCGTTCGACAGGGAGGGTCTCACCACATGGCCAAGAGATTCGGCATTCTCACCTCCGGTGGTGACTGCCCCGGTCTGAATGCCGTCATCCGCGGTGCGGTGCTCAAGGGTGAAACCGTCTACGGCCACGAGTTCGTCGGTTTCAAGGACGGCTGGGCGGGTCTGGTCTACGGCGACATCATGGAACTCAACCGCTCGACGGTCCGCGGTCTGTCCCATGAGGGCGGAACGATTCTCGGCACGAGCCGATTCGGTCCCTACACCGAACCCGACGGTGGGCCCGACAACATCAAGAAGGTGCTCAAGAACCTCGGTATCGACGGGGTCATCGCGATCGGCGGCGACGGCACAGCCGCGGCGTCGAAGCGTCTGTTCGACGACGGCATCAACATCGTCGGCGTCCCCAAGACCATCGACAACGACATCGATGCCACCGACTACACGTTCGGGTTCAACACCGCGGTCGAGATCGCGACGGAGGCCATCGACCGCCTGCGCACCACCGGCAACTCGCACAAGCGGTGCATGGTGCTCGAGGTCATGGGTCGTCACGCCGGGTGGATCGCGCTGCACTCGGGCATCGCCGGCGGCGCGCACGTGATCCTCATCCCGGAGAACCCCGAGAGCCTCGACCAGATCTGCGCCTGGGTGACCAGCGTCAAGGCACGCGGACGTTCGCCGATGGTCGTCGTCGCCGAGGGCTTCAAGCTCCCCGAGATGACGGAGGCGTACTCCACCAAGGGCCTCGACGGCTTCAACCGTCCGCGGCTCGGCGGCGTCGGCGAGGTGCTGGCACCGCTCATCGAGGAGCGCACCGGCATCGAGACACGGGCCACCGTGCTCGGCCACATCCAGCGCGGCGGCGTGCCGTCGGCCTACGACCGCGTCCTGGCCACTCGTATGGGCATGGCCACCGCCGACCTGGTCGCCGAGAAGGGCTGGGGCCAGATGGTCGCCCTGCACGGCACCCAGATCGACCGGATCACCTTCGACGAAGCGCTCGGGGAGCTCAAGACCGTCCCGCAGGATCAGTACAAGGAGATCCGGGTCATCTTCGGTTAGACGGGGATCACGGCTGAACGGGGATCACCGGGGCCGGTTCGCGCGGGATGATGATCCACAGCGCCAGGTAGATGAGGACCTGCGGGCCGGGCAGCAGCATCGACAGCACGAACAGGACGCGGACCAGGGTGGGGTCCCAGCCCCATCGTTCGGCGATGCCGCCGCAGACACCGCCCAGCCAGGCGTTCGAACGGGAGCGCGTCAGTCGCGGGGCGGACGAAGCGGGTTGTGCGGTGGTCATCGGGGTCTCCTGCTGATCGAGGTGGTCGGTGAACTGATGTCTCCGACGGTAGGTCCGCCGACCCGTTCCCGGCATCGGTGATCACCCTGAACGTTCCCCCGGGATATCGCCGCATAAACTGGCAGCCATGACTTCCGCCGCCGTCGAACTGTTGGAGTACGACGAGGTCATCGCCGCTTTCGATCCGGTGATGGGCCTCGAGGTGCACGTCGAGCTGGGTACCGCGACCAAGATGTTCTGCGGATGCCCCACCGACTTCGGCGCCGAGCCCAATACCCAGGTGTGCCCGGTGTGCATCGGCCTGCCCGGGTCGCTTCCGGTCGCCAACGCCAAGGCCGTCGAGTCCGCGATCCGCATCGGCCTGGCCCTGAACTGCTCGATCCGGCCGTCGAGCAAGTTCGCGCGGAAGAACTACTTCTACCCGGACCAGCCGAAGAACTACCAGATCTCGCAGTACGACGAGCCCACCTCCTACGACGGCTACCTCGACGTCCTGCTCGCCGACGGCACCACCTGGCGTGTGGAGATCGAGCGCGCGCACATGGAGGAGGACACCGGTAAGTCGCTGCACATCGGCGGCGCCACCGGTCGTATCCACGGTGCGAGCCACTCGCTGCTCGACTACAACCGCGCCGGCGTGCCGCTCGTCGAGATCGTCACCCGACCCATCGTCGGTGCGGGCGACCGCGCACCCGAGGTCGCACGTGCCTACGTGACGGCGCTCCGCGACCTGCTCAAGTCCCTCGACGTCTCGGACGTCCGGATGGACCAGGGTTCGATGCGCTGCGACGTGAACCTGTCCCTGATGGCCAAGGGCGCGAGCGAGTTCGGTACCCGTACCGAGACCAAGAACGTCAACTCGCTCAAGAGCGTCGAGGTCGCCGTCCGCTACGAGATGCGCCGCCAGGCCGCGATCCTGCAGGCCGGTGGCGAGATCGTGCAGGAGACCCGCCACTTCCACGAGACCGACGGCACCACCTCCGCCGGTCGCCGCAAGGAGACCGCCGAGGACTACCGCTACTTCCCGGAGCCCGATCTGCCTCCGGTCCAGCCGGATTCGGCGTGGATCGAGGAACTGCGCGCGACGCTGCCCGAGCTGCCGTGGCTGCGCCGTGCCCGCATCCAGGAGGAGTGGGGTGTCTCCGACGAGGTCATGCGCGACCTGGTCAACGTCGGCGCCGTCGACCTGATCATCGCCACCGTCGACGCCGGTGCATCACCCGAGGCCGCCCGCGGCTGGTGGGTGTCATTCCTTGCGCAGCAGGCGAATTCGCGTGGCGTGGAGCTGGCCGACCTGTCCATCACGCCGGCGCAGGTCGCCGAGATCATCGGACTCGTCGACGAGGGCAAGCTGACCACCAAGCTGGCCCAGCAGGTCGCCACCGCGGTGCTCGACGGCGAGGGCGAGCCGAAGCAGATCGTCGCCGACCGCGGCCTCGAGGTCGTCCGCGACGACTCGGCACTGCAGAAGGCCGTCGATGACGCCCTCGCCGCCAACCCCGACATCGCCGAGAAGATCCGCGGCGGCAAGGTCCAGGCCGCGGGCAAGATCGTCGGCGATGTCATGAAGGCCACCCGCGGACAGGCCGATCCGGCGCGCGTCAAGGAACTCGTGCTCGAGGCCTGCAAGTAATCCGATAACCTGTGTGCAAGCATCGCTGCCTGAGGTGCGAGGAGCGATAGCGACGAGCCACGAAGGCCTGGTGAGAGAAGCGATCTCACGAGCCCCCTTCGCTCGCACCTCAGGGAGCGGGATCGGCGCGTTCGGCTCGCACCTCAGGGACCGGGATCGGCGCGTTCGGCTCGAACCTCAGCGGTGGGCGCCCGATCAGGTCCGGTCGTTGCCACCGCCCTGCGGGAGGAAGCGGAACACGCGGTCGTCGGTCGGCTTCGGCTTGCCGGCCTGCTTGTTGACCGTCGCCACCTGGAGAAGCCCGTTCGGCAGCGCGGCCATTCGGCCGAGCGCGCCGTAACGCTTCTCGAGCGCGACCACCGGAGGCGTGATCGTCGGGTCCTCGCGGGTGGGTTCGCGGATGCCCTCGATGCGTTGGGTGCGGGTCGTCGAGACGAAGATGCTGCCGCCCGCGACACCGCATCCGGCGATCTGCGGCTTGTCGGGCCATGTCCACAACACCTTGGGGCCGCCCTCTTCGATGACCTGCACGCGGTCCTCGGTAGCCGTCTGGTCGGCGACGTAGATGGTCCCGGAGGTTTCGTTGGGGCACAGGGCAACAGAAGATCCGAAGCCGGAGGCCAGGATTCGCGGGCGAGGGCTGACACCGGAGGTGAACGAGGTGATCAGCAAAAGCTTTCCGGCCAGCGACGACGGGTCCTCGGCCGCTGCGGGATTTCCGGCGTCACCGGTGGCGACCACCAGTTCGGTGGGCGTGCGGAAGTACATCGAGCCCATGTTCCCGGTGGCGCCCTTGGGGATTCCGGTCAGGATCGGCTTCGGCACGTCGCCGGGGGCCAGGCGCACCACCCGATTGTCCGACGGCGTCGTGATCAGCGCGTAGATCAGACGATCCTGGGAGTAGGTGGGGGAGAAGGCGAAATCGATGAGTCCGCCGTCGCCCGACGCGTCGACGGGTGCCTGACCGAGGACCCGTTCGGGGCCGTAACGCTTGGTGGTGATGATCTTTCCGGTGGTGCGTTCGGCGACCACCGTGACCTCGCCTTGCTCGTCACCGGGCATCACCCCGCCCGTCGAGGCGAGGCAGGTCGCGATCACCGCGGGGTCGGGGTCGACGCACGGGCCGGTGGGCGGGGGCTGAGTGTCCCGCGGCGTCTCCGGCGGCGGCGTCGGCTCGGCCTGACCGCTCGGACGGTTGTTGGGACTGAACGCGCCGGCCTCCCGCTGGCGGTCCTGTTCGGTGAAGTTCGCGCAGCCGCCCACGGCAAGCGCGATCACCGCCAGAACCGCCACCAGCATTCGGCCTGTCGGCCGCCCCTTCCACATGGCGTCCACAGTAATGGTGTGCCGACTCACCCCGCCGGGGTGCGGGGAGCGCACCCCGGGAGCCTCTAGAGTCGGGCTTGTGAGCGAACGCGACACGCCGAGCGACAGGGAGCCCGATACGTCGAGCCCGCCCGCGATGAGCCCCTACGACGAACCGACCGGCCAGATCCCGGTCCAGGATCATCCGCCGACCCCCGCACCGCGGCCCGAGGTCGATCGCGATGACTTCTACAACCGGCACGCACGACGGCCGGCACCGTTTGCGCGGGTCGACGAGCTGGACGACATCGATCCCGGTGATGTGGAGACCCGGCAGATCAAGGGGACTGCAGACAAGCCGCAGGCCACACCGGTTCCCGAATCTCCTCGCGCTTCGGAATCCTCCAAGACCCCCCCTCCGACCCCGCAGCCCCCTCGTGCGCCGGCAGAACCGCGCGCATCGGAGCCCGACGTCGAACCGACCGTCGCATTCGAGCGTCGCCCGGCCGGGTCCCCCGCCGCCGGGGACATCCCCGTCGGCAACGTCCCTGTCGACATCCCCGCCGACGACACCGCGACCAGGCCCGAACCCGCGCTGCCGCCGGTCGGCACCGCCCGCTACGACTTCCTCGACGAGGACGACACCGCCGGTCGCTACAGCGCGACCCCCGCCGATGCGAGCGCCGCGGACACGGCCCTGCCCGACGACGACGAGCCGGAAGGTCGGCGCCTGTTCGATCGTCGCCGGAACCGGACGCCCGAGGACGAATACGCGACCAAGTCGGTCGCCGACGACGATCTCGAGGACGCGCTCGCGAAGTCGCGGCGCGGCACCCTCGACCTCGGGCTGTTGCTGCTGCGCATCGCGCTCGGCGGTTTCGTCGGCGCGCACGGACTGCAGAAGTTGTTCGGCCTGTGGAACGGGCCGCGGCTCGGCGGTTTCGAGCAGATGCTCGTCGACGGCGGATTCAACGCCGACTACGCGCAGATCCTCGCCATCGTCGGTGCGCTGGCGGAGACGGTCGGCGGCCTCATGGTCATCCTCGGTCTTCTCACCCCGATCGGCGCGTCGGCCATCCTCGGCACGATGCTCATCGCCGCGGCGTACCGGGTGTCCTCGGCCGGCGGTTTCGAATTCTTCGCCGCCGCACAGGGAGCGGAGTACGAGCTGTTCCTCGCAGCCACCGCGGCCGCGGTCATCCTCACCGGTCCGGGCCTGTACTCACTGGACTACCCGCGCGGTTGGGCACGCCGGCCCTTCGTCGGGTCGTTCGTGTGGCTGATCGTGGGCATCGGTGCAGCCGCCGCCGTGTGGATCCTGGCGAACGGGACCAACCCGCTGAACTGAGCCGCGGCGCAGACAGAAGTGCGGGGTGCGTACCGGAATCCGGTACGCACCCCGCACTTTGTGGTTCAGCGGTCAGTCGACCTGTCGGACCGCACCCTTGTCGGCCGACGTCGCGAGCTTCGCGTACGCGCGCAGCGCGGTCGTCACGGTGCGCTCACGGTCCTTGGGCTGCCACGGGCGCTCGGAGGCCTCCATCTTCGCGCGACGCTCGGCGAGCACCTCGTCGTCGACGAGGACCTCGAGGCGACGGGTCTTGACGTCGATGAGGATCTGATCGCCGTCTTCGACGAGTCCGATCGCGCCACCGGACGCCGCCTCCGGCGACATGTGGCCGACCGACAGACCCGACGATCCGCCGGAGAACCGGCCGTCGGTGATGAGCGCGCACTTCTTGCCCATGCCGGTGCCCTTCATGAAGGCGGTCGGGTGCAGCATCTCCTGCATGCCCGGCCCGCCCGCGGGGCCCTCGTAGCGGACGACGAGAACCTCGCCGGCCTGGATGGTCTTCGACAGGATGACCTGGACGGCCTCCTCCTGGCTCTCGACCACGCGGGCCGGGCCCTCGAAGTGCCACAGGTCCTCGTCGATGCCCGCGGTTTTGAGCACGGCACCGTCGGGTGCGAGGTTGCCGCGTAGGACGCACAGCCCGCCCTCGACGGTGTAGGCGTGCTCGAGGTCGCGGATGCAGCCGCCGGCGGCGTCGGTGTCGAGCGAGCTCCACCGGTTGGCCGTCGAGAATGGGGTCGTGGTGCGCACGCCGCCCGGAGCCGCGTGGAACAGTTCGACGGCCTCGTCGGTCGCCTTGCCGCCGCGGATGTCCCAGTCGTCGAGGGCCTGCGCCAGGGTCGGGCTGTACACGGTCGACGTGGTGTCGTCGAGCAGACCGGCCCGACGCAGCTCACCGAGGATCGCGGGGATTCCGCCGGCCCGGTGGACGTCCTCCATGTGGTAGTCGGAGTTCGGGGAGACCTTCGACAGGCAGGGGACGTTGCGGCTGATCTCGTCGATGGTCGACAGATCGAAGTCGGCGACCTCGCCCTCCTGCGCCGCGGCGAGGATGTGCAGCACGGTGTTGGTCGAGCCGCCCATGGCGACGTCGAGCGCCATCGCGTTCCGGAAGGCGGCCGGGGTCGCGATGCTGCGCGGCAGCACCGACGCGTCGTCCTCTCGGTACCAGCGGTTGGCGGCCTCGATGACGACCCTGCCGGCGCGCTCGAACAGCGCACGACGCGCCTCGTGGGTGGCCAGCGTGGAGCCGTTGCCCGGCAAGGCGAGTCCGAGTGCCTCGGTGAGGCAGTTCATCGAGTTGGCGGTGAACATGCCCGAGCACGAGCCACAGGTCGGGCAGGCCGACCGCTCGACCTCGCTCAGGCCGTCCTCGTCCACGTCGCTGTTGGCCGACGCGGAGATCGCGGTGATCAGGTCGGTGGGGGCCTGGGCGACGCCGTCGACGACAACCGCCTTGCCGGCCTCCATCGGACCGCCGGACACGAAGACGGTCGGGATGTTCAGGCGCATCGCGGCATTCAGCATGCCGGGGGTGATCTTGTCGCAGTTGGAGATGCACACCAGCGCGTCGGCGGTGTGGGCGTTGACCATGTATTCGACGGAGTCGGCGATGATCTCGCGGGACGGCAGCGAGTAGAGCATGCCGCCGTGGCCCATCGCGATGCCGTCGTCGACGGCGATGGTGTGGAACTCACGCGGGACGCCGCCCGCGGCTCGCACTGCGTCGGCGACGATCTCGCCGACATCCTTGAGGTGCACGTGGCCCGGCACGAACTGCGTGTACGAGTTGGCGATCGCCACGATGGGCTTGCCGAAATCGTCGTCGGTCATACCGGTGGCTCGCCACAGGGAGCGGGCGCCGGCGGCTTCGCGGCCGACGGTGGTGGTGCGTGACCTCAAGGCAGGCATGGGTTCCTCAATATCGATCGTCGGGTCGGGCAGAGTCGGCGTCGCCGAACGGTTCGGGCACTGCTGGGCCGAAGACGTTCTGCGCGTCGGACTCTTGGCGTCAACACCGCGATCCCGGGGGTTTGTCTCACTCGGGCTGTGTGGCCCCGGGAACTGGGTTGAACGGCGTCGCACGCTGAGGGTGGGCGTCGCGAGTCGCCGAGAGACCAGGCTACTCCGCTGTGACATGCGGAAACAAAATGATTCGGACGTCACCCCGGGCCGTCGGCGCGGCGCGTCGAACTCAGATTCCCAGAACCGCCTTGGCGATGGAGAAGTAGATGATCAGGCCGGTCGCATCGCAGAACGTCGAGATGAACGGGGTGGAGAAGACCGCGGGGTCCACGCGGATGGATTTCGCGACCAGGGGCATCACGCCGCCGACGGTCGCCGCCATCGTGCAGATCGACACGATCGTCAGGCCGATGACCGCGCCGATGTCGACCCCGTAGACCAGAGCGGCGACGGCGAATCCGACGACGCCGAGCAACGAGCCCATCGTCAGTCCGACCCGGACCTCCTTGGCGGCGACCCGGACGACGTCGCGGGTGGTGACGTCATCGGTCGCGAGGGCGCGGGTGACGGTGGTGGCGGCCTGCGACCCGGTGTTGCCGCCGATGCCGGTCAGCAGCGGGATGAACAGGGCGAGGGCGACCTTCTGTTCGAGGGTGCCCTCGAAGATCTCCAGGACGTTGACGGTGAGGATCGCCGACACCGCGAGGACGAACAACCACACGATGCGGGCGCGGGTGATCGACAGGATCGAGGCGTGCAGGTACGGCTCGCGAAGCGGTTCGCGCGCACCGGCACGGGCCTCGTCGGTGTCGCGGGCCTGTTCGACGACCTCGACCGCGTCGTCGATGGTGAGCACACCGACCAGCCGGTTGTCGCGATCGACCACCGGCATCGCGAGTATGCCGCGGTCGATGCATCGCTGGGCGGTGGACTGGGCGTCGTCGTCGACGTGGGCGAACATCGGCTTGTTCATCAGCTCGGCGACCGGTGCGTCGGGTTCGGCGAGGAGAAGGTCGCGGAGGCTGACGACACCACACAGCGCACGCGCATCGTCGAGGACGGGCACGGTGTAGATCGTCTCGGCAGCGTGACCGCGGTCCTTGACCCGGGTGAGGGCGGCGTCGGCGGTCTCGTCGCGCCGGGCGTGGACGAACTCGGGACTCATCCGACGCCCGACCGAACCGCGCGGGTAACCGAGCACGACGGCGGTGACGTCGCGTTCGCCCGGGGTGAGTTGCTGGATGAGGGCCCGGGCGACGCCGGCGGGAAGTTCGTCGAGGAGTTCGGCGCGGTCGTCGGGGTCGAGGTGATCGAATGCCGCCGCCACCTCGACCATCCCGAGATCATCGATGAGCCGACGCTGGGAGCCCGAGGAGAGATCGTCGAAGACCTCGACGGCGAGATCCTTCGGGAGAAGACGGAAGGCCACACCCCGCGCTTGATGCGAGAGACGATCGAGGAGTGCCGCGATGTCGCCGGCGGGCAGCGCCGAGAGCGCGGTCGCGGCCGCGCCGAGTTGCCCGTCGGAGATCAGGTCGTCGAGTTGGTTCGCGTCGAGCGTCGCGTAGGTCACCCGACGAGCCTATCGGCTGCTGTCGTCGTCAAAGCCGTTCGCGCAGCGACGATTCTGTGCCGCCGGGACCCATCGGACCTACTTGTCGCGGTTCGCGGCGGCCTCGAACGGGTCCGGGATGCGGCCCTTACTCACCACGTTCAGCACGGGGAGATCGCGAAATCCGATGGCGGGCAACTTGATCCGCTGGCCGTCGGGGCGGACCGCCCGGACCGAACTCCACTTGGGGAACTGTAGGCCGGCGATCTCGGACCAGGGCAGTTCGGTCGTGGACAGGCCGCCCACTGCGCGGAGTCCGTCCTCGGTGACGATCGTGCGGAGGCGGTGAATCCACATGTACAGCGCCACCGGTACGACGAAGAGGAAGGCGAACCAGTACGAGGCGCCGAGCAGCAGGACCACCACGAGCGCGACCATCGGCACCGTGAAGTAGGCGACACGGTTGATGCGGAAGACCACGGGGTAGGGGATCTCCGCAGAGTCGTCGGGTGTCGAGGCGGCGGGGTCGCTGGAATCAGTCGGCACACGTCCATTGTGCCAACCCGGCCACGACGAACGCGGCGTCGGGTCTACCCGGCAGTAGTCGGTGAGACGTCCGTCACCACCAGTGCGTTCTCATCATGTGGGACGGCATGGTCCGGAGTTTGACTCAGAACGACGCGCGGTCCTACCGTGATCTACGTGATGACAAACGGGATCCTCGTAGTAATCGGCTGGCGCGTCGCCTGACCGGTCACTTCACAGACCCCTACCGGCATCGACGCGCCACCCTCGAACAGCGGAAGCTGTCGGGGGTTTTTTCATGTCAGGTAGTCACATCACCCAACCACCGAAATACAGACAAGATGAGGATCGTGCAGTGAGCGCACCAACAGCACGCACCGACGCCGGCCGCAATGAGCCGACGCGTAACGCCGGACTGCGTCAGCAGTCTCCCGCGGCGGGCAACCTCCGTGCGGTAGGTCAGCACACCGTCGCGCCGGAGCGCGTCAGCGGTGCGCAGTCTGTGGTCCGATCCCTCGAGGAGCTCGGTGTCGAGGTCGTCTTCGGCATCCCCGGCGGCGCGGTCCTGCCGGTCTACGACCCGCTGCTCGACTCCACCAAGGTCCGCCATGTCCTCGTGCGCCACGAGCAGGGTGCCGGCCACGCCGCCACCGGCTACGCGCAGGTCGCGGGTCGCGCCGGCGTCATGATGGCGACCTCTGGCCCGGGTGCCACCAACCTGGTGACCCCGCTGGCCGATGCGCAGATGGACTCCGTGCCCGTCGTTGCGATCACCGGCCAGGTCGGCCGCTCGCTGATCGGCACCGACGCCTTCCAGGAAGCTGACATCTCCGGCATCACCATGCCGATCACGAAGCACAACTTCCTGGTCAGCCGCGCCATCGACATCCCGAAGACCATCGCCGAGGCATTCCACATCGCCGAGAGCGGCCGTCCCGGTGCGGTTCTCGTCGACATCCCCAAGGACATCCTGCAGAGCCAGACCACGTTCTCGTGGCCGCCGCAGATCGACCTGCCCGGCTACCGTCCGGTCACCAAGCCGCACGGCAAGCAGGTCCGCGAGGCGGCTCGTCTGATCAACGCCGCCAAATCACCGGTCCTCTACGTCGGTGGCGGCGTCATCAAGGCCAACGCGTCCGAGGAGCTGCTCGAGCTCGCCGAGCTGACCGGCATCCCGGTCGTCACGACCCTGATGGCGCGCGGCGCGTTCCCCGACAGCCACGACCAGCACCTGGGCATGCCGGGTATGCACGGCACCGTCGCGGCCGTGGGTGCCCTGCAGCGCAGCGATCTGCTGATCACCCTCGGCGCCCGGTTCGACGACCGCGTGACCGGCCAGCTCGATTCGTTCGCGCCCGACGCCAAGGTCATCCATGCCGACATCGACCCGGCGGAGATCGGCAAGAACCGTCCGGTCGACGTGCCGATCGTCGGCGACTGCAAGGCGGTCATCGCCGAGCTGACCGAGACGCTGCGCGACGAGCGGGCGACCACCGGCACCACGCCGGACCTGTCGGAGTGGTGGACCTACCTCGACGGCATCCGCAAGACCTACCCGCTGAGCTACGACCGTCAGACCGACGGTTCGATGTCGCCGGAGTTCGTCATCCAGGCGCTGGGCAAGGCTGCCGGACCCGACGCGGTGTACTGTGCCGGCGTCGGCCAGCACCAGATGTGGGCCGCTCAGTTCATCTCCTACGAGAAGCCGCGCACCTGGCTCAACTCCGGTGGTCTGGGCACGATGGGTTACGCGGTGCCCGCCGCCATGGGCGCCAAGGCCGCCGCACCCGACACCGAGGTGTGGGCGATCGACGGCGACGGCTGCTTCCAGATGACCAACCAGGAACTGGCCACCTGCGCGATCGAGGGCATCCCGATCAAGGTCGCGCTGATCAACAACGGCAACCTGGGCATGGTCCGCCAGTGGCAGACCCTCTTCTACGAGGAGCGCTACTCCAACACCGACCTCGCCACCCACTCTCGGATGATCCCGGACTTCGTGAAGCTGGCAGAGGCGTTGGGCTGCGTCGCATTCCGCGTCGAGCGTGAGGAGGACGTCGACGACGTCATCGCGCAGGCACGTGCGATCAACGACCGCCCGGTCGTCATCGACTTCATCGTCGGCAAGGACGCCCAGGTGTGGCCGATGGTCGCCGCGGGCACGGGCAACGACGAGATCATGGCGGCCCGCAACATCCGGCCGCTGTTCGACGACGACGAGTCGGCGTCGGACCCGGTCGAGATCCACGAGACGATGAACGCCCCCCGCGGGACCGTCGACCAGCAGGTCGACAACGCTCCGGCCGACCGCGCAGCAGAGAAGGACCAGAAGTGAGCACCACCCACACCCTCAGCGTCCTGGTCGAGGACCGGCCGGGCGTCCTGGCCCGTGTCTCCGGATTGTTCTCGCGTCGCGGGTTCAACATCGAGTCGTTGGCCGTCGGACCGACCGAACTCAAAGGGATCTCGCGGATGACCATCATGGTCTCCGTCGAGGACTTCCCGCTCGAGCAGGTCACCAAGCAGCTCAACAAGCTGGTGAACGTGATCAAGATCGTCGAGCAGGACCCGGCCAACTCGGTGTCCCGCGAGCTGATGATGGTCAAGGTCCGTTCGGATTCGACCGTGCGCACCGAGGTCATCGAGGTGGTGAACCTGTTCCGCGCCAAGGTCATCGACGTGTCGCCGGAGTCCCTCACCATCGAGGCCACCGGTACGTCGGAGAAGCTCGAGGCCCTGCTCCGGATGCTCGATCCTTACGGCATCCGCGAGATCGCCCAGTCCGGCGCCGTTGCGCTCGGACGCGGACCGAAGAGCATGTCGGCCAACCGCTGACCGTAGACTGCTGTTAACAGCGGCGAAGAATTTATATGTCCCTCGGCGAGAGAGAGAATCGCGAGGGGCGCCACAAATCGAAGGGAAACAAAGTGGCCATCGAACTGTTCTACGACGACGACGCAGATCTGTCGATCATCCAGGGTCGCAAGGTCGCGGTGATCGGCTATGGCAGCCAGGGCCATGCGCATTCGCTGTCGCTGCGCGACTCGGGCGTCGACGTCGTCATCGGCCTGCGTGAGGGTTCCAAGTCCAAGGCCAAGGCCGAGGAGCAGGGCCTCAAGGTGCTGACCGCTTCCGAGGCCGCGGCCTGGGCCGACGTCATCATGGTCCTCGCACCCGACACCTCGCAGGCACAGATCTTCACCGAGGACATCGAGCCGAACCTCAAGGACGGCGACGCGCTGTTCTTCGGTCACGGCCTGAACATCCACTTCGGTCTGATCAAGGCTCCGGAGAACGTCACCGTCGCCATGGTCGCGCCGAAGGGCCCCGGCCACCTCGTTCGTCGTCAGTTCGTCGACGGCAAGGGTGTTCCCGCGCTCATCGCGGTCGCCCAGGATCCGAAGGGTGAGGGCCAGGCTCTCGCCCTCAGCTACGCCAGCGCCATCGGCGGTGGCCGCGCCGGAATCATCAAGACCACCTTCAAGGAAGAGACCGAGACCGACCTCTTCGGTGAGCAGGCTGTGCTCTGCGGTGGCACCGAGGAACTGGTCAAGGCCGGCTTCGAGGTCATGGTCGAGGCCGGTTACGCACCGGAGATGGCCTACTTCGAGGTGCTGCACGAGCTCAAGCTCATCGTCGACCTCATGTACGAGGGTGGCATCGCCCGCATGAACTACTCGGTCTCCGACACCGCCGAGTTCGGTGGCTACATCTCGGGCCCGCGCGTCATCGACGCCGACACCAAGGAGCGCATGCGCGCCATCCTGAAGGACATCCAGGACGGCACCTTCGTCAAGCGCCTCGTCGCCAACGTCGAGGGCGGCAACAAGGAGCTCGAGGGCCTGCGCAAGCAGAACGCCGAGCACCCGATCGAGGTCACCGGCAAGAAGCTGCGCGACCTGATGAGCTGGGTTGATCGTCCGATCACCGAGACCGCCTGAGTCTAAGCATTTCTTACGATCGGCCCCCGGGATTTCCCGGGGGCCGATCGGCTTTTAGGCCACGGTCGACCGGGACCGGCTGTGAATGGCCTGTGACGTGATGTTGCAGGGGACTGCTACCGTCACCTGCGAACATCAATGGGGGTGTGATGCGGGTAGATTCTGGGGTGCTCCAATCGCTTGCCAACCAAGCCGACGACGCTGCTTCGGCTCTTGTGGCAGCTGATCTCGGAGACAAGGCGCGACTCGCTGCGGATTGTGTCGACGGTTCGGCGACGCAGTGGGCTGCACGACTCGTTGCTTTGGAGCTTCGGTCGCGGGCGGAGTCGATTTCCGACAGTCTGAGCTCCATCGGAAACGCAGTTCGAGGCGCCGGGCAATACGTTTGAGGTCGAGGACGCGGCGCTAGCTCGAACGTTCGAAAGTCTCGAGTTCGGGGCCGGGAGGAATTAGCGTGCTGCCGACTCGCCAGCAGCTCACCGGTTGGGCTCCGGCAGCACTCGCCGGCGGCGGGGAATCAGTTGACACAGCAGGGGCGACGACCGAGTCTGCAGTCGGGTCGGTGTACACGGCGTGTCAGAGTCTGCCCTCACTGAGAGGCTGGACAGGGCTGAGTCACGATGCCGGGACAGCGGCGTTCCGGCGCGCGACCAACTCGGCGACAGATCTTGCGTCGTTTGCTGCCTCAGTAGGGTTGGCGCTCTCCGAGGGGGCACACACGCTTGGAAAAGCGCGAACAGACCTTCTGGCGAAGGCTGACGCCGTGGACGCGAGCAAACTCTGGGTGACCGACGCGTGGGTCGTCTTGATCGACCCGATTGAAATGTCCATCGAGGAGGCCGATCGTCTGGCCGGGGAAGCTAATCGACAGCAGGGCGCCATAAACCAACTCCTGTTGGCAGTCGACGCCGCTGACAACTCAGTTGCACAGGCCATCCAGGCCGCCGCGGGCAAGCACGGTTGGACAAACCCGTCGACAAACATGTTTGTACCGATTCCGGGGCTAGTGGCCCCGACCGATCAAGTGCCGAACCCGGGCACCCTTCTGGGTCTGCAACAGCAGCTGATGGTGCGTGCCGAGGACATGGCGATGACGGTGCGAGCAACAGAGAAGTTCGAAGATGATCAGGGCCGCCACAAGATTCTCTACATGCAGGACGGTAGTCGCCAAGTCATCACCGAATGGGATCCGTACCGGGGGTCCATGCCGTCAATGAAGCTTTTCGAGACGACTGTCAAGCATTATGACCGCGGCGGGAAGGTGATCTCGACTTCGCACTCATGGGAGGACCTCACCGGAACGAAGGTATTCTCCACCACCTGGGCTGACGGAACTACGGCATATGCGGAGGAATGGGAGGACGGATACAAGACCGGCCGAGTGACTACGCCGGACGGTCGTACTGGGGACATACCGGCGGACAGCCCGTTCTTCTCGCATCCGATCGAGACGACCATCGGGGGCGTGCTCAGTGGAGTCGACAAGTATGTCGATGACGGTCACGGTATCCCGCGGATCTCGGCGGCAGGCGCTGAGAAGCTCGGGGCGGGTGCTAAGTACGGTGGTCCAGCGCTGGCGATCGGCGTTGGAATCTATGACGTCGTAGTGGCTGAGGACAAGTGCGTCGCGGGGTTCTCGGCCGCGTTCGGCGCCGCCGGCGGGTATGCGGGCGGCGTTCTTGGCGCAGGCGCGTCCGCCCCTGGCGGCCCGGCGGCGGTCGCCGGTGCCGCAGGAGGCTCCATGGCTGGAAGCTGGCTCTTCGGGTGGGTCGGCAAGAAGGTCGGAGAAGCCGTTTGTCCAGCGCCGACGTCGTGACATACGCTCCACGGGTCGAAAACTGTTGCGTCGGGGGCGTTTCCGACGAGGGTAGAGGGGGAGTTTCGTGACCGATGCACGCAGGCCGGAAGCGTGGAGGGGTGGCCGTGTGATCGGACTCCTATTCGTCGCTCTGATGACGCCGGCTGCGGTTGCTCTGGCGGTGAGTGCGGTTCGAGCGCGGGATGTGCCGACTGCCTTCGTTACAGCTGCGTTTTCGTTGGCGATAATCATCGCTGCAGTCGGTGTACTCCGGGTCCGTGTTCTCGAACGGGTCGAGCCCAACGTTGAGTTCACTGGCGCGCGGACCATTTTGCGTTACGACCGTGTCTACGATCGCCTGATTCGTGTCGCGCTGGCGCTGGCGACTGTCGGCGGTGTGGGATTCGTGGTGCTCGTCCCGTCGGGCGTGATCGACCTGTCGCTGACGCCAGGACAGAAGGTCTTCTTTCCGATCGGGGTCGCCGTCATCGTAGCCGCCGCGGTTTATGGCGAGTATGCCCGCCGGAAATATGGGCCGCCGAGTATCACCTTCGACGACCAGGGCTTGACGCACCATCGGACTGCGTCTGACACGGAGATCCGGTGGGTCGACATCGCTCGAATCACGGCGGAACGGACCGAATCACGGCCGGCCCGCGACGTAGTGGTCATAGAGAGCGCGCCTGATTCGCCGCGGTACATGCTTGGTGACGCGCCCTGGTATACGCCGGGCGGAGCAGCGCTCTACTCGATGCTGCGCTTCTATTGGATGAACGCCGAGTCACGGACTGAACTGGTGGACGGCTGTGCCGCGGAGAGGCTCGACGCTGACCAGTTCGCCGACAGCGGTCGGTAGGCGGCGGTAGTCCTGCGTACGCACTGACAGCGGGCCCGCATCTCTCCGGAGGTGCGGGCCCGCTGTCGTCGGCACAAACCCGCCTCTTTTCGGCAGACCCACCCCGTGCGCGGATCTGCCGAGAAGGATGGGGTTTGCGGAGCGGTTGGGGGCCGCCCGCGGGCTGACTCCGGGGCCCCGAAAACCGCCTCTGAAAAGCACCCCTGAGAGAGACCCTTCACAGGGGGACCGGCGGCACTATGTCGCCGGTCCACCCCTGGAGGGTCGATCTCAGGGGCGGTTTTCAGCGAAAGCTGCGGCTGGGCGGGCAATGTCCCGGAAACGCACAACGCCCCGGGTGTGAACCCGGGGCGTCGCATGGGGAAGTTCGATCAGGCGATCGTGAATCCCTTGTACTCGGGGATCGAGGCCACCCGGTTGAGGATCGGCTTGATGTTGGTGCCGGTCTCCGGGCCGAAGCAACCGAGGAAGTAGTAGGCGTTCACCATGCCGACGAGGCGGTCGCCGACGACGACGGGGCTGCCGGAGTCGCCTTCGATGACGCACAGCTGGCTCAGGTGGACATCACCCTCGGAGAACCAGGCGATGCCACAGGTGTTTCCGGTGGTGCGGCCTTCCTTGCACGCGATGGTGGGGAAGCCGATGGGTCGGGGGTCGACCGAGCGGATCGTCACGCCGCGGACGGTGCGCAGCGGCACGACCTTCGAGGCGTCCATCTGGATGATCGCCATGTCTAGGTCGGAGAACGAGTGGGTGATGGTGCCGGCCTGGCCGCGGTCCTGGAAGGTCTCCGAGTAGACCTTCTGGCCGGGGTTACCGCAGTGGCCCGCGGTGATGCCGATGAGCTTGCCGGTCTTGGAGCGGCCGATCGTCGTCAGGGTGCAGGCTGCAGCGGAGTTACCACCTTTGAGGACAAGAATTCCCGAGCCGCCCCCGAGGAAGATCTTTGCCGGGGCCGCAACCGCGACACCCGCTCCCCAGCCGGCGAGCACCGTCGCAGCCAAAACCGCCAACAGTGCCGTCAGCTTCTTCGTCATCCGCTCTCCACTTCTAATTCGCAATGCGCCGAAACGCCTGCCGGAAAAAGTCGCGGCAGGCGGTCAAAGCACACCGTACCGGGACTCCCCGGCGTTCGCTCCTGCGTGGGATCGACCCGCGGTCGGTTTGCAACCCTTCCGTGATGCTTGCCGCAGCGCGCCGTAATGCCCGTCACACTCTACCCAGCCGCGCGGCGTCGGCTTCTCTTTTGGGGTAGACCGCCTGTTCGGAGCCATCTACCAGACCTTTAAGCTGTGACACGGAGAGTCCACGACGCTCCGTCCTGCCGAAGGTGAGAAATCGCACCTGCCCCGAACCTGGAGAAAAGACTGTGAGCTCTGCTGGCCGCCCGGTCGTACTCATCGCCGACAAGCTGGCGCCGTCAACCGTGGAAGCACTCGGTGACGGTGTCGAGGTGCGATGGGTCGACGGCCCGGACCGTCCCAAGCTGCTCGAGGCCGTCGTCGACGCCGACGCCATCCTCGTGCGTTCCGCGACGACTGTCGACGCCGAGGTCCTCGACGCCGGCAAGAAGCTGAAGATCATCGCACGCGCCGGTGTCGGTCTCGACAACGTCGACGTCCCCGCCGCCACCGCCCGTGGCGTCATGGTCGTCAACGCGCCGACCTCCAACATCCACACCGCCGCCGAGCACGCCATCGCGCTGCTGATGTCGGCGTCGCGCCAGATCCCGGCCGCCGACGCCACCCTGCGCGAGAAGACCTGGAAGCGTTCGGCTTTCAACGGTGTCGAGATCTTCGACAAGACTGTCGGCGTCGTCGGCCTCGGCCGCATCGGTCAGCTGGTCGCTGCACGTCTGGCCGCCTTCGAGACCCACATCATCGCGTACGACCCCTACGTCTCGCCGGCCCGCGCCGCTCAGCTCGGCATCGAGCTGGTCAGCCTCGACGAGCTCCTCGAGCGCGCCGACTTCATCACCGTGCACCTGCCCAAGACGCCGGAGACCCTCGGTCTCATCGGCGCGGAGCAGCTCGCCCGCACCAAGAAGGGCGTCGTCATCGTCAACGCCGCCCGCGGTGGTCTGATCGACGAGCAGGCACTGGCCGACGCCATCAACTCCGGCCAGGTTCGCGCTGCCGGCCTCGACGTCTTCGCGACCGAGCCCTGCACCGACTCGCCGCTGTTCGACCTCCCGCAGGTCGTCGTGACCCCGCACCTCGGCGCCTCCACCAGCGAGGCCCAGGACCGTGCCGGCACCGACGTCGCCAAGAGCGTCCGCCTCGCCCTGGCCGGCCACTTCGTGCCCGACGCCGTCAACATCACCGGCGGTGCGGTCGACGAAGAGGTCGCCCCGTGGCTCGAGGTCGCCCGCAAGGCCGGTGTCCTCGTCGGCGCCATCAGCAAGGAGCCGCCGACCTCCATCGTCGTCGACGTCCGCGGTGAGCTGGCCGCCAAGAACGTCGAGGTCCTCGGACTGTCGGCGCTGCGCGGTCTGTTCTCGGCCGTCCTCGACGAGCCCGTCACCTTCGTCAACGCCCCTGCCGTCGCCGAGAGCCGTGGCGTCACCAGCGAGGTGACCACCGCCCCGGAGAGCCCCAACCACCGCAGCGTCGTCGACGTGAAGGCCGTCTTCGCCGACGGCTCGGTCCACAACGTCTCCGGCACGCTCACCGAGCCGCGTCTCGTCGAGAAGATCGTCAACATCAACGGCCGCAACTTCGACCTCCGCGCCGAGGGCCACAACCTGATCGTCAGCTACGCCGATCGTCCGGGCTCGCTCGGCAAGATCGGCACCCTGCTCGGCGATGCCGGCGTCGACATCCTCGCCGCCGGTCTGTCGCAGGACGCCGAGGGCGGTGGCGCAACCATGATGCTGCGCGTGAGCAGCGCGGTCGCCGACGACGTCGTCGAGGCCATCGGTACGGCCGTGGGCGCCACCCTGATCGAGCAGGTGGACCTGTCGTGAAGCTCGCTGTCATCGCCGGCGACGGCATCGGACCCGAGGTCATCGGGGAGGCGCTCGGCGTCCTGGAGACCGTCGTCCCGTCGGTGAGCACCACCGAGTTCGATCTCGGCGCTCGCCGTTACCACCGCAACGGTGAACTCCTCACCGAGGACGATCTCGAGTCGCTGCGACGCCACGACGCAATCCTGTTGGGCGCCATCGGCGACCCGTCGGTGCCCCCGGGCATCCTCGAGCGCGGCCTGCTGCTCACCATGCGTTTCGCCCTGGATCACCACGTGAACCTGCGTCCGTCGCGCCGGTACCCGGGTGTCACGTCGCCGCTGGCCGGCGACCCCGAGATCGACTTCGTCGTCGTCCGCGAGGGCACCGAGGGGCCCTACACCGGCAACGGCGGCTCGATCCGCGTGGGCACCCCGCACGAGGTGGCCACCGAGGTCAGCGTCAACACCCGCTTCGGCGTCGAACGCGTGGTACGCAACGCTTTCCAGCGTGCGCAGCAGCGTCGTAAGAAGCTCACCCTGGTCCACAAGACCAACGTGCTCGGCTTCGCCGGATCGTTGTGGAGCCGTGCGGTCGAGGAGATCGGCGCCGAATTCCCCGACGTCACCACCGACTACTGCCATGTCGACGCGGCGACCATCTACCTGGTCACCGACCCCGGCCGTTTCGACGTGGTCGTCACCGACAACCTGTTCGGCGACATCATCACCGACATCGCGGCTGCCGTCAGCGGCGGGATCGGACTCGCGGCGTCGGGCAACATCGATGCCACCGGTGCGAACCCGTCGATGTTCGAACCGGTTCACGGTTCGGCCCCCGACATCGCCGGTCAGGGCAAGGCGGATCCGACCGCTGCCATCCTGTCCACGGCGCTGCTGCTCCAGCACCTCGGCGAGAACGACGCCGCCGCCCGGATCGAGAAGGCCGTCGCCGACGACCTCGCCGAGCGCAGCGGGCCGGTCGTCACCAGTGAGGTCGGCAAGCGCATCCGCGAACGCCTCGCCTGAGGTCCGCGAACCAGCACCAGCGGAATCAACCCGCCACCCGGCAATCGGGTGGCGGGTTGATCCGTATGCGCTGAATTCCCGGGCCGGTCAGGCCTTCAGCGGCTCCTCGACGAGCCGCTGGGCGTCGGGCGGGACCAGGGGAGTGGCGACCAGAGAGGCCAGTGCGGTGGCCGCAAACGCCGCCGGGAAACCGACCGCGGCGATCAGCGCACCCAGCACGGGTGTCGTCGCGGCGGTCACCAGGTACTGACCCGTGTTCTGCACCGCGAGTCCGCGCCCGCTCCAGTCGGGCCCGGCGAACTCGGCGATCGCGGTGAACGCCAGGCCGTTGTCGGCCGCCGAGATCACGCTCGCCACCGCCATCAGAGCGGGTGCGGCGGGACTGTCGAACCAATCCGCCACGGCGAGAGCGCACATCGACGCGACACCGGCGACCGCGATGATCCGGATCGGACGCATTCGGGAGAGCCAGGCGTCCGACCACCGCCCCGCGGCGATCCGGCCGAAGGCGCCGGTTACCTGCGTCACGGTGATCAGGATTCCGGCAGCGGCGGGCGACCAGTCGTGGGCCACGATCAGCCACGTGGGCACGAAGGTCCACATCATCGACTGCGGTACGACGAGCAGCATGCTGACGACGTGGACACGGGCCAGGAACGAGTTGCCCCGGTAGGGGTTTCGTCTGGTCGTGGGATCGTGTTCGGTGCCAACCGAAGTCGCCTGACGAGGTGGGTCGGTGATGCCGATCAGCACCGCCACCAGGCCGACGGCGGTGATCACGGCCGGGATGGCCAGGGCCACAGCGGGTCCCTGGGTGTCCGCGACGACCGGCATGGTCAACGCGCACGTCCCGATGCCCAGGGGTTGCGCCATCTGCCGGACGCCCATTGCAGTGCCGCGCTGATGAGCTGGGAACCAGCCCACGACGATCCGGCCGCTGGCCCCGTTGGCCGCGCCGGACCCGATGCCGCCCACCAGAAGAGCCGCTCCGACGAGGACATACGACGCATCAGCGGCCGCAGCAACAGCCGCGCCGGTGGCACCTGTGAGCGAGATCGACAGGGAGATGAGCAGAATCCGGCGTTCGCCGTATCGGTCCAGCAGGATGCCCCACAGGAACGTGGCCATCGTGAGGCCGATCGTGGGGATGGCGGCGAGTGTCGACGCCGCGGTAAGGGTCAGTCCGGCGTCGGTGTGCAGCGCGGGGATCAGATACGCGACGCCGCTCACGACGCAGGTGGTCGTCAGCGCGGCGAGCAGTGAGCATCCGAGGATGACCCACCTCCTGGTGCTGGAAATGATGCTCACGTCATCCATCCGAACTCACCCCGCTGTCTGTATCTCATAGTGTGGAACACTCTGCTCACATTCTAAGACTGGTGGGACGGTCGGCCAACTCGGCTCCCAACGGGTGGGATCGGTGGGTGCGATAGGGTCTGGACATGCGCTTAGGTCGAATTGCGAGTCCCGACGGAGTGGCCTTCGTGTCCGTCGAAGGGGAGGGCGACGACGCTGTCGTCAAGGAGATCGCCGAGCATCCGTTCGGTACCCCGACGTTCACCGGTCGCTCCTGGAAACTGGCCGACGTCCGTGTGCTGGCTCCGATCCTGGCCAGCAAGGTGATCTGCATCGGCAAGAACTACGCCGCCCACGCGGCCGAAATGGGTGGTGAGGCGCCCGCCGACCCGGTGATCTTCATCAAACCCAACACCTCGATCATCGGTCCCGAGGTCCCGATCGTGCGCCCGCCGTCGTCGGAACGCGTCGACTACGAAGGCGAACTGGCCGTCGTCATCGGCCGTCCCTGCAAGGACGTCAAGGCCGCACAGGCCAAGGACGTCATCCTGGGTTACACGATCGCCAACGACGTGACCGCCCGTGATCACCAGAAGGCCGACGGTCAGTGGACACGTGGCAAGAGCTACGACACTTTCTGCCCACTCGGTCCCTGGATCGAGACCTCCTTCGATCCGTCCGATGTCGAACTCGTGACCGAGCTCGACGGAGAGGTCAAGCAGCGCACGCGGACGTCGTTGATGCTGCACGACATCGGCGAGATCGTCGAATGGATCACACGGATCATGACCCTGCTCCCCGGTGACGTGATCCTCACGGGCACGCCCGAAGGGGTGGGGCCGATGGTTGCCGGACAACGGGTCTCGGTGACCGTCAGCGGAATCGGCACCCTCTCCAACCCGGTGGTGGACAAGGCATGACAGCTCCCAGTACGGCACGCGTCAACGGCATCGACATCTCCTACAACGTGGCCGGGAGCGGCCCGCTCGTCGTCATGGTGATGGGCACCGGAAGTCCCGGGCGCGTGTGGAAGGCCAATCAGGAACCGGCACTGGTGAAGGCGGGTTACACCGTCGTCACCTTCGACAACCGCGGCATCGCCCCGTCGTCGGAATGTGCGGAGGGTTTCAGCCTCGACGACATGGTCGCCGACACCGCCGCGCTCATCGAGCATCTGGGTCGCGGTCCGGCAATCGTCGTGGGCACCTCGTTGGGCGCGCGGATCACCCAGGAACTCGCCCTGGCGCGGCCCGACGTCGTCAAGGCTGCCGTCCTGATCGCCACCTACGGTCGCAACACCCCGCTACAGGAAGCGATCTCGGCCGGTGAGCGCGCGCTCTACGACAACAAGATCAAGCTGCCGCCGGAGTACGAGGCCGCCATCACCGCTCATCTCAACCTGTCGCCGCACACCCTCGACGACGACCGCTCCGCCCGGGATTGGCTCGACATCATCAGTTTCTCGCCGCAGACGATCACCCCGGGGGTGCGTGCGCAGCTCGAACTCCACAACAAGGAGTCCGACCGACTCTCCGCCTACCGCAACATCACCCGCCCGACGCTGGTCGTCGGGTTTGCCGACGACCGCACGTTGCCGCCGAAGTTGGCTCGCGAGGTGGCCGAGGCGATTCCGGGTGCGGAGTACGTACAGATCGAACGTGCCGGGCATTTCGGCTATCTCGAACAACCGGCCGAGGTGAACCGCGTGCTCGTCGACTTCTGCGGGCGGTTCCGGGACTGAACGCGCCGGTCAGGGCCTGAGGCGGTTTCGATACCCTGAAGGTCATGACCAGTAGTGAAGCCGTACGAGTCCGATTCTGCCCGTCCCCGACCGGTACACCCCATGTGGGACTCGTGCGGACCGCGCTGTTCAACTATGCCCAGGCGCGTCACGACGGCGGAACCTTCGTGTTCCGCATCGAGGACACCGACTCCTCGCGCGACAGCGAGGAGTCGTACCAGGCGATCCTCGATGCCCTGCGTTGGCTCGGGATGGACTGGGACGAGGGCCCCGAGGTCGGTGGCCCCTACGGCCCCTACCGCCAGTCGGAGCGCCGTGAGATCCACGCCGACGTCGTCGCACGCCTGCTCGAGGCGGGGGAGGCCTACGAGGCCTTCTCCACCCCCGAGGAGGTCGAGGCGCGGCACAAGGCTGCCGGTCGCGATCCCAAGCTCGGTTACGACAACTTCGACCGCGACCTCACCGACGAACAGCGGGAGGCCTACCGCGCCGAAGGTCGCAAACCGGTTGTGCGCCTGCGTATGCCAGACACAGATCTCACCTGGGACGACCTCGTCCGCGGCACCACGACGATCAAGGCCGGCACCGTTCCCGACTTCGCGCTGACCCGCGCATCGGGCGACCCGCTGTACACGTTGGTCAACCCGGTCGATGACGCCATGATGAAGATCACCCACGTCCTCCGCGGCGAGGACCTGCTCTCGTCGACGCCGCGGCAGCTCGCGCTGTACGAGGCGCTCATCCGTATCGGCGTCGCCGACTTCGTGCCGAAGTTCGCCCATCTGCCGTTCGTGATGGGCGAGGGCAACAAGAAGCTGTCCAAGCGCGACCCCCAGTCGAACCTCTTCCATCACCGCGACCGCGGGTTCATCCCCGAGGGTCTGCTCAACTACCTGGCCCTCCTCGGCTGGGGGTACTCGAGCGACACCGACGTCTTCTCGCTCGACGAGATGATTGCGGCTTTCGATGTGCGACAGGTTAATTCGAACCCGGCGCGCTTCGACCAGAAGAAGGCCGACGCGATCAACGCCGAGCACATCCGCCGACTCGAACCCGGTGACTTCACCGCGCGTCTCAAGGATTTCCTCATCGGTCACGGCCATCTGTCGGAGCCGGTCGACGATGTGAGTTTCGCCGCACTGGCTGAGTTGGTCCAGACGCGTATCCAGGTCCTCGGCGACGCCTGGGACCTCATCAAGTTCGTCTATGTGTCCGACGACGACTTCACCATCGACGAGAAGGCCGCGAGCAAGAACCTGGGCGCCGACGCGGTGGCCGTTCTCGACGCCACGATCGCCGCCATCGAGCCGTTGGCCTCCTGGGCCACCCAGGGGCTGCAGGACGCGCTCAACGCGGCTCTGGTGGACGGTATGGAGCTCAAACCGCGTAAGGCGTTCGGTCCGGTGCGGGTCGCCGTCACCGGTTCGCAGGTGAGTCCGCCGCTCTTCGAGTCGATGGAGATCCTGGGTCGCGACAAGACCCTCGCGCGCCTCGCCGCCGCTCGTGAGATCGCCGCAAATTAGCCCTCTGAGCTGCACGTTTGTGGACTTCCGGTAACCCTTTGCTATTGTCTTTCTCGGCACTTTTCCTCAGGGAAAAGGGAAGTCCATGGGGTATGGTGTAATTGGCAACACAGCTGATTCTGGTTCAGCCATTCTAGGTTCGAGTCCTGGTACCCCAGCGAACTGAAGAAGATCGACACCGCGAGGTTCGATCGCTGGAAGTTCCTTGGCCCCGTCGTCTAGCGGCCTAGGACGCCGCCCTCTCAAGGCGGTAGCGCGGGTTCGAATCCCGTCGGGGCTACAGAAGCTCCCTCTTCCTGCTCACCGCAGGAGGGGGGAGTTTTTCACTGCAAGGTGAGTGCGGCCGGACCCATGCTAGGGTCTGGTTCGCCGGAAAGTTCCAAGGCCCCGTCGTCTAGCGGCCTAGGACGCCGCCCTCTCAAGGCGGTAGCGCGGGTTCGAATCCCGTCGGGGCTACAGATGCACCCTTCCTCTGTTCCGCAGAGGGAGGGTGTTTTCTTTGTGCGACAGACGAACTCGCCCGCGTCGCGATGTGATGATCGCTACACGGACGAGCTGTCGGCTTCGAGGGTCGGGTTACAGGTACTGAGCGGTACTTCCCGACGCCGACATCTCCGGGATGCCGAGCTTGCGGTGATCCCACGAGCGCGTGCGTGAGGGCACCAGCCGGACAGCCACGCGCTTGTGCATCATCTGCTCGACGAAGGGGCGCGACTCCTCGGTGTAGGGGGCCGTGTAGCGCTCCCAGACGCTGATCCCGACCTTCAGGCACGAGTCGGGGTCGTCGAGGATCTCGGCGGTCCCCTCGAAGGAGACGCCGCGCAATGTGTCGTAGGTGTCGCCGTCCTCGATCATCACGGTGCACCGGTTGTTGCGGCGGAGGTTGACCGCCTTCTGCGACTTGGACTTCGTCTCGAACCAGATCTCGCCGTCGATGACGCCGTACCACATGGCGACGAGGTGGATACCGCCGTCGGGGCCCGTGGTGGCGAGGGTGGCCGTGCGGCTGCGCGCGACGAATTCCTCGATCTCGGCGTCGGACATGACGATCTGGTTGCGTTGGTTGACTCCCATGTGACGAAGCTATCCGACGGACCCGTCGCACGGAACGGTCACGATGGGGATCGGCAGTGACGGTGGCTCAAGCGCGGGAGGTCTGCAGCCGCTTGTGGATCGCGTCCGCGGCGGCGAGGAGATCGGCGGCCCAGCGGGCGCCCGGGCGTCGGCCCATGCGGTCGATGGGGCCGGACACCGAGATCGCCGCGACGACGTCGCCGTTGCCGTCGCGCACGGGCGCCGAGACGCTCGCCACGCCCGCGGCGCGTTCGCCGGCACTCTGGGCCCAGCCGCGGCGTCGGATCTCGTGCAGCGCCCGCTCGCTGAACACGCTGTCGTGCAAGAGGGCGCGCTGCGTCGCGGGGTCGGCCCAGGCGAGCAGGACCTTGGCCGCGGAGCCGGCGCTCATCGGGAAGCGTGTTCCGACGGGCACGGTGTCGCGGAGTCCGGTGGGCGGTTCCATCGCTGCGACGCACACCCGCTCGGCGCCCTCGCGCCGGTAGACCTGAACGGATTCGCCGGTGATGTCGCGGAGTCGGGGGAGGACCATCAGGGCCGACTCGGTCACGGGATCATGGGCGGATGCGGCGAGTTCGGCGAGCGCCGGTCCCGGCTGCCAGCGACCGGTGACGTCGCGTGCGAGGAAGCGGTGTGTCTCGAGGCCGACCGCCAGCCGGTGCGCCGTGGCGCGCGGAAGTCCGGTCCGCTCGCACAACTCCGAGAGGTTGCACGGGGCCTCCGCAATGGCATGGAGCACAGCCACGGATTTGTCGAGTACGCCGATTCCGCTGCTGACCCCGAATGCGCTATCCTTTCCCATAGGACGATACTAGCTGTCCAAATAGTGAGATGCACGTTTTCATCGCGAGATGATCGTGCACCGTCCGCCGAACCCGAGAAGATATCGAGTGCAGCCATGAGCAACAGCCCAGCCCAGCCGCTTACTCTCGCCGAGAAGGTCTGGCGCGACCACGTTGTCGTGCCCGGTGAAGCAGATGCGTCCGGAACCAGGAACCCGGACCTGATCTACATCGACCTCCATCTCGTGCACGAGGTCACCAGTCCGCAGGCCTTCGACGGCCTCCGGTTGGCGGGACGCCCCGTGCGGCGTCTCGATCTGACGATCGCCACCGAGGACCACAACGTCCCGACGATCGACATCGACAAGCCGATCGCCGACCCGGTGTCGCGCACCCAGGTCGACACCCTCCGCAAGAACTGCGAGGAGTTCGGTGTCCGGTTGCACCCGATGGGTGACACCGAACAGGGCATCGTGCACGTCGTCGGTCCGCAGCTGGGTCTGACGCAGCCCGGCATGACCGTGGTGTGCGGCGACAGCCACACGGCCACCCACGGCGCCTTCGGTTCCATCGCCATGGGCATCGGCACCAGCGAGGTCGAGCACGTCCTGGCGACGCAGACGCTTTCGCTGCGTCCGTTCAAGACGATGGCGATCAACGTCGACGGCGAGCTGCCGCCCGGCGTCACCGCCAAGGACCTGATCCTCGCGATCATCGCGAAGATCGGCACCGGTGGCGGCCAGGGGTACGTCCTCGAATACCGCGGCGAGGCGATCCGGAAGCTGTCGATGGAAGCCCGGATGACCGTGTGCAACATGTCGATCGAGGCCGGCGCCCGCGCCGGGATGATCGCCCCCGACGAGGTCACCTACGAGTTCCTCAAGGGTCGCCCGCACGCCCCGAAGGGTGCCGAATGGGATGCGGCTGTTGCCTATTGGGACAGCCTGCGCACCGACGACGACGCAGTCTTCGACGCCGAGGTCCACATCGACGCCAGTGAGCTGACCCCGTTCGTCACCTGGGGGACCAACCCCGGGCAGGGTGCCCCGCTGGGATCGACCGTTCCGAACCCCGCCGATTTCGGTGACGAGGTCGCGTCGAGTGCCGCCGCCAAGGCTCTGGAGTACATGGACCTGAAGCCCGGTACCCCGTTGCGTGACATCAAGGTCGACACCGTCTTCGTCGGATCGTGCACCAACGGCCGCATCGAGGACCTCCGCGCGGTGGCCGACGTCCTCAAGGGGCGCAAGCTCGCCGACGGCATGCGGATGCTCATCGTGCCCGGCTCGATGCGGGTGCGCGCCCAGGCCGAGGAAGAGGGTCTCGGGGAGATCTTCCTGAACGCCGGCGCCGAGTGGCGTCAGGCCGGTTGCTCGATGTGTCTGGGAATGAACCCGGATCAGCTCGCCCCCGGCGAGCGTTGCGCCTCGACGTCGAACCGCAATTTCGAAGGGCGGCAGGGCAAGGGCGGACGCACCCATCTGGTGTCGCCGGCCGTCGCGGCCGCCACCGCGATCCGCGGGACGCTGTCCGCTCCGGCCGATCTCGGTTGAGTAACCCCCAGACCACATTCCAGACAACTTCCGAACAGGGGCTTTGAAATGCAGCCGTTCACCGAACACACGGGCATTGGCGTCCCGCTGCGCCGCAGCAACGTCGACACCGACCAGATCATCCCGGCCGAGTACCTGAAGCGCGTGACCCGCACGGGCTTTGAGGACGGCCTGTTTGCCGGATGGCGCACGGATCCGGGCTTCATCCTCAACAACGAACCGTGGAGCAACGGCTCGGTCCTCGTGGCCGGTCCGGACTTCGGCACCGGCTCCTCGCGCGAGCACGCGGTGTGGGCACTGTCCGATTTCGGTTTCCGCGTGGTGATCTCGTCTCGTTTCGCCGACATCTTCCGCGGGAACGCGGGCAAGGCCGGTCTCGTCGCCGCCCAGGTCGAGCAGTCCGACGTCGAGCTGCTGTGGAAGCGTCTCGAGGAGAATCCCGGGATGGAAATCACGGTGAGCCTTGTCGATAAGACCGTCACCGCCGGAGACCTCGTGGTGCCGTTGGCAATTGATGACTACACGCGGTGGCGCCTGATGGAGGGTCTCGACGACATCGGATTGACGTTGCGCCAGGTAGACGCGATTTCCGAGTACGAATCGAAGCGCCCGTCGTTCAAACCGAGGACTCTCGCGGACTGACCCGCGACCCCTTTTCGGCCGCGCGAACGGCCGGGTCCCGCCGAAGCGGAGACCTTGTGAGCTGACATGCGATTTCGCAACACGGCGTCTTAATTGGCGTGGAAGATGGACGTTTTCAAATTCGACGTTTACCGTGTGTTGGTAGCTGGCCGAAAATCGGTCAGATCAGCTTGCGGAGGTACTCATGAACAAGGCGGAGCTCATTGATGAGCTGACCAAAAAGCTCGACGCGGATCGCAAGACTGCGACTGAAGCCGTCGAGCTCGTCGTCGACACGATCGTTCGCGCGGTCAACAAGGGCGAGAGCGTGACGATCACCGGCTTCGGCGTCTTCGAGAAGCGGAAGCGCGCACCGCGCGTCGCGCGCAACCCGCGCACCGGCGAAACCGTGAAGGTCCGTGCTACTTCGGTTCCCGCGTTCCGTCCGGGCGCTCAGTTCAAGGCCGTCGTGGCCGGCAAGCAGAAGCTCGCCGCCAACGGTCCGGCTGTGAAGCGCGGCAGCGGAACCACCGCGGCCAAGAAGGCGGCTCCGGCAAAGAAGACCGCTGCAAAGAAGGCCACCCCGGCGAAGAAGACTGCGGCCAAGAAGGCTCCGGCCAAGACCACGGCAGCGAAGAAGACCACCGCAGCCAAGAAGACCACGCCGGCGAAGAAGACCACCGCAGCCAAGAAGTCGACTACCGCGGCGAAGAAGACCACCGCGGCCAAGAAGGCGACTCCGGCCAAGAAGACCGCTGCAAAGAAGGCCCCGGCCAAGAAGACTGCGGCCAAGAAGGCTCCGGCCAAGAAGTCGACGCGTCGCTGAAAACCGGCCCGGTCAGGGCGAACCTCTCAGATCAACCCCTGGTGACTTCCCCGCCAGGGGTTGATCTGTGTCCGGGGGTCTTCGGTGCCGGATGTTCACTCCGGGGGTAGGGGACTCGCGATGTGATCGGCCGCAACGAGCCGACCGTCGTGGAGGGAGCACACCCATACGCTGCCCTTGCGGTTCGACGCCTTCGGCAGCGCGATCCCGTCCTGCGCGGCCCACCATTCCATGAGCGGTGGGATCACCTTCCCCTGGCTGCACACGGCCGGCGTGTCCGACATCTGCGATGCCAGCTCCCTGATGCGGCGTTGTGCTGCCGTCGGATTGGCGCGGTAGACCTCTTCGGAGAGGTCCGGTTCGCTTCGCACCTCGACCTCGAGGTGGGCCCGCAGGGGTTCGAGCGTCTGCTCGCAGCGGACCCGATCCGCGGCGTGAACCCGTCGGGCACCGAAGGCCAGCAGAAGCGGGACGAGGGCCGCGGCCTGCGTGCGGCCCACGGCGTCGAGCGGTCGGAGGCGGTCATCGCCCTTGTACCGAGAACGTCGACCCGCCTTGGCATGGCGCACCAGCAACAGGGTGTGCAGATCGGCCGGCAGTCGCGTGAACTCCCGCAGGACCTGACGATCCAGTTCGTGGCTCAGCGTCTCGCGCGCCTTCTCGACCGTGAGCCAGCGCAATTCGTCGACCTCGTCATCCGGGGTGAAACCGGCGTCGCTGCCGCGCGCCGACCAGTAGCGCACGTGTTTGCGGCCCGCCTCGACGTCGTAGTGGACATCGCCCAGGTGCCGCCCGAGGACGACGTGTTGTCCGGTCTCCTCGGCGATCTCGCGAACCGCGGTGTCGACGAGGGTCTCGCCGGACTCACCCTTGCCCTTGGGGATGGTCCAGTCGTCGTAGCGAGGCCGGTGGACGACGGCGATCTCCACGTCCTCCGTTGCCGTCGAGCCCGACGTCCCCGGACGCCAGACCACGGCGCCCGCCGCCCACACGTTCTTCGGCGAGTTCTTACCCATAGGTGATCACCGTCGGGAAAGAGCGCCCGGACCGGCCGGTCACGAATTGGTCTCCGGCCGACGACGATTGCGGTGCATCATCTGTCGTTGGTGATCGCGGACCTCTTCACCGGCGGCGGGGGAGGCCACCCAGCTGCCGTCGGTCTGCAGGACCCAACAACGGGTACGGGGGTCGAGCGCCGAGGCGAAGATGTCGTCGAGTTCGCCGGCGAGGCGTTTGTCGCGCACGTTCACCATCACCTCGACGCGACGATCGAGATTGCGATGCATCATGTCTGCGCTGCCGATCCAATACTCGTTCTGGGCACCGAAATGCAGAATCCGGGAGTGCTCGAGGAACTGGCCGAGGATCGATCGGACGTGGATGTTGTCGCTGACACCTTCCATCCCCGGTCGCAGGGCGCAGATGCCACGGACCACCACGTCGACCGGAACCCCGTTCTGCGAAGCGCGATAGAGCGCGTCGATCACCTGCTCGTCGACGAGCGCGTTCGCCTTCAGCCGCACGCGGGCACGGTCGTCGCCCGCGCGGAACAGCTCGATCTCGCGGTGGATGCGCTTGATGATCCCGGCCCGGATGCCCTGCGGGGCAACGAGGATGTTCCGGTACTCCTTCTTGCGGGAGTAACCGGTCAGCGTGTTGAACAGGTCGGTCAGGTCCGCGCCGATGTCGGGAGCGGCTGTCAGCAGGCCCACGTCCTCGTACAACCGCGCCGTCTTCGGGTTGTAGTTACCGGTGCCGATGTGGCAGTACCGCTTGATGGTCGAGCCCTCACGCCGCACCACCAGACACGTCTTGCAGTGCGTCTTGAGACCCACGAGTCCGTAGACGACGTGCACGCCCGCCTGCTCGAGTTGGCGGGCCCACTTGATGTTGGCCTGCTCGTCGAAGCGGGCCTTGATCTCCACCAGCGCCACGACCTGCTTGCCCGCCTCGGCGGCGTCGATGAGCGCGTTGACGATCGGGGAGTCGCCCGAGGTGCGGTACAGCGTCTGCTTGATCGCGAGGACCTGGGGATCGGCTGCGGCCTGTTCGATGAAGCGCTGCACGCTCGTCGAGAACGAATCGTAGGGATGGTGCACGAGGACGTCGCCCTCGCGCAATGTCGAGAAGACGCTCTTGGGCGTCTCCCGCTCGCCGAACGCCGGATGCGTGCCCGGCACGAACGGGCGGTCCTTCAGATGCGGCCGGTCGAGGTCGTAGAGCTCGAAAAGCGAAGACAGATCGAGCAAACCGGGCACCTGGATCACGTCGGCCGGGTTCACGTCGAGTTCGCGCAGCAACAATTCGAGCATGTGCTCGCTCATGTCGTCGGCCACCTCGAGTCGCACCGGCGAACCGAACCGGCGTCGGGCGAGTTCCCGCTCGAGTGCCTGCAGGAGGTCCTCGTCGCGATCCTCTTCGACCTCGAAGTCGGCGTTGCGGGTGATCCGGAAGGCGTGATGCTCAACGACTTCCATACCCGGGAACAGAGTCCCCAGGTTGGCGGCGATGAGGTGCTCCATCGGGAGGAACACCGCCTGTTTGGGACGCCCGTCATCGGTGCCGCGGTAGGGCACGAGCTGATCGACCCGGATGAAGCGATTCACATTGTCGGGGACCTTCACTCGCGCGAAGTGTTCGCCGCTCTCGGTGACGTCCTTGACGGTCACCGCAAGGTTCAACGACAGGCCGCTGATGTAGGGGAACGGGTGAGCCGGGTCGACGGCCAGCGGCGTCAGCACGGGGAAGACCTCGTCCTGGAAGTAATCGACCATGCGGGCGCGCTGCTCGTCGGTCAACTGCGACCAGGAGACGACATAGATGTCATTGGCTGCCAACGCCGGCCGGACGGAGTCGAGGAACACACGGGCATGGCGGTCGGCGATGCTCTGTGTGCGCCCGGCGATGCGCATCAACTGTTCGCGCGGGGACAACCCGTCGGCGGACCGGACCGACAGACCCGTCTCGTCACGACGCTTCAGGCCGGCGACCCGCACCATGAAGAACTCGTCGAGGTTGGAGGCGAAGATGGCGAGGAACTTCGCGCGCTCGAGCAACGGCAGCGAGGTGTCCTCGGCGAGGGCCAGCACCCGGGAGTTGAAGTCGAGCCAACTCAATTCGCGGTTCAGGTACCGGTCCTCGGGCAGATCCGCGGATTCGTCGGGGACGAGGGTTGCGGCCGGCGGTGCATTGGGGATCGGCGTGGTCGTGACCGTCGTGGTCGTCGATGAGGTCTCGTCGGCAGGGCTCACCCGTCAATCATGGCCCAAACTCACCGCGCGTGGCATGGGTCGAAGGCCGGAACCTCGGCGCCGGCGGCTCGATGTCCGAATCTGCATGGCGCGACAGGCTGAATCGCGCACGCTCAGATGCGTCGCAGAGCAACCGTCACAGACGACTCAGAGCGTCGGCGGTGTGGGGGCCGAGACCGAGCGAGCGGGCGGCGTCGAGATCGGTTGCCGTGTCGACGTCCGTCCGCAGATCGGTCCATCGCGTGTGCGCGGGGTCGAGTTCGACGGCCCCGGCGGCCCGGTGCGCCGCAGCCGATCCCGGGCCGAAACGCGGTGCGTCGTCGAATGCTCCGGGGTCGTCGGGGGTGAAGGTGCCGTGCAGCAGCACGGTGCCGCTCCCGTCGCGGTCGGTGAGGAAACTGAGGCGGTGTGCGGGTGCCTCGTGCAGGACCTCGCGCAGCGAACCGCTCGTCGCAGCGGGCAGATCGGCCTGGACGAACACGACCCGTGTGGAATCGGGCCACGTCTCACGCGCCCACCGCGCACCGTGACCGAAGGCGACGTTGAGCCCCGAGCCCGCGGTCGGAGAGACCACCTCGGGCAGCCCGTGGGTACCCGCGCGCTGCGCGGCGGCGAGTACGTCGTCGTCGGGGCTCACGACCACGACCCTCGAGACGCCGGCACCGCGCAACGCCTCGACGGTGTCGAGGAACATCGCGAGGACCAGCGAGCTGCGGGTCGTCGGGTCGTCGTGGCCGAAGGCGGTCGCGAGCGTCGCCGCCAGCCTCGACTTCGCACGATGCAGACTCTTGACCGCCAGTACGGCCGCGACCGTCGCCCCGCCGGCCGCGGGGCTCCCCGAGGCGGCGCTGAGGTCGACGCTCAGGTCGACGGCGCTGTGGTCCATGCTGACCATCATGGTCCACCGCGGGACCGTGGGTGACATTCCGGGTCGGTCAGCGGGGGAGTGGCATTAGGGTGGGCTGGTAGTCGTTCGGTCCGGTGAAACGGACCCGGGGCAGGAGGAGTGCGGTGCGCGCGGCGGTCATGGGTGCTGGTTCCTGGGGTACGGCGGTGGCGAAGGTCCTCGTCGACGCGGGGACCGAGACGGTCATCTGGGCGCGACGCGCCGAACTGGCCGATGCGATCAACTCCGAACACGTCAATCCGAACTATCTGTCGGACATCACGCTTCCCGGGGAACTCACTGCGACCAGCGACCCGGTCGAGGCCCTGAGCGGCGCCGACATCGTCGTCTGCGGGGTGCCGTCGCAGTCCCTGCGGGAGAACCTCAAGCAGTGGACCCCGCACATCGGCTCCGATGCGTCGCTGGTGTCGCTGGCCAAGGGCATCGAGACCAGCACGCTGCTGCGGATGAGCGAGGTCATCGCCGAGGTCACCGGCGTCGCCGACGACCGCATCGCCGTTCTCACCGGGCCCAACCTCGCGCACGAGGTCGCCGAAGGGCAGCCCGCGGCGACGGTCATCGCCTGCACCGACGAGTCCCGTGCGGTCACCCTGCAGAGTGCCTTCAGCACTCGCTACTTCCGCCCATACACCAACACCGACGTCATCGGCTGCGAGATCGGTGGCTCGGCGAAGAACGTGATCGCGCTGGCGTGCGGTATCGCGAGCGGCGTCGGCTTCGGCCAGAACACCCTCGCCACGATCATCACCCGCGGTCTCGCCGAGACCATCCGCCTCGGCGTTGCCGTCGGCGCGGAGATCGAGACGCTCGCCGGACTCGCGGGTGTGGGCGACCTGGTCGCGACCTGTTCGTCCCCGCTGTCGCGGAACCGGACCTTCGGCGCACGGCTGGGCGAGGGAGCGACGATGGCCGAGGCGCAAGCAGCCACCAACGGACAGGTCGCCGAGGGCGTGAAGTCGTGTTCGTCGGTGCGCGCGCTCGCCGAGAAGCATCAGGTCCCGATGCCGCTCACGGATGCTGTGCACAAGGTGTGCCACGACGGGCAGTCGGTCGCCGACGCCATCAACTCACTGCTCGGCCGCAGAGCCAAGCCGGAGATCTACCGGGACTGAGGCCGTCGAACCGGGGCCGCGGAATCCGACGGCAGGTCAGCCGAAGTCGAGTGGGCCGCGATCGAGGGTCTGGTCGATGAGACCCGAGATGTCGGTGATCGGACCGTTCCCGGCGTTCGACGGAACCCACAGCGCGACGTAGGGGCGATGGTCGACGCACACGTAGGCCTGACCGGAACCGTCGACGGTGTCGGTGATGAACCACTGCACACCGGCCTGGCCCGCGGCGTGGATCTCCTGGAGGTTGCTAGTCGGGGACAGTTCCGCCGGCCGGGTCACCCCACAGCGGAGAGTCAGATCGTCGCCGGACCCCTCCGCGGGCCAGGACGCCCGATCCCCGGAGATCTCCTTGTCGCCGAACCCCTCGAATGTCTGCGGCACCGCCTCGAGCAGCCGAGTGCAGTCCGCCGATGCACTCCCGTCGGCTGCATAGGACTCGACGGGGTTCACCGCATCGGGGCGCAGAGCGGCGAACGCGATGAAACCTGCGATCACCATGATCGGGATGGCGACGAGGGTCGCGATGAGCGCAGGACTCAGCCGGGAATAGGTGCCGTAGCGTTCGTCGGCGGTGGGGTCCTCGGTGGCCACGGCGTCATCATCACCGGCAGAGTCGTCGGCAACCGGGTCGTCCGCCTTGTCGTCCACGGGATCCTGCGGGGTGTCATCCGAACCTGCTGACGTCACGCCACCACATTAGGAGCCATGGAGGTCCGGGCCGACGCCGGGACCTGCAGAACCGGACCTAGCGGGTGTTGGAGACCACCGGGCAGGTCAGGGTGCGGGTGATCCCGTCGACCTTCTGGATCTGAGGGACCACGTTCTCGGTGAGCTGCGTGGCATCGGCGGCATCCACTCGGACGATCACGTCGTAGGGTCCGCTGACCTCTTCGGACGAGGCGACCCCCGAGATCTCGGCGATCGTCGCCGCTGCCAGGGCGGCTCTCCCGACCTCGGTCTGGATCAGTATGTATGCCTGAACCACGGACATCCTCTCCGTTTGTGCCCCATCGCCGACACGGCTGCCGAATCCGGCGGCCATGGCCCTGCGCGGCGAACAGCGTTCGCCGTGAGCCCAATACACTGTGGCACACATTGTCACCGACAAACCCGCTCGCGCGCGACTCAAAGCGGACCGGACGAGAGTGAGACCCGACAAGTGACCTCCGACGACGTCGGCACAGACAGATCCGACTCCGTCGGCATAGACAGGTCCGACTCGGTCGGTATAGACAGGTCCGACTCCGTAGGGGAGATCGGCGAGCGGGCCGTGATCGCGGCACTCACTGCGGCGGCGACCGCAGCCGGACCGGCCGACGACATCGTGATCGGCTCGGGCGACGACGCAGCGGTCCTCGACATCGGCGGCTCGGCGGTCATCAGCACCGACACCGTGGTCGAGGGACGGCATTTCCGGTTCGACTGGTCGACGCCGCAGCAGATCGGTGCACGGGCGGTGGTCCAGAGTTCGGCCGACGTCGCCGCGATGGGCGGCCGGACGACGGGGCTGGTCGTGTCCATCGCCTGCCCGGCTGCGACGCCCGTGGGCGTCATACTCGACCTCAACGACGGTGTCGTCGGCGCCGCACACGCGCTGGGCGCACGTGTTCTCGGTGGCGACCTGGTGGCGGCGGAGCAGGTGGTCGTGAGCGTCACCGCGGTCGGGGCCCTCGAGGGTCGACGGCCGGTGTCCCTGGGTGGTGCCCGTCCCGGGGACGTGCTCGCCGTGAGTGGTTCGCTGGGCGCGAGCGCTGCCGGTCTCGCGGTGTTGTCCACGCCCGGCGTCGACGATTCGCACTGGCCGGAAGTCGTTGCTCTACACCGTGTTCCGATGCCCGATCTGAGTCAGGGTCCCGTCGCGGCCGCTTCCGGAGCGCATGCGATGACCGACATCTCCGACGGTCTCGTCGAAGAGCTCATCACCATGTCGCGGGCCGCGGACGTGGCCATGGTCGTCGAGGTGGACGCCGTACCGCGACGACCCGATCTGGCCCGGCTGGCAACAGAACTCGGAGCCGATGTGGACGAATGGGTTCTGACCGGCGGCGAGGATCATCACCTGCTTGGGGCCTTCGACGCCGCATCCGTGCCCGACGGGTGGACCGTGATCGGAACGGTCCGCACGGCCACATCATCGACCCCGGAGGTGTGGGTCGACGGTCGGCGCGTCGGTGGGCCCGACGGACCAGACTTGCACGGGTGGCAGTCGTTCGCCGCTCCGCGCGGATGATGTGCCGAATCCGCGCGGTTCCGCCACCGGAACCGCCGCGCTCCACGACACTGTGGACATGGACTCGCGATCCGATTCCGCTGGCGAGACATCGTCGTCGATCCTCCTCGCGACCGTCGTCAACCCGGCCGGACTGACGCTGGCGAAGACGGTCACCCCGGAACGCGTGCCGGTGTTCGCATCGGTCGGTCTCGGTGCCAGCCCGTCGTGGCACGCCTTCGCCATCGACCAGACCGGGATCGCGTTCAGCGACGACGTCGGGGTGGTGGGGGACCAGCGCATCCGGATCGATCTCGATGCGCGGGTGGATCTGGACCCGACGCTGAGTTGGGCGCCCGGAGAGTTCTTCGGCCTCACCGGGGATCCGGTGCCGCAGTGTGCCCGTGGCACCTTGCGACGTGTCGTCGCCGAACTGGCCGACGCCGGTCTGCACGCCATGGTGGGTCACGAACTCGAGTTCGTTCTCGTCGCCGCGGACGGATCGCCGCTGCCGTCTGCTCCGTGGACCCCGTACGGCGCGGTCGGGCTGCTGGAGTACGAGGAGTTCGTGCGGGACGTTCTCGTGTCATGCCGTGCCGTGGGCATCAGCGTCGAACAGTTGCATCCTGAGCACGCGCGATGGCAGTTCGAGGTCTCTCTCGGCCCGGCGGACCCCGTCACCGCCGCTGATCGGCTCGTGCTCTCGCGGCTCATCATCTGTCGCATCGCCCGCAAGCACGGTCTGCGCGCGAGCTTCTCGCCGAAGCCCTTCGCCGACGAAGCAGGATGCGGGGCCCATCAACATGTCTCGTTGTACCGCGGAGATCAGCCACTGTTCTCGGGCGGGCCCGACGCGGCCGGGATGACGCCCGACGGCGCGCACGCACTCGCCGGCATCGTCGATGCGCTCCTCGAACTGCAGGGTGTGCTGTGCGGCTCGGTGGTGTCCGGGCTGCGCATGCTGCCCGGTCAGTGGGCGGGCGCGCACGTCTGCTGGGGTGTGGAGAACCGCGAAGCGGCGGTGCGGCTGGTCCGCGCGGACTCGGCGCACGACGTGAGTGTTGGTGGGGCGCAAAAGGATACCTCGAATACCCGGGGCCGAGGTGCCAACATCGAGGTAAAGATCACCGACCCGTCTGCGAACGTCTACTTCGCCACCGCCGCCATCCTCGGCGCGGCGGCGGCCGGCATCGAGCGGGAGGCCACCCTGCCGCCGGAGGTCGGTGTCGACCCGCGCACCCGTACAGCCGGGGAACGAACACTGCTCTCCACCGACCAGGGGGAGGTCGTCGACCGGATGGACGTGTCGCCGCTGCTGCGCGGGATTCTGGGCGACCCGGCGGTCGATGCGCTCGTGGCGGTCCGTCGGTACGAGGTCATCCACATACCGGATCACACTCCCGAAGCACTCACCGAACGGTTCCGGCTGGCCTGGAGCGTGTGACCGGCGCGGGTGGGCACGGACTGCTGTCGGTACGTGGCTAGAGTCTCGGTATGGCGATCTACGCACTCGACGACCGCGAGCCCGTTCTGGGCAACGACACCTATGTCCATCCCGATGCGGTGGTGATCGGAGCCGTCACTCTCGGCGACGGCGTCTCGGTGTGGCCTGGGGCCGTCCTGCGCGGCGACTACGGCACCATCACCGTCGGCGAGCGCAGCAACATCCAGGACGGCACGGTCATCCACTGCACCGTCTTCGAACCGACCGTGATCGGTGCGCGCTGCGTCGTCGGACACAACGCGCACATCGAGGGCGCGACCATCGGCGACGACTGCCTCATCGCCTCCGGCTCGGTGGTCCTCAACGGTTCGACGATCGGCAACGGCGCGATCGTCGGAGCCGGCGCCGTCGTCCCGTTCAAGTTCGACGTGCCGCCGCGCCGCATGGCTCTCGGCGTGCCCGCGCGCCTGCGGGAGAACTACGAGGTCCCCGAAGGCCACACCGACCTCAACAGCGAAATGTACTTCCAGAACGCCCAGTACTACCGCAAATCGCTGCGGCGACTCGACTGACCGAATGACCACACCGATGGGACCGATGGGGAGACCGGAGTGACCGCACCGACCAAACCGCTCGCCGAGATCATCGACCCCGGCTGGGCCGAGGCCCTCGCCCCGGTCGAGCCGATCATCACCGAGATGGGCCAGTTCCTGCGCAACGAGATCGCCGAGGGACGCCGCTATCTGCCCGCCGGGCAACACATCCTGCGGGCCTTCACCCGGCCGATCGACGACGTGCGCGTGCTCATCGTCGGGCAGGACCCGTACCCGACCCCGGGACATGCTGTCGGACTGAGCTTCTCCGTGGCCCCCGACGTACGTCCGATCCCGCGATCACTGGCCAACATCTACACCGAGTACTGCTCCGACCTCGGGTATCCGATGCCGAGCAACGGCGACCTCACCCCGTGGGCCGACAACGGCGTGCTGTTGCTGAACCGCGTCCTGACGGTCGCGCCCGGGGAGCCCGCGTCTCATCGCAAGAAGGGCTGGGAAACGGTCACCGAATGCGCGATCAAGGCGCTCGTCGCCCGCGACGAACCGCTCGTCGCGATCCTTTGGGGCAAGGACGCCGCCTCGCTGCAGGAATGGTTGCCCGACGTCCCGACCATCGTCTCCGCACACCCGTCCCCGCTGTCCGCATCGCGCGGATTCTTCGGATCGCGCCCGTTCAGCCGGGCCAACGAGGAACTCGCCGATCTCGGCGCCGACCCGGTGGACTGGCGATTGCCCTGACCCTCGCTCCCTGAGGTGCGATAGCGGCCCCTCGCTCCCTGAGGTGTGAGGTGCTTCGCTCGCACCTCAGGGAGCGAGGACGTGCGTCTCTCGCACGCCGGCGAGCTTGAGACTCAGCGAGTCTTGGCGAACTCCGGCGCGCGTTTGCCGACGAACGCGTCGACGCCTTCGATGCCTTCGGGCAGCCCCGACCGCTCGGAGATGGAACGGCCCTCGAGGGCGAGCTGCTCGATGAGCGAGTTCTCCGACGAGACCGAGAGCAGGTGCTTGGTGCCCGAGTCGGCGGAGCGGGGTCCGGCGGCGATCTTCTCGGCGTTGGCGCGTGCCACGGCCTCGACGTCCTCGTCGGCGACGATCTCGGAGAAGATGCCCCAGTTCAGTGCGTCGTCGGCCGAGAGGACGCGGTCGGTGAGGATGATCTGGCGGGCGCGGGCGGCGCCGACGGCGCGGGGCAGGGTCCAGGTGAGCCCGCCGTCGGGGGTAAGGCCGATGCCGCGGTATGCGGGACGCAGCTTGGAGGAGGTGCCGCCGATCGCGACGTCGGCGTGCAGGACCAGCGACATTCCGGCGCCAGCCGACCACCCCTTCGCGGCGGCGACGACCGGGATCTCGGCCTCGTACAGAGCCGTGACGAAGGCATGGAAGTTGTCGGCGATCTGGCGCAGGTAGGTGGGGCGATCGTCGGCTGCGGCGAAAGCGCGGACGTTGCCGCCTGCACAGAAGTTCTTGCCCGCACCGACGAGCAGCACCGCTCCCACGTCACGACGGCCGCGCGCCACCTCGCGCAGCGCCTGGGTGCCGGCGGCGATCCCGTCGTCGTCGAGGGAGTTGCCCGCGCCCGCAGCCGAAATCGCGATTGTCAGGACGCCGTCGGCCTCATTGACGAGAGCCGGGGCGTCGGGCTGGGTGGTGTCGGTGGCAGGGGATTGCGTGGAGGTCATGCGCGAAACATTATCCCGCGCACACCAAAGACCCGACGCCGGGGAGCTTGCGCTCGGTGGCATCGGGTCTTGTGCTCTCGGAACCCCGGATCACCCGCATGCGGGTGACGGAAGATCAGACAGCTGCGGTCTTGCCGGCCTTCAGGCAGGAGGTGCAGACGTTCTTACGCTTGCGGTTGCCCGGGGCGACCTCGACGCGAACAGACTGGATGTTCGGGTTCCAGCGGCGGTTGGTACGGCGGTGCGAGTGAGACACCGACTTGCCGAAGCCCGGGCCCTTGCCGCAAATGTCGCAGACGGCAGCCATCGTCGAACTCCCTTGATAGATGAATATGGTCTTTGGTCAGCCTTCCGGATCGGCACCACCGGAAGGTGTGCGCGTGGACCGAAAGGCAACCCTGCAAGGATAACCAGCTCGGGTGGGCGTGACCAAATCCGGGTCGGAAGGCGCCATCCCGCGGTGCGGACGTCCCCGGGTCGTCGGGGGCGCCGAGTAACCTGACACACATCCTTCCAGCCGGTCCCGTCGGCCCGCGACCCAGCCCCGTCGTATGCCCACGTCAGAGCGAGAAAGAGTCACCGCGTGATCGCCCGCACCATCAACCCGCAGCTGCTGCGCGACTGGGCCCGTGTCTGTGTCGACCAGCTCGAGGAGTTCCGCGGCGAGATCAACGACCTCAACGTCTTCCCGATCCCCGATTCGGATACCGGCAGCAACATGCTCTTCACCATGCGTGCTGCCGCAGAGGCCGCCGACGCGGCACCGGATGACGCGACGTTGCCGCAGGTCGCCCGCGCGATGGCCGATGGTGCGGTGGCCCAGGCCCGCGGAAACTCCGGCATCATCCTGTCCCAGGTTCTCGTCGGTCTGGCCGACGGCGCGGAGATCCTCGGCGACACCGACTCCCTGACGTTCGGTGACCTGGCGTCGCTCGGCCTGCGCCTGGGATCGCTCGCAGCGACCCGCGCGGTCAGTGAGCCCCGCGAGGGCACGGTGCTGACCCTCGTGCGGGTGGCCGCCGAGTCGGCCGCCGCACATGAGAAGGAGACCGCCGCCGACATCGTCCGGGCCGTCGCCGACGACTGCGCCGAGGCGCTCGAACGCACACCGGAACAGTTGTCGGTGCTCGCCTCCGCGGGCGTCGTCGACGCGGGCGGGCGCGGTTTCCTCGTCATCGTCGACGCGATGGTCCGGGTGATCACCGGAGTGGCCAACCGCCGACGCCGCTACCGCGGCATCCTCACCGACAGCGCGACCCTCGGACACGGGGTCGACGACTCGTGCGTGGAGAGCAGCGATCAGGACTTCGAGGTCATGTACCTGCTCGACGGCGCGGCCGGTGAGCAGATCGCCCGACTCCGCGAGCGGCTGAACGAACTCGGCGACGCCGTGGTCATCGTCGGCGACAGTTCGAGCGGCGAGGGCGAGCGATTCTCCGTTCACGTCCACACCTGCGAACCCGGTGCCGCCGTGGAGGCCGGTGCGGGACTGGGGCGCCTGTCGGACATACGCATCAGCTGCTTCGCGCTGGATGCCATTCGCGCACAAGCTGATTCGAACGAGCCTCCGCCCCGGCACAAGCGGGCGGTGGTCGCGGTCGCATCCGGCGAGGGGGCTGCCGACCTCTTCGCCGAGGCCGGGGCCACCGTACTCCGCGCCGACGACGGACTGACCGCACATGCGTTGGGGCAGGCGATCCGCGACACCGACAGTGCGCACGTGGTCGTGATGGCCAACGGCGCTCTCAGTTCTCAGGATCTCGTCACCGTCACCACCGACGTGCGTTCGACGCAGCGGTCGGTGCTGATGCTCCCGACGTCGTCGATGACCCAGTGCCTGGCCGCGCTCGCCGTGCACGACCCGAGCGAGATCCCGGATGTCGACGCCTATGCGATGGCCGAGGCCGCCGCCGGTGCGCGGTGGGGATCGCTGCAGCTCGCGACCACCAAGATGATGACGCTGGCCGGGATGTCGGAGGTCGGGGATGTCCTGGGACTCATCGGCGACGACGTCCTGGTGGTGGCGCCCGATCAGACCTCCGCGGGTACCGCACTGATCGACCTGATGCTGGCGACCGGTGGTGAACTGGTGACCGTGCTCGCGGGAACCGACGTCGACGAGGACGCGCTCGAGGCCGTCGGCGAACAGATGCGCCGCAACTACCCGGGCATCGAGCTCGCGGTCTACCGGACCGGGCAGCACAGCGATCTGCTGCAGGTGGGTGTGGAGTGAACGAGCTGGCCCTCGCGGATTCGCTGTCCGACGTCCTCGGTGCCAAGCCTGCCGAGAAGCTCGCGGGACTGGGTGTGACCACGGTTGGCGAACTGTTGCGCTACACCCCGCGCCGGTACATCCGACGGGGTCTCGTGGCCGACCATCAGCGACCCGAACCGGGGGAGTGGCTCACCATCGTCGGCCGGATAACCAAGGCCGACCTGATCCAGATGAAGAGTCGTCGCGGCCAGTTCCTCAAGGTCAAGGTCACCGACGAGAACGAGGTCTACGAGGCGAGCTTCTTCAACCCGAAGTTCATCCGGCATCAGCTGCGCCCCGGTGCCCGGGTGATGATGGCCGGCACGGTCAAGTACTTCCGCGAGCAGATCCAGTTGTCGCATCCGGAGTGGATGATCCTGCCCGACGGTGACCCCGAGATCGAGGACCATGTCGTCGGCTCCAAGATGTTGACCGAGATGTACGCGGTCGAGGAGGAGATCGCCAAAGAAGAGGGGGTACATCCGGTCGTCGCGATGTTCGACCGCGAGATCCTGCCGATGTACCCGGCCACCAAAGAGGTTCAGACCTGGGACATCCTGGGCGCGGTGCGGCGAGTTCTGGACCACTGCGCGCCGATCCCCGACGCGTTGACCGATGCGCAGCGTCGAGAGCGCGGACTCGTCTCGACCGACGAGGCGATCCGCAAGATTCATCTGCCCGACTCCGAGGACGACGTGAAGGTCGCCTCGCATCGGCTGAAATTCGACGAGGCGCTGGCGATCCAGACGGTGCTTGCCCAGCGGCGCCTCGCGGGTCGCAGCGAGTCGGCGCCGCCGTGCCCGCACGTGCCCGGTGGCCTCGAAGACGAGCTGCGCGAGCGCCTTCCGTTCACGCTCACCGAGGGTCAGGTCGCGGTGGGGGAGGAACTGGCCGAGGATCTCGCGCTCGCCCAACCGATGTCCCGGCTGCTGCAGGGTGAGGTGGGTTCCGGTAAGACCCTCGTCTCCCTGCTCGCGATGCTGCGGGTCGTCGACAACGGATATCAGTGTGCGATTCTCGCGCCCACCGAGGTGCTTGCCGCACAGCATCACCGGACGATGAAGAAGATGCTCGGTGATCTCGCCGAGGGTGGCGAGTTGACCGCGGCCGAGGGGGCGACCCGGATCGCCCTGCTGACGGGATCGATGAAGACCAAGGGTCGGCGCGAGACGCTGCTCGACGTGGTGACCGGTTCCGCGGGCATCGTCATCGGCACCCACGCCCTCCTGGAGGAGAAGGTCGAGTTCTTCGACCTCGGCCTCGTCGTGATCGACGAACAGCACCGTTTCGGTGTCGAGCAGCGTGATGTGTTGCGCAACAAGGGCCGTGACGGTCGCATCCCGCACTTCCTGGTGATGACCGCGACCCCGATCCCGCGCACCGTCGCGATGACCGCCTTCGGCGACCTCGAGACGTCGGTCCTGCGTGAGCTGCCCCGCGGCCGTCAACCCATCTCGACGTCGGTGGTGCCGATGGGCCGGCAGAACTGGGTCGACCGGGTGTGGTCGCGTGCCAACGAGGAGATCGACGCCGGCCGCCAGGTCTACGTGGTTTGTTCGCGCATCGGCGACGACGACTCCCCGGAACCCGAACCCGGTCCCGATGGCGAGAAGGGGCCGAAGACGACGTCGGTGGTCGAGCAGTACGAGGCCCTCGTGGCGGGTCCGTTCGCGCATCGCCGGGTCGAGATGCTGCACGGCCGTCTGGCGCCGGAGGAGAAGGCCGAGATCATGGACGCGTTCGGCCGCGGCGAGGTCGATGTCCTGGTGTCCACCACCGTCATCGAGGTCGGCGTGGACGTCCCCAACGCCACCACGATGGTCATCGTCGACGCCGAGCGGTTCGGAGTCAGTCAGCTTCATCAGCTGCGCGGTCGCGTCGGCCGTGGTCAGCATGCAGGCCTGTGTCTGCTGATGACCAACAGCAACGAGATCTCCCAGTCGATGCAGCGTCTGCGCGCGGTCGCCGGATCGAACGACGGCTTCGAACTCGCCCGCGTCGACCTCGAACAGCGCCGCGAGGGTGACCTGCTCGGTTCGCTGCAGTCCGGTGTCAACACCTCGCTGCGGTTCCTCTCGCTGCTCGAGGATGTCGAGGTCATCGAGGATGCGCGCGGACTCGCCGAGGAGGTGGTGAGCGAGGACATCACGCTGCTGCACCACAGCCCGCTGGCCGATCTCGTCGACGGGATTCTGGTCCCGCAGAAGATCGCGTATCTCGACAAGTCCTGATCTGGGCCGGTGTTCCCGCCCTCTGCTCCCTGAGGTGCGAGGAGCGATAGCGACGAGCCTCGAAGGGCTGGCGACGTGAATTGCTGCGCAGGAATCAATTCCGAGTAAATGGAACCGCACCGTCCAGCGGTGCGTCAAAGTTCCATGGTCCTCTCCGACGCGACATTCCGATCGCCGACGCTGCGGCGGTTGCGTATGCGTCTTCGGTGGATCGGTTGGAACGGAGCGGCATCCGGGGCGTGGTCGGCGCGGCAGTGGGGGCTGCTGGTCTTCGCGGTGGTCACCGCAATCGTGGTCGCGGTGGGGTCCGGTGCGCTCGGCCCGCGACCCGACACCGACCCGCGGGTGCGGGCAATGGCGCGAGAGGCGTTGGCAAGCCTGGGGTCCATACCTGTTCACGCACAGCGGCCCGACCGCGACGACTACGACCGGAGCGCGTTCGGCTCGGCGTGGACGGATGCGGTGGCCGTCGCCGGCGGCGGCAACGGATGCGACACCCGCAACGACATCCTGGCCCGCGATCTGCACGACATCCGGGCCGGACCGGTCTCGAGTTGTCCGAGAGCGGTTCTCGCGGGGGAGTTCCGGAGTCCGTACAGCGGAGAGTTCGTGGTGTTCCGGCGGGACCGCGGGGCGTCGAGCGTGCAGATCGATCACATCGTGCCGCTGGCCTACGCCTGGGACATGGGCGCGTGGTCGTGGGAGTTCGGCCGACGACTCGACTTCGCGAACGATCCGGCCAATCTGGTCGCCGTCGACGGGCAGTCGAATCAGGAGAAGAGCGACTCGGAACCGGCACGCTGGATGCCACCGGCGCGGGGGTTCTGGTGCCAGTACGCGATCCAGTTCGTGATGGTCAGTGCGAAATACGGTTTGACGATCGATGCGGAGTCACGCGAAGTGCTCGCCGATGCCCTCCGTTGCGACGGTTGACGAGATTCAGGCGGCTTCACCATCGGCTGCGTTGTGCAGCAGGTTCAATCCGACGACGCCGATCAGGATGAGGAAGATGCACCCGAGACGAGCGAGTCCGGCGGGTTCGCGGAGGAACAGCATGCCGTAGATCGACGTGCCGACCGCGCCGATGCCGACCCACACCGCGTAAGTGGTGCCCAGCGGGATGGATCGGATCGCGTACGCCACACCGGCCATGCTGGCGATGACGCCGGCGACGAAAATGGCTGTGGGCCACAACCGGGTGAAGGTGTCGGACTTCTCCAGCGCGGCCATGTAGACGATCTCGATCAACCCGGCGATCACCAGCACAACCCACGGCACGTCCGACACTCCTCGCAACCCGGCTTCACAATCGTTCGTCACCCTAAGTGCGGCCGGGCCGGTCTGCTGTCCGAGCGGATGTCGGGGACGGGCGCGGGAAGATATCAGTGAGTGCCGATGAGCTTCGCGACGATTCCCCGTGCGCCGACCCAGAAGACGATCGCGCCGAACATGGCCGCGATCAGTGATCCCGCGAATGCTCCGATCGACGCCGACGTGGTCGAGTCCAGGCCGACCTCGGGAACGTAGGAGGCGGCTGCGAACAACATCACGCAGCCGATCACCACAGCGCTCGCGCGTACGGCTGACGAAGTGCCCACGCGCCGGAGGCGCTCGTAGGCATGCGAAAGAACGGTCATCGAATCTTCTCCCCGCGGCAGATGCGACAGCTGACCCACTCACTGGAGTGCAGCGAATTCAAGATAGCAAAGATGGGTGCACCGAATGAACCGCTGCGTGAGCAGCCCCACATATCCCTTTGGGGACGGATCGACCACGGCGCTACTCTTGACAACGGCATATATCCCGCGACGACCTTGTCGCGGGGACCACCCGCGAAGTCGAGGAAGTTGATGAGCGCACCCACCGCAGAGCCCTCCGTCGCAACAGGCGAGTCCGACACCCAGAAGGTCGTCCTCGGACTCGCCAGAGCTGCGAAGTCGGCTTCCCGCTCCCTCGGCAGCCTGACGACGGCGGACAAGAACGAGGTTCTGCTCGCGGCAGCCGACGCCATCGAGGCCGCCTCGGAGACGATCCTCGCGGCCAATGCCGAAGACATCCAACGCGCCGAGGAGGCCGGTACCGAGGCGAGCCTGCTCGACCGCCTGCGTCTCGATGAGTCACGCGTGGTCGGCATCGCCAACGGTCTGCGTCAGGTCGCGGTCCTGCCGGATCCGATCGGTGAGATCGTCGCCGGCAAGACCCTGCCCAACGGGCTCCAGCTCCGACAGCTCCGGGTCCCCCTCGGTGTCGTCGGCATCGTCTACGAGGCACGTCCCAACGTCACGGTCGACGCCTTCGGTATCGCCTTCAAGTCGGGGAACGCGGTGCTGCTCCGCGGCTCGTCGTCGGCGCGGTCGTCGAACGCCGAACTCGTCCGCATCCTGCGGGAGACCCTGTCCTCCAAGGGGGTCAGCGCGGACGCGGTGTCGTTGCTGCCCAGCGAGGACCGCTCGAGTGTCACCGCGCTCATCCGCGCCCGCGGACTCGTCGACGTCGTGATCCCGCGCGGCGGTGCCGGACTCATCGAGGCCGTCGTCTCCAATGCGACCGTCCCGACCATCGAGACCGGCGTCGGCAACTGCCACGTCTACGTCCACGCGCTCGCCGACCTCGACGTCGCCGTCCGCGTCATCCTCAACTCCAAGACGCGCCGGCCGAGTGTCTGCAACACCGCCGAGACCGTCCTCGTCGACAAGGCCGTCGCCGCCGACGCGCTGCCGCGGATCACCCAGGTGCTGCAGTCGCAGGGCGTGGTCATCCATGGCGACGAACCCGGCATGGAACCGGCCACCGAGGACGACTGGCACAAGGAGTACCTGTCGATGGACATCGCGGTGAAGATCGTCGACGACCTCGACGCCGCGGTCTCGCACATCGACACCTACGGCACGGGGCACACCGAGGCGATCATCACCACCGACCTTGCCGCGGCCGACGAGTTCACCCGCCGCGTCGACGCCGCCGCCGTCATGGTCAACGCCTCGACCGCCTTCACCGATGGCGAGCAGTTCGGGTTCGGCGCCGAGATCGGCATCTCCACCCAGAAGCTGCACGCCCGCGGCCCGATGGGCCTGCCCGAACTGACCTCCACCAAGTGGCTGGTCTGGGGCAACGGCCACGTTCGGCCGGCCTGATGACGACCCCTGCCGAGTACACCGGCTCCGGACCGCAGGTCGTCCCGTCGTTCACCTCTGTCGACGACGTCGTCGCGAAGCTGCGTGAGACCGGCTATCTCGCCGACGACGCCACCGCGACGTCGACCTTCCTCGCCGACCGACTGGGCAAGCCGCTTCTGGTCGAGGGGCCTGCGGGTGTCGGCAAGACCGAGCTGGCCAAGTCGATCGCCGCGGCCACGGACGCCGAACTCGTCCGCCTGCAGTGCTACGAGGGCATCGACGAGGCGCGGGCACTCTACGAGTGGAACCACGCCAAGCAGATCCTGCACATCCAGGCCACCGGCAACCGCGCCTGGGAAGAGGCGAAGACCGACATCTTCTCCGACGAGTTCCTGCTGCCGCGTCCGCTGCTGAAGGCGATCTCGCGCGAGGGTTCGACCGTGCTGCTGATCGACGAGGTCGACAAGGCCGACGTCGACATGGAAGGTCTGCTCCTCGAGGTGCTCAGCGACTTCGCGATCACCATCCCCGAGATGGGAACCGTTGCCGCGCAGCGTCGTCCGATCGTGCTGCTCACCTCGAACGCCACACGTGAACTGTCCGAGGCGCTCAAACGCCGCTGTCTGTACCTCTACATCGACTTCCCCGACGCCGAGCGGGAGAAGGAGATCCTCGCGTCGCGGGTGCCGAACCTGTCGTCGTCGCTGAGCGCGGAGCTCGTGCGCATCGTCGGGGTGTTGCGGACGCTCGACATCCGTAAGAAGCCGTCGGTGGCCGAGACGATCGACTGGGCCAACACCTTGCTCGCACTCGGGGCGGGCGAGCAGGCCGACACCAAGCGAGGCGGCCTCGACGACGGTCTCATCGCGCGCACGCTCGGTGTGGTGCTCAAGCATCGGCCCGATCTGAAGACGGCTCTCAAAGAACTCAAGCTGGGCTGATGACGACTCCGCTCGTCGCGCACCTCACCGACTTCGTCGACGAGTTGCGTCGTCGCGGGATCGTCGTCGGGCCGTCGGCCCTGATCGACGCGGCGAGCGCGATGGAGGTCCTCGACCTGCTGGAGCGCTCCCGTCTCCGCGAGGGTCTGGCGACCACGCTGCTCGTCGACAACTCCCATCGCGGGGTGTTCGATCGCGTCTTCGATCTGTGGTTCCCGGTGGGTGCCGGAATGCGCACCGTCACCGAGGATCTACCGCGTGATGAGGAGGGCGCCCTCGACGTCGAGGCGGTGCGCGATGCGCTCGCGGAGATGCTGGCCGACGACGCGGCGGCCAGTGACGGCCGGCTCGAGCAGGCGATCGCGATGATCGTCGACGAGCTGGGGCGTTATGGCTCCACGAAGGGTGAGGCCTTCTCGGCGTATCAGGCGATCTCCGCGGTCAGCCCGCAGACGCTGATCGCCAAGATCGCCGCGGCGATGGCCGGGGACGGCGACGGCGAAGGTGGCCGACCGGGCACCGAGCCGCTGTACCGGCAGGCCGCCCGGCAGAAGGCTGCCGATCTGCGCGCCGCGATCGAACGCGAGACGCAGCGTCGGATGGCCGATCGCAACGGCCGCGACAAGGTCGGGGCCTACGCCGTACCGCCGCTGCCCGAGAACGTCAACTTCCTCTCCGCCGGCGCCAAGGAACAGGTGGAGATCCGCAAGACCATCGAGCCGTTGGCCCGGCTGCTCGCGGCGAAACTCGAGACGCGGCGGCGTCGGGCCCATCGCGGTGCGGTGGACGTTCGCAAAACACTGCGTGCGTCGATGTCCACCGGCGGTGTCCCGATCGAACTCAGTCACCGCAAGCCGCGTCCCGGACGCCCGGAGCTGATCATCATCTGCGACGTCTCGGGGTCGGTAGCCGGCTTCAGCCAGTTCACGCTGCGGCTGGTGTACGCACTGCGCCAACAGTTCTCGAAGGTGCGGGTGTTCGCGTTCGTCGACACCGTGGACGAGGTGACCGAGTTCTTCGACCACGGCGAAGAGGATTTCGGCGCGGCGATGCACCACATGATCTCGACCGCGCGGATCTCCACGCGCGACGGGCATTCCGATTACGGGAACATGCTCGCCGGTTTCGTCGGCGACTACGCGGAGACGCTGACCCACCGGGGAGCACTGCTGGTCCTCGGCGACGGCCGCAACAACTACCACGACGCGCACGTCGATGCGCTCGCCGAACTCGTCGACCGTGCCCGCCACGCGTACTGGCTGAACCCCGAGGCGAAGGAGCACTGGGGGACCGGTGACTCGGCCGCCACCGACTACGCGGAGGTCATCGACATGTTCGAATGTCGCAACGCGACGCAGCTCGGCACGGTCATCGCCGACCTGCTGCCGATCTGAGCGCGGCCTCACCGCGTAGACTCACCGTCCATGTCAACCGACCGCCACCGTGCGCGCCGCATCGGCGTGATGGGTGGCACGTTCGACCCGATCCACAACGGACACCTCGTCGCGGCGAGCGAGGTCGCTCATCGCTTCGAACTCGACGAGGTGATCTTCGTCCCGACGGGGCGCCCGTGGCAGAAGCTGGGCGAGCATACGATGGTCAGCCCACCTGAAGACCGCTACCTGATGACGGTCATCGCCACGGCGTCGAATCCGCAGTTCAGTGTCAGTCGTGTCGACATCGACCGCGACGGCGACACCTACACTGTCGACACGTTGCGCGACCTGCGGAAGCAACTGCCCGACGCGCAGCTGTACTTCATCACCGGCGCCGATGCGCTGGAATCGATCCTGTCCTGGCAGGATTGGGAAGAACTGTTCGACCTCGCCCGCTTCGTGGGCGTGAGCCGACCCGGTTACGAACTCGACGCCACGCACCTGGCCCACCACCTGGAGCAGATGCCGGACGACACGCTGCACCTGCTGGAGATCCCGGCGCTGGCGATCTCGTCGACCGAATGCCGCACGCGTGCGGCGCAGGGTCGGCCGGTCTGGTACCTGGTGCCCGACGGCGTCGTGCAGTACATCGCCAAGAGGAAGCTGTATCGTGCGCCTCGGGCGTCGTCCCCCGGTGTATCCGCGCCGGGAGCTCCGCGAGCGGGCGGCAATGACACTGCACCGGGAGCGGAGCGGGTGGGCTACGAGGAGCCTGCACCCGGGGCGGACCGGGCGTCGACCCGTAAGTGAATTTCGAGAGGACTTGTGTGACTGCGTCAGCTGAAGCGTTGGAGATGGCCAAGGTGGCTGCTCTGGCGGCCGCGGAGAAGCTCGCCCATGAGGTGACCGTGATCGATGTGTCGGAACAGTTGGTGATCACCGACGCCTTCGTCATCGCGTCGGCGGACAACGAGCGGCAGGTCAATTCGATCGTCGACGAGGTCGAGGAGAAGCTGCGCGAGGCCGGCCACAAGCCGCTGCGTCGCGAGGGCACCCGTGAGGGACGTTGGGCGCTGCTCGATTATGCCGACATCGTCGTGCACATCCAGCACACCGACGAGCGTCGTTTCTATGCGCTGGAGAGTCTGTGGAAGGACTGCCCGGTCGTCGAGGTCGAAGGACTTTCGTGAGCGGGGGTCCCGACACCCACGACACCGCGGTCGAACGTCTGACCCCGGTCGTCCGGCGGCTCATCCTGTTGCGCCACGGGCAGACCGAGTACAACGCGGGTAGCCGTATGCAGGGCCAGCTCGACACCGACCTGTCCGAGCTCGGTGTGCGACAGGCGAATTCGGCCGCCATCGAACTGGCCAAGCGGCAGCCGCTGGTGATCTGGTCGTCGGACCTGAAGCGCGCGCGGGACACCGCGGAGGCCCTCGCCCAGCGGACCGGACTGGCGGTGACAACCGATGTGCGCCTGCGTGAGACGCATCTCGGCGAGTGGCAGGGCCTGACGCATCTCGATGTCGACGAGGTCATGCCGGGAGCGCGTGCGGTGTGGCGCGACGACGCGACGTGGACGCCGCCGGGCGGCGAGAGCCGCGTCGACGTGGCGAGGCGCTCCACCCCGCTGGTCGACGAGCTGATCGAGCAGTTGCCGGACTGGGGTGTGGGCGACAATCCCGAGGCGCCGGTGGTGCTGGTGGCGCACGGTGGGGTGATCGCGGCGATGACCGCGGCGCTCCTCGGTCTGCCGGTGGACAACTGGCCGGTCTTCGGCGGCCTCGCGAACACCAGCTGGGTGCAGCTGTCGGGTCACGGTGCGCCCGGCGATCTTCCGCGGTGGCGGTTGGACGTGTGGAACGCGTCGGCCGAGGACTCGGACCCCGCCGTTCAGTGACCGAGGTGAACATCGGCGCCCCTTCGGGGGAGCGCTGCATGATGGTCCTGTCCGACTCGCTGGCCTACTACGGCCCGGTCGGCGGGCTCCCTGCGAACGATCCGCGGATCTGGCCGTCGCTGGTCGGAGCCGAGGTGGGTCTGCCGGTGAAGCTGTTCGGCCGGATCGGCTGGACGAGCCGTGACGTCTGGTGGGCGTTGACCCAGGACCCGAACATCTGGGCGACCGTGCCGCACACCGACGTCGTCGTCCTGGCGTTCGGCGGCATGGATACGTTGCCCTCGCCGTTGCCGACCGCGCTGCGCGAGCAGATCCGCTACGTGCGGCCGAATCGGCTGCGGCAGTTGGTCCGTGACGCATATTCGTGGGTGCAACCCCGTGGCTCACGTCTTGGATGGCCGCTGGCGCTGCCGCCGAAGGTGACCGTCGAATACCTCGACAAGATCCGTGAGGCCCTCACACAGCTCCGTCCGGATCTGCCGATCGTCGTGTGCCTGCCGCCGACGCATCGCAGCCCGTACTACGGCTACGTCCACACGGGCCGGATCCCGACGACGGCGGCGATCGCGCGGTGGGCCGAACAGCACGGATTGCCCTGCGTCGACTTCTATCCGGTGACCCGGGACGCCTTTGCGGATCCGGCGGCGGAGATGAACCCGGACGGCATCCACTGGGGCTTCTCCTGCCATCGTCAGATCGCCGATCTGGTGACGCCCGTGGTCGAGAAGAGCCGGGCGAACTCGTAGGCGCCGAAGCTCGTGACTCCCGTGTGAGGGTCGGCCGGTGAACCGGCTAACGTAGACGGGTGCCTGTCGTCGTCGTCACAGATTCGTCGTCTCGGTTACCGGAAGCGGTCACCGAGCGATACGGGATCCGACAGGTCCCGCTGCATCTCACGATCGAGGACAAGGACTACCGAGAGGGCGTCGACCACATCCCGGAGGATGTCGTCTCGACGCCGGGAGTGACCACCTCGGGTGCCAATCCGAGCGAGCTGACCGAGTACTACGAGTCGGCACTCGAAGCGAGCGAAGGTGCCGGCGTGGTGGCCGTGCACATGTCGCGCAAACTGTCCGGCACGTGGAGTTCGGCGCGGCTGGCGGCGGAGAAGTTCTCCGGGCAGGTCCGCATCGTCGACTCCCGGTCTGTCGGTCTCGCAGTGGGTTTCACGGCCATCGCAGCGGCACAGGCGGCCGCGGACGGTGCCGACCGGGATCGCGTGTACGAGTCCGCGATCCGGCAGGCCGCGACCGTCGACTCGCTGCTGTGCGTCCAACAGCTCGACAACCTGCGCCAGAGCGGCCGGATCTCCGCCGCCGGCAAGCTCTTCGGTTCGGCATTGTCGATCAAGCCGATCCTGCACATGGTCGACGGCACGCTCCAGCTCAAGGAACGTCACCGTACCTTCTCCAAGGCCCTCGACAAGATGGTCGACGCGGCGGTCGAATCGGCCGGCGGACGCGCGGTCACGGTCGGCGTCCAGCACTGCGAGACCCCTGACGTCGCGGCGGATCTGCTCGCCACACTCCGCAACCGGCTGCGGATGGTGACCTCCGAGCTGACCGTCGACCTCGGACCCATCCTCGGCTCGCACGTGGGCCCGGGATCGGTGGGCATCGTCATCGCGGCACATCTCGAACCGATCGAGGGGCTCGGGGAAGACTGACGTCGCCCTGTCGACAGCCCGGCTGCTGTCCACAGATCTCTCGGCTGCGCGCTGTGCCACGTCGATTCGGCGCTGAACAGCCCTAGCGTGTGGCGCCATGAGCGCATCAGGACGGCGGAATCCGTTGGACCGTCTGGGACCGGTCGAGTCGCCGACGCGGCGGGATCTGTCGCCGGCCGCCGCCGAATCCGACCCACCGCCCGGTGTCGGCGACCCGGTGGCGGCAGCTGTCGCCGTCGAGGAACCCGAACATCCGGGCTGGGGGATCGGCGGGATGCCGACGTGGCTGGATGCGCCACCACCGTCGCCACCGCGCCGCGGTCGGGGCGGGCGGTTCGACGACGTCCTCGATTCCGACGACGATCGGTTGGGCGGAGACTGGGACGAGGACGATGATCCCGTTCCGCGTCGACGCTTCGCGGTGGCACCGCCCGCGGCGATCGCACTGATCGCGGTCGGGGTGATCGCCTGCGTCGTGGCCGGATTCGGACTGTTCCGCGGAACGGATTCCGCGCCGGTGGTGGACTTCGGCGCGGCCGGACCGTCGTCGTCGACGAACGACGTTTCCGCGTCCCCGGTTGCACCACCGAGTACGACGCCGGCGCAACTGGTGGTGAGTGTCGTCGGGCTGGTGAACAAACCGGGGCTGGTGCGTCTGGCTCCCGGTGCCAGGGTGGCGGAGGCGATCGATCAGGCCGGCGGGGCGCGCAAGGGTGCGGACCTGTTGTCCCTGAATCTCGCCCAGGTGCTGCGAGACGGGGATCAGGTGCTCGTCGGTTATGCCGGTGGTGAGGGGCAGATGTCGATGCGCAGTGCCGTGGTCGGCGCGGAAGGTGCTGCGCCGGCGCGCGGTCCCTCTGCGAGCCCGGGTGGTGCGCCACCGGAGTCGTCGGCGGCCGAACCCGGCGGCCGGGTCGATCTGAACACGGCGACCGAGACGGAGTTGGATGCACTGCCCGGCATCGGTCCGGTGACGGCGAAGGCGATCCTCGACTGGCGAGAGCGCAACGGGCGCTTCACGTCGGTGGACCAGCTCGCCGAAGTGGACGGGATCGGGCCGGCGCGACTGGCGAAACTGCGTGACCTCGTGACGGTTTGACGATGGACCTCCGGCTGCTCGTGCCGGCGGTGATGGTGTGGTCGGTGACGGCGTGCGGTCTGGTGGCCCCGGTCGGTGTGAGCATCGGCATCGCGATCGTCGCGTCGGTGGCCGCCGTCGCCGGTGCATGTGGCTCCCGCCGGTTCGGCTGGGAAGCGGTGGGGCTCGTCGTCGTGGGAGCCGGCCTGGCCGCTGCCTGTGCGACATCGCTCGCCCTCCGGCAAGAGGTACGCGCCGATCACCCGTTGGCGCATGTGTCGGGAAAGGCGACGGCGGTCATGACCCTCCGCAGCGATCCGACCCCGATCGGACCCGTGGGTCAGGGACGGATCCGTGCGCGAGTCGACGTCGAACAGATCGGCAGTCAGCGGGTTACGAGCGCAGCCGCAGAACTGCGCGGTGCGGCACAGGCATGGTCGGGGTTGTTGCCCGGCCAGCGGGTTGTCGCGGTCGTGAAGGTGCGGGCACCGCCGGACCGAACCCTGCTCGTGGCATCGATGACGGCTTCGACTCCGAAGCTGGTCGGTGAACCGCCCACGTATCAGCGGGTCGCCGGGTCGATCCGGCAGCGCCTACAACTGGTGGCCACCCGCGGCCTCGAACCGGAAGCAGCAGGCCTGCTGCCGGGGCTGGTGATCGGCGACGAGAGCGGCGTCAACGAGGACCTGCGCGACGACTTCCGCGCCGCCGGACTCAGCCACTTGACAGCAGTGTCGGGAGCGAACTTCGCAATCGTCTGCGGGGCAGCACTTCTCATCGTCAGAAGCATCGGCGTACCACCGCGCGCCGCGGCGGTCATCGGGCTCGTGGTGATCGTCGGGTTCGTGATGCTCGTCCGACCCACGCCGAGCGTGCTGCGGGCGGCGCTGATGGGTGCGGTCGGGGTGCTGGCGCTGTTCGCGTCGCGGCGCTCGCAGTCGATGCCGGCTCTCGGGGCCGCGGTGATCGGTGGCCTGCTGTGGTGGCCCGAACTCGCTCTGCAACCGGGCTTCGCGTTGTCGGTGGCGGCCACGTGCGCCATCGTGCTGTGGGCGCCCCGTCTGCGGGACCGCTTGCGGGCGTGGCGATGTCCGCCGGGGCTGGCGGAGGTGATCGCGATGGCGGTTGCCGCGCAGGTGGTCACCGCGCCGATCGTCGTGCTGGTCACGGGTCGGCTGTCGGTGGTCGGGATCGTGGCGAATCTGCTCGTCGCGCCCGTCGTCGCGATCATCAGCGTCGTCGGTACCGTCGCCGCCCTCGTGGGTGCGTTGGGTCCGCCGGACGGGGCCGGCGCGGGGATCGCCGAACTGCTGGTCCGCGCACTGGGGCCGGAGCTGTGGTGGATGGTGCGGTGCGCGCACGTCCTCGGCGGACCGTCGTGGGCGAGTGTCGAGATGCCGTGGGCGTGAAAACCGCCCTGGGATGCGCCCGCCAGAACGCGGCGTCGGCGATATGTCGCCGGCGTTGCTGCACAGGGTGTTTTCCGTGGGCGGATCACAGCGCGGGGGGGCACGGGACGGGTTCGGGAGGGAAGTTGAGGCAGATGCCCCACGCGGGTGAGGCGGGTCGCGGACGACGCTGGGGTCATGAACACACAGACACCCCGAGAAGTCGTCGCCGATGTCCGCGCTCACCCGCGGCTCGCCGACGGCGATGACGAGCGATTCGCCGGTTATGGCGTCATGGGCCTGCCGTTCGCGTCGGGCCACTATCTGGCCCTGCGTGACATGGTCGCCAGTTCCATCGGACCCGCATATCGGTCCGTCTGGCATCGAGATCCGAGTGGACACTGGGCGCTCTACACCACAACTGCTCCCGACCGGAGTTGCCCGCGCTACTTCGGTGCGGGCGCGACCACACGACACGTTCCGTCGATCAATGTCGGATGGGCCGACGATCGGACGTTCGAGGTCACGATGGGCGAGACGCTCCGCTGGACGGTCGAGCTGGCCTCGTCACCGGCGACCCGGCTGATGACCGCGCTGAGTGGTGCGACGCCCACCGCAGCGTGGCGCAGCCGGACCATTCTGCATGCCATCGGCCCCATGGCAACGGTGATGTTGCGCGCCGGCCGAATCCGCATGTGCGCACGGACCCCGAATGGCCCCCAGTTCCGCGGAACACCGCTGTACGTCTGGCGCGTCGGCGACAGCCGGGCATCGCTTGACGGTGAGACCTTCGGCGCTCCCGCACCACTCGACGAACAGATCAGCATCGGCGACATCCCGCTCCCGCAACGCGGACTGTTCTTCGTCGGACGATCGGCCTTCGACGCCCCTGTACCCACCGACAAATCCCAGCAGCATCTCACCGACACCGGAGCACCGACATGACCACCACCGAAACGGCCCCGCCGACAACCCTTCTCACCCGCACTGCCTACCTCCTCTACGGGGTGACGGCCTACGTCGCCTTCCTGGTGGTGTTCCTGTGGGCCATCGCCTTTGTCGAGAATGCCTCGATCGTGATCGGAGGCGTCGAGATCGTGCCGCGGACCATCGACCGCGGCGGACCGTCAGGGGGAATCGTGGTCGCGGTGGTGATCGACCTCGGGCTGCTGGCGCTGTTCGCGGCCCAGCACAGCGTCATGGCGCGCGACGGGTTCAAACGACGGTGGACGCGGCTCGTGCCGCAGCCGATCGAGCGCAGCACCTACGTCCTGGCTGCGACCGCGTGCCTGGCAGTTCTGCTCTGGTGGTGGCATCCGATCACCGCCACCGTCTGGGACGCGTCCACGCCCGCACTGCGGTGGGTTCTCGTCGCGGCGTCGTTGTTCGGCTGGATTCTCGTACTCTCATCGACGTTCCTCATCAACCACTTCGATCTGTTCGGTCTACGTCAGGTGGTCGCCAACGCACGTCGGCGACCGCTCCCGCCCTACCGGTTCGTCACGCCCCTCTGGTACGGGATCGTTCGCCACCCGATCTATCTCGGGTTCGTCATCGCCTTCTGGGTGGCCCCGACGATGACCGTCGGACATCTGGTGTTTGCCTGCGCGACAACGGCTTACATCTTCGTCGGTATCCACCTCGAGGAACGGGACCTGATCCGGGCGTTCGGGAACGACTACGTCGACTATCGCCATCGCGTGCCGATGCTGGTGCCCGGTCTTCGTGCGCGGCGCGCGTCCCGACCCGCGCAGGCACGGGTCGCCTGACACCCGGGGCGATGAGCGCGACAATGAACGCCATGAGCCCGCAGACGGTGCTGCCGCGTCGTGTCGAGGTGCTGGCCGGCCTGTCGGTCGCCATCGACCTCGGACTCGGTCAGCCCGCCGAGCACATGCTGCGGTCGGCGGTCATCGCCACACGATTGGCACGCCGGCTCGGGCTCGACCGCTCGCAGCAGGACACGGTGTACTACGCGACGCTGGTGATGTGGATCGGCTGTCATGCCGATTCCGCCGAGTATGCGCGCTGGTTCGGCGACGACATCGCGGTGCGCCGGGACGCCTACCTCGTCGACTGGTCGGGACTTCCGTACCTGCGTTTCCTCGTCGGCAATCTCGGTCGCGGAGAATCACTTCCGCATCGGATGAAGATCATGGCCGAACTCTTCCGGGATTCGCGCGGCAACTTCGCGGCACTCGTGCACTCGCACTGCCTGTCGGCGGCTGCACTGGCCGACCACATCGGACTGGGGCCCGATGTGGAGCGAGCGATCACCTACACGTTCGAGCGTTTCGACGGGGGAGGGTTGCCCGGCGGGGTGGCGGGTGCGGAGATCCCGATCGAGATGCGGGTGGCGCAGCTGGCCGACATGGCCGAGGTCCACCAGCGAACGTACGGCGTCGACGGAGCGGTCGCGATGGCGCGGAGCCGGCGGGGCGGGCATTTCGATCCCGACGTCGTCGATGCCTTCGTCGACGACCCTGCCGTACTGTTCCCGGCCGATGCCGACGATCCGTGGGAACTGGCGTTGGCCATCGCGCCGGATGCCGAGCTGCGTCTCGACGATCCGGGACTGGACCACCTGCTGCTCGCCATCGGAGATTTCGTCGATTTGAAATGTCCCTTCGCGCTGGGTCATTCACGCGGGGTGTCGGCATTGGCGGAATCGGCTGCCGGACACCTCGGTCGCGAGCGGTCGGAGATCGATGACATTCGCCGGGCGGGTTGTCTCCATGATGTCGGGCGGATCGGGGTGTCGAACCAGATCTGGTCGAAGTCCGGCGACCTCACCGCGGCCGAGTGGGAGCGGGTTCGCATGCACCCCTATCTCACCGACCGCGTCCTCACGCGCATCCCGGGCCTCCGGGACGTGGCACGCATCGCCCGGACCCACCACGAGCACCTCGACGGCACCGGCTATCCGCTGGGACTCAACGGACCGGCGCTCGGGCAGTCGGAGCGCATTCTCGCTGCCGCGGTCGCATATCGGTCGGCGGTCGAGCCACGGCCGTATCGGGAGGCGATGTCGACGGACGAGGCGGCTGCACGGCTCGAGCGCCGCGCCCATCGCGGTGAGCTCGACGCCGACTGCGTCGAGGCCGTCCTCGCCGCCGCGGGTCACGCGCGGACCCGGGCACGACGCACCGACGCGCTCGCACCGAGGGAGCGGGAGATCCTCGGACTTGTCGCGCGTGGGCTGTCCAACCGGGAGATCGCGTCGAAGCTGATGCTCAGCGAGAAGACCGTGCGCAATCACGTCGAGCGGACGTACACGAAGATCGGGGCGTCGAACCGGGTGGGCGCGAGCCTGTATGCGCTGGAGAACGGGTTGGCGGGACCGGGGTGAGCCGCGGCCTGAAATCCGCCCCCGGAATCCGCCCCTGGAAACGACCCTCCAGCGGGCCGCGGCCGACAATACGTCGTCGGAGCCGCTGCACAGGGCGCTTTTCGGGGGCGGATTTCAGCGCGGGGCGGACCGGCCACACCCGCGAACCCGTGTCGGCCCGATCTGGCACGATGAGCACGTGACCGATCGCCTGCACCTGCTCCTCGGAGACGACGACTTCCTGACCGGCCGGGTGATCTCCGCGGTCGCCGAGGCGACGTCGAAGGAGGCGGGCACACCGGTCCCGGTGACCCGGGTGCGTGCGGGTGACGTCAGCGAACACGAGCTCGCCGAGTTGCTGAGCCCGTCACTGTTCGCCGAGGAACGCATCGTCGTCGTCGAGTCTGCTGCCGAAGCCGGTAAGGAGCCGGCGGCGCTCATCGCAGCGACGGCCTCATCTCTGCCCGAGGGCATCACGTTGATGGTGATCCACTCCGGTGGTGGTCGCGCCAAGTCGATGGTTCCGGCCTTGAAAAAGGCCGGCGCCGTCGAGCACGCGACCACCGCGCCGAAGTGGGCGTCGGACCGGATGACCTTCGTCCGCAACGAATTCCGGTCGCTCGGCGTGAAGGTCAGCGCCGACGTCGTCGAGCAGGTCGTCGAAAGTGTGGGATCGGAACTGCGTGAGCTGGCCGCCGCATGTGCTCAGCTCGTCGCCGACACCGGCGGCAAGGTCAACCGCGACAGTGTGCAGCTGTACTACCAGGGCCGGTCCGAGGTGACCGGCTTCGAGGTCGCCGACAAGGCGGTCCTGGGGGACAGGGCCGGAGCGCTCGAGTCGCTCGCCTGGGCGCTGCACCACGGTGTGCCGCGCGTGCTGCTGGCCGACGCCCTAGCCGAAGCCGTCCACGCCATCGCCCGGATCCGGCCGATGGGTTCGATCGATCATTTCGCCGCCGCCTCCGAACTCGGCATGCCGCCGAACCGGGTCAAGAGCGTGCAGGCGAAGGCCAAAGCCTGGGACTCGGAGTCGATCGCCCGCGCGGTCGGCGTGGTCGCGAAACTCAACGGCGACGTCAAGGGACAGGCCGCTGACGCTGATTACGCCCTGACCTACGCCGTCGCTGCGGTCGCGGATCTCCGACCGGACGGTCGACGACGCAGCTGAATCAGCAACAGGTTCCGCTGAGCGATACCTTTGCTGAATCGCGTCGGGCAGGGCTGGTTTCGATACAGCTCCTCGCTGCGCTCGTCGCCACTCAACCGGCGTTCGGTGAGCGTCGTTGCGCTCGTCGCCACTCAACCGGCGTTCGGTGAGCGTCGCTGCGCTCGTCGCCACTCAACCGGCGTTCGGTGAGCGTCGCTGCGCTCGTCGCCACTCAACCGGCGTTCGGTGAGCGTGGCTGCGCTCGTTGCCACTCAACCGGCGTTCGGTGAGCGTCGCTGCGCTCGTCGCCACTCAGCCAGCAGGTGGCGAGGGCGCGCGTGGGGTAGCTCAGCCCGCGTGGGGAGCGGCCCAAACCATCAATCCTGAAGAACGACGATCACCCCGGCAACCGCGTGGATGCTGCCGGGGTGATCGTGAGTATGAACATATGACGGCGCGCTACGCGCCGAGGCGACCCGGGGGTCGGGGTGGGTCAGCTCAGAGCTTGTTGACCGCGAGAGCGATGGCCGACTTCTTGTTGGCGGCCTGGTTGGCGTGGATGACGCCCTTGCTGGCGGCCTTGTCGAGCTTGCGGCTCGCGGCCTGACCGAGCTCGGCTGCCTTGTCCTTGTCGCCGGCCTCGACTGCCTCGCGGAAGCTACGGATCGAGGTACGCAGTGCCGACTTCACCGACACGTTGCGCTGCCGGTTCTTCTCGTTGGTGCGGTTGCGCTTGATCTGAGACTTGATGTTCGCCACGCGTGTTACCTCTGTCGTTGCTGGTGGATATGTCTGTCTGTTCTGGTCGGGCGGCGGACCGGGTGGCCCGAACTCGCACCGCGCGGTGTCGGCTCGTGAAGGATCTTCACGGCGTCACCGCAACAGCGGACAACATTACCAGCCGGGATCAGCCAGCCCAAAATCCGTCGTCGGGCCGATGCGCGCCGATAAGAATCATCGTGGGTGTAAGTCTAGGCTCGAGTCATCATGTCCGTCGTTTACGTACACATCGGCCTTCCCAAGACCGGCACCACGCACCTGCAGGATCGACTCTGGCGCAACCGTGACCTGGCGTTACAGACATCGGGGTTGCTCTACCCGGGCAATGTGATCTCCGATCACTTCCACGCCGCGGTCCACCTCCAGCCGGAGCGCTACCTCGACTGGGCCGATCCGGCCTTCGGCGGGGTGTGGCCCAAGCTGCTCGGTCAGATGCGGGCCTGGCCGCAGACCTCGCTGTTGTCGCATGAGCTCTACAGCACCGCGACGAGTGAGCAGATCGAGCGCCTCCTGGCCGACCTGTCGTTCGCCGACGAGGTCCACGTCATCGCGACGGTCCGCGACCTCGCCCGCCAGCTCCCGTCGGTCTGGCAGGAGAACGTCAAGAACCAGCGCCGTGCCTCCTTCGACGAGTTCGTCGACGCGGTCGCGTTCGCGGCGGAGTCGAACACGGTGGGTGAGGCATCCGTGGAGGATGCCGGTCCGCTTGTCGAGGACGAACCGTTCTGGGAGTTCCAGGACCACGTCGGCATCCTCGCGAAGTGGGCGAGGTTCGTCGGACCCGAACGCGTGCACGTGGTGACCGTGCCGCGCGGTCGTCCGGAGCCGGGCGACACCCTCTGGGACCGCTTCCTCCGGGTCATGGAGGTCGACTCCGGTCCGCTGAACGTCCCGGTCCCGAGTCTCAACAGTTCGTTGTCGGCGTCGCAGGCCGAGTTCCTGCGCGGTCTGAATCAACGCCTGCAGCCGGAGACCATCGAGTGGCGCCGGTACGAACGCATCATCAAGGGACAGGTGATCGGCGAGATCCTGTTCGAGGCGCGCTCGGGCGCACCCCAGGGGCTGACGGTCAAACACCGGCAGTGGGCGGCGGCCCAGGCGGCCACGATGGTGGAGGCAGTCCGCAGCGCGGGATACGACGTCGCGGGTGACCTCGCCGACCTCAACGTGTCGCCGGAGGGCGCCACCGATGACGCGCCGATGCCGTCGGACCGCGAGGTGCTCGACGTGGCACTCGACACGATCGCCGCGATGGTCCTCGCGGCGCCGCTGCCCAAGACGGGACCGCCGGTGAAGACCCGCGCGGCCAATGTCCTGCGCAGAGTCAAGCGTCGCGCGCTGGCGATGCAGCGGTCACGGTGAGGCGTCGCCGTGGGCCGTCCACGACACAGGTGAGCAACCGTCGTGCCGATTGCACGATTTTGCGGCACCATGGCAAATTATGACCCCCGCATCGACAAGTGCGCCTGCCAAGAAGGCGGCGCGTAAGTCCGCATCCGCGAAGACAACGACGTCGAGCTCGTCCGGGAAGGCGGCTTCGGGCCGCTCCGGCTCGTCGAAGAGTTCGGGGTCGGGAGGCAGATCCGGCAAGTCGAGCGGCGAGCAGAACTTCACCGGGAACTTCAGCGGGTACTCAAAAGGCCCGTACGGCAAGGCATATGACGAGATGTTCGATGCCGCGGGTGATGTGCGCACGCCGTATCGCGGCATCTACAAGGCGATGGCCGACGAGGAGTCGTCCGACCTGGTCGAGGCCCGCGTCGAAGCGCTGGGCCGCGCCTACCTCGATCAGGGTGTGACCTTCTCACTCTCCGGCAAGGAGCGCCCCTTCCCGTTGGACATTGTGCCGCGCGTGATCTCGGCCGGTGAATGGAGCAAACTCGAAGCGGGTATCACCCAGCGAGTGCAGGCGCTCGAGTTGTTCCTCGACGACATCTACGGCGAGCAGGAGATCCTGCGCGACGGCGTGCTGCCGAAACGGCTCGTCCACTCGTGTGAGCACTTTCATCGGCAGGCGGCAAACATCCGGCCGCCCAATGGTGTTCGCATCCACGTCGCCGGCATCGACCTGATCCGCGACGAGAACGGCGACTTCCGAGTTCTCGAGGACAACCTGCGGTCCCCGTCGGGTGTCTCGTACGTGCTCGAGAACCGCCGTGCGATGGCCCGCGTGTTCCCCGACCTCTTCTCCAAGCACCGCGTCCGCGCGGTCGCCGACTATCCGAGCCACCTGCTGCGCGCGTTGCGGGCGTCGGCGGCGTTCAACGAGGCCGACCCGAACATCGTCGTGCTCACCCCGGGTGTGGCGAACTCCGCGTACTTCGAACACTCGCTGCTCGCACGCCTGATGGGCGTCGAGCTCGTCGAGGGTCGAGATCTGTTCTGCCGCGACAACGTCGTCTACATGCGCACCACGGAGGGCGAGCAGCGCGTCGACGTCATCTACCGCCGCATCGACGACGACTTCCTCGACCCCATGCAGTTCCGTCCCGATTCGATGCTGGGTGTCGCCGGACTCCTCAACGCGGCCCGGGCCGGCAACGTGGTCATCTCGAGCGCGGTCGGCAACGGTGTCGGCGACGACAAGCTGATCTACACCTACGTCCCGGAGATCATCGAGTACTACCTCGGGGAGAAGCCGAGCCTGCAGAACGTCGACACCCTGCGCTGCTGGCTTCCCGAGGAATGTGAAGAGGTGCTCGACCGTATCGACGAACTCGTCGTGAAACCTGTTGAGGGATCGGGCGGATACGGCATCGTCTTCGGGCCCGAGGCCACCAAGGCGGAGCTGGACACCCTGGCCCGCAAGGTGCGCAACGACCCGCGCGGCTGGATCGCACAGCCTGTCGTCCAGTTGTCGACGGTGCCGACGAAGATCGGCAACGAGATCCGCCCGCGTCACGTCGACCTGCGTCCGTTCGCCGTCAACGACGGCGAGTCGGTCTGGGTCCTGCCCGGCGGTCTCACCCGCGTAGCCCTGCCGGAAGGCTCGCTGGTGGTGAACTCCAGCCAGGGCGGCGGCTCCAAGGACACCTGGGTGCTCGCCAGCCGGACGTCGGAGGCCGAACGCGAACTGTCCGGCGCGAAGGTGGTCACCACCAGTGGTGTCGCCGCGGCCCGGCCCGCCGACAACGCCCCCGACCCGGTGCACACCCAGACCCAACAGCAGCAACAGGGCGTGTCGTCCCAGTCGCAGTCACCGGGCGAACAGTGCCAGAGTCTCGGCGGCATGACTCAGCAGCAGGGTGGTGATCCCCGATGATGTTGGCGCGCAACGCCGAGTCGTTGTACTGGATCGGCAGGTACGTGGAACGCGCCGACGACATGGCGCGCATCCTCGACGTCGCGATCCACCAGTTGCTCGAGGACACCACCGTCGACGTCGACCAGCAGGCGCGACTGATCATCCAGGTGCTGGGGCTCGAGGCGCCGGAGACCGACGAGGAACTCGACGTCTGGTCGCTGACAGAGCGCGTTGCCTACGACGCCAACGCAGTCGGGTCGGTCGTCGACCTCATCCGCGCGGCGCGCGAGAATGCTCGCGGCGCAAGGGAAGTCACGTCGAGTGAGTTGTGGGAGTGTCTCAACACCACCTACAACGGACTCGACGCCGCCGAACGCCGTGCGCGCCGCCTCGGCCCGCACGAGTTCCTCTCGTACGTGAAGAACCGGGCGGCCATGTTCGCCGGTCTCGCCGACGCCACACTCAGCCACGACGACGGGTACCGCTATCTGCTGCTCGGCCGTTCCGTGGAACGGGTCGACATGACGATCCGAATGCTGTTGTCACGAGCAGGGGATCGCACGTCGTCGCCCGCGTGGGTCAACGTGCTGGTCTCCGCCGGCGGCCACGACACCTTCCTGCGCACCTACCGCGGTGTCCTCGACGCGGAGAACATCGTCGAGTTCATGCTGCTCGACCGACTGTTCCCGCGGTCGATCTTCCACGCGCTCAGCGTCGCCGAACGCAACCTCGGGCAGCTCGAGAAGGGCCCCAGCCGCGTCGGCGCGCAGGCCGAGGCCCAGCTGCTGCTCGGTCGGGCGCGGAGTTCGCTGGAGTTCCTCGAACCCGGCGAGTTGCTCGACGGGCTGCAAGAACGTCTCGTCGATCTACAGGACACCTGCCGTGCCGTCAACGAGGCGGTCACCAAGCAGTACTTCCATGTGTCGCCGTATGTCTCGTGGGCCGACACGCGCGTCAGCGACAACCAAGTGATCGAGGAGAGTGAACTGTGAGCTGGCGTCTGCGCGTCGTCCATTCCACCGGTTTCGCCTACCACAGTCCCGTCACGTCGTCGTACAACGAGGCCCGGATCACGCCCCGCAGCGACGCCCGGCAGAACGTGATCGTCAATCGTGTCGAGACCGTGCCGGCCACCAGGTCGTATCGGTACACCGACTACTGGGGTACGGCGGTCACCGCCTTCGATCTCCATGCACCACACGAGGAGCTCGAGGTGTCGGGCATGTCGGTCGTCGAGACCGAGGCCGGTCAGCGCCCGGCCGAGGAGGACCAGGCGTCCTGGGAGGACATCCGCAGCGAGGCCGTCATGGACCGCTACGACGAGATGCTCTCCAACACCACCTATGTGCCGAAGAGCCGTCAGCTGATCGCGGCGGCGAAGAGGGTTGCCAAGGGACTCACGCCGGAGGAGACGGTCGAGGCGCTGTCCCGATACGTCCACCAGGAGATGGAGTACGTGCCCGGCACCACGGGCGTGCACACCACCGCCGTCGACGCCTGGAACGAACGCAAGGGCGTCTGCCAGGATTACGCGCACCTCACCCTGGTTATGTTGCGCGGCCTGGGGATTCCGGCCCGCTACGTGTCGGGGTACCTGCACCCGAAGCCGAATGCTGCGATCGACAAGACGGTCCAGGGCCAGAGCCATGCGTGGATCGAGGCCTGGACCGGCGGCTGGTGGGGTTACGACCCGACCAACGACACCCCGATCACCGAACAGCACGTGTCGGTCGGCGTCGGCCGCGACTACGCGGACGTGTCGCCGCTCAAGGGGGTCTACACCGGCGGCGGCGCAACGGATCTCGATGTCATCGTGGAGATCACCCGGTTGGCGTAGGACTCCTAGCGCCAGCCGAAGCGTGACCTGAGTTCGTCGGCGACCGCGTCGAAGCGGCGACGGTCGAGGATGGCGCCCTCGCGTCGGATGCCGTCGGCGTCGACGACGAGGACGCGGTCGAGGCGGACGAAGCTCGGCCGGTTCTGGGAGTCCCAGCTCCCGGTGCCGACGGCGAACCAGTCGTCGTCGTCCTGGTGATAGTCCTTGCTGGACAGCATGAGTCCGAGCACGTCGTCGGCCGTCTGCGCGTTGGCGTCGCGGCCGACGACGAGCACCGGTCGGTCCTTGCCCTGGCTGGGGTCGTCCTCGTAGGCGACCCACGTCCACACGATCTCGCCCGGATCGGCGTCTCCGTCGAGTTCGGGGTTGTAGCTGATCGTGCGGGCGACCTCGGCGGTGGGGCGGAGGCGGGAACGGATGCTGCGACTCGTCACCGTCGGAATTCTTCCATCAGAAACTCGTCGACCGCGTCGGCGGTCAGCTGCGCGGTCGGCTTCTTCTTCGGGTTGAGGTCGTGACCTACCTTCTCGAGTTCGACGATCCGCGTCGGCGCGTTGATCAGGCCGATCGCATCGGCCATCTCCTCGGTGGTGCCGAACGGGTCGGTGCTGCCGTGGACGACGAGGGTGGGCACGGTGATCGACGGCAGATGTTCGGTGCGCAGCCGGTCGGGTTTGCCCGGCGGGTGCAGGGGATAGGAGCTGAGCAGGAGGCCGTCGGCGAGGTCGGTGCCGTCCTCGGCGACCGCCATCGACGCCTGACGCCCGCCGTAGGAGTGGCCGCCGACGAACAGCGGGCCGTCGGACTCGTCGCGGAACCTCGCGCAGGCGGCGCGGATGCCGTCCCGATCGGCCGGCGACGTCGACGGACTGGGCGGTCCCTTGGGCCGACGCCGACGGTAGGGGAGGTCGATTCGGGCGACGACGTAGCCGCGTGAACTCAGTTCGTCGGCGAGCGCGCGCAGGATGACCGCGTCGCGGTTGCCGCCCGCGCCGTGGGCCAGGACGATCGTGGCGCGGGGCGCGCCGTCCGGCCGGTGCACGTCGGCGGCGACGTCCTCGGTCTCGACGGTGGTGATGGTGGTCGCTGGCTTTTCCGACTCGGCGGACTCGGCTGTCACGGCTGCCACGGTAGCGCCCCGCCATCCGCTTGGGCACCATTCGCGGCGCTCATGAGAACATGGTGGTCAACGTACGTGTCCATCCTCGAGGAGTAGTTCCAATTCCCACCTTCGCCGACCAGACCTTCACCGACCCGGCGCGCATCCGGAACTTCTGCATCATCGCCCACATCGACCACGGAAAGTCGACGCTGGCCGACCGGATGCTGCAGCTCACCGGTGTCGTGGAAGAGCGCCAGATGCGGGCGCAGTACCTCGATCGCATGGACATCGAGCGTGAGCGCGGCATCACCATCAAGGCGCAGAACGTGCGACTGCCGTGGCAGCTCGACGGTGACGACTACGTCGTGCACCTCATCGACACCCCCGGTCACGTCGACTTCACCTATGAGGTGTCGCGTGCGCTCGAGGCGTGTGAAGGCGCGGTCCTCCTCGTCGACGCCGCCCAGGGCATCGAGGCCCAGACGCTCGCCAACCTGTACCTGGCGATGGAGAACGACCTCACCATCATCCCGGTCCTGAACAAGATCGACCTGCCCGCCGCCGACCCCGAACGGTATGCCGCCGAGCTCGCCCACATCGTGGGTTGTGAGCCCGAGGACGTCCTGCGGGTGTCCGGCAAGACCGGCGTCGGCGTCAGCGAACTGCTCGACGAGGTCATCCGCAAGGTGCCCGCCCCCGTCGGGAACGCCGACGCCCCGGCACGCGCGATGATCTTCGACTCGGTCTACGACACCTACCGCGGCGTGGTCACCTACGTCCGTGTCGTCGACGGCAAGATCGTGCCGCGCGAGAAGATCCAGATGATGTCGACCGGCGCGACCCACGAGCTGCTCGAGGTGGGCATCGTGTCGCCGGAACCCAAGGCCACCCAGGGCCTCGGCGTCGGCGAGGTCGGCTACCTCATCACCGGTGTGAAGGATGTGCGCCAGTCGAAGGTCGGTGACACCGTCACCAGCGCCCGCAACGGCGCGAGCGAGGCGCTCACCGGCTACCGCGAACCGCGACCGATGGTCTACTCGGGCCTGTACCCGATGGATGGATCGGATTACCCGGTCCTACGTGAGGCGCTGGAGAAGCTGCAGCTCAACGACGCCGCGCTCACCTATGAACCGGAGACGTCGGTGGCACTGGGCTTCGGATTCCGGTGTGGCTTCCTGGGTCTGCTCCACATGGAGATCACCCGCGAGCGTCTCGAGCGCGAGTTCAACCTGGACCTCATCTCGACCGCACCCAACGTGGTCTACCGCGTCGTGATGGAAGACGGCTCCGAACACATCGTCACCAACCCGTCGGATTGGCCGGAGGGCAAGACCCGCCACATCTACGAGCCGATCGTCAAGACCACCGTGATCGCGCCGAGCGAGTTCATCGGCGCCATCATGGAGCTCTGTCAGTCGCGTCGCGGCGAGCTCGGCGGCATGGACTACCTGTCGGAGACCCGCGTGGAACTCCGCTACACCCTGCCGATGGCGGAGATCATCTTCGACTTCTTCGACTCGCTGAAGTCGCGCACCCGCGGCTATGCCTCGCTCGACTACGAGGAGGCCGGCGAGCAGGAGGCCGACCTGGTCAAGGTCGACATCCTGCTGCAGGGCGAGGCCGTCGACGCGTTCAGTGCGATCGTCCACCGCGACGCCGCCTACGCCTACGGCAACAAGATGGCACTCAAGCTCCGCGAGCTCATCCCGCGCCAGCAGTTCGAGGTCCCGATCCAGGCGGCCATCGGCTCGAAGATCATTGCGCGCGAGAACATCCGGGCGATCCGCAAGGACGTGCTCGCCAAGTGCTACGGCGGCGACATCAGCCGTAAGCGCAAGCTGCTCGAGAAGCAGAAGGAAGGCAAGAAGCGGATGAAGACCATCGGCCGTGTCGAGGTCCCGCAGGAGGCGTTCGTCGCAGCGCTCTCCACCGATGCAGCAGGTGACAAGCCGAAAGGGAAGTAGATGACGGGGCAGGACAGCGCAACCAATCCGGTACTGGCACAGAGCGATCTGCCCTACGATCTACCGGACTTCGCGTCGATCTCCGACGATGACTTCCTGCCCGCCTTCCGCGAGGCGATGGCGTCGCACCTCGCCGAGGTCGAGGCCATCGCCGCGGACCCCGCCGCACCGACCTTCGCCAACACCATCGAGGCCCTGGAACTCTCGGGTCGTGACCTGGCCCGCGCGTCGGGGATCTTCTTCAACCTCGTCGGCCCCGACACCAACCCGAAGCGCAACGAGATCTCCCAGGAACTCTCGACGCTGCTGACCGACCACGGCAACACCATCGCGATGAATCCGGTTCTCTTCGGCCGGATCTCGGATCTCGCCTCCCGCGCCGACGAACTCGACCTGACCGAGCCGCAGCGTCGTCTTCTCGACAAGCGGTACCGCGAGTCCGTGCGCGCCGGTGCCGGTCTGCCCGAGGCGGAGCAGGAGGAGATGCGCCAGATCGCCTCCCGGCTCGCCTATCTGACGACGACCTTCTCGCAGAAGATCCTCGACGACACCAACGATTCGGCGGTCCTCGTCGACGATGCGGCCGACCTCGACGGTCTGTCCGCCGGCCAGCTCGCGGCCGCTCGACGCGCGGCGGCCGACGCGGGCCACGAGAGCGGCTACCTGATCACCCTGGAACTGCCGACCAGCCAGTCGGTGCTGACCGAGCTGACGAATCCCGCCGTGCGGCAACGGGTGTTCGACGCGTCGGTGAACCGCTGCTCGCGCGGCAACGACCACGACACCCGTGAACTCGTCCTCGAGATCGTGCGGCTGCGTGCTCGCCGTGCCGAGCTGCTCGGGTACCGCGACCACGCCGAGTTCGTGATCGCCGAGCAGACCGCACCCGACCCGTCCGCGGTCGACGACCTGCTGCGCGAACTCAACGAGTCGGCGATGCGTGCCGGGGGTCGGGAACTGACCCGGCTCACCGAGTTCGCCGGCGACGTCGAGATCGGCCCGGCCGACCTGACCTTCTGGCTCGAACACGAGAAGCAGGCCACGTCCTCGGTGCCGCTCGACGGTTTCGCCGACTACTGCGAGCTCGACACCGTCCTGACCCGTGGAGTCTTCTACGCGGCCAACAAGTTGTACGGCCTGACCTTCGTCGAACGCACCGGGCTGCCGGTCTATCACCCCGACGTGCGTGTGTGGGAGGTGCGGGACGACTCCGGCACCGGCATCGGACTGTTCCTCGGCGACTACTACGCGCGGCCGTCGAAGCGCGGCGGTGCCTGGATGAACAACATCGTCGACCAGTCGTCGGTGCTGCAGACCCAGCCGATCATCGTCAACGTCCTGAACCTGACGAAACCCGATGAGGGGCAGCCATGTCTGCTCACCATCGATCAGCTGACGACCCTGTTCCACGAGTTCGGGCACGCGCTGCACGGTCTGCTGTCGTCGGTCGAGTACCCGTCCCAGTCGGGCACGTCCGTGCCGCGCGACTTCGTCGAGTTCCCGTCGCAGGTCAACGAGATGTGGGCGCTGCACCCGGTTGTGCTCGCCAACTATGCGCTGCACCACGCGACCGGTGAGCCGATCCCGGCCGAACTGGCTGCCGCCGCACGGGAATCCGCGGGTGCCGAGACCGCGCACGGGACCATCGAGTACCTCGCGGCGTCGTCTCTCGATCTCGCCTGGCACCGGCTGACGGTCGAGGAGGCCGCGGCCGTGACCGACGTGGAGGCGTTCGAGGCGAAGGCGCTCACGGAGGTCGGCCTGCAGACCGACCTGATCCCGCCGCGCTACCGCAGCGCCTACTTCAACCACATCTTCGGTGGGGGCTACTCGGCCGGCTACTACAGCTACATCTGGTCGGAGGTCCTCGACGCCGAGACCGAACAGTGGTTCCTCGCCTCGGGCGGCCTCGAGCGCGACAACGGACGACGATTCGCCGAGGCGACGCTGTCGCGCGGTGACAGCATCGATCCGCTGGTGTCGCACGAGGCCCTGATCGGCCGTAAGCCGCAGATCGAGCCGCTTCTGCGTCGTCGGGGGCTCGCGGCCTGAGCCGGTCCCGATCATGACAAGCGGACAACGCCGTAACCTGGCGCGGTTCGCGGTGCTCAGCATCGTGACCGCGCTGGTCGTGTTCGGGCTCAAGCTGCTGGCCTGGTGGATCACCGGGTCGGTGGGCCTGCTGTCCGACGCGCTCGAATCGATCGTCAACGTCGTCGCCGCCGTGGGCGCGTTCGTCGCACTACGCGTCGCCGCGAAGCCGCCGGACCGGGGACACAACTTCGGGCACACCAAGGCGGAGTACTTCTCGGCGGTCTTCGAAGGCGTCCTGATCGTCGTGGCGGCGGTGATCATCGTCGTGACCGCGATCGACCGGCTCATCAACCCGCGCGAGCTCGAAGATGTCGGACTCGGTCTCGGCATCTCGGTGGGTGCCACGGTCCTCAACGCGGCGGTGGGGTTGATCCTCATCCACGCCGGCCGCAAACACCGGTCATTGACCCTGGAAGCCGACGGCAAACATCTGATGACCGACGTGGCGACCACGGTCGGCGTCCTCGTGGGTGTGTTCCTGGTCGCGTTGACCGGTTGGCTACCGCTCGACCCGCTGATCGCCATCGCGGTCGCGATCAACATCATGGTCGTCGGCTCCCGGCTGGTGTGGCGCTCGGGTGCGGGTCTGATGGACTCCGCGCTCCCCGCCGAGCAGCGCTCCGCCATCGACGACGTACTCGACCGACACCGCGCCGACGGCATCGTCTTCCACGACATCCGTACCCGCGAGGCCGGTCACGAACGGTTCCTGCAGCTTCACATGCTCGTGCCCGGTGACTGGTCGGTGCAGCGCGCCCACGATCTCACCGAGGTCGTCGAGGACGAACTGCACGCTGCGGTCCCGGACCTGAACATCACGACACACGTCGAACCGGTCAACGATCCGCGCGCCTACGAGGACTGGCGACTGGAATAGGAACGGGCGCCCCGACCATGGCCTGCGGAGAATTTTGATCTCACTGATTTGAACTCCGGCGACGGCCCGGCAGGTTGCTAGCGTAGTCCGGTCTCCGCCGGTCACCGCCCTCATTCGACCGGCCCGCCGAGTCTTGGAGGAAGAGTGAGCGCTGGCCGCAAACCGCCGCGCGGCACCCGGGTGCTGGTGAGCCTTCTCGTGTTGGCGATGGTGTTCGTCGCGGGCTGCGGTGGCGGATCCACCGACGAGCCCGGTGGAGTGGACATCTCCAGCGGAGACCGGCACCTCGATCTGGTCGCCTACGCCGTCCCCAAGATCGGTTTCGACGAGATCATCCCGGCGTTCCGCGACACCCCCGAGGGCCACGACATCGGCTTCTCTGCGTCGTACGGCGCCTCCGGTGACCAATCACGCAAAGTGGCCCGACGTGTCCCGGCCGATGTCGTGAACTTCTCCGTCGAGCCCGACATCACCCGCCTGGTGAAGGCCGACCTGGTCGACGAGGACTGGAAGAAGCAGGCACCCAACAACAGCACCCCGTTCGGGTCGGTCGTCGCGCTGGTGGTCCGCAAGGGCAACCCGAAGGGCATCCGCGACTGGGACGATCTGCTCAAGCCCGGCGTACAGGTGGTCACCCCGAACCCAGGCAGCTCCGGCTCGGCGAAGTGGAATCTGCTGGCGCCCTATGCCGCGATCAGCAACGGTGGCCGGGATTCACAGGCCGGCCTGGATTACGTGTCCGAACTGGTGCGGGACCACATCAAGGTGGTGCCCAAGTCGGGTCGCGAGGCCACCACGGCGTTCGAACAGGGGCAGGGCGATGTCTTGATCAGCTATGAGAACGAGGCGATCATGCTCGACAAGGCCAACGCCGGCGCCGGTCCGAACAGTCAGGTCGAATATGTGATCCCGCCGCAGACGTTCAAGATCGAGAACCCCGTCGCGGTCGTCAACACCTCCGACGACATCGCCGGCGCACGCACCTTCGTGGACTTCCTCTTCACCCCGGAGGCGCAGCTGATCTGGGCCGAGCAGGGCTTCCGGCCGGTGGACCCCGCGGTCATAGAGGCGACGCGGGACCTCTTCCCCGGAGATATCGCGAAGCTGTGGACCATCGCCGAACTCGGCAAGGTGCTCGGGGAGGGCACCGCCGAGGACAACGACGGCAAGGACCTGACCGGCTGGAAGGCTGTCGACGAGGCGCTGTTCGGCAAGAAGGGCGCCATCACCAAGATCTACGACTCAGGGGGTAAGCAGTGACCTCGGTCGACTCGACGACCACGGAGGCCGGGGCCCCGGTTCCCGACTCCCGGCCGCCACGCGGGTTCCTCGGACGCTCGCGGACCTTCGCCGGCGTGAGCCCGATGACCATCGGCGTCGCCTGGCTCTGGCTCAGCGTCATCGTGCTGCTGCCGCTGTCCGCCATCACGGTGCAGTCCTTCGAGGACGGTTGGAGCGGTTTCTGGGAGGCGATCTCGGCGCCCGCCGCGGTGGACACCATCTGGATCACGGTGCTCGTGTCCGTGATCGCGGCGTTGATCAACGTCGTGTTCGGCACCCTGATCGCCTGGGTCCTGGTCCGAGACGAGTTCCCCGGCAAGGGGGTCGTGAACGCCATCATCGACCTGCCGTTCGCGCTGCCGACGATCGTCGCCAGCCTCGTGCTGTTGTCGCTGTACGGGCCGAACAGTCCCATCGACGTCCAGCTCAACGCCACCAAGCCCGCATTGGTGATCGCACTGACCTTCGTCACCCTGCCGTTCGTGGTGCGGCAGGTGCAGCCGGTCCTCATCGAACTCGATGTCGACGTCGAGGAAGCCGCAGCGGTACTCGGCGCGAACAACGCCACGATCTTCCGCAAGATCGTCCTGCCTGCCCTTCTCCCGGCGATCTTGACCGGCGCCGGCCTGGCGTTCACCCGTGCCATCGGCGAGTTCGGTTCCGTGGTGCTCATCGGCGGCAACATCCCGGGCGACACCCAGGTCGCCTCGCAGTACATCCAGCAGCAGATCGAGATCGATGCACCCGTCGACGCGGCAGCGATCTCCGTGGTGTTGCTGCTGATCGCCTTCGTCACGCTGCTCGTCCTGCGCGTCGCGGGCCGCCGGCAGTCCAAGAGAGAGGACGCAGACCGATGAAGGTCGCACCTCTGACGAAGTACGGTCTGCGCACCGTCGCGCTCGTCTACCTGCTCATCCTCCTGGTGGTCCCGGTCGGCACCATCTTCTACCGCTCCTTCGAGCACGGTCTCGGCCAGTTCTGGGAGTGGATCACCACGCCGGCAGCCATCTCGGCGCTGCAACTCAGCCTGCTGATCGTCGCCATCGTGGTGCCGCTCAACGTCATCTTCGGCGTGATCATCGCGCTGGCCCTGGCGCGCGGGCGCTTCCCCGGCAAGGGTTTGCTCCAGTCGGTCGTCGACCTGCCGTTCGCGGTGTCGCCCGTGGTCGCCGGTGTCGCGCTGATCCTGCTGTGGGGCTACGGCGGCTGGTTCGGCGGCATCGAGAGCCTCGGCTTCCGGATCATCTTCGGCTTCCCCGGGCTGGTGCTCGCCACGCTGTTCGTCACGCTCCCGTTCGTCGCCCGCGAGGTCGAACCGGTGCTCCGGGAGATCGGAACCGAACAGGAAGAGGCCGCCGCGACGCTCGGCGCCAACAACTGGCAGGTCTTCTGGCGGGTGACCCTCCCGGCGATCCGCTGGGGCCTCACCTACGGCATCGTCCTGACCGTCGCGCGAGCGCTGGGTGAATACGGTGCGGTGACCATGGTGTCGTCGAACTATCCCGGTGTCTCCCAAACGCTGACGCTGCTGGTCCACTCCCGCTACACCGACGACTACAACGAATTCGGCGCCTACGCGGCCGCGACCCTGCTGATGTTCGTCGCCATCCTGGTGCTCGTGCTGATGTCGCTCATCGAGCGCCGCGCCAAGTCCCGACTCGTGGACGCCAGTGAATCCACGTCCACCGACGTCGAACTCGATCTGACCCCGCCGCATGGTCCCGAGTCCGTCGACGCCAAACAGATCGTCCATCCCAACGCCCAGCACAAGGAAGGCGTGTGACATGTCCATTCAGGTGATCGGCGCGAACAAGCGCTACGGCGACTTCGCCGCCCTCGACGACGTCTCGATCGACATCCCGGACGGTCAGCTCACCTCGTTGCTGGGACCGTCGGGCTCCGGCAAGTCGACGCTGCTGCGCGCGATCGCCGGCCTCGACACACTGGACTCCGGCACCGTCCGCATCAACGACAACGACGTCTCGCAGAAGTCACCGCAGAAGCGCGACATCGGTTTCGTGTTCCAGCACTACGCCGCATTCAAGCACCTCACCGTGCGCGACAACATCGCCTTCGGCCTCAAGATCCGCAAGCGGCCCAAGAAGGAGGTCGACGCCAAGGTCGACGAACTCCTCGAGGTGGTCGGACTGGCCGTGTTCCAGCACCGGTTCCCGGCGCAGCTGTCGGGTGGCCAGCGGCAGCGTATGGCGCTCGCCCGCGCACTCGCCGTCGACCCCAAGGTGCTGCTCCTCGACGAACCGTTCGGCGCCCTGGACGCGAAGGTGCGAGATGACCTGCGCCGCTGGCTGCGTCGTCTCCACGAGGAGGTGCACGTCACCACCGTGCTGGTCACCCACGACCAGCAGGAGGCACTCGACGTCAGCGACCGGATCGCCATCCTCAACAAGGGACGGATCGAACAGGTCGGCACGCCCGACGACCTCTACGACCGCCCGGCCAATGAGTTCGTGGCGTCGTTCCTCGGTTCGACGGTGCGTCTGAACGGCGAACTCGTTCGCCCGCACGACATCCGGCTCGGACGCACCCCGGAGATGGCCTCGCCGGCCGCGGACGCCTCGCTCGACACAGGCGTGATCAAGGCGACCGTGCTGCGCGTGGTGAACCTCGGCTTTGAGACCCGCGTCGAACTCGTCGCCGCGACGACCGGTGACGAGTTCGCCGCCCAGATCACCCGCGGCGACCAGAACGCCCTCAACCTGCAGGCCGGGGAGACCGTGTACGCGCGGGCGACCAAGGTCGCGGCGCTGACCGACGCCTGAGGCCCGGCCGGGAACCGCCACCGAAAACCGCCCCTGGAAAGCTCCCCTGCGATCCGCCCCCGGAAAGCGCCCTCTGCAGCGGCGCCGACGACATAGTGTCATCGGCCGCCGCCTGGAGGGTCCTTATCGGGGGCGGATTTCAGTTGCCGGGCGTCAGTGATTGGCCGGCTGGAACGTGTGCTGGTGCTCGGCCTCCTCGGCGCGGATGACGTGCATGACCGCGTTGATCAGCGCGAGGTGGGTGAACGCCTGCGGGAAGTTTCCAAGATGCTGACCGGTCTTCGCGTCGATCTCCTCGGCGTACAGCTTGAGCGGACTCGAGTAGTTGAGCAGCCGCTCGCACAGAGCCTTGGCCCGCTCCAGCTCACCGATCTCGACCAGCGCCGACACGAGCCAGAACGAACAGATCGTGAAGGTGCCCTCCTCGCCGGTGAGGCCGTCGTCGGTCTCGTCGACCTTATAGCGCAGCACGAGACCGTTGTCGGTGAGTTCGTCGGCGATCGCGAGAACCGTTGCGCGGACACGGTGGTCGTCGGGCGGCAGGAACCGCAGCAACGGCACGAGGAGCAGTGAGGCGTCGAGGGCGTCGTCGCCGTAGCGCTGGGTGAAGACCCCTCGCTCGTTGACGCCGTGGGCGAGGATGTCGGCTTTGATCTCGTCGGCGATCGCCGCCCACTCCCGCGCGTGGGTCTCTTCGCCGTGCATCGTCGCAAGGCGGGAGCCGCGATCCAGGGCGACCCAGCACATCACCTTCGACGAGGTGAAGTGCTGCGGTTCGCCACGCACCTCCCAGATGCCGCGATCAGGATCGCGCCAGTGCTTGATCGCCTCCTCGACCTGCGCCTTGAGGACCGGCCACAGTGTCTCGGGGACAGACTCGTGGGACTTGATGTTGAGGTACACCGAGTCCAACATCGTGCCCCAGATGTCGTGCTGCGCTTGGTTGTACGCGCCATTGCCGATCCGGACCGGGCGCGCGCCGTCGTAACCGGAAAGGTGCGTGAGCTCCTCTTCCTCGAGCGTCCGCTCGCCGCCCACGCCGTACATCACCTGTAACGGGTGACGTTCGCCGTTGGTGATGCCGGAGACATCGGCGATGAAGGAGAAGAAGTCGTCGGCCTCCCGGTCGAGGCCCAGCGTGTACAGGCCCCACAGGGCGAACGTCGAGTCGCGCACCCATGCGTAGCGGTAGTCCCAGTTGCGTTCGCCCTGAGGTGTTTCCGGCAGCGAGGTGGTCGCGGCGGCCAGCAGGGCGCCGGTCGGGGAGTAGGTGAGTCCCTTGAGGGTCAGCGCGGAGCGCTGCAGATGAGAGCGCCACGGGTGGTCGGGAAAGGTGCCGATGTTGATCCACTGCCGCCACGATTCGGCCGTGGACCACATCTTCTGGGCCGCCTCGTCCCAGTTCTGCGGAGCAGGAAACCGGGACCAGCTCAGGGCGACGAACCGGTTGTCGCCCTCGACGAGTCGTGTGCGGGCACGTGCCTCCCGCCCTTCGAGACCGAGGCGGAGGTCGGTGGTGAGCTTGAGGGTGGGCGTGTCGGCGTCGGTGTCGCGGGCGGTGGCGATGGCCTCACCGTAGGCGGGGCCGGAGTACTCCCACTTGGTGGTCCCGCGGTGGTAGTCGAACGCCGGCTCACAGCTCATGTGCAGTTCGACGGTGCCGGAAACACAGCGCACCGTGCGCAGCAGGATGTGCTCGGCATCCCAGTCGGTGGGCGTGCGGCGATGGGTGCGGGAACGCCGATCGTTGTCGTGCCACGGGCCCATCACCAGCGCGTCGCGCACGATGATCCAGCCCGTCTCGGTCTGCCAGGTCGTCTCGACCATCAGACTGCCCGGCAGGTACCGGCGATCCACGGGCACGTTCACGCCGTACGGCGCGAGGCGGAAGTGGCCTGCGCTCCGATCGAGCACCGCCCCGAAGACACTCGGCGAATCGGGTCGCGGTACGCACATCCACTCGACCGAACCGTTACGGGCGATCAGGCAGTTGGTCTCGGTGTCGGACAGGAACGCGTAGTCGCCGATGGGGGGAAACGCACTCCGGTGCGCCGGATTGGTCGGAGCCATCGGCGCCGGACCCGGAGCGCTGACTCGTGCGGCGTCGGTGCCGGCCGCCTCGCCCTGCGGGGAAGTCGCGGTCGGCAGGGACGTTACGGTGGAGTCATCTGCAACAGACATGGGAACTATCATTGCGACGGACGCTGTCCGATGCCAGTCGGCCTGAACGGGGCCGGGCCGACAGTTGATCCGAATCGGACGGACGAGGTGATGAGGTGACGGCGTTCTTCGCCTGGTGGGACGGTGTGGAGGAGTGGCTGACCGGCCTGTCCTTCGTTCCGCAGCTCTTGGTCACCGTCGCCGTGGTGATTCCTGTCGCGATCCTGATCGCCTATGTTCTCAATCTCTTGGTCGACCTCGCGGCAACGCTGTTCGACCGCCGACGCTTTGCCGACGACGATGGGACCGGACTGTGAAACTGATGCGCTCGCCGGTGACCCTCGCCCTGTTGGCGTTGTTGATCCTCGTCGTGATCGCTTGGCTCATCACGATGTGAGAAGGCGTCGGCCCGACGGGTCTCAGCGCCCGGCGTGCACCGTGCGACGCTCAGTGGCCGTGCGATAGAGGCCGCAGATGCCCTCGACGACGTCGGGGTGCGCGCCGAGTGGTCCGGCCACGAGTGTCTCGTCGGCCAGCGCGTCCAGAGCCGACTCGACCCGTTCGATCAGCAGACCGGCCGACAGGAAGTACGGGCTGAGCGCTATGCGTTGCGCACCGGCGACCCGGAGACGACGGACCGCCGAGGCGACCGCGCGGTTGTTCGGACCGAGCTTGGTGGCGAAGACCACCTCGACCGGCCGATGTAGGTACGTCGACAGTTCGATGGCCCGGCGGCGGACGTGACGGTCGGCGGACTCGTCGGAGGAACCGACCGCCGACAGGATCACCCCGTCACGCTCGTCGAGGCCGGCTTCGAGCAGACGATCGGCGAGGGCCGTCGTGAACGACCGGGTGCCGATGACGTCGGTCTGATGCGCGAACGGCCGGTGTTCGGCGATGATCGCCGGTAGGTCGACCTTGTGGTGATATCCCGCCGACAGCAGCAGCGGCACCACGACGGGGTCGTCACCGGGCTCGTTCGCGACAGACGTGAGGACATCCCCGACGAGCGGCTCGTCGAGATCGAGGTAGGACAGGACCACCTCGACCCCCGGCAGCGCGTCGGCGACGGCGTCGCGCACACGGCGCGCGGTCGCGCCGAAGCGCGGATCGCGACTGCCGTGTGCGACGAGGACGAGAGAAGGACTCACACCAACTCTTTGAGGTGCAGCGGCGCGAGCGCGTCGCCCACCAGACCGGCGGCGAGGGTGTTGCCACCCTGCGGGTCGATCAGCAGGAAGCTGCCAGACTCGCGGTTCACCTGGTAGTCGTCGGCCGGGATGGGTTCGGCGGTCTGCACCGAGATCCGCACGATCTGGTTGAGCTCCACCGACTCCGGGGCCTCCACGAGCGCCAGGTTCTGCTCGTCGAAGAGGGCGTCGAGCCCACCGACGATGGCCTGGGTGGTCTTGGTGCCGTGCTTGAGCAGCAGACGTGCGCCGGGACGCAGTTGCTTCTCGGCGAGCCAGCAGACGGTTGCGGTGAACTGTTGTACCGGCTCCGGTGCGTCGACCGCGGCGGCGATCAGGTCACCGCGCGAGATGTCCACGTTGTCGGCGAGGAGGATCGTGACGCTGCGTCCGGTGTGGGCGGACTCCAGCGGGCCGTCGGCCGTGTCGATCTGGCTGACGGTGGTCCGCTGACCCGACGGCAGGACGACGACCTCGTCACCCACCGACACGCGGCCGGCCGCGATCTGACCGGCGTACCCGCGGTAGTCGGGGTACTCGGGGGTGCGGGGACGGATCACGTACTGCACCGGGAAGCGCAGGCCCACCGGGGCACGCTCGGTGAGGTTCGGGACCGTCTCGAGGTGCTCGATGAGGGTGGGGCCGTCATAGAACGGGGTGTTCTCCGAGCGGTTCGCGATGTTGTCGCCGTGCAGCGCGGACACCGGGATGGCGGTGACCTGCTCGTCAGACCAGCCCAGCGAACGCGTCAGCTCGGCGAACTCGGCGGAGATCTCGGCGAACACCGAGGCCTGATCGTCGACGAGGTCGATCTTGTTGACTGCCAGCACCAGCTGAGGCACACCCAGGAGAGCCATCACCGCGGCGTGGCGACGGGTCTGCGAGACAACGCCGTTGCGGGCGTCGACGAGCAGGATCACCAGCTGGGCGGTGGAGGCGCCGGACACGGTGTTACGCGTGTACTGCACGTGGCCGGGGGTGTCGGCGAGCACGAAAGAGCGTGCGGGAGTTGCGAAGTAGCGGTAGGCCACGTCGATGGTGATGCCCTGCTCGCGTTCGGCGCGCAGGCCGTCGACGAGCAGCGACAGGTCGGGGCCCTCGAGACCGCGGTCGACCGAGGCCTTGGTGACGGCGTCGATCTGGTCGGCCAGAACGGATTTCGTGTCGTACAGCAGTCGGCCGACGAGCGTCGACTTGCCGTCGTCCACACTGCCTGCAGTGGCGATGCGGAGAAGGTCGGGTGCGTGCCTCATCAGAAATATCCTTCGCGCTTGCGGTCTTCCATGGCGGCCTCGGAGACCCGGTCGTCGCCACGGGTGGCGCCGCGTTCGGTCAGTCGCGATGCGGCGACCTCGGCCAGGACCGCGTCGTTGTCGGCGGCGTCGGAGAGCACCGCGCCGGTCGACGAGCCGTCGCCGACGGTGCGGTAACGCACCGAGAGACGCTGCAGCTCTTCGCCTTCGCGGGGTCCGCCCCAGACGCCGGGGGTCATCCACATGCCGTCCCGCAGGAAGACGTCACGTTCGTGGGCGTAGTAGATCGAGGGGAGCAGGACCTGCTCGCGGGCGATGTAGCGCCAGATGTCGAGTTCGGTCCAGTTCGACAGCGGGAACACGCGGACGTGCTCGCCCGGTGCATGGCGGCCGTTGTAGAGGTTCCACAGCTCGGGGCGCTGACGCTTCGGGTCCCACTGGCCGAAGGCGTTGCGCAGCGAGAAGATCCGCTCCTTGGCGCGCGAGCGCTCCTCGTCACGGCGGCCACCGCCGAAGACCGCGTCGAAGCGGTTCTCGGTGATCGCGTCGAGCAGCGGGATGGTCTGCAGCGGGTTGCGGACGCCGTCGGGGCGCTCGGTCAGCCGGCCGTCGGCGAGGTAGTCCTCGACCTTGGCGACGTGCAGACGGAGGTTGTGACGCTCGACGACGTTGTCGCGGAACTCGAGCACCTCGGGCAGGTTGTGTCCGGTGTCGACGTGCAGCAGCGAGAACGGCAGCGGCGCAGGCCAGAAGGCCTTCAGTGCGACGTGCAGCAAGACGGTGGAGTCCTTGCCGCCGGAGAAGAGGATGACCGGGCGCTCGAATTCGCCTGCCACCTCACGGAAGACGTGGATGGCCTCGGACTCAAGCGCGTCGAGCGTGGTGAAGTCGTCGGCGTCGGCGGAGACGGACATGTCGCGGACGGGTTCGGTGACGGTCATGCGTGGAGCCCACATTCTGTCTTGGCGCGACCGGCCCAGCGGCCGCTGCGCGGATCGGATCCGGGTTCGGGTTTGGCGGTGCACGGTGCACAACCGATGGAGGGATAGCCCTCGTCGACCAACGGGTTGACCAGCACGCCGTTGGAGTCGATGTAGTCCTGCATCTGCTCGTCGGTCCACGGGGCGATGGGATTGATCTTGACCAGCCCGAAGCCCTCGTCGAACGAGATGAGCGGAGCGTTGGCGCGAGTGGGCGCCTCCACCCGGCGGATGCCGGTGATCCAGGCGTCGTAACCGGCCAGACCCGCCTTGAGCGGGACGACCTTGCGCAGCCGGCAGCACTCGCCGGGATCGCGCGCGAACAGGTTGCGGCCCAGGAGTTCGTCCTGCTCGGCGACGCTGTGCTCGGGGTTGAGGTTGACCATCTCCACGCCGTACACCTGCTCAACGGCGTCGCGCGTGCCGATGGTCTCGGCGAAGTGGTAACCGGTGTCGAGGAACAGGACCTTGACCGGTTCGCCGCCGAGGAGCTCGCGGTCGATGTTCTTCACCGCGAGGTCGACGAGGGCGGCGTCCTGCATGTTCGACGCGACGACGAAGTTCGTGCCGAAGGTCTCCGCGGTCCAGCGGATCAGTTCCTCCGGGGTGGCCTCGGGACCGAGGTCGGCCGCGCCCTTCGCCGCGATCGCGCGGAGTTCGTCCTCGCTGTGGCGGCGGCCGGTGGCCGGCGCCGTGGTGCTGATGGTCATCGGAGTGCCTCCTCGTCGGCGCGAACGGCCCACTGCGCGAACCGTTCACCCTCTTCGCGCTGATCCACGAAGTTGCGGACCACACGTTCGATGTAGTCGCCGAGCTCGGTGCCGAGCACCTTGTGCTGGCGCAGCTTGCGACCGAAACCGGAGTCCAGGCCGAGGCTGCCGCCCAGGTGGACCTGGAAGCCGTCGGTCTGGTTGCCGTCGGCGTCCTCGACGAGCTGTCCCTTGAAACCGATGTCGGCGATCTGCGACCGTCCGCAGGAGTTGGGGCAACCGTTGATGTTCACCGTGATCGGCACGTCGAGCTCGGAGTTGATGTCGGCAAGGCGCTCGTCGAGCTCCGGCGCGAGAACCTGTGAACGCTTGCGGGTCTCGGTGAACGAGAGCTTGCAGAACTCGATACCGCTGCACGCCAGTAGGTTCCGGCGCCACTGCGTCGGCCGGCCGTGCAGGCCGAGCGGCTTGAGCTCGTCGATGAGCCACTCGACCTTGTCGTCGGGGACGTCGAGGACGATCAGCTTCTGGTACGGGGTGAAGCGCACGCGGTCGGAACCGACGGCGGCGACGGCCTCGGCGGTCTTGGTGAGGATCGTGCCCGACACGCGACCGGCGATGGGGGAGAAGCCGATCGCGTTGAGGCCGTTGCGTAGCTTCTGCACGCCGATGTGGTCGATCGGGCGTTCAGGCTGCTCCGGCGCCGGGCCGTCAATCAGCTTGCGGCCGAGGTACTCGTCCTCGAGCACCTGACGGAACTTCTCGATCCCCCAGTCCTTGATGAGGAACTTCAGCCGCGCCTTGGCGCGGAGGCGGCGGTATCCGTAGTCGCGGAAGATCGAGACCACGGCCTCCCACACGTCGGGCACCTCGTCGAGCGGGACCCATGCACCGACGCGCTGGGCGAGCATCGGGTTGGTGGACAGGCCGCCGCCGACCCAGAGGTCGAGGCCGGGACCGTGTTCGGGGTGGACGACGCCGACGAAGGCGACGTCGTTGATCTCGTGGACCACGTCCTGCTGGCCGGAGATCGCGGTCTTGAACTTGCGTGGCAGGTTCGAGTACTTCGGATCGCCGATGTAGCGGCGGACGATCTCGTCGATGGCCGGGGTCGGGTCGAGGACCTCGTCGAAGGACTCACCGGCGAGCGGCGAACCCAGCACGACGCGGGGGCAGTCGCCGCAGGCCTCGGTGGTCTTGAGACCGACGGCCTCGAGACGGTCCCAGATCGTCGGGACGTCTTCGATCCGGATCCAGTGGTACTGGACGTTCTCGCGGTCGGAGAGGTCGGCGGTGTCACGGGCGAACTCGGTGGACAGCTCGCCGAGGGTGCGCAGCTGCGCGACATTGAGCGCGCCGGCGTCGCAGCGCACGCGCATCATGAAGTGCTTGTCTTCGAGGATGTCGATGTTCTCGTCGCCGGTCCAGGTGCCGTCGTAACCCTCCGCACGCTGGGTGTAGAGGCCCCACCAGCGCATCCGGCCGCGCAGGTCCTGCTTGTCGATCGAGTCGAATCCCTGCTTGGAGTAGATGTTCTCGATGCGGGCGCGGACGTTGAGAGGGTTGTCGTCCTTCTTGACCTGCTCGTTGGGGTTCAGCGGCTCGCGGTAGCCGAGCTTCCACTGACCTTCGGCGCGGCGCTTGGCCGGGCGGGCCTTGCGTGCGGGACGAGCGCGCTTCTCGGTGCCGGCCTCGCCTGCAGCAGCAGCGGGCGTGACGACATCAGGCTGGGAGCCCGTGCTGGAGACAGCAGCAGGGGCGTCGGTTGTGGACGTCATGAAATCTCCTGTGCCGGCGCACAGGGCCGGCGTTCATTGCACGAAAAAGTGGGCTGAAACGTGCCGGCATCCCTGGAAGCAGGGACCAATCGGGGCCGAAACGTCGCTAGACGCGACAGAAAGCGCTGTTGACGCGCTTGAGATCAATGTGGCGACGCGCTGCGAGCCACACCCCTGGGAAAATCACGAGGTCCATAGTGCCACGACCATCATCGCCTCGTCTACTTGGGGTTATTTTCCATCACGATGATGGAAACACGCCTGGGCCGGCGGGGCCGCAGGTCTCACCTCGAGTCGGTCAAGGACACCAGGCGCGTGCTTATTCCCGGGCCCGGGCCGCGGTGTCGTCCGACCTGGTCGATGCGGCGATTTCGGTGCTGACGTCGAGGTCGTCATGATGGAACGGTGAAGGTCGACATCGAAGCACCCACCCCCGAGCTCACCACGCAGCTCATCGACGGGGCGTGCCGAGACGTCGACCCGCACGTGCCGTTCGGTCTCTACCTGCATGTCCCGTTCTGCGCGACGCGTTGCGGCTACTGCGACTTCAACACCTACACCGCGGGGGAGCTCGGCTCGACGTCGTCGCCGGAGTCCTGGCAGGAGGCGGTGGCCGCGGAACTGGAGTCGGCGGCGCGGCTGCTGGCGCCGACACGGAAGGTGTCGACGATCTTCGTCGGCGGCGGAACTCCATCGCTGCTCGGCGCCGACGGACTCACCCGCCTGCTCGACTCGGTGCGCGCCAATTTCGACCTCGCCCCCGGCGCGGAGGTCACCACCGAATCGAACCCGGAGTCGACGTCGCCGGCATTCTTCGAACAGCTGCGATCGGCCGGGTTCACCCGCATCTCGCTCGGCATGCAGTCCGCCGCCCAGCACGTGCTCAAGGTGCTCGACCGGGTGCACACCCCGGGGCGCGCGGTCGCCGCGGCGCGTGAGGCGCGGGCGGCCGGCTTCGACCACGTCAACCTCGACCTGATCTACGGGACCCCCGGGGAGACCGACGCCGACCTGCACGCCACCCTCGACGCGGTGCTGTCCGCGGACGTCGACCACGTGTCGGCCTACGCGCTGATCGTCGAGGACGGCACCGCGTTGGCGCGTCGGATCCGGCGCGGCGAGATGCCCGCGCCCGACGACGACGTGCTCGCCGACCGCTACAAGATCCTCGATGATCGGTTGGGCGCCAACGGTTTCAATTGGTACGAGGTGTCGAACTGGGCGCTCGACGACGCCGGTGCGTGTCGCCACAACCTCGCCTACTGGAACAGTTCGGACTGGTGGGGGATCGGCCCGGGCGCGCACTCGCATGTCAACGGGGTGCGCTGGTGGAACGTGAAGCATCCGGCGCGCTACGCGCAGACGCTCGGTGAGGGCGTGCTGCCCGCGGCGTCGTCGGAGCAACTCACCGCCGCGGACCGCCACATGGAGGCGGTCATGCTCACCACGCGACTCCGCAGCGGGCTGCCGGGACGGCTGCTCGACGACGCCGAACGCGCAAACGCCGAAAAGCTCTGTGCCGACGGCCTGCTCGCCGCGACGGGCGACGCCTACGTCCTCACCGACGCCGGCCGGCTGCTTGCCGACGGCGTCATCCGCCGCGTGCTCTGGGGTTGAACCCGGGACTACCAGGGTCGTTCGGGGCGCGGCGGGCTCGTCCAGCCGGTCGATTGGCGTCCCCGACGGTGTGCACCACCGCTCCCGGGGGATTCGGGCGCACCCCGCGCCGGCCGGGCCGGTTCGGGCGGGACGTCGATGACCCGGGGACGCGCCGGGATCTCGGCGGTGTCGTCGAGCTGCTCCTCGAGAGGGCGGGCCCCCTCGGAGAGATCGAGGGCGTCGAGGTCGAGGGTGCGTGCGTGGATGATGTTGCGGTTACGCAGCGCCGAGCGCACCGCGCGGTGGAGTCCGTCCTCGAGGTAGAGATCGCCCTCCCAGCGGACGACGTGCGCGAAGAGGTCGCCGTAGAACGTCGAGTCCTCGCTGAGCAGCTTGTCCAAGGCCAGCACCTTGGTGAGCGTGATCAGCTGGTCGAGTCGCAGCTGTCGCGGTGGGATCTTGGCCCAGCCGCGCGTCGACAGCTTGTGGTCGGGATAGGGCCTGCCCTCCCGCACCCCCTTGAAGATCATGGAACCCCGCGCCGATTTCGTAGTATGGAACGTACCCAGTATGGGACGTACCCCAACTCTATGGCCCAACCCCATGGACCGGGACTCGGATCAGGAGGTGTACCGCGTGTCCACAACGGATGACCGTCGATTCGAGATCCTCCGCGCGATCGTGACCGACTACGTCGAATCGCAGGAGCCCATCGGATCGAAGGCACTCGTCGAACGGCATCAGCTCGGGGTGTCGAGCGCAACCGTCCGCAACGACATGGCGGTACTCGAGGCCGAGGGATACATCACCCAGCCGCACACCAGCTCGGGTCGTGTCCCCACGGACAAGGGCTACCGGATGTTCGTGGACCGCATCAGCGAGATCAAGCCGCTGTCCTCGGCGGAGCGACGCGCCATCCTGTCTGTGCTCGACTCCGGCGTCGACCTCGACGACGTGCTGCGACGGTCGGTGAAACTGCTGGCCCAGCTGACCCGTCAGGTGGCCGTCATCCAGTACCCGGTGCTGTCGGCCGCGCGGGTCCGCCACCTCGAGGTCGTGTCGCTCTCGCCGTCGCGGCTGTTGCTGGTGGTGATCGTCGACAACGGTCGCGTCGAACAGCGCATGGTCGCGCTGAACGAGGATCACGACGAGGAGGACATCACTCGTCTGCGCGACATGTTCTCCGCGGCGCTGCACGGCAAACGGCTCGCCGAGGCGTCGGCGGCGGTCGCCGAACTCGCCAACTCCGCACCCGACGACATCCGGGGCGCGGTCCTCAACATCGCGACGGTTCTCGTCGAGACCCTCGTCGAACGCGGCGACGACCGCCTGGTGCTCGGCGGCACCTCGAACCTGGCACGGTCGGCGGCCGACTTCACGCCGGTTGTCGGCGGTATGGACACCGTCCTCGAAGCCCTCGAGGAGCAGGTCGTCGTGCTCAAGATCCTCGCCACGACACAGGACATGGGCCAGGTCACAGTGCAGATCGGAGAGGAGACGCAGACCGAGAACCTGCGTGGGACCTCGGTGGTGTCCACAGGGTACGGTGCATCGGGAACCGTGTTCGGCGGCGTCGGTGTGCTCGGCCCCACACGGATGGACTATCCGGGAACCATCGCCTCGGTCGCAGCCGTTGCCAAATACATCGGTGAGGTGCTCGCCGAACGATGACCGCCGCCCCCGGCGACGGACTTCGGGTGAGGGCCCCGACCGGTCGACGGCAGAATCGAGTGGTTCCACTGCGCACCGCGCGGGCGTGCGTCCACACCGATGGCGTGCACCGCGTGGGCACCAACTGAGACCGCTTGGGTACCGATTGAGATTTGAGGATCACAACAACCGTGGCACGTGACTATTACGCAATCCTGGGTGTGGCGAAGGGTGCCAGTGACCAGGAACTCAAGCGCGCCTACCGCAAGAAGGCACGCGAACTGCATCCCGATGTCAACCCGGGCAAGGAAGACGAATTCAAAGAGGTCAGCACCGCCTACGAGGTGCTGACCGATCCGGAGAAGCGACGCATCGTCGACGCCGGTGGCGACCCCCTCGCGGGTGCGGGCGCCGGCGGTTTCGGCGGCTTCGGCGGTGGCGGCGGCGGTTTCGGCGACGTCTTCGAGGCCTTCTTCGGCAACGGCGGCGCCTTCGGAGGTGGCGGTGGTTTCGGGTCGGGGCGTGGTCCCCGCTCGCGCGTCCAGCCGGGTGAGCCCGCACTCGTCAACCTCAAGCTCGATCTCGCCGAGTGCGCCAAGGGCGTCAACAAGGAGATCACCGTCGACACCGCGATCCTGTGTGACGTGTGCACCGGCTCGGGAACCAACGGCGACAGCAAGCCGGTCGCCTGCGACACCTGCCACGGTGCCGGCGAGATCCAGTCGGTGCAGCGCTCGTTCCTCGGTCAGGTCATGACCGTCCGCGAGTGCCCGACCTGTCACGGCGTCGGCGAGGTCATCCCCGATCCCTGCCACAAGTGCGGCGGCGACGGTCGAGTGCGCTCGCGTCGCACCATGACTGTCCGCATCCCGGCCGGCATCGAGAGCGGCATGCGGGTCCGGCTCAGCGGCCAGGGCGAGGTCGGCCCCGGCGGCGGTCCGGCCGGCGACCTGTACGTCGAGGTCACCGAACGTCCGCACGAGGTCTTCCTGCGCGACAAGGACGACCTGCACTGCACCCTGAAGGTCCCGATGGTCGACGCCGCGCTCGGCGCCGAGTTCGAGGTCGAGACCATCCTCGGCGACCCGGTCACCGTCAAGATCGACCCGGGTACGCAGCCCGGCCAGGTGGTCAAGCTTCGCGGCCAGGGCATGCCGCACGTCAGCTCGGGTGTCCGGGGCAACCTGCACGTGCACCTCGACGTGGTCGTCCCGACCAAGCTCGACCATGCCCAGACCGACGCCCTCAAGAAACTCAAGAAGGTGGCGCAGGACGAGATCGAGGTGGTCAACACCTCGGCCGCGGCCGCTCCGGGCGGACTCTTCTCGAGACTGCGCAACGCGTTCGCAGGCAAGTGAGCCCACCGCTTTTCTGGGCGGACTCCGTCCCCGCCCCGGGTGCCGACCTCATCCTCAGCGGGCCGGAAGGCCGGCATGCGGTGACGGTCGCGCGCCTCGGGGTGGGGGAGCGCATCCTCGTCGGCGACGGCGCCGGATCGGTGGCCGGATGTGAGATCCGGGAGATCACCGGGAAAGACACGCTCGTCGCGTCGGTGCGTGAGTTCTCCTTCGAGGCGCGGCGCACCCCGCAGGTGACCCTCGTGCAGGCGTTGCCGAAGTCCGAACGATCCGAACTGGCCGTCGATCTCGCGACCGAGGCGGGTATCGACGTGATCGTGCCGTGGCAGGCGATGCGCTGTGTCGCACGGTGGACGGGCAAGGCGGAGAAGGGCGTTGCCAAGTGGCGGGCAGCCGCGTCGGCGGCCGCGAAGCAAAGCCGGCGACCCTGGATTCCCGAGGTCACCGACCTCGCCACCACCATCGACGTCCGCGCGCGGTGCGCCGATGCGGTCGCCGCCGGTGGTGTGGTCGCGGTGCTGCACGAGGAGGCCGCGCGGCCCCTCGCCGAACTTCCGCTCGCCGATGCGAGCGAGATCGTGCTCGTCGTCGGCCCCGAAGGCGGACTCGACGACGCCGAGGTCGCCGACCTCACCGCGCTCGGTGCGCATTCGGTGGTGCTCGGTCCCGAGGTGCTGCGTACCTCGACCGCGGCCGCGGTGGCACTGGGTGCGATCGGCGTGCTGACCGGACGGTGGTCGAGATGAGTGGGGTCCGACGCTGCGCCGTACGACGCACCAAGATCGAATACGGCACCGAGCCTTCACAATTCGGCCACCTCTACCTGCCTCGCGACGGCCTCGATCCCGCGACGCCGGCCCGGGTCGTCGTCCTCGTCCACGGCGGCTCGTGGTCGGTGGAGTACGGCTCGACGATCCAGACCGCGGTCGCGCGCACGATGGCCGAACGCGGTGCCGTTGTGTGGAACATCGAGTACCGCCGCGTCGGAGAGCCGGGCGGCGGGTGGCCGAACACCGGCCGCGACGTCGTCGACGCGATCCGCGCCCTCGACGGTCCGGTGCGCGATGCGCTGCAGGAGCAGGACGTCGACCTCCGTGCGATCGACTTCTCCTCGGTCGGCGTCGTCGGACACTCGGCCGGTGGGCAGCTCGCGGTGTGGGCGGTCGGCAAACTCGGCGCGCGCACCGCATCGACCACCATCACCACCGTCGTCGCGCAGGCGGCGGTCCTCGACACCGTCTCCGCGGCGGACAAGGAGTCTCTGCGCGATCTGATGGGCCGGCCGTACAGCGAGTCGCCGCGCCGCTACGAAGAGGCGTCGCCCATGCTGGCGCCGGTCTTCGACGCGCACGTCGTCGCGATCACCGGTGACGAGGACGACCTGGTGCCCGACATCGTCAGCCGTCGCTACGTCGACGACGCCATCGCCCGCGGACAGTCTGCCGAACTGATCGTCGTGCGGGGCGAAGGACATCAGGCGTTCGTCGACCCGCGCACGGGCTGTGCGCGGCAGACGATCCGGGTGCTGGGGATCTAGGGTCTCGGCCCTCGTGACTCGGCCCTTCGTGACTCGGCCTCGTGACCAGGGGCAGGGTCGTCAGCCATGACTGACCAGTCCACACCGGTGCCCGAATGGGCGAGGCTCCGCGTCCGGACCCGCTGGACATATGTGGCGTTGGCCCTCTTCGGAGCCCTCGCACTCTTCTGGCTGTGGCGGCTGGGGCGAGCGCTGTCTGACGGCCGTTTCATGGATGCAGCCTTCTATGTGTGCGCGTCCGCAGCTTGCGCAGCGGTCCTCTGGGCGTCTGGGCTCGTGCTGAGGAACCGGGCGCGGTCCACCGCGGCTCCGGGGGCGGCCGAGACGGTACCGGGCGGGATTCGGTTCGCGACCTCGCGTCGACTGCGGATGGCGTATCGAGTGTCTCTGACGCTGATCGCGGTCTCCTCCGGTTTGTTCGCCATCGGGATGTGGTTGGGGCAGTTCGATTTTCCGATGAGTCCGGGACAGGCTTCGGTCTTCCCCTGGATCACAGCCGCGATCGCCGCATACTCCGCCATCGCCCTCGCCTGGTTCGCGACGGGACTCCTGCGATACCCGAGCATCGAGGTTTCGACTGCCGGTGTGGACGTCACCGGGTTTCGGCTGAAGCAAACGGTCGAGTGGGACGACATCGCAGACATCGTTCCGCTCGCCGACGGCAAGAATCCGGAGATCGGCATCGTCCTGAGAGATCGGGCACGAGCCGGCGTGGAGATCTTCTACCGGGGGCCCTTCGCCCCGGGGTACATGCAGGCTCAGGGATCGGTCCGGATCACCGCCGATCTCTTCGCCGTCGGTGCCGCGCCACTTCTCGACTTCCTCGACTACTACGCATTCAGTCCGGAGGATCGCGCCGAGTTGGCCGATGGTCGAGCACTGCGCCGGTTGGCTGCGATGGGCCAACCGACACTCGACGGTTGACGGTCAGGAAATATTGCCTGCTGATCGGCCGTTGCATAGCGATACACTGGCCATACAACTGTGCGTTTCCTTCAGTGAATCCTCACTGCGAATCAGCGGACACGCGCAGGCCACAACCGCAGACCACCAGGAGTGATTTCATACGTGAGTGACGACAACCCCGACCCGAGCGGGCAATCCAGCCGAACGCAGCCGCGCCGGTCTGGGGTCACATCCACCGTCGAAGTCTCTCCCGGAGTGGTGTTCGGGCTGCTCGGTGCCAGTGACGTCAACCTTCGGACGCTCGAGCAGCTGCTTCCCGCCGACATCCATGTGCGCGGCAACCAGGTGACGTTGACCGGCGAGCCCGCCGATGTCGCCGCCTCCGAACGCGTCATCGCCGAACTCACCGACCTCGTCGGGCGTGGCACCCCGCTGACCCCGGACCTCGTCCGGCACAGCGTGTCGATGCTCTCCGACGGTGGCCAGGAATCGCCCGCCGAGGTGCTGTCGCTGGACATCCTCTCGCGCCGCGGCAAGACGATCCGGCCCAAGACGCTGAACCAGAAGCACTACGTCGACGCCATCGACGACAACACCATCGTGTTCGGGCTGGGTCCGGCCGGCACCGGCAAGACCTATCTCGCGATGGCCAAGGCCGTGCAGGCCCTGCAGTCGAAGTCGGTCAACCGCATCATCCTCACCCGCCCGGCCGTCGAGGCCGGCGAACGCCTGGGCTTCCTGCCGGGCACGCTGAGCGAGAAGATCGACCCGTATCTGCGCCCGCTGTACGACGCCCTGCACGACATGATGGATCCCGAGGCGATCCCGAAGCTGATGGCCGCCGGGGTCATCGAGGTGGCCCCGCTGGCCTACATGCGCGGCCGCACCCTCAACGACGCCTTCATCATCCTCGACGAGGCGCAGAACACGACGAGCGAGCAGATGAAGATGTTCCTGACGCGCCTGGGCTTCGGCTCCAAGGTGGTCGTCACCGGTGACGTGACCCAGGTCGACCTGCCGGGCGGTGCGAAGAGCGGTCTGATGGCGGCGACCGCGATCCTCGAGGGCATCGACGACATCCACTTCTCCCGGCTCACCAGCCAGGACGTCGTGCGGCACCGCCTGGTCGCCGACATCGTCGACGCGTACGGTCGTGCGGAGGAATCCCAGCGCACCGGTGCACGCATCGACGCCGCGATCGGCGGCAACCGCGCGGCGCGTCGCGCGGCTTCTCATGGGCGTCGCTCATGAGCATCGAACTGGCCAACGAGTCGGGGGTCGAGGTCCCGGCCGAGCTGATCGTCGACGCCGCACGGTTCGCGGTGAATGCGATGGACGTGAACCCCGCCGCGCTGCTGTCGGTCCTCTGTGTCGACGAGGACACCATGGCCGACATGCACGTGCAGTGGATGGACCTGCCCGGACCCACCGACGTGATGAGCTTCCCGATGGACGAACTCGTCCCGGGCGGCCGTCCCGACGCCACCGATCTCGGTCCGGCGATCCTCGGCGACATCGTCCTGTGCCCCGAGTTCGCCCAGAAGCAGGCCCGCGAGGCGCGTCGCTCCTTCGAGCACGAGCTCGCGATGCTGACCATCCACGGTGTCCTCCACCTTCTCGGCTACGACCACGCCGAACCCGAGGAAGAGCGCGAGATGTTCGGGCTGCAGAACGAGATCCTCGACGCCTTCTACGCCGAACGGCACCGGCGCGCGCAGGAACAGCGCCAGACCGACCGTGACTCGCGGTTGCTGTCGAACATCGGATTCACCGGGACCGAACAAGGGACCGGAGACGCGGGGACGACCGGACGGTCCGAGGAAGACTGAAAGTGTCCCACGACTATTGGTTCATAGTGGCCGCAGTCGTCCTGATCGCGCTCGGCGGACTGTTCGCCGCGGTAGACACCGCGGTGTCCACGGTCTCCAACGCGCGTGTCGACGACATGGTCCGCGAGGGCCGCGCCGGCGCCCGACGCCTCGCCATCATCCTCGACGCCCGCGCCACCTATGTTGGCCTGGTGGTCCTGCTTCGTGTGGTCTGCGAGACCGCGGCCGCCGCGCTCATCGCTCTGTCCGCTACCGAATGGCTCGGTGTCGGCTGGGGACTCGTCGTCGCCATCACCGCGATGACGGTCATCTCCTACGTCGCCATGGGCGTCGGGCCGCGCACCCTCGGCCGCCAGCACGCGTACACCATCGCGCTGTCGATGTCGTATCTGTTGTCGGCGCTGGGCATCCTGCTCAAACCGGTGACCCGGCTCCTCATCCTCATCGGTAACGCGCTGACCCCGGGTCGCGGTTATCGAAACGGCCCGTTCGCCACCGAGATCGAGCTGCGCGAGGTCGTCGACCTCGCCGAGGCGCGGGGTGTGGTGGCCGCCGACGAACGCCGGATGATCCACTCGGTCTTCGATCTCGGCGACACCAGCGCACGCGAGGTCATGGTGCCGCGGCCGGAGATGGTCTGGATCGAGGCCGACAAGAACGTTCTGCAGGCCACCAATCTCGCGACGCGGTCGGGACATTCGCGTATCCCGGTCATCGGCGAGAACACCGACGACGTGCTCGGCATCGTCTACCTCAAGGACATGGTGCAGCGGACGGTCGCCAAACGCCTCGACCCGACGACGCTGCGCGTCTCCGACATCATGCGCGAGGCCGAGTTCATCCCGGACTCCAAGCCGCTCGACAAGGTCCTCGCCGACATGCAGCTCACGCGCAACCACATGGCGATCCTCGTCGACGAATACGGCGGCATCGCCGGGCTGGTGACGATCGAGGACGTCCTCGAGGAGATCGTCGGCGAGATCACCGACGAATACGACACCGACGAACTCGCGCCCGTCGAGGACCTCGGCGACGGCTCGTACCGGGTGTCGGCACGGCTTCCCGTCGAGGATCTCGGCGAGCTGTTCGACGTCGAGATCGAGGAGGAAGAGGTCGAGACGGTCGGCGGACTCGTCGCCCTCGAACTCGGTCGCGTCCCGCTGCCCGGGGCAAGGGTCAAGTCCCACGGCCTGCAGCTCGTGGCCGAGGGCGGTCCCAACCGCAAGGGACGTCAACGCATCATCACGGTCCTCGTCACGCGCGTCCCCGGGACCGACGACGACGGCCGGGACTCGCACCGGCACGAATCGGCGAGTGGTCGAGGGCATTCCGGCCGGCAGGGTCGCCATGACCGCACCGCGGCCCGCGAACACGAGGACGAGTCCCATCGCAACAACCACGAGCAACCGACAGCAAGGATGAATCAGTGACCGAGACCCTCGCCGACGAGGATCAGAAGCTCGTGGTGCTCGCACGTGGAGCACTCGCACGCGCCGAGGCGCGGTCCGGAGCGGCCGTTCGTGACGGCGACGGCCGCACCTACGCGGGCGCCGAGGTCCGCACCAAGACCCTCACGCTGAGTGGCCTGCAGGTCGCGGTCGCCTCGGCGATCTCGAGTGGAGCCACCGCCTTCGAGGCGGCGGTGCTGGTCAACGGCGACGCCGACGATCCCGGTCTCGCGACCCTGCACGAACTGAGCCCGCAGGCCTACGCCTACGTCACCGACGCAGCCGGCCGGCCGCAGCAACGACTCGGCGGCGCCGATGTCTGAGTCCGCCCCCGAATTCCGTTCCGGCTTCGTCTGTTTCGTCGGCCGCCCGAACACCGGCAAGTCGACGCTCACCAACGCGCTGGTGGGGGAGAAGATCGCGATCACCTCCAACCGGCCGCAGACCACGCGTCACACCATCCGCGGCATCGTCAACCGGCCCGACGCGCAGCTGATCCTCGTCGACACCCCGGGTCTGCACCGACCGCGCACACTGCTCGGCAAGCGGCTCAACGAACTGGTGCGCGACACGTACTCCGAGGTCGACGTGATCGGCGTCTGCATCCCGGCCGACGAGGCGATCGGCCCCGGCGACCGTTGGATCATCTCCCAGGTCCACGAGATGGCGCCGCGCACCACGCTTCTCGGCGTCGTCACCAAGATCGACCGGGTCGGCCCCGAACAGGTTGCCAAGCAACTCATGGCGCTCTCCGAACTCCTCGGCCCCGACGCCGAGGTGGTGCCCGTGTCGGCGAAGTCGGGCAAGCAGCTCGACGTCCTGAGCGACGTGCTCGTCAGCCTCATGGAAGAGGGCCCGGCGTTCTATCCCGACGGTGAGCTCACCGACGAACCCGAACAGGTCCTCATGGCCGAGTTCATCCGCGAGGCCGCCCTCGAAGGCGTCCACGACGAACTGCCGCACTCGCTCGCCGTGGTGATCGAGGAGGTCATCGACCGCGAGGACCGGCGTCCGGACCAGCCGCCGATGGTCGACGTCCACGCGGTGCTCTTCGTCGAGCGGGACAGCCAGAAGGGCATCATCATCGGGCGCAAGGGAGCACGCCTGAAGGAGGTCGGTACAGTTGCGCGCGCACAGATCGAGCGGTTGCTGGGGACAAAGGTCTACCTGGATCTGCACGTGAAGGTCGCCAAGGACTGGCAGCGCGACCCCAAGCAGCTCCGCCGGCTGGGCTTCTAGACGAGAAGATTGACGGCACCGTCCTCGCGGACATGGGCCGCGGGGGAGGTACGTCGATGGGAACGCACGAGTCGCAGGAGGCCTCCGAGACAGGTCACGGAGCGCACGAGGCGCCGGAGATCGAGGAACCGACCGGACGGACCATCGCCGGGGTGCTCGGATCGCCCCGGTTCTGGCTCGCTCCGCTGATCCTCGTCGCGGTGCTGTTCTCGCTCATGGCCGCGCTGTACATGTCGGCCGTCGTCGACCCGCAGCGCCACCTCCACGACTTCCCGATCGCCCTCGTCAACGAGGACTCCGGTGGCGAGGTGACCGGCGCCGACGGCAAGGCCACCAAGCAGAACATCGGCGATCAGGTCGCCGACGGCATCATCACCTCGGCCGCCGACAACGGCATCGTCGTCCGGCGCACCGACCGGTCGACCGCTCTCGGCGAACTGAACAGCGGCAAGGTGTACGGCGTCGTCATCATCGGCTCGAACTTCACCAATCGTGCAGTGGCGCTGGGACGTTCGACGGTGCTCCCGGCGCAACCGACGCGTCCCGCCATCGACATCTTCATCAACCGCGGGTCCGGCGCCTTCGCATCGTCGATCACCTCGACCTTCGCCGAGCAGGTGACCACGCGGGTCAACGCCGAGGTCGGACAACAGCTGACCGCGCAAGTGCGCGATCAGCTCGACCGCAACGACGTCACGTTCACCGGTGCCGCCCAGCTCGCGCTCGCCAGTCCGGTGGCGGTCTCGGTGACGGAGCCGACGCCGCTGCCACAGGGCGCCGGAAACGGATTGTCCGCGTTCTACCTCACGCTGCTGCTGGTGCTGGCGGGCTTCACCGGCGCGATGATGGTGAGCATCGTGGTCGACGGCATGTTGGGTCAGACGCCCATCGAGTACGGCCCGTTCTACCAGCTCCGCGAACGCCTCGCGATCAGCCGCTGGGCGACGCTCGCCGCCAAATGGACCATCATGTTCCTCGTCTCGGTGGTGCTCTCGACCCTGTTCATCGCGGTCGGCTCCTGGGTGGGCACCTCCTTGCCGAACGCCTTCGTGCTGTGGCTGATCTCGATCCTCGCGATCTTCGCGGTCGGGGTGAGCGCGAGCGCGATGATGGCCGTCTTCGGCAACGCCGGTCTGCTGTTCAACCTCGTGTTCTTCGTCGTGTTCGGCCTGCCGTCGTCGGGCGGCACACTGCCGCTCGAGGCGAGTCCGCGGTTCTTCGAGTGGATCGCCGCTATCGAGCCCATGCACGTCATCTACCTCGGCGTGCGATCGGTCCTGTACTTCGACGCCGACCTGTCCGCCGGACTCGCGCGGTCGGTCATCCAGTGCTTCATCGGCCTTCTCCTCGGCGTGCTGCTGGGCATGCTCGGGACGAAGTACTACGACCGCAAGGGCTGGCACCGGTACCCGGGCGGCATGACGCTCCCGCCGAAGCTGGACAAGATCGTCAACGCGGGCTGAGCGGGATCTGCGCTCCGCCCCTTTCCGCGGAAACCTGGCACGGTGGATGCATGGGTACGTCGGTGGAGATGTCGATCGCGGAGATGTCGGCCGCTCTGCACGACCTGCGGGACGAACTCGACCGTGCAGAACAGCTCGCCGGCCCGCTGATCTCCGCGGTCGCCGAACAGCATCGGCAGAGTGCGCGCAACCTCGTTCACTACGTCACGGTGCGGCGTCGCGATCTGCGTCCGCTGCAATCGTCGATGGCCGCCCACGGGCTGTCGAGCCTCGGCCGGATGGAATCGATCGTCTACTCCTGGATAGAGACGGTCATCGAGACCGTTGACGCTCTCGCCGAAGGCCGACGCAGACACCCGATCTGGGGCGATCTCTCCGACGGGGTGCGGATTCTCGGCGCCAACCGCGACCAGTTGTTGGGCAGCGTGCACCCGGGTGGGGCCGACGACGTGACCGCCGACCGGCCCGGCGACGAGCACGGTGAACGGGCCAGTCGGGTGATGGTCACGATGCCGACCCAGGCCGCCGACGACCCGGATCTGGTGCGACGCATGGGCGAGGCCGGGATGGATGTGGCACGGGTGAACTGCGCACACGACGGACCCGCCGAATGGGCGCGGATGATCGAGTCGGTGCGCGGACTCCCCGGGCGTGTGCGCGTCGCGATGGATCTGGCCGGACCCAAACTCCGCACCGGACCGCTCGAACCGGGGCCGAAGGTGGTGAAGGTGAAACCTGTCCGAGCCGACGACGGGACCGTCGAACGCCGATCGCGGGTGCGGCTGAGTACGACCCGGCCCGGTCCCGATCACGCCCTGCCCGACGGCATCGACGCGATCATCCCGGTCGACGACCTCGGCGCGGTGTCCGAGGGCGACCGACTCCGGCTTCGCGACGCACGCGGTCGCCGTCGACGCCTGGACGTCGTCGCGGTGTCCGGAGCCGGGATCGACGCCGAATGCGATCGCACCGTCTACTATCGGACCGGGTCGTCGATCACGGTGAAACGCGTCCGCGGGAAGGCCCTCGCCGTCGGGGACCTGCCGGAGAAGCGTCAGCATCTGCTGATCCGCACCGGCGACGAGATCCGGCTCCAGCGTGACCTCACGCCCACACCCGCGACCAGGGTCGGACCACATCGGATCGGATGCGAACTCGGGGACGCCTTCGACGACGTCGAACCGGGGCACCGGGTGCTGTTCGACGACGGGAAGATCGCCGGACGCGTACGCGAGAGGCTCGACGACGAGATCATCGTCGACGTCGAACGCGCCGGCCCGAAGGGTTCCAAGCTGCGAGCCGAGAAGGGCGTCAACCTCCCGGACACGACGCTGCACATCCCGGCGCTGACGCCCGAGGATCGTGCGGCGCTCGAGTTCGTGGCGACTCACGCGGACATGGTCAACTACTCGTTCGTCCGGTCACCGGGCGACGTCGCCGATCTCATCTCCGAACTCGAACGCCTCGACGCGCGCAACGTCGGGATCGTGCTGAAGGTCGAGACCCGCGCCGCCTTCGAGTCGCTGCCGCAGATGCTGCTCGAGGCGATGCGATGGGATGCCGTCGGCGTGATGATCGCGCGGGGCGACCTCGCCGTGGAGGTCGGGTTCGGCCGGCTGGCCGAGGTGCAGGAGGAGATCCTGTGGCTCTGCGAGGCCGCGCACATTCCGGTCATCTGGGCCACCCAGGTTCTCGACGGCCTGGCGAAGAAGGGCGTTCCGTCGCGTGCCGAGGTCACCGACGCCGCGATGAGCCGCCGTGCCGAGGGGGTCATGTTGAACAAGGGTCCGTACATCGTCGAGGCCATCGAGGCGCTCACCTCGATCCTCGACCGGATGGGCGGCCACGTCGAGAAGAAACGGTCGCTGCTCCGTCCGCTCACCTCGTTCGACATCAGCCCGCGCTGATCCACTGCTATTCGAGCAGCCCCGAGCTTGCGAAGGGCATGTCGGGGGCGGCGGTGTCGGTGGACGGTGGGACAATCGGCGGGTGAGGTTCTACCGGGATGAGGCCGTCGTGCTCCGCCAGCACAAGCTGGGCGAAGCCGACCGCATCATCACCCTGCTGACCGCGGAGCACGGGCTCGTGCGCGCGGTCGCCAAGGGGGTGCGCCGGACACGGTCGAAGTTCGGCGCCCGCCTCGAACCCTTCGCCCACATCGACGTGCACCTGTACCCGGGACGCAGCCTCGACGTCGTCACCCAGGTGCACAGCCTGCACGCCCTCACCGACGCGATCGTCGCCGACTACGGGCGCTACACGACGGCCTGCGCGGTCCTCGAGACCGCCGAGCGGCTGGCGGGTGAGGAACGCGCACCCACCCGCCAGCTGCATCGCCTCACGGTGGGTGCGTTGCAGGCGCTGGCCGAGGACCGTCGGCCGCGGGAACTGATCCTCGACGCCTACCTGCTGCGGGCCATGTACAGCGCAGGCTGGATGCCCGCGCTGGAGGAATGCGCGCGCTGCGCCAACCCCGGTCCGCACCGGGCCTTCCACGTCGCCGCAGGCGGAGCGGTGTGCCTGCACTGCCGACCCCCCGGCTCGGCCACCCCGTCGCCCGGCGTGCTCGACCTCATGGACGCGCTGTTCCAGGGCCAGTGGGAACACGTGGAGGAGTCGTCGAACTCGCTGCGCCGCCAGGCCAGCGGCCTCACCGCCGCGCATCTGCAATGGCATCTCGAACGTCAGCTCCGAACCCTGCCGCTCATCGAACGCACCGCGCCTCATAGGCTGATGGAAACGGGTGTCGAGCCAGTGGTGGATGACGGGGTGAGGAGAGTCGACGATGGCGTTGCGGCCGGGTAGTTCGTCGAAGGGACGCAAACCGACGAGCCCACGCACTGAGGTTCGTCCCCCCGACCCCCATCCCAGCGGAGCGCGACCCCCGGCCATTCCCGCCCAGTTCGTACCCAGGCACGTGGCTCTGGTGATGGACGGCAACGGCCGCTGGGCCACCGATCGCGGGTTACCGCGCACCGAGGGGCACAAGCGCGGCGAGGCCGTCCTGATGGACACCGTCTGCGGCTGCATCGAACTGGGCGTGGGCTGGCTGTCGGCGTACGCCTTCTCCACCGAGAACTGGTCCCGCAGCCCCGAAGAGGTCCGCTTTCTGATGGGCTTCAACCGCGACGTCATCCGCCGACGCCGCGACGAGATGCACGAGATGGGTGTCCGTGTCCGCTGGGCGGGTCGCCGACCCCGCCTGTGGCGCAGCGTCATCCGCGAACTCGAGATCGCCGAGGAACTGACCAAGGACAACACCGTGATGACGCTGACGATGTGCGTCAATTATGGTGGCCGCGCCGAGATCGCCGATGCCGCCCGCGAGATCGCCCGTCGCGCCGCGCGCGGCGAGATCGATCCCGAACGCATCACCGAGTCGACCTTCGCGCGCTACCTCGACGAGCCCGACATGCCCGACGTCGACCTCTTCCTGCGGCCGTCGGGGGAGCAGCGCATCTCGAACTTCCTGCTGTGGCAGTCGGCCTACGCCGAGATGGTCTACCAGGAGAAGTTGTTCCCGGACTTCGACCGCCGCGATCTGTGGGACGCCTGCCTGGAGTACGCCTCCCGGGACCGTCGCTTCGGTGGGGTGAAGCCGTCGTGACCGATGCCGCCGCACTGCTCGAACGTGCCGCCGTCATCGTGGCCGAGCTCGGCCCCACCGATCGTCCCGACGCGGAATCCGTTGTGGTGCAGGTCGGTCCGACGCGTGCGTCGATCCGAGTGCTCACGCTGTCGGACGGCCTCGACGTTCTCGCCGTGACCCAGATGGTCGCCATGGACCTGCCCAACACCCCGACCCTGCGTGACGACGTCGAAGCCTTCGGCGCCCAGATGAGCTTCGGCAGCCTCCGCCGCTCGGACCCGGCCGGCGTCACCACTGATGTGTTGCAGTACTACACGTTTCCCGCCGGACGACTCGACGACCTGCCACTCCTGACGGTCCTGCACATCGTGCTCGCCGCCGGGGTCGACGCCGCCGAACGCCTGGTCGCGAAGTAGCTTCCCGGGCCCTGTTCCGAACCCGCCCCTGGAAAAGACCCTCTACAGGGCGCTCGATGGGCGGATTCAACCGGTGGCTGCAACAGCGGGATCGGTTGGTTCTGAGCGTAGTAGTTCGTCGAGCTTGTAGGCGGGGCTGCGGAAGCCGTGTCGTTTGCGGGGTCGGCCGTTGAGTTCGGCGGCCACGTTAGCCAGGATGCCGGGCCCGTGGAATGACAGGTCGGTTCCTTTGGGGAAGTACTGGCGCAGCAGGCCGTTGGTGTTCTCGTTGCTGCCGCGCTGCCAGGGGCTGTGCGGGTCGGCGAAGTAGATCGGCAGCCCGGTGGCTGCGGTGATCGCGGTGTGTAACGCCATCTCCGTACCTTGATCCCAGGTCAACGACCGCTGCAGGATCTCGGGG
>NZ_BAHE01000008.1 GCF_000298235.1 Gordonia namibiensis NBRC 108229
GCCAGGATGTAGAAACACTGCGGCTCTAGCGCGCACAACTTCTACAAACTCCCCGAGCCGGCCGGCACACCACAGACAATGAGAATGCCCCGCTACCTTCTGGTCACGGGGCATTCGTCGTCTGCACGTACTCAGTTGAGGTGATGGACCTCGGCCAGTCCGTAGACCGGGGTGTCGAGGCCCTCATACCGAGCCTTCAGCTGGAGAGCCAGGTATAGCGAGTAGTGGCGGGACTGATGCAGATTGCCGCCGTGGAACCAGAGGCCCGGCTGCTGCGTCGGCTTCCACATGTTGCGCTGCTCGCCCTCCCACGGGCCGGGGTCCTTCGTGGTGTCGGAGCCCAGACCCCAGACCTTGCCGACGCGATCCGCGACGTCCTGTCCCATCAGGTCGGCAGCCCAGCCGTTCATCGATCCGAATCCCGTTGCGTAGACGACGACGTCGGCCTCGAGCTCGGTGCCGTCGGCCAGGACGACCGAGTTCTCGGTGAGGTGGTCGAGCTGCCCCTGGACGAGCTTGATGGTGCCGTTGGCGATGAGCTCGCTGGCGCCGACGTCGATGTAGTAGCCCGAGCCGCGTCGTAGGTACTTCATGAACAGGCCCGAGTCGTCGTCGCCGAAGTCGAGTTTGAAGCCGGCGGCCTCGAGGCGGTCGTAGAACTCCTTGTCCTGCTCGCGTATCTGGTTGTACACCGGCACCTGGAACTCATGCATGATCCGGTAGGGCAGCGAGGCGAAGGTGAGATCGGCCTTCTTGGTCGTCATACCGGAGGCGACAGCCTCCTCGCTGTAGAGCCCACCCAGTGCGATCGACCGGAGCGAGTCGGACTTCACGATGTGTGTAGACGAGCGCTGCACCATCGTGGCGTCGACGCCGTTGTCGACGAGCGCCTTGCAGATGTCGTGGGCGGAGTTGTTCGACCCGATCACGACGACCTTCTTGCCGGCGTAGGAGTCCGGGCCCGGGTGCTGACTGGAGTGGTGCTGCTCGCCGGCGAAGATGTCCTGCCCCGAAACCGTGGGGATCGAGGGCTTGCCGGACATACCCGTAGCGAGCACGAGCTGCGTCGGGTGGAGTGTCAGTCGTTCGCCGTCGCGGTTGAGCTCAACTGTCCAGCGTTCTTGCTCCTCGTCGTAGTTCGCCGAGAGACAGGTGGTCTTGCTCCAGTAGGGGACCTCCATGACCTTGGTGTAGAACTCGAGCCAGTCACCGATCTTGTCCTTGGGAGCGAACACCGGCCAGTTCTCCGGGAAGGGGAGGTAAGGGAGGTGGTCGTACCAGACCGGATCGTGCAGGCACAGCGACTTGTATCGCTTGCGCCACTGGTCGCCGGGGCGCTCATGGCGGTCCACGACGATCGACGGCACTCCGAGCTGACGGAGGCGCGCTCCGAGCGCGATGCCACCCTGTCCGCCGCCGATGACGAGGACGTAGGGCTGTGCAGTCCGACCGAGTTCACGTTCTTCGTCGGCCTTCTTCTCGGCCCACGAGCGGGTGTCCGGATCGGAGCCGTGCACAGCCCCGAGCACGCGGGTGGGGCCGCGGTTCTCCTCGTATCCCTTCAGCTCCTGCATGGTGGTGAGGAGCGTCCAGGCGCGGTCGATGCCGTCGGCGTCCGGGCGGATGCGCACATGGCCCTCGCAGCGTCCGACGGCGGTCTCGAAGGAGAGGAAGGCCGACGCCACGCCGTCCCCGTCGTCGGTGGCGTCCTCGGTCGTCGCGAAGCCGGCGGGACGGGTGTCGGCCAGACGTGCGGTCAGCATGTCGCTGATCTGTTCGTGTCCCTCAACGGTCTTGATGTTCCAGGTGAAGGCCGTGAGATCACGCCAGTAGCTGTCGGTGAGGAACGCACTTGTCGCACGCCCTACATCCAGTGCGGCGAGCGCGGCTTCGAACTCCTCCAGCCACGCGTCGACGCGCTGCTGCGGGGTGCGGCCGGTGCTGACGACCGGCTCCATCGTCTGGGTCATGGTCTCTCCTCGTGCAGTTCGGGGTGGCCGCCGACAGTGACGCGGGCCACAGTGTTGCTGAGGACAGCAGACGCCCCGGGTGCCCACCGCGGCAAGGGTTGCAGCCCGTTGCGACCTACCCCCTCGTTGCACCGGTTCTGTGACGTGACGCACAATCGTCGTGATGACGATTTCCGACCATGTCTCCGATCTGGAGCCTGCCGTCCAGGCCGGCGACGATCCGCGGGAGTTCGCCCACGTCCTGAGCGCCGTCCATGACGCGGCGATGTCAGGTGGGCGGATGCCGGCTCGTCCGCGGGCCGTCATCGACGACTCGTGGCAGCGGCTCCGCAGGGCAGGTCTGTCGCCGGACGCCGACACTGCGGTCGAGCGGGGCCTCGATGTCGAGGAACTCGAAGAGCGGCGGCGTCAATCGGGACTGCACGAGGTCGTCGACGAACTCGCTCGCAATCTGGACTCGCTGATCGCCGACGGGGACAACATTCTGGTCATCGCCGATGCGCGGGGTCACGTGCTGTGGCGGAGCGGGTCGTCGAGAGTGCTGCATCGTGCTGATCAGCTGGGGTTCATCGAGGGTGCCGACTGGGCTGAGGGCTCGGTGGGCACCAATGCGATCGGCACCGCCCTGATGTCCGGCAGGTCCATCCAGGTGTTCTCCGCCGAGCATTTCGTCCGAAGTCATCACTCGTGGACGTGCACCGGCGCGCCGATCAAGGACCCGCGCACCGGGGAGATTCTGGGCGTCGTGGACGTCAGCGGTCCGGCTGCGACGATCCACCCGACCACGCTGGCTCTCGTGCATGCAGTGGCCCGACTGGCGGAGTCGCAGTTGCGGGAACAGCATCACCGACGGCTCGACTGTCTCCGGGCGGTGGCTGCACCGATTCTCGCCCGCTCGCCGGGGCCGGCGCTGGCCGTCGACGTCGACGGGTGGGTGGCGGCCGTGGATGCGGTGTCCCCGCGTTCGCGGCTGGTGTTGCCGCGTGGCGTCGGACCGGGCCGGTCCTTCTTCGGTGCACTCGGCGAATGTGACGTCGAGGCGCTACCGGGCGGCTGGCTCGTGCGCGTGGCCGACGCCGCGGATAGGTCGACGACGCGGGTTTCCATGCGCACGGTGATGACCGCCGCCGGGGGAGAGTCCGTCGAGGTCTCGGTCGAGGGAGCCAGCGGCGGGTGGACCCACCGGTGTTCGCCCCGGCACGGCGACATCCTCACCTATCTCGCGCGACACCGCAGCGGGGTCACCGCGGCGCAGATGTCGACCCACCTCTTCGGCGTCGACGACCGGACGGTGACCGTCCGCGCCGAGATGTCGAGGCTGCGCAAGCGTTTCGGTGGTCTGTTGATGGCGGGACCGTACCGTTTCGCCGACGGCGTCGAGGTCCGCCTGGTCGGCTGAAGACCACCTCCGCAAAGACCTTCGGTAACGGTACGGCGGACACATCGTCGTCGACGACCCTGCTGAGGGCGCAGCTCACGGGCCCAGCTCAGGGGCGGATCCCAGCGGCCCGCTCAGTCGTATTCGGCCAGGACGAGTCCCCGGTCGTAGGCGTAGACGATCGCCGCGGCGCGGTCCCGTAGGTCGAGCTTGGTGAAGATGTGGTTCACGTGGCTCTTCACCGTCACCTGCGAAATACCCAGTGCTGAACCGATTTCTCCGTTCGTCAGACCGCGAGCGATCAGGCGCAGGACGTCGGTCTCGCGTTCGGTCAGGTCCGGTGCGGTCGAGGTCTGTTCGCGTCCGGCCCGTCGGAAACCGTTCAGCACGCGTTCGGTGACGGCGGGATCGAGGAAAGCGCCGTCGCGAACGACGGCTCTTACTGCCCAGATCAGCGCCTCAGCAGGCGAGTCCTTGAGGATGAAACCCGCAGCACCCGCTCGCAGCGCACCGGACAGCAGATCGTCGTCGTCGAAGGTGGTCAGCACCAGCACCGGCGGCGGTTCGCGAAGTGTTCGTAGCATCGTCGTGGCGGTGATGCCGTCGATGTTGCGCATGCGCAGGTCCATCACCACGATGTCGGGCCGGTGTTCGGCCACGGCCGCGAGAACCTCTGAGCCGTCGGCACATTCGCCGACGATGTCGAACCCGTCGCGGAGCCGGAGGATGCGTCGCAATCCGGTGCGGATCAGTTCCTGGTCGTCGACCAGCAGTACACGGATCGGATCGGCGTCGATGTCGGTGGGACCGGTGGTGGTCATACGCCGAGCCCGTCGGTCATGACCCGGGTCGGCAGCGAGGCCCGTACTTTCCAGGTCCCGTCGTTGTGGCAGGTCTCGAGGGTGCCGCCGAGCAGAGCGGCCCGTTGCGTCATGCCGTCGATCCCGGCGCCGTCGCGGTCTCTCGCCGGTCCATTGAGGTATGGATTCTCGACGGCGATCTCGACCGAGTCACCCACGGTGACACTCACCGTGGCCCGGTTGGCGGTCGAGTGTTTGACGACGTTGGCGAGGGATTCCTGGGTGATCCGGTACAGCGCCGCGGCGACCGGATCGGGGAGTGAGGCGAGGTCGCCGTCCACGCGGTAGGAGACGTGGATGCCCGCCTTCCGGTAGTCGTCGATCAGTGCGGCGAGATCGCGGTCGCCGGCCGGCGTCGTGGGCGGTTGCTCCTCGTTCGCGCCGAGCACGTGCACGATGTTCCGGATCTCGGACATGGCCTGGCGGCCCTGGCGTTCGGCGTCGGTCAGGGCGTCGATCGCCTCGTCGACGTCGCGATCCTGTTCCAGGGCTCGCCGCGCGCCGGTGACGTTGAGCATGGTGATCGACAACGAGTGCGCGATGACGTCGTGGATCTCCCGGGCGATGCGGCGCCGTTCATCGCTGGCGGCGCGATCGGCGCGCTCACGTAGAACGCGGGCGCGGTTGTCGGACAGACGTTTCTGGATCAGGACCATATAGCCGATCAGCCACCCGCAGGCGACGCCCAGCGCGTACAACGCGGGGGACCCGAGGTCACCGAGGATGCCGAACGCGACGACCAACGCGACGCACAGCACCGCGACGCGGATTCCGGTGCGCAGCGAGTACATCGCGGCGCCGATTGCCGCCGTGAGGATCAGCTGAAGGGGCGCGGCATCGTTGGGTACCGGGACCATCAGGAAGCACAGAGTGCTCGCGAGGACCGTGAAGCAGACGTAGGTCGACGGCGGCACGCTGAGATCGAGTACGAGAGTGGCGCATGCGAGCACGAGTCCCGCGATCACCCAGCCGGGATGCTCGAACGGGTATCGCTGGGCCGCTGAGACCACGGTGACGGCCACGCTCGCCGACAGGATGACCGCCGGGTACAGCGGCGGGTAGTCCCCGCCGGCCCGCTCGACCCGGCGGCGTAGCTCGGCGCCGAGAGCTGCTGTGAAGCTCGTCACCGTTCCAGGATAGGTCCGCAGCCGGTCCCCACCTCCGCCCGTCGATGGATTCTGTTCTCCACCCACGGGTGGAGAGCGGTTCATCCCGCGGCATGGCGATTTGGCGCCGACGTCTCCATAGCGTTGTGAGCAGCACGTTTCCACCATCAGAGAGAGGACGAGATGATGATGCTCCCAGGAGGCAACGGCTCGCGATGGGTCGCGTCGCCCGCTGTATCGGAACCACCCGGGCTGTCCACGCGGCGGCCGGTGCTCGTCGGGGTGTCCGGTAGCGAGGCGTCGCGCCGGGCCCTGAAGGCCGCGGTGAAGGCAACCGGCGGAACAGCTGACCTCATCCTGGTCTGCGCCACACGACGTAGCCGGCGCGAGCAGGCCCCGACCGCACTCCACGATGCACTCAAGGATGAGTCCTACCTGCTCACCGGACAGGCCGCGGTCGCCGAGCAGCTGCGGACCGCACGTGAACTGGCCATCTGGCTCGGTGCCGGGTCGGTGGTGACCCACACCGGCTACGGAGATCCGCCGACCGTGGTGGAACACGCTGCGGACCGCTTCGACGTCGGGACGGTAGTGCTCGGCACGGCGAGTGGCCGTCCGGGCTCGACGGCGCGTGCACTTGCGCGACGCCTCGGCGCCGGGGTGGATCTCGTTGTCACCAACGGGGTCACCCATCATCGTCGCCAGACCACCACGCGCGCGGCGTCGTTGCGGACCGTCCGCCGAGTACCGGGCTGGGTTGTGCCGCAACGAGGCCTCGCCGTTCACTGATCGCGTGACAGGATGTGCCCATGCACATCACCGACGAGGCACGTCTTCGGGAGATCGTCGGGCATCCTGTCGATCTGGTCCGCAACAAGGTGAAGCCGACCCTGTCGGAGATCCACCGGGAGTGGCTCGCCGAATCTCCCATGGTCTTCCTGGCGACCTCGGACGAACACGGTCGGATCGATGTGTCCCCCAAGGGCGACCCGCGGGGAAAGGTCGTCCACGTCGTCGACGACTCCCGCATCGCCATCCCCGAGCGGCCGGGTAACAAGCGGGTCGACGGGTACCTCAACATCCTTCGAAACCCCCACGCGGGCACGGTCTTCCTGATCCCCGGGCGCGGAGACACGCTGCGGGTCAACGGCCGGGCCCGCATCGTCGACGATGGCGACTACTTCGACGACCTGGCGGTCAAGGGCGTGCGGCCGATCCTCGCGGTGGAGATCGACGTCGAAGAGGTCTTCTTCCACTGCGCCAAGGCGTTCCTGCGGTCGGATCTGTGGAAACCGGAGAGTTGGACCCCCGACGTGCTGCCGTCGCCCGCCGCGATCACGAAACAGGTGATGCCGGAGGTCGACGAGGCGGCGCTGGAGAAGCGGTACTCGGAGGAGAACTTCCGCAAGATCCTGTACTAGCCCTTCGACGACCGTTCGTCGCGCGGGGGCGACCGGTCGGCGCAGGTCGCGCGACCCGATTTGGTGTCGGACGTCACACCGATACGCTCTAGGGGCGGCGCGACACGTGAGGGTGTCCCGCCATGAGCGCGCGGACGAAAGGATGGCCATGGGCCAGTACAGCGAAGCATTCACCCAGGCCGTCGACGATCGGGAAGGCTTCTGGCTCGAGGCCGCGAAGGCCGTCGACTGGACCACCGAGCCCACCCGCGCCCTCGACGACTCGGCCGCGCCGTTCTACCGCTGGTTCCCCGGCGGCGAGCTGAACACCTCGTACAACGCCCTCGACCGCCACGTCGCGGCCGGACAGGGTGACCGTACGGCCCTCATCTGGGACTCGGCGATGGTCGGCGAGGTCCGCCGCTACACCTACGCCGAACTGCTGGACGAGGTGTCCCGGTTCGCGGGCGTCCTCGCTGCCCGCGGCATCACCTCCGGCGATCGCGTCGTCATCTACATGCCGATGATCCCGGAGGCCGCCATCGCGATGCTGGCCTGCGCGCGGATCGGTGCCGTGCACTCGGTGGTCTTCGGCGGCTTCGCCGCACCCGAGCTCGCCACCCGAATCGACGACGCCGAGCCGGTCGCGATCGTGACCGCCTCCGGTGGTCTCGAACCCGGACGCGCGGTCGAGTACCTGCCGATGGTGGCCAAGGCGATCGAACTGTCGGCCGACGCGCCGCAGACCGTCATCGTCAAGGACCGTCCCGAGATCGCCGGTTCCGCTGCCGATCACGACGGGTGGCTGGACTGGGACACGGCGATGGCCGACGCGCAGGCCGCCGATCCGGTACCGGTTGCCGCGACCGATCCGCTCTACATCCTCTACACCTCCGGCACCACCGGAAAGCCCAAGGGTGTGGTCCGCGACAACGGAGGCCACGCCGTCGCGCTGACCTGGTCGATGAAGAACATCTACGACATCTCCGCGGGCGACGTCTGGTGGACGGCCTCCGACGTCGGCTGGGTCGTCGGCCACTCCTACATCGTCTATGCGCCGCTGCTCGTTGGTGCGACGACCGTGATGTACGAGGGCAAGCCGGTCGGAACCCCGGACGCAGGCGCCTTCTGGCGGGTCATCTCCGACCACGGCGTCAAGGCGCTCTTCACCGCACCGACCGCGATCCGCGCCGTCCGCAAAGCCGACCCGAACGCCGAAGAGCTGGCGAAGTACGACGTGTCGTCCCTGCAGACGTTGTTCGCCGCAGGCGAGCGACTCGACCCCGACACCTTCACCTGGGCGTCGAACACCCTCGGCGTCCCGGTCGTCGACCACTGGTGGCAGACCGAGACCGGCTGGGCGATCGCGGCGAATCTCCGTGGCCTGGAACCGATGCCGATCAAGGCGGGTTCGCCCACCGTGCCGGTACCGGGTTATGCCGTGGGCGTCGTCGATGCCGAGGGCAAGCCGGTGTCGGCCGGGGAAGAGGGCAGCATCGTCATCGAGTTGCCGCTGCCGCCGGGGACGCTCGCCGGTCTGTGGCGCGACGAGGACCGCTACCGCAAGTCCTACCTGGCCGCCTTCGACGGTTACTACCTCACCGGCGACTCCGGTTACGTCGACGAAGACGGCTACGTGTTCGTCCTCGGCCGCTCCGACGACGTGATCAACGTTGCCGGACACCGCCTTTCGACCGGAAGCATCGAAGCTGTGGTGGCGTCGCACCCGGCCGTCGCCGAGTGCGCGGTCATCGGCATCCACGACGACCTCAAGGGGCAGCGGCCGAGCGGGTATGTGGTGCTCAAGTCCGGCGTCGACATCGAGGCCGACACGCTGCGCAGTGAACTCGTGGCCAAGGTGCGTGAGGAGATCGGCGCGGTCGCAACCTTCCGCGACGTGACCGTGGTGCCGGCCTTGCCGAAGACGCGGTCGGGCAAGATCCTGCGCAAGACGATGCGCCAGATAGCCGATCACGAGGAGTACACGGTTCCGTCGACCATCGAGGACCCGGACGTGCTGACCGCGCTCGCCGAACAGCTGAAGGGCTGAGAAGGTCCGACGCCGTGAGCGACCGCATCCTCCGTATCGCGATAGCCGTCGTCCCCTTCGTCGGACTCGTCGGCACGGTCGTCATGACCGTGATCGATGCGCTGTCACCGGGAGGTGACCTCGGCCGGGATCTGCTCGAGAACTCGGTGCTGTGGATGATCGGCGTGCAGGGCTGGATGACCGGCTGTGGACACATGTTCTTCGGTGAGCCGATCGCGGACTCGATCGGCTGGCCGTCGAAGACGCCGTGGCAGTGGGAGGTCGGGCTCGCGAGTCTCGCGACCGGTGTCCTGGGTGTGATCGCGTCGGGGTTCGGCGACGAGTTCACCCTGGCCACGATCATCGCGTTCTCCGTGTTCTACCTGGGCGCCGCAGTCGGGCACGTGCGAGAGATGGTGACCAGGCGAAACTTCAAGCCGGGCAACGCCGGACCGATCTTCTTCTTCGACGTCCTGGTGCCGGTCTACCTGATCGTGTTGTACACCGTCGTCACCTAGCGCAGACTGGGTCGCGTGCAGGTGGACAAGCACGACGAACTCCCCGTCGACCCCGACGAACGTCCGCTGCACCTGCGCGTGCACGCTCTGGCGTGGGTGTTCGCGGGCGGGCTGATCGGTACGGGCGTGCGGTACTGGGCGGAGGAGACGTTTCCCTCCGCCGAGGGGCACTGGCCGTGGGCGACTTTCGCGGTCAACGTCATCGGTGCGTTGGTCCTAGGTGCGCTCCTCGAACTGCTTGCCCGCCTCGGGCACGACGAGGGGTGGCGTCAGCGGGTGAGGCTCTTCGGCGGTACCGGCATCTGCGGGGCGCTGACGACCTACAGCACCTTCGCACTGGAGATCTCGGAACTGACACGGGCCTCGGCGGTCGTGACCGCACTCGCGTATGCGGTGGTCAGCGTCGTCCTCGGTCTGCTGGCGTCAGCCAGTGGCATCGCGCTCGCCTCGGGGTTCGCGACTCGATGGGCACGACGTTGATCGCCCTGGCCGTGATGGTTGCGGGAGCGCTGGGCGCGGTGACGCGCTTCGTCGTCGACGGCGCGGTCAAGTGGAAGTGGCCGACCATCACCCCGTGGGGCACCTTCGTCATCAACGTGAGCGGTTCGGCGCTGCTCGGTGTACTCGCCGGTCTGGTGCTGTTCCACGGTGCACCGCATGAACTGCAGGCGATCATCGGGACCGGATTCTGCGGTGGCTACACGACTTTCAGCACCGCCAGCTTCGAGGTCGTCCGCCTGGCGGAGAACAAACAGCGACTGGTCGCCGGTGCGTACGCAGTCCTCACCCTGCTCGTGTCGGCGGCGGCGTGCGCAGCGGGTTTGGCTGTGGTCTGGGCGGTCTGAGGCGAGCCGTCTCTCGACAGCGAATCGGCCCCGCCACCTCGATGAGGTGGCGGGGCCGAATGCTGTTGCGTCAGGCGCTCACTTGAGCTCGGCGCTGCTCTTGTTGAGCACGCGGCGGGCGATGATGAGGTTCTGGATCTGCTGGGTGCCCTCGAAGATGTCCAGGATCTTCGAGTCGCGCGCCCACTTCTCCACCAGCAGGCGCTCGGAGTAGCCGAGCGTGCCGGTCAGCTCGACCACCTTGTTGGTGATGTCGGTGACGGTGCGTCCGGCCTTGGCCTTCGACATCGACGCCTCGGTCGAGTTGGGCTGCTTGTTGTCGGCCATCCACGCAGCACGCATGGTGTGCAGGTAGGCGGCCTCGAAATCGGCTTCCATGCGCAGGAACTCGGCGGCCGCGGCGTGCTGGTCGGCGGCCGGGCGGTCGTAGTCGACCTCGATGCCGGCCTCGTCGAGGATGCGACGCAGCTCCTCGAGCGCTGCACGCGCGACACCCACGGCCATACCCGCGACGAGGGGACGCGTGTTGTCGAAGGTCTGCATGACCCCGCCGAAGCCCTTCTTGGTGTCGACCTCGGGGGAGCCGAGCAGGTTCTCCTTGGGGATGCGGCAGTTCTCGAAGCGGATGACCGCGGTGTCGGAGACGCGGATGCCCAGCTTGTGTTCCAGGCGAACGACTTCCACACCGGGATGCTCACGCGGAACCACGAAGCTCTTGATGGCGGCACGGCCGAGGCTCTTGTCGACGGTCGCCCACACGACGATGTGGGTGGCGCGCGAGCCGGCGGTCACGAAGATCTTCTCGCCGTTGATGACGTACTCGTCGCCGTCGAGGGTCGCGGTGGTGCTCACCGCGGCCGAGTCGGAGCCGAAGCTGGGTTCGGTGATCGCCATTGCGGCCCACACCTTGCCGAACTGTTCGAGCTGCTCGTCGGTGGCGACCGCGGCGATCGCCGAGTTGCCCAGGCCCTGATAGGGGATGGAGAGCATGAGGCCGACGTCGCCCCACGAGGTCTCCATGACGTTCACGACGGACTGCATGTTGCCGCCGTTGACGACCTGGCCCTCAGCCTTGGGTTTGGCCTTCTTCTGCTGGCTGCGACCGCCGTCGGCGCCCGCACCGGCCTGGCCGGTCTCCGAGAGGCCGTCGTAGAGGCTGGCCAGGGTGTCGAGCTCGACCGGGTAATCGTGTTCGCGCAGATCGTATTTGCGCGAGATGGGTCGGAAGATCTCCGCCGCCGCCTGATGTGCCTGATCGATGGTGACGTGCAGCTTCTTCGGGAGTTCGAGATTGATGCTCATGTCAGATTCCTTGGGTCAGGAGACGGTCTAGAGGACGACGATGCCTTCGCCGATACCTGCGCCGCGCAGGTCGCGGTACCAGCGCTCGACCGGGTGCTCCTTGGTGAAGCCGTGACCGCCGAGGAGCTGGACCCCGTCGAGGCCGATCTGCAGGCCCTTGTCGATCGTCAGCTTGCGGGCGAGGGCGGCTTCGCGGGCGAAGCTCAGGCCCTGCTCGGCGCGAGCGGCGCCGCGCAGCGTGACCAGCCGGATCGAGTCGACCTCGGTCGCCATGTTGGCGACCATGAACGCCACCGCCTGGCGGTTGGAGATCGGCTCGCCGAAGGCCTCGCGCTCGTTGACGTAGGGGATGACGTAGTCGAGGACGGCCCGCGCGGTGCCGGCGGCCAACGCCGACCAGCCCAGACGCGAGAGGCGCACGACGTCGCGGTAGGCGGCGCCGGCGGCGTCGCCCTCGCCGGCGATCAGTGCCGATTCCGGAACGGCGACATCTTGCAGGAGCAGGCGGCCCATGCCGGCGGCGCGGACGCCCATGCCCGGGTCGGCCTCGACGATCAGTCCCTTGGAGTCGGATTCGACGATGAACAGTGCGGGCTTGCCGTCGAGCTGGGCGCCGACGATGAACAGCTCCGACGAGCCGGCGGCCGGGACGAACGACTTCACGCCGTTGAGGCGATAGCCGCTCGGCACACGGGTTGCCTTGGTGTTCAACGAGAATGCGTCGAACAGCGGCCTCGGCTCGGCGATGACGACGGCCGACTGCGGCACGTTCTCGCCGGCGAAGTCGGGCAGGTAGGTGCGCTGCTGGGAGTCGGTGCCGAAGTTGGTGAGGGTGGTGGCCACGCCACTGGGTGCGAGCAGCGGGAGCGCAAGTCCCATGTCGCCGTAGGCCATCGCCTCGGCGACGAGTGCGTTGGTGACCACGCCGCGCTCGGTGGCCGCGCCGTCGAAGTCCTCTGGCACGTTGATCATCGTGATGCCCAGCTCGGCCGAGCGCTTGACGATGTCCTCGGGCGCGGTGGCCGAGGCATCGGCGTCGTATGCGGCGGGGCGCAGGATCTCGGTGGCGAAGTCCTTCACCGTCTCCGCGATCATCTGCTGCTCGTCGTCAGGTGTGAGGTTGAAGTAGTCCTTGGGTGCGGTGGTCAGACGCTTGGCGTCGCCCGAACCGCCCTGGACAGCCTTGAACGCGCGGTTCGCCGCACCGAGGGTCTGGAACCCGGTCTTGGTGGCCTGGTAGGCGACGCGGTTGATGGGCTCGCGGATCTTGTACTTGTCGGCGAACTCCGAACCCGTCACCGTCGACAGCACACGCATCGCGGTGCCGATGAAGTTGCGGGGATGCGGGTTTCGGCCGACTGCGGAGGTGTCGCGCGGTTCGGTGTGAGTTGTCATGATCACCAGCCGTTTCTTCCAGTAGCCCCGATCAGGGGCCTCTGCACGAGTTTTTACGGACCGATCTTACTCGGTAGTAAGTCCAAACCTTACTCCGTAGTAAGAAGTTTGTCACCTACTTGTCCGACGCCGTCGTACGGCCTGCGCGCTAGGCTGGCCGGGTGACCGTGGAAGCCCGCTCCGACCTGCGCTTATCGCCGACCGGCGCACTCGGCGCGGCGGTCGTCGGACTGTCCGGTGCCGCGGCGGTCGGAGCCGCCTGCGCGTTCACCCCCGCCGGCATCGCCGAGGGACCGGGAATCTGCCCGTTCGCGTTCATGACGGGCCTGCCCTGCCCGGGGTGTGGGCTCACCCGCAGCTGGGTGGCGTTCATGCACGGCGACAGCGGGGCGTCGTTCCGGTTCAATGTCTTCGGCCCGATCCTGCTCATCCTGACGATCGTCACCGTCAGCCTCGCGGTCGCAACCCTGGTGCGGCGGAGGCGTTCTCCGCTCGAGGGCTGGCGCGACGTGGTGCTTGGTCGTGCCGGCGCCATCCTCCTGGGGGCGTGGCTGACCTACGGACTGGTGCGCATCGTCGATGCCGCGGCGGGTTGGGGGATCTTCCCGATCGTGGTGTGAAGAAGGCAGAGTGGATGCATGCAGATCACCCACTTCGGCCATTCCTGTCTGCTCGTCGAGATCGACGGGACCAAGGTGCTCTTCGATCCGGGCAACTTCTCGCACGGCTTCGAGGGCATCAGCGGTCTCGACGCCATCCTGATCACCCATCAGCACCCCGACCATTGCGACGTCGCCAAGCTGCCCGACCTCGTCGAGGCCAACCCCGACGCCGTCCTCTACGCCGACCCGCAGACCACGGCACAGCTCAACGGCGACGACGTGGCCGGCGCCTGGACCGCGGCACAGGGAGGTGACCAGATCGAGATCGGTTCGCTCACCGCACGATTCACCGGCGGGCGGCATGCGGTCATCCACCCGGAGATCCCGGTCATCGACAATGTCGCCTACATCCTGGGCACCGCCGAGAAGCCGGGACAGTTCATGCATCCGGGCGACTCGTTCTACATCCCCTTCGAGCACGTCGATGTCCTCGCGCTGCCCTCGGCGGCGCCGTGGATGAAACTGAGCGAATCCGTCGACTACCTCCGCGCGATGGCGCCGCGGGTCGCGGTCCCGATCCACCAGGCGGTCTTGTCCGACGCGGGTTCAGCCGTCCATTACGCCCGGCTGTCGGACATGAAGGACGACGCGACCGAGTTCAAGGTGCTCGACGAGGAGACCGGTACGGAGGTCTAGGGCCGCAGCGCGGCGAGCACCTCGTCGTGCAGGAGTCCGTTGGTGGCGACGGCACTGCCGCCGGCCGGGCCGGGGGTTCCGTCGAGTGCGGTGAACCGACCGCCGGCCTCGCGGACGAGGATGTCGAGGGGTGCGAGGTCCCAGAGGGAGACCTCGGGTTCGGCAGCGATGTCGACCGCGCCCTCGGCGACGAGGCAGTAGTTGAAGAAGTCGCCGTAGCCGCGCACGCGCCAGACCTGGTCGGTGAGATCGACGAAGCGGTCGCGGATGCCGCGGTCGGCCCAGCCGGAGAGGCTCGAGAAGGCCAGGCTCGACGACGACAGGTCGGCGACGCCCGACACCGAGAGCTCGCGGGCGTCCTCGCCGTCGAAACAGGTGTGGGCGCCGAGACCGCCGGCGGCCCACCAGCGTCGGCGCAGCGCGGGTGCGGACACCACGCCGACCGTCGGCACACCGTCGACGAGCAGGGCGATCAGGGTGGCCCACACCGGGACGCCGCGCACGAAGTTCTTGGTGCCGTCGATGGGGTCGATGACCCACTGACGACCGGACAGGGCGGCGTCTCCACCGAACTCCTCACCGAGAACCATGTCGGCGGGCCGGCGGGCGGCAAGCCGTTCGCGGATGAGCGTCTCGCAGGCGAGGTCGGCGTCGGAGACGGGCGTGAGGTCGGGTTTGTCGTCGACGCGGAGGTCGACCGCACCGAACCGGTCCATGGTCAGCACATCGGCGGAATCGGCGAGCGACAGTGCGAGTTCGAGGTCGTCGTCGTAGCTCTGTGAGGTGCTGGGGTTCTTCGGACCGGAGTCGGCGGACATGCCCGGTAGGGTAGCCCTCATGCTGCTCACCGTGACGTTCACCCTGTTGCTCGCCGCGCTGGTGGTGGTGCTGGTCATGCAGTGGCAGCGGGGACGCAACCCACGGGCCATGTCCGCCGGGAAGGCCTCGCAATATGTGCAGGGCACGCTGACGATCGTCGGTGTCTCCGACAACCAGTCCGATCCGCAGAGCGCCACGGACAAGAACGGTCAGCGCTTCTACACCATCACCGGGACCATCGTCGGACCCGAGACCAACCCGTCCGAGGTGTACGGAACCCTCGTGCTCGGGCCGGATGATCCGTGGCCGCAGGTGGGCGACGACCTGCCGGTGATCTACAAGCCGCACAAGGCCGTCACGTCCTGGCAGTTCGGCGTCCTGCCCGATCCGCAGCCGCCCACGGGGCCTGACGCTGTCTGACCCGGCCCGCGGTCGGTACTCTGGATGATTGTGCATCCCGACGTAGCCGCAGACCTCGAATCCCTCGACGCCACCCTGACCACCGTGGAAAAGGTGCTCGACCTCGAGGAGCTCCGTCGTCGAATCGACGAGCTGGAGATGCAGGCCTCGGATCCCGACCTGTGGAACGACCAGGACCACGCGCAGAAGGTCACCAGCGAGCTGTCGCACGCGCAGTCCGAACTCCGCAAGGTCTCCGAGCTGCGTCAGCGCCTCGAGGACCTGCCCGTGCACTACGAGCTCGCCGACGCCGAGGAGGGCGAGGACAAGACCGCGGCCCTGGCCGACGCCGACGAGGAGCGGGCCAGCCTGCGTGCCGACATCGAGGCCATGGAGGTCAAGACGATGCTCGCGGGTGAGTACGACTCCCGCGAGGCCGTGGTCAACATCCGTTCCGGCGCCGGTGGCGTCGACGCCGCCGACTGGGCGCAGATGCTAATGCGCATGTACATCCGCTGGGCCGAGCGGAAGGGCTACGGCGTCGAGGTCTACGACACCTCCTATGCAGAAGAGGCCGGCCTCAAGTCCGCGACCTTCGCCGTCAAGGCGCCCTACATGTACGGCACCCTCTCGGTGGAGCAGGGCACCCACCGACTTGTGCGGATCAGCCCGTTCGACAACCAGAGCCGTCGTCAGACCTCGTTCGCCGAGGTCGAGGTGCTGCCGGTGGTCGAGACCACCGACCACATCGACGTCGACGAGAACGACATCAAGGTCGACGTCTACCGCTCGTCGGGCCCCGGCGGCCAGTCGGTCAACACCACCGACTCCGCCGTGCGCCTGACCCACATCCCGACCGGCATCGTCGTGACCTGTCAGAACGAGAAGAGCCAGCTGCAGAACAAGGCGTCGGCCATGCGCGTGCTGCAGGCCAAGCTCCTCGAGCGCAAGCGCCAGGAGGAGCGCGCCGAACTCGACGCGCTCAAGGGCGACGGCGGCTCGAGCTGGGGCAACCAGATGCGGTCCTACGTGCTGCACCCGTACCAGATGGTCAAGGACCTGCGGACGGGCGTGGAGGACAACAACCCCACCGCGGTGCTCGACGGCGAGCTCGACAAGTTCATCGAGGCCGGCATCCGCTGGCGGATGGCGTCTGCCGAAGCGTGACCGTGACCTCGGGAGCCGAGTTGCTGGCCGCTGCGCCGTCCCCGACCGAGATCCTCATCGGTCGGGTTTATGTCTGGCTGGCCACGAACGGCCTCGAGATCGTCATCTGGATCCTGGGTGCGGTGCTGCTGGCCCGCGTCATCCGGTGGTTCGCGGGCAAGTACGCCAATCGGGTCGAATCGCGGTTCTCCACCAGCGATCTGATCGTTCAGACCGAGGACGCCAAACATCGTCGGGCGCTGGTCGACGTGGTGGCGTGGTCGCTGATCGTCGGCATCGCCATCGTCGTCATCGTCCACATCCTCGGGGTGTTCGGGATTCCGCTCAGCGGACTCACCGGACCGACCGCAGTCATCGGTGCTGCCCTCGGTTTCGGCGCGCAGCGCATAGTGCAGGACATCCTGGCCGGCTTCTTCGTCGTCGCAGAAAAGCAATATGGCTACGGCGACGTGGTGAACCTGACCGTGACCGGCAATGCGCCGGCGGAGGGCACCGTCGAGGACGTGACCCTACGGGTGACCAAGCTCCGCACCACCGAGGGCGAGGTCATCACCGTTCCCAACGGCCAGATCATCAAGGCCACCAACCTGTCTAAGGACTGGGCGCGCGCCGTCGTCGACGTGCCGGTGCCCTCCGAGGCCGACATCGGGCTCGTCAACGACACGCTCGACCGGGTCGGCCGCCAGTTCTACGAGCTGCCGCGCTGGCACGACCTGCTGCTCGATGCGCCGTCGTCGTTGGGCGTGATCAGCCTCGAACTCGACTCCATCACCGTGCGCATGGTGACGCGAACCCTGCCGGGCAAGCAGTTCGAGGTGGGCCGAGCGCTGCGCGTCCACATCATCCGCGCCCTCGCCCGCGAGGGGATCACGGTGCCGGCCGGGCGTGAGGTCCAGGCTGCGGGCGGACCGCCGGCGACCCTGGCCGATCAGACCGGTCGCGACCGGGACGAGGACGAGTGATGGCCGAATCCCAGGGCACCCAGTCCGATCAGTCGACGCCGGACGGCTCGGACGACGGTCGTCGTCGGCGCAACTTCCGATGGAATCAGCACATCGGAAGGACGTCGATCCGGATCAGCACGGCGATCCTCTTCGTCATCTTCATCCTCTTGTGCATCCTCTACGGCTACACCTCGCAGCGGTACGGTGTCGTCTCGCCGGAACCCCCGCGACCCGCACCGAGGACGTCGCACGTCGTCGAGGAACCCGCGTACACCGAGCCGCTGCCGTCGACGACCTACGAGGAGTCGACCTCGGAGACGCCGTCGGAGTCGTCGACCGACGAGCCGGGATCCGACGGCAGGACCGAGGGCGGGACCGACGCGCCGCTGCCGCCGGGGGAGACCCGGTCGCCGTCGCAGGAGTCCGCGCCGCGCAACACCATCCCGGGTCTGCCGGGCATCGAGATCCCGAATTTCGGTGCCCCGACGCCGACCACTCCGGTTCCGACACGCTGACTTCCGCGCAACCGCAGGTCAGTGCCATCTTCGACCCGGTGTGTTGCGCCTGAACGGACTCTCAGGCGGCGTCGTTACACTGGCTCATCGTGATCAAGCTGGAGAACGTCACGATGCAGTACAAGGCATCCTCTCGGCCGGCTCTGAAGGATTTGAGCTTCGAGGTCGACAAGGGGGAGTTCGCGTTCCTGATCGGTCCGTCCGGATCGGGCAAGTCGACGTTCTTCCGGTTGCTGCTCAAAGAGGACCGGCCGACGAGCGGCGACGTGTACCTCGGTGAGTTCCATGTCAACAAGATGCGGGCCCGTTCGGTTCCGAAGCTCCGCCAGTCGATCGGCTGTGTCTTCCAGGACTTCCGGTTGTTGCAGAAGAAGACCGTCGCCGAGAATGTCGCCTTCGCGCTCGAGGTGATCGGGCGACCGAAGTCGACGATCCAGCGCGTGGTGCCCGAGGTGCTCGAGTATGTCGGTCTCGAGGGCAAGCACGACCGCATGCCCAACGAGTTGTCCGGCGGCGAGATGCAGCGCGTGGCGATCGCCCGCGCGATCGTCAACCGCCCGCTCGTGCTGCTGGCCGACGAGCCGACCGGAAACCTCGATCCGGAGACCAGCGAGGAGATCGTCGACGTCCTCGACCGCGTCAACCGTCGGGGCACCACGGTGGTCATGGCCACCCACGACCGGCACATCGTCGACGCGATGCGCCGCCGTGTCCTCGAATTCGACAACGGGCAGCTCGTGCGCAACGACCCGCAGGGTGTGTACGGAATCGGCTGACGGCTCAGCCCACTCCCGACACACAACAACGACCCCCAAGGACGTCTGAGCAAGCATGCGAGCGAATTTCATCATCAGCGAGGTTCTCAACGGACTGCGCCGCAATGCGACGATGACCATCGCGATGATCATCACCACGGCGATCACGCTGGGTATGTTCGGCGGTGGCCTCTTGGTGATCCAGATGGCCGACAAGAGCCAGAAGATCTTCCTCGACCGGGTGGAGATGGAGTTCTACCTCAATCCCGAAGTCACCGAACGCGATCCGCAGTGTCAGGCCGATCCCTGCGCGCAGTTGCGACGGGGACTCGAGAACGAGCCCGGCGTCACCTCGGTGACCTACCTCGACAAGGACGAGGCCTACAAGCGTGCGAAGGAGATCTTCGCGAACAACCCGGACCTCGCCGAGAACATCGTCGAGGGCACACTGCCGGCGTCGTTGCGGGTGCGGGTGTCCGACCCGGCCCAGTTCGACGCGGTGCTCACCGAGTACGCGGGCCGAAAAGACCTGGGTGTGGACGCTTTCAAGGACGACCGTAAACTGGTGCAACGCATCTTCAGTGTGCTCGACGGGGTGCGCAACGCGACGTTCGCGATCGCCTCGGTGCTCGCGGTCGCGGCGATCTTGTTGATCATCAACACCGTTCAGATCGCGGCGTTCACAAGACGTACCGAAGTGTCGATCATGCGCCTGGTGGGCGCGACGCGGTGGTACACACAGCTGCCTTTCCTCCTGGAGGCGGTGGTGTCCGCCCTTGTCGGTGCGTTGCTCGCGATCGGTGGTCTGCTGCTCGCGAAGAAGTTCTTCTTCGACACCGCGCTGAAGGAGCTCTACGGCGTGAGCTTCTTCGCCCGCATCGAACTGGCGGACGTCTTGTTCGTCGCGCCGTGGCTGATCCTCGGCGGGATCGTGTTGGCGGGTGCGACGGCATATGTCACTCTTCGTGTGTACGTCCGGGAATGAGCGGACCCGCCGCCGGCGTTCCACACAGGCTTGACTACGGTCTATTCGACCCTGCCAGCCGTCGATCCACGAGGAGGTGAGTGCGCGATGCCCAAGGAAAAGGGACGCAACGTGATTGCCCAGAACCGCAAGGCGCGCCACAACTATGCCATCCTCGACGTCTACGAGGCAGGAATCGCTCTCGTGGGGACCGAGGTGAAGAGCCTGCGCGCGGGTAAGGCGTCCCTTGTGGACGCGTTCGCCACGATCGACGACGGCGAGGTGTGGCTGCATGCCCTGCACATCGCCGAGTACGGCCACGGTTCCTGGACCAACCACGCGGTCCGACGCAAGCGCAAGCTGCTGATGCATCGTCGGGAGATCGACAATCTGATCGGCAAGATCCGCGACGGAAACCTCACGCTCGTGCCGCTGTCGCTGTACTTCAACGACGGACGGGTCAAGGTCGAGCTGGCGCTCGCCCGCGGTAAGCAGGCGCACGACAAGCGCCACGACATCGCCAAGCGGACCGCGCAGCGTGAGGTCGAGCGTGAGGTCGGCCGTCGCGTGAAGGGGATGGGCTGACCGACCGGATCGGTCGATTCAGGCGGCCTTGTAGAGGCGCGTGCCCTCGGTCGCCGGCGGGATCTCGGCGGTCGCCGCCGGCGCGCGGCGGTAGGTGCGTTCGTATCGTTCGACGTCGGTACGCCGCAACGGGGGAGTGAGCGGGTCCGACGACACGTACACATCGCTGTCGCGGGTGGCCTCGCTGAGTCGGATCTGCATGCGGAACGCGGTGAGGGCACCTGCGAACAGACCGGCCATCGCGAGTCCGAACATCCACGACGGTGCATCGACGCCACCGGCAAGTGACATCACGAACAGTCCCAGGAACAGGAATCCGAGCAGCATCACCAGGTAAGCGGCGAAGGCGAACGATCTTGGACGGGGTGCGGAGCGCACGGCGAACAACCTCCTCGGGTAAACGGGTTCCGATACATAGTGTGTATCGCTACGGCGACTGTAGCGCAACACTCTGTGTAGCGGCTGAGCGTGCCGTGATATTCCTGAAGCACCGGTGCTCGACAGCGCCGGTTCCGACTGGAGAAGGGTTCCGCGCTTGCCTGCTGACAGCGGTCCGAAGATCATCACGGCTGCGCTGGAACTGCTGCGCACGAAGGGGCCGTCGGGCGTGACGATCGAGGCCGTCGCCGCCCACTCCGGCGTCGCCCGCACCACCATCTATCGCCGATACCGCAATCGCGACGAGATGCTCACCGCGGCGCTCGTCGCCGTGGGGACGCCGCCGGGTCTCGACGACGAGCTGTCGGGGGATCAACGCCTTCGATGGGTGGTCCGCCATGCGGCGTCGATGGTGTCCGACGGCATCGGCTTCGGTGGGATGGCGGCGCTGATCACCGACGCCGATCCCGCCTTCACCGAGATCTTTCGCACCGTGTTGTCGACGCACCGCGCCGACCTCACGAGAGTCATCGACGATGGCAAGAGTCGCGGACTCGTGGCTTCCACCGTGGACCCGGAGACGCTCATCGACAGCATCGTCGGAACACTCGTCGCGGAACGGGCCAGGTCGGGGAGCGTCGGCGACGACTGGGAGGACCGCGTCGTCGACATGTTCGCGCCGATCGTGCTCGCCGGTGGTTGAGCTCGGTTCTTCGCGCTGGTCGAGCGCCGTTCTTCCTGCTGGTTGAGCTGGCGTTCTTCTCGCTGGTTGAGCTCCGCTCTTCCCGCTGGTTGAGCTGGCGTTCTTCCCGCTGGTTGAGCTCCGTCGAAACCAGGAATGAAGTCCGCTGTCGGACTTGTTAGACTGAATTGCTCGCTGACTTCGGTCGGCGGGTACCTGTCTCGGGGCTGATCGGTTTCGACTACGTGCGTCGAGGTAGGGGAAGCGTGTCGGTGCAGGCTGGAGACCACCGTATAAGCGTCGCAGCAACCAATTAAGCGCCGATTCCAATCAGCGCGACTACGCCCTCGCTGCCTAAGTAGCGACGGCTAGTCTGTCGGCCCGGATTGTGCTCCCGAATCCGGATGCCGGCATCATCTCAGGGAGCTCACCGTCCTCGCCGGTCGCGGGCGAGGTCGGAACATCAAACAGCGACTGGGATCGTCATCTCGGCTTGTTCGCGTGACCGAGAGATCCAAGTAGAGACATAGCGGACTGCACACGGAGAAGCCCTACCAACACGACGGAGGACCCGGGTTCAATTCCCGGCAGCTCCACGGCCAGAGCGCCCCACCTGTTCGCAGGTGGGGCGCTTTGCGTACAGCGGCTTCTACAGGGTCGGTTCGGGAACCGAGCTGACCTCGGCGTTCGAGTGCGGCGTGAGCCTGGTGCCGACGCTCCGAAGGCCTATCTCAGTAGTAGTGGGCTCGACCGCCCACCGCGCGCCCGGTGGCACCGAGAACCGCGAGGATCACGCCGATCACGGCGACGATGATGCCCAGGGTCCACAGGATCGGGATGCCGAAGATGAATCCGAGAACAAGAAGGATGATTCCGAGGATGATCACCGCGCACACTCCGGAGGTCGCAGTTACTAGGATGCTCGACGCTGCTGCAAGCACCTTTCACGTTACCCCCGTCACACCCGACAATGCGCCGAACGATGACCGACCGTCGGACGCCGCTCGGTGTCGCCGCGGCTCAGGCCGCAGCCGCGTCGGCCAGCGCGTGCTCACGGTGACGACGTCGCTTGCTGATGACGCCGTGGGTCGGGCTGAACAGGAAGACGAGCAGGAACAGGATTCCCTGCACCAGCACGACCATGCCGCCGGGTGAGGTGTCCTGGTAGTAGGACACGTACAGGCCGATGACGCCGCACAGTGCCGAGGTGGCGGGCGCGATGACCAGCATGCGGGTGAAGCGGTTGGTGAGCATCTGCGCTGTCGCGCCGGGGATGATCAGCATCGCCACCACCAGCACGATGCCGACCACCTGCAGCGCGGTCACGGCGGTCAGAGCCAGCAGGGCGAGGAGTACCGCGCCCAGCAGCCTCGGGCTGAGGCCGATGGCGAAGGCGTGGGTGGGATCGAAGGCGTAGAGGGTGAAGTCGCGGCGCTTGAGCAGCAGGATCACCGCGACGATGGCACCGAGGATCGCGATCTGGATCAGATCCGACGCCGAGACACCGAGCAGGTTGCCGAAGATGATGTGGTTCAGGTCGGTCTGGCTCGGCGTCACCGAGATCAGGACCAGCCCGAGGGCGAACAGCGATGTGAAGACGATGCCGATTGCGGCGTCCTCTTTCACCCGGCCGCCGTCGCGGACCGCACCGATCATCGCCACCGCGAGGAACCCGAAGACCACCGCGCCGATGGCGAACGGGAATCCGACGATGTAGGCGAGCACGACTCCCGGCAGTACGGCATGGGAGACGGCGTCACCCATCAGCGACCAACCGATCAGCACCAGCCAGCACGACAACAGCGCGCAGACGACCGATGCGATCAGCGTCGCCCACAATGCCCGGGTCATGAAGGCGTAGGCGAAGGGGTCGAGGAGGTGGTCGACGATGCTCATGACGCCTCCTCCTGGCGGTCGCCGGGAGTCTGTACGGTCCGGTCCAGCGGGTCGAGCCCGAAGGCGCGCACCAGATTGTCGGTGGTGATCACCTCGGTGGGGTCACCCTGTGCGACGACCCGCCGCATCAGCAGGATCGCCTCGTCGGCGAGCGTCGGCAGAACCTGCAGATCGTGCGTGGACACCAGGATCGTCACACCCGAATCGGCGAGTTCGCGCAGCAACGCGGTGATGGTGGCCTCGGTGCGTTTGTCGACGCCGGCGAAAGGCTCGTCGAGCAACAGGATCGAGGCCTCCTGTGCGATGCCGCGGGCCACGAAGGCGCGCTTGCGCTGGCCACCGGAGAGCTGGCCGATCTGACGGTCGGCGTAGTCGGTGAGTTCCACGCGCGCGAGTGCTTTGTCGACGGCGTCGTGGTCGGCGCGCTTGGGTCGGCGGGTGAAGCCGAGATGGCCGTAGCGGCCGGTCATCACGACGTCGCGCACCGAGAGCGGGAACGTCCAGTCGATGTCCTCGGACTGCGGGACGTACCCGACGAGGCCGGACTTGCGAGCGGCGGCGGGGGATCTGCCGGCGAGTGTGACCGAGCCGGTGGTCGGGGTGACCGACCCGACGATGGTCTTGAACAGCGTCGACTTGCCCGATCCGTTCATGCCGACGAGCGCGCAGATGCGGCCCGTCGGCACGCGCACCGAGGCGTGGTCGAGCGCGAGGATGCGGCCGTAGCGCACCGTCACGTCGTCGACCTCGATGGCATGCGAGGTGATCATCGGATGTCTCCCGTCAGTCCCGACACGATGGTCCGGGCGTCGTGTCGGATCAGGTCGAGGTACGTGGGCACCGGGCCGTCGGCCTCGGAGAGGGAGTCGACGTACAGCGTGCCGCCGAAGCGGGCGTCGGTTGCGCCGACGACCTGCTGCATCGCCGCGTCGGAGACCGTCGACTCGCAGAAGACCGCCGGCACCCGGTTCTTGCGGACGAAGTCGATGGCCGCGGCGACCTGCTGCGGGGTGGCCTGCTGTTCGGCGTTGACCGGCCAGATGTAGCGCTCGGCGAGTCCGGCGTCGCGTGCGAGGTAGGAGAAGGCGCCCTCGCAGGTGACCAGCGCGCGTTCGTTGGGCGGCAGGTCGTCGAGTGCCGAGACCAGTTCGGTTTGTACCTGCTGCAGCTGCTCCTTGTACGACGCCCCGTTGGCCGCGAAGATCTCGGCGCCCTCGGGGTCGAGGTCGGTGAACGCCTCGACCAGATTGTCGACATAGATGCCGACGTTGACCGGGGACATCCACGCGTGCGGATTCGGTTTGCCCGCATAGGCATCCGAGGCGATGTCGATCGGATCGATGCCGTCGCTGGCCACCACGTGCCGAACGTCGAGCCCGTCGACGAACTGGCCGAACCACGCCTCGAGGTTGAGTCCGTTGTCGACGACGAGCGAGGCCGTCGCGGTGCGTCGTACGTCGCCAGGAGTGGGTTCGTAACCGTGGATCTCCGCGCCCGGCTTGGTGATCGACTCGACCCGCAGGCGATCTCCCGCGACATTAGACGCGATGTCGGCGAGCACGGTGAACGTCGTGAGCACGACCTTCTCGTCGGGGAGCCGGCTGGACAGGGTGCAGCCGGAGATGGCCGTGCACAGGGCAAGGATCAGCGCCCCGACGGACAGCAGTCGACGCGCGTGCACCTTGGGCATGCCGACACTATAGTTTCGGGAAGCCGAACTTTCTACCTCGGGGGAGCCGCAAACAGCATTCGTACGAAATCCGCCCCTGATAGACACCCTCCTGAGCGCGTCCGACGACGTATCGTCGCCGCCCCGGCTGTGGAGGGCGCATCTCAGGGGCGGATTTCAGCGGCGGCCGGTCAGATGACGCCCGACTCCCGGAGTTCGGTCAGGTCGTCGGCCGACAGTCCCAGCATCTCGCCGTAGACGGTCTCGTTGTCGTACCCCGGCGTGGGCGGGCCGGCGTTGCGGATGCCGCCGGGCGTCTCGCTGAACTGGGGGACGACGCCGGGTCCGAGGACGGTTCGCTGGGCGCCCTCGTCGTAGTGCTCGGCGATCATGCCGCGCGCCCGCAGGTGAGGGTCGGCGACCACCTCGGCAACTGTGTTGACCGGTCCCACAACCACTCCCGCGGCGCTCAGCACCTCGGTGAGTTTCTCGGCGGAGTACTGCGCCGACCATTCGCCGATCATCGCGTCGAGCTCGTCCTGGTTGCGACCGCGCGCGGTGTGGTCGGCGAACCGCTCGTCGGTGGCGAGTTCGGGCCGGCCCATCGCCTGGCAGAGGCGGGCGAACACCGAGTCCTGGTTGGCAGCGATGATGACGTGCGTCCCGTCGCTGGTGGGGTAAAGGTTCGACGGCGCGATGCCTTCGAGTCGGGTGCCCGAGGGTCCGCGCACCACGCCGCCCGCGTCGTAGTCGGCGATCGCCGATTCCTGCACGGCGACACAGGATTCGATGAGGGATGTGTCGACGACCTGGCCCTTGCCGGTCACCGTCCGGCGATACAGGGCAGCCAAAGCGCCTTGCGCAGCGAACATGCCGGCGAGGGTGTCGCCGATCGAAAGTGCCAGTCGCGGAGGCAATTGCCCGGGGTAGCCGTTGAGATACCTTAGGCCGCTTGCTGCTTCGGCGACGGATGCATAGCCGGCGCGCGTCGCATCCGGACCCGTCTGGCCGTAACCGGACACCCGCACGATGACGAGGCCGGGGTTGCGCTCCGACAGCACGTCCGGGCCGATGCCGAGACGTTCGAGCGTGCCGGGGCGGAAGTTCTCGACGACGACGTCGGCGCGATCGGCGAGCTGGAGGAAGATCTCGCGCCCGCGGTCGGAGCGCAGGTCGAGGGTGATCGCTTTCTTGTTGCGGGCGTGGACCGTCCAGTAGAAGCGGTGGCCGTCGACCTCGGCCTGACCCCAGGTGCGGATCGGATCGGGTTTGTTCGGCGGCTCGATCTTGATGATGTCAGCGCCCATGTCGCCGAGGAGTCGGGCGGCGTGCGGGCCCGCGATCAGGGTGCCCAGCTCGAGCACGGTGACGCCCTCGAGCGGTCCTGCCGGGGCTCCTTCTCGGTTCGGCGCGGCAACGGTGTTGTCGGTCATGGGAGACAGTGTGGCCGGTCACAGGTGCAACGCCAATACGAAGGGTCGGTTTACGGTTGGAACGAATCGAATCTTGCGTTCCATTGTCGCGCATCTCCGGCTATGGTGTGTGTCGTCGAACACATACTGGGGAGGCTTTGAATGGTTGATCACGCATCGGGGACCGGGCTCCTGCCCGACATCCGTCTCGCCGACATGGCGGCGGGCGTCGCGTCGCTGCGCAAGGACATCGGGACCGTTCTGCGTGTGCTGCCGGAGATGCTGCCCAAGCCGCCGACGACCAAGATGTCCATCGGCAAGCGCTTCCAGCAGTCCGTCGACAAGTACCCCGACCGCGACTTCCTGCGCTTCGAGGGCTCGTCGATCACCTACCGCGAGGCCAACGCCCGGGCCAACCGTCTCGCCGACTTCCTGACGCGCGAGGGCGTCGGCAAGGGCGATGTGGTGGCGGTGCTGTCGAAGAACCACCCCGACGTCGTGATCGCCATGCTCGGCATCGTCAAGATCGGCGCGATCTGCGGCATGATCAACTTCCACCAGCGCGGCGCAGTACTCGAGCACAGCCTGGGGCTCCTCGACGCCAAGGTCGTTCTGTACCAGGAGGATCTGGTCGAGGCCCTGGACTCGGTACCGCAGAGTGCGCGTCCGGCAAAGGAATTCACCTTCGAGAAGCTGCCGTCGCTGGTCGCGCCGTGCTCGCCGGTCAATCCGAAGGCCACTGAATCCGTCGAGGTCGGCTCGACGGCGATCCTGATCTTCACCTCGGGCACCACCGGATACCCCAAGGCCAGCAAGCTGAGTCACTACCGCTGGCTGGTCGCCATGAACGGCATCGGCGGTCTCGGGATCCGACTGCGCAGCGACGACGTGATGTACACGGCGCTGCCCTTCTACCACAACAACGCGCTCACGATCTCACTGTCGTCGGTGCTCAACTCCGGTGCCTGCCTCGCGATCGGCAAGCAGTTCTCGGCGTCCCGCTTCTTCGACGAGCTCATCGAGAACGATGCCACCGCGTTCAGCTACATCGGCGAGCTGTGCCGGTATCTCCTCGCGCAGCCGCCGAAGCCGACCGACCGCGCGCACCGCGTCCGGCTGGCCGTCGGCAACGGCTTGCGCCCCGACATCTGGGATGACTTCACCGGACGGTTCGGCATCGACCGCATCGTCGAGTTGTATGCGGCCAGCGAGGCGAACATCGGTTTCGTCAACGTCTTCGGGCTGTCGAAGACCGCGGGCTTCTCACCGTTGCCGTACATCGTCGTCGAGTACGACGAGGAGACCGGCGAACCGTTGCGCGGACCCGACGGCCGGGTGAAGAAGGTCGGCAAGGGCGGCACGGGACTGCTTCTCGCGCAGATCAACTCGCGTGTCCCCTTCGACGGTTACACCGATCCGAAGGCCACCGAGAAGAAGATCGTCCGCGACGCCCGCAAGAAGGGCGACCAGTGGTTCAACAGCGGCGACGTCGTCCGCGATCAGGGCTTCCACCACATCGGCTTCGTCGACCGCATCGGTGACACCTTCCGCTGGAAGGGCGAGAACGTCGCCACCACCGAGGTCGAGGCGGTCGTCGACGCACACGACTCGGTCGAGGAGGCCGTCGTCTTCGGTGTGCCGGTGCCCGGCGTCGACGGCAAGGCCGGCATGGCGGCGGTGAGTCTCCACGACGGTCAGGAGTTCGACGCCGCGGGCTTCGCCGCACATGTCCGCAAGGGACTCCCGAGTTACGCGGTGCCGCTGTTCGTCCGGATCGTCGACCAGCTCGAACACACGTCGACCTTCAAGAACATGCGCACCGAACTGCGCAAGCAGGCCTACTCCGAGACCGGCGACGATCCGATGTACGTGCTCTCGGGCGACACCTACGTCGAGTTCTATCCGGAGTACGTCGAGGAACTGTCCGGAGCCCGGCGACAGGGATAGGCGGTGGGCCGACGTGGTGGCGGTGTCAGCCGTTCACCACGTCGTAGACCGCCTCGGCCGGCGCGGCCAGGAGCCGATCCGCCATCTCCTGCTTGAGGTAGGTCAGGCGCGCCTCTCCTTCGGCGGTGCGCTCCGGTTGCCGGGCCAGCGCGATGAACTCGTCGGTCACGAACCCCTCGCGGATCTCCAGCCGAACCTTCCGATCGCGGTAGGACAGTTCGAAGACGTAGCGCTCGAGCGTCGCGCCACGATCGTTGCGCTCCAGTGCGGAGTCGACGGTGAAGCGGTTCTCGGTCACCGCACGGGTGACCATCTCGAAGGTGTCCCGTACGCCGGGGCCGGTATGTGCCGTGGCCACGACGATGTCACGACGCTCGACCGAGCCGGGTTCGCCGAGCTGGGGCAGAGCTCGCTCGAGGACCTTGAACGCGTGCGCGACGCCGCCCGGGAAGCCGGGGCCGTGGTATCGGGTCACGTCATCGATGCTGTAGGAGATCTGGGTTCCCTGATCGGTGACGGTTATCGCGTGCATGCGATGGACTCCTTCATGGTGCGGGCCATCGGGGGCCCGGTGATGTCAGCCTGCGGAGTCTACTTACGGTGCACAGCGGTCAAGCGCTCGCCCACGAAGTCGAGTGCGCTGCGCTGCCACAGGCCGATGTGGTCGAGCATCGCGTGGCCGCCGTCGGGGACGTTGACGAACTGGGCGTCGACGCCCTGCGCCGACAATTCGTCGATGCCCTTCCGCGTGCGCTTGGCGAAGGTGCGTTCGTCCGCGTCGCCGTGGACCGCCACCACGCGGGCGCCGGGGTGGATGTGTCGCCAATCGGCGTACTGCCACCAGGGGGCGAGAGCGAGAACACCGATGACCCGGCGGTCGGCGGCCAGCTGCGCGGCGACCCGGCCGCCCATCGAGTGGCCGATCGCGACGACGGGGACGCCGGGGTGGCGTCGGCACAACTCGTCGAGCGCTGCGCGCGCCGGGAGCATGGGGCTGTTCTCGTCGCCGTTCCAGCCGTAGACGCGGTACCGCACCTGGTGCACGCGCACGGCCCGTCCGTAGCGCAGTCGAAGCGACCACGTGAACGGGTACATGCGCATTGCCGAGCCCTGCCATGGACTGAACGGTTTGCGACTGTCGTCGGTGCCGCCGGGCAGCACCAGGACGAGAAGGCCCGCCGGGTCGCGCCGGGTCGAGAACAGGCCGGGGGAGAGCGGTCGCAGGGGACCTGGGTTCAACATGGTTCGGCAGGCCTCCAACGGCACGTCGACGATCGTCTCACCCTAGCGATTCGATTCCGGGACGAATTCGGACCGGTCTGCTGAGCCTCCGCCAATTGGTGTCGTCGGACGGGCGAATTCGGATCTTGATGGCAGAATCGCGATATGGCACATTCCCGCGCTGGAACATTGGCCCTGCCCGAAGACCTCGTCGACGTGGAGGCACTCGAGCGTGCCTATTACGACAACGTCCCCGATCCGTCGGACCCGTTGCAGCAGGTCGTGTTCGGGACCTCCGGCCACCGGGGCTCGAGTTTCGACACCGCATTCAACGAGGCGCATATTCTCGCGACGACGCAGGCCATCGTCGAATACCGGACCAGTGCGGGAATCACGGGTCCGCTGTTCATCGGTTTCGATACGCACGCTTTGTCCATTCCGGCGTGGCGGACCGCGCTCGAGGTTCTCGCGGCCAACGAGGTGTCGGTGTTGACCGCCGAGGACGACTCGTACACCCCGACCCCTGCGGTCAGTCGCGCGATCCTGACGTTCAACAAGGAGAACCCCGGTGTGCTCTCCGACGGCATCGTGGTGACGCCGTCGCACAACCCACCTCGCGACGGCGGGTTCAAGTACAACCCGCCGACCGGTGGTCCGGCCGACACCACCATCACCTCGGTCATCGCCGCCCGCGCCAACGAACTGCTCGCGGCGAAGCTCGACGGCGTGAAGCGGATTCCGTTCGAACGGGCCCGAGCCAGTGAGTTCGTCCGGGACTACTCGTTCCTGCTCGATTACATCGAAGGTCTCGGCGACGTCGTCGACATGACGGCCATCCGCGACGCCGGCATCCACATCGGCGCCGACCCGCTCGGCGGTGCGTCGGTTGGGTACTGGGCCCACCTCGGGCTGCGCTACAACCTCGAACACCTCACCGTCGTCAACCCGACCGTCGACCCGACGTTCTCGTTCATGACGCTCGACACCGACGGCAAGATCCGGATGGACTGCTCGTCGTCGAACGCGATGGCGTCGCTGATCTCGGCGCGCGACTCCTTCGACATCGCGACCGGGAACGACGCCGACTCCGACCGCCACGGGATCGTCACGCCCGACGCCGGCCTGATGAATCCGAACCACTACCTCGCGGTGGCCATCGACTACCTGTTCACCCATCGTCCGCAGTGGTCGGAGCAGGCGGCGGTCGGCAAGACGTTGGTGTCGTCGTCACTGATCGACCGGGTGGTCGCCGGGATCGGCCGGCCGCTGCTGGAGGTCCCCGTCGGTTTCAAATGGTTCGTCGACGGACTGCTCTCCGGACGTGTCGCCTTCGGCGGCGAGGAGAGCGCCGGCGCGTCGTTCCTGATGTTCGACGGCACGCCGTGGTCGACCGACAAGGACGGCATCATCATGGCGCTGCTCGCCTCGGAGATCCTGGCCGTCACCGGCAAGACGCCGTCGCAGCGGTACGCCGAACTCGCCGAGCAGTACGGGGAGACCTCTTACGCCCGGATCGACGCGCCCGCGTCACGCGAGCAGAAGGCGGTGCTGTCGAAGCTGTCGCCGGAGCAGGTGAAGGCCACCGAACTCGCCGGTGAACCGATCTCCGCGATCATGACGACCGCCCCCGGCAACGGGGCGGCGATCGGCGGTCTGAAGGTCACCACCGAGAATGCGTGGTTCGCCGCGCGGCCGTCGGGAACCGAGGACGTCTACAAGATCTACGCCGAATCCTTCAAGGGCCCTGAGCATCTCGCGCAGGTTCAGAAGGAGGCGCAGCAGGTCGTCGACACCGCGCTCGGGAGCTGATCAGCCGCCCGCGGGGATGCCGATCGCCAGGCCCACCAGATAGGTGGCGCCGGCGGCGATCACGCCGAAGCACAGCTGACGTAGCGCGCCCCGGGCAATCGGATGACGGGTGACGTAGGCGGCGACGCCTCCGGCGATGAGGAGTCCGACGGCGCCCACCGACAGGCCGAGGAGCAGCGAAGAGAACCCGAGCAGGTACGGGATCAGCGGGACGACGCCGCCGATGCCGAACATCACGAACGACGAGATCGCCGCCACCCACGGAGAGGGCTTGTCCGACGGGGCGACGCCGAGTTCCTGGGTGATGTGGACGTCGACCGCACCTTCGGGGTCCTGGTGGATCTCGTGCGCCGCGGTGGTCGCGGTCTCCTCGGTCATGCCCATCTCGGTGAACATCTCGATGAGTTCGTGGATCTCCCCGCCGGGGTTCTTCTCGATCTCGGAGCGTTCGACCTCCACCTCGGCATCGAGCTGCTCGTTCTGCGTCGACACCGAGGTGAACTCGCCGAGCGCCATCGAGAACGCGCCGGCGATCAGTCCGGCGACGCCCGACAGGATGATCGTGTGTGCACTGGCACCTGCGCCACCGACGCCGGCGACGAGGCTGATGTTGGTGACCAAGCCGTCCATCGCGCCGAAGGTCGCGGCGCGGACCTGGCCGCCCGAGACGTCCGGGTGCTCGTGGCTGATCGGGTTCATTTCCTCGTCGACCTCGCTGTTGGTCACCCGGTGAGCGTAACGACGTATGTGGCGGGTCGCCGGGCGAGCCGTCCCTTCGCCGATCGACCGTCCCCTCGCCGAACGACCGTCCCTTCGCCGATCGACCGTCCCTTCGCCGATCGAGCCGTGTCGAGATCATTCACGAAAGCGGCACGTATTCGGTGCGCTTCGGGCGCATCTACTCAGCCGATTATCAGTGCCGCGCGGATAAAGTCGTTACGTGAGCGAAAAGCGTAAGTCGGGAGCCTCCGTGCCCCGCGCCACCACATCGAAGTATCAGCCGAGCGCACCGTCGAGCACGATGACCTACGTCCTCGGAGGTATCGCGATCCTGGTGATCGCGGGCCTGGTCATCGGCGGGATCTGGTGGAGCGGTCGCGACAAGGGGACCGCGGACCAGTCTGCGCTCGCGGCGAGTTCGACGATGATCGTCGGACCGGAGAACGCGCCGCTGATCGACGTCTTCGAGGACCCGCTGTGCCCGGTGTGCAAGATGTTCGAGCAGCAGTCGGGTCCCGCGATCACCGCCGCGGTCACCGAGGGCAAGCTGCGGGTTCGCTATCACACGCTCAACTTCCTGAACTCGCGGTCGGCGACCGGTGACTACAGTTCCCGTGCCGCGGGCGCGCTGACCTGTGTGGCGCAGGAGCAGAACACCGACCTGTTCCTCCGGTTCCACAGCGCGCTGTTCGGCGCCCAGCCGGCGGAGGACGGCACCGGCAACATCACCAGCCCCGAATTGGCGCGCCTGGCGACCTCGCAGGGTGCGACACCCGCGACCGCCAAGTGCATCACCGACAACGAGAAGGTCGCGCAGGCGGAAGCGAACGCCGCCACGTCGAGCGACGAACTCAAGAAGGCCGCCGGCCAGGTGGGCACCCCGAGCGTGCTCCACGACGGCAAGCCCGTCGACGGACTGCTCGACGGCACCGGCTGGCTCGACGGGATTCTGGGCGCCGGCAAGTCGTGATCCGAGGGGGACCGGGCCCGGCAAAGGGCCCGGTTCCTGCGGATTTGGTCGCCGTCGAGGCAGTGGTGTAACTTTCACAGTGCCCTTGAACAGGGCGGAACAAAAAAATACGGGGCTATGGCGCAGCTGGTAGCGCACCACACTGGCAGTGTGGGGGTCAGGGGTTCGAGTCCCCTTAGCTCCACTCCACAAAAGGGTGGGTCAGACTTTCGGGTCTGACCCACCCTTTGCTTGTTGTCCTGCGCCCGTTGCGGGTCCCCTTCGCGCACACCATATCTGCACGGAATTCGCCACCCTGTGCCCAGAATTGTCGGCACAGAATCACCACTGAAGCAAGGCTAGCCTTGGTTAGTATAAGCTCCCCTAATTGTCGAAGATGTCCGTTCCGATGACGCGAGGCGCTGATCAGCGCATCGCGTCGCCGCCTGCTTGTCCTGGAGTCCAGATGGCTGCCCGCCCCCGTCCGTCCGCCCCTGCCGCACACCTCTCGCGCCGCGACCTCATGCGCTCGATGGGAGTTGCCGCGCTTGCCCTGGGGGCGTTGGGTGTCACTGCGTGCTCGACCCGCGAAGCAGTCTCCGAGACCGCCGGCACCGGCGCCGCGGGCGGTCCGATCACCGTCGTCGACCAGTATCAGAACACGGTCACCTTCGACACCCCGGTCGGTCGTATCGCGTCGACGATCATCCCGGTTCCGTCGATGATCATCGGTTCGGATCAGTCCACCGCCCGCAACGTCGGCGTCAACGAGGTCGCGATCTCGATGGCGTCCAAGGGCATGCTGGGCACGATGTTCCCGGCGTTCCTGGACACCCCGGTGGTCGCCGGCAACGACTTCGTGCCCAACGTCGAGCACATCCTGAGCCTCAACCCCGACGTCGTGATCCAGTGGGGCGACAAGGGCGACGACATCGTCGCGCCGCTGCGTAACGCCGGGCTGAAGGTGCTGCTGCTCAAGTACGGCACCCAGGAGGACCTCGAGGCGTGGATCTCGATCTTCGGGGAACTGCTCGGCAAGAAGTCGCAGGCCGACGCGGTCCTCGCGACGATGGCCGCCGACCGCAAGGTCGTCGAGAAGGCCGCCGCGGCTCACGCTTCCGCAGCCCCCCGCGTGCTGTACATGTACAACGCTCCCGAGATCAAGGTCGGCGCAGACAACAGCTACATGGACTTCTGGATTCGACTGGCCGGTGGCAAGAATGTCGCCTCGGGTGCGGGCAAGGGTTCGAGCTTCGGCGTCACCCGAGAGCAGGTCCTGGGCTGGGATCCGGAGATCGTGATCCTCGGCAACTTCGAGCCCACGACCCCCGCCGACATGTACGGCGATCCCCGCTGGTCGTCGCTGTCGGCGGTCAAGAACAAGCGGGTCTACCAGGCTCCGATCGGCGGATTCTCCTGGGACCCGCCGTGCTACGAATCCAATCTGATGTGGATGTGGGCCAACTCGGTCTTCTTCCCCGACGTCGACCACGAACTGCGCGGGCGCATCCGGGAGACCTACCGGACGCTGTACGCCTACGACGTGACCGACGCCGACATCGATCGCATCCTGCAGATGCCGGACAACGCGGGCAGCGCGGACTATGACGACTTCCGTGCATGAGCTCGTCGCCGAGCCGGAGAAGACGCGCACGTCGACGCGCATCGTGGTGCCGCTGGTCCTGACCGTCGGCATCGTCGCGGTGGGCCTGATCTCGTTGTCGGTGGGTCGCTACACCGTGCCGGTCAACGAGGTCGCCCGCATCCTCGTCAACGAGGTGATCGCGCTGCCCCGCACCTGGACCGAGGCGGAGGCCAACGTGGTTCTGGGCGTTCGTCTTCCGCGCGTCCTGCTCGCCATGCTCGTCGGCGGTGGCCTGGCCCTCGGCGGCGCGGCCCTGCAGGCGGCGTTCCGAAATCCACTGGTGAGCCCGCAGATCCTCGGGGTGTCCTCCGGGGCGTCGTTCGGCGGTGTGCTGGCGCTCATTTTCGGGCTGGGGTCGGCCTTCCTCGTCGGTGGTGCGTTCCTGTTCGGACTGGTCGCGCTCGGCATGGTGCTGCTGATCGGGCGCACCCGGGCGGGCGGACCGATCCTCACCATCGTGCTCGGCGGCGTGGTCACGAGCGCCTTCTTCTCGGCACTGGTCTCGTTCATCACCTACGTCGCCGACCCGTACACGACGCTGCCGTCGATCGTGTTCTGGCTCATGGGTTCTCTGGCCACCGCAGACATGGGGAAGGTGCTGATCGCCGCCATCCCGATCCTCATCGGTTCGACGGTGTTGATCGGTTTGCGCTGGCGGATCAACATCCTCTCGCTCGGCGACGACGACGCCACCGCGCTCGGACTGAATCCGGGACGGTTGCGAGCGGTGTTGCTGACGATGGTGGCGTTCATGACGGCCGGTGCCGTCGCCGTGTCGGGGGTGATCGGCTGGGTCGGCCTCGTCGTCCCGCACATGGCCCGGCTGTGGGTCGGACCCGACCACCGGATCTCGATGCCGACGACGTTTGTCCTCGGCGCCGCGTACCTGACGATCATCGACACGTTGTCGCGCACCATCAGCGCCGGCGAGATCCCGCTGGGTATCCTGACCGCGATCATCGGTGCCCCGGTCTTCGTTCTGCTCCTGAGCAATTCACGCAGACAGGCATTCATTGATGGTTGATCACACCGCCCTCGAATTACGGGACGCCGGCTTCCACTACCCGCGCTGCGACTGGGTGTTCCGGAACGCCAGTCTGCGCATCGACGGAGGAATCACCTCCATCCTCGGCCCCAACGGGCAGGGCAAGACCACGCTGCTGCGCTGTATCGCCGGACTGACCCGGTTGTCCGAGGGGTCGGTCACCCATGACGCCGCGATCGGCTATGTCCCGCAGGCGAGTGCGTCGAACTTCGCCTACTCGGTGTTCGACATGGTCCTGATGGGGCGGGCCAAGAAGGTGTCGGCGTTCGCCACTCCCAGTCGTGCCGACGTCGCCCGCACCCGCGAGATCCTCGAGCGGGTCGGGATCGCCGACCTGGCGACGCGCAGCTTCGCGGCGCTGTCCGGTGGACAGCGCCAGCTGGTGCTGATCGCACGAGCGCTGGTGTCGGACTGCAACTTCCTGATCCTCGACGAACCGGTCTCGGCCCTGGACCTGCGGAACCAGGCCCGCGTGCTCGAGCTGCTGCGCGACCTGGCGGCCGACGGGATGGGCATCCTGCTCACGACCCATCACCCCGACCACGTCCTGCACCTCGGCGGGCGCGCCGTGGTGATGCGTTCGGTCGACGACATCCGAGTCGGCGCCGTCGCCGAACTCGTCACCGACGATGTGCTCAGCGAGCTGTACGGAATCGACGTGGTCAGCACGACCGTCGACGATCGCGGCGGGCCCCGCACCGTTCTCTACACCCGTTATGACACGTTCGCGGACACAGCCCCCGCGGCACCATCCCTACAGAAAGTATCTCGATGAGTACCGATCCGACTGCACCGCAGTCACTTCCACCCGTTCTGCATCTGACGATGGGGTCGAATGCCGGTATGTCCGGCGGCACCGAAGTCTCTGACCAGGTCACTCCCGTCGACCTGTACTCGCTCGACGAGTTGGATCTGAGCACCGTCCGCGGCCTGCTGATCAACGGCAACTGCGACCAGATCTTCCTCGAACGCCGTCGTGACCTGCTCACCGACTTCGTCACCGCGGGGGGCCGGGTCGCGATCATGGGGCATCCCCTGACCGATTTCCTGCCCGGTCTGGGCAAGTGGCGCAAGCTGCAGTACTTCGGCCCCAAGGACCTCGCGATCGTCTCCGGTGAGGCCCATCCGGTGTGGGAGGGAGTTGATCCGGCCGACGTAAGCTTCCGGCGCGGGGTATCCGGTTTCTACGCCCGCGGTTACAGTGACAAGCTGCCGGAGGGCGCGGTCGTGGCAAATCGCATCGGCCGCAACGCACTTCCGGTCGACTACGTGTATCCGCTCGGCGCCGGTCAGGTGCTCGTCCATGGCGGTCTCGATGTCGGTGTCTACCAGGAGGACCCGAACACCTCCGCCCGAATCTTCCCCCAGCTGCTCACGTGGCTCGCCCAGCAGGAGGCCCAGGTATGACCATGACCACGACCACCGATCCCGTCGCCGAACCCTTCGCGCGTACCGACCGCGCTCCGCGCTCGCGTCGGCGCCTCGCCTTCGTTCACGGCGGCTCACACTTCCACCTGCAGACGCTCAAGGACCCGGCGGTGATCGCCCATCAGCCCGAGTTCGTCTACCTCGGTGACCTCGCCGACGGCGATCTCGACGCGTTCGACACCGTCGTGCTCGCCGACCGGCTCCATCCCGAACTGGTCCGCAAGCACACCGCGCAGCTCCTCGCGGTACCGCAACGTGGGGGGACGCTCGTCGTGCTCGGTGAGAACGCCGCGCACACCTGGCTTCCGGGCGTCTCGTGGAGTCCGCGTCCCACCAACTTCTGGTGGTGGCTCGAGGGTTCGGATCCGTTGATCCGTACGCGCAACCCCGAGCACGAGGCGTGGGAGTACCTGTCCACCAAGTCCGTGATCTGGCATCACCACGGGTTGCTGCACACCGAGGCCGACGTCGTGCCGCTCGTGGTCGCGGAAGAACCCGACGAGACCGGTGCCCGCGCGGACGCCGGCGCAATCCTCTACGAGGACACCGTCAGCACGCCGGGCCGGATCATCGCCACCACCCTGGACCCCACCTACCACCACGGCAACAACTTCATGCCCGGCTCGACGCGGTTCCTGTACTCGCTCCTGCGGTGGCTGGACAACACCGGTAGCTGATCGGCCCCAATGTGTCAGGAAGGCCGACCAGCCTTGTGACAGAGGTTGATTCGCGATGCGTGAGGCGACGGTCTGCGACCGACGCGTGGTTCCACCGACAACACCCCCTCCTCGCAGGGGGTGTTGTCGTTGTGGGCTGCGACTACGCCGTAGCGCTGCGTCGGGTGCGAACCAACCGGCTACCGTCGATCCCGCCGAACGCCTCAGGCATCCGACGGTCGACCAGGTAGTGGTGGAGCACGGTCTGGTAGATGCCCTTGAGGGCGGATGCGATGACGGCGCCCGCGGCGATGAACAGAATCCCGATCAGCGCGACGACGACGATCATCGCGCCGTCGAGCTCGGTGAGGGCCAACCAGATCAGGACCGCGCCGGGCACAGCCGGTACAAGCGAGATCAGCCCGGTGCTCGCGACGCCGAGAATGTTGCGGCCCCAGACCTCCCGGAACGCTTCTCTGGCGCGCCGCACGGCGCCGGGCACGGACTCGTCCTCGAGGACCATCATCGGCAAGACTTGGAAGGAAGTCACGTTCCAGGCCATGTCGAGCACGATGTTGAGTTGCGGCAGACGACGTTCGGCGACGTCCAGCAGGTAAGACACGGTTGCGACGATCGCCGCCCACGGGGCCAGACGCACCCCGGCTCGCGTGGCCCGAGCGATACCGCCTGCGACGCTCGGGTCGCCGCCGTCGAGAGTGACGTCCGCCTGTGAGATGAGCGCCGCCTGCCAGAAGGTGAGCACGTACGCCCCGAGGAAGTAGAAGACCGCGACCACGATGATCAACCCTGCGGTGGAGTCCCGCAGTGCCGGAATGCTGACGACCAAGACGCCCAACGCGATGGTGAGAATGCCCAGGGTGCAACCGGACAGCACCGGGAACATCGTCAGTTCCTTGCGGGATCGCAAGATACGCGCCGATGCCTTCAGGATCTCCCACGAGGATGCCACGCCGTTCCTTTCGGTAGCCGATGGCCGGTGTGACGGCCCAGAGCACAGTAACAATCGCTTCGGGCAAATCGGGCATGGCGAGTGGTGGGCGCGTCAGGCGATCGTCGGGCACCGGCGCCGCGATCGATCTCATGCGCCACGACGGACGGGTCCCGTGGTAGTCGCCCGATCTCTCGCACTCACAAAGCCACTGCGGCGATCGCGACGAGGGTGAAGGCCGCCACGATGACCGCGACCCGGATGTAGTGGAGGTTGTCCCAGCGCCGCGTCTGCTCTCGCCAGTCCTCCGGGTACGAGTCGGCGGTCCAGTTCTTGGACCGGTTGTTGATCGGAACGAGCAGTGTGATCGACATGACCACGCTGACCGCGAGCAGCGCCGCTGCCACGAGGGCCGCGGTCGACGTCGTCGTGCCCCACGTCGTCGCGGCGAGCGCGCCGGCGAGGATCAGTGAGCCGAAGTACCAGAACGGCATCGCCCGACCCATCATGCGGGCTCCGTGCGATCTGGCGGCCATCGAGGCGGGGGCGGGCAGCGCCAGGGTGATCGGGTTGATCACAAAGGCGACCGAGAGTTCCACGCCGACCATCAGTCCGACGACGACGGTGGTGACCACGGAGAGAACAGGGGACATGACGACTCCATTTCTAGCGGCACTAGAAGTTCTAGTAATGCTAGACTAGGCCGGGTCGCGAGCGAACGCAACGGAATGGAGGAGATCCGATGGCCGAACAGACGGCGCGGCAGAAGCGCTATGAGGAACGGCGTCGTGCGATTCTCGAGGCCGCGCGGCGTCGTGCTGACGCGGAGGGCTGGTCGTCGGTCACCACGAGGCATCTCGCCGAGGCCATCGGATACTCGCAGCCGGTGCTCTACGGCCACTTCCCAGGAGGCAAGTCGGAGATCATGCTCGCCGTCGCGCTCGAGGGTTTCGTCGAGCTGACGCGGCAGTGTCGTGCGGCGGCGAGCGATGGTGGCGCAGGGGGTCGCGTCGAGTCGGTTGCCAACGCCTATCTCGACTTCGCGCGTTCCCACCCCGCCGTGTACGAAGCGATGTTCCAGCAGGCCATCGACGCCGAGTTCGCCAGCGACGAGACGCCCGCGGATCTACGGGCGGGGTTCGATGTTCTCGCCGAAACCATCGGGGACGACGACCGCGGCGGTGCGACGGAGACCTTCTGGGCTGCCCTGCACGGCATTCATCTGCTCGAACGTGCCGGGCGGATGCGTCCAGAGAACCGGGCAGCCCGTGTGGCAGAACTGAATTCGCGGTTCTCGAAACGGTAGTCCAGGCGGACGTGCGCGTCGGCTGTGTTCACATCGCGTCGCTGCCGCGGTTGATCTCCTTCACGGCACCGGACGGGTCCCACTGCAGGCGCCCGTTCTCGAAGTCCTGCGCGAGACCGCCGGTGCCGTTGTCGTACTCGTCGGAGATCGGCCAGCCGAGAAGGCCGGTCTCGTAACCCTCCGCCGCCCAGCGTTTGCCGATGACACCCCGCACCGGGAAGCCGTCGTATCCATAGCGGCGGTAGAGGGTGCCGCCCTCGAACGCCTGGATGTCGCCGACGCCGGGAACGACGGTGTGGCGCAGGGTCGGGTAGCCGAGAAAGCCGGACTCGAATCCGTACTGCGCGTAGGTCTTCATCAGATGCGCCGGAACGGCCGTCGCTTCGCCGTTGCGCACATACGGGTGCCAGTAGATCGTGCCGTTGGCGAACCGGGCGAAGCGTCCGACGCCGTCCGCGGTCGGCAGTTCGCCGGGTGTGAGCCTGGCACCGATCCAGGCCCGGGCCACCAGGGCTTCGGCGTCGATCTCGTTCTCCACGGGTGCCGGCGGGCTGCCGGCGATGAGGCGGGCGACCTCCGCACGGAACGACACCATGTCGAAATTCGGGTCGATCTTGCCCTCCGACGACCACTCCTTGTGACCGACGCAATCCGACGCGGGTCCGCCGAGTCGACGGAGGATCGCTGCACAGCCACGCCGGTAGGCATTCATCTGCGCCGCCGGCCAGACCTGACCCACGCCGTTGTTCACGCCCTCGATCCCGATCACGTGCCAGTTCGCGTTGTCGGTCGGCCATCCGGGATGGGAGCCGGCCCCGGCATGCCACGCCACCCCGGCCGCGATCACCCGGTAGGTCCCGTCGCGTTCGAGGACGAGCTGCGCGAGTGGCCCCGGCAGGCCGGGCCGACCGTCCTGCACGACCCGCCAGTCGTTGGGACCACCACCGGCGGTGTGGTGGCACATCACCCCGCGCAGGTCGCGGAAATCCCCGTGGCCGCGGCCACGCCACCCGGCGTGTTCGATGACGGCCAGGCCCTCGGCGCGCAGTACGTCGGCCAGCCAGATCGGGTCGCCGGTCCATGCCACCGTGGTCGCCTCCCTCGTGTGCCTACTCTGCGTCACTGCTCCGAAAGTCCGCCCTGTCAAAGAGTTTCGATGATTCGAGCCTACGCCCGACGTCGCCGGTAACTCGGCCCTCGAGCGTGACCGCCGATTCGCCCGGTAGGTGCGGACACTAAGGTGGGTTGCGTGGTCGATTCAGCTGTCATCCGGGTGAGTGCGGTGGTCCTGCGGGATTCCGCCGGCGCGGTCCTGACCGTGCGCAAGCGCGGCACCGCGCGATTCATGTTCCCCGGAGGCAAGCCCGAGCCCGGCGAGACCGCGCTGCAGACGGCGATCCGCGAATGCCGAGAGGAACTGCACCTCGAACTCGACCCGTCGGAGCTGCAGTCGCGTGGCGTCTACCGGGCGGTCGCCGCGAACGAAGACGGGTTCGACGTGGAGGCAGCGGTCTTCGTCTCCACGACGGTGCTCGACCGGGACGCGCGGACGCTGAACCCCGCCGCCGAGATCGCCGAACTGCGCTGGCAACCACTCGACGGTTCGGCGTTCCCGCCGGACCTCGCGCCGCTCACCGAATGCGTACTGCCCGAGTTGGTCTGAGGCCTACGGACAGGATTGCCGGCGGTCCGAAGACGCGCTGCTCACGGCCAGCGGTTCTGCGGTTGAACCCGCGATTCTGCGGCGTCACGGGCCGTCGACCCAGAACTGGCCGCCGCACATGATCGCCTTGCCGGACGGGTCCTGGGCGACCTTGTCGACAGCAGGGTCGCAGGGTTCCCCGAGGTTGTGGACTGACCCGTCGTTGTCGGCGTGCTGCACCCACCTGAAGCCCCCGTCCGCGCCCATGTAGTTGCACACGAGGCTCGTTCCGTCGGCTGCGGTACCAAACGAACGTGCCTCCGATTCGAAACACGGACCACCCTCGTAGGGCGTCGACCCGGTCGGCTCCGGCTGGGTGGTGACCGGGGGAGGCGTCACCGGCGCGGGTTGAGGCGCCGGTACTTCGGCCGGGCTGCTCGTGACGGTCACGGTGACCGGAGCAGCGTCGGCGTCACTGTCGCGGTCACGGGTGAAGGTGTACGTGGCGAGCACGACGAACACGGCCACGAGGAGCGTCGCGATTCCGGCGAGAACCCAGATGATCTGCCGGCTGCGGTCTTGTTGCATGCCGCAGACGTTAGTCGCAGGACGGCGCCGAGTGTCCCGCGGAACGTTCGACGCCGCCTTCGACTGACGTCATCCGCGGCGCTTGCGGCCCCACAGCAGGTAGATCGCCGGTCCGATACCGGCGGTCGAACCGATCGACAGGCCGATCGCCCAGGCACGCTTGGGCCCGTTGATCTCCTCGGGGCGGCGTCCGGCGAGATCTCGCAGGGCCCACACCCGGGTGCCCGCGTCGACGGCCGCGACCGCCACGATGGCGGCTTTTGCGTTGGGGGATAGCTCTTTCCAGCTCTTCTTCGGCTTGCTCATGGACGAGGATATTAGCGGCGGCACCCTCTGGTCCCGCCAGATCTCACGTCAGACACGCCCTCGCAGAATCAGATTCCAGTACAGGCGGGGCAGGACGTAACGGTCGAACGCCCAGGCGCTGCGGCGCGGTTTGAGGGGGTCTAGGAAGGACGGGATCGACGACATCGATGTTCCGCCCCGGTCGAACTCGGCCGCGATGAGACGGTGAGACGCGGTCGCGATGGGTGCCACCGTATAGCCGTCGAAATCGCGTAAGGGGTCGCCGGTGCGTGCTGCGAGGATGTTGTCGACCAGGATCTCCACCTGCTTACGGAGTCCTCCGCCCGACGGGTCGGTGGCGATCGCGGCCCCGTCGCCGATCGCCCACACCTCGGGATGCGAGCGATGTCGCAACGTGTGCGGATCGATGTCGACGAGTCCGTGTTCTTGGCCCCCGGCGAGTCCGGACTCCTCGACCATCGACGGGCCGCGGAAGGGTGGCACCACGTGCAGCAGGTCGAACTCCAGGTCCTCGGTGCGGGCGGCCGACGTTGCGGTGACCCGCCTGTCACCGGGATGCAACTGCACTCCGGAGTCGAGGAGGACACGGATGCCGAGCTCCTCGAGACGGGCGGACAGGCGGGCGTCGAGGTCGTCGACACCGAGCAGGTGAGGACGGTCCACGACCAGGGTGATGTCGAGCGTCGGCAGGATCCCGGTGCGTTCCCAGTGCGCGGCGGCGAGGAACAGCGGCTTGAGGGTGGTGCCGGTGCAGCTGACCGGGGGTCGCGGCACCGTGAACACCGCTCGACCGCCGCGCGGCATCGAGGTCACCAGCTCCCAGGTCTTCGCCGCTCGGTCGAGGCAGTTGCTGGTCACCGCCGGCTCGTCGATCGCCTCTCCGATGCCGGGCATTGCTTCCGAGTCGGGTACGAGACCGACCCCCAGGACAAGGTCCCGGTACTCCACAACGGTGCCCGACCGGCACCGGATCGTCCGCCGGCCGGCGTCGATGGATGTCACCGAACCGCGGAGCCAGGTCGCCGATTCCGGGGTCACCGACCGCTGGGTGCGCTCGGCTTCGCGGAGTGTCGCCTGTCCGCCGCCGACATAGGACAGCAACGGCCGGTAGGTGTGTACGGCTTGGGGCTCGATAATCGCGATGTCCGAGACGCCGCGTCGGGTCAGGCGTGCGGCGGCACTGATGCCGGCGTTGCCGCCACCTACGACGACGACGTCGAACCGGCGGGACTCGCTGGATGTGGCCATGGCGACGGGTACCCGGTGTCCCCGCCGGGAAACGGGGCGGGTCTGCCGCGGTCACCGCACGTAGCGAAGGAAGACGTCGTCGTGGTGCGGGACCGCGTGTGCGAGCCGAAAGCGACGCGGGGCATCGAGTGGGCTGAGAACCGCGGCGGCGGGGTCGGTGACCGGGCTGCCCTCGCCGGTCACCTGAGGTGCCATCGTCACGCAGAATTCGTCGACGAGGTCGGCCTCGATGAGTTTGTCGAGCAGGCTCGGGCCGCCCTCGCAATGAATGCGACGCAACCCCCGGGCCCGCAGCTCGTCGATAGCCGCAGGAAGGTCGATGGTCTCGTCACCCACGGCGATGACCTCGGCTCGGTCGTTCACCGGAGAGGTGTCGGCCAGAGCGGAGGTGATGACGATCGGGCGCTGCTCGGGTGGGACGTCGAGCGACCTCTCGGGCAGTGAGCAGGACTGCGAGACGATCGCCAGGCGCGGGATGTCCGACGCCCCCGGCCACCGAAGGCGCGACCGCAACGCGAGCAGCTGGTCGGGCAGCGTCGGGGGACCGTACTTCTCGACGCGCGCGGTGGCGGCTCCGACCAGCACGACGTCGGACAGCGCACGCAAAGCATGGAAGAGGGCGCGGTCGGCGGGTGAGGAGAGCGGACCGACCCGACCGCGAAAACTCACCGAGCCGTCGATGCTCATCACCATGTTGGTGCGCACACCCTCAGGGAAGTCGGCGTAATGGCGTTCGGCGAAGGTCGGGGCGTCGAAATCCGGATGGTCCTGCAGCGTCTTGTCGCTCATGCGTCGTGCCCCGGGTCGATGTGGCGGACATCGGCGAAACTGACCCACGAATCGCGCGACGGATCGTCGACGACCACCGCGCCGTCGACCGGTTCGACGATGTGCGCCGTATGGTCGCCGACATCGATGCGATCGAGAATCCTTGCGGCGAACCACATCTCCGAGTCCTCGAGAATGGGCAGCCCGTACGGTCCTTCTGACCAGCGACACCTCGCGAACTTGTCGACCTCGTCGCCGGTCTGCCCTCCGAACAGTTCGGCGAGCTCGCGGTGAGCGCTCGGGATGAGGTGAACGGCAAGGTGTTCGGCGGAGGTCGCGATGCCGTGCGTGTGGTTGGCCTGCGAGATGCCGATGAGGAAACGGCGGGGGTCGATGCTGGTCTGGGTGGCGAAACCCACGAGACATCCCGACCGGCGACCGTCGGCGACGGTGGTCACGACGAACACCGGGTAGTCGATGATCTCGACCATCTTGTCGAACGCGTCCGTTCCGGCCACACCCACCTCTTCCGCTTGCCGGCCATCTGACGTGCGAGCGATACCCGATCTGTGCCGTTCTCAATCCCCGGGAGGTGCCAGAACGCGAGGTCGCCGCCTCCGGTACCGGAACATCGGCCGAAGCCGATGAACCGGTCTCGGAGGCGGCGGGTTCGTAGCGCGTCGTAACTAGGCGGCGTCGGTGATCTGTTGACGCTGCGCGGTGTACATCTCAGCGAGGTTGCTCGTGACCTCCGAGCTGACCGACGGAGCGCTGTCGCTGAAGGTGTTGTGCGACACCGAGAACGACACGCCGCGCTCCTCGCCGACGACGAGGGTGCCCACCATGTGGACCTCGATGTCGGAGATGGAGAACTGACCGGTCATCCGGACGGCCTTGTAGTCGCCGCTGATGGGCAGGGTCTGCTTGTCGAGTTTCATTGCGACGGGGATGGTCTCGCCGTCCTCCTCGAGGTTCAGTGTGAAGGTCTCGCAGGCGGAGAGGATCTCGTCGAAGTCGTCGTAGCCGCCATCGGCGGGCTTGGTCACGTCGGCGCTGTACTGGTCGAGACCGAAGAAGACCTCGCCGCCGTCGACGGTCTCGGAGAGTTCGCGTTGCGCGAAGTCGGCGCTGGTGTCCGGGGTCTTCACCAATCGAGCACACTTCTCGTTGTCGACAGTGGTGGAGTCGTCGTCGGACTGCTCGGTCTCCAGCGTGAATTCGCCGGTGATGTCCGGGAACTCGGACTCCGGCAGCAGGAGGGCGACGGCCGACGCCGTCGGGACCTTCGGCTCATCGGAGCTGTCGCCGCCGCCCAGCGTGAACGCGAGGACGACCGCCACCACGACGATCAGCACGAGCAGGAGGCCACCGCCGCCGATGAACCACCACTTCTTGCCGCCACCCGACGACGCCGGAGGTGGGGGAGGCTGCTGACCATAAGGCTGCTGACCAAAAGGCTGCTGACCACCGGGCTGTGGGCTGTACGGCTGCTGTCCGTAACCCGGCTGTGGGTAGGGCTGCTGCCCGTACGGTTGCTGCCCGTACGGTTCCTGACCGTACGGCTGCTGCCCATCCTGCGGGCCGAGCCGAGTGGGCTGGTTGGGATCGTAGGGACTACCCACGATGGGCTCCTTCTCTGAGGCGATTACGCGAGATTCGACCGGAGGCGGTCACCGACTACGCGACAGTACCGCGCACAAACGCGCCCAACAGGGTGTTCGAGAAAGGTCGACCCGGTAGCATTCAAGCGAATGTTTTCGCAGCTCAGGCCGGGTGTGCCAGGTCGCGAAGATTGCGTTCCCGGCCCATTTCGTGAACGCACGGAATGCCGTTTTTCATGCAGTCGAATGAGCATCGAAGGACACGCGAGCGTCAATTCTGAGCATGAGATTCGTAAACGGGCAGACATTTCTCGGGGACTGCGGTCCACTCGGGACACGGTGGCGGGGACATACCGGCTCGGCGTCGCCGTGCCTGTAATCGACGAGCCGGGCGAAGGAGACACGGTCTCATGACAGCAAGTACTCCACGCCGGTTGCTGGCCGAGCTGTTCGGCACGTTCTGGCTGGTCTTCGGCGGCTGCGGCAGCGCCATCTTCGCGGCCAAGTACGTCGCGAACGCCAGCGAGGACAACGACACCCTGATCCAGCTGGGCATCGGTCTGCTCGGCGTCTCACTGGCGTTCGGCCTGACGGTCGTCACGATGGCCTACGCCGTCGGGCACGTCTCGGGCGCCCACTTCAACCCGGCGATCACCCTCGGGGCGGTTGTCAGCGGCCGACTGCCGGTGAAAGACCTGCCGGGGTATTGGATCGCCCAGGTCGTCGGCGGCCTGCTCGCCGGCACCCTCCTGTACGCGATCGCCAGCGGCCGACCGGGCTTCGAGGCGACCGGCAACATGGCCGCCAACGGCTACGGAGACCATTCGCCGAACAACTACACCCTCGTGGCGGTCCTGATCGCCGAGGTGGTCCTGACGGCGTTCTTCCTGCTGGTCGTGCTCGGCGCCACCGACGGCCGGGCACCCGCCGGATTCGGGCCGCTGGCAATCGGTCTGACCCTGACGCTGATCCATCTGATCTCCATCCCGATCAGCAACACCTCGGTCAATCCGGCGCGTTCGACGGCGGTCGCGTTCTTCAACGGCAACGGAGCCCCCGGACAGTTGTGGTTGTTCTGGCTCGCACCGCTGCTGGGCGGCCTCATCGGTGGCATCCTCTACCCCCTCATGTTCCAGGACGGAAAGTTCGCGCTGGGCAAGGCGCCCGACGAACCGGCCACCGCGCCGACGCAGGGGAAGACCAGGGCCTGACCGGGCACGGCCGGCGTCGCCGGTGGTGCGACCATTGACCGATGACCGCAACTCTCGTCGCCAAGGATGTCGCGGGCGGATACGCCCACCGCGTCCTGTTCGATCACCTCGACCTCACCGTCGCTCCCGGCGATGTGGTCGGGGTGGTCGGCGCGAACGGGGCGGGTAAGACGACGCTGCTACGCGTCCTGGCCGGTGATCTCGCGCCGCTGGCGGGGTCGGTGTCGCGGGCACCGTCGGACGCCTTCGTCGGCTGGCTTCCTCAGGAACACGAGCGGATTCCGGGTGAGACGGTCCGTGAATACGTGGGGCGTCGCACCGGTTGCACGGCTGCCACGCAGGCGATGGACGCTGCGGCCGAGGCGCTTGCGGACGAGTCCGCCGCGGCCGGTGCCGACGACCCTGCCGACGTCTATGCGGCGGCACTCGATCACTGGCTCACCACCGGCGCTGCCGATCTCGACGAACGCCTCCCGGCGGTCCTCGCCGACCTCGGTCTCGCCACCGATGTCATCGACCCCGACACCACGCCGATGACCGCCCTGTCCGGTGGACAGGCCGCGCGGGTCGGCCTCGCTGCACTCCTGTGCTCCCGATTCGACATCGTGCTGCTCGACGAGCCGACCAACGATCTCGATCTCGATGGCATCGCCCGACTGGAGGAGGTCGTCGCAGGTCTGCGTGGCGGGGTCGTGCTCGTGAGTCACGATCGAGAGTTCCTCGCACGCAGCGTCACCCGGGTTCTCGAAATCGACCTGGCCCAGCACACCAACACTGTCTTCGGCGGCGGCTACGAGAGCTACCTCGAAGAACGCGAGGTGGCGCGCCGGCACAAGCGTGAGGAGTACGAGGAGTTCGCCGCGAAGAAAGCCGATCTCGTGGCACGGGCGCGTACCCAACGGGAGTGGTCGAGTCAGGGAGTGCGCAACGCGATGCGCAAGGCGCCCGACAACGACAAGATCCGACGCCGCGCCGCCACCGAATCGAGTGAGAAACAGGCGCAGAAGGTGCGGCAAATGGAGAGTCGGATCGCGCGCCTGGACGAGGTCGCCGAACCGCGCAAGGAATGGGTCCTCGAATTCACCATCGGCTCCGCACCACGATCGAGCTCGGTCGTCTCGACGTTGAACAACGCCGTTGTGCGACAGGGGGACTTCGTGATGGGGCCGGTCTCGATCCAGGTGAACGCGGGAGAGCGTATCGGCATCACCGGGCCGAACGGTGCCGGCAAATCGACATTGCTGCGACTCCTCCTCGGTCACCTCGAACCCGATTCGGGGACAGCGCAACTCGGCGCCAACGTCGCGATCGGTGAGATCGACCAGGCGCGTGGGCAGTTCACCGGTACGACGCCGTTGGCCGATCGCTTTGCCGAACTGGTACCCGACCACACCATGGCCGACGTAAGGACGCTACTGGCCAAGTTCGGTCTACGCGCCGACCATGTCGACCGGGCGGTCGGCGAGCTGTCGCCGGGGGAGCGCACCCGCGCCGGACTGGCGTTGCTGCAGGCCCGCGGAGTGAACGTCCTGGTGCTCGACGAGCCCACCAACCATCTGGACCTCCCCGCGATCGAGCAGTTGGAATCGGCACTCGACTCCTACGACGGGGCGCTGCTCCTGGTCACCCACGATCGGCGGATGCTCGCCAACGTTCGCGTCGACCGGCACTGGCATGTCGAGGGTGGTCGAGTCACCGAGCTGTAGGTCGCCAGGCCTTCGTGGCTCGTCGACTTCGATACGCTCCTTCGTCACTACTCAGCCCGGCGGCTTGCGCTCCTCGCACCTCAGGCAGCAAGGGGGCGTGCGGTCCTGAACGCGGTGAATGTCGCCGCAGGGGTTGACATACAACTGATCGGTTGTATGTTTGAGATGTGGCCGGAACCACTGGCACATCGCCAGACGAGGAGGACAGGGCCGATGCCCTGTTCCACGCGCTGTCCGATCGCACTCGCCGTGACATCCTGCGGCGCGTGCTTGCCGGTGAACACTCGGTCTCGGTGCTCGCCGCGAAATACGACATGAGCTTCGCGGCAGTGCAGAAGCATGTCGCCGTGCTGGAGAAGGCGGGCCTGCTGACGAAACGACGTCAGGGGCGCGAGCAACTTGCCAGCGGCGATGTCGCCGCGGTGCGTTCGGTGGCCTCGATGCTCTCCGAACTCGAACAGGTGTGGCGTGGCCGTATCGCGCGCATCGACGACCTGCTCTCGCTCGAAACCCCACCAACTGCAACATCATCGGAGGAATGACCCATGCCTGTCATCGACATCACCCCGGACCTCGACGCCCGCACGATCACCATCAACGCGGAGTTCGCCGCCCCCGTCGACCGTGTTTGGCAGATCTACGCCGACCCGCGCCAGCTGGAGAAGATCTGGGGCCCGCCGACCTACCCGGCGACCGTCGTCGACCACGAGTTCAAGCCGGGCGGCAAGGTCACCTACTACATGACCAGTCCCGAAGGAGAGAAGTTCGGCGGCTACTGGAAGGTCGAATCCGTAGACGAGCCACACGGTTTCACGTTTCTCGACGGGTTCGCCGACGCGGACATGAACCCGATCACCGACATGCCCGGGTCGCGTAATTCGTACTCGTTCGTGGAGAAGGACGGCAAGACCGTCGCCACCTACATCAGCACCTTCGAATCCGCCGAAGCACTTCAGAAGGTGCTCGACATGGGTGTCGTCGAGGGTTCCACCGCGGCCATCAACCAGATCGACGAGTTCCTGAAGTCCTGAGACCTCGATACGGCCCTCGGCTGGCGCCTCGGGCCTACTCGGCCGGCGGGGGCGGCTCGGCTGGCGCCTCGGGCCTACTCGGCCGCGGGATTCAGATGTTGGAGTCCAGGGGCGGGAAACCGTCGGGAAGTTCGGCGGCCGGCGCGTCGCCGAACGTTCCCGTCTTCACGTCCAGGCCGTGCGTGTAGGCGGCCATCGAGATCGAACCGGCCGCATGCCCGTCGACGAGCAGATCGAGCGGCGACTCCTGTGCGAGCCCGGCGATGTAGAGCAGCGGCAGGTAGTGATCCGGCGTCGGCACCGAGTTGTCGAAGTCGGGGTGCCCGTCGAGACTCAGGACGTCAGAGGGGTTGTCCTGCAGCACTTCACGGGCGGCGTCGTCGAACCGGTGGGCCCAGTCGTAGCCGGAGTCGGCCTTGGCGAAATCGATCGCGTGCAGGTTGTGGACGATGTTGCCGCTGCCGATGATGAGCACACCCCGCTCACGTAGCGGCGCCAGCTTGCGGCCCAGCTCGTAGTGGTGCTCGAAGTCCTTGAAGGCGTTGAGCGACAACTGGAGAACCGGGATCGAGGCGTCGGGGAACGTGTGCACGAGCACCGACCAGGTGCCGTGATCGATGCCCCAGCTGTCCAGGTCGTGGCCGCACCACGTGGGTTTGACGACGTCGGAGACCATCTCGGCGACCTCGGGGTCACCGGGCGCGGGGTACTGGACGTCGAAGAGATCCTGCGGGAACCCGTAGAAGTCGTGGATGGTGCGCGGGCGCGGCATCGCCGTCACCGCCGTCGCGTTGGTGTACCAGTGCGCCGAGATCACCAGGATCGCCCGCGGCTTCGGGACCGCCTGCCCCAGTGCTCGCCATGCCTCGGTGTACTTGTTGCGCTCGAGTGCGTTCATCGGGTTGCCGTGTCCGATGAACGCGGCCGGCATGATCGGCTGGGTGGTGGTCATGGTGGCCGCCTCGGGTCGTGCTGGTCGGGTCAGAAGAAGACGGTACGCCGCGTTTGCGTGCCGAATCCGCCGGTTCCGACTCGCGACCACGACCCATGTCGGACGCTGACCGTATGGCAAAGCGCTGGTCGACGATCGTGGTGATGTTGATGGTCGCGGTACTCGCGGCGTGTGGCTCCGGCGGATCGGGGCCTGCCGAATCCTCCGGCGCCTCGTCGGCCCCGGAGAAAGCTGCGGCGATCGAGCGGATCGTCGAGGAGTTGAAGGCGTCGAAACACCTGAAAGCGGTGATCGTCCGCGTGACCGATGACGGCGACGAGGTGATCACCAAGGGGTATGGCGAATCACAGACCGGTGTCGCGGCCACCCCCGACATGCACTTCCGCAATGGGGCCGTCGCCATCGCGTACGTGGCCGCGGTCCTGCTGCAGCTCGTCGACGAGGACAAGGTGTCCCTCGACGACACCCTCGACAGATGGGTTCCGCAGATCCCGCACGCCGACGAGGTCACGCTGGGTCAGCTCGCGACGATGACCTCCGGGTACCAGGACTATGTCCTCGGCAACGACGCCTTCGAGACGACCGAGCTCACCAACCCGTTCAAGGCGTGGACCACCGACGAGATGCTGTCCTACGCGGTGGACAAGCCACTGCTGTACAAGCCCGGCACGAACTGGAACTACGCTCACACCAACTACGTCATCCTCGGCCTCGCGCTGGAGAAGATCACCAACAAGCCTGTCGAAGAGCTGCTCCGCGAACGGATCTCGGAGCCACTGGGACTCGAGAACACCGTGTCGAGTCTGACCGCGGTCATCCCCGAGCCCGCCCTGCACGCATACTCCTCCGAACGCCGCGGATTCCTGAATCTGCCGCCGGACACACCGTTCTACGAGGAGACCACCGGATGGAACCCGTCGTGGAGCATCACCCACGGGGCCATCCAGACCTCGAACATCTACGACGTCGAGGCAACCGGACGCAAGCTCTTCGCCGGTGAGACTCTGTCGAAGGAGTCCTACGAGACGATGACCTCGACCCGGCTCCGCGGTGTCGCCCGCCCGCTGTACGGCTGCGCGACGTGCCTGGAGATGAGCGAGCGCTACACCTACGGCATGGGCGTGGTCCTGACCGGCGACTGGATCGTCCAGAACCCGCTGTTCAACGGGTATGCCGCCGTGGTCGGTTACCTGCCCGAGGAGAAGGTGTCCATCGCGGTCGCGGTGACCTACGAAGCAGAGGCGTTCGGTCCCGACGGTTCCTACGACAACGGAGGCAACCCGATCTTCTCGCGGATCGCGGCGCTCATGGCGCCCGATCATGCGCCGCCGATCCCGCGGGACTAGGTGCGGTACCCGACACATCGCCGGAAGGTGGACTTGCACTCAAGCTGAATCGAAGGGTGTCGCCGACCCTGCCCCGGTTCGTAGCGTCGGCCCCGTGGCCGACCAGACCCTGAGCATCAGCGCGCCCGGAGCACGAGTTCCCGACGAGTCCGATTCGGCGAATTCGGCATCCGCCCAGACGAAGACGAAGAACCGTCGACTGCACACGGTCATCCGGGCCCTCTCGCCGATCGCCGTCCTCGTGTTGTGGCAGCTGGGCAGTGCGCTCGGCGTCATCCCGCAAGATCGCCTGCCCGCGCCGTCGCTGATCGCCGAGGCGGGCTGGGAGGTGCTGTCCAACGGTCATCTCCTCGACGCCGTCGCCGCATCCGCGCAGCGTGTGGCCATCGGTCTCGCGATCGGTGTCTTGGTCGGCGTCGGACTCGGTCTCCTCGTCGGGTTGAGCCGGTACGCCGACTCCATCGTCGACCCCAACATGCAGGCCATCCGGGCGTTGCCGCTGTTCGGCCTGATCCCGCTGTTCATCCTCTGGTTCGGGATCGGGGAGATGCCCAAGGTCCTGCTCGTCGCCCTCGGGGCACTCTTCCCGCTCTACCTCAACACCTCCGCCGCCATCCGGCAGATCGACCCACGGCTCGTGGAAACCGCCCGCGTGCTGGGATTCTCACGGATCACCACCATCCGCGACCTCATCATCCCGGGAGCGATGCCGCAGATCCTGGTCGGCCTCCGTCAGGCGCTCGCGATCGCCTGGCTCAGTCTCATCGTCGCCGAACAGATCGCCGCCACCTCCGGGCTCGGTTACCTGATCAACAACGCACGCGACTTCCTGCGCACCGACATCATCTTCTTCGGCCTGATCGTCTACGCCGCACTGGGTCTGATCACCGACGCCATCGTTCGCGCCCTCGAGCGCTACACCACCCGGTACCAGAACCGTTGACGTGCAACGCGCTGCCCCGACAAGAGTCACCCCGAGCAGGAGAGAGCCCCCCATGACCGCCATCGCCACCCGCGACCTCGAGGTCACCGTGCCCACCGCGCGCAACGACGCCCGTGCGTACGCCGCCGAGGTCGAGAACGCCAGTCTCGGCTATGGCGACAATCTGGTCCTCCGTGATGTGACGCTGCGCGTCGGCGCGCACGAGATCGTCGCGCTCATCGGACGCAGCGGCAGCGGCAAATCGACGCTCTTGCGCTTGCTCGCAGGTTTGTCGCAAACCGAATCCGGAACGGTGAGCACTGCGGGATTCCCGGCGGTCTCGTTCCAGGAACCGCGTCTCTTCCCGTGGCGCACGGTGCTGCAGAACGTCGTGTTCGGACTCGTCCGCGAGAAGGTCGGCAAGGCCGAGGCCAGGGAACGCGCCCGCCGAACCCTCGACGAGGTCGGCCTGACCGACAAGACCGGTGCCTGGCCGGCCCAACTGTCCGGTGGCCAGGCGCAGCGTGTGTCGCTCGCCCGCGCCTTGGTCGCACGTCCACAGCTCCTGCTGCTCGACGAACCGTTCGGTGCGCTCGACGCCCTGACCCGCCGCACCATGCACGAACTGCTGATCTCGCTCTGGCGCCACAACCGATTCGGCGCTCTGCTCGTCACCCATGACGTCGACGAGGCGCTCCGACTCGCCGACCGGGTCGTCGTGCTGGCCGACGGCCGGATCGTCGAGGACATCGCGGTCCCCGATCCCCGCGGCGGCGCCGCCGGAGACGACTCCGACGACGCCGTCGACCCGCAGATCCCGCGGCTGCGTGCCGAACTCCTCACCGCCCTCGGTGTCGCCGACGCCGCCCGCTGACCACCGCTTGATTCCGGTTCGTCCACGTTCACCCACACCGAAAGCGCCGCAACACCTATGAGAATCACCGACGTTCCCGCTCGCCCGTCCCGCACCCCGTCCTCTCGACGGAGGGTGCTCGCGGCCGTACTGGCCACGGCTGCACTGACACTGGGGCTCGCCGGCTGCGTGCAGCGTGACGACACCGCGGACTCGATCGCCGATGAGACCGTCGAGGTCTCCTCGCTGCAAGACCTGATACTGCACGTCGGTGACCAGAAGGGCGGCACCGCAGCGCTTCTGCGGGCGTCCGGTGAACTCGAGAAGCTGCCGTTCGACGTCGAGTTCTCCACCTTCACCTCGGGTCCGCCGCAGATCGAGGCGGCCACGGCGGGCAAGATCGACTTCGCCGTCACCGGCAACACCCCGCCCATCTTCGGTGCGGCGTCGAACGCGAAGGTCAAGGTGGTGGCCGGCTTCGCGAACAACGCGAGCGGTGACGCCATCCTGATCCCCGGCAACTCGACCCTCACCTCGGTCGCCGACCTCGCCGGCAAGAAGGTGGCCGTCGCCAAGGGCAGCTCGGCTCACGGCCACCTGCTGCTTCAGCTGAACAAGGCGAATCTGACCCTCGGGCCCGGCAAGGACGTGCAGCCGGTGTTCCTGCAACCAGCAGATGCGTTGTCCGCGTTCACCTCCGGCAACGTCGACGCCTGGGCCATCTGGGATCCCTACACCGCGATCGTGCAGCTCGAGAACAACCCGAAGACGCTGGTGACCGCCGAAGGTGTCTCCAACGGTTACGGATTCGGCATCGCCGGTGACCAGGCGCTCGCCGATCCGCGCCGCAACACCGCCGTTCGTGAACTGGTGGCAGGCATCGCGCGTGCCAGCAACTGGGCCAAGGCCAACCCCGATGCGTGGGCCGAGAAGTACTCCGCCGAGATCGGTATCGACCCGCGCGCCGGAAAGATCGCCCAGGGTCGAAGCCTGCGTCCGGCGATCGCGTTGGACGACGGCGTCGTCGAATCGCAGCAGACACTCGCCGACGCCTTCGCCGCATCGGGTCAGCTACAGGGTGAGGTCACCTTCGCCGACTTCGTCGACAACCGCTACGACGATGCGCTGACGGAGTACTTCTCCACGCCGGCCTCCTGACCGATCCGCCTTGATTCATCCGGCACGACCCACCCGTCTGGAAGGGAAGTCTGATCGATGAGCCATTTCCACTGGTTCCTGCCCACCGCCGGTGACAGCCGCGGGATAGTCGGAGCATCACATGCCTCGGCCACCAAGCGACATCCACCCGGCTACCGTGCCCCGGAGCTGCCGTACCTGATCGACGTCGCGCGTACGGCCGACCGGCTCGGGTACGAGAGCGTGCTGACCCCGACCGGCACCTGGTGCGAGGACGCCTGGCTCACCACCGCGGCGGCGATCACCCACACCGAGAAGTTGTCGTTCCTCGTCGCGTTCCGGCCGGGACTGATCTCGCCGACGCTCGCGGCCCAGCAGACCGCGACCCTGCAGCGCTTCTCCGGTGGCCGAGTGGCGGTGAACATCGTGACCGGTGGCGACGAGGTGGAACAGCGCCGGTTCGGCGACTGGGTCGACCACGACCGCCGTTACTCGCGCACCGACGAGTTCCTGCAGATCGTCGAGCGCCTGTGGGCCGGTGAGACCGTCGATTTCGACGGCGAGTTCTACAAGATCGCGGGGGCGTTCCTGCCCGACCCGCCCGAGACGAAGCCTCAGATCTTCTTCGGCGGGTCGTCGGACCCGGCGCTGAGTGTCGCGGCCGCCCGCGCCGAGGTGTACCTGACGTGGGGTGAACCGCCGGCGGTGGCGGGGGACAAGATCGCCGAGGTCGCCCGACGCGCCGCCGCGCAGGGCCGGACGCTGGAATACGGTGTGCGCCTGCATGTGATCGCACGAGAGACGTCCGAAGAGGCGTGGCGGGTCGCCGACGCCCTACTGGCAGGCATCAGCGACGAGGAGGTCGCGACCGCGTTCGCACTGCACTCGGGCTCGGATTCGACAGGTCAGCGCCGGATGGCGGAACTCCACGGCGGCCGGCGCGATGCCCTCGAGATCCATCCGGGACTGTGGGCCGGGGTCGGACTGATCCGCGGGGGAGCCGGTACCGCGCTCGTCGGCAGTTACGACGAGGTCGCCGCGCTGATCGGTGAATACGAGGCGCAGGGCTTCGAGCACTTCATCCTGTCGGGTTATCCGCACATCGAGGAGGCACACTGGTTCGCCGAGGGAGTCCTCCCCGTCCTCCGGGAAAGGGTGAACGCTCTGGCGTGAACTCCGACGTCGTGGCGACGGGATGAATCCGGAGGCGGCGTGCCACGATATTCGTCATGATCCTTGCCGAGTCCGCGACGACCGACACCTCGGTGATCGTGTCGCTGTTCTGGATCGTCCTCATCGCCGCGGTGTGCCCGCTGCTGTCGAGGCTGTCCCGCGGGTACGTTCCCGACGCCGTTCTGCTGCTGGTGTTCGGCATCGTGATCGGTCCGCACGCGCTCGACTGGGCCGACCGCACGGGTATCGACATGCTCAGCCAGCTCGGCCTGGGAATGCTGTTCCTCCTCGCCGGCTACGAACTCGACCCGAAGCTGTTGAGCGGCAGGTCCGGTCGCGTCGCCCAGGCGTCCTGGATGGTGAGCCTGCTCATCGCCTGGGGGTCGGTGGCCCTGGTTGCGACGACCCTCTCGCTGGGGTTGAGCGAGGCCGGCTTCACCGCGCACATCGCGATCGCGATCACCCTCACCTCCACCGCCCTCGGTACGCTGCTGCCCATCATGAAACAGGCGGGCCTGGCCGACACCCGGCTCGGGCGTGCGGTGATGGCGCATGGCGCGGTCGGCGAACTCGGTCCGGTGCTCGCCATGTCGCTGTTGCTGACCAGCCGTAGTTTCGGCGGCGCGGTGATCGTGCTGGTGCTCTTCGTCCTGGCCGCGCTGCTGATAGCCGCTGCCCCACAACGCATCCTCGCGCGTATCCCCGCCATCGGACGGGCCATCGCCGAGATGGCCGGGGGCACTGTGCAACTGCCGGTGCGCGTCGTCGTCCTGTTGCTCGTCTCGCTCATGACGGTGGCCGCGGTCTTCGACCTCGACGTGGTGCTCGGCGCCTTCGCCGCAGGACTGATCCTCCGCCGGCTCATCGGGCCGGAGCACCCGCATGTCGGCAAGTCGCTGGAGGTGATCGGGTTCGGCGTGCTCATCCCGATCTTCTTCGTCACCTCCGGCATGAACATCGACGTGTCGGCGGTCGCGTCCAAGCCCGGGACGTGGGTGGTCCTGGTGCTGGCCATCGCGATCGCCCGCGGCGTCCCGGTCTGGTTCAGCGCGCGCTACCTCGACGACGGCCATTTCCTGAGTCACCCGCGTGAGCGGACTCAGCTGGCGCTGTTCGCCGCGACCGGTCTGCCGATCATCGTGGCGGTCACCGAGGTCGCGGTGTCCTCCGAGCTCATCTCCGACGCCCTCGCCTCCACCCTGGTGGCCGCCGGCGCGACGACGGTCCTGTTGTTCCCGCTCGCCGCACGGCTCATCGGGAAGTCCACTCCAGCAATCGTTCCGACGACCACGTCGTGACGATCCGGTCCGGGTCGATGTCATGCTCCACGGCACGACGCGCACCCAGGACCTTGAACTCGAGCTGCCCGGGTGCATGCGCATCGGAGTCGATCGCGAACAGGCAGCCGGCCTCGATCGCGATCTCGATCAGCTCGTCGGGCGGGTCCACCCGCTCGGGGCGCGAATTGATCTCCACGATCGTGTCGTTCGCCGCGCACGCCTCGAAGACGGCACGGGCGTCGAAGGTCGACGGAGGCCGGTGGCCGCGCCCGCTCAGCACCCGACGGCCGGTGCAGTGCCCGAGGACGTGGACGCGCGGGTCGGAGACCGCGTTGACCAGACGGGTCGTCATCGCGTCGTGGTCCATCCGCAGGCGTGAGTGCACCGAGGCCGTCACGATGTCGAGGCGCTCGATCATCTCGTCCGACTGATCGAGTGCACCGTCGTCGAGGATGTCGATCTCGATACCACGAAGCAATCGAAAACCGTTCTCGTGCAGACTGTTCCATTCGTCGATTGCCGCGATCTGCGACGCGAGCCGTTCGGCGCTCAACCCGTTGGCGACGGTCAGCCGAGGGGAGTGGTCGGTGATGGCCAGCCACTCATGGCCCATGGCCTGTGCGGCCGCGGCCATCTCGTCGATGGGCGCCCCGCCGTCGCTCCATTCGGTGTGTGCGTGGAGATCGCCGACGACTGCGGTGACCAGTTCGTCGGCACCGTTCGGCGGGTAGGCCGGGTCTTCGTCCTGCAACCGGGCGAGATAGTCCGGAACCTGGCCGTCGACGGCCTGTCCGATGACGGCCGCCGTCGTCTTGCCGATCCCTTTCACCGTGGTGAGGGTCCGACCAGACGCCCGGTCCCGCAGGTCGTCGGGAGAGAGTCGTGCGGCGGCCTGGGCGGCGCGTCGGAACGCCTCCACCCGGTAGCTGCTCTCCCGCCGCTGTTCGAGGAGCCAGGAGATGCGGGCGAGCGCCTCCACCGGGTCGACCGGTGCGGCGAGCGGTTCGAGCGGCTTCACGGCTGCACCCCACAGACGACTACCGCCCGGCGCACGAGTGCAGCCGGGCGGTGGTTCGGTACGGGCGAGGAGATCCTCACGCGTGACCGGTCAGTGTGCGGCCTCGAAGGCCTCGATGATGCTCTGCGGGATACGGCCGCGGTCGCTGAGTTCGTAACCCTCACGAATCGCCCATTCGCGGATGGCCTTGGTGGTCTCCTTGTTGCGCCCGCCGCCGGTGGCTGCGGTGGTGGCCGTCGCACGCTTGGCCACCCGGCCGGTCTGGCGCGAGATGTCGAGGTACTTCGAGAGCGAATCACGGAATTGCTGAGCGTGCTTCGACGAAGTGTCGAACTCGTAATTCTTGCCGTCGAGTGACCATCGGACAGTTTCGTACTGATCCAAAACCTTGCCGTCGAGATCGTCGATGACCTGAACGATTTCCTTCTTCGCCATGAAACGCTTTCCCCTCGATTTGTGTCATGCGACCAACTCGGCCGTGGGAGGTCTATTAAACCTTATCCACCCCGTTTTGATCTATTCTTTCGGTGCACAGCTTAGACCCGAACTATGAGTAGCCGCTGAGAACCCCCGCCTAGACCCTAAAGTATCGAAATGGCTCAGGGAAGTCGGGGCGCGAGAATTCTTAGGGAGTGGGCACTGTGCTGCTGTTAGTTGACCGCGGTCGGGGTGTCCCGGTCCGGGTGGTGGCCCGGGATGTCCGAGTTGGTGAAGTGACCGTCGTCGCGTCTCGGGCTGATTCGTCGGATTCTTCCGGGGAGAGTGCCACCAAAGACTCGGGCGCGCGATCGGCGGCGTAGATGGTCCGGTATCCGCTTTCGGTCACCGAGAATCCCGCTTTCGAGCGCGATTCGAGACAGAACAGGCCGACTGTCTCCACGAGGCAGGAGAATCGGGAAATCGAAATCGTGCGTCCATAGTCGACTATTGATGACCGATAGAGGACCGGATAGCGATTGGAGCAGGCGCCGCGCTGCGGACCGTCCGAACTGAGGATTGCGTAATCGGGCGCCCAGTCGCAGGAGGCCGGCTCCGACGACGGACGGGTGGGTCGCGTCGAGGGCCCGGCGTCGCCGCCCTCGTTGATACGGCAGGCCAGCGACGACCTCCCGTTGGTGCCCGTCGAACAATTGACCGATCGATCGGGAGTGGAGAAATGGAAGCCCGACGAGTCCTGTATCGGTGAATCAGGAGTGACCGAACCCTGATGAAAGCGTGAATTGTCGACGCGGGGAGCCATCGCGACGACTCGGCCAATTGTCCAATCGGGCAGATTCTGTGCGGTGTCCTCACCCGTGGTGGTTGTTGTCGATGCCGACTCGACCTCGGTGAGGGTCGACAGTTCGTCGGTCGGCGGAATGACGATTCGTGAAGGCGCGGTGTCGGTGGGTAACGAACATCCCGCAACGGTGACGATTGTCGCCGTGATCACGATCGCGAACGACCCGCAGATCTTGCGGCCGAAATGAGCCGGGCGACGGCGGGGGACGGGTACGGGCCGCCGTGATCTATTTCCGTACCCTTGCATTGTGTCGACCCCCAAGATCGTTCTGTTCTACGTCTTCGTCCCGCTGCCCGATCCGGAAGCCATTCGGTTGTGGCAGCTGTCGGTCTGCGAGTCGCTCGGGTTGCGGGGCAGGATCATCGTGTCACGACACGGAATCAACAGCACCGTCGGTGGCGACATCGCCGCAGTCAAACGCTACGTCAGGGCGACCCGTTCGTACCCCGGGTTCGCCGACGCGGACATCAAATGGTCGGACGGCACCGGCGACGATTTCCCGCGCCTGAGTGTGAAGGTGCGGCCGGAGATCGTGACGTTCGGAGTTCCGGACGAGATCGTCGTCGACGAGAACGGCGTGGTCGGCGGGGGTGCCCGGTTGACGCCCGAAGAGGTGCACCAACTCGTCGACGAGCGCGGCGACGAGGTCGTCTTCTTCGACGGCCGCAACGAGATCGAGGCGCAGGTCGGTCGGTTCGACGGTGCCGTGGTGACCAAGGCGCAGACCACCCGCGACTTCATCCCGCTGATCGAGAGCGGTGCCTACGACCACCTCAAAGACCGTCCGGTGGTCACCTACTGCACCGGTGGCGTCCGGTGCGAGGTTCTCAGCACGGTGATGCGCAACCGCGGATTCAACGAGGTCTACCAGCTCGACGGCGGCATCGTCCGCTACGGCGAGCGCTACCGCGACGACGGACTCTGGCGAGGATCGCTCTACGTCTTCGACAACCGGATGAGCACCGAGTTCTCCGATCACGCCGAAATGCTCGGGAAGTGCGTCGAATGTGGCGCGTCGACGAACAACGTGGCGAACCATCCCGATCGAGAGGGTCGGGACCTCGCGGTGATCTGCCCGGCATGCCTGGGGTGAGTGCGTCCCGATCGGCTCGGCCGCCGGTTCCGGTGATCGTCGTCGCCGGCTTCCTCGGTTCGGGCAAGACCACGCTGCTCAATCACCTGCTGCGCACCGCGGGTGCCACCGGCACGCGCCTGGGTGTGCTGGTCAACGACTTCGGCTCGGTCAACATCGACGCCCTGCTGGTGTCCGCACAGGTCGACGGCGCGGTGAGCCTCAGCAACGGGTGCATGTGCTGCACGGTCGACGCCGACGGCCTCGCCGACGCGCTGACCTCCCTCGTCCGGCCGGGCGCGAAGATCGACGCGATCGTCATCGAGGCCAGCGGTATCGCCGAACCCAAGTCGCTCATCCGGATGGTCACCGCGGTGGCGGATCCCAGGGTCCGCTACGGCGGTCTGGTCTACGTCGTCGACGCCGCCCACATCCACACGCTGCGCGAGGAACACCCAGAGGTCGACGCGCACATGGCGATTGCCGATCTCATTCTGGTCAACAAGGCCGACCTGATCTCCGATTCGGACCTGAGGGCCGTCGAAGAGGTTGTGGCGCAGATGAATCCCACCGCGGCCGCGCTCGTGACGCGCGAGGCCCGCGTCGACCCCGCCCTGCTGTTCGACATCGACGAGGCGACCGCCGACGACGAACCCCGAAGCGGCCAACTGACTCTCGACGAACTGCTCCTCGAGGAGCACGACCACTCCGACCACCAGCATCTGCACGCCGGGTACGAGGCGGTCACCTTCCGAAGCGACGAACCCCTTGACCCGCGTCGGCTCGCGCGGTTCCTGGAGAGGCCGCCGAGCGGCTGCTTCCGGATCAAGGGCATCGTGCATTTCGACCTGCCGCGGTACCGGCAGAAATTCGTCGTCCACGGGGTGGGCGGTTTCGTCCGGGTCGAGCGCGAATCATGGGAGTCCGAGACGCCGTCGACGGAGCTCGTCGCCATCGGTCGAGGCCTCGACCCCGACGCCGTGCGCGCCGAGTTGCAGGCGGCGATCGCGCGGCCGGAGGACGCAGCGGACGAGCACGGCATCCTCAGCGTCCTGCGACACGTGCACGCCTGAGGGCGTCGCCGCGACACGTGTGTCGTGGATCACGCGACACGCCGGTTGCGATGTCACATCTGGCTAACGAAATCCAGAACGTCCAGGTCTCCCATTTCGCAAACTCCGCGAACCCTGTTTCACTGTTAAGTCTGTTACCAGTGTGACCGATGGTGTCTAACGGGAGGAGTGAGGCGAATGATCGGTGCTGAAAAGCGTGGTCGACGCCTCGAAACGCCGATGTTCCAGAAGATGATGAAGAAGCGCATGATGACGACCGCCTTCGCCGTGACTGCGGTGGCGTCGACCGTGATGGCGACCAACCTGGTGGTGGCACCGGCGCAGGCCGCGCCCGCCCGCGGAGCCGCACTCGCGGGGAAGACGATCTTCCTGGACCCGGGCCATCAGGCGAGCGCCGGCGGCCGCAGCCTCAACGCGCAGGTGCCCGACGGACGCGGCGGCAAGAAGGACTGCCAGACGACCGGCGCCACCGGGGTGAACGGTGCGCGGGAGCACACCGTCAACTGGCAGATCAGTCAGCTGGTGAAGGCCGGGTTGGAAAGCCAGGGGGCACGCGTCGTGCTCAGTCGGCCCGACGACCGCGGCTGGGGCGGTTGCGTGGATGAGCGCGCCGCCGCGGCGAGCCGTTCCGGGGCAGCGGTGGCGGTGAGCCTGCACGCCGATTCGACGAGCCGCGGAGCCGACAGCGCCAAGAAGGGCTTCCACATGATCGTGCCCTCGCTGCCGATCCCGGACCCCACCGTCAACCGCGTGCAGTCGGGTGAGGGGCGCAAGGCGTCGAACGTCATGCGCGATTCTTTCCTCGCCGCGGGCTTCCCGTCGGCCAACTACGCCGGCGTCAGCAACGGCATCCAGACCCGGCCCGACATCGCCGCGGTCAACCTGACCAAGGTGCCCGCGGTCTTCATCGAGATGGGCAACCTGTCCAACCCGGCCGAGGCGGCCGCCCTGGCCGGACGCGACGGCCAGCTGAAGTACGCGATGGCCATCACCGACGGCATCCTGAAGTACGTCAACGGCAGTGCGGCCACCGGCGCCGCACCCGCACCGTCGGTGCCGCCGGCCGACGACGCCAGTGGGCTGTCCGTGGTGATCCCGTTCGTCCAGCAGCTGCTCGCCACCGAGGAGCCCGAAGCCGTCGTGCAGCTACTGGCGACCCAGGGCCAGGACGTGTCGGCGCAGGTCCTCAAGGCGATGCTGACGATTCTGTACGGCCTGTTCGACGGGAAGCTGCCGATCGGCTGAGTCTGTCCGTCTCCGGCGACTAACCTCGGCCCCATGGGCATTCGAGACCTCCTGGTGATGGACACTCCGGTGCCGTCATTGCGTGGACGCAAGGTACTGATCACCGGCGCGGCGAGTGGGATCGGGCGCGCCACCGCCGAAGCAGCCGCGGCGCAGGGCGCCGAACTCGTGCTGACCGATCTGCACGCCGACCAGCTCGACGAGGTGGTCGCCGAGATCCTCCGCGCCGACGGCACCGTCCTGTACCACGTAGCCGGAGACGTCTCCGACTACGACTGGGTGGCCAACTTCGCGCGGCAGGTCGACGCCGAGGTCGGCGTGATGGACGTCGTGATGAACATCGCCGGGATCTCGGCGTGGGGCACGGTCGAGAATCTCGAACACCGGCACTGGCGGTCGCTGGTCGACGTCAACCTGATGGGCCCGATCCACATCATCGAATGCTTTGTGCCACTGATGGTCCGACGCGGCGCCGGTGGTCACGTCGTCAACGTCTCGTCGGCCGCCGGCCTGCTCGCCCTGCCGTGGCACGCCGCCTACAGCGCGAGCAAGTTCGGGATCCGCGGCGTCTCGGAGGTGCTCCGATTCGATCTGCGACACCACAACATCGGGGTGTCGCTGGTATGTCCGGGCGGGGTGGACACGCCGCTGGTCGACACCGTCGAGATCGTCGGGGTCGACCGCAACGATCCGCGAGTCAAGGCCGCCATCAACAACTTCCACAAGATCGCCGTGTCACCGGAGACGGCGGCCGCAGCGATCCTCAAGGGAATCCGCAAGAACCGCTTCATGGTCTACACCTCCTTCGACATCCGATTCGGCTACTGGTGGGCGCGGAAGTTCGCGCTGCCCTACGAGATCGTGATGCGGGTGGCCAACGACCGGTTCGACAAACTCGCACGGATCAGCGGCACCAAGCTCGAGGAACGGGCGCGCGATCACCATTCCGCACAGTGAGTCGCGTCTTCCGTAAGACGCTGCGGGGCAGCGGTCCGCCGGGAGGTCATCCCGACTTCTTCGCCGCCGAGGCGGCCGGTCTGCGCTGGCTCGCCGACGCCGGGGCCCCGGTGGCGAAGGTGCTGGCCGTGAGTGAGGACGCCATCGAACTCGAGAAGCTCGACACGGCCCGTCCCGACCGCGCAGCGGCCCGAGCGTTCGGTGCGGTGTTGGCGAGCATGCACGACGCGGGCGCCCCGCGGTTCGGTTCGCCGCCGACCGGCTTCGACGGCCAGTTGTTCATCGGACGACGCCCGCTGAGCTCCATCGAGTACGACTCGTGGGGCGAGTTCTACGCCCGCGAACGCGTCGAGCCCTACCTGCGTCCGGCACTAGAGGCAGGCAACCTGACCGCTTCGGACGCCGACGCCGTCCACGCCGCCTGCGAACTCATCGCGAATAATGCCCTCGACGACGCCGAACCCGCCGCCCGCATCCACGGCGACCTCTGGAACGGGAACGTGATGTGGACCCCGGCTGGCGTCGTCCTGATCGACCCCGCCGCGCACGGAGGTCACCGCGAGACCGACCTCGCGATGCTCGCGCTCTTCGGCTGCCCGCTGCTCGACGAGATCATCATCGGATATCAGGAGACGCATCCGTTGGTCCCCGGCTGGGAGGACAGGGTCGAGGTCCATCAGCTACACCCGCTCGCGGTGCATGCAGCCGGACACGGCCCCGGGTACGGCACCGCGCTCGGCCGGGCGGCTCGGAGTGTCCTCGACGCTCACGCGTGATCGGGGCACGCGATAATCACCTGGTGTCTGATGACGATGTGCGGAGCGGCGTGTCCGGAAGTGTCCTGATCGTGTCGGCGACCCGAGCCGAGGCGCGGCACCTTCCCGCGGGGTCGCGGTTGCTCGTCACCGGTATCGGCAAGGTCCGGGCGACGATGGCGTTGAGTCGAGAACTGGCCGTCGGTGCAGCTGTCCGACAGATCATCAACATCGGCACGGCGGGTGCGCTGCGGGACGGCGTCGTCGCTCCCGGGCGCGATCTGTTCATCCCGTCGGCGGTGCTCGAGCACGACATCAGCAGCGCCGAACTCCGGGCCATGGGCTACGACATGACCGACCGCTGGGAACTTCCGGACGGCGACGGCACGGTGCTCGCCTCGGGGGACACCTTCGTCGCCGACCCGGTACGACGCGCCGAACTCGCCCGTCACGCGGACCTCGTGGACATGGAGGGATGCGCGGTCGCCCATGTCAGCGCCCAGTTCGGCATCCCGTGCCGGCTCGTCAAGGCCGTCACCGACAACGCCGACGAGGGCGCGATGGAGTGGCCCGATCTGGTCGATGCCGCGGCCCGCAAACTGGCGCAGTGGATCGAACTCAACGTCTGACGGTCGACGCCAACCGCAGCAGAATCGACGGTTGAGCGCTGCGGCGCAGGCTGTAGCGGCGCGCGTCAGGGGAGGTGGCGATCCTGCTCTACGTCAGGAGCGGGTGTCGGCGACGTCGGCCGGACCGGCGTCGGTGGCCGACTCGTACGCCTTGAACCCCGACGGTGCGGCATCGGGACGAGCCGTGTCCGCCGGACCCGAGAGCGGGGCATCCGAGGGGGTGAGATCGGGTGCGGCGAGATCCGCGACCGTCGGACGGCCGGGGGTCGGGGTCCGCTGGGCGGTCCGTTCGGCAGTCGCCGTGCGTGCCGAGGTGGCGGGCCGCTCGGATGAGGCCGGTCGTTCCGATGCCGAACCGGGGCGGGACCGTTGCGGCCGCGACCGGTTCGACGGCGACTTGGTGGCCGGTGCGGCGCCGGTCTGTGCGGAGCTGGTCTGTGCGGAGCTGGTCTGTGCGGAGCCGGACTTGGCCCGACGATGCCTGGTCGGGCGCTCGTTCGGCTCCTCGGTCTTCGGGCGGTCGGTCTTGTCCTTGCCGGCGTTCCTCGATGTGCTGCGGGAACCGGTCGGCTTTCCGCGGCCACCGGAGTTCTTGTCGTCGTCGCCGCGGGTCAGGAACCACCGGACCAGCACCAGCGCGAGGGTCACGAGGAACACCGTCAGCATCCAGGGGAAGTCCGCGGCGATCGGCAGCAGCACCTTGAAGATCAGACTCTTCAGGCCGGACGACGCCTGTTCGGAGTTGAGTCCGTACAGCGTGACGATGCTGACGAAGAACGCGATCAGCGGTGGCTGGGCGGCGGCGGTGAACAGGGCGCGGCGACGCACGGCGAGGGCGGCGAGAACACAGCCGACGAGGTAGCAGAACTTGTAGATCCCGCCGAGCGAGTCGTTGCTGCCGGCGTCGATCGCCGCTCCGAGGGCCGTGATCCCGGTTGCCAGGACAACGGCACCCCACCACGGCACACCGCGGACCGCGGGCAACACGGACTGCTGGTCCAGTGGTACCGCGGTCTGTAGACGTTGCGGGGAAGGCACATGGTCACGGTACCGGTTCATCGGCGGAAAACGCTCCACCGCCGGCACGTGGCGTGGACGCGGCCGCCGATGTCGTCGCAGGTGTTGCCGCGGATCCGGCGGACCGGCAGGTGTCGTGGATCACCCGGGGTCGCGGCGGTTCGGCGGCGTCGCCCAGGGCATCGAGTTCGGCCAGGCGGCGTGCGGTGACGCCGAGCCGGCTCTCCACCGATCCGATGGTCGAGTTGTACGCGTCGACCGTGCGCTGCAGCGACGTGCCCAGCGAACCGAGATGCCCGAGTACGCCGGCGAGACGCTGGTGCAGTTCCATACCGAGCCCATGGATGACCGCGGCATCGCGGGCCATCGCATCGTGGCGCCAGCCGAGGGCGACGGTCCGCAGCAGGGCGATGAGGGTCGTCGGGGTGGCGATGACCACATTGCGGCCGAAGCCGTATTCGAGGACCTCCGGATCGGTGCGCACCGCGGCCTCGAGAACCGCGTCGGCCGGAAGGAACAGCACAACCATCTCCGGGGTGTTCTCGAAGGCCGTCCAATAAGCCTTGGCCGAGAGCCGCGCGATGTGGGCACGCAAAGCCCGGGCGTGCTCGCCGATCAGACGGTCTCGTGCCTTGGCCTCGGTGGCCTCCGCTGCCCGCAGATAGGCGTCGAGAGGCACCTTCGCGTCGACGACGATGTCGCGTCCGCCCGCGAGGTGGACGACGAGGTCGGGCCGGACCGTGGTTCCTTCCTTCGTCTTGTCCGGCAGCGACACCTGGGTGCTGAAGTCGCAGTGCTTGGACATCCCGGCCAGCTCGACGACCCGTTCGAGCTGCACCTCGCCCCAACGGCCGCGCGAATGGGAACTGTGCAGCGCGTTGGCGAGCTGGCGCGTCTGGTCGTTGAGCGCGACCGACGCCGCGTGGATGCCGCGAACCTGCTCGGTCAGTCCTGCATAGGCGCCGATCCGGTTGGACTCGACCCGCCGCAGCTCGTCGGAGAGCTGCGACAGCGTGGCGCGCAGCGGTTCGACGATGTGCTGCACCTGGCTGCCGATGGCGGTGGACTGCCGTCGGGCCGCATCCTCGGTGGCCCAGGACAAGGACGACGCCACGTCGGAACGACCCTCGCGCAGCATCTCGACCTCGGCCCGAGCTGCGGCCACCACGCCGGCACTCCGCGCGGCATGCGCCCACCAACCGAGCGCGATACCGAGCAGGACGCCGAACACGAGTGACAGGGCTGCTGCGATCATGCCCCGATGGTGTCGGATGCCCCCGACAAAATCTTCTGACCTGCGTCGGGCCGGTTCAGTCCGCGGCGGGAGCCTCGAAATCGAGCAGCCACTTCTTGGTCTCCAGCCCGTAGCGGAAGCCGCCCAGCGACCCGTCGCTGCGCTTCACCCGATGGCACGGAACGAACAGTGCGGCGGCGTTGCGGGCGCACGCGGTTGCCGCAGCACGGACGGCGGCCGGCTCGCCCGCCCGCTCGGCGAACTCGGTGTAGGTGACCGGCCGGCCCGGTTCGACGAGGCGCAGGGCGTCCCACGCCTTGTTGAGGAAGGTGCCGCCGGAGAGCTGGACCACCTCGACCCGCGACGGTGCGTCGACCTCGCCCTCGTAGTACGCGGTGACGGTGTCGGTGAGACTCCCGAGGGTCTCGGAGCGCTGCAGGGTTTCCGGCCGCAGCGAGCGGTGGATGAGTGCGGCGAGATAGGCCGGGTCGTCGGTCCATCCGGAGGCGAGGACGCGGTCGGCGTGGTCGGCGATCACGGTGAACGGGCCGTTGGGGGTGTCGACGGTGGCGTATCCGCCGGTGGAGACGGTGGTGATCGGGTCGTCGGAGACGGTGGCAACCGTGGCGTCGGAGATGGTGGGGGACGGTGCGGACATGTCGCTCCTGTCGGGTCGGGGTTCGGATGGAGTCGGTGTCAGGTGAGGCGTCATCGGAGGTCCGCTCGTCATACGGCCTCGCCGGAGCCGGCGAGGCGGTGTCGCCACAGGTGCATCGTCGCGTAGGAGCGCCACGGTGCCCAGTGATGCGTGTCGCGCAGATCGACGCCGAGGTCGGCGGCTGCCCGGGCGACGATCAGGTCGTTCGCGAGCAGGACGTCGGGATCACCCGTCACCCGCATGGTGACGATGTCGGCGGTCCAGGGGCCGATGCCGGGCAGCTCGATCAGTTGCGCACGTAGATCAGACGCATCGACCCCCACATGCGGTTCCACCCGACCTTCGGCCAGGGCCTCGGCGACCCCGATGACGGCATCGATCCGGCGGCTCGGTCCGCGGAGGACGGCCCGTCCGTCGGCGGCGATCGCGGCCGCGGTCGGGAATGCTCTCGGAACGTCTCCGTCGGTGGGGCCTGCGTCGTGCAGCGGTCGGCCCAGAGCGTCGACGAGCCGATCGATCTGGTGCCGTGCCGCCGCGAGACTGACCTGTTGGCCGAGCATCGTGCGGATGATCGTCTCGGCGGGGTCGAGGCTGCCCGGCACACGAAGGCCGGGTGCGCCCTCGATCAGGGGGCGCAGTGTCGGGTCGGCGGCGAGGGACTCTTCGGCGGCGGTGATGTCGGCGTCGAGGTCGAGGAGTCGGCGCACACGGTTGACCGCGGCTCCGAGGTCGCGCATGTCGAGATGGGAGAGGACCACGCCGACGTGGTCGTCGTGGGGTTCGATGTCGGCGATGGCGGGTCCGTGGGGGAGAGCGATGACGCGCCGGAACCGCCAGCCGAGCGTTGCGTCGGCGTCGTCGATGACGGTCTCGACCCCCGTCGCCGCGTGTGCGGACAGGAACCAGCGCATCCAGGTCCAGCGGTAGGGCGCGCGGAACGGCAGGCGCAAGGTCACACTGCCCGGGGCCGATACCGCGTCGGATTGCGACCGGTCGCGGCGGTGGCGGAGGCGGCGGAGTTCGGTCGGGGTGAGCCCGAAGACGGCGCGGATGGTGTCGTTGAACTGCCGGATGCTGGCGAAGCCGGCGGCGAACGCGACGTCGGACATCGGCAGCGCCGTGCACTGGATCAGCACCCGGGCGTTGGTGGCGCGGTGTGCGCGGGCGAGTGCGAGCGGTCCGGCGCCGAGATGGTCGGTGAGGACCCTGTTGAGGTGCCGCGGCGAATACTTCAGCCGCGCAGCGAGACCGGCGACGCCCTCACGTTCGACGACGCCATCGGCGATCAGCCGCATCGCCCGGGCGGACATGTCGGCGTTGACGTTCCACAACGGCGAACCGGGGACGGCGTCGGGGGCGCATCGTCGGCAGGCGCGGTAGCCCTGCTGCTGCGCTGCGGCCGCGGTCAGCACGAACGCGACATTGTGCGGTCGCGGTGTCTGCGCGGGGCAGGAGGGACGGCAGTAGATCCCGGTGGTGCGGACGGTGACGAAGAACTGGCCGTCGAACCGGGCGTCCCGGGCCTGGACGGCGCGGTAGCAGCGGTCGAAGTCCGGAGCCGAACCCGGGACTGCCTGGTCGACGGATGCTGTGGTCACCTGTCCACTCTGACATCCGGAGCGAACGAGTTCTGGCGGAAATCGGACGCGACATCTGACCGCGATTTCTGTGATCTGAGTAACAGTCCTATGGCACGATGTCGCCATGTCCACACGGTTCGATGGTCGCCGCGGAAGCCGGCACGACGACCTCCCCCTCGCCGGCCTTCCCGGATGGGGTCTGGAGATGATGATGGGCCTGTACGGCCCGGAGACGATCAAGCGCGCCCTGGAAGAAGAGGCCGAGCAGGGCGTCACGCCCGTGTCGTGGGACCACGGGCGAGCCGACGGTTCGTCGAGCGGGCCGGTCGACCCGCCGGACGTCGAGATGTGCGGCCGGGGTGACGTGCCGCCGGTCTTCAACCAGGTCGACGCCGAACTCGAGGCGGTCAACTCGCTGATCCGCTTCCTCGGGCGCAAATTGCGCCGACGCTGACCGGTCCGGAAGGTTCGCGAAACCGACGGGTGTCATCCGTCGCGTCGACGCCGCAATGTCATCGCGGTGTGTGAGGATCCACGGGTGACTGACAGCTCGAAGGATCAGCGTGCAGACGGCGAGGCCGGAACCGACAACCCGGACTCCGTTCCGGTAGGTGCCGACACCGTCCTCGGAGGCGACGCCGTTCTCGGCGGGGTCGAGGAGAAGACGTACCCGACGCGCGCCCAGGTGATGATGGCCGGCCTGCGCTCCTGCGCAACCGTCGGCCTGCAGATCGTGCTCGTCGCAGCCGCGCTGTGGGTGCTGTTCTGGCTGCTCGGCAAGTTCTGGGTGATCCTGCTGCCGGTCCTGCTGGGCATCATCGTGTGCACGATCCTGTGGCCGCCGGTGCGTTGGATGCGTAATCACGGGGTCCCGGCCGCAGCGGCGTCGTTGGTCATGATGCTGGTCGGGCTCGGCGTGCTCGGCGGGGTCATCGGCCTGATCGTGCCGTCGATCGTCTCCCAGGCTCCCGAGCTCGCCAACCGTGCGACCGACGGTGTGAAGCATCTGCAGGACTGGGTCCAGGGGCCGCCGCTGAACATCGAGGACGAACAGCTCGACAACATCGTCAATGCCATCACCAGCAAGCTCCAGTCGAGTGCGTCGACCATCGCCTCGGGTGTCTTCAGTGGTGTGGGTACGGCGACGTCACTGCTGGTCACCGTCTTCACGTCGTTCGTGCTGGTGTTCTTCTTCCTCAAGGACGGTCCGAAGTTCGTGCCGTGGCTCGACCGCTCGGTCGGCAAGCCCTCCGGCACCCACGTCGGCGAGGTCCTGACCCGGATGTGGAACAGCCTCGGCGGCTTCATCCGCACGCAGGCGATCGTCAGCTTCGTCGACGCCGCGCTCATCGGTCTCGGTCTGTTCATTCTCGGTGTCCCGCTGGCCGGGGTGCTGGTGGTCGTCACGTTCCTCGGCGGGTTCATCCCCATCGTCGGTGCGTTCGTCGCCGGTGCGCTAGCCGTGCTCATCGCGCTCGTCTCCAACGGCCTGACGACCGCGCTGATCCTGCTCGGCGTCATCTTGCTGGTGCAGCAGCTCGAGGGCAACGTGCTGCAGCCGTGGCTGCAGGCCAAGTCGATGGATCTGCACGCGGTGATCGTGCTCCTCTCGGTCACCCTGGGAGGCACCCTGTTCGGCATCACCGGCGCCTTCCTCGCGGTGCCCGCGGTCGCGTCGCTGGCGGTGGTGCTGCGCTACCTGAACGAACAGATCGCCGAACGGGCCGGAGAGACCCTGGCCCCCGAAGGCGCGCCGGTCACCAAACAGAAGGGCGTCCCCGACAAGGAGCCGCCCACGGACCCGCCGAACCCGGTCAAGGGTCTGCTGGACCGCGACTGACGGCGGGGCCGGCGATCGGAGCCGACGCAGCCTAGGCCCGACGCAGCGTCGGGCCGCCCGGCCGGTGCCGATAGACTGGGCGCCCGTGAGTCTCACCCTGGGAATCGTCGGTCTGCCCAACGTCGGTAAGTCGACCCTGTTCAACGCCCTGACCCGTAACGATGTGCTGGCGGCCAACTACCCGTTCGCCACCATCGAGCCCAACGTGGGCGTGGTCGAATTGCCCGACGCGCGACTGAAGCGTCTCGCGGAGATCTTCGGCAGCGAGCGCATCCTGCCCGCCACGGTGTCGTTCGTCGACATCGCCGGCATCGTCAAGGGCGCGTCCGAGGGTGAGGGCATGGGCAACCAGTTCCTCGCCAACATCCGCGAGGCCGACGCCATCTGCCAGGTCGTCCGCGTCTTCGACGACGGCGACGTCGTGCACGTCGACGGCCGCGTCGACCCGTTCGCCGATATCGAGGTCATCGAGACCGAGCTGATCCTCGCCGACATGCAGACCCTCGAGAAGGCGATCCCGCGTCTCGAGAAGGACTCGCGCAAGAACAAGGACCTCGTCGAGACCCTCGAGGCGGCCAAGAAGGCGCAGGAGATCCTCGACAGCGGCAAAACGCTGTTCTCGCAAAAGGATTCGTTCGACCTGTCGTCGGTGCGTGAGCTTCACCTGATGACCGCCAAGCCGTTCCTCTACGTCTTCAACTCCGACGAGGGCGTGCTGACCGACGATGCGAAGAAGGCCGAACTGCGCGCAGCCATCGCACCCGCCGACGCCGTCTTCCTCGACGCGAAGGTCGAGAGCGAACTCCTCGAACTCGACGAAGAGGACGCCCAGGAACTGCTCGACTCGATCGGCCAGACCGAGCCCGGCCTGACGTCGCTCGCCCGCGCCGGTTTCCACACCCTCGGCCTGCAGACCTACCTGACCGCAGGTCCCAAGGAATCACGCGCCTGGACGATCCGCCAGGGCGACACCGCCCCCAAGGCCGCCGGAGTCATCCACACCGACTTCGAGAAGGGCTTCATCAAGGCTGAGATCGTGTCCTTCGCCGACCTCGACGAGGCCGGCTCGATGGCCGCCGCCAAGGCCGCCGGCAAGGTCCGGATGGAGGGCAAGGACTACATCATGCAAGACGGTGATGTGGTCGAGTTCCGCTTCAACGTCTGATTACCGCCTCCGGGCCAGGCCGCTGCGAGATCTCGTTGCGTTGTGTCGCGGAAACCGCGACGCAACGCAACGGCTGCTAGCCGTCAGGGTCCGACGGGGTAGTGACTCCGAATCGCGACGCGGTTCCACGCGTTCATGACGACCGTGAGCCAGCTGACCGCGGAGATCTGTTCGTCGTTCAGCGAGCCGTTGTCCCAGTCCTCGCGCGCCGGGACGGACAGCCGGGTGACTTCCTCGGCCAATCCGAGGGCGGCCTGTTCCTGGTCGGTGAAGTACTGCGACTCCCACCACGCGGCGACGACGGCCAGCCGATCGGACGTCTCGCCCTTCGCGATGGCGTCGCGGGTGTGCATGCGCAGGCAGAATGCACACCCGTTCAGTTGTGACACACGGATTTTCACCAGCTCACCGAGTAGGGGATCGAGCCCGGCCTGTTTGACCGCTTCGTCGGCTTCGCCGTTCAGCGCGATCAAGCTCTTGTAGGCGGATGGGTGCTGTTTGCTGAGATTGACCATGTTCCCCGACGCTACGCCCGACGGAATCCCCGATCCATAGCTCGAATTCGCGGTCACCGCGATGTGAAGCTATGAAACGGCGGTCAGAGTTACCGTGGCGACATGGCCATCAAGCTCGAGAACGTCGGAATCGCAGTCCGCGACATCGAGGCGGCGATCGCCTTCTTCACCGACCTCGGTCTCACCGTCGTGGGCCGCGATGAGGTCAGCGGTGAATGGGCTTCCACCGCAGTCGGTCTCGACGGCAACCACGCGAAGATCGCGATGCTGCAGACACCCGACGGGCAGGGGAGACTCGAGCTGTTCGAGTACATCCACCCCGACGCCATCGAGACGACGCCGACGCTGCCGAACGAGATCGGCATGCACCGCGTGGCCTTCTCCGTCGACGACATCGATGCGGCGCTCGAGATCGCCGCGAAGCACGGCTGCCATCCGCTGCGCGGCGTCGCGAACTACGAGAACATCTACAAGCTCACCTACCTCCGCGGCCCCAGCGACACCATCGTGATGCTCGCGCAGGATCTGACGAGGAATTGATGCCTCACGGCACGGAGACGGTCGCGAAGCCGGGAGTCACGTTCCCCTGGATTCCCTAGAGCATCGTGATAACCACCTGCCCGCTCCCGGTTCGTAGTTCCGCCTCGGGCGGGAAGCCGTTCAGGCCGTTCGACATCCGGGCCGCCCCGGTCGCGCCCGTCGACAGATTGAGCCAGCGCACGTCGGCGTAGATCAGGCAACCCCAGCGCTCGCGTTCGGTTCCGGTGATGGTCACGACGCCGCGTTGTTCGCCGACCTCGGCGCCGCACCGGATCGCCGGTGCGTCGAAGCTGCCGTTCGGGTTGCCGAGCGGTGCCGGGTTGAGTTGGAACCGACCCGCTTCATAGCTGGGAATCGCGCCGTACGCGGGTTGGAGCTATGAAACAGCCGGTCAGGTTTCGGCGGTACACCGGTTGGGCACATCCGGGAACGGCGCCCGTCGTGGCGTGGAACACACGGATGGAAGCGATGCCGCGATGAGCGAAACACCGGCGCGAGTGAGCGCCTCCGACCGGCCGGCCGACCGGCTCGGATCGAGCCTCAAGCCCCGCCACATCACGATGATCTCGATTGCCGGGGTCATCGGCGCCGGTCTGTTCGTCGGCTCGGCGAACGCGATCGAGAAAGCCGGCCCGGCCGTGCTGATCTCGTATGCGCTCGCGGGGACGCTCGTGGTGCTGGTCATGCGGATGCTCGGCGAGATGGCGACCGCCGACCCCGACACCGGCTCGTTCTCCGTCTACGCCGACCGTGCCCTCGGCAGGTGGGCGGGCTTCTCCGTCGGCTGGCTCTACTGGTGGTTCTGGGTGCTGGTGATCCCGGTGGAGGCCACCGCGGCCGCGGCGATCCTCACGGATCTGATCGGCGGCGCCCAATGGATGTGGGCGCTCGCGGTGACGATCGCCCTGACCGTCACCAATCTGGTCAGCGTCGGCAACTACGGCGAGTTCGAGTTCTGGTTCGCGCTCATCAAGGTCGTCGCCATCGTTGCCTTCATCGTGGTCGGCATCCTGGCGATCCTGGGTCTCATCCCGCACTCGGGCGTAAGCGGTCTGCATCATCTGTGGGAGCCGGATGGCTTCATGCCCAACGGCTTCGGTGCGGTCCTCGCGGGGCTGCTGGTGACGATGTTCTCGTTCATGGGCACCGAGATCGTCACCATCGCGGCCGCAGAATCGCCTGACCCGAAGCGCGGCATCACCAAGGCCGTGAACTCGGTGATCTGGCGGATCTCGCTCTTCTACATTGGCTCGATCTTCGTCGTCGTGGCTCTGATGCCGTACGACCAACTCTCCGACGGCTCGTACCAGTCGGTGCTCGAGGCGATCGGGCTGCCCGGTTCGGCGCTGATCATGGACCTCGTGATCCTCACGGCCGTGGCGTCGTGCCTGAACTCCGCGCTGTACACGGCCTCGCGGATGCTGTACTCGCTCGGCAGTCGGCGCGACGCCCCGCAAGCAGTTCGGTCGCTGACGGGCAACGGCGTGCCGTGGGTCGCGGTGCTGGCGTCGATGATCGTCGGCTTCGTCGCCGTCATCGGCAACTATGTGTTGCCCGACAAGATCTTCGGCTACCTGCTCGCAACCAGCGGTTCGGTCGCGCTGTTCGTCTACCTGAGCGTCTCCGCCAGTCAGCTCGTGCTCGGCCGGTCGCTGCGGGCCAGGGGAGAACAGCCGCCCGTGCGGATGTGGCTGTTCCCGTACCTGACCATCGTGGTGATGGTCTTCATCGTCGGCGTGCTGGTCCTGATGGCCTTCGACGACGAGCAGCGGGAGGCCATCGGGTTGTCGGCGTTGTCGGCGGTGGTGATCGTGACGGTCGGCGTCGTGCTGCATCGACGACGCCCCGCTGAGGAACGGGCGCCCACCTCCGGGCACGTCTGACCGCGTGGATATCGCTCCCGAGTCGATCTGTCTGTCGGCACGGTGCGCTCACCGGACAGACTGTCGGTTGCCGACCGCTGCGCTGACCAGGAGAGTTGCGCCATGGCAATCGGCGCACCCTTGAACAGTCCCGACGCGACGGACGCCCCGCAGGGCGGTTACGGCGACAAGGTGCTCGCCGTCGAACCCGGCGGCAACGAGGCGATCCCGGTCGATGCTCGGCACGGGACGCCGCGCGGCCTGTTCTGGACCTGGACCGCGCCCAACCTCGAGTTCGCGACGATCTTCGTCGGTGTCATCTCGATCCTGTACTTCGGACTGTCGTTCTGGCAGGCCGTCGCGGCGATGGCCATCGGCAACCTGCTCGGGGCCGCAGCGCACTTCCTGCTGTCGGCGGAAGGTCCGCTGCACGGGGTCCCGCAGATGGTGCTCGGGCGCCTCGCGTTCGGCTACCGCGGCAACATCCTGCCGGCCACCTTCATGGCGGTGATGTGCGGCGTCGGATGGTTCGCCACCAACAGCGTCAGCGGCGCCTTCGCGTTGTCGACGCTATTCGGGATCACCCCGTTGCTCGGGTTGGTCGTCATCGTCGTCGCGCAGACCGCCTTCGCGTTCTTCGGCCACAACCTGGTCCAGCGGTTCGAACGGATCGCCGCTCCCGTGCTCGCCGTCATCTTCGTGGTCGGCGCGGTGATCATCTTCGGCAAGTCCCACGTGTCCACGCCGTCCGCCGACGGCGGCTTCTCCATCGGTGGTTTCCTGCTGACCATGGGCGCCGCGTTCGGCTACACCGCCGGGTGGACCCCGTACGCCGCCGACTACACGCGCTACCTGCCGCCGACCGTGTCCAAGGTCAAGACGGGGCTGTTCGCCTCCTCCGGTCTTTTCCTCTCGTGCACGTTCCTGATGGTGGTGGGTGCGGCGTCGGTGACCATCGGAGACCCGGTGTCGGACAACCCGACCGAGGCGTTCACCGCCAACCTGCCGAGCCTCGTCGCCGATCTCACGCTACTCGCGATCGCCGTCGGCGCCGTCGCCGCGAATGCGATCAACGTCTACTCCGGTTCGATGGCGTTCCTCGCCATGGGATTCCGGCTGCCCGTGGGCCTACAGCGCGCGCTGGTGACGGTGTTCTTCGGCGTCGTCGGCTTCCTCGTCGCCTGGTGGGCATTGGCCGACGCAGCGGCGTCGTATGAGGCGTTCCTGCTCCTCGTCGCGTACTGGATCGGGCCGTGGCTGGGCGTGGTCTTCGCAGATCGCTTGCTGCGCAGGGAACCGCCGACGCTCGCTCTCCTGTACGACACCCGCTACGCGAACTGGGGTGGGGTCGCCGCGTTCGTGCTCGGCCTGGTTGCCTCGGTCCTGTTGTTCTGCAACCAGGAGCGGTTCGTCGGGTATGTCGTCAGGGCGGTGCCGGAGCTAGGTGACATCGGCGCTTTCGTCGGCTTCGCGCTCGCGTTCGGGCTCTATCTGATCCTCGCCCGGGGACGAGTGGCGCAGTCCCAGCGGACCCCGTCCTGAGCGGGTCTCCCAGAGTCAGGCGCCGACGTCGTCCGACACCCGGGAAGCGTTGATTGCCAGCAATATCGATGTGTAGACCGATGCAGCGGTGGGGTCGAACCCCAACAGACTCCTGATTCGGTCGAGGCGCTGATAGAGACTCTGCCGCCCGATGTGCAGCGCCGCCGCCGAGCGCGTCGCGCTACACCCATGGCGCAGATGGACATCGAGCGTCGCGACCAGCTGGGTGGACTGTTTCGCATCGTGTTCCACCAGTGGGGCCACCAGGGACTGCAGGTCCGACCGCGTCCGCGGGTCGATTGCGTGCACGACGTCGTCGGCAACCAGTTCGCGACCGGTGAAGACGCAGCGGGTCCGGTCTTCGCGGACGTGCAGGGCGGCGCGGCCGAGACGACCGGCGTTGTTCCGCAACGACTCCGCGATCGCCGCGACGATCTCGATTCCGGGTGAGGAGTCGCCCAGCCGGAACGCCTCACCGACGACGACGGTGATCCGTCCGGCGCCTCCGGCAGCCTTGTCGACCGCGTCTGTGACGTGGTCGACGGGGTCCTCGGCCTCCGCGGGCACCGCGACCAGCCCGTAGACCGTCGCGTCGATCGTCGCCTGGACCAGCCCCGACGTCGACGACGCGGCGCGCGTGAGAACCGACTCGGCCATCCTCGGATCGGGCGCATCGGCGGCCACCGTCACGAGGCGGGTGCTGTCCATGGCGGGCACGCCGGCGCCTGCCAGCCGCGCGATCAGGTCCGCGCGACGCAGCGCGCGCCCACCGACCATCTCCTCGACGAGGCGCGCCCCGACAGCCGAATGCCTTGTGCCCGAGCGTGTCAGCGTCGAGGCGATCGGTCCGGCGGCCGCCCTCAGCAAGGCGGTCAACTGGGGAAGAGGCATCTCGGGTCCGTCGGCGGAAGCCACGAGTCGGGCGATCTCACGGTCGCGGGCGATCACCGGAACCGAGACCGGAGACGCATCGACGAGACGCCACGCCGACCGATCGTCGTCGACGCCGTGCACGGCGAGGAGTGCACCTCCGGACCCGACCAGAACTAGTGCCCTACCGGTTGTCTCGGACACATGCGCCAGCATCCGGGCAACCCCGCCCGGTGACACGAGGTCGTCGTGGAGGGCGTCGTCGAGCGCGGTGCGGCGTCGCAGTTCGTCGATCTCGTCGGAGACGATCGCGGTGTTCGCGTCGCGACACACGTCGATGAACGGCAGCACACGGTTCAGTTCGATGATCGGCAGACGTGCGGCCGACCCCTCGCGGACCATCTCCTCGGGAACGGCGTCGAAGGTCCGGCCGATCTCGAAAGCGAGTCCGGCGACCCCGCGTTCGGCGAGATCACGCACGTAGTGACGCCTCGTGCCGGCGTCGAGGCCGCCGAGTCCCAATCCGGTGGTGAGCAGGAGTTCTCCGCCGGAGAGCAGTGGCCCGATCTCGAAGATCTCGCTGGAGTGGACCCATCGAACCGGGACGTCGAGGTGGTCGTGGGCGGTGAGCACCCGCGGGTCGGCGGGATCGAGGTGCCGATGGATGACGTCACGCAGCGACGTGGTCGAGGAGCCGGGCATGAGAGGACGATATGCACGTTCGGCGTCCTGTGCAGCGCGACGAAGTGTCAGTTGCCGCTCGATGGCCGGGTGGGCACGCTGTCGGTATGAGTTCCCGCACCGACGCCGACTCGGGTATCGACCTCTCGCACCTGCTCGACACCGCCTACCGACAGGCCCGGCTGGGTCTGGAAGAGGGCGGCATCCCGATCGGTGCCGCCTTGTTCTCCGCCGATGGAAAGCTCCTCGGCGAGGGTCGGAATCGTCGTGTCCAGCACGACGACCCGTCGGTGCACGGTGAGACCGACGCATTCCGCGCGGCCGGCCGGCAGCTGGATTACTCGTCGACGATCATGGTCACGACCCTCGCACCGTGCTGGTACTGCAGCGGACTGATCAGGCAGTTCGGCATCGGCGCGGTGGTCATCGGGGAGAACCGTTCGTTCCAGGGCGGTGAGGACTGGCTCGCCGAACTCGGAATCCCGGTCACGATCCTCGACGACGAGCGCTGCGTGACGATGATGTCGGAGTTCATCGAATCCAAGCCCTCGCTGTGGAACGAGGACATCGGCGTCGTCGGGGACGAGGCATGACCGACAGTCCGATCCTCACCGTCGACCTGTCCCGCTGGCGCGCGGGGGGAGCCGATGCCGCGGCGATGTGCGCCGCGGTGGACGAGTCCCTGCAGAAGGCCGGGTTCCTGCTGGTCACCGGACACGGCATCGACCCGGCGCTGCCCGCCGAGCTACGTGCGGCGGCGCGAGCGTTCTTCGCGTTGCCGACCGAGGTGAAGCAGAAGTACGCGGTCGGTGTCGGCGGACGCGGCTGGATCGGGCCGGGGAAGGAAGCCAACGGATATGCCGAAGGAACCGAGACGCCGCCGGACCTGAAGGAGACCTATAACTCCGGCGCCCAGACGCCGGTGGGTGTCCCGGAGATCGATGATTACTGGTTCGCGCCCGATGTCTGGCCGACCGAGGCTCCCCGGTTGAAGGAACTGTTCACCGCGTGGACCGCGGAGTGCAAGGCGCTCTCCGACGACCTGCTCGCCCTGATGGCCGCGTCGCTCGGGTTCGCAGCCGCCGACAATCCGTTCCGCGATCTCGCCGGCAACGCGACCTGGACGTCGAACATCAACCACTACCCGGCGATGACGGTGCTGGGGCAACCCGAACCGGGGCAGTACCGCATCGGGCCGCACACCGACTTCGGGACCGTGACCGTGCTCGACCGGGAACCCGGGTCCGGCGGGCTGCAGGTCTACAGCCAGGACGGCGGCTGGGCGGACGCTCCCTACGATCCCGCCGCACTGACGGTCAACATCGGGGACCTGCTCGAATACTGGTCTGGTGGACGATGGCCGGCGGGACGCCATCGTGTGCTGCCGCCGCAGCCCGACGCTCCCGAAGAAGACCTGATGTCGCTGATCTTCTTCTACGAACTCGACCATGACGCGGTGGTGACCCCGATCGGCAAACCCCTGGCACGTCGAGAAAATCTCGAACCCGTCGTGACGGGAGACTTCATCCGGGAACGTCTCGACGCGATCACCGTCGGCTGAACCGGGCTCCGATCAAGGAATCTGACCGAACGGGTTGCCTCCGAAGGGAAGCCGTGAACCTTCGGGCTGTCCGTCGGATTCGGGTACCGTCGTCTGCTGCTTGTCGACGCTGCTGCCCAGCTTCACCTGGACGGTCCGGGCATCAGATCCCGAGCCGATGGTCACGGGTACCGTCGCACCCGGGTCGTACGTCAGGACCTGTGCCATCAGATCGGCGTAGTCGGCGACCGGGGTGTCGCCGACCTTCGTGATCACGTCGCCGGTCGAGATACCCGCCGACGCGGCCGGTCCGCCCTGTTGCACCGTGACCTTCGCTCCGTCCTCCCGGCTCGAGGACGACAGCGAACCCGACACTCCCAGAACCGGTTTGGTTGCCTCACCGTTCTTCAGCAGTTGGTTGGCGATGCGCTCGGCGGTGTTGATCGGGATGGCGAAGCCGAGACCGAAGGACTGCGGACCGCCCGCGGAGGCCTGTCCGGTGTCCACGGCCGAGTTCACCGCGACGACCTGCCCTTGCAGATTCACCAGCGGCCCACCGGAATTGCCGGGGTTGATGGGAGTGTCGGTCTGCAGTCCGTTGTAGACCGTGACCCCGGAACCGGTTTCGTCGCCGGCGGTCACGGTTCGGGACAGCGCGCTGACGATGCCGGAGGTCACCGTGTTCGAAAGACTGTCGGGGCTACCGACAGCCACCACCTGTTCGCCGACCTGCAGGGCGTCCGAGTCGCCGAGCGTCGCCGCGGTGAGACCCGACGCCCCGTCGAGTTTGATCACCGCGAGGTCGTACGACGGCGACGTCCCGGTGACGGAGGCCGGGTACTGCTTGCCGTCGCTGGTCGTCACGACGATCTTGCTGCCCGATCCCGCACCCGCGACGACGTGGTTGTTGGTGAGGACATAGCCGTCCGACGACAACACGATGCCGCTGCCGACCGCGCTGCCCTGGGCCATCTGCACCTTGATGTCCGCGGTCGACGCCGACGCCACCTTCGCCGCGTAGGTCACCGACCCGGGCTTGACGTCGCCGGCGTCGACCGCGTTCGCGGGCCGGGAACTGAGTGTCGGCACGGCCGGTGCGGCCTGATGGTCGAGCAGCGCGCTGCCGCCGACGCCGATGGCGCCGCCGAGGAGCCCGGCGAGCAGGGCGGTCACGACGATCGGCTTGGTCACGGTTCGTGGCCGTGGCGATCCGGATGACGGGACGGGCGCGGGTGGAGGAGCGAAGGACGGGCCTTCCCACCCGGCGTACGGGGGCGACGGATGGCCGGGTTGACCCAGCGGTTCGGTGGGGGTGTGGTCGGGCGACTGAGGTGCGTTCACGGCACCACGATGCCGGGCATCCTTGAGAGCAGGCCGCTGGTTTCCTGCGAACTTCCTGACAACTCGGACGGCGGATTTCAGGTGTTGCTCGGATTGATTGTCAGGTGTCGGGGGTCGGGAGTCTCCTTGCGCGGCCGGGCTGCTGCGAGTCCGGCCAGCCGTTCGAGATCCTCGGCGAGCGCGGCCCGCCGATCGCGATGCCCCTTGACGAGCCACCAGTAGAAGCGGTCGAGACCCGGTGCGATACGCAGCAGCTCATACGTCTGTACGATTCTCGTCCCATAGCCATCCGGCTCGAGGGTGATTCGCCATTCGGTGCAATCGAAGGTCGCCATCAGGCCACGGGTTTTCCATACCAGGACGTGAGGCGGTTCGACCACGGTGAACACGCACGACCGACTCCACAAGTAGATGCCGGACTTGTTGGTTCCGCGGAAACGAACGCCTGGTGCTGCTGCCTTCTCGGGGCCGACCCAGTGTGCGCCCCGGCACTCGTGGCTCCATTCGCCTACCCGCGTGACGTCGGAGATGATCTCGAAGACGACCTCGGGTGGGGCGTCGGCGAATGCTTCGGTGTGGCCGCGGTGGGCGAGACGCCGAGTCATGACGCGTTCCTCGCGCCGACGGTCACCGGGCCGATCTTCGACGCCGGCCCGTGCCCCCACATGAGTTCGGCCCGACGCCGGTAGCCGCGGGCGAAGGCGTGCACTAGAACGAACCGCGGAATAGTTGGCACGACACGGTAGATCAGGTTTCGGTCCTCGTCGTTCAGGCCGTCGACGACCCAGTGGCCCTCCCGGCCGAGTTCGGCGAAACCTTTTGGCTTGACGAAGTACACGTGCTCGACGTCGCGGAACTCGGCGGTGCTGATGGTGGCCGCGACGACCGGCATGGCGTCGAATTCCTCCCGTTCGAGGTGGGGAAGCAGTACATCGGAGAGTCGATCTAGCCTGTGGATCAACGACTCCCGTGCCTCCGGGTCGGCGCGGTAGGCGTGGGCGCCCTCGATCAGCGCCTCGACGGCGGGCGCGATGCGGAGATGGTCGGCCTCCATGTCGTCGAGAAGTGCTGCGACATCCGGGTTTCTCCTTCTGATGAGGGGCCAGAGTCCCTGGTCCTCGCCGGTGTGATGCATGTGGAGGAAGTCCATCATCCAGATGAGGTGATCGGCGAGTGCCCGGCGCTGAGGGTCGCCGGGAGTCGGCGGTGATGCGAGGACGACGCGAGCCCGTTGCAGGTCGCGTCGTAGAGCGCTGTGCACTATGCCCATGCTTCGGGTGTCGGCGGGTTCGGGCGGGGTGGACATGGTCCTGTCCTCTCATTCGAAGGGCTGCTGTCAAGCTGGACCCAGCAGTCGCAAAGTGGTGTCGGCGAGCCAGTCCCGGTAGCGCGATTGGCTCCATCCGGCGTTGTTGACGAGCAGGTCGTAGACCTCGGTGCTGATCACGGCCCACAAACCCTCGGCTTCGTCGTCGGTGAGTGTGCGTCCGGCGACAGCTTCACCGGCTGTCCGTACGTCTGAACGCTGTCGGCGGTACGCCTCGGCTAGTTTGGCGGCCAGTTCGGTGTCGGAGGAGGCGCCTTCACGCAGTGCTCGGTACAGACCCGTCGTGCGGCCGTAGATCTCGGCAGCCAGAGCGGCTCCGGCTGCCGCACGTTCACGACGATCGCCGGCGGACATCGCGGTGAACCCGGAACGGTCGACTAGGGGAACCGGTTGATCGTCTCCGACGACCGCCACGTCGAAGGCGGTGAGAAAAAGTCGTGTCTTCGACCCGAACTTGGCATAGACGGTCTCGAAGGACACGCCTGCCTCGGCTGCGATCTCTCGTACCCCGACCGACCAGCCCCGTTCGCTGAACATTCTGATGGCCGTGTCGAGCACCCGTGCCCGAGTTTCTGCAGCCTGGTCACGTCGCCGTGACGAGTCGTAGTTTCTCCGCGTCCTGGTGGCTGCGGTGGCCTGCCGGTCAGATGTGCCCATACCTGAGTATGCGACTGAGGTCAATTTAATACAAGTGGTGTCAGATCAAATTTTGATCGCGTGATCTGCGCTGATACAACAATGCGATGACTTCACCGGTCAGCCTGCGCGCGTGCCACGGTCCGGACGAGTACCCGCACCTCGTCGCGATCTGGCGTAGCGCGGTCGACGCGACCCACGACTTCCTCGCCGAGCCCGATCGGGACGAGATCGAACGTCAGCTGGCGCCGAGCTACTTCCCGCAGGTCGAGCTGACCGTCGCCGATGTCGACGGCAGCCCGGTCGGATTCTCCGGAACAGCCGGGTCGGGTCTGGAGATGCTTTTCGTCCACGCCGACACCCGCGGCAGCGGCGTCGGCACCGCATTGCTGGAACATGCTCTCGACGCCGGGGTGACGACGGTCGACGTCAACGAACAGAACGATCAGGCCGTGCAGTTCTATCTCCGACGCGGGTTCGAGGTGACGGGACGCAGCGAGCACGATGAAGCGGGCCGGCCGTATCCGTTGCTGCACATGACTTTGCGCGCCACCGTTTCATAGCTCCAACCCGCGCCTACCGCGGGTTGGAGATATGAAACGAGGTGGCTGACATTTCCTGCCCGGAACGGTCGGGTACGAGGCCGTGCGGGGCGACCATGATCATGGACGAAAGGAGAGCCATGATCGGCACGCTCAACGCGCTCATCGACCTCGTCGACCGGAACACCGACGAGCCCATCGACCTCGCCGGCTTCGCCCGGTCCCACGGGACGACGGAGTACCACCTGCGCCGGATGTTCGCCTCGCTGGCCGGGATGCCGTTCTCGGAGTATGTGCGGCGTCGTCGGATGACCCTCGCGGCAACGGATCTCGTGAGCAGCGACACCGGCCTGCTCGATCTCGCGGTGTGCTACGGCTATTCGTCGGTCGAGGCGTTCGGCCGGGCCTTCCGCTCCGTTCACGGTGTGTCACCGTCGGACGTGCGGGCACATGGCGGTCCTTTCGTAACACAAGCCGTACTCAGGTTCCGCCTGACCGTCGAAGGGAGTCGTCCCATGGACGTCACGATCACCGACCGACCCGCATTCGTACTCGCCGGGCACGCAGCACAGGTGCCGCTCATCTATGAGGGAGTCAATCCGCACATCCAACAGCACATCGCGTCGATAGCGCCCGAAGAACACGCACGACTCAAGTCGCTCAACGACACCGAACCCGCCGGCATCCTGGCCGTCACCGCTGGAAGCGAGCCCGACGCGCCGGAAGGAACACCGATCACCTACCTGCACGGTGTTGCGCTGCAGGCGGATTCGACGGTTCCGGAGGACCTGTCGAGCATCCCGGTATCCGCCGGCGCGTGGGCCACGTTCCGGTCGTCCGGTCCGTTCCCGCAGACGCTCCAGGAGACCTGGGCCGCGACGGCCACCGAGTGGTTCCCGTCGAATCCGTGGCGACTGCGGCCCGGACCGACCTTCGTCCGCTACCTCGAACTGACCGGCTCGCACGCCGACGCGGAGATCTGGATGCCCGTCGAGCGATCCTGAGCACGTTTTATAGCTCCAACCCGCGCTCACCGCGGGTTGGAGCTATGAAACCGAGCGGCGGTCGGCGTCGACCAGTTCAGCCGGTGACTCACCGGACTCGGCGGCCACAGCGGCGAGCGTCGCACCGGCGGATTCGCTGTTGCGCTGGTCGTCCGGTGCCGCCGGGCAGCCGGCACTCGGTGTACGTGGCTTCCGCGAGTTGGTGAACAGCGATGCGACAGCGCCGATCACACAGCACACGATGGCGAAGGTGAAGGCGGCCAACAGACCGTCAGCGAACGGCGAGCTGATCAGGTGCGGGAAGAAGTCGAGGCCGGTGAGAGTCTCGCGACTCGCGTCGGGCAGCCCGTTGAGCTGATCGCCGAGAAGCATCTCGATCGGGTTGTATCCGAGGAACGCGGCGAACAGCACTGCCACTGCGGGGAGCTGCGCGATCTGCGAGGCCTCGCCTGCCGAAACCCCGTTCTCGACGAGACCGGACTGCATCGTGTCGGGCAGGTGGGTCGCCAGTCCGCTGATCATGAGGCTGAAGAACAGGCCGATCGACAGCACCATCGCGGTGTTCTGAAAGGTCGTCATCATGCCCGATCCGGAACCGCGGGCGTCGGCGGGCAGGCTGTTCATCACCTCGGCGCGGTTCGGCGAGGAGAACAACCCCATCCCGATCCCGTTGAGCAGCAGGATGACCGCGAACACGGGATAGGAGAAGTCGACGGGCAGTGCGACGAGACCGGCGAACGTGCCTGCCGTGAGGACCATCCCGGTGGTGGTGAACCACTTGGTGCCCAACCGGTCGGACAGTGCGCCGGATATCGGTGCGGTCAGCAGGAAGCCGACGGTGATCGGGACCATGTAGATCGCGGACCACAGTGGGGTCTTCTCGAAGGTGTACCCGTGCTGCGGTAGCCAGATGCCCTGCAGCCAGATGATCAGGATGAACTGCAGACCACCACGCCCGATCGAGCCGGTGAGGTTGGCGAGGTTGCCGAAGGTGAACGAGCGGTTGGCGAACAGGTGCAGGTTGAAGAGCGGTTCGGCGACCTTGGTCTCGATCACCACGAACGCGGCCAGCACGAGCGAACCGCCGATGAGGCAGCTCAGCACCATCGGCGAGGTCCAGCCCATCGCGCTGTCCCCGTAGGGCTGGATCCCGTACGTGATGCCGACGAGAACGGCCACGAGTCCGACCGCGAAGGTCACGTTGCCCCACCAGTCCATCTCGGCGTGTTTTCGCACTCCGGTGTCCTTGAGCTTCAGATATGCCCAGACCGTGCCCAGCACCCCGAACGGCACCGACACGAGGAAGATCAGGTGCCAGTGGATCGGTGCGAGGACGCCACCCACGAGCAGACCGAGGAACGAGCCGGCGATCGCCGCGACACCGTTGATGCCCAACGCCAACCCGCGCTGCTCGGTGGGGAAGGCGTCGGTGAGGATGGCCGACGAGTTGGCCATCAGGAACGCGCCGCCGATGCCTTGGACGACGCGCCAGAAGATGAGCCAGATGGCGGCCGACGAACCGTCGAACCAGGTGACGGCCAACAGGATCGACGAGATCGTGAAGATCAGGAAGCCCATGTTGTACATCCGCGCCCGGCCGAACATGTCACCGAGCCGCCCGAAGCTGACGACCAGAACGGCGGTCACCACCAGGAAACCCATCATCATCCACAGCAGATAGCTGGTGTTCTGGGGTTCCAGCGGATTCAGGTGGATGCCTCTGAAGATGTCCGGTAGTGCGATCAGCACGATCGACGAGTTGATCGTGGCGATCAGCATGCCGAGCGTGGTGTTGGACAACGCGATCCACTTGTAGTGCGGACCGTGGTCGTCGGCCGTAGAAACCGGGCCGGTCGGTGACATCGTCATGGTGCTCCTGAGAACCGTTGGGGCGCTGGGCGCGCGGCGAACACGAGGAAGTGCAGTGGTGTCAATCCGTCGGTTCGTCGGCGGGCGGTCCGGAGCCGGTCAGTGCATCGGCCAGAGCGGCGATCGTCGGGGCCAGGTTGTCACGCACCGACGGAACCAGAGCCGCGACCGCGTCGGACAGGAGCTGCGACCTCGCCGAGTGCGCATGGTTGATCACCGCTACACCGGATGCGGTGGCCTGAAGGAGACGAGCGCGTCCGTCGTCGGGATCGACGGTGCGCTCGACGAGACCGCGCTGTTCGAGGTTGGCCACCACTCGCGAGGCGGTGGGCATACCGATCGACTCGATGTCGGCGAGGGCGGACAGGCGTAGGGGGCCGTGGTTGATGACGGTCCAGAGCGCAGAGCTGAGTCCGGCGGTGAGGTCGTCGCTACCGCCGGTGGCCCGCAGGGTGCGGAACACCCGGACGAGGTCGCGGTAGAGCGCGGCCATCTCGGCGGTGTCCTGGGTCGGCTGGGTGGCGGCGGCATCGAGCGAAGTCATCTGGCCCCTCCTGACGAGCAGTCGTAGGACGCCAGATTAGTTGCTTGATGCGAAGTAAACGAATCGTAAGGAGCTGGTCATGGGGACGCGGGGAACTGAATGAACTGGGGGATACTGACCGAACCGGAGCGTCGAACCTCCGGCGCAGGTCACCAGTTGTAGTCGAGGAACTTCCCGTCGAAGGTCACGACCACGCGGTCGCCACCCGGGTCGGCGCGTCGGGCGATGTCGACCTTGAAGTTGATCGCACTCATGATCCCGTCGCCGAACTCCTCGTGGATGAGTTCCTTCAGCGCCGGACCGTAGACGTCGAGGGCCTCGTAGAAGCGGTAGATCGTGGGGTCACTGGCGGCGGCCTCGTCCGGAGTTCGGGTCGGTTGCTGCCGCAGGCTCTCGGCGACGCCCTCGCCGAGGCCGAGCATCTCGACCACGACGGTGGCCTTGTCCGCCGGTACGGGGTGTTTCCCGAGCAGAGCAGCGACCGTCCACACAAGCGGTGCGTCGATCTTCTCGGCGATCGCCGCCCAGGTGAGTCCCTGCCGGATTCGGGCCGCGACGATCAGGTCGGCGGCGTCGGACTTCGGCATGATCGGAGTGGTCATCGTGTCTCCTCGTCGATTCGGCGATGCTCCCTCGACGCGGGGGTCGGCGCTCCAGGCCGAATGTCGTTGGTACGTCGAGGGTTATCTCCACCATGCACAGGTGCCGGCGGATTTCCAAGGTGTTGCCGGACTCGGCCGGAGATTTCACACGACGGACACGACGGTACGAGCAGGAGGTAATCGCGGCGAAACATCACTCCGACGGAGCGTTCGAGAGAGGTCGATGTAACACCGGGTCGTCCTGACGACACCTCGACGACATGTGGCCTCGATTCGATGGGGGACAAGAGTCACGAATCGAAACGCTCGGGGAGAATCTCTTGTCCTATGTGAATCCGTCCGAATTCGCGGTGAAGATGGTGGACGCCGGTGAGGCGAAGGTGTTCCTGTCCACCCGCGACACGATCATCCGCGCCTACATGGCCGGCGCGATCCTCGCCCTGGCCGCGGCATTCGCCGTGACGGTCACCGTCCGCACCGGGGAACCACTGCTCGGGGCGTTGCTGTTCCCGGTCGGCTTCTGCCTGCTGTATCTGATGGGCTTCGACCTGCTCACCGGGGTCTTCACGCTCGTCCCGCTCGCCCTGATCGACAAACGGCGCGGTGTGACGGTGAAATCCATGCTGCGCAACTGGAGTTGGGTGTTCGTGGGGAACTTCCTGGGCGCCTTCACGGTCGCGGTGATGATGGCGGTGATCGTGACCTACGGCTTCAGTGTCGACCCGGACGAGATCGGCCAGCAGCTCGGGCACATCGGCGAGAGCCGGACCGTCGGCTACGCCGAGCACGGTGCCGCCGGCATGCTCACGCTGTTCATCCGCGGCGTCCTGTGCAATTGGATGGTGTCCACCGGTGTCGTCGGCGCGATGATGTCGACGTCGTTGCCCGGCAAGGTCCTCGCCATGTGGATGCCGGTGATGGTGTTCTTCTACATGGGATTCGAGCACTCGATCGTCAACATGTTCCTGTTCCCTTCGGGACTGATGCTCGGGGGCGACTTCTCGATCGGCGACTACCTCGTCTGGAACGAGATCCCCACGGTCATCGGCAATCTCGTCGGCGGTCTCACCTTCGTCGGGTTGACGATCTACATCACCCACGCGCGCACCGCCGCCGACCGTCGGCCCGTCTCCCATGACGAGACGACCGAGGTCGACGTCGCGGCGCCCGCCGAGATCGAGACCGTCAAGACGGTCTGACCGGTGTATCCGCTCCCGGGGTCGTGGTCGGCGACCCCGGGACGCGTTCGCCCTGGAGGGCCTTGGCGTACCAGGCGCCGAGTCCCAGAAGAATCAGACCGGTCACGATGAACACGAGGACCCGGAAGATCCCATCGAGGGTGGCCAGGTCGAACAGGAACAGCTTGGCCATCGCCGCCGCGACGAGCACCAGTCCGCCGGTGACCGCGGCGGTGCGCTCGTTACCGGCGCGTCGCCGGGCGAAGGCCAGCGCCGCACCGGCGAGGACGACCCAGCAGGTGGTCGCGATGACGTGCCCGCCGAGGAATCCGTCGGCGCCGGCGATCAGCACTCCGGACGTGACGCTGATGGCGGTGATGGCATAGACCCCGACGACGGCGGCAGCGGTGTAGGCGACGCGGCCCAGGTCTCCGGCCGTCAGTCGGGTCCACCCGGCGGCGATCACGACGGCCCCCGCGGCGGCGAGCAGGCTGCCGATCACGATCGACAACGAGGCGTTGTCCTCCATCAGACGGGCCTGGGCCAGCACGTACGGCGGCATGTCGTCGAGCAGAGCTGCGAAACCGATCGCCCAGAGGACCGTGCTACCGCCCAGCAGCACCAGCGACGTCGCCGACCATGTGCGCGCGACCAGGGCCGTTACTGTCGCCAGGCCCAGCACCGCGGACACGGCCACCATGCCGTCGAAGCACACGAGGATCGCGACGAAGAGCACGACGAGCGAGGTCGCGGTCCAGATCTGGGCGACGACGTCGGGGAGTTCGAAGCGCTCGGTCCGCACCACCGAGCAGATGACGGTGACACCGATGACGAGCACGGCGACCGACGCCTGCAGCGCGACCGCGCCCGCAATGTCCATCACCGCGCCGGCGAACAGGACCGGGATCGTCGTCGCCGATGCCAGGCCCGCGATGACCTCGCGGAATCGGGTGGTGGGCATCGCCACCAGGGCGCCCGCGAAACCGAGGACGATCACGACGAGTGCGGCGCCGGCGAATTCGAAGCCGGTGTTCGCGGTGCTCGTTCCGCCCAGGGCGGCCAAGCCGACGGCGGTCAGCGGGATCGTGGGCGCGGCCAGGCGCACGGTGTGCAACCAGATCCAGTCGCGGCCCCACTGGACCCACGCCGACGCAGCGGCGAGCACCACCATGAACGCGATCAGGGTCATGTCGAGACCGCCGGTCAACACCGGGCCGAGAACGATGAGCGGGACCACCACGAGCAAGCCGAGATGTTCACTGCGCCAACGATATGCGAGGACCAGACCGCCGGCTGCGACCACTCCGGCGACTGCCAGACCCGCCACGATGGGGAGCCACTCGTAGATCTTGGTGGCGGCAAGGACATCGAGGTACCCGGCCGCGATCCCTGTTGCGGCCGTGGCGATCGCGCCGATCCGGCCATCCGGCTTGCGGCGCAACCAGATCGCGGTGCCGACAAGTGCTGCCGCAAGCACCCCGCCGCCCGCAACGCGGAACTCCGGGCGCAGGATGCCGGCCTGCGCGGCCAGGACGAGCAGCAGGGCGATGCCGACCAGCGTGACGCCCACGCCGGCGGTGGCGAGGATCTTGCCGATCAGACCCCGTTCGGCGGCCGCGGCGACACGCTCGGACAGCGGGCGCGCGGGTGGACGTGTCGGCAGGGGAGCGGCCGGCGGTCGCGGCATCGGCCCATATGCGGGATGCGGTCCCGGCCGTGACGGAGCCTGCTGGACGGGCGGCCCGTAGGTGTACGCACCCCGACCTGCCGGCCGACCGGGTGACGCCCACGGAGACGGCTGCCGGCTGCCCATCGGAGATGCGGGCGGAGGAGGCGCGGGCGCCGGGGCCACGGTCGGCGTGGTGAGCGGTCCGGCCGGAGCCTCCTGCCGTGCCGGTTCCGGCTGTACCGGAGGGTCGGGCTGTGCGGCCTCGCCGGCAGGACCCTCGACATCGTCGACGATCCGCCGCAGTTCGGCGAACTCGGCCGAGACCGTGGACATCTGGCGGGCGATGGCATCGAATTCGGTGGAGATCCGCGCGAGTGTCGCGGCTCCCGGATCGCCCCCGAATGTGCTGCTGGAAATGGTCATGGAATGACCCTGTCTTCTCATGGCCCGCGGGACATGAGTAGTGCTACTCACAGGGGTTGGGGGTTTCGAGCGCAGGTCGGTGCGGGTAAGCCTCCGGCATGAACGACGTACAGAATCCCAGCGACCGCGGGCGACAGGACGTCGAGAAGAGGTGGCAGGACACCGGCAGCTACCGGTCCGCAGCGCTCTACGTGGTCGCCGTCGTCGGAGTCGGAGCCATCGCATGTGCGATTTTCCTCGCCGTTGACCGCACCAACATGGTCCTCGCATCCCTGGTCCCCGGCGTATTCGTCCTCGGCGGTATCGGCGCGCTGGTCATCGCCTACCGCACCTACCGCCGCGGCGGAACCTGGCCGATGTGGCAGGGCGCCGCGTGGTTCCTCTTCGCGTTGATGCTGGTCTCCCTCGCGTTCCCGGCCATGGCCGGCTGACGCCGACCCGGAGCCGTCGAGAAGGGTCTGACCGCGACGACCCCGGCGTCGTGACTGCGGCATGATGTCTGCCATGTCGACCCCGTCGCGCACCGGCTCGCTCGCCGTCGGCACCATGGTCCTGCTCACGGCTCTCTACTTCGCGCAGGGCCTGCCGTACGGGTTCTTCAGCCAGGCGGTGCCCGTCCTCCTGCGTGAGGAGGGGTACTCGCTCACGCAGATCAGCGTCTATGGGCTGCTCTTCGCGCCGTGGGGACTCAAGTTCTTGTGGGCACCGTATGTCGACCGATACGGGACCCGACGCCGCTGGCTCCTCGCGATGCAACTGACATCCGCGACGATCGCCCTCGTCCTGGCCTGCCTCGACCTCTCCGGGACGTTGGTCTGGCTCCTCGTCGGCATCGCGGTGATCAACCTGGCCTCGGCGACCCAGGACATCGCCACCGACGGACTCGCCGTTCAGTCCCTCGGACCCCGACAACGAGGTCTGGGCAACGGGATTCAGGTGGGCGCCTACCGGGTCGGCATGATCGTCGGCGGCGGTGGACTGCTGTGGTTGTTCTCGCTCGCCGGCTGGCGCAGCCTCTTCGTCGCGATGTCGATCCTGCTCGTCGTCCTCACGATCCCGGTCTGGTACCTCGCCCGCACACCCGCGGACGCGACGACGTCGTCGACGGAACAGGCGCATGTCTCGCGGCCGTCGCCGTCACTGCTCCTCACCGGCTGGCTCGCCCGGCTCCGACGCCCCGGCGTGGTGGTGTTCATCCTGATCGTCGGGGCCTACAAGTTCGGCAACTCGATGGGTTCGGCCCTCGTCGGACCCTTCATGTCCGACATCGGCCTGAGCCTGGGACAGATCGCCCTCGTCGAAGGTGCGTTGTCGTCGGCGGGTGCGCTCGCCGGAGCGGCCCTCGGCGGATGGCTGGCGTTCCGCTACGGACGACGCCAGGCCCTGCTCTTCGGCGGTGTCACCCAAACACTCAGTCTGGCTTTGTACCTGGTGGCCGCATCGGGCGTCGGCGGGTTCTGGCTCGTGGTGAGCGCCAGCCTGGCCGAACACATCCTCGGCGGGGCAGCGACCGTCGCGGTGTTCACGCTCATGATGGACGCGTGCGAGAAGGGGTACGAGGGCAGCGACTACACGCTGTTCGCCTGCGCGGTGGTCGGCGTCCAGGGCGCGGCCGGGTTCGCTGCGGGTGTCGTCGGTGACCTGTTCGGTTTCCCGGCGCTGTTCGCGACGGCACTCGTGCTATCGGGGATCGGCGTCGTCGTCATGATCCGCGCGCTCGATCGCGGGATGGGGCCGAGCACGATCCGAGCGCTCGCGCGGAGAGCGTCGCGCTCGGTGGGCTGAAACGTGGCGGGGGATCGTCGCCAGGGCTTCGTGGCTCGTCGCTAGCGCTCCTCGCACCACAGCCAGCAGTGAGGAGCTCTCGCACCTCAGCCGGCAGTGGGAAGCTCTCGCACGTCAGCCGGCAGTGGGAAGCTCTCGCACCTCCGGCAGTGAGGAGCTCTCACACCTCAGCCGGCAGTGGGAAGCTCTCGCGCCTCGGCCGGCGGTGAGCGATCAGCGGCGACCGGGGATGAGCGTCGCCAGGGCCTCGTCGACGACCCGTTCGAGATCGTCCCCCAGGCTTCCGGCGAGAAACTGTTGAGCGAGCTCGGCCATGGCGCCGGTGAAGACGGCGGCCCGCACCCGACCGGTCAGGGGATCGGTCTCCAGGGCGTCGGCCTCGGCGAAGGAGAGTTCGAAGAGCATGTTCTGCGTGGCGGCACGCCGCTGCGCGAGCACCGGATTGGTTCGTCCCTCGGTGAACAGGATGCGGCCGCGACGCGGATCCTCCGACGCGTGGCCGAGGACCGCGAGCATGCCGGCGCGGGTGCGCGCCCGGACGGAGTGACCTGCGGTGGTCATCGCAGCCTCGACCACCGCGCCCAGCTCGGCGGCGGTCGCGTCGTACACGGCGCCGAGTAGTTCGTCGGTGTCGGTGAAGCTCTCGTAGAAGTAGCGGGTGTTGAAGCCGCAATGCCGGCACACCGACCGCACCGACAGCTCGGTCTCGGGTCCGCTGCCCCCGAAGATGTCGAACGCCGCGGCGATCAGGATCGCTCGTCGCTCGACGCGGCGGTCCTCCAAGGGGACGCCGGCCCATCGGGTCGGACTCGACATCGTTTCACCATAGACGGGCTGACCCGGGACGAAGCAAGGTCTGGTCACGTATGTACCCAAAGCGTTAAAGTGGGTACAACCGTGACCACATGGCGACCGTGCTCATGTGGCGTCGTCGTATCGACGGTTCGGGCCGGGAACCGCCCCGCCCGGGTCGTCGGTATCGAGAAAGGACGACCGATGAACGTTCCCCTCGCGCCCTTACGGCTGCCATCCACGGAATGGGTCCCGTTGGACCTGCCGCACGAGATGCTCGGATCGTGGCTCAACGGCAAGTTCGACGAGAACGTCCGTGCCAAGTTCTTCCGCGGGATGGAGTTCGAGGACCCGGCCGGTGACCCCGGGTGGTTCGGACCCGACAGCGCCACCTGGTACGTCCACTCGCACACACCGGCGCTGATCTTCGGGCTGCAGAGCGCGTCGTACATCGAACGCCTCGACCCCAGCATCTTCTGGATGGGCATGCACCACTCCCGCCTGGTCCGGCGACGTGAGGACGGCACCGCGACCACCTCGATCGACCCCGACGGTGCGATGACCCGCCTCGGGCACTCGCTCGCGTTCTTCATGGGGACGGCCTACGGATCGTCGGAAACCGCCGAGCGACTTGCTCGTACCGTGCGGGCGATGCACCACACGATCAAGGGTGTCCGGCCCGACGGCGCGGCCTACGACGCCGACGATCCCGAGTGGTTGCGCTGGAACTACGCGACGGTCGTGTGGGGTATCGCGACGGCGCACGAGATCTACCACCCGCGACCCCTGCGCGGAACCGAACTCGACAGGTACTACGGGGAATTCGTGCGCGTGGGTCATGCGCTGGGCGGAACCGACCTGCCCACCACCAAGGCCGAGACCCTGGAATGTCTCGAGTCATACCTGCCCCGGCTGGCGCTGACGCACGGCAACGCGATGGCCACAGGCGCCAATCTGCGGAATCGTGCTCAGGCGGCGGTGGATTGGGCGATCCGGGACATCCAGCCGCGCTGGGCCCAGCAGCTCATCTCCTACCGGCCGCCGAATCCGGTCGAACGGCGCGCCCGCCGATCCGCCGTGTGGACCATCATCAACTCGGCTCACCTGTCGATGGGGGAGGCGCCCGAGTTCGCCGCTGCCAAGCGACGCGTCGCCGGCGGCACCGACGTGCCGCACACCCTGCCGCGCTACGAACTCGGCTCCGATCCCGAGCTCAGCCGCGCGGAGGTCGAGGCAGCCTTCTCGCACTAGGCCACCGACCCAGGCCACCGACCCCGGGGCGGTGCATCCAACAGCGATGCGCCGCCTTCGTCGTCGAAAAATCCGATCCGGCAACAACATTCGGCAGTGTGAATCGGGCGTGAGCCGCACTGAAGCGGAAACAGGGAATTCATCTCTCGTCACGCCGGTGTAACAAAGCCTAAATACGTTTACCCGACATACGCGAGTTCGCCGATCGAGAGCGACGCGTATCTCTTCGGGGGGGTCACGCGGTGCGAAGCAGCGCCGGGTGTCTGTCATGGCCCCGCTCGAGCCGACCTGAGACGTATTGAGAAAGGCCTTCGGATGCCGTTTGATTCATTGCCGTCCGCCGTCACCCCCACACGCCGTAGGCGGTACGGCATCCTCATCCCGGCGGCGCTGTCCGCCGTCGCACTCGCGCTGAGCGCCTGTGGCAGCTCGGCGAGTGAGGACTCGGCATCGAGCGCCGAGTCCTGCGTCGACACCTCGGGCGACACCATCAAGGTCGGTTCACTGAACTCGCTGTCGGGCACGATGGCGATCTCCGAGGTCACCGTGCGTGACTCGATCAAGCTGGCCGTCGACCAGATCAACGACAACGGCGGTGTGCTGGGCAAGCAGATCCAGCTCATCGGCGAGGACGGCGCCTCCGAGCCCACCATCTTCGCCGAGAAGGCGGAGAAGCTCATCTCGGCCGACTGCGTCGCAGCGGTGTTCGGCGGCTGGACGTCGTCGAGCCGCAAGGCGATGCTGCCGGTCTTCGAGGACAACAACTCCCTGCTGTACTACCCGGTGCAGTACGAGGGTCTCGAGTCGTCGAAGAACATCTTCTACACCGGTGCCACCACCAACCAGCAGATCGTGCCGGCCCTGGAGTACCTGAAGGAGAAGGGTGTCAAGTCCCTCTACCTCGTCGGCAGCGACTACGTCTTCCCGCAGACGGCCAACCGCGTCATCAAGGCCTACGCCGAGGCCAACGGCATCGAGATCAAGGGCGAGGACTACACCCCGCTCGGTTCGACGGACTTCTCGACCATCGTCAACAAGGTTCGCACCGCCGACGCCGACGCCGTGTTCAACACCCTCAACGGCGACTCCAACGTGGCGTTCTTCCGTGAGTACAAGAACGTCGGTCTGACCCCGCAGGCGATGCCGGTCGTGTCGGTCTCGATCGCCGAGGAAGAGGTCGGCGGCATCGGTGTGGAGAACATCGAGGGGCAGCTGGTCGCCTGGGACTACTACCAGACCATCGACAACCCGGTGAACGAGTCCTTCGTCCGTGACTACAAGGCCGCCTACGGCGCGAACAAGCCGACCTCCGATCCCATGGAGGCCGCCTACGTCTCGGTGTACCTGTGGAAGAACACCGTCGAGAAGGCGAACTCGTTCGCCGTGGCCGATGTCCAGAAGGCCGCCGGTGGAGTCACTTTCGAGGCCCCCGAGGGCCTGGTGACCATCGACGGGGAGAACAACCACATCACCAAGACCGCTCGCATCGGTGAGATCCGCGGCGACGGCCTCATCTACACGGTGTGGGATTCGGGACAGCCGATCGAGCCGGACCCGTACCTCAAGTCCTACCCGTGGGCCGAGGGCCTCAGCAGCTGACGTCTGAGTGACCCGTCTCGTGCCCTGCGCGAGACGGGTCACCCCGGACGCCCGCACCGACACCACGACGAACGGATGGGAACGTGGAAACCGTTATCGGACAGCTCTTCACCGGGCTGAGTCTCGGATCGATCCTGCTCCTGGCAGCACTCGGTCTGTCCCTCACCTTCGGTCAGATGGGCGTGATCAACATGGCCCACGGGTCGTTCATCATGGCCGGCTCCTACACCGCGTACTCGGTGCAGGAATACCTGATCTCGAACGCCGGTGTGTCCCTGATCGTCTCGCTTTTCATCGGATTCGGAGTCGGTGGCCTCATGGGTGTGCTGCTCGAGGTCACGCTCATCAAGCGCATGTACGACCGTCCGCTCGACACCTTGCTGGTGACGTTCGGCGTCGGACTGATCCTGCAACAGCTCGCGCGCGACATCTTCGGTGCGCCGGCGGTCCGCGTCACCGCGCCGCCGTGGCTTTCCGGAGGCGTCGACATCCTCGGTGCGGTGGTTCCCAAGACCCGCCTGTTCATCATGCTGCTGGCCGTCATCGCGGTGGTGGCGATTGCCGTGACGATGAAGTACACCCCGATGGGGCGTCGAATCCGCGCGGTCGTCCAGCACCGCGACCTGGCCGAGACCAGCGGGATCTCCAGCCGGACAACCGACATCACCACCTTCTTCATCGGCTCCGGACTCGCCGGTGTCGCCGGTGTGGCGCTGACCCTCATCGGTTCCACCAGCTCGAACACCGGTATGACCTATCTGATCGACGCCTTCCTGGTGGTCGTCATCGGCGGTCTGGGCCAGATCAAGGGCGCGGTCATCGCGGCCATCGCCCTGGGCATCCTGAACTCGTTCATCGAATACAACACGACCGCATCGGTGGCCAAGGTCGCCGTGTTCGTGATCATCGTGATCTTCCTGCAGATCCGCCCCCAGGGCCTGTTCACGGTCCAGTCGAGGAGTCTCGTGTGAAGGACTATTTCAGCGGTCACTGGAAGACCTACGCGGGGTTCGCCGTCGCGGCGGTGCTCCTGTTCGGCGTCGCACCCGCGGTGCTCTCCGACTTCCGGCTCAACCTGCTCGGCAAATTCCTGTGCTTCGGCATCGTCGCGGTCGGCATCGGCCTGGCCTGGGGTCGCGGCGGCATGCTGACCCTCGGTCAGGGCGTGTACTTCGGCCTCGGCGCCTACATCATGGCGATGCACCTGAAGATCGCCGACGCCGAGATCCGCGGCGACGACGTGCCGGACTTCATGCAGATCGCCGGTATCCGCGAACTCCCCGGATACTGGAAACCGTTCGCCTCGCCGCTGGTGACGATCCTCGGAATCCTGTTCGTGCCCACCCTGATCGCGGTCCTGCTGGGCCTGGGCGTGTTCAAGCGGAAAGTCAAGGGCGCCTACTTCGCGATCCTGTCGCAGGCGCTCGCCGCCGCCTTCGCGATCCTGCTCATCGGCCAGCAGAGCACCGGCGGCAGCAACGGCCTCAACCGTTTCCGCAGCTTCTTCGGTCTCGCCCTGAACGACCCGGTGAACCGCCACCTGCTCTTCTACATCGCTTCCGCCACCCTGCTCGTCGTTGTCGCGATCACCCGGCAACTGATGTACAGCCGCTACGGCGAACTGCTGGTCGCTGTGCGCGACCAGGAGGAGCGCGTCCGCTTCCTCGGCTACGACCCGGCCAATGTCAAGGTCGTCGCCTACGCGATCGCCGCATTGTTCGCGAGCATCGCCGGCGCCCTGTTCGTGCCCATCGTCGGCATCATCTCGCCCGCCGATGTCGGCATCGTCCCGTCCATCGCTTTCCTGATCGGTGTCGCAATCGGCGGTCGCACAACACTTCTCGGTCCGGTACTCGGTGCCATCGCGGTCGCCTGGGCGCAGACCAGTCTGTCGGAGAGCTTCCCCTCCGGATGGACCTACGCGCAGGGCATCCTGTTCATCGTCGTCGTCGGGTTCTTCCCCGCCGGCCTCGCCGGTATCGGCGTCGCGCTCAAGTGGCGTCGGAAGAAAGCGACCGATCCGTCGCCCACCGGTGACATCGACGAACACGCAGACAGCAAGGTAGGAGCCTCCTCATGAGCGGACCCGAGACGGTGGGCACGGTCGAACCGGTCGCCGGTGGCAATGCCGGAATGGACAGCGACTACCTCCAGGTGCGTGGTCTGTCCGTCGAGTTCGACGGTTTCAAGGCCGTCACCGACGTGGATCTCACGCTGCTGCAGGGTGATCTGCGGTTCCTCATCGGCCCCAACGGCGCCGGCAAGACGACGATCATCGACGCGATCACCGGTCTGGTGAAGGCCACCGGGTCGATCCAGAAGTCGGGTGTGGAACTCGTCGGCAAGAAGGTGCACCAGATCGCGCGCCTCGGCGTCGGCCGAACCTTCCAGACCGCCAGCGTCTTCGAGGAACTGAGCGTGCTGCAGAACCTCGACATCGCCGCCGGCGCGGGCCGGTCGGTGTGGACCATGCTGCGTCGCAGGCCCACCGAGATCCCCGAGGGGATCGCCGAGGCGCTCGAGACCATCGGCCTGCAGGACCTGCGCGACACCCCGGCCGGCGTCCTCGCGCACGGTCAGAAACAGTGGCTGGAGATCGGCATGCTGCTGGTGCAGAACGCCTCGGTGTTGCTGCTCGACGAACCGGTCGCCGGTATGAGCCACGAGGAACGTGAGGAGACCGGAAACCTGCTGCGCCGGATCGGCGGTGAGCGGACCGTGGTCGTCGTCGAACACGACATGGACTTCATGCGGGCGTTCGCGACGTCGGTGACGGTCCTCGCCCGCGGTCAGGTGTTGGCCGAGGGCAGTGTCGCCGAGGTGCAGGCCAATCCGAAGGTTCAGGAGGTGTACCTCGGAACCGCTGCCGGCGGTGAGGAACTCGAGGAGATCGCTGCCGACTCCGACGACTCTGCTGTTGTCTCGACCGAGAAGAAGGGCTGACCCCGATGCTGAAACTCTCCGGGGTGCACGCCGGATACGGCCGCACTGAGGTCATCCACGGCGTCGACATCGAGGTCCCGTCCGACGGTGTCGTCGCGGTGATGGGGCACAACGGCGCCGGCAAGACGACGCTGCTCCGGGCCGCCGTCGGTCTGGTGAAGACCACCAAGGGCTCCATCACGTTCGACGGCGTCGACATCACCAAGGCCCGCCCGAGCGCGCGGGTCAAGCACGGCATCGCCTACGTCCCGCAGGGTCAGCAGAGCTTCGGCCACCTCACCACCGCGGAGAACCTGCAGGTGGTGGCCGACGGCCGTAAGCGCGGCAAGGAACTGATCGCCGAGATGCTGGACATGTTCCCGGCGCTGAAGGAACTGCTGGGCCGCCGTGCGGGTCTGTTGTCGGGCGGTCAGCGCCAACAGCTCGCGATCGCCCGGGCCCTGATCACCGAGCCGCGGATGCTCATCCTCGACGAGCCGACCGAAGGAATCCAGCCGTCGGTGGTCGCCGAGATCGAACAGACCATCACCACCCTCACCCAGCGGGGCGGACTCGGGGTGCTGCTCGTCGAACAGCACATCGGCTTCGCTCTCGAAGCGGCACAACAGTATTACGTGCTCGAGAGCGGCCGGGTCACATCGTCGGGCGAGGGCGGGACGGCTGCCGAGGCCACCGTCCGTGAGGCGATGACCATCTGAGCGCGGGCCCCGCCGAAGGTCGCGGTCAGGTGCCCTTCACGTTGAGCAGCTGGGTCAGGACCGCCTCGACCTCGACCAGATCGCGGGCGTCGTCCATGATCTGGTCGATCGGCTTGTAGGCGGCGGGGATCTCGTCGATCCATTCTTTGCCGTGACGGTATTCGATGCCTTTCATCGCCTCGGCGAGGTCATCGAGCGTGAACAGCTTCTTCGCCTTGGTCCGCGAGAACCGCCGGCCTGCACCGTGCGGGGCGGAGAACAACCCCGGCTCGTTCCCACGTCCGCGCACCACATACGACCTCGTGCCCATCGACCCCGGGATCAGGCCGTACGTCCCGGCACTGGCGTCGATCGCACCCTTACGGGTGAGCCACACCGCCTTGTCGGCGATCTCCACGTTCTCGGTGTAGTTGTGGTGGCAGTTGATCCGGCGTACCTCGATCGACTCCGGGGTCCCGAAACCGTTGTCGCCCAGCCATGCGTCGAACACGCTGATGAATCGGTCCATCATCTCGGCCCGGTTCTCGAAGGCGAACCGCTGCGCCCACCGCAACTCTCGGATGTAGTCGTCGAACTCCGCGGTGCCGGAGTCGAGGTAGGCGAGGTCGGGATGGGGGAGACCGATGTGCTCACGACGGCACCGGTCCTGAGCGACCCGAATGTGCTTCTGCGCGATCTTGTTTCCGACGCCGCGGCTACCGGAGTGCAGGAACAGCCAGATGGTGCCGGTGTCTCCACTCCCGACCTGTTCGCACAACTCGATGAAATGGTTGCCGCCGCCCAACGAACCCAGCTGCTCACGCCACTTCGGTGAGTGGGACAGGTCCACACCCTTGGCCGACGCCGCCTCTTCGAGGGCATCGATACGCGCGCGGGTGTGCGCGTATCGCAGCGTCTTGTTGTAGTTGCCCGGCGACAGCGGGATCGTCGCCTCGACGCGACCGCGCAGGTCGGCGAGATCGAATTCGGCGATGTCATCCTTGGTGAGCGACGTCTGCACGCCGATCATGCCGCAACCGATGTCGACGCCGACCGCGGCCGGGATCACGGCGTCGACGGTCGGGATGACCGTCCCGACAGCGGATCCCTTGCCCGCGTGGGCGTCGGGCATCAGCGCCACGTGCGGATGGACGAACGGCAGCGACGAGATCTCGGCCGCCTGTCTCCGGGTCGTGTCGTCGAGGATCGAGGCGAAGTTGAGTACCTTCGGTGCGATCATCTCGGCCATGTCTGCTCCCTCAGGGAAGGTGGACCGCGATCTCCGGCCCCAGGGTGTGCGGTGCGTGGAGGGGGAGACGGTCGCCGCTCCAGAACCGCCCGGGGTCGAACCAGTTGGAGTCCTTGGTGGTGTCGAGGATTCCCATGTCGCGGTAGGTGATCGCGACGACCTCGGCGCAGTACGCGGCCTCGAGGCTCACCGGTTCCGGTGCCGACACCTCGTGCTGCCGTCGCTCACGTCGCGCCCGGACCTTGCGGTCGAGGTAGGGGATGCCGCGCACGACGTCGATCGAGTTGGGGACGCGGCCGCGGAACCACCGGCCGGCGAGCCGCGCCGTGGTCGGGAACGGGGTGCCGTCGAGCCGGGCGATCACCTTGAGGAGCTGGTCCTCCTGCTCGCGGCCGACCTGGGGGCTGAGCTGACGGATCCAGCAAGCCTGCTCATACCGGACCATCCACTGCTCGACGGCCTCACGCGCATCGTGCAGCTGGACGCCGCGGTGATTCGACCCGGTCCAGACGTCGGTCAGTTTGTCGCCGAGTTCGGCGTGCCACAGCAACGGCGGCAGGTCGTCGATACAGACCGCCATGGCGACGTGGTTCACGGGCGCATTGGTGAGCGTGCGGATGGCGCGGTCGGGGCCGGAATGGCCGCGGAACAGCCAGACGTCGCCGGTGCGGGTCGCATCCAGTGCGGTGGTCAGCGAGACGCCGCCGGACTCTGCGGCGAGGTCGGCGCGACGCGGCCTTCTGCTGGTGGGCATCCCCGAAGACTAGATCTTGCGGGTGAGGACGGCCATCGGCGAGGAAAGCGACCTATCCTGCCCGCATGAGGAATGTGTGGAAGTGGCTGGGACTCGCCGGCGCCGTCGGCGTGACGACCGGCGGTGTGCTGATCGCGCGGGACCAGCGTCAGCGCAACGCCTATTCGGCCGACGACGTCCGCGAACGTCTGCACCAGCGCCTGGCGGAGGCCGACACCGCTGGTGGCGGAGACGAACGATCCTGAGGACACTGGTGGGCGAGGTCGGCCACGACGGTCGGCCGTCGAGCCGAACCACAGATAGGGAACACCCATGAGCGACAACAGCGGATTCGGTGGCGGAGCGTTCAACTTCGGTCCCGAGGACTTCGATCGTTTCGCGCGCGAGGCGGGCGAGGGACTGCGCGACGTGTTCGGCAAGCTCTTTGAGGGCCAGGCAGCCCCCGGAGCGTTCTCGATGTTCTTCGACGAGGCGGCGCGTGGACGCACCCGGACGCAGCCGCGACCGGAGACCGCCGGTGAGACCGGATCGGGTGTGTGGGCCGTCTTCGTCGTCGACGAGGACGGCGGCGCCCGCGTCGAACAGGTCTACCCCACCGAGCTCGACGCGCTCCGCGCCAACAAGAACAACACCGATCCGCGACGCAAGGTGCGGTTCCTGCCGTACGGCATCGCGGTCAGCGCTCTCGACGAGTCGCTCGACGCGGAGCCGGGTGACGACGCGAAGTCGGACTGAACGGGTCTGAAACGACGGATGAGGCCGGTGAGTCCGAGTGGACTCACCGGCCTCATGCCGTGCGAAGCACTCATCGGTGCTTCTGGTGATGCAGCCACGACGCCTCAGGCGCCGGCACTGCTATCAGAGGTTCGCGCCGCAGACCGGCCACGCACCGGGGCCCTGGGTGGCGAGGACGTTCTCCGCAACACGGATCTGCTCCTCACGCGAGGCGTTCGCCGGGTTGCCGGAGCCACCGTTGGCCTCCCAGGTGCTCTGCGAGAACTGCAGGCCGCCGTAGTAGCCGTTGCCGGTGTTGATGCTCCAGTCGCCGCCGCTCTCGCACTGGGCGACAGCGTCCCAGTTGCCGGAGTCGGCCGAGGCGGTGGACGCCATCATGCCGAACGGGGCTGCGGTGAGGGCACCGACGAAGGCGGCGCGGGCGACGAGCTTGGTCATGTTGGTCTTGGTCATACGCATGGTCTTCCTCCTGATCACCACCCGGGGTTGGCAAGGTGGTTGATTTCGGACGTGGCCGACCATACGGCTTGATAACGGTCAGGTCACGTCAGGGTCGTGACCTGCAGAATTTTGGTAACGCATGGATAACGCCGTTAGCTTTGGGGCAAAACCCCAGCGCATCGCGGCATTCCGCGGGCGGATGCGAAAGCTGGTGTTCGGACGTGTTCGATGACGAAGGTCACACCTTCGCGGTGGTGTGGAACACTTGCTCGCGGGCTCTCAGGGGGCTAATGGCGGCGTCGAACGGCGATACGTCCGCCGCGTGCGGGCGCGTACGCGACGCCCCGGGAGAACCAGCGCTCGGCGCGGTCGTCGGTCGGCAGCAACTCGAACTCGCTGAGAATCGTCCGGAGCACCACGTCCATCTCCATGGTCGCGAAGGCTGCGCCGATGCAGCGTCGGGTTCCGCCGCCGAACGGCAGCCACGCGGGTGACGGCGCGGTGCCGAGGAACCGGGTCGGATCGAACCGTTCCGGATCGGCGAACTCGCGGCTGTCGTCGTGGAGCAGGGCGATGGAGACCATCACGTTGTATCCGCGCGGGATGCGCCAGGGGCCGAGGTCGAGGTGGTCGGCGACCACGTGCCGGGCGGCGAAGTCGATGACCGGGCGGCTGCGCTGGGTCTCGAGGATGGTCGCGTGCCGGTACTCGGTGCCGCCCTCGTCGACCTCGGCGACAAGTCGTCCCAGGACTTCGGGGTGGCGACGCAGACGCTCGAACGCCCAGGCGAGCGTCGTCCCGGTCGTCTCGTGTCCGGCGGCGAGCATGGTCATCAGCTCGTCGCCGATCTCGTCGTCGCCCATCGGGGTGCCGTCTTCGTAGCGGCTGCGCAGCATCAGGGCGAGGATGTCGTCGCGTTCCTCGAGTCGGGGGTCGTTGCGTGATCTGGTGATCAGATCGCCGAGGAGGGCCTTGCCCTCCACGCGCATGCGCTCGTATCGACGGTTGGGGTCGACCGCACTCAGCGCGCGGGGGAGGTTGGGGACGGTTGCCGCGCGAGAACCGACGGTGACCATCGGCGGGATGATGCGGCGCAGGTTCTCCAGATCGTCGCCGACGGCGCCGAACACCGCGCGGAGGATCACGTTGAGGGTGATCCGCATCATCGGCTCCATCGAGGCGAACTCGGTTTCGACGGGCCACGTAGAGGTCTCGGCCCGGACCTCTTCCTCGACGATCTGCTCATAGGTCTTCATCCGCTTGCCGTGCAGCGGCGGGGTCAGCAGCTTGCGGCGCGCCCGGTGCTCCCGGCCCTCGAGGGAGAAGATCGACCCGGTACCGAGGATGCGACCCAGATTGGGCTGGACGTTGATGACCTTGTCCCCGGCGGTGAACAGCTCGCGTGCGAGCGACGCGTCGGAGATCACCACCGCCCGTCCGAAGACGGGGAGGTGCACGGTGAAGGCCGTTCCGTGCCGGTCGTGGAGGTGGCCGAAGAACAGTCGTCTCGACGCTATCGCCGCCAGTCCCTGCACCGCCGAGGGGAGCCGCGTGGCGGGCGGCAGGTGCGAGTCACTGCGCAGGACGGATGTACTCATCGGCTCGAGGCCTCCCGGGTCTGGTACGTCGGCGTACCAGTGACGGTACGCGCGGGTACCGGAGAGGGCAAGAGGCATATGCTCGCAACGTGAACTCGGACCTGTGGCCGGAAGGTGCCTCGTCGACGCGCGAGCGTCTGCTGGCGGCGATGCTCGACTGCGTCGCCGCCTCGGGGTACCGCGAGACCACCGTGGCCGACGTCGTCCGCGTGGCGCAGACCTCGCGTCGCTCCTTCTATCAGGAGTTCACCGACAAGCAGGACTGCTTCTTTGCGCTGGTGCGGCGGACCACCCGGCTGACCATCGATGAGATCGCACGCAGCGTCGACCCGCAGGCCGAACCGGAAGAACAGGTGCGCCAAGCTGTTTCGTCATACGTGGCGGCCAGCGATCGCTATCCGGGGTTGGTCCTGAGCTGGATTCGTGAACTGCCGGCGCTCGGGCGGCCCGCCGACGTCGTGAAGAACGAGGCGGTCGAGGAGTGGGTCGACCTGTTCGTCCGACTGAGCTCCGCCCCGGCCATGGTCGCCCGCGGGATACCGCCGATCAGCCGGGAGCGGGCGGTGTTCCTCTGGGGTGGGGTCCGCGAGCTGACCGCCGACGCCGTGGAGTCGGGCGCGCCGCTGTCGGAGATCATCGAACCCGCGACAGCGGCGTGCCTCGCCCTGGTCCTGGCCGGTGGGCACTAGCGCCGATCAGCGCCAGGCGCCGCGCAGATACTGCGGCGGGTAGGGCGCCTCGTCGCGCGAGAGGCCCAGCTCGTGTGCGGCTCGTTGCGGCCACGACGGCTCGCGGAGTGCGACGCGACCGAAGAGAACGGCGCTGATGTCGTCGTCACTGGCGATCTTCTCCGCCTGGTCGGGTTCGACGATGAGTCCGACCGCCGCGGTCGGGACGCCGGAGTCCCGGTGGATGGACCGGGCCAGGTCGACCTGGTAGCCGGGGCCGACGGGGATGTCGGCGAGCACGTTGCCGCCGGAGGAGACGTCGATCAGATCCACACCACGGGCGGCGAGGATCTCGGCGAGCCGGGCGGACTCGGCGACGTCCCAGCCGCCGTCGCGCCACTCGGTGCCGGAGAGCCGGACGAAGAGCGGCTTCGACTCCGGCCACACCGCACGGACGGCTTCGACGACCTCGAGCACGATCCGGGTGCGGCCGGCGAAGTCGCCGCCGTAGGCATCGGTGCGCGTGTTGGAGAACGGCGACAGGAACTGATGCAGCAGATACCCGTGCGCTGCGTGGATCTCGACCACGTCGAACCCTGCCTCGTCGGCCCGCCGGGCCGCCTGCGCGAAGGCGTCGACGACCTCGGCGATCTGTCCGACCGTCAGTGCGACCGGCTCGGCGTAGCCCTCGAAGGGCACGTCCGACGGTCCGACGGTGGTCCATCCGCCGTCCTCGGCGGGCACCGATCCGGAACGCTCGGCGAAGGGGGAGTACGTCGAGGCCTTGCGTCCGGCGTGCGCGATCTGGGTACCGATGGTCGCGCCCTGGGAGTGCACGAAGTCGACGATCCGCTTCCAGGCCTGCGCCTGCTCGTCGTTCCACAGCCCGGCGTCCTGGGGGCTGATCCGGCCCTCGGGGAGGACCGCGGCCGCCTCGGTGAGGATCAGGCCGAAACCGCCGGTGGCGCGGGCACCGAGATGGGCGAGATGCCAATCGGTCGGGATTCCGTCGCCGGCGAAGCAGCTGTACTGGCACATCGGCGCGAGCCAGATCCGGTTGGGAATCCGGACATCGCGGAGCGTGATCGGTTCGAAGAGCGCTGTACTGGTCACGAATAGGGTCAACGGCCTCGGCCTGAGGCTATTCCCCGGGCGGTAGGTTGAGATCCATGACGCAGCCCTCGCGAGATGCGCGCCGCATGTTCTTTCCGCTGTCGGTGATCGTGTTCGCCGCGGTCTGGATCGGGGTCGCGGTGGTCGGCTCCGACGAGATGGCGGGCCACATCGGCCTGGACGGCGAGGTCACCCGCTGGGACTCGAAGTGGGTGTTCCTGGGTTGGCTGGGAGTCGTCGGGTTGGTGCTCGTGGTCATCTTCGGTGGCGCCGAACGAGTTCTGTCCCGCCTCCCTGCAAGCGCGGTCAACTTCCCGAGCCGTCGTCGCAAGGCGTACTGGATGGAACCGTCGAACCGCGAGGAGTTCAACCGCCGGATGGGCGATGACCTGTCCCTGCTGGGCGGTGCGACGTTGTTGATGATGGCCTGGCTGCTCGCGGCATCGGCCATCATCGGGAGCAGTGACAGCGCATCGTGGACCCTGGCCATCCCGGTTGCGATCTACCTGGTGGCCGTGGTCGGTTACACCGTGTACATCAGCGTCGGGTCGCGGTACGCGATCCCCGGCGAGTGACACCGAAGTAAGGAGCCCGACCATGAGCGAGACGACAGACGCGGTGTCGGTGGAAGTCGACGCGCCGCTCGGGGTGATCACCCTGCGCGCCGCGCGGCGTCGAAATCCGTTGTCCAGCACTACGATGAAGGCCGTCACCGCTGGACTCCGACGCTTCCACGAGGATTCCGACGTGCGCGTCATCGTGATCCGTGCGGAAGGTCCGGCGTTCTCGGCCGGTCACGACCTCGGCGAACTCGTCGACCGCACACTCGACGACGAACGCGCCGTCTTCGACACCTGCTCCGAGCTGATGCGAACCGTCCACGAGGTGCGCCAGCCGGTGATCGCGGAGGTCGCCGGCATGGCCTTCGCCGCCGGATGTCAGCTCGTTGCGACGTGCGATCTCGCGGTCGCGGGACGCAGCGCGAGATTCTCGACCCCCGGCGTCCGGATCGGCTTGTTCTGTTCGACGCCGATGGTCGCCCTGACACGGGCCGTCGGCCGCAAACGCGCCATGCACATGCTGCTGACCGGGGAGGCGATCGACGCCGAGACGGCGGCCGACTGGGGACTGCTCAGCGGCGTCGTCGACGATGACGACCTCGCCACGACGGTCCGGGAACTGGCGCTGCACATCGCCGGGTCGAGTGCCCGGACGGTGTCGATCGGCAAGCAGGCCTTCTACAAGCAGATCGAACTCGACGAGGCGTCGGCGTATGTCGAGATGTCGGAGACCATGGCGACCAACGCGATGACCTGCGATGCGCAGGAGGGGATCTCGGCGTTCCTGGAGAAGCGCGAACCGGTCTGGACCGAATAGCCGCGAAACCCACCACAATTGGCCAGGTCCACCACCCCGCAGGGTGGTGGACCTGGCAATCTGTGGTGGGTTTGCGGACGGGTCAGACGTCGACTCGGGCTGATGTCTCCGCGGTCGCCTTGGCGAACCGGGCGAGATGGGCGTCGGCGGTGCCGAATTCGTACTCGATCGCGGTGAGGCGCTTGAAGTAATGGCCGATGGCCAGTTCCTCGGTCATGCCCATGCCGCCGTGCAGCTGCACCGAGTTCTGCCCGATGAACCGTGCGGCCCGGCTGATCGTCGCCTTGGCGGCCGAGACGGCCGCGGCCCGCTCGGCGGGTTCGGCGTCGAGCGACAGGATGGCGTAGTACTGGGCGGCCACCGACTGTTCGAGCTGCAGGTGCATGTCGACCATGCGGTGCTGCAGCACCTGGAAGCTGCCGATCGGGACGCCGAACTGCTCCCGCTGCTTGGCGTATTCGACGGTGTCGGTGAAGACCTTGCGCATCAGTCCGACCGCCTCGGAGACGACGGCCGCGGTGGCGGTGTCCCAGGCCTTCTCGAGCAGGTCGATCGCACCGTCGCCGGCGATGAGTGCATCGCCGGGCAGCCGGACGTCGTCGAAGGTGATGTCGGCGGCCTGACGGTCGTCGATGGTGCGGAGCTTGTGGAGCTCGAGACCCTCGGGTGCGCCGTCGGTGAGGTCGATCAGGAACAGCGACACGCCTGCGGGATCGTGCGGCTCGCCCGAGGTGCGGGCGCTGACGATGAGGTAGTCGGCCAGCGGTGCTGTGGTGACAACGGCCTTGCTGCCGTTGAGCTTCCACCCTTCACCGTCGCGGTCGGCGCTGGTCTCGATCCGCGACAGCACGCCGCCCGAGCCGTCCTCGAGTGCGGCGAGGGCGCTGAGGGCCTCGCCCGCGGCGATGCGCTGTGCTGCCTCGAGGGCGGTGGCGTTTCCGGTGGAGTGCAGCAGTCCGGCACCGAGAACCACCGAGTCGACGAACGGTTCGACGACGAGGGCGTGTCCGAGTGCCTCGGTGACGACCATCAATTCCTCGGCGCCGCCGCCGAATCCGCCGATCTCCTCGGGTAGGCAGGCGCCGACGACGCCGAGATCTTCGACGAAGGCCTTCCAGATGTTGGGCTGCCAACCCTCGCCGACTTTCGCGGCGTCGCGACTGACCTGCAAGTCGTAGCGTGCGTCGAGGAACTTGTTGAGTCCGTCCGACAGCAGCTGCTGTTCGGGGGTGAGTGTGAAGTCCATCAGTTTTCTCCTGTGACCCGTCAGAGACCCAGAGCCGCTTTGGCGAGGATGTTCCGTTGAATTTCGTTGCTGCCCGCGTAGATCGAACCGGCGCGGTCGTTGAAGTAGTGCAGCGGTGCGACGGCCTGCCACGGCTCACCGCTGACGTAACCGTCGGTGGGCGGCGTGTACTGGAAGATCGGGCCGCCGGGACGGGTCGCGTGCGGTTGGAAGACGCGGCCGTGCGGGCCCGCGGCCTCGAGGGACAGTGTTGTGATCTCCTGGCTCAGTTCGGTTCCCAGGATCTTCAGCATCGAGGCGATAGAACCCGGGTCCTTCCCGGAGCTCATGGCGGCGAGCGCGCGGTACTCGAGGACCTCGAGGATCTTCGCTCGTACCTGGATGTCGGTGAGCTTGGCGGCGAAGGCCGGATCCTCCGACAGCGGACCGCCGTTGGGTGCGGTCACCGTGGCGGCGTCCCGGCCGAGCTGCTCGGCCATGACCTGCAGCGCCGGGGCGGCCGCACCGCCGCCTCGCTCGAACACGAGGAGGTACTTGGCGACGGTCCAACCGTCGTCGATCTTGCCGAGCACGTTCTTCTTGGGGACGCGCACGCCGTCGAAGAACACCTGCGCCTGGACCTGCTCGCCGGAGGCGAAGACGAGGTTCTGGACCTCGATCCCCGGGGAGTTCATGTCGATGAGCAGGAAGGTGATGCCCTGCTGCTTGCGCTCCTGGCGCGAGGTGCGCACCAGGCAGAAGATCCAGTTGGCCTCGGAGGCGTGGGTCGTCCAGATCTTGGAACCGGTGACCACCAGATCATCGCCGTCGTCGACCGCAGCCATGGACAGCGAGGCGAGGTCGGAACCGGCCTCGGGTTCGGAGTAGCCCTGGCAGAAGAAGACGCTGCCGTCGAGGATTCCGGGGAGGAAGAAGTTCTTCTGTTCCTCGGTGCCGAACGCCATGATCGCGTGCGAGACCATCCGGATGCCCATCGGCGACAGAGCCGGTGCGCCGGCCAGAATCGACTCGCGGCTGAAGATGTAGTGCTGGGACTGCGACCAGTCGCAACCGCCGTACTTCACCGGCCACGCCGGCGCGGCCCAGCCGCGCTCGTGCAGGATGGCCTGCCATTTCATCGAGGCCTCGTGGTCGGAGTAGACGGAGGTGCGCAGCGTGCCCGCCGCGCGCAGGTCGTCGGTCAGCTTCTCGTCGAGGAACGCCCGTACCTCGTCGCGGAACGCGGCGTCGGCCGGAGACCAGTTCATGTCCATGAGCGGTGCGCAACCTATCTGTAAACGGCTGTGGTCAGATCGGGGTCGAATGGCAATCTACCGAATGTTCGCTCCGGAGCGTAGCCCGGCTCACGATTCGGGCCGCTGTGTGACGCGCGATGCGTCGTCTGCAGGTGGTTCCGGCGTCCTCGCGGCGGGTGGGTTCTCGGGTTCCGGCTCGGCGCCCGACGAGGACAGCAGGACGTCGGCCCAGCGGGTGGCAGGGTCGATATCGATGAGGAGCGCCTTGGCGAGCAACGTCAGCGGTACCGCGAGGATCGCGCCCAACGGCCCGATGGCCCAAGCCCAGAAGATCAGCGACAGGAACGTCAGTGTGGTCGACAGGCCGACCGCGTCGCCCACGAACTTCGGTTGGATCACCGACTGGATGACCACGTTGATGACGCTGTAGACCGCGATGACGATGAGCATCTTCGTGACACCGCCGTCGAGCAGCGCGAGGAGTGCGGGCGGGACGAGGCCGATGACGAACCCGATGTTCGGGATGTAGTTGGTGATGAACGACAGCAGACCCCACAGGATCGGCAGCGGGACCGTCAGCAAGGCCAGGGCGATGCTGTCGAAGACGGCGACGATGAGGCCGAACACCGTCGACACCCACAGGTAGCTGCGTGTGCCCTGCGCGAAGGAGCCGAAGGCCGAGGCGATGTCGGGCCGCATACCTCGAAGGTGGTTCATCCGGTCGTCGAATCCGACCGAGTCGGCGGCCATGAACAGCAACAGGGCGAGTACGAGAACGAGGGCCGACGCGACGCTGAGGGTGCTCGACAGCAACTCGGTGACGACGTTGACGACCTTGCTGGTGTCGACATGGGAGATCATGTCGTGGACCTTGTCCTGACTGACGCCGTGGCTGGTCAGGAAGTCCTGGAAGTTCGTGATGATGTCGTCGAACTTGTCGTCGTACTCCGGAAGGATCGAAGCGAGTCGTGCGACGGAGAACACCAGCGATGCGAAGAGCCCGATCAGGATGCCGTAGACGAGTAGGACGGTTGTCAGGAACGCCGCCCAGCCGGGAAAGCCCTTGGTGCGCAACCATCTCGGCACCGGCTGCACCGCGACGGTCAGCATCAACGCGAGGAACGTCGGCGCGGCGAACGACGCCACCGCCTTGATGCCGGCGACCGCGACCACAAGCCCGGCGATCGTGAGCAGCACGATGGTGCCGCGCGGGAGCGTCCAGGCCGGTGGGTCAGGGCGGTAGGTGGGGGTGACGGTGTCCCGCCCACGCCTGTCCCGAGAACCACGGTCCCGGGTGTGGGCGGATGCCTTTCGAACGGGGCCGGCATCGCCGCGGCCGGGATCGCTGTCGGCCGGCTTGTCGCGGTCGGGCTCGTCGTGCGCGGGCTGGTCGTGATCGGGCATCGGACAGCGCCTTTCTACCGGGACCCCCTGGGTGCGGCGGCTCGCTCCGGCGTGAGCCGGAGTCAAGTCTTCAGCACTTCAGGGGGTTCCGCGGCGCTTTCGTGCGGTTGCGGTGCCGCCCGCGGCCTCACTCGCGTTCCGGGGTCAGCGGCCCTTCCACTGGGGTTCGCGCTTCATCACGAACGCCATGATGCCCTCGAGGGTGTCACCGCTGATGATCAGCGAGTCCAGGACGTTGGTGCTCGCGCGGACGGCCTCGACGGTGTCGGTGATCGCGTCGGACTGCTCCATCGTCGCGATCGAGGCGCGAACCGAGGTCGGCGATGCGGCGAGGATCTCCCCGGCCACCTTGCGGGCGGTCTCGAGAACCGTTCCGGCGGGGGCGATCCGGCTGACGAGCCCTGCTTCGGCGGCTTCGGCGGCCGAGATTCGGCGGCCGGTCAGGATCATGTCGCGGGCGAGTGCCGGCGGGATCATCCGCGGCAGACGGACCAGACCGCCTGCGGCGGCGGCCAACCCGACCTTCACCTCGGGAAGGCCGAACGAGGCCTCCTCGTCGGCGACGATGATGTGGCAGGCCATCGCGATCTCGCAGCCGCCACCGAGTGCGAAGCCGTTGACCGCGGCGATGACCGGCTTGGGCAGGCTCTCGCGTGCGGTGAGTCCCGCGAATCCGTTCTTGGGCACGGACAGTGCGGCCGGGCTCGCCGTGGCGGCGAGGTCGTTGCCCGCCGAGAACGCCTTGTCACCCGCGCCGGTCAGGATGGCGACCCACAGGTCGTCGTCGGCGAAGTAGGCGTCGAAGATCGAGTCCAGCTCGGCGTTGGCGGCCGGGTTCAGTGCGTTGCGCGCGTCGGGCCGGTTGATGGTCACCTCGAGCAGGTGGCCGTCGCGACGGATCTCGACGTGCTCGTAGCTGTCGCGGAAAGCCGGTGCGACCGCCGGGTACTTGGCATTCATCGCGGCCTCGGTCAGCTTGACGCGGTTGCCCTTGTCGAAGGAACGCACCACGATCTCGGTGCCTGTCGGGTCGTCCGCGTTCAGCAGCAGGTCGAAGAACTCGTCGTCGTCTGAGTCGAGGTTGGCGACGAACCGCGCGCCGAGACGATCCGGAGCGGTGTCGTCGACGAGGCGGCCGACCACGACGCCGGTCCGCTTGCCGCTCTTCGACGGGATGACGGTGTAGGTCTCGAGGATCGCGGGGCCGTCGGCGTCACCGATAGTGGGCACGGTGGGCGCCGCGTCGAGCTGGGCCTGGATCTTGGCGCTGTGATCGGCGCGCCACGGAGCCGGGGTCGTCGAGTAGACGCCGGCCGCGTGCTTGCTGAGCACACCGCCGTTGGCGATGACGAGACCGAAGTCGCCCGGGGACTGCCGGACGCGCGAGACCACCTCGGCGATCGCATGCAGCGTGTAGTTGTTGCCCGGACCGCCGAAGAACGGCAGGCCGCCGGTGACGGTGAGACCACGCGGGTCGTCGGGGGAGAGGCCGAGCCCGTCGAGGATGTTGAACACCGCGATCGGGAAGCAACTGTAGATGTCGATGACCGACACGTCGTCGAGGCCGATCTCGGCGACCTCGAGCGCGTGCTTCACCGCGGCCGGGGCGGCGGGCGCGGCACCGAGGTTCGAGCGAAGCAGCGAGGTGCGTTCGACGGTCTCGGCGTGACCGTGCAGGAAGACCCACTTCGACGGGTCGATGCCGGCGGCCTGCGCGGCGCGAACCGACATGACGACGACGGCGGCAGCCTGGTTCACCTGGTCGCGGGCGACGATGTAGCGCGTGAACGGATCGGCGACGATCCGGTTCCCCTCGGTCGGGGTCACCAGCTCGGCGGCGTCGCGCTCGGTCGGGGCAGCCGAATGGGGGTTGGCTGCGGCGACCTTCGTGAACGGGGCGAACAGCTCGCCCATCGCGGTGGCGTATGCCTCGCGGCCCAGGCCGGTGTTGTGGCGGCGGGCGTTCTCCAGCAGCGCGTACTGCGGGATCACCGAGGCGAGACCGTGACGCATCTCGGCGACGGTGATGATGCCCTTGAGGCCGTAACCGCGGTCCTCGAGCTGTCCGCCGACCTCCTCGGCGAAGCTCGGGCGCTCGTTGTCCGGCTTGGACTGGAGATGGCGCACCGTCGACATGACCTCGGCGCCGAAGATGATCGCGGCATCGGAGTCGCCCGCCGCGATGTCGCCGGCGAGTTCGGTGAGCATTGTCTGCGGGGTCTGACCGCCGGTCACGGCCTGCACGGCGCGACGGGGGTCGGCGCCGACGCGCTTACCCACGGCGCGGGGCATGTTGTCCGGCCGGCCGAGCGGCGATGAGGACAGCGGACTGGAGATCTCGAACGAGCGGATCGCGGCGATGGTGTCGATGGAATAGGCGAGGTCAGAGGCCCCGGCGTCGTCGAAGGCGGCGGTGACGGCCCGCGCCGCGAGGTCCGCTTCACCAAGCGCTTCGTATCCGGGATCGGTCAGACGCTCGGAGGCCTGGCCGACGCCGACGACAACAGGGGTGTTCGGATCGAGATCAGCGATCGAGATTGGCATACGCACACAATGGCACAAAGGCGGGGCTGACGTCTCAAAGTGGTCCCGCATACACCCATACCTGCGGGTTCGGTCCTCAGTGTGGCGTCGGATCCGAGGCTTGGGAACGTTGCGTTCAGCGCGGTTTCAATCGTGGTCCTCGGCTCGGGCGACGGCCAGACTATCCGCCGACAGTCTGCACCGAAAGGACCATCTGATGACCGCAACCGTGCCCACGAGCACGTCGGCCGCCGGCACCACCGACGAACGGCTCGACGAGGTGTTCGCCCCGATCTTCGCCCGTATCGCCGAAGGTGCGGTGGCACGCGAAGACGACCGCCGGCTCGCACACGACGAGGTGTCGTGGCTTCGCGATGCCAAGTTCGGCGCCCTGCGCGTCCCGGTCGAGCTCGGCGGGTACGGCGCCTCGGTGCGCCAGGTGTTCCGGCTTCTCATCGACCTGGCGACCGCCGAGTCGAACCTCCCGCAGGCGCTGCGCGTGCACTGGTCGTTCGTCGAGGATCAGCTCACCGCGCTGCCCGATCCCGAGGCCGAGCGCTGGCTCCGCAAGGTCGCGGAGGGCACGCTCGTCGGCAACGCCATCACCGAACCGGGTGTCGGTGCCATCGACCGCTACCAGACCCGGTTGACGGCAGACGGTGACGCATGGCGTCTGGACGGCACCAAGTACTACAGCACCGGCAGCCTCTACTCCGACCACATCCTCGTCGCCGCCGACCAAGACGGCGAGCGCGTCTCGGTGCTCGTCGACGCCGACGCCCAGGGCGTCACCCAGCACGACGACTGGGATGGCTTCGGTCAGCGCCTGACAGCCAGCGGCACCACCGAGTTCAGCGGCGTGCAGGTGTCCGATGACCGAATCCTCGGCCCGGGCTACGGCTCCGCCGGCCGGACCTACGCGACGTCCTACCTCCAGCTCGTGCAGCTGTCGGTGCTCGCGGGCATCGCGCAGCGCGCCACCGACGACGTGTCCGAGTGGGTCCGTGAACGCAAGCGCACCTTCACCCACTCGACCGCCGACCTGCCCCGCCACGATCCGCTGGTGCAGCAGGTCATCGGCCGGCTGACTGCCGCCGCCTATTCGGCGCGCACGATCGTCCTCGACATCGCCGATCAGCTCGACCGACTCGCCGAGACCGGCTGGCAGGACGAGGAGCTGCTCGACAAGGTCGAATTCGACGTCGCCCGCGCACAGGCGACCGTCATCCCGCTCGTGCTCGACGCGACCACCCAACTGTTCGAGGTCGGCGGTGCGTCGATCACCTCCGAGCGGCTGCGCCTCGACCGCCACTGGCGCAACGCCCGGGTGATCTCGGTGCACAACCCGCTGATCTTCAAGCTGCAGGCCATCGGTGACCACGTCCTCAACGGCACCGATCTGCCCTACGCGTGGAGTGCCGGCCAGAAGTAGCGGGCTACCCTGGCCGCATGCAGCGGATGGCGGCGGCGGACGCCGCATCGTACTGGATGTCCGAACGCATCCCGAACGACCAGTTCCTGCTGTACTGCTTTGCCGCACCGTCGATCTCACTCGACGAATGTGCCCGGCGACTGCTGGCGCGGGCGAGGCGCGTCGACGACCTGTGTCTACGGGTCCACGACGTCCCGGCGACCGCCGACCGTCCGTACTGGGTCTCCGCCGAACCCACATCCGACCAGGTCCGCGTCGACACCACGTCGCGGACCTGGTCGTCGTCTCTGGAGGCCGTTGGCGGACTCGTCGCCGATCAGCTGGTGCCGTCCCGCGCGGCCTGGCGCCTGCATCTGTTCGGTCCGGTGACCGATCTCCCGACGGGCGAGGGTGAGTCGGTCACGGGAGTTGTTGTCGTGCTGCAGATCTCGCACGCACTCGGCGACGGACGACGCGCATCGCAGATCGCACGAGATCTGTTCACCGCGCCGTACGACAATGAGCGCCGGTTGGGAGCCTTCGGAGTGCCAGGGCCGGTTCGCGAGGTCGGGACCGTCGTGCTCGGCGCGCTGCGGTTCCCGAGTGAGTTCGTCAGGACGATCCGACGCGGTATGCAGGTCGCTCGAGTTGGGGGACAGGCGAATCCGGGGACACCGGGTTATCCGTTGACACGGCTGAACCGCAACCCCGGACCGCGGAGGCTCCTGCGGGTCATCGTGGTGGACCGCGAGCGTCTGACCGCAGCCGGGTCTCCGGTCACCGTCGTCGTGCTGACCGCGATCTCGCAGGCTCTACCGCGATACCTCGGCGAGGATTGCATACGTCTCGGTGTGGAGCTGACCGTCGGGCGATCAGAGAGATCAGAGGCGCGCAACAACTTCCGCAATGTGGGGATCGACCTGCACGTCGAAGTCGACGACTCTGCGGAACGGGCTCGGCTCATTCGCGGTGAGATCGACGCCGCCCGCGCCGCGGACGCCGACCCGGCACGAGTCGCGCAGCGACGCGTATCGGAGGTGACCCCGGCGATTCTCACGCGGTGGGGCATCCGGGCCTTCGACCTCGACACCCGGCCGGAGACGGTCACCGGTGTCACCGTGGTGTCCTCGGTGGACCGCGGTGCTGCCGACTTCGACCTCGACGGCGGCGAGATCCTGTTCACCACCGGCTTTCCCGCGCTGTCGCCGGTTCAGGGGCTCACCCACGGGGTGCACGGCATCGGCGACCGGGTCGCGGTGTCGGTGACCACCAGCCCGGAGATCATGCCCGACGTCGACCGGTATGTGGAGTTGTTGCGAGCGGCTCTCGCGTAACCGTTTCCTTCCCGCGATTGGGATTCCTTCGCGCGGGCGCTACCCGCCAAGCGGTAAGGAAATGGTTGCGCGAGAATGCCTACGAGGCGACCCGGTCAGCTGAGGTCAGCCCTTCGGGTACCCGTTGGTGTCCGCCGGGGCGGCGTCACCGTTGCCGTTGCCGCCGGAACCCTTGGGGCCGCGGGTGAGCCGCTTGGGCAGACGCTCGGCGAGACCGCCGAGGGGAGCCACCGTCTGGTTCAGGAGGTCCACTGTCTCGGCGAGCTCGTGCACCGTGTCCTGCATGGCGATCAGATTCGGTGCGAGCTGACCGATCACCTCGGTCAGCTCGGTGATCCGGTCCAGCGGGCCGCCGGGTGCGATGGCGCGCTCGATCGCACCGCCTTCGCCGACCAGCTGGTCCAGGAGGCCGGCCTCGGCAGCGAACCGGTCCAGGATGCCGCCGGGCTCGGTGACTTTCTCCAACATGCCGTCGGGTGCGGTGAGCTTGTCGACGATGCCACCCTCGGAGGTGAGGCGTTCGAGGATGCCCTCGTTCTCGGTGAACTGGTCGACGACACCACCGGGGCGAGTCAGGCGGTCGAGCGGACCGTCCTTTGCGGTCAGACGCATCAGGATGCCGCGTTCGTCGGCCATCTGGTCCAGGAGTCCGCCCTTGGCGGTGAGTTTCTCCAACGGGCCGTCGGGTGCGGTAAGGCGGTCGATGACGCCGCCTGGGTTGAGAAGTCGTTCCAACGGTCCATCGGTCGCGAGGATGCGTCCGAACGGCCGGTCCGGGCCGAGCAGCTCCGACAACTGGCTGAGCAGCGCCATCGGGGTGCGCGCGACGTTCACGCTGTCGTCGTCGAGGCCCACCGCATGGGTCAATTCGTTCTGGACGCTGCCGGCGGTGATCCGCGCGATGGTCACCGCTGATTCGGCCGCATCCAGCACAACCCCCGCCACCGCGAATCCCAGCCGGAACGGCATCTCGATGAGCGAGCGTGCCGGGTCGGCCCCGGTGGGCGCGCTTCGTTCGGGAAGAGACTCCATGGTTCTCGACACTAGGCCACCGGCTTCTGATCGTGGGTCAACGTCGGGTGATTAGTGGTCAGGTGACCAACATCGGACCGCTACTCCTTCGCGGCCTTCGCTGCCGCCTTGGCCGCCTTCTTGAAGTCGCGGACCTTCTGCAGCGAATCGGGGTCGACGACGTCGGCGACCGAGCGGTATCCCTGCTTGCTGTAGTCACCTGCGACCTTGGTCCAGCCGGACGGCTTCACGTCGAGCTGCTTGGCGACGAGGGCGACGAAGATCTTCGCCTTCTGCTCACCGAAGCCGGGCAGATCGCGAAGGCGCTTCATCAGGTCGGCGCCGCTGCTCGCCTCGGTCCAGATGCGGGAGGCGTCCCCGCCGTACTCCTCGGCGACGACCTTCGCGAGCGCCTGCACACGTCCCGCCATCGAGCGACCGTAGCGGTGGATGGCCGGGGGAGTGGAGCACAGGTCCGCGAAGGCCTCGGGGTCGGCGTCGGCGATCTCGACCGGGTCCATCGTGCCGAAGCGGTCGCGGATCTTGGCCGGTCCGGCGAAGGCACGTTCCATCGGGAACTGTTGATCCAGCAACATCCCGACGAGCAGGGCGAACGAATCGGTCGAGAGCAGTTCGTCGGCCGCGGGTTCCTGGGCGATCTGGATCTTCGGCATGGGATCGATTCTGGCAGACGCGGTACGCGCGCCGCTCTAGACTGCCCCCATGATCAGCGGGGAGAGCATGACGGGGCGAGCAGGATCACGGGCAGCGTTCCGGGCGGGCATCGGTGCGGTGATCGTCGGGCTGGTGGCGGCGCTCGTCGGCGTCGTCGGGCCGGGGAGTGCGAGTGCGATCCCCGACTACACCGAACCGAACTACGTCACGACGCTGAACTGCACCTCGGCCAATCCATGGCCGGCCGGTCCGGTGAAGATCCGCGTCGACGTGTTCAACGACATCCGGTTCCCGGCGGATGGCCTGCCCGGACCGGCGATCGCGCTCATCGGCACCGATCGCGCGAAACCCGTTGCGCTGGAATACACCTACGACGTCACGGTGTCGTGGCGAAACCTGCGAACCGGGCGCACCGGCACCGTCTTCGTGCCGGGGCGCGGATTCACCGTCAAGTGGCAGATCGACATCCATCCGGGTCGTGGTCCGGTTGTCTTCACGATCAAGCAGAAGCTCGGCGCCCTGGCATTCGTCCCGATGGTCAATCCGCAGTACTCGTCGTGCAGCGGGCGGGCGACAGCTTGACAGAGACGATCAGCGTCGACGCAGGCGTTCGCTGAGTCCGCCGACGAGCAGGTACTGCGCGGCGAAGTAGCTGGCGAGCACCCACGCCTCGCCGGCCATCCGTAGTCGCGGGTCGGTGACGAGGTGACGGCGGTTGATGATCGCCAGGTCCGACAGCAGGAACGTCAGCCCGCCGATCCGCAACCGCGGCTGCGGGGCAGACATGGCGCTCGCGGTCGCCGACATCGTCGCCAGGGTGTTGCCGTAGGTGCCCAGGACGGGCAGCAGTGCCGGCCGGTGACGGGCCAGCACCGCGGCCGACTCGGCGAGCACCCCGACGCGGGGGAGCAGCTGTTTCGCCGAGGGCCGGGCACCCGCACGCCACATCGTCGCCGTGTAGCTCAACTGGGCGCCGGCGAACAGCGTCGCACCGAGACGCAGGTAGCGGTCCTTGGCGACCGGCTCGGTCTCGAACTCCTCGAGCAGCATCAGTCGGTCGCCGGCCATCGAGAACGCCAGCGCTCCCGCCAATCCGGCGTTGTCGAGGGCGTCGCGCTCCCGCGCCCCGGCCGCCGCCTGTGCCACCAGCAACAGCATCGGCAGCGGCTTGGTGAGGCCCGCCGCCCGCCGGTGCCCGAGAGCACCGGCGACGGTGGCCGCCGCCGTCGTCGCCGCGTAGGCGAGGTCGAAGGCCCGTTGCCCGGACAGGCGACGGTCGGGCAGGCGGCGACCCATCACCGACTCACTTCAGGATTTTGGCGATGAAGGCGCGGATGTCGTTGTCGGACAACTTCGCCGACTGCGCAGCGTCGAGGGTGAGGTAGGTGCGGGCCTGGACCTTGCGGTCGGCACGCGCCTCGTTCAGGTACTTCAGCGACAGCGGCACGACGACCGACGTGTCCTGGAGCGACTGGGTCATGAGCACCGGCTTGACGAAGCCACGGCTCGGCAGGTCGGTGGCCTCGGTGAGCAGGTTGGTCAGCTCCGTGTTGCCCGACACCGGCTTCGCGAACAGGGAGCCGATGGCGAGACCGTCGACGTTCTTACGGAACTCGGTGATGCATTCGTTGGCGGCCTTGGCCATCCACTTCTTACCGGTGTCGGTGAGCAGCGAGTCGACGTCGAGCTTCGGGTTCACGTTGCGGATCGCGCTGAGGGTGTACAGCGCGTCGGCGGCGAGACCGGACGGGATGCTCGCCGACGACGGTCCGAGATTGGCGAGGAGCGCACCGAATTCGGCGGGGATCGACGTCGCCGCCGCACCCTTGAAGTCCAGCGAGTTGCGCGGCTGCAGCTTCGGCGCCAGGCGGGCCAGCGTGATCGCGGCCGCGGCACCCTGTCCCTCGCCGACGACGGCCCACGAGCGGGACAGGTTGTCGGTGACGTCGCGGGCGGCACTCACCGCGTCGACGATGTTGCGGGCGGTGGCCTCGAGGTCGTAGTACTGCGGGGTTCCCGGCGTCCCGACGCCCGCGTAATCGGTGGAGACGACGGCGTAACCGCGGCCGAGCCATCGGCTCAGTTCGGTGGTGTCGTCCTTGGTCGGACGCTCCGACGGGGCGCACTTGTCGGCGATGCCGCGCGAGCCATGGGCCCAGGCGACGACCGGCCAGCCGCCGGCGGGTGCCCGGCCGGCCGGGACCATCAGCACGCCCGACGACAGATGTGCCTTGCCGTCGGCGCCGGTGCTCCAGTAGGTGAAGTCGTTGCCGGAGGCGGAACCGGCCACCATTCGGCCACGGGGCAGGTCACGGTTGGCGTAGACGGCACCCGGCGCCTGGCCGGGACCACGGGCGTCGATCGTGCCCGCGTTGTCGTCGGCGGGCGCGCCCGTGTCCTCATCCGTGGCGTCGGTGGTGGAGCCGAGCGAGGGGGTGCTGGTCGACGGGGTGGTCGTGGTGGGTTCCGCGGCGGCCTCGGCGACGAGGCCGAACGAGGTCAGGCCCATGGTGAGGGCTGCGGCGACCGCGACCGTGCGGGCGATGGAGGCACTCCGACGGGTTGAAGAGATGCCGTGCGTATTCATGTGTCGTCTATTCGTTCGGTGTGACGGGTGGAAGGTCAACGGCGAGAGGGAGTCCCGCCGTTGATCGGGGATCAGGCGTCGACGATGCCGACGGCCGGGAGGAACCAGCAGTTCTGGGAGCCGTTCTGCGCGGTGCCGAAGACGGCGGACAGGATGGTGCCCTTACCGGTCTTCACCGGGGCAAGGCGTACACCCGAGAGCAGGGGCAGGGCGGTCAGGGTGGCGCCGTTCTTGAGCGGCTCGAGGTCGGCGAAGCCGCCCTGCAGTGTGCTGGTGTTGAACCACGCGACCTGCATGGTGCCGCCCTTGCCGGCGTTCGTCGAGGCCGGCACGAATGCGTAGGCGGTCTCGCCGTTCTCGACCACGTTCATCTTGTCCGGGATGCCGGCGATCGGGAGCATGTCGAGGAGCGGCTTGAGCTCGGCGATCGGATCGGTCTTCAGTGGCCACGGGCCCGCGACCGCGCCGGCGCCCGCGGTGACCAGCCCGAGCGGGTTGTCCGGGGTGGGGGTGGTGCAGAAGGGGGCGACGGACGGGGTCAACGTCTGGATGCCCAGGCTCTTCAGCAGCGCCAGCGGATCGGTGGAAGCCACCGGCTGAGGAGTCGCCGCGGCCGGCTTGGGCTGTGACGCGTCGAAGGGCAGCGCACCGGCGCGTCCGACGACGTCCTGGACCGACAGCTGTCCTGAGCTGCCCATGACCGCCTGAGCGGCTTTGAGGGCCATCTGGTCGACGCCTGCCGACTTCAGCAGACGGACCGCGCCGGCCAGTTCGGCGTCGAACGGGATCGAGTAGGCGCTCAGCATGTTCGGGGGGAGAAGCGGGAGCGACGGCGCGGCCGAGGCCGGGGCGGTCGAGGTGACCGCGGCTGCGGCCATCGCCACGCCCACCAAGCCCACGCCGCAGCGCCGGATTCCGCGCCGACCGATCAGGGGACGTGTGAACCGAGACGTGATGGACATGGCACTCCTTCAAACAGCCGAACACCCCGCCACGTGTGGCGGGTATGACAGATGGGACTTGAGTTAAAAGAGACCATGTGTGGGACGAGTGCGGCAAGTCGCGAGTCCGACCTGTGACATTCGCGCGATCGGCGAGATACCGACATTCCCGACGACCTGGTGTTTTGCTCCCTGGGACACTGAGGCCGGCGCCACAGCCGCTTCGAAGGGATAACGCGACGTGATGGGTGGCGAACGTGGACAACGGTCCCGAAAACAACGACACCCCGGCGATATGCCGGGGTGTCGTTGGAGGAAGTCGACCGGAGGTCAGATGACGGCGAGGCCGATCACCGGGACGATCGTGCAGGACACGACCTGCCCCTTGGTCTTGGTGGTCACGTTGCCGTGGATCGCGGAGATGACGCGACCCTTGCCGGTCCGGGCGATGCCGGTGAAGGTGCCGGGGCCGTCCTTGACGTTGATCTTCGGGTTCCGCTTCAGCGTGGTGGTGCCGGTGCGGCCGGTGTCGACGTTGAGCCAGCTCACGATCAGCGGCTTGGCCTTGTTGTCGATGGCGGGGCCGGTGCCCAGCGCGGTGTAGACATACCCGCCCTCGCCGCGCTTGGGGCCGGGCGCCGGTGCTTCCTGCGGGCCTGCGGTGACCAGGGCGCGGCCCAGCGAACCGCCGCCGGGAATGCAGCCGAGACCGAAGGTCGGGTACAGGAACTCCTGGATCTTCGGGGCCTTGGGGCCCTTCGGGATCTCCGGATCGCCGGGCTTGGCCTCTGCGGCCAGCTGGCGGGCTGCGGCCTTGCGTCCGGGCTCACCGAGGAAGTCGGCGACCGAGCGCCAGACCTTGGAGACCTCGGCAGGCATTCCCGGCGTGTTGGCGAATGCCTCGGCCTGCTGGAGCAGCTGGGCATTGACCTTGCCGTCGGGGCCGGGAGTGGCCACCGAGCCGATGATCGCCGGGGCGAACGCGCCGAGCGAGTCCAGCACGCGCTGGTCGACCTTGGGAGCGGGCGCAGCGCCGGCGACGGCCGGAAGTGCGAGGCCGGCTGCGGCGACGAGGGCCGAGGCGCTGAGGAACAGGCGGTTGCGCCGGGTCCGGTGCGGGCGAGAGGTGGTCGGACGCAACCTCGACGGCCGTGTGAAACGCACTGGTGGTGTCCTATCGGTCGTGGCGCTGCGTCGGCTGGAAGAGCAAGCCTCGTGCGCCTCGTGGTCGTGTGGATCCTGGTCGTGTGAATCGCCCGGGGCTTGAGGGCGTTCGTCGATCTTCCCACCCCGGACGTCGCGGGTCATTCTAAGCCCCTCGATGTCCTCTGTGTCCAGGTAGTCCGGCCGGTTGCGGCTGTGACGTATGTGGTTATTGATGCAATTGTTACACGAGTGATTCTCGTGGGCGCTGAATCGTGCGTCTTGTCGCCACCTGGTTGGATATGGGGGTGAAGAGACAGTCAGTCGCGAGGAGTCGGATGTGAACCACCTGCCGGGCGTGGACGAAGTGCAGGCCGAGAGTGCCGGGCGTCGTCGAGGGCGGTCGGGGATCGCCTCCCGGGCCGTCACGCTCATCGTCGGCCTGGGGATGGTTCTCACGACCGCGGTGGCCTGCGCCGACGAGTCGACGACGGGCGGCGAGGTCACCCTGCTGACCCACGAGTCCTTCGAGCTGCCCGAGTCGGTCATCGACGGGTTCCGCCGGCAGACCGGGCTCACCCTCAAGATCGTGCGCTCCGGTGACGCCGGACAACTGGCCTCGACCGTGTCACTGACCCCCGGCGCGCCGAAGGGTGATGCGGTCTACGGCATCGACAACACCTTCGCGTCCCGGCCGATCGAAGCGGGAGCCCTGGAGTCCTATGAGTCTCCGCTCGCCGCCGACGGGGCCGACGAGTATGCGGTGCCCGGTGCGGCCGACAAGCTGACCGCAGTCGACCGCGGCGACGTCTGCCTCAACATCGACGACGCCTGGTACGAATCGCGTTCGCTGACCCCGCCGGCGAGCTTCCGCGACCTCGTGAAGCCCGAGTACGCATCGCAGACCGTCCTGACCGACCCCGCGACCTCCTCGCCGGGGACGGCCTTCCTGCTGACGACGGTCGGCGCACTCGGCGACGGCTGGCAGGACTACTGGAAGCGGGTCGTCGGCGGTGGCGCGACCATCGTGTCCGGCTGGGAGGTCGCCTACAACCAGTTGTTCAGCGCCGGAGAAGGGAAGGGCGACAAGCCGATCGTGCTGTCGTACGCGTCCTCACCCGCCGCCACCCCCGACACCAGCGCCCTCCTCGACAGCTGCTTCCCGCAGGTCGAGTACATCGGCGTCCTCAAGGGCACCCGCAACTCGACCGGAGCACGCAAGCTCGTCGACTACATGCTGAGCCCGGAGGTGCAGTCCGCCCTGCCGGAGTCGATGTACGTGTACCCGGTGCAGCGCGACGTCGACCTGCCCGAGGGCTGGCCGGCCCGGGCGGAGGTGCCGGCGTGGATGTCCTCGCTGCCGCCCGCCACGATCGCGGAGAACCGCGAGCGGTGGCTCGACCAGTGGCGTGACGCTGTCGGCAGGTGACCGTCCGGTGAGCCGGGCCGGGGCGCGGCCCACTGGACGGACGGCGACGGTCGCCGGTCGGGTGGCACTGCGGCTGATCCCGGCTCTGTTCATCGCCGTCCTCTTCGCGTGGCCGGTGCTCGCGCTCGTCCGCCGCGGGGTGAACCTGGCCGCGGCATCGGGGGAGCGACTCGGTGAACTCCTCACCCGGACAGACGCACTCACACTCCTGGGGGTCACCCTCGGACAGGCGGCGGCGTCGACCGTGCTGGCGCTCCTCGCGGCCGCACCCATCGCCTGGTTGTACGCCCATGTCGGCGGGCGGGCGTCGGTCCTCCTCGCCGTCGCGGTGACGGTGCCGTTCGTGCTGCCGACGGTGGTCGTCGGCGTCGCCTTCCGGTCGTTGCTGACCGGCCCACTGTCCTTCCTGCACATCCAGTCCGGTCTCGGTGCGGTGCTGGCCGCGCACGTGTTCATCAACGTCGCCGTCGTCGTCCGCGTGGTCGGTGCGGCGTGGCGGAACCTCGACCCCCGGCTGCTGGAGGCGGCGCGCACCCTGGGCGCCGGGCGACTACGGGCGACGCTGACGGTGGTGATCCCCCGACTGCTTCCTGCGATCGCGGGTGCCGCTGCACTGATCTTCCTGTTCTGCTCCACCAGTTTCGGTGTCGTGATCATCCTCGGCGCGGGGGAGTTGCGCACCCTCGAGACCGAGATCTACACCCAGGCCATCGGTTACTTCCGCATCCCCGAGGCGGTGGTGCTGTCGATGGTGCAGATCGTCGTCGTGTTCGCGGCCCTGATGCTCACCCGCGTGTTCGCCGACCCCGCCGGGACCGGTTCGGCCCGTGGCGGTGTCGAGCGACGGCGTCGGGATGCGGCGTTCGCGCACGGGCGGTTCGTGCGTCCGGCGATGTGGCTGGTGGGCGCGTGGACGGTGGTGTTGCTCGTCGGACCGGTCGTGGTGTTGATCGCCCGGTCGGTGCGGCCGACGGTCGGCGGGGACTGGACGCTGGCCGGATACCGGGCCCTCGCCGAACCGGTCAACGGGGTCACGCCGCTGGAGAGTCTGCAGTACTCGCTGGTGTCGGCGGCCTTCGCGACCGTCATCGCGCTCGTGGTGGGCATGCTCGCCGCCGTCGCGCTCCATCGCTCCCGCGGCGTGGTCGGTTCGATCGCCTCGGCCATCTCCCTGGTCCCGCTCGGGATCAGCGCTGTCACATTGGGTTTCGGATATCTGATCGTCCTGGCGTCGATGCCCTATGCGATCGCGGCGTCGCCGGCGATCATCCCGTGCGTGCAGGCGCTGATCGCCATCCCGATGGTCATCCGCATCATGCTGCCCGCGCTCGAATCGGTACCGGTCCGGTTGCGCCAGGCCGCCGCGACGCTGGGCGCCCGGCCCGCCCGCGTGTTCGCGACCGTCGACCTGCCGATCGTCGGCCGCTCGATGGGCGCGGCCGCCGGTTTCGCCTTCGTCATGGCGCTCGGCGAGTTCGGGGCCAGCAGCTTCCTGGCCCGCGCCGACACGACGACCCTGCCGGTGCTGATCGGATCGGCGCTCAACCGGCCGGGCGCCGCGAATCTCGCGACCGCGATGGCCGCGTCGGTGGTCCTGGTCGTCGCGACGACCCTCGCCGTGCTGGTGGTCGAGGCGTTCCGTCCCCGTTCGGAGGTGCCGCTGCTGTGACCGGACGAGACGCTGCCACGAGGTCGCACGCCCTCCTCGAGATCTCCGACCTCGCCGTCGCCTACGGCGGGCACCCTGTGATCGACGGATTGTCCTGGCAGGTCGGGGGATCGGGGTCGTTGGTGACCGCCGTCCTCGGGCCGTCCGGGTGCGGAAAGTCGACGCTGCTGCGCGCCGTCGCCGGTCTGGAGCAGCCGACCCGTGGCGTCGTGCGCTTCGACGGTCAGGACCTCGCCGGGGTCGAGGTCCACCGGCGCGACTTCGGGGTGGTCTTCCAGGACGGGCAGCTCTTCGGCGGGCGCAGCGTGGCGTCGAACATCGGTTACGGACTGCGGATGCGCCGCTGGTCGCGTCGCCGGATCGCCGGCCGCGTGACCGAATTGCTCGACGTCGTCGGGCTGCCCGGTTACGAGAAGCGTTCCGTCGACACCCTGTCCGGAGGCCAGGCGCAACGGGTCGCCCTGGCGCGTGCGCTCGCCCCGCATCCGCGGCTCCTCTTGCTCGACGAACCCTTGGCCGCGCTCGACCGGCGCCTGAGAGATGAACTGGCAGTGGAGATCTCGGAGATCGTGCGCGCGGCGGGCGTGCCGACCGTCGTCGTCACCCACGATCACGCCGAGGCCGCGACCATGGCCGACGAGATCGCGGTGATGCGCGACGGCGCGATGGTGCAGGTCGCGACGCCCTCCCATCTGTGGCGACGCCCGGTGGACGAGTGGACGGCGAAGTTCCTCGGCGTCACCACCGTCGTCGACGCACAGTTGCGCGCCGGGATCGCCGACACCGTGCTCGGCGAGATCGTCCTCGACCTGCCCGACGGATCGCGTCGGCTCGGCCTCCGCCCGGAGTCGGTCGAGGTCATGGGTCCGGCGGGGGCGGACGATTCGGGGACGGGTACAGCGACGGTCGTGCTCGTCGCCGAACTCCCGGCCGGCCCACGCGTCCGGATCGAGACCGCGGTCGGCGAGATCGACGCCGTGGCAGACGAATCCGTCGCCATCGGCGACCGGGTGCGCATCCGGTTGGTCCCCGAGCGGGTCGCGGTCATCGGATGATGACGGCCGCCCGATGACGGACACCGCGCGACGCGACCTCCTGCTCCCGCCGGGGCTGATGGTGCTCGGCGCGACGTCCATGTATCTCGGTGCGGCGATCGCCGTCGGCCTCTTCGACGACGTCGCCCCGTCGGCGGTGGCCTGGCTGCGCATCGCCGGAGCCGCACTGGTGCTGCTGATCTGGGTCCGGCCACCACGGCCGGCGTGGCAGTGGTCCCGCCTACGGCTGGCCGGATGTTTCGGCGTGATCACCGCAGGCATGAACATCACCTTCTACGAGGCGCTGGCACATCTGCCGATGGGGACGACCGTGGCGCTGGAGTTCCTCGGCCCGATCACAGTGGCGGCCTTGGGTTCTCGCACCCGGCGCGACATCGCGGCACTCGTCCTCGCCGGGCTCGGCGTCGTCCTCATCGCCGACGTCCGGTGGTCGGGGACCGGTGTGGGGGTGCTGCTCGCGCTGGCCGCTGCCGCGTGCTGGGCCGGTTACATCGTGCTGGGGAAGCGGGTCGCGGCGCGCGGTGCGGGCGTCGAGGACCTCGCGACCGGCTTCGTGATCGCCGCTCTCGTCACCTCGCCACTGGCCTGGTGGGTGGTCGAGGGGGTACGCGAGGGTGTGTCGCCGGCCGCACTGATCGGCCAGGGTCTGGTGCTGGGCGTGGCATCGACTGCGATCCCTTACGCCCTCGACCAGGTCGTGCTGCGGCGCGTCGGTCGTGCGCGGTTCGCGATCCTGCTCGCGCTGCTACCGGTGACGGCCGCGGTGATCGGGCTGATCGTGCTCGGACAGGTTCCCCGGCCGCTGGAGGCCCTCGGGATCGCGGCGGTTGCGCTGGCGGTGGCGGTGCGGTCGGTCGAGGAGGACGAGCTCCCGCCGAATTGAGTGCTCAGGCGGCGCGCGCCTTCTTCAGCGCCTTGTTGAGCTCTTTCTTGGTCATGTGCGAGGTGTCGAGCTTGCGCATCCGGTGGATCACCACGGGACACCGCACGCACCGTTTGGTGCTCTTGCAGCACTTCTTCTTGGGCTTCAAAGAGCCCACCTTGGTGGCGTCGACCTTGCCCATGCGGCGAGGTTAGCAGACCCTAATAACGGGTGATCGGGAGCCTGTGATCGCAGTCTCACCGCATAAACAGATACTCTGTAGCGTTGAATCCCTAGGTGATCTGCACTTGTCGCCGGTCAGAGCTGTTCGGCCGCGAGCGTCGGAGATGTTCGGCTCGCGCCGAGTGCCTGCCGCCGAGGCGGACCCCATCAACACGAAAGAGAGCCTGTGAGCGCTGCCCCCACCTTCCGTAACGTCGCGATCGTCGCGCACGTCGACCACGGAAAGACCACCCTCGTCGACGCCATGTTGCGCCAGTCCGGCGTCTTCGGAGAGCGCGCCGAGGTCGTCGACCGGGTGATGGACTCCGGAGACCTCGAACGTGAGAAGGGCATCACCATTCTCGCCAAGAACACCGCGGTGCACCGGCGTCAGCCGGACGGCACCGAGGTGGTCATCAACGTCATCGACACCCCCGGCCACGCCGACTTCGGTGGCGAGGTCGAGCGCGGCCTGTCGATGGTCGACGGCGTCGTCCTGCTCGTGGACGCCTCCGAGGGCCCGCTGCCGCAGACGCGCTTCGTGCTGCGCAAGGCGCTTGCCGCCGAGCTGCCGGTGATCGTGGTCGTCAACAAGACCGACCGCCCCGACGCCCGCATCCAGGAAGTCGTCGACGAGACGCAGGACCTCCTGCTCGACCTCGCGTCGGATCTCGACGAGGAAGCCGCCAAGGCTGCCGAGCTCGTTCTCGAACTCCCGGTGCTCTACGCATCCGGCCGCGCCGGCGTGTGCTCCACCGAGCAGCCCGCCGACGGTCAGGTCCCGGACGCCGAGAACCTCGACGCCTTCTTCGACGTCCTGCTCGAGCACGTCCCGGCGCCCAAGGGCGATCCGGAGGCCCCGCTGCAGGCCCACGTCACCAACCTCGACGCCTCGGCCTTCCTCGGTCGCCTGGCGCTCGTGCGTATCCACAACGGCACCATCCGCAAGGGCCAGCAGGTGTCCTGGTGCCGTGAGGTCGACGGCGAGCCCGTCGTCGAGCGCGCCAAGATCACCGAGCTGCTCGCGACCGTCGGCGTCGACCGCGCACCGGCCGAGTCCGCGTCGGCCGGCGACATCGTGGCCGTCGCCGGTATGCCGGAGATCATGATCGGCGACACCCTCGCCGACCTCGAGAACCCGCAGCCGCTGCCGCGCATCACCGTCGACGAGCCGGCCATCTCGGTCACCATCGGCACCAACTCCTCGCCGCTGGCCGGCCGCGTGTCCGGTCACAAGCTGACCGCGCGCATGGTCAAGCAGCGCCTGGACTCCGAACTGATCGGCAACGTGTCGCTGCGCGTGCTCGACATCGGCCGGCCGGACGCCTGGGAGGTCCAGGGACGTGGCGAGCTGGCCCTGGCCATCCTCGTCGAGCAGATGCGCCGTGAGGGCTTCGAGCTGACCGTCGGCAAGCCGCAGGTGGTCACCCGCAAGGTCGACGGCAAGGTGCAGGAGCCCTACGAGCACCTCACCGTCGACGTCCCCGAGGAGTACCTCGGCGCGGTCACCCAGCTGCTGGCCGCCCGCAAGGGTCGTATGGAGCAGATGAACAACCACGGCACCGGTTGGGTCCGTATGGAGTTCATCGTCCCCTCGCGCGGTCTGATCGGTTTCCGTACCGACTTCCTCACCGAGACCCGCGGTACCGGCATCGCCAACGCCGTCTTCCAGGGTTACGACAGCTGGGCCGGCGAGATCCGCGCTCGCCACACCGGCTCGCTCGTGAGCGACCGTTCCGGCACCGTCACACCGTTCGCGATGATCCAGCTCGCCGACCGCGGAACCTTCTTCGTCAACCCGGGCGACGACAGCTACGAGGGCCATGTCGTGGGCATCAACCCGCGCCAGGAGGACCTCGACATCAACGTCACCCGCGAGAAGAAGCTGACCAACATGCGTCAGTCCTCGGCCGACGTGATGGAGACGCTGGCCAAGCCGATGCAGCTCGATCTCGAGGGCGCCATGGAATTCTGTGCCGCCGACGAGTGTGTCGAGGTCACCCCCGAGGTGGTCCGAGTGCGTAAGGTTCACCTCGATTCGTCGACGCGTGCCCGTGAGCGCTCGCGGGCCAAGTCCCGGGACGCTGCGGTCAGCTGACCGCCGAGCCGGTCTCTCGCGCGAGCGGGGGACCGGCACTCGTCTGATCGACCGAGAAGCATCTTCATGGGGGTATCCGAGGTGAAACGCGCGAGGCCACAGGGTCGCGACGCCACGAACCGGACCCGGAGCCGTGTGCTCGGGTTGCTCTCGTGCGGCGCCGCCCTGCTCATCGCCCTGACGGCGTGCACGGCGGATCCGCCGCCGCCCGTCCGGGACACCGGTCCGCCGCCGACGCCGACGGAGTACCCCGTCGAGAAGACGGTCTTCGTGGCCACCGACTCGGTCGGCAACGGGTTCAACCCGCACATCGCGGCCGATCAGAACCCGGTGACCACCGCGGTCGCCGCGATGACGCTGCCGAGCGCCTTCTCGCCGGTGCAGACGCCTGCCGGACCGGTCTGGGAACTCCAGCGCCACTTCGTCACCTCCGCCGAGGTGACATCGCGGCAGCCGTTCACGGTGACCTACCGGATCCACACCGACGCCCAGTGGTCCGACGGTCTGCCGGTCACCGGCGACGACTTCAGCTACCTGTGGCAGCAGATGTCGCGGCAGCCCAACGTGGTGGCCCCGGCCGGCTACCGCCTCATCGACTCGGTGCAGTCCCGCGAGGGCGGCAAGCTCGTCGAGGTGCGCTTCGAGCGCCCGTATCCCGCCTGGCGCGAGCTGTTCACCGGCCTCTTGCCGAGTCACGTCCTCAAGGGCGCCCCGGCCGGCTTCCAGACCGGCATGGACACCGGCAAACCGGTGTCGGCCGGCCCGTACGCCATCGTCGGGATCGACAAGACCCGCGACGAGGTGCGGCTGGCCCGCAATGACCGCTACTGGGTGACGCCGCCGCGACTGGACCAGGTCGTGCTCCGCCGCGCAGGCAGCAACGCCCAGATGCTCGACTCGGTCCGGTCCGGCGATTCCGAGATCGTCGCCCTCGGGGCCTCACCGGCAACCGCCGCCGAACTGGCGGCCCTGCCCGGCCTGGAGACCGAACGCAGCCTCACCTCGCGGTCGCTGGGGATCAGCATCAACGCCCGCACCGACGCGATGAGCTCGGTCGAGGTGCGGCGCGCGATCCTCGGCCTCGTCGACCCGCGGCTGACCACGTTCGCCGGCGCGGGGGACTGGATCGTCGAACCGTATGCGAACACCGTCTTCGCACCCTCCGACCCCGGCTACACACCCGTGTCGCGGCCGCGTCCCGATCGCGCCGCGGTCGACGCACTCCTCGCCGACGCCGGGTACCGGCGGGCAGACCCGGAGACGGCCGGAGAGACCTCGCCGGTCCCCGAACCGTCCACGGACGCACCGCCCTCGGGAACGCCCTCTGCGTCGGGCTCGTCCACGCCGTCGACCCCGGCGGCGACGCCGACCCCCGGTGCGGTCGAGGTCGCGAAGCTGCCCGAGGGCGTCCTGCCGTTCCAGAAGGACGGCCAGGATCTTCTCGTGCGTGTCGGCGCCGTCGCCGGTGACCCGCGCGCCACGTCGGCCGCCTCGAGCGTCGTCGACCAGCTCCGCGGCGCCGGAATCCGCGCCCAGGTGGTGACGATGCCGAACAGCGAGCTGTACGGATCGGCGCTGACCCAGAAGCGCGTCGACCTCGTCGTCGGCTGGACCGGACTCGGTGTGCCGCCCGCAGCGTCCCTGGCGTCCCAGGTCGACTGCAACCAGCCCAAGCCGAGCACCGAGCCGTCGCCCGCGACGCCGCCGACGCCGACCAGCATCGCGCCGAGCGGTGGGGATGTCGGCGACAGCTACGCCAGCAACATCTCCGGCCTCTGCGATCCGACACTGATCGAACTCGCGCGCGACGCGATGTCCGAGGAGGACCCGATCTCGACGCTCAACGAGGCGGAGCCGCTGCTCGCCGCGCAGGCCATCTACCTGCCGCTGTACCAGGATTCGATGGTCGTCGGCGTCACGCCCGAGGTGCGCGATGTGCCTCTCACCGGCCCGATCCAGGAGTCGATCTTCGGGACCGCGGTCAACTGGGAACTCTCGTGACCGACACTTCTCCCTCCGCCGACCGGCGGCTGCTGCTCGTCCACGCCCATCCCGACGACGAGACGATCATGACCGGCGGGACCATCGCCCGCTACCTCGCCGAAGGCGTCGACGTGCGGGTGCTGACCTTCACCCTCGGCGAGGAGGGCGAGGTCATCGGTGACGAGTACGCACAGCTCGTCGCCGACGGCGGCGCCGACCAGCTCGGTGGGTACCGCATCGCGGAGCTGACGCGTGCCCTCGCGGCGCTGAGCCCGGCCGACGGGCCGACCCTCACGCCGCGTTTCCTCGGTGGGGCCGGCCGTTGGCGTGACTCGGGCATGGCCGGGGCGCCGTCGGCGAATCACCCGCGCGCGCTCGTGCAGGCGCCGTTCGACGAGCCGGTCGGTGTACTGCTCGATCTACTCCTCGACTTCGCCCCGCAGGTCGTTGTCAGCTACGACGCGTCGGGCACGTACGGCCACCCCGACCACAAGCTCGTCCACGAGGTCACCGCAGCCGCGGTTGCACGTGCCCGGGAGGCCGGTGCGGGGCCGACGAAGCTGTACGAGTCGGTCACCGAGCACAGCGCTCTGGAGAACGGGCTGGCGGCCGCGCAGGCCGTACCCGATGGTTGGCGCATGCCGCACCCCGGCGAACTCCCGAGCTACCCCGACGATCAGATCACCACCGAGGTCGACGTGCGGGCGTACTACCCGTGCAAGGTTGCCGGGCTCGCCGCGCACGCCACGCAGGTGACGGTCGCTCCGTCGGGGACCGAATACGCGCTGTCGAACAACATCTTGCAGCCGATCATCGACCACGAGCACTTCATCCTCACCGACCACGATCCGCGTCCGGCTCTCGACGGCGACCGGGAGACGGACCTCTTCGCCGGGATCGGATAGCGACGATGCCGGCGCTCGATCCAGACGTCCGCAACCGGCTGCTGCTGGCGCTGCTGACCCTCGACGGTTTGGTGGTGGGCCTGCTCAGCGTGGCGTTCGCATACCAGCGGTTCGGCGGGGTCGCGCTGCCCGTCGCAGCGCTCATCGGCGGTCTCCTCAACGCGGTGCTGCTGTGGCTGGCCGCCGGGTACACGTCGTCGCCGCTGCGCTATGCGCCGCTCGGCGCGTGGGGGCTCGTCGTCGTCATCGCCGGCGGCTTCCCGGGGCCGGGCGGCGACGTCATCCTGAGCACGTCGGGGAACTACCTGGTCCAGACCCTTCTCCTACTCGTGCTGGGCGTCGGCCCGGCTGCCGTGCTCAGCTGGACCCACCGGCTCCCCGAGGCCGAAGACTGACTTTCCCCGCCGCTGTTCCCTCGGGACGAAGGGCGATACCGAACGAGCGTTAGAGTGTGGTCATGGTTCTGCGCGCGTGGGCCGAAGACATCACGGCCCCGATCGAGCGCGTCACAGCGGCCCTGAGCCGTCTCCGTGACGACCCGACGGCTCTCGGCCCCGATGCCCTCGACGACGAGGGCTGGGTCGCGCTGCTGGGCGCCTCCGGTACCGGCCTGGAAGAACTGTGCGAACTCGCCGACACCGTCCGGGCCCGGGTCACCGACCCCGACACCCTCACCTTCGTCGTCAACCGCAATCTGGACACCGGGGTCGCCGCCCGCCTCGTCTCGGATGGACGTCGTCCCGGCGAACCTGCGCTCGCCGATCTGGTCGGGGAGGCCGTGGAACTCGGCGCCACCGAGATCTGCATGCAGGGGCCGTTGCCCGCCGACCGTCCGGCGACCGACTACGTCCGCCTCGTCGAAGAGATCACCGGTGCGGCAGACGGTCTGCACCTGCACGCGTATCGCGCCGCGGAGATCGCCGACGGCGCGAGCCGGACCGGGGTGCCGATCGCCGAACATCTCGGTCGCCTGCGCGCCGCGGGCCTCGGCTCGATCCCCGGAACCGCCGCCCAGATCCTCGACGACACCGTCCGCGGATACCTGTCGCCGACGGGCTCGGCACCTGCCCGCGACTGGATCGAGGTCATCGAGGCCGCGCACGGCGCCGGCCTCTTCTCGACGGCCACCATCGTCTACGGGCATGTCGAGACCCCGCAGCAGCAGGTCGCGCATCTGCGCACGCTGCTCGGGATCCAGCGGCGCACGGGCGGATTCACCGAGCTGATCCTCATGCCGATGGTCGCCACCAACACGCCCCCGCACCTGACCGCCGCAGCGACGTCGACCGCCTCGCGGCGGGAGACCCGCGCGCTGCATGCCGTCGCCCGGCTGATGTCCGTCGGTCTCATCGACCACGTGCAGGTCGCCTGGACCAAGCTGGACCCCGACACCGTGGATCTGCTGTTGCGCGGAGGCGCCGACGACATCGGCGGCCTGCTGCTCGACGGCCGGCTCATGCCGGATGCCGGTCCGGAGGTGGGCCGCGTCCTCGACGTCGACACCCTCGTCGCCATCGCGGACCGCGCCGGTCGCGCACCGCGTCAGCGCACCACCCGCTATGGCGAGCCGGAAGCCGACCGGCTGATCCCGATCCCGCAGGTACGTTCGTGACGGTGACGACGACGCAGGGGGGTGAGCGGGTGGACATCGACACGGTGCCCGACGTCGATGTCGCCATCATCGGTGCCGGCTTCGCCGGCCTCGGGATGGCCACGCAGCTCGCCCGTCGCGGCCGCGAAACCTTCGTCGTCCTCGAACGTGCTGACGCGGTGGGCGGGACCTGGCGCGACAACGTCTACCCCGGCATCGCCTGTGACATCCCCGCGCACCTGTATTCGTTCTCCTTCCGCCCGCCGGCCGACTGGGCATCGCGGTATCCGAGCGGCCGCGAGATCCGCAACTACCTCGAGCAGACCGTCGCCGACGAGGGTCTCGCCGAGCACATTCTGCTGAACACCGAACTGCGGCAGGCAGCCTGGGACGAGGTCACGGCCCGCTGGACGATCACCGCCGAGACCGTGGACGGACCCGGCCGGACGTTCCGCGCGCGCAGTCTCGTCCTCGCCGTCGGCCGGTTGTCGGAGGCGAAGATCCCCGACATCGAGGGTCTCGGCGAGTTCCCCGGTCAGGTCGTCCACACGGCGGCCTGGCACGACGCCGTCGCGGTCGAGGGCGCCCGGGTCGGCGTGGTGGGAACCGGCGCTTCGGCGGTGCAGCTCATCCCGCATCTGGCTGACGCCGCCGAGGAACTCGTCGTGTTCTGCCGGACCGCGCCCTATGTGGTGCCGCGCGAGGACCGCCGGTACACGGCCGACGAACGCGCCGCGCTGCTCGACCCCGAGGTTGCCGGCGAGGTTCGCCACCGGCTCCTCACCGAGGCCGACGGGGCGTTCCGCCAGCGACTCGGCCTCCACCCCGACATCGACGAGATCCGGGCCCGTGCCCGCAACCATCTCCACGAGCAGGTCGACGATCCGGAGCTGCGTGAGCTGTTGACCCCGGATTACGAGATCGGCTGTAAGAGAATCCTTCTCAGCGATGATTTCTACCCGGCGCTGCAGCGGTCGAACGTGGTGTTCGAGCCGAGCGCGCTGGAGTCGATCACCGAGTCGAAGGCGACCGCGCGCAGCGGACGCACCTTCGACCTCGACGTCCTGGTCATGGCAACGGGTTTCGAGTCCACCCGCCCGCCGGCCGCGAGCCGCGTTGTCGGCCGCGCGGGACTGCGTCTGTCCGAGCACTGGTCGTCCGGGATGACCTCGTACGCCTCGACCGTCGTCAGCGGATTCCCCAACATGTTCGTGCTCGACGGGCCGAACGCCGCGCTCGGTCACAACTCGGCGATCTACATGATCGAGACGCAACTCGACTACGTGCTCGGCGCGCTGGAGTTCATGGGGAACACCGAGGTTCGCGCGCTGGAGGTCTCCGCGGAGGCCGAAGCCGCCTACACCCGCGAGATCGACGAGCGCAGCGCGTCGACGGTGTGGCTGACCGGTTGCGACAGTTGGTATGTCGACCCGGAGAGCGGTCGGCTGACGCTGCTGTGGCCGGGGACGGCGGCGTCGTTCCGAGAACGCAACGGCACCTTTGATCCCGCGCCCTATCTGACCATCACCGATTCTCCGGAGGCGGAACGATGACCGACCTCAGCATCCCCACTGTGCGCACCGACCAGGCGGAAGACACCGCCGCGGAACGTCCTTCGCGTGAGGCGATCGACGCCGCGCTTACCGCTGCCGAGTCCCGTGAGCCGATCGACCTCGACCAGGCCGTCACCCTGCTGTCCTGTGCGGGTGACGATCTCGTGCGCCTGCAGTCGATCGCCGGCGCGATCCGCGACGAGGGGTTGGCAGCAGTCGGCCGGTCCCGACAGGTCACCTACTCGCGCAAGGTGTTCATCCCGCTGACCCGGCTGTGCCGCGATCGGTGCCACTACTGCACCTTCGTGACCGTGCCCGGCAAACTCGCCCGCGCCGGCGAGGGGTTGTACCTCGAACTCGACGAGGTCGTCGATCTGGCCCGCCGCGGCGCCGAACTCGGTTGCAAGGAAGCCTTGTTCACGCTGGGGGACCGCCCCGAGGACCGGTGGCCGGAGGCCGGCGAATGGCTCGCCGAACGCGGCTATTCGTCGACCCTCGACTACGTCCGAGCAGCCGCCGTGGCCGTGCTGACCGAGACCGGCCTGCTGCCGCATCTGAACCCCGGGGTGATGAGCCTCGAGGAACTCCTGCACCTGCGACCGGTGGCCCCGTCGATGGGCATGATGCTCGAGACCACGTCGCGTCGGCTCTTCACCGAGAAGGGGCAGCCGCACTACGGAAGCCCGGACAAGGACCCGCTGGTCCGGATGCAGGTGCTGCGCGACGCCGGTGCCGCGCGTGTCCCGTTCACGACCGGCATCCTCGTCGGCATCGGCGAATCGCTGTACGAGCGAGCCGAATCCCTGCTCGCCATCGCGGAGGTACAGGCCGCGGGCGGTCACATCCAAGAAGTGATCGTGCAGAATTTCCGGGCCAAGCCCGACACCGCGATGCGATCCACGCCCGATGCGGAGATGAGTGAGTTCCTGGCGGCGGTCGCCGTCGCGCGGATCGTGCTCGGACCCCACATGCGGGTACAGGCCCCACCGAACCTGGTGTCCCCGGCCGAATGTGCCGCGCTGATCGCCTCCGGCATCGACGACTGGGGCGGGGTGTCGCCGCTGACCCCCGACCACGTGAACCCCGAACGTCCCTGGCCGAATTTGGATGCACTCGCCGCTCGGACCGCCGAGTCGGATTTCTTTCTCACCGAACGGATCACGGCCCAGCCGAGATATGTGCTCGACGCCGCGGACTGGATCGACCCGGCCCTCACGCACCACGTCGCCGCGCTGGCCGACCCGGAGACCGGGCTCGCCGTCGACACCCGCCCCGCACCGCGACCCTGGCCGGCCGTCGCCTGACCTCGATACGTCCCTCGGCTATCGCCTCGGGTCACTCGGCCGGCGGGAGTGGCGCCGCGCCCTGCTGCTGGTTGAGCTGGCGACGTGCGCAGCGTAGAGCCGTTTGCCTGCTGGTTAAGTAGGTGACGAGCGGGGCGAGGGGGGCCGTTTGTCTTGCTGGTTGAGTAGGTGACGAGCGGAGCGAGGGGGCCGTTCGTCCTGCTGGTTGAGTAGGTGACGTGCGCAGCGAGGGGGCCGTTCGTCCTGCTGGTTGAGTAGGTGACGAGCGGAGCGAGGGGGCCGTTTGTCCTGCTGGTTGAGTAGGTGACGAGCGCAGCGAGGAGCCGTATCGAAATCAGCGCAACACAGCCGCGAGCGCCTCGTATCCGCCGATCACGTCGGTCGCGCGATGGAGTCCGAGGTCCTGCAATGCGGCCGCGGCGAGACTCGACGTGTAGCCCTGCTGGCACAGGATGATCCAGCGCACGTCGTGGTCGACGGCCTCGGGAATCCGGGCGTCGCTGGCGGGATCGCATCGCCACTCGAGGACGTTGCGCTCGATGACGAGCGCCAGGTCCGTCTCGCCCTCTTGCGCGCGCTGGGCGGCCGGTCGGATGTCGACGAGGATCGCCCCGGCCTCGAGTTCGGCGGGGACCGACGCGGCGTCGACGCGCTGCAGTCGTGAGCGTGCCTCGGCGAGCACGTCGTCGATGGTGCGCGGAGTCGGCTTGTCGCTCATTCGGGTTCGTCGGTCAGGACCGTGCGGGTACGACGCAGGTGGCCGGCGTCGGCTACCTCGTAGTAGGACATCGCGGTGAGCGGCGGGGAGTAGGCGTGGACGCTGAGCGTCGGCCCGGCCACCTGGATCGTCGGGTTCTTCACGACGTCGTGGACCCACCCGAGAGGGAAGGCGGCCTGGTCGCCGGCGTCGAGGACACGCACGGCCAGATCGTCCCCCGTCCAGTGGTACTCCCGCAAGGAGCCCGAGAGGACGGTCAGTGCACCGAGCGAGCCGGCGTGGTCATGCAGTTCGGTGGCCTCGCCGGGCGTCCAACTGATGAGCCAGACGTCGAGGTCGTCGTCGGCGTAGAGGCGCGTCGACCAGCGGTGCGTGGTGTCCCATTCGGCCGGGAGCAGGGCGTCGTGCCGACCGTCGAGGACGTCGGCGACGCCCTGGTCGGTGATGCGCAGCAGGTCGGCGGGACGCAGATGTGTCGGCAGGTGGGTTCGCGGGCGCGGTGCGTCGGCGGCCACCCGGGTCCGGGTCGGGGGAGTGACGTTCTGCGAGCGGAGAGAGGCAGACGTCGCGCGGGCAAGGGTCGAGGTCATGACGAGATCCTTGAGTGGAGTGGATGTGCGGGTCGGGAGCAGAGGGTCAGCGACAGCACATACACATGTTCCGCGACGCCGGCTCGAGCCCCGACACAGCCCACAGGCTGGTGCGAGGGCGGCCCACAGCGACCGGATTCACGACGAACATGTCGCCGAGGATGCCTCTCGGGCCACCCTTTGTCGAGAATTGGCGGCACGCTGAGCGAAAGTCCGGCTTCACGTCGCTGTATCTCCGCCCGGCATACGTGGTGCCGGTTCGGGCCGGCGAGCGGCCGCTGATGTGATTCTCGGCACAACCGGGCATTCTGCGTGCTCTGGAGCCGGGGGTGATTTCGTCGTGGGCACCACCGGGGCGGATACTCTGGGTTGCGGTTCGACCAGCCCTCGGACCGCAACCGGCGCCGACGCCGGAGAGTCGTTCGACGCCGAACTGCTCATCCGCCTCGCGCCGGCAACGATCTTCCCTAGCGAAGGAGTGAGTGGTGACCTACATCATCGCGGAGCCTTGCGTCGATGTCCTGGACAAGGCTTGCGTGGAGGAGTGCCCCGTCGACTGCATCTACGAGGGTGAACGCATGCTCTACATCCAGCCGGATGAGTGCGTCGACTGTGGTGCGTGCGAGCCGGTGTGCCCGGTCGAGGCGATCTTCTACGAGGACGATGTCCCGGATGAGTGGGAACCCTACGTCAGCGCCAACGCCGACTTCTTCGACGATCTCGGTTCGCCCGGAGGCGCGAGCAAGGTCGGCAAGACCGACGCCGACCCGGCCTTCATCAAGGGCCTGCCGCCCATGAACGAAGACGACTGACGGCTCGACGGCTTCCCGTCTTCGAAGTAGACCCCCGGACGGATAGGACTGGCCCCGCAGTGAGCATCCCCACCTCTCGCGCAGCAGCGCCGCTGCGTGTGTCGGCGACGCGTGTGAGCGGTCGGCTGCCCGATTTCCCGTGGGACACCCTCGCGGGTGCCAAGGCCACGGCGCAGTCCCATCCCGACGGCATCGTCGACCTGTCGGTCGGTACGCCGGTCGACCCGGTGCCGGAGCTCATCCGGAACGCACTGGCCGACGCGTCCGGATTCCCGGGATACCCGACGACCGTCGGGACCACCGAACTGCGCGAGGCCGCTGCCGAGTCGCTCACCCGGCGCCACGGCGTGACGAACCTCGACCAGTCGGGGATCCTGCCGGTCATCGGCACCAAGGAGGCGATCGCCGGCCTGGCGTCGACCTTCGGCCTCGGCCCGGGAGACGACGTGGTGATCCCCGAGGTCGCCTACCCGACCTATGAGGTCAGTGCCCTGCTGGCCGGGGCTCGCGCCATCCGGGCCGACTCGACCGTCGCCCTCGGCCCGATGAACCCGGCGCTGATGTTCATCAACTCGCCGTCGAACCCGACCGGCAAGGTCCTCGGCGTCGACCACCTGCGGAAGGTGGTGGGCTGGGCGCGCGAACGCGGGACCGTCGTGGTGTCCGACGAGTGCTACCTCGGGCTGAGCTGGGAGGGCGAGCCGCTCTCCATCCTCGACCCGCGGGTCTGCGACGGCGACCACACCGGTCTGCTCGCGGTGCACTCACTGTCGAAGATCTCCAACCTCGCGTCGTACCGCGCCGGTTTCTTCGCGGGCGACGCCGAACTCATCGCCGAACTGCTCGCGGTCCGCAAGCACGCCGGCTTCATGCTTCCCTTCCCGATCCAGGCGGCGATGACCGCCGCACTCCGTGACGACGCCCACGCCGACGAACAGCGTGAACGCTACGCAGCTCGGCGTCGGACATTGCTCGCCGCGGTCGAGGCGGCGGGTTTCCGCGTCGACCACTCCGAGGCCGGCCTGTACCTCTGGGCCACCCGCGACGAGCCGTGTCGCGACACCGTCGCCTGGCTTGCCGAGCGCGGAATCCTCTGCGCGCCCGGCGATTTCTATGGGCCGGCCGGGGAGAAGCACGTCCGCATGGCGCTCACCGGCACCGACGAACGCATCGCCGCCGCGGCCGCGCGCCTGGCCGGCTAGGCGTCTCGGGCGGTCAGCCCCGCCCGCTCTTGTTCTGCAGCCGCTCGATCTCTTCGGATGCCTGGGCCTTGGTGAGGTCGGCGGAGATGGTCTCGCCCGCCTCGCGGGCCAAGGTGTCGAGATAACTGCGCTGTGCGCCGGTCATCGGCTCGTCGCCGGTCACCCAGTCGTCGGGATCCTTCTCGGTGGTGTTGCCGGCCCCGGCGCCGAGGACGTCATCGCCGCCCGGCGTCGAACTGCTGTTCGATGTGCTCATGGGTCCACCGTACGAGTCATTCGGCGATCCGGCCAC
>NZ_BAHE01000007.1 GCF_000298235.1 Gordonia namibiensis NBRC 108229
CAGCGAACGGGTGGGCACCTTCGCTCGCACCTCAGGGAACGGGTAAGCACCTTCACCTCTGGGAGCGGGTGGGCATCTCCCCCGACAGCCGGCAGACTTCAACTCCACCGGCAGACTTCGATCGACGTCTGCAAGTCGAGTTGAGGTTCGCCGGTCAGGAGTCGCGCGCCGAGGCCGGTTCCAGCTCCACCACCTGCGCACTGCCGACGTCTGCCGGGAGCTGGTGGGTCACGACCACGACGATGCGATCGGGACCGAAGAGGTCGTCCTCGACACCGAGGAGGCGTCGGAGGAGACCGTCGGCGTCGTCGGCAGAGAGGTGTTCGGTCGGCTCGTCGAGCAGGACCATCGGTGCCGGGTGGAGCAGCGCGCGAGCGAGGAGCAGACGTCGACGCTCGCCGCCGCTGACGGCGTCGGCACCGCCGGTCAGGGTGGTGTCCAGACCGTCCGGAAGCCGTTCGGCCCAGCCGTCGAGGCCGACCGTCGTCAGCGCCGCGAGGATCTCGTCGTCCGTGGCGTCACCCCGCGCGACGCGCATGTTCTCGCGGACCGACGTCGAAAAGAGATGTGCTTCCTCGGTGAAATAGCAACCGGCCGAGCGAAGGTCGACGGGTGCGCGGCTCGACACGTCGACACAGGCGATGTCCCCGTCGACCGGATTGAGCAGCCCGGCGAGGGTCAGCAGAAGTGTGGACTTGCCGACGCCGCTGGGTCCGACGACCGCCAGCCGCGATCCCGGCCGCAGGTCGAGGTCCAGACCGTCCGCAGGACCGAGGACACCACGGTCCCCGCGGCCCCACCGCAATCGGTCGGTCGACACCTCGACCATGCCGCGGTGGACCGCCACATCTGCACCGGACGGTTCGGTGCTGTCCGCGGCGTGTGCGCCGTCGACCAGAGCCATCACCCGCGCGGCGCTCTGACGACTGCGCTCGATCTGCAGTCCGGCCTCGGTCAGCGGCGCGGTCGACTCGAAAGCCGAGAGCGGAAGCAGGATCAGCACACCGAGGATCATCGGGGTGAGCCCCTCACCACTGGCGATCCCGGCGATCGAACCGGTTGTCTGCGACGCCAACTGGATGGCGATCACGCAGGCCGCGACCAGCGACGCACCCATCGCGAGCGGGGTTGCCGCGGCGGCCGCCGCCTCCAGCCGACGACCCCGATCGGTGGCCGCGACGTGCCGGCGATCGGCATCCGCGGCGGTCTCGAGCAGTTCCTCACGCCGACGCGCGACGACGAGTTCGGATGCGTGCCACAGGGTGGTCGTCGTGGCCTCTGCGGATTCGGTGGCGGCCCGCGCACCGTCGCGGAGGGCCGAGGCAGCACCGCGTGCCGCGAGCCACGGGGCGAGACCGCCGCTGATGATGAGCGCGACGGCGAGCACTGCGGCGGCGGGCAGCGAGACCAGCGCCATCACGACGACCGCGGCCACCGCCGTCGTCACACCTACACCGATGGGGATCAGGCCGCGGATGAGTGCGTTGCCGATCTCGTCGATGTCATCGCCGGTGCGGGTCAACAGGTCTCCGCGCCGGAGGGTCACCGAGTAGGCCGGTGAGCCGGTCGCGAGCGCCGTGTAGACCCGTTCGCGGGCGGTCGTCATCGCACGCAGGGCGAGGTCGTGGGTGGCAAGTCGTTCGAGGTAACGGAACAGGCCGCGCGAGATACCGAGTGCGCGCACGGCGGTGATCGCGACCGACAGGTACAGCACCGGCGGCATCTGCCAGGCCCGGGTGATCAGCCACGCCGACAAGGCCGCGAGGCCGAGCGCCGACAGCGACCCGCCGACGCCGAGCAGCAGGGCTTTGGCGACCGCACCCCGGCGCAGGCCGAGGAAACCGAGCGCGCGGATCAGTGGGTCGTCGCGCATGGCACACCTCCGTCGAATTCGACCACCTGGTCGGCGAATTCACGCGCGATCCCCCGGTGGGCCACCACGATGACCGTGTCACCGGCGCGTGCACGGTCGCGGAGCACGGTGAGGACCGCACGTTCGGACGCCTCGTCGAGGTGGGCGGTCGGCTCGTCGAGCAGCAACAGCGGAGCCGGCGACGCGAGCACTCGCGTGAGTGCGAGCCGCTGACGCTGGCCGGCGGAGAGCCCTACGCCGCCCGCGCCGAGCCGGGTGTCGAGCCGCTTGGGCAGTTCGAGCACGACGGAGTCGAATCCGCTGGCCGTCGCGGCACGGTCGGCAGCGTCGCGGTCAAGCGCGCCGAAGAGTTCCACGTTCTCGCCGACCGTGCCCGGCACGACGACCGGCTGCTGCGGCAGCCAGGCGATCTGCTCGTGCAGGGACTCTGGATCGGCATGGGTGACCGGGATGGACCCGATGAGCACCGAACCGTCGTCGGGGGTCAGCAGACCCATGATCGCGGCCAGGGTCGTGGATTTCCCCGAACCGTTCGGCCCGGTGAACAGCGTGAGCGAGCCGGGCCGGATCGTCGCGCGCAACGACTCCGGCGCCCAGCCGTCACGGCCGTGCACCCCGAGGTCGAGGATGGTGATCGGCGCGCCCGCTACGGTGAGGCCGCGGCCACCGCTGACCGGTATCGGCGCGGCGTCCTCGGGAGAGTCGATCAGCTCGAAGACCTCCCCGGCGGCGGTCACGCCATCGGCGGAGTTGTGGAACTGTGCGCCGACGCGTCGGAGCGGCAGATATGCCTCGGGCGCCAGGATCAGCGCGAAAACACCTGCGTAGAGCGACATCTCGCCGAACACCAGGCGCAGACCGATGCCGACGGCGACCAGGGCGACGCACAGGGTCGCGAGCAGCTCGAGGACGGCCCCGGACAGGAACGCCACCCGCAGCGAGCTCATTGTCGAACGCCGGTGTGCCTCACCGAGTTCGGCCACCTGGGCGGCCGGGGTCTCGGCGCGGTTCAGCGCCCGCAGAGTCGGCAACCCGGCGATCAGATCCAGCAGCTGCGCGGTCAGTCTGCTCATCGTCGCCAGCTTGCGGGTGGTGCGATCCCGGGTCATGAGTCCGACGAGAACCATGAAGATCGGGATGAGCGGCAACGTGATCAGGATGATCAACGCCGACGGCCAGTCGGCGAAGGCGATCACCACGGTCACCGTCGGCGTGAGGATCACCGCGCTCACGAGTGCCGGCAGGAACCCGGAGAGATACGGCCCGAGCGCATCCAGTCCCCGCAACAGCACGGTCGCCGCGTGCTCACGCTGCGCCAGCAGCTTTCGCGGTGACGTCCGACGCGGGTCGGTGAGCACGTCGAGTGCCTCCGACCGCAGTTCCGCGATCGCCTGGTCCGCCGCACGGTGCGCATACCGGTCGTGCCCGTAGGCCATCACGGCGCGAGCGGTCATCGCGACAGCCAGGACGACCAGGTGCACCCACTGCGCGTCGAAAGACCGCGACCCCGGGAAGACGATCAGCTCCGACAGGATCGAGGCGGCCATACCCGCGGCCACGATGATCGCGATCACCTGCGCCACGGAGAACGCCGCCGTGACCGCGACGTAGCGTCGGGTCGTCGGTGAATACCGCAGCAGCCGCGGGTCGACCGGAGGCGTCACTTGCTCGACACGCGCAGCGAGGGCAGGCCGTGATGCTCCGGGATGTTCCCGACCGACAGGCGCTTACGGAACACCCAGTAGCTCCACGCCTGGTAACCGATCACCACCGGGGTGATGAACAACGCCGCCCACGTCATCACCGTCAGCGTGTAGTCGCTCGACGACGTGTTGTCGATGGTCAGGTTCCAGTCCGGGTTCAGGGTCGAGGGCAGCGCGTTCGGGAACAGCACCGCGAACAAGGTGGCCACCGTCCCGGCGATCGCGATCGAGGTGAACAGGAACGCCCATCCCTCCCGGCGCACCTGCGTCGCGACGAGCATGCCCACCGCGGCGACCGCGGCGATCAGCACCGGGATCCAGGTCCAGCCGTTGCCGTAAGCGAACTGCGTCCACAGCAGGAACGCGGCGGCCACGACGAGCGTCGGCCATGCGAGCCGGGAGGCGTAGCGGGCCGAATCCTCTTGCAGGACACCGGAGGTCTTCAGCGACAGGAACACCGCACCATGGGTGAGGAAGGCGAGCAGGGTCGTCGCACCGCCGAGCAGCGCGTACGGGTTCAGCAGGTTGAAGAACCCGCCGGTGTACTGGGCGTCGGCGTCGATCGGCAGGCCCCGCACCACGTTCGCGAAGGCGACCCCCCACAGGATCGCGGGAATCCACGACCCCAGACCGATGCCGATGTCGCACCACTTCCGCCAGCGCGGATCGTTGATCTTGCCGCGCCACTCGATCGCGCACACACGGGTGATGAGGCCGATCAGAATGAGGAACAGCGGCAGGTAGAAGGCGGTGAACATCGTTGCGTACCAACCACCGAACGCCGCGAAGAGCGCGCCACCCGCGGTGAGCAGCCAGACCTCGTTGCCGTCCCACACCGGTCCGATGGTGTTGAGCAGCGCCCGCCGGCGCTTGTCGGGGTCGGCCTCGGGATCGTCGGGTGCGACCTTGTCGTCGCCACCGGTGTGACTCGACCCGAGGATCGGCATGAGCATGCCGACGCCGAAGTCGAAACCCTCGAGGACGAAGTAGCCGACGAAGAGCACGGCGATGATGAGGAACCAGAATTCCGGGAGTCCCATGTCACTCTCCTCTAGTACGCGAACGAGAGCTGTTTGGGCTCATCGGAATCGGAATCGGAGTCGGCTTCGTCGTCGCTGTGGCCTGGTGGCCGGGAGTCGTAGCTCGCCGGTCCCTCGATCACGTAGCGGCGCTGCAGCATGAACCAGACGACACCCAGCGCACCGTAGAGCAGCGTGAACCCGATCAGGGTGACGAGCACCGTCCCCGCGGTGTGGTTGGAGACGCCGTTCTGCACGAGCATGCTGATGCGCAGCGGATCGAGGTCGTCCTCCCAGTTGGGTGCGACAACCCAAGGCTGGCGGCCCATCTCGGTGAAGATCCAGCCGGAGCTGTTGGCCAGGAACGGGGTCGGGATCATCAGCAGGGCGATGAAGCCGAATCGCCTCGACTCGACCACCCGCTTGCGGCGCGTGTACCAGAGGCCGCCGAGGGCCACGACCACCGAGCCGGCCGCCCATGTGATCATCGCCCGGAAACCCCAGTAGGTGACGAACAGGTTGGGTGCGAAGTTCTGGTTTGCGGGCACGTTCGGGTTGTCGGCGAAGGCCTTCGTGTACTGCTCCTGCAGCTCCTCGACGCCCTGCAGGGTCGAATCGAAGGAGTGATCGGCCAGGAACGACAGCATCTTGGGGATCTCGATGATGTGATCGATGTTCTCGCAGTTGTTCTGACGTCCGATGGAGAGGACGGAGAAGCCGGGGCCGGTCTCGGTCTCGCAGAGCGATTCCGCCGAGGCCATCTTCATCGGCTGTTGCTTGAACATGATCTGCGCCTGGATGTCACCGGTGATGAACAGCGCGACGCCCGAGACGAGCGTGACCCACAGCGCGAACCGGGTGACCGGCCGCCACAGGTCGCGCGCGTCTTTCTCCAGGTCTTCCGGGGTGGCGTCGACGTGGCTCGGCGATGTGCTCTCCGGGACCTCACTGGTGTCACCGGTCCCGGACGCTTCCCGCAACTTCTTGGCGCGCCACGTGTTCCGGGCCATCCACCAGATGCCGATGGCCGCGACGAAGGTGCCCGCGGTCAGGAACGCACCGGCGATCACGTGCGGGAAGGCGGCGAGCGTCGTGTTGTTGGTGATGACGGCGAAGAAGTCGTTCATGGCGGGGCGGCCACGGGTCTCGTCCCACTCGACGCCGACGGGGTGCTGCATCCACGAGTTCGCGGCGATGATGAAGTACGCCGACGCGTTTACGCCGATGGCCGCCAACCAGATACACGCCAGATGGACGCGTCGCGGCAGTCGGTCCCAGCCGAAGATCCAGAGTCCGATGAAGGTCGACTCCAGGAAGAAGGCGACCAGGCCTTCCAGCGCCAGCGGCGCACCGAAGACATCCGCGACGAAGCGGCTGTACTCACTCCAGTTCATCCCGAACTGGAACTCCTGCACGATGCCGGTGGCCACGCCGAGCGCGAAGTTGATCAGGAAGAGCTTCCCGAAGAACCGGGTCGCGCGCAGCCACTGCTCGTTGCCGGTGACGTGCCACACCGTCTGCATCACCGCGATCATCGGTGCGAGACCGATGGTCAGCGGCACCAGGATGAAGTGATAGACGGTCGTGATACCGAATTGCCATCTGGAGACGTCCAGAGCGTCCATGTATGCCTCGAATCAGGTCACCGGCTGAGCCGGCGGGTGCCGAAGTCGCCTACTACTTCCGGTAGTAGGTCCTGAGCGCGACGTTACGCCTGGTCGCCGACCCTGTTCAAGCGCCAAAAGTCCCATCGGGCCACCGCCGCCGGTGCATTCGCTCTCACCCGCGACCAGGTGTGATGCGGACCCGGGATCAGCGCGGAGTGACCGAGATCAATCGCCTTCCGCGGCAATGGCCCGGTCCACCAGACCGGAGAACCGGTCGGCGTCGGCAGGCACCGGCATCACGTACCGATTGAGATGGGTGACCCGGGCCGCGAGCGTCACACTGCTGACCAGCCAGACCGAGTCGGCCGCCACGAGGTCCTCCGGGCGCAGGATCTCGACCTTGGTCTTCCAGCCCTCCGCATCGGCGAGATCGAAGACGGCCTGGGCCGTCGTCGAGGCGAGGATGCCGATCTCCGTCGGCGGGGTGACCAACGTGTCCCCGTACACCGCGACCACCGTCGAGCGCGGCCCCTCGAGCACCGCCCCCTCGCTGCTGACGAAGATGACGTCGTCGTAGCCCTCGGATGCGGCATGACGCAGCGCAGCCATGTTGGTGGCATAGCTCAGCGTCTTCGCGCCGAGCAGTTGCCACGGCGCCCTGGCCGCCAGGTCGATGGAGAAACCGCGCTCGAGGGTGACCACCGAGACGCCGTCCGCGCGCGCGGAGGCGACGCGCTCGGGCACCCGCTCGACGGTCAGGTAGGCCGTCGGGGCGTACCCGTGTTCGCGTCCGCGGGTGTAGACCAGGCGCAGCAACGCCTCGTCCGACGTCCCGTGCTCGGCAGTCCACAACTTGACCGCGTTCTCGATGGCAGCGCGCCACTCGTCGGGGTCCGGCGCCGGGAGCTCCATGGCGGTCGCGCTCCGGACGAGGCGTTCGAGGTGCAGGCGCACCCCACGCGCCCGGCCGGCACGGACGAGCAGGGTCTCGAAGACGCCGTCGCCGCGTACCGCCGCGAGGTCGTCGGCGTGCAGGAATGGTGCATCGGCGTCGTGTTGGGTGCCGTCGAGGGTGAGCAGGATCGAATCCGACATGGATAAGAGGCTCCCACGAGCCCCCGACCCCTGCTCCACACCCCTGGTGCGCGACCGACCCGTAGAATCGACCCGTGAGCCGTTCACCCATCCTGACCAGGCATTCCGAGGGCGGGGCGGTCGCCGGCCCCGGAGAGTTCCACTCATCGGAGACCCCGTGGCACTTCGGTGATCCACTCGGGGAACAGAGAGCCGCCGCCACCGGGGTCATCGTCGTCGACCGTTCCGACCGCGCCGTCATCGAGATCCCCGGCGAGGAGCGCCTGAGCTGGCTGCACACCATCTCTAGCCAGCACATCGCCGCACTCCCCGACCGCCGTAGTGCGGAGAACCTGTCTCTCGACGCCAACGGTCGCGTCGAGGAGCACTTCGTCATGACCGACATCGATGGCATCACCTGGGTCGACACCGAGGGTGCACGCGGTGAGGCCCTCGCCGGATTCCTCGCCAAGATGGTGTTCTGGGCCAAGGCGCAGCCGGCCCCGCGGACCGACATGAGGGTCCTCACCCTCGTCGGTCCGGGTGCGGTGACCGGACCCGTTGCCGAGCTCCTCGAGATCCCCGCGGACGCGGACGTCTACCAGGCGGGCAATCTGCCCGAGACGCACCACGAGGACGAGCCGCTCGGCTTCTGGCGACGGATGCCGCCGCTCGGCGAGAACCGCGACCTCCCCGTCGTCGACCTCGTCCTGCCCGAGTACGTCCTGCTGCGCTGGTGGGACGCACTGGTCGAGGCCGGCGCCCGGATGGCCGGCAGCTGGGCGTACGACGCGCTGCGTGTCGCGGCCCGCCGTCCGCGCCTCGGCGCCGACACCGACGAGCGGACGATCCCGCACGAGGTCGACTGGATCGGTGGTCCGGCCGATCAGGGCGCCGTCCATCTCGACAAGGGCTGTTATCGCGGCCAGGAGACGGTGGCCCGGGTCCACAACCTCGGCAAGTCGCCACGACGCCTGGTACTGCTGCATCTCGACGGGAGCTCGGATCAGCGTCCGACGACCGGCGATCCGGTCACCGCCGCCGGCCGCACCGTCGGCCGCCTCGGCACCGTCATCGATCACTACGAGTGGGGTCCCATCGCTCTCGCGCTCGTCAAGCGCAACGTCGGTGCGGACGTCGAACTGACGATCGGGACCGAGGAGCCGGTGAGCGCACGCATCGACCCGGACTCCATCCGCGAGGACGATCGCGTCCAGGCCGGTCGCGCCGCTGTCGAACGGCTGCGCAGCGGCTCGGTCACCCCGGGTAGCTGACGCGTGGACACCGGAACAGTGCTGGCCGTCTGCGCGGCCGGCCGAGATGTCGTCCTCGACAAGATCGGACCCTCCGCGATCGACAAGCGGCCGCTGGCCGGCCGTGCCGAGGTGCACGAGCTGGGTCTGGTCGCCGACCATCAACGCAACCGTAGATATCACGGCGGCGTCGATCAGGCGGTGTACGCCTACGCCGAACCCGACGCGCAACGCTGGTCCGACGAACTCGGACGTGAGCTTCCTTACGGCTGGTTCGGCGAGAACCTGCGGGTCGACGGGATCGACGTCACCGACGCCTTCGTGGGTGAGCGCTGGCAGGTCGGTGACGACGGGCTCCTCCTCGAGACCACCATCCCTCGCGTACCGTGCCGGACCTTCGCGGTCTGGGCGGATGAGCCCAGGTGGGTGAAGAGGTTCATGGACCAGGCCGATTTCGGTGCCTACCTGCGGGTTCTCCAACCGGGCACGGTGGCCGCGGGCGATTCGGTGACGGTGATCCACCGTCCCGACCATGGCGTCCGGGTCCGACAACTGCTCGTCGACGCCGACCCCGAGTCGATCAGGACACTGCTCGCCGCCGACGATCTGCCGGTCAAGGTCCGTCGCGAGGCGCAGCGGATTCTGGGCAAGGTGGAGAGATCGGGCGGCGCGGCGAGGCAGGGCGCGGCACACAAGTCCTGAAGGCGCGCTAGACTGGGCAGCACGACAGAATTACTTCAAGAGAACGGGGCCGCCAAATCGTTGGCCGCCCCGTCATTTTGCGAGGGGGTCCCGTATGGGCCGCGGCCGGGCAAAGGCAAAGCAGACGAAGGTTGCTCGTCAGCTGAAGTACTCCACTCCGAACACCGATCTCGAAAGCCTGCAGCGTGAGCTGTCCGGGCAGACCAGCTCGGTAGATCGTCCGGATCCGGTGGATGAGTGGTTGGACGAGGACGAGTGGCGCCGCGCCTGAGGCGCGCCACTCATGGGTGCCGGTCTCCCCGACGACACCCGATCCCACCCCACCACGACCTCTCCGCTCAGCGGACCCGCGGTGACGCGGGTTGATGTTTTCGTACGTACCAGACGGCCGCAGGTGACTGCGGTCGTCTGATGCGTGCGCGGTCGTTTTTCGACTTCCAGCGGTGCTCGCCGCGGTGACAACCGGCGATGAGCATCGCTGATCTGTGCTGTCCACCGGAGTGGCGATCATTCTCAGACGACGAGAAAGCGGCGGGAACCCGAAGGTCCCCGCCGCTTTCTCGTACGTGTGAGAGGCGGTGTGCGCCCGTGACTCTCAGAAGCGCGGGTGCTCACCCACCAGGGAGACGCGTGAGCCGGCCTCGGTGCTCTTGGGGTCGTTGGACCGCTTGATGGTGCCGAGGACCCAATTGTCGACGTGCCGGGCGGTCAGGACCGCCTGCGCGCGGTCGGTGTCCTCGGGCGCGACGACCGCGACCATGCCGACACCCATGTTGAAGGTGCGCTCCATCTCGAGCTGCTCGACGCGTCCGCGCTGCTGGATGAGAGCGAAGATCGGGGCCGGGGTCCAGGTGTTGCGTTCCAGTTCGGCCACGAGGCCCTGCGGGATGACGCGGGCCAGGTTCTCGGCCAGACCGCCACCGGTGATGTGTGCGAAGGTCCGCACGTCCGCCTCGGCGATCAGCGCCAGGCAGTCACGGGCGTAGATGCGGGTCGGCTCGAGCAGTTCCTCGCCGAGCGAGCGGCCGAACTCCTCGACGTGGCCGAAGAGATCCATGTGGCCCCACTCGAGCAGCACCTTGCGGGCGAGCGAGTAGCCGTTGGAATGCAGACCCGACGATCCCATGGCGATGACGACGTCGCCGGCACGGACGCGGTCGGGGGCGAGGACCTTGTCGGCCTCGACGACGCCGACGGCGGTGGCCGACAGGTCGTAATGGTTGTCCTGCATGAGTCCGGGGTGTTCGGCGGTCTCGCCGCCTAGCAGTGCACACCCGGCCTCGACACAGCCGTCGGCGATGCCGGCGACGATCTGCGCGACGGTCTCGGGGACGACCTTGCCCACGGCGATGTAGTCCTGGAGGAAGAGCGGCTCGGCGCCGCAGACGACGAGGTCGTCGACGCACATGGCGACGAGGTCGCGTCCGACGGTGTCGTGCTTGTCGATGGCCTGCGCGACGGCGAGCTTGGTGCCGACGCCGTCGCTGGCGGCGGCGAGGACCGGCTCGCGGTAGTTGCCCTTCAGCGCGAAGAGGCCCGAGAAGCCGCCGAGACCGCCGAGGACCTCGGGGCGCGACGCACGTTTCGCATGCGGGGTGATCAGCTCTACGGCTCGTTCACCGGCGTCGATGTCGACTCCGGCCGCCGCGTACGACGCCTGCGGCGTAGCGCCCGTCGTCTCGTCGGCCGCCGCATCCCGCTCCGTCATCTCCGCAAGCACCCCTTGTCAAAAGTTGTTTCCGGCGTGTTCGCCGACGATCACACGGTACCGGAGTGCCTTGCCCCCGAATTCAGGGACGCATCACTGCGCTGACGTTGTCGTTGGGCTTGGTCAGCGGGTCGACGGTTCCGTCGTGTGCAGCGGAGGCCAGCATCTGCTCCAGAACCGCCTTGCCCATGGAGGTCTCCTTGGGCAGCTCGATCGGGTACTTGCCGTCGAAGCAGGCCGCGCACAGGTTCGATGCGGGCTGCTCGGTGGCACCGATCATCTCGTCGATGCTGATGTAGCCGAGCGAGTCGGCGCCGATGGCCTGGCGCACGCCCTCGACCATGCCCTCCTCGGACTCCATACCGTTGGCGATGAGTTCCGCCGGGGAAGCGAAGTCGATGCCGTAGAAGCAGGGCCAGCGCACGGGGCTGGAGGCGATCCGCACGTGCACCTCGGCGGCACCGGCCTCGCGCAGCATGCGGATGAGGGCGCGCTGGGTGTTGCCGCGCACGATCGAGTCGTCGACGACGACGAGACGTTTGCCGCGGATCACCTCGCGCAGCGGATTCAGCTTGAGTCGGATGCCGAGCTGACGGATCGTCTGCGACGGCTGGATGAAGGTGCGGCCCACGTAGGCGTTCTTCATCAGGCCCTGGCCGTAGGGAATGCCCGAGCCCTGGGCGAAGCCGACGGCCGCGGGTACACCCGACTCGGGCACCGGGATCACCAGGTCCCCCTCGGCGGGATGTTCCTTGGCCAGGCGGCGGCCGATCTCCACCCGAGTGGAGTGCACCGACCGGCCGTGGATGTTGGAGTCCGGGCGGGCCAGGTAGACGTATTCGAAGACGCAGCCCTTCGGCGTCGGCTCGGCGAAGCGCTTGGTGCGCACGCCGTCGGCGTCGATGGCCAGCAGCTCACCGGGTTCGATGTCGCGGACGAAGGATGCGCCGACGATGTCGAGGGCGGCGGTCTCCGATGCGACGACCCAGCCGCGGTCGAGGCGGCCGAGCGACAACGGACGCACACCGTGCGGGTCACGCGCCGCATAGAGGGTGTGCTCGTCCATGAAAGTCAGGCAGAAGGCGCCCTTGAGGGTCGGCAGCAGCTCCATGGCCGCCTGCTCGATCGAGCTGTCGGCGGCGCCGTGTGCCAGGAGAGCACCGACGACATCGGAGTCCGACGTCGCCGCCGAGCTCTTGATGCCCTTGTCCCGGGCGCGAGCGGCGAGGTCGGCGGTGTTGACGAGATTTCCGTTGTGCCCGAGCGCGACGCCGGTGCCGGCATCGGTGGTGCGGAAGATCGGCTGGGAGTTCTCCCAGGTGGTCGAACCGGTGGTGGAGTACCGGCAGTGTCCGATGGCGACGTGGCCGCTCATCGCACCCAGTGTCTGCTCGTCGAACACCTGGCTGACGAGGCCCAGGTCTTTGAACACGACGACCTGACTGCCGTCGCCGACGGCGATGCCCGCCGCTTCCTGCCCGCGATGCTGCAGCGCGTAGAGGCCGTAGTAGGTGAGCTTGGCCACTTCCTCACCGGGCGCCCAGACTCCGAATACGCCGCACTCCTCGCGCGGTTCGTTCTCGGGCTGGTCCAGTGGAGCGGGTTCGGGCGCGCACCCTCCGGCTGCGGAGCATCCGCCCGCCGGTGTGGGAGCGAGCAGGTTCACGTTGGCGATCGAGCGATCAGTCATCGACTAGCTCCCCTGGGCTGCGAATCGGTTAACACGTCAATGTGCTGGGAGACAATTCGGAGTTTACGTGCCTGTTGCCTTCCAGAGCGAATCTTGCAGCGGCGTTCGGAGCGCAGTAATTCCACGTGGGAGCGAGGAGTGACGGATCACACTCGGCGGATCACCGGCTTCTCGACGGGCCCGGACCCAGCGGAACCAGTGGCAACAGCTCTGCGACCAGGTCCGCGCGGTGGCCCGATGCGTCGAGTTCGCGGGCGCCGAGCGCGGCGTCGTAGGTCCGCAGCCCGGTCACCATCAGCAGCCACGTCCGGGGCGAGGTCTCGACGACGTTGGGCGGCGTCCCCCGCGTGTGGCGCGGACCCTCGATGCACTGCACGGCGACGAACGGCGGGACACGGACCTCGACAGAGTTGCCCGGGGCGAGGTGTTCGAGGGTGCGGGCCGTGAGGCGGACAGCGGCGGCGAGGGCGGGCCGCGACGGGGTGGGGGCCGACTCGTCGACGAGCCAGTCGGCGACCGCGAGGACGGCGGCGCGCACCTCGGCCGGGTCGGGTCTCTTACGCGGGGGCACGTCAGTCATCTTGCAACGCCGGTTGACGGCGCCCGAATTGGGGCAGTATGTCTCGCATGGGCGCGGAAGTGAACAAGCAGGAGTTCACCGGCGAGGATCGCGTGAGGTTCCGGCGGCAGGTCGGTCGCGGGACCGACGCGATTGCACGGATGTTGGCCGAAGGGCTGTTCACCGACCAGGGCCGGCCACCCAAACCCCTCCTCGGTATGGAGGTGGAACTGAACCTCGTCGACGAGCAGATGCGTCCCGCCATGGCCAACGCCGCCGTCCTCGAGGCGATCGCCGACCCCGACTATCAGACCGAACTCGGGCAGTTCAACATCGAGATCAACGTGTCGCCGCGGCCCTTCACCACCGACGACACGATCTCGCTGGAACAGGCGCTGCGGACGTCACTGAACCGTGCGGAGGAGCGCGCCGCCCGTACGGACAACCACCTGGTGATGATCGGGATGCTGCCGACCCTGAAGGCCGAACACTTTGCCCATCAGTGGATCTCGGCCAACCCTCGCTACGACCTGCTGAACGAGCAGATCTTCAACGCCCGCGGCGAGGACCTCGAGATCGACATCAGCGGCGTCCCCCTGGCCGACGGTTATCACACCGAACGCCTCCACACGTCCACCGATTCGATCCTCCCCGAAGCCGCCTGCACCTCGCTGCAGTTGCACCTGAGGGTGGCCCCGGAAGACTTTGCGGCGCATTGGAATGCCGCCCAGGCCATCTCCGGGATCCAGGTGGCGCTGGCCGGCAACTCCCCGTTCCTCGCCGAGACCGCGCTGTGGCACGAAAGCCGTATCCCGGTGTTCGAGCAGGCCACCGACACCCGGCCGTTGGAGCTGAAGAACCAGGGCGTGCGCCCGCGCGTCTGGTTCGGCGAACGTTGGATCAACACCATCTTCGACCTGTTCGAGGAGAACACGCGCTACTTCCCCGCTCTCCTACCCGTCTCGACCGACGTCGACCCCCTGGCCGAACTCGACGCCGGACGTATCCCGATGCTCGACGAACTGCGACTGCACAACGGCACGGTCTACCGCTGGAATCGGCCCGTCTACGACATCCATGAGGGCCAGGCACATCTTCGTGTCGAGAACAGGGTGCTCCCCGCGGGACCGACGGTCGTCGACACGATGGCCAACGCCGCCTTCTACTACGGGGTGGTCCGCGGGCTGGTCGAGGCCGACCGGCCGCTGTGGTCACAGATGTCGTTCAACGCGGCCGCCGAGAACCTGCAGTCCGGTGCGCATTTCGGCATGGAGTCGCAGCTCTACTGGCCCGACGTCGGTTGGGTACGACCGGATGAACTCGTGCTCCGTCGCCTGCTGACCCTCGCCGAGAAAGGCCTTCGCGCATATGGGGTCTCGGACAAGGCCCGCAATCGGTACCTGTCGGTGATCGAGGGACGCTGCGTCAACCGCCGGACCGGTTCGGTGTGGCAGCGTGAGTCCGTCGCCGCCCGGGAGAAGGCCGGCGACAGCCGGTCGGCCGCACTGACCGGCATGCTCGCCGACTACGTGACCCTCATGCACGAGGGCGAACCTGTACATACCTGGGAGGTGTGACCCCGCCCGCTCACCGAGTGGGTCCGAGCCGAAGCCGAAAGCCGTGTCGAGGTCGGCGTTTGGACCCAGCGTGGGCAGGAAAGTTGCTGAGGAACGATTCCGGCGACACCCTTGACTCATGACCCGACGATTCACCGCCGCGATCCGATGACGATCACCGAGCGATACGCCGACCCCTCTGCAACCCTCGGGGTGGTCAACGACGTGCTGTCCGTGCAGCTCGCACACCGATCGGTACGCAGGTTCCGACCGGACCCCGTCGACGACAGTCGGCTTCATGCCATCATCGCGGCGGCGCAGTCCGCACCCACGTCGTCGAATCTGCAGCCCTGGAGTGTGGTTGCCGTGCGCGACCCCGCTCGACGGAAACGACTGGCGGCACTCGCCAACAACCAGAGCTTCATCGAACAGGCACCGTTGTTCCTGGTGTGGATCGCCGACCTCGGGCGGGCCCACCGCCTCGCCGCGCGGCACGAGGCCCCGCTGGAGGCAGCGGACTATCTCGAGACGACGATCATCGGCTTCGTCGACACCGCGCTGGCCGCGCAGAACGCAGTGGTGGCCGCCGAGTCATTGGGCCTGGGAACGGTTTTCGTCGGCGCCATCCGCAACAATCCACTGGAGGTGGCCGCGGAACTCGGCCTCCCGGAGCACACCGTCGCGACCTTCGGTCTCGCGATCGGCACGCCGGACCCCGTCGAGACGGCAGGCATCAAGCCGCGAATCCCACAGGCAGCCGTGCTGCATCACGAGACCTACGACGCCGAGACCGCGGACGCACACCTCACCGGATACGACGAGTCGCTCGCGGACTACAACCGACGGCACGGACTGGAAGGGGACTGGAGTTCTCGGGTGCTGACTCGACTGGCCGGGGTGCCCTCACTCCATGGTCGAGAGAAGCTGCGCGACCATCTGCGCACACGAGGACTGCCGTCCCGGTGACTGCACGCAGATCCCTGCGTTGCACTAACCCCGCGTCACCAGACCCCGACCGGTGACGAGCGGCAGATCCAGGGCGGTCACCAGCCCGGGCTTCGCATCGACCACGGCGGCAACCGAATTCACCAGTCGCATCGCCGTGACGATCATCCCGGAGACGTTGTGGTCACCGTTCTCCCCGTGGTGGCCGAACTCGACGGTCATCTCGGGTTCGCCGGAGATCGCGACCCGGTAGCAGCCGTCGCCCTCATGCGGGGTCGGCCACTCCGGACACTGATCGGCATGCGTGCGTGTGTAGTGCTCCAGCACAACACGATCCACCCCGTCGACCTGTCCGGCGACCTCGAAGCGCAGCGCCGCCATGGTCCCCTTCGGGATCTCCACCGACACCGTCGAGTAGTCGCGGTCGGCCTCGACGCGTTCGACCCGTTCGACGAGCGGCTCGTCGAGGGTGAGGTCGAGTCCGGCGGCGATCTGGCGCACCACGCTGCCCCAGCCCATCGACAGGATGCCCGGCGACAGCAGCAGCGGTGTGGTGTCCATCGGCTGCCCGAAGCCGAACAGATCCCGCATGACCACCGGCTGGTAGTAGGTCGAGTAGTCCGCGATCTCCTGGCACCGCACCTCGTCGATTCGCTGCGAGAGGCTCGTCAACGACAGCGGCAGAACGTCATTGGCGAAACCGGGGTCGATGCCGTTGACGTGCAGGCTGGCACCGCCGGACTCGCCGGCCGCGGCGATCCGATCCAGCAGTCTGTCCGGCAGGATGCCCTTCGGGAACTGCAACACGACCGGACCGCTGGAGACGACGTTGATCCCGTTCTCCACGAAAAAGATCAGGTCCTCGATCGACTCCATCACGCGGTCGTCGGTCATCGCGGTGTGCACGATGCAGTCGGGCTTCAGGGCGATCAGGGCGTCGCGGTCGTCGGTCGCGGCGACGCCGAGGTCACGGCCGAGGCCCGCCAGGTTCCCGGCGTCTCTCCCGGCTTTGTCCGGATTCGACACCCAGACCCCGACGAGTTCGAGGTCGGGATGGGCGTCGATCCCGGCGATCGCATGTCTTCCGACGGTTCCGGTCGACCACTCGACCACGCGCAGAGTCATGCCCCTCAAACTAGAACACGTTCCACCGTGGGCGCGGCGGTTCGGCGGCATTGCCGAGATGCACCCCCGGGAACAACCCGTCAGCGCGCCGGCGGCGACACATGGTCGGCGGCGCGGCGCTGGAGGGCGGATGACAGGGGCGGATTCGGAGCAGAGATCGCAACCGCGGCCACTATCCTCGGTGATCGATGAGCGCCATGCCCGCCGACCCGACCTCGGCACCCCTGTACGTCGACTTCGACGGTCACCGGACCATGCTCAAGTGGCACCGTGGTCGTCGACGCGCCGACGACCCGGCCTTCACCGCCTCGCGAATCGTGGAGGGGATGCGGCTGGGCGCGAGCATCGAGGTGGACCTGGTCATCCACGCCGACCGCGGTTTCGCGATCCTCCACGACCGCGTCGTTGATCACGCCACCACCGGCACCGGCGCCATCTCGGCACTGCCCGCGGCCTACCTCCGCGGACTGTCCCTGCGCGACAACCACGGGCAGGCCCTCGACGAACCGGTCCTGCTGCTCGAGGACCTCACCGAGCTGTTCTCGTGCATCGACATCGCACCGTCGTCGATCCTCCAGCTCGACTTCAAGGAGGACGACGCCGCGCTCGATCCGCGGGCCGTGGACATCTTCGCGCGTAGCGTCGAGCCGCTGGCTTCGCACTACATCCTGTCCTGCGGCGATGCGGCGGCCGTGGCGCGGCTGACGTCGGCGGCCCCTGGGATCCGCATCGGGTACGACCCCTGCCATCACGGCGCCGCCGACGCTGCGATCCGGTCCGGCGATTTCGCCGGTTTCGTCGCGCGTGCGCTCGCCGCGTCACCGGACGCGGAGATGGTCTATCTGGAGAACCGCCTGATCCTTGCCGCCGACCGGGGAGGCTTCGATCTCGTCGACGCCTTCCACCGCCACGGCCGGCTCGTCGACGGTTACACGGTGACCCGCGTCGGATCTCGTTCGGTCCCGGATATCCGACGGCTGCTGGAGTTACGGGTCGACCAGATCACCACCGACGACCCGGAGGGGCTTGCCGCGCTCGATCTCGATGCCGCCGGTCCCGGCGGGTCACGGCTGGTCCGGTGGGTCCGGCGCACCGGGCGCACCGGGCGCCGCGGCCCGTCAGACGTTTAGGGACCAGAACGGTTCCACCGGGATGTTCCGGACGACGAACCAGGCGACCACGGCGACGAGCACCACGACGGCGGAATAACGCATGTTCTGCCAGCCGCGAATTCGCCGACCGGTCCACAGTCGCAGGCAGTAGGCGCCGAATGCGAAGAGCAGCAACCCGATCGCGAGTACGAAGGCCGCGTTGTAGTGCAGCGCCGCAGAGAGATCGCCGTGCAGAAGCGAGTACAGCGCACGCTGCGAACCGCAGCCCGGACAGGTCACCCCGAAGACCAACTTGGTGGGACACACCGGGAGCAACCCACCGGGCGTGGTCGGATCTCCCAGCAGTACTGCCGCGCAGCAGATCCCGGCCCCGGTGACCACGGTCGCCGGACCGAGGATCCGATGGTTCGAGAGGACCGACACCCGTCGAAGGACGGCCCGCTCGAACCGTTCAGTACGTGGACGTGGTGGCGCTTGCACCGATGATCAACACCGCGATGACGAAGTAGACCACGACGATGAGGATCGAGCCGACGATGCCGATGATCGCACCCCACATGGCCCACTTCTTGGCGTCGTCGGCCGCCTTCTGCGCGCCGGCGAAATCACCGGCGGCCCACAGCTTGCTGACCGAGGTGGACTTGACGATGGCCACGATCCCCAGGGGCAGACAGCACAGCACCGTCGACAGAATCGCCCACACGAGGTTGTTGTCGGGCTCGGGACCGGGCGCGTACGCGCCGTACGGCTGCTGTCCATAGCCGGGCGCAGCGCCGTAGTTCGGCGGCTGGTTCGGATCGTGGGGATAGCTCATCTGCGCCCTTTCGACTCTCGCTGAGATCCAAAGGAGCGTAACCGACCCCGATCGCGTTCGTCGGGTCGGTGAATCAGATTGCTTCCAACGGTATACGCGCAACGTTCCCGCAGTCGGGAACGTTGCGCGCTACAACAACTCGGCTTGCTACGCGGTGTCGCCGAAGAGACGCGGCAGCGTCGCCTCGTGCACCTCGCGCAGCTCGGCGAGCGGCACCGAGAAGTAGTCCTGGACCTCGACCTCGTCGCTGCCCTGATCGACCACGCCGATGCGCGTCCACGGCATGCCGCGGGCGTCGAGCATCGCCGAGAAGCGGGACTCCTCGGTGCGCGGCACGGCGACCAGTACGCGTCCGGCGGACTCGGAGAACAGCCAGACGAAGGGGTCGGCGTCCTCGGGCAGCAGCACGCGGCAACCGGTCTCCCCGGCCAGCGCCGCCTCGACGACGGTCTGGATGAGACCGCCCTCGCTGAGATCGTGTGCGGCCGAGATCAACCCGTCGCGCGACGCGGCGGTCAAGATCTCCGACAGCAGACGCTCACGCTCGAGGTCGACCTCCGGCGGCACGCCACCGAGGTGGTCGTAGGCGACCTGCGCCCAGATCGAGCCGTCGAACTCGTCACGGGTCTCGCCGAGGAGGATCAGCGTCTCGCCCGGCTCGGTGCCGAAGCCCGTCGGGATACGACGATGAACGTCGTCGATCACACCGAGGACACCGATGACCGGCGTCGGGAGGATCGCGGTCGCACCGGTCTGGTTGTAGAAGCTCACGTTGCCGCCGGTGACCGGGATGCCCAGTTGCGCACAGCCGTCGGCGAGTCCGCGGACCGCCTGCTGGAACTGCCACATGACCGCCGGGTCCTCCGGCGAGCCGAAGTTGAGGCAGTTGGTGACCGCCTTGGGCGTCGCACCCGAGACTGCGACGTTGCGGTAGGCCTCGGCCAGGGCCAGCTGCGCACCGCGGTACGGGTCGAGGAAGGTGTAGCGGCCCGACGCGTCGGTCGCCAGCGCGATTCCGCGCCCGGTCTTCTCGTCGATGCGGATCATGCCGGAGTCGGCGTGCTCGGCCAGGACGGTGTTGCCGCGCACGTAGCGGTCGTACTGGTCGGTGATGAACTTGCGGCTGCACAGCGCGGGGCTGGCCAGCATCTGTAGCAAGGTCTCGCGCAGCTGATCCGGGGTGCTCGGGCGCTTCAGCGGCTCGGTGGTCGAGGCGACCACGGTGTCCTGCCAGTCCGGACGTGCCACGGGGCGCTCGTAGACCGGGCCATCGTGGGCGACGGTGCGCGGCGGCACGTCGACGACGGTCTCGCCGTGCCAGGTGATGACCAGATGATCACCGTCGGTGACCTCGCCGATCACGGTCGCCAGCACGTCCCACTTCTTGCACACCTCGAGGAAGGCGTCGACGTTCTCGGGGGCGACGACCGCGCACATGCGTTCCTGAGACTCGCTGGAGAGCACCTCGGCCGGGGTCATGCCCTCGGCGCGCATCGGCACCTTCTCCAGGTCGATGTGCATGCCACCGTCGCCGGCGGCCGCGAGTTCGCTGGTGGCGCAGGACAATCCGGCACCGCCGAGGTCCTGGATGCCCACCACGAGTCCGGCGTGGTAGAGCTCGAGGCAGCACTCGATGAGCACCTTCTCGGTGAACGGGTCGCCGACCTGGACGCTGGGGAGCTTCTTGCGACTCGGGCCCGCGTTCTCGTCGTCGTCGAAGGTCTCCGACGCCAGCACGGAGACGCCGCCGATGCCGTCGAGACCGGTGCGCGCACCGAACAGGATGATCTTGTTGCCCGTGCCCGAGGCGAACGCCAGATGCAGGTCCTCGGTTCGGAGGACGCCCGCGCAGAGTGCGTTGACCAGCGGGTTGCCCGCGTAGCTGGCGTCGAAGACGGTCTCGCCACCGATGTTGGGCAGGCCGAGGGAGTTGCCGTAGCCGCCCACCCCGCGCACCACGCCGTCGACGACGCGCCGGGTGTCGGGGGCGTCTGCCGGGCCGAAGCGCAGCTGGTCCATGACCGCGATCGGGCGAGCGCCCATCGCCATGATGTCGCGGACGATGCCGCCGACACCGGTCGCCGCGCCCTGGTAGGGCTCGACGTAGCTGGGGTGGTTGTGCGACTCGACCTTGAAAGTCACCGCCCATCCATCGCCCACGTCGACGACGCCGGCGTTCTCACCGATACCGGCGAGCATGTTGGCCCGCATCTCCTCGGTGGTGGTCTCCCCGAAGTACCGGAGGTGGACCTTCGACGACTTGTAGCTGCAGTGCTCGGACCACATGACCGAGTACATGGCGAGCTCGGCGTCGGTGGGTCGACGGCCCAGGATCTCGCGGATCCGCGCGTACTCGTCGTCCTTGAGTCCGAGTTCGCGGAACGGTTGCGGATGATCCGGGGTCGAGGAAGCGGCTGAGACGGTATCCACCTGGGCACTCACGGTGACAAGTCTAGGCGGGCCCGGGTGGTTGGAGGCGACGGGGCAGACCATCAGGTGTTCGACGGGTCCTCCCCTGGGAGATCTGTTCCGGGGATCGGGCCTGTCTCGGGATAGTCTGTTCACTCGAGCCGCGCAGTGCGCGGGACGTGCGCGGGGGTGCAGGCACGCCGACGCCGCGCGGGGGACGACGTTGACACAGGGGGACGAGATGGCCGATGTCCGCAAGGCGAGGGCACTCTTCGAACTGGGTGTCCTGTCCTTGAACATCCCGGTCGACGGTCAAGAACCCATCAACAATCCCGCGCAGGCAGCCAAGGCGTTCACCCGCGCAACCGAGTGGGACCCCTCGCTCGGTGACGCCTGGATCGGGCGGCTCGCGTGTGGCGACAAGAGCGATGAGGTGCTGCTGGGTCTGTATCGCTCACGCGCCACGATCGGTGCCGAACAGCGACGCCTCGGCCTTCCACCGGGCACCATCGCCGGTCGATGGGACACCGGGCTGTACATCGACTACCCGGCGGTCACCGCGGTCGACGCCACCGCCGCCTATGCGTCCAGCCTGGTCCGCGGCGCGGATTACACCGGCGCCGAGGAGGCGCTCGACGAGATCCCGCCCGCCCATCGGTTACCGATCGTGGACTTCGTCCGCGCCCACCTCCACTACAAGACCCAGCGGTGGCCCGACGTGCTGACCGCCCTCACCCGCTCGGACCGGTGGGGCGACACGGTCATGCAGGCCGCGGCCGACTTCATGGCCGGGTCGGCGTGCGTGAGTCTGGGAATGCTCGGCGAGGGTATGCGGCGTCTGCAGAACGCGATCGACGGTCCGATCGCCGCCTGCTCGACGAGCGCGATGTTCGCCTACGCGCTGGCACTCCGCGAGCAGGGCCATGAGGAGAAGACAAAGGCCATGCTCGAGCAGGTCTACGCGCGCAACCCCGCCCACTCCGCAGCGGCGCAGGCGCTGCAGTCCCCGTCGGTCCGCCTGGCCGTCACGACCCCCGAGCAGATCGCCGCACGCACCGACCGCTGGGACCCCGCCTCGGTGCCGGACCGGGCCGAGACCCTGGTGCCGTCGGACGCTGCGGGCGGCGGTGTCGAGAACGAGCTGGTGACCGACGCCCAGCGCGAGCTCGGCGAGCAGATCGGCCTCGAGTCGGTCAAGCAGCAGGTCGCGAAGCTGCAGTCGGCGGCCACCCTCGCCCGGGTCCGCGCCGACCGCGGGCTCTCGACGTCGGCACGCAGCCTGCACCTGGCCTTCACCGGCCCGCCCGGTACCGGCAAGACGACGGTCGCCCGGATCGTCGCCAAGATCTACTGCGGACTCGGCTTCATCAAAACCGACAAGGTCGTCGAGGCGACCCGCCGGGACCTGGTCGGCGAGCACCTCGGCTCCACCGCCATCAAGACGTCGGCGCTCATCGACTCGGCCATGGACGGCGTGCTCTTCATCGACGAGGCGTACACCCTGATCCAGAAGGGCCTGTCCGGCGGCGACGCGTTCGGCCGCGAGGCTGTCGACACCCTCCTGGCGCGGATGGAGGACGACCGCGACCGCCTGGTCGTCATCATCGCCGGCTACGACTCGGAGATCGACCGCTTCCTCGCCGCCAACGACGGACTCTCGTCGCGCTTCGCCCGTCGCGTCCGGTTCGACTCCTACACCCCGCAGGAGCTCGCGCAGATCGGCGAATTCATCGCCCGCAAACGAGATTCGGTCCTCACGCCGGAGGCGGTCGCCGAGCTGGAGCTGGCGTGCGCGCCGCTCTACCACGATGTTCGCGAACACGACGGTGGTACGCGTCGGGCCACCGACCTGGCCGGCAACGGTCGCTTCATCCGCAACATCGTCGAGGCGGCCGAGGAGGAACGCGAATTCCGGCTCAGCAACGCCGGCGACCTCGCATCCCTGTCCGCCGACGACCTGATGCGTATCGAACTCGACGACATCCGGTCCGCCATCTCCGGGGTGCTGTCCGGACTCAGGCGCTAGCAGCGCTCGCCCCCCGGCAGTACCGTCGAACCCCCAGACCCGAATCGCCGGACCCGAATCGGCCGGTCCCGAACACCCAGAGAGGTTGCGTCATGTCCCGCGCACGTCTGTTCCGTTCAGCCCTGCTCGCCGGTGCTGTCGCATTGTCGGTGTCGCTGGCCGGTTGCTCGTCCGACGACGCCGAACCCGCGTCGACGACGACCGCCTCGGGACAGACCTCGGCTGGGCTGACGAGCCCCGCGCCGACCACCGAAGAGATCGCGCCGAGCATCGCCGGCAGCTCGGCCGCCCGGCCGTCGACCGACGCACCCCGGTCGACGACGGGCTCCGCCGATGCCGGTGATGCCAAGACCCTGAGCTGCCGCGACTACCGCGCACTCGAGGACGAGGGGCGTGCCGCCGCCGTGGCAGCCCTCGGGATCAAGTCGAACGCCGACCAGGTCGCCACCGTGGCCGCGACGGTCTGCCTCACCCGACTCGACGACAAAGTCGCCGACGTTATCGATGAGCTCGTGCCCACACGCTGATACTTTCGTTGTCCATGACCGATCGCCCGTGGACACTGCTGCACGGCCCGTTGTTCTCCCGCAGCAATCCGCTGGACCGTGAGCACGCGGCACCGCGAATCAGCGCCTACATCTACGGCAACATCCTGATCCTGGCCGCACTCATCCCGCTGCACCTCAACGACGACTTCGTCGGCATCCTGATCTTGCTCGGCACCGCACTGTCGACCTTCGTCGCGCATGTCTTCGCCGAGGCGGTGGGGCGGCGAGTGCACGAGGGCGCCATCCACCCGACGATGAAGACGATGCTCCACCATCTGCGGGACTCGGTGCCGATCCTGTCCTCCGCGTCGGTCCCGTGCCTCATCCTGGCGATGGCGTGGATCGGCTGGATCGATCCGCGCACCGCGCAGCTCGCCGCGGAGATCGTGATCCTCTTACGTATCGGCGGAACGGTTTTCGTCATCGATCGGCTGAACAACGAGAGGCCCAGTCGCGCGACGCTGATCGGGGCTGCCGCGGTCACCGTGGTGGCCACCGTGATCGTCGTGGTCAAGGTCGTGCTGACGCACTGAGCTCGGATCCTCCCAGCACATCGATCGGGGGACCTCGTCAGCCGCCCGCACCCTCCGTGGTGACGGTGAGGATCGACTCGACGTATTCGGGGCGGCAGATCACGAGGTCGGGCAGGTACGTGTCTTCGTTGTTGTAGACGAGCGGCGAGCCGTCGATGCGTCCGCACCACAGCCCCTTCGCCCGGGCGACGGCCACCGGCGCGGCCGAATCCCACTCGTACTGGCCACCCGCGTGCACGTAGGCGTCCGCCTCTCCGCGGACCACCGCCATCGCCTTGGCACCGGCCGAACCCATCGGCAGCAGCTCACCGCCGACCGCGGCGGCGACCTCGTCGGCGAAAGCCGGTGGACGGGAGGAGCTGACGACGACGCGGGGCACGCCGGTGCGTGGGCGCGATGCCAGTCCCTCGGTGGGTTCGACGACCGTGTCGTCGTCGACGTACGTCACGCCGAGTGCAGGGAGTGCCACCGCACCGGCGATCAGTCCGTCGCTCGCCGACCACAGCGCCACGTGCACGGCCCAATCGGTGCGGCCCGCGCCCGGCTCGTAGGTGCCGTACTCACGCGTGCCGTCCACCGGGTCGACGATCCAGACCCGCTCGGCCTGCAGGCGGGACTTGTCGTCCGCCGATTCCTCCGAGAGCACCGCGTCGTCGGGTCGTTCCTCGGCGAGCCTGCGCAGCAGGAACTCGTTGGACTGCGAGTCGCCGGCGTTGCCCAGCTCCTTGCCGGTCAACCCGCTGGTCTTGCGGATGTCCAGGAGGAGTTCTCCTGCCGCGGTGGCCAGTTCGCCTGCGAGTGCTCGATCGTCGGTCACGGGGTTCCCTCTCTGGCGGTACTGCTGATCGGTCGGTTCTGCTGATCCCTCGCCGCATACCCAGGGGCGTCCCCGGCCAACCGCGTCTCTAGAGTCCCAGGTTACGCAGAACCATGTCGGCGACATCGGCGGGCGCGCCGTCCTCGGGGGTGATGACGAGTTCGGCGTCGGCCGGTCGTTCATACGGCGAGTCGATACCGGTGAACTGGCTGATCTCGCCACGGCGGGCCTTGCCGTACAACCCCTTCGGGTCCCGGCGCTCGCACTCCTCGAGCGGGGTGTCGACGAAGATCTCGTAGAACGGCAGACCCCGTTGGGCGTGGATCTCGCGGGCGCGCTGCCGCTCCTCGGCGAACGGACTGATCAGCGACACGATCGCAACCGCACCGGAATCGGCGAAGAGCGCCGCGACCTCGCTGGTGCGGCGGATGTTCTCGCGCCGGTCGTCGTCGGAGAAGCCCAGGTCGGAGTTCAGGCCGTGCCGCAGGTTGTCGCCGTCCATCAGGTAGGCGGGCCGGCCCTCGGCGACGAATCGCCGTTCGAGTTCGACGGCGAGCGACGACTTCCCCGACCCGGAGAGTCCGGTCAGCCAGATGGTGGCACCGCGGTGCGCCCGGTGTTCGCGGGCGACCTTGCTGGCCTGCCAGACGATGTGGCTGTCGTGGCTGACCGGCGCGGTGATCATGCCCGCGCCCACGGTGCGGTTGGTGGCCTCGTCGATGAGGATGAAGCTGCCGGTGTCCCGGTTGCGCCGGTAGGAGTCGAACATGACCGGTTCCTGCGTGTGCACGGTCACGCGCCCGATCTCGTTGAGCGCCAACGCCTCGGCGTTCTCGTCGCGGTGCAGCGAGTTGACGTCCAGCCGGTAGTTGAGGCCGGTGATCTGCGCGCGGGTCAGTCGCGTTCCGCACAGGAGCTGATAACGGTTGTGCGAGCGGAGATCTGCATCCTCGGCGAACCAACAGACCATCGCGTCGATGTCGCGGCCGACGTACGGCCGGTTGTTCGGCCGCGCGAGCATGTCCCCGCGCACGATGTCGATCTCGTCGGCGAGCTCGACCGACACGGCCATCGATGCGAACGCCTCGTCGACGCCGGCCCCACCCGGCCCCCAGATCTCGGTGATGGTGGTGCTGAAACCGCTCGGCAGCACGACGACCTCGTCACCCTTGTTGAACACACCGCCGGCGACCGTACCCGCGTACGCGCGGTGATCGGCGCCGTCGCTGCGCTGGGGCCGGATGACGTACTGCACCGGCAGACGCGCGTCGATGAGGTTGCGGTCGGAGGCGATGTAGACGTGCTCGAGATGACTCAGCAGCGGCCGACCCTCGTACCACGGCATCGCGGCGGACTGTTCGACGACATTGTCGCCGCGCAGCGCCGACATCGGGATGAAGGTCAGGTCGACGACGTTCAGCTTGGCCGCGAAATCGATGAAGTCGGCGCAGATCTCGTCGAAACGTTCCTGTGACCAGTCGACAAGGTCCATCTTGTTGACGCAGACCGTCAGGTGCGGGATCCCCAGCAGCGTCGAGAGGAACGCGTGCCGCCGGGTCTGTTCGAGCACACCCTTACGCGCGTCGATGAGGATCATCGCCAGGTCCGCGGTCGACGCACCGGTCACCATGTTGCGGGTGTACTGCACGTGGCCCGGGGTGTCGGCGATGATGAATTTCCGCCTGGGAGTGGCGAAATAGCGGTACGCGACGTCGATCGTGATGCCCTGCTCACGCTCGGCCCGCAGACCGTCGGTCAGCAGCGCGAGGTTGGCGTACTCGTCACCGCGCTCCGCACTGGTCCGCTCGATCGACTCGAGCTGGTCGGTGAAGATCGCCTTCGAGTCGTAGAGCAACCGGCCGATCAGTGTCGACTTGCCGTCGTCGACGGAACCCGCGGTCGCGAGCCGCAACATCTCGGTGGCACCCCCGGCAGCATTGACCCCGCTCATCAGAAGTACCCCTCCTTCTTGCGATCCTCCATGCCCGACTCGGAGATCCGGTCGTCGGCGCGTGTGGCCCCGCGTTCGGTCAGCCGGGTCACCTCGATCTCCTCGATCACCTTGCTCACGTCGTCGGCGGTCGACAGGACACAGCCGGTGCAGGTGGCGTCGCCGACGGTCCGGAAGCGGACCGTCTCCGTGCGCACCTCCTCACCCGGGAGTTCCTGCAGGAAGCGGGTTTTCGCAAGCAGCATGCCGTCGCGGGGGATCACCTCCCGCTGGTGCGCGTAGTAGATCGACGGCAGGTCGATGCTCTCCGCGGCGATGTACTGCCAGATGTCGAGTTCGGTCCAGTTCGACAGCGGGAAGACCCGGATGTGCTCCCCCTTCGCGTGGCGTCCGTTGTAGAGCCGCCACAGTTCGGGACGCTGGTCCCGCGGGTTCCACGCGCCGAACTCGTCCCGGAAGCTGAAGACCCGTTCCTTGGCCCGCGCTTTCTCCTCGTCGCGACGCGCTCCGCCGAACACGGCGTCGAAGCGGTTCTCGGTGATACCACGAAGCAGCGCCGTGGTCTGCAGACGGTTGCGGCTCGCGCCGGGCCCGGTCTGCTCGACGACGCGGCCGGCGTCGATGTCGTCCTGGACCGAACTCACGATCAGCCGGACGCCCGTCTCGGCGACCACCCGGTCGCGGTAGGCGATCACCTCGTCGAAGTTGTGGCCGGTGTCGACGTGCATCAGCGGGAACGGGACCGGCGCGGGCCAGAACGCCTTGCGGGCGAGGTGGAACATGACGACCGAGTCCTTGCCCCCGGAGAACAGCAGCACCGGACGCTCGAAGGTCGCCGCGACCTCCCGGAAGATGTGCACGGATTCCGCCTCGAGCGCCGCGAGATGCGACAACTCGTACCCGTGCCGACCGGATCGGTGTGCCTGCCGGTCGCCGGCGCTGCCGCCGTCCGCTTCGGTCGTGCTCGTCACCGCGCGCAACCCCCTTGACATGTCGAATATTCGACACTATGTGTTGACAATGTGACACCGACCGTAGGCGACCTCTCCGATGCGCGTCAACCGTCGCGTGCCGCGTCGCCGCCGACCTCGCGCGTGGTCCAGATCGTCGAACTGCTGGCCGGCGCGGATCAGCCGGCGCTGACCCTCGCCGAGATTGTCCGGCAGACCTCCCTCTCGCGGGCGACGGCACACGCGATCGTCGCCGAATTGACCGAACACGGTTGGCTGAGCCGCGACCCCGCCACCGGGCAGTACGGGATCGGCCCCGGATTCCGTACCCTTGCACGGGCCGCCGCGGACGCCGACCACCTGGACCGATGGGCCGCGGCCGCCGCGCACGACCTGTGCGGACGCTTCTCGATCCCCTTCTTCGTGGCCCGCCGATCCTCGGCCGACATCGTCACGCTCGCGGCGCACGCCTTCCCCCCGCATCTCGCGGCCGACTCCGAACCGCATCCGTGGCTGCGCAACGGCAGCCGCATCCGGATCCGCCCGCCGATCTGCCGCGAGTTCGTCGCCTGGGACCCGGTCGAGGCACGCGATGCCTGGATCGCCCAGGCCGCCGAACCCACCCGCACCCGGCTGCGCATGATCCTCGACGTGATCGCCGAACGCGGCTACTCGATCGAGCGGATGACCGACGACCACGCCGCCATCATCGACGCCCTGAACTCCCTGGACACCATGTCGGAAAACCTGCGGAGTCGAGTCGGCGACCTGCTGACCGAGCTGTCGGTGATCGACTACCTCCCGGACGAGCTCGACGCGGGGGCCGGGGAGGGCGTCCCGGTGGTGACCATCGGCGCGCCGATCTTCGACCACACGGGACGGGTCGTCGCCGCGATGGTCGCGTGCCCGAACTCGACCCTGGACGTCGCGGATCTGCAGTCGATCGCCGACGCCACCCGCGCAGCGGCCGAACAGATCTCCGCGCATCTGCGATGAGTTCCGCTGCGGCACCGGGTCTGCCTCTGTGTGCCGACCGTGAACTCCTGCGGCCGGTTTCCGAGAACCGCAGAGGAGACCACGATGGCGGCGACATACACCTTCGACATCTTCACCAGCCTCGACGGCTTCGGCTCCTACGAGGAACCGGGCGACTGGGGCGGGTATTGGGGCAAACAGGGTCCGGAACTACTGGACCACCGCGCCCGACAGTTCGCCGATCCGCACCGAATGATGTTCGGCGCGACGACGTTCCGGGAATTCGTGGCGATGACCGCGGCCGCCGACGAGGACTCCGAGTTCTTCGACCCGTGGGTGCAGTCCATGCGGAACATGCCCACGACCGTGGTGTCGTCGACCATCACCGACACGAGCGGGTGGCCGGACGCGACGGTCGCGAGCGGTGACGGCGTCGAGATCGTCCGGCAACTCAAGGACGAATCCGACGTGCCCCTCCGCTCGCACGGCAGCCTCTCGCTGAACCGCAGCCTGTTGGCAGCCGGGCTCGTCGACCGCATCGTCGTCTCCGTCTTCCCGGTTCTCACCGGCAGATACGGCAGCGCGCCGGTCTTCGGCGGCGTCGAGGGCATCGACCTCGAACTTCTGGACAGCACCGTGCTCGACGGCCGGACAATGGAGCTGGTCTACCACCCGGAGCTCCACCGTTTGACCGACGCGATTTTCCCTACTCGGTGACGAGCACCCGCCATGTTCGCGACAATCGCCGGAAGTCGGCCGCCGGCCGAAGAGTTCCCACGACAACGAGGAGTTCGAACATGGTCCGGACGAAGACGTTCACCAGGCTGGCCGCGGCGGCCCTGTCGATCACGGCCGCGGCAGGACTCGGCCTCGCCGGCACGGGACAAGCCGAGGCGGCACGCGAGTTCCCGGTCTCCAACTGCATCGGCCCGAGCCCGAACATCGTCGACCTCCCGTTCATGGTGCGACGCGCCATCGTCAGCACCTACGGCGGCAACGCCTACATCGCCGCGGACTTCCCCAGCTATTTCCCCGGCGGCTACCAGTCGTCGTTGCGGATGGACTGGCACAACCTGTCCACCGGCAAGCGCGGGTCGAAGGTCAGCAACACCAGGGTGAACCCGCCATATCAGGGTGTCCACTACTTCGTCATCCCGGTGAAGACGATCGGCAAGGGCCGGGTCAACGTCACCCTCGGCGCGACGAACCGCAATGCGTTGTGGAGCGTGCCGTCGACGGGCTGCAGCGGGACGATCGTCGTCCCCTGAGGCCCACCCACTACCAACCAAGCACTTGCTAGGTTAGGCTCGTGGGCATGAGTGATGCCGCCATCCCGCCCGCACTCGGACCCGACGATCTCGGCCCGGACACCCCTCCGGTCGCCTATGAGGTCGGCGGCCCCGAAGGTGCCGTCGCCTACGTGACACTGAACCGTCCCGAGTACCGCAACGCGCAGAACTCGGTCATGACGTATTCGCTCGACGCCGCCTTCCGCAAGGCCGTCGAGGACACGTCCGTGAAGGTCATCGTCCTGCGCGCGAACGGCAAGCACTTCTCGGCCGGCCATGACATCGGCACCCCGGAGCGCGACTTCGACACCTACTACGAGAACGCCGCGGTCCTGCACTGGGACCACACCGACAAGACCGGCGCCGATCAACGTCTCGCCCGCGAGATGGAGGTGTACATGGGGATGTGCCGCCGCTGGCGCGACATCCCCAAGCCACTGATCGCCCAGGTCCACGGCGCCTGCATCGCCGGCGGACTGATGCTGGCCTGGATCTGCGACTTCATCGTCGCCTCCGACGACGCGTTCTTCTCCGATCCGGTCGCACGGATGGGCATCCCGGGCGTCGAGTACTTCGCGCACGCATACGCCCTCGGCACCAGACGGGCCAAGGAGATCCTGTTCACCGGTGAGCGATTCACCGCCACGCAGGCCGCCGACTGGGGCATGGTCAACCACGTCGTGCCGCGGGATCAGCTGGAGACCAAGGTGAACGAGATCGCCGAGAAGGCGGTCACGATGCCGATGCAGGGGCTGTTCCTCAGCAAGAAGGCCGTCAACATCTGCGAGGACCAGATGGGCCTGCGCAACTCCATGGACTCCGTCTTCGGTTGGCACCACTTCGCGCACTCGGCCAATGCCGAGGCGTCGGGCGGCGATTCGCTCGGTGGGATGGATGCCAAGTCCATGAAGGCTTCCGCCGGTCCGGGATCGGGTAGCTGACATGGACCTTTTCTTCGACGACGCAGCCGAACAGTTCCGCGCCGAGGTCCGCTCCTGGCTGGCCGAACACGTTCCGCGCGAACCCCTCCCGTCCATGGACACCGCGGAGGGTTTCGAGGCGCACCGTGAGTGGGAGCGCACGATGGCGGCCGACCGCATGTCCGTCGTCAGTTGGCCCGAGGAGTACGGCGGCCGCGACGCTCCCCTCCTCCACTGGGTGATCTTCGAGGAGGAGTACTACCGGTCGGGCGCACCGGGCCGCGTCAGCCAGAACGGCATCTTCCTCCTCGCCCCGACCCTCTTCGAACATGCGAATCCCGCTCAGCTGGAACGGATCATGCCGCGGATGGCGCGCGCCGACGACATCTGGGGACAGGCCTGGAGCGAGCCGGAGGCAGGCAGCGATCTCGCCTCGCTCCGGTCAACCGCGGTCCGCACCGACGGTGGCTGGCTGCTGAACGGGCAGAAGACGTGGAGTTCCCGATCGAGTTTCGCCGACCGCGCCTTCGGCCTCTTCCGCACCGACAAGGAGGCCCAGCGACACAAGGGCCTCACCTACTTCATGTTCGACCTGCGTGCCGAGGGCGTCACCGTCCGTCCCATCGCGCAGCTCGACGGTGAAGCCGGTTTCGCAGAACTGTTCCTGGAGAACGTCTTCGTGCCCGACGACCCGGCGAACCCCGGCGAGTCCGGGGTCATCGGCGAGGTCGACAACGGCTGGAAGGTGGCGATGAGTACCGCCGCCAACGAGCGCGGACTGTCGCTGCGGGCGCCGGGCCGCTTCCTCGCCACCACCGACCGCCTCGTCGAACTGTGGCGGTCGAAGCGGAACGAGGTGCCCTCGACGGCCAACACCGATGCGCGGGTCGCCGACGCCTGGATCGGGGCACGTGCCTACGAGTTGTCGACCTGGCACACCGTCAGCCGGCTCTCGGCAGGCGGGCAGCTCGGCATGGAGTCCTCGATCAACAAGGTCTTCTGGTCGCAATGGGACATCGCCGCCCACGAGACCGCCCTCGATCTACAGGGACCGGACGCCGAACTCGACGACGCCTGGATGGACGGCTACCTGTTCTCCCTGTCCGGCCCGATCTACGCCGGCACCAACGAGATCCAACGCAATGTCATCGCCGAGCGACTCCTCGGCCTTCCTCGCGGAGATCGCTGATACCACATGGACTTCCAACTCTCCGACATCCACACGGACCTCGCCGCCACCGTCGACGCCATGCTCGGCAAAGCCGACATGCCCGCCGCGGCGCGAGCATGGGCGGCCGGTGACCGGGCCGCGGTGACCAAGGTCTACTCCCAGCTCGCCGACGCCGGGATCAGTGGTCTCCTCATCGACGAATCCCACGGCGGCAGCAGTGCCGGCGCCGTCGAGATGGTCGTCGCCGTCGAACAGCTCGGACGTCACTGCGCACCCGGGCCGATCGTGGAAAGCGTTGCCGTTCTGCCGATCCTGCTGCGCGACGCCGACGTGAACGGCCCCCTGCAGGATCTCGCCGAGGGACGGCTGGCAACCTGCGCCATCGCCCCGCTGCAGCCGCTGGCCCCCGATGTCGAGTCCGCGGACGTGTACGTCGTCGAGGACGGCGTACTGTCGACGGCCACCGTGCTCAGCACCGAACCGTCGGTGGACACCACTCGCACACTGTCGCGGGTGGCTCCGGACAAGACCCTGGCCACCGGGGTCGACCCGTCCGACGCCGTCGACGCCGGCGCACTCGCCACCGCCGCCGAACTCCTCGGACTCGGTCAGGCGATGCTCGGCCTCGCCAGCGAGTATGCGCAGTCCCGCAAGCAGTTCGGTCGGCCGATCGGTTCCTTCCAGGCCGTGAAGCACCACCTCGCCGATGTGGCCATCGCACTCGAGATGGCCCGCCCCCTGGTCCACGCCGCGGCGCTGGGCATCGACGGCCAGGTACCCGAGGGCACCAACGTGTCGCGAGATGTCTCGGCGGCCAAGGTCGCGGCGGCCGACGCCGCACACCTGTCGGCCCGCCGCTCGCTGCAGGTGCTCGGTGCGATCGGTTACACCGCCGAACACGACATCTCGCTGTACATCACCAAGACCCGCGCGCTCCTGTCCGCCTGGGGCTCGCCCGCGGTACATCGTCGACGCATCCTGGAGACACTGTGACCACCGAGACTCTCGCGATCTCCGCCGAGGAACGTGAGGCACTGGCCGAGGCGGTGCGCGACCTCCTACGACGCCGCGGTGACACCGCCTCGGTGCGCAAGGCCATGGCCTCGCCCGGCCGCGTCGACCGGGGCCTGTGGGAGACGCTGTGCACCGAGATCGGTGTCGCGGCGCTCCCCATCCCCGAGGACGCCGGCGGCGCCGGGGCGTCGTGGGCCGAATCGGCCGCTGTGCTCGAAGAACTCGGCGCGACCCTGAGTCCGGTGCCCGCCTTCGGGTCGTCGGTGCTGGCGACCGGTGCGATCCTGCTGGCGCAGGACGACGACACCGCGTCGCAGCTGCTCCCCGCGCTGGCCGCCGGAGAGCAGACGGCCGCGTTGTGCTGGGCCGGCGAACGCGGCTGGGAGACCCCGGGCGTGCGCGCCGACGCCGGCTTGCTGTCCGGCACCGCGCATTTCGTCGTCGATGCCGAATCCGCGGACACCTTCCTGGTGTTGGCGTCGGGTCCCGGTGAACCGGTCACGTTGCACTCGGTCGCCGCCGATGCCGCCGGCGTCACCGTTTCTCCGATGCCGCTCCTCGATCCGACGCGTGCGCTGGCCTCGGTGCGGTTCGACGAGGTCGCGTCCACCGCGATCCCCGCACCTGCCGACCTCGCCGCACGCCTGCGGACGCTGGGGTGGGCCCTGCTCTCCGCCGAGCAGGTCGGCGGCGCCCAGCGCGCCCTCGACCTCACCGTCGAGTACACCAAGTCACGCAAGCAGTTCGGCCGCACCATCGGCTCGTTCCAGGCGCTCAAGCACCGTATGGCCGACATGTACGTGCTCGTCGAGACCGCTCGTTCGATCTCTCGTGCAGCGGTCGCCGCGGTCGCCGTCGACGATCCCGAGGCATCCGACCTGGCTCTCGCCGCCCATGTGTACTGCTCGGATGCCTACCGGCGCATCACCGGCGAGGCCATCCAGTTGCACGGCGGCATCGGCATCACCTGGGAGCACGACATCCAGCTGTACTTCAAACGCGCGCAGGCGTCGTCGCAGTTGCTGGGCGCCCCGCATCTCGCGGTCGCCGAAGCCGCCGCGCGCCTGCGCTGACTCCGGCTTTCAGTCTCGGTTGCGGAGTCGGTCCAGCACCCGTTCGATCGGCTCGGTGAGGACCAGCAGCAGGATCGGCCAGTTCCCGGTTTCGGGGAACACCAGCGTGATGATCAGTGCGATCGCCAGGGCCAACAGGGTTCCCCAGCCGCCGGACGCCTTCGTCCAGCGTCGGGTGGCCTCGTCGTCGGCAAGCAGGTCCGGATGCCGGTGTCCCCACTGGGCGATGCCGACGAGCGCGGCCACCGAGGCCGCGAGCACCCCGATGTAGAAGGTGGTCCCCCATTCGACCCGGCTGTCGTCGATCATCGCCGTGGCGAACGGCAGGATCACGACGGTCAGCAGCCAGACGAAGGTTAGGTTGATCAGGACCGAGTCGTAGGAACGGAAGTACTCCATCGTCTGGTGGTGTTGACGCCACAGGATCCAGATGACGACGAAGCTCACGAAGAAGCTCGTGAGCTCGAGCGAGTGGTCGGAGATCACCTCCGCCACCGAGGTCTCCTCACGCAGGTCGTTCGCGATGTCGACGAGCGGGAGCACCAGCAGCGTGAGCGCGATCGCCACCACCGCGTCCGCGAACGCGATCAGCCGGCTCAGACCTTCTTCCGACTTCCGATTCTCCGGTTCGGCCATGGGTTGAATGTAGAACCCGCCGCTCAGTTGCGCTCACTGTTTCCGTTCGCGCTCACGCGGAATTCGTGAGCGCGAACGGAGTCCGTGAGCGCGACGCGAGTTCAGCCGGAGTGGTGATCGGCCTAGATCGATGACAGGGTGAAGTGACTGGCCGCCGCTACGGACCGTAGCTGACATGACCGACGCCCCCTTGAGTGCCGACAGGTACGCCAAGTGGTTGCGCCGGAGCGCCTTACCCTGACCATCCGATCGACTTCGTTCCCGCGTGACTGTTTACTCCCCGCTGTGCTGTCTCCCTCCCGCTAGCTAGATCTGACCCGCTGGAAGGAGTCACGCAGGCGGGAAGGAAACACGCGAGCGCGAATTCGCTCGATTCGCACTCAGCCAAGGGACCCTGCGAGTGCTCGAGTGCCGTCGCAATTGGTCGATTCTTGAATGTAAGCCTCGCCATCTGGGTATAGGTGCAGGATCAGGCACGAAGTGCACCGCCAGACGAAACGGAAACTGCAAAGGGGTCACGACATCTGGTATTCGTGGTCGCCTGCCTGTCCCTGAACCGGAGTCACCCCCAGTCTTTCTCGGAGACTACTGCGGGACGCCCGGAGCGACTGCGATGACCGCTGAAGGGGCGACACTCTACTGCGCTCGGCGCGAGTACACCGACGCGTACGTTTGGTACACCTCACCTGGAGTCGCTCCAAATCCGACGTACACACCGCCGACGACGGACATAGTGCCCCCCGGGAAGCGACTACGGCAGTGAAGCCCATACCGAAACGTGCATGGGTAAGACCGGACAGACCTATGACCAGTGCAAGGAACAGATAGAGGGCAGCCGCCCGAATCGACTTTCGTTTACCGCGTGGATATTTCCCATCCGCTGGCCAGATCTGACCCGCGGGAAGGAAACACATCGGCGGGACGGAGACATACCCGCGGGAACCGCGCGGCGCCCGCTACTCCCCGAACGCCGCCGCGACCGTCGCCTCGTCCAGTCCGTAGTCGGACAGCTGGTAGCGGTGCTGCGGCTTCCGCGCACCGGACCTGCTCTCCTCGTCGAGGGCGGTCACCGCCGCGCGGGCAGCGTCGGACATGGGGGTGTCGAGCGCGGCATAGACACGTTCGACGGTGCCCATCGGGTCCGAGCGGAGGTCGGCGAAGTCGATGTCGAGGAACTGGGCGGGGTCGTACGTCTCCCGGGCGCGGGAGAACTCGCGCAACCCGCGCGACCACAGTTCCAGCTGGTCCTGTCCGATCTGGGCACCGGTGAAGGTCGTCGACCAGCCGGGGGTGGCGTGCTCGGCGAGGCTGCACATCGACGCGATGATGGTCGACGGGGCGCGGTGGGTCTGGATGACCAGCGCATCGGGGTAGGCGGCCATCAGGGCGTCGAGCGCGAACAGGTGGCTCGGGTTCTTGAGCACCCACCGCTTATCCGGGTCGTTCAACCCGATCAGCTGCAGATTCTTTCGATGCCTCAGATACGCAGGCGTCCAGTCCTGTTGCGCCAGCCAGCGCGAGTAGGACGGGATGTGGGCGAGCGACTCGTAGGAGATCGAGGTGACGCTCTGCCGCAACAACTGCCAGCATTCCTCGACCTCGCCCGCGTCCATGTAGTGCAGACCCATGAACTCCGGGTTCTCGACGTGGTGCTGCTCGAAGCCGGCCTGGATTTGCCGGTACACCGGGTTGTCGGCCCACGTGTCCCGCGGCGGCCGCGGCTGCGGGAACTCCGCGAGCCACATCTCGAGGCCCTGGTGGTCTGGGTCGGCGGCCAGGAGCCGGTGCAACGCAGTGGTTCCCGTGCGCGGCAGACCGGTCACGAAGATGGGCCGGGTGATCTCGACCCCGGCGTGCTCGGGGTTCGCCTTCCACGACGCCTCACTCAGCAACCGGGCGACGAGTGCGCCTTTGAGGAAGAACCGGAACATCTTGCTGCCGAGCTCGGTGAGTCCGGCCTCGGACCGGTAGGAGTCGAGCAGGAGACCCAGTGGCTCGAGGTAATCGGTGTCGCCGAAGTCCTCGAGGCCGGTGGCCCGGGTGGCCGAAGCATGCAGGTCCTCGATGGTCCCGACGTCGGTACGCGCTGCACTAGTCATGGTATTCACCGCAATTCACGTCCAGGGTGTGCCCGGTGATCGCCCGGGCCATCGGCGAGGCGAGGAACATCACGGCGTCGGCGATCTCGTCCGGCTCGGGCAGACGTTTGAGATCGGACTTCGACGCGGTCTGCTCGTAGACCTGCTCGGGCGTGATCCCGTACTTCTTGGCGACCTCGCCGAAGTACCATTTGAGCTGGTCGTCCCAGATGTAACCGGGCGCCACCGAATTGATCCGGATACCGCGATCCCCCAGCTCCGACGCCAGCGTCTGCGACATGGCCAGCAGCGCCGACTTGGCGATCTTGTAGCTGCCGTACCGCGGTTCGGAGTGCCGGATGACCATCGAGTTGATGTTCACGATCGATCCGTTCGACTCGGCGAGCGAGTCGGTGAACGACTTGATGACGCGCAGTGTCCCGACGACGGTGACCTCGATGCTGCTGGTGATCTGGTCGAAGTCGGTGCGCCCGAGCGGTTTCATCGACGGTAGGGCGAAGGCGTTGTTGACCAGGACATCCGCGCTACCGAACTCGGCAAGCGTGGTGGCGACCAGATTGTCGACGGCGGCGTCGTCGGTGATGTCGGTCGGCACGACGAGGCTGGTCCCGCCTGCCGCATCGACCTCGGCGGCAACCTCTTTCAGGCGCGACTCGGTGCGGGCCGCGAGGACGACCCGGGCACCCTGGGCAGCGGCACGCAGGCAGATCGAGCGCCCCAACCCGGGACCCACGCCCGATACGACGACCACCTTGTCGTCGAGCAGACCCGCTCCAGAACTCATCCCAGCATCCTCTCGGCGAACGCGCGCTGCCGCGCGGCGATCCGGTCGGACCAACCGGCGGCGTCGATCTTGTTGTGTTCGAAGTGCGGCAGGTGGGCGGCCACCTCGTCGATGGCGACAACCGTTGCCGTGGGGCCGAGTTCCGGACCGATGGGCGAGTCGCTGCGCTGCCAGCGGAACTGCAGGATGCCCTTCTCCCGGCCGGTCGTCTCGATCCAGTTGGCGACGCCGGGATCGCGGTGGGACACGACCATCCGGATCATGCCGTCCGGATCGACCTGCGCCTGAGCCGAATTGAGGCTGGTCTGGTGGTTGACGTAGTCGAGCGAGATGTACCACATGCTCCCGAGCTGGAATCCCTGATAGGGCGCGTCGGATTTCGGGATGGTGATGACCATCGCCTCGTCGGGCCCCAACCGGTAGTGACCCACCGACGAGAACTGCGTGCTGAGTCCGCCAGGTGTCTGGCGGGGCGGGGTGAACGTGTTGACCGGTTCGTCGAGATAGAACCACTTGGGGAAGTTGAACCAGGTGTTGATGCGCGCCGTCAGCATCTTGCCCGCGGTCGCATACCTGCGTGCGACGCGTGCGAGATCGGCTTCCGCCGGCGCGGTGCCGACGGTGTCGACGCGCTCGATGGTGATCGAACCCTTGCGCTCGGTCCAGTCGGAGTACACCTCACGGACCGCGAGCATCGACGCGCCCTCACCGAGGGCGAAGTAGTTGTCGGGCGGATCGGCGATCGCCGGCCCGAAGGTCAGCTCGAACGTGCCGTCGTCGGCGATGGTCAGGCGACGGTCGTCGAAGGCGTCCTCGCCCCCGGGCACCGCGGACGGCGTGTAGTCGCCGCGCAGCACCTGGAAGCTGAGATCGGTTGTGGTGCCGCGGCGTCCGCGGACCACGTAGGTCCCGGTCGGTTCGACGTCGGCGTGGTAGTACAGCGTGTCCGGGTTGTCGAGACCCATCTTGGTCGACGGTCCGGTCGAGGTCACGAAGTTCGGATGTGACAACGACCGGCCGCGAACCAGCTGGATGATCGCGGCGATGCTGCCCGCCAGATAGTCGTATCCCTCGGCGAGATCCTGCTCGGTCTCGGCGAACTCCGCCGAGGCGACCAGCTTCTCGGCCTCGGCGATCGCATCGGTCAGGGGCTTGGTCAGGTCCTGCGGTACAGCGATCTCGCGCGAGCTCATAGCCAGGTGTCTCCGCCCGTCCAGGTCAGGAAGTTCTCGAGTTCGGCCTGTGCCGGCGTCACCCGCGGATGTTCGGTCGACAGGTAGCCGCCGCGGTAGAAGAGCAACGGCTTGTCCTGCAGCACTTCGCCGAGCGTGAGGGCTCGGCCGATGACGATGTGGTGATCGCCACCGTCGGTGACCCGTTCGACGTCGCATTCGACCCAGGTCAGCGCATGCCGGATCACCGGCAGTCCGGCCGGCGACGGGTCCCAGGTGATGTTGGCGAACTTGTCGTCGCCCGGGGCGCCGAAGGCAGCGCTCACGTCCTGCTGTCGGTTGGACAGGACGTTGACGCAGAACTTGCCGGTCTTCTCGATGACCTTCCAGCTCCGGGAGGTCTTCATCGGGCAGAACAGCACCAGCGGCGGGTCGAGGGACAGCGCGGCGAACGACTGACAGGCGAAGCCGACGGGTTTGCCGTCGTCGTCGACGGTCGTGATGACCGTGACGCCGGTGCAGAACTGACCCATCGCGGTACGGAACTGCCGGGAGTCGAACTCCGCGGACCCGTAGGGCGTCTGGGCCATGTCAGTTCTTGAACCCGACGCTGAAGTCATGCCCCCACAGACTGACCGCGGTGCTCTCCCGCGCGATCCACTCGTCGTCGTTGACCGTTCTTCCCTCGCAACCGAACTCGACGTCGAAGCCGCCCGGTGTCTTCATGTAGAAGGAGAGCATCAGGTCGTTGACGTGCCGGCCCAGGGTTGCCGACATGGGGACCTTCTTGCGCAGGGCGCGGTCGAGGCAGAGTCCGACGTCGTCGGAATTCTCGACCTCCACCATCAGGTGGACGATGCCGGTGCTGTTGGGGATCGGCAGGAACGCCAACGAGTGGTGTCGCGGGTTGCAACCGAGGAACCGCAGCCACGGGACCTCGTCGCCCTCTTCGCGTCCGACGACCTGCGGGGGCAGCCGCATCGAGTCGCGGAGCTTGAATCCCAGGACGTCCCGGTAGAACTCGAGCGCGGCCTTGTCGTCCTCACACGTGAGCACGACGTGACCGAGACCCTGTTCCTCGGTGACGAAGCGATGACCGTAAGGGCTGACGATGCGACGGTGCTCGAGCGCGGCCCCGTGGAACACCTCGAGGGTGTTGCCTGCGGGGTCGTCGAACACGATCATCTCGGCGACGCGGCGGTCGGCGATCTCCTCGTCCTTGCCCTCCCGGAAGACGACGTGCGCACCGGCCAGGCGGTCGCGGACCTCCTGCAGCGCAGCGGCGTTCGCGACCTCCCACCCCGCGCAGGCCAGGCGATCGTGCTCCGAAGGAACAATGACCAGGCGGGCGGGGAAATCGTCCATCCGCAGATAGAGCGCTCCCTCGGTGAGCCCGGAACCCTCGATCATGCCGAGGACCTTGAGGCCGTAGGTGCGCCAGGCCTCGATGTCGGTCGCCTCGATCCTCATGTATCCCAATGAACGGATCGGACAGTCAGTCATCTCCACGATCTCCTGTTTCCTGCTCCCGTGGGGAGCGAGTTTGCGAGCGTTCCCTGCTCCCTGAGGAGCGAGCCTGCGAGCGTTCCCTGCTCCCTGAGGAGCGAGCCTGCGAGCGTTCCCTGCTCCCTGAGGAGCGAGCCTGCGAGCGTTCCCTGCTCCCTGAGGAGCGAGCCTGCGAGCGTCTCGAAGGGTCAGACCATCGTGTCGCCGATGGGAATCCCGAACTCGCCGTTGCCGAATGCGACGTAGGCACGTTCCGGATCGTTGGCGGCGTGCACGCGTCCGGCGTGGGCGTCGCGCCAGAACCGCTGGATCGGGGTTCCGTTCTCGAGTGCGTGGGCGCCCGAGTTCTCGAAGAGACGGTCGATGGCGGAGATCGCCCGGCCGGTGGCGCGCACCTGGTCGCGACGGGCCGCGAGACGCAGCTCCATGGGAACCTCTTCGCCGGCGAGGATCAGGTCGTACTCGGCCTGCAGGTTGCCCGACAGCTGGCGCCAGGCGGCGTCGATGTCGCTGGCGGCCTCGGCGATACGCACCTTCGCGAAAGGATCGTCCTTGGCCTTCTCGCCGGCGTATGCGGCGCGGACGCGCTTGCCCTGGTGCTCGACGTGAGCGTGGTAGGCACCGTAGGCCATCCCGACGATCGGGGTCGCAATGGTGCTGGGATGAATAGTGCCCCAGGGCATCTTGTAGACCGGCGCGGTGTTCTGCTCGAGACCCGGGCTCTGCCCCATCGACATGGTGCGCATGCTGAGCATGCGGTGGCGGGGAACGAAGACGTCCTTGACCTCGATGGTGTTGGAGCCGGTGCCGCGCAGACCGACGACGTTCCAGACGTCCTTGATCGTGTAGTCCTCGCGCGGGATCAGGAAGCTGACGAAGTCGACCGGCTTGCCGTTCTTGATGACCGGTCCACCGACGAACACCCAGTCGGCGGTGTCGCAGCCCGACGACCAGGCCCACGATCCGTTGACCTTGTAGCCGCCGTCGACGACCTCACCCATGCCCATCGGCGCGTACGACGACGAGATGCGGACGTTGGGGTCCTTGCCCCAGACATCTTCCTGCGCCTGCTGGTCGAAGAGTGCGAGGTGCCAGTTGTGGATGCCGATGATGCCCGACACCCAACCCGTCGACCCGCAGGCCGAGGCAATACGCCGCACGGCCTCGTAGAAGGTGACCGGATCGACCTGGTAACCACCCCACTGCTCGGGCTGCATCAGCTTGAAGAAGCCTGCCGTCTCGAGGCTGGACACGGTCTCCTCGGGGATTCGGCGCAGATCCTCGGTGGCCTGCGCCCGCTGCTCGATCTCCGGGAGCAGTGCGTTGATCTTCTCCAGGACCTGCTCGGCGGCTTCGCTCCGTTGTGCTGGCATCTCGCCTGCTCCTACCTGTCTCTCCCTCGGCCGGACGGCGCCGGCCGCTTACTCATCGAGTTCGAGATTAGAACACGTTCTCATTTCTGTCGAGCACCGGGACTTTATGCCCATGTACAGCACTGATCGGCAATCTGGACCGCGATCCACCCAAAGGATTTGAAACGTGTTCTAGTATTGGTGGCAAGGTTCGATGCGACACCAGCCACAGACAGGAGAGGGCATATGTCACCAGCACCCGACACGATGACCCCGAAGACCCCCGGTTCGTCCGACGACGCCGAGGTGGGCATCCGGGAGATCGACACCGGCGCACCGCCCACCCGGTTCGCCCGCGGGTGGCACTGCCTGGGTCTGTTCAGCGAGTTCGACGACGGCAAGCCGCACTCCGTGCAGGTCTTCGGCACCAAGCTCGTCGTCTGGGTCGACACCAAGGGTGAGCTGAACATCCTCGACGCCTACTGCCGACACATGGGCGGCGACCTCTCGCAGGGCAAGCTGTCCGGTGACAACGTGGCCTGCCCGTTCCACGGCTGGCTGTGGAAGGGCAACGGCCGCTGTGCCGGCGTCCCGTACGCCAAGCGCAACCCCAAGCTCGCCAAGACCCGCTCGTGGCCTTCGATGGTCCGCAACGGCCAGGTCTTCGTCTACAACGATCCCGAGGGCAACCCGCCGCCGGAGGAGGTCATCATCCCGGAGCTGGCCGAGGTCGGGTCCGAGGAGTGGACCGACTGGACCTGGAACCGGATCGTGATCGAGGGCTCGAACTGCCGCGAGATCATCGACAACGTCGTCGACATGGCGCACTTCTTCTACGTGCACTTCGCCTTGCCGGACTACTTCAAGAACGTCTTCGAGGGCGAGATCGCCGCGCAGTACATGAATTCGCACGGACGCCCCGACGTCACGTTGGGAACCAACTACGGCGACAGTCGGCTCGAATCGATCGCCGCCTATTACGGCCCGTCCTACATGCTGAACCCGATGGTCCAGTACTACGGCGGCTTCGCGGTCGAGACCATCCTGACCAATTGCCACTACCCGATCGACGAGAACTCGTTCGTCCTGATGTACGGCGTCATGGCGAAGGTGCCCGAGGGTCTCACCGCCGAGCAGGCGTCGAAGATGGCGACCAAGATCAGCGCCGGCGTCGAGGTCGGCTTCCTGCAGGACGTCGAGATCTGGAAGAACAAGACCCGGATCGACAATCCGCTCCTCGTCGAGGAGGACGGCCCGGTGTACCAGCTCCGACGCTGGTATGAGCAGTTCTACGTCGACAAGGCCGACGTCACCGAGGAGATGACCGGCCGGTTCGAGTACGAGATCGACACCTCGAAGGCAGTCGAGAGCTGGAACGCCGAGATCGAGGAGAACCTCCGGCGCCAGGAGGCCGAGAAGGCTGCGGCCGAACAGTCGGCAGACGGCGCCACGGACTCCTCGGAGAAGGCGCAGGTCTGACGATGACCCGGGCCGCGTCACGAGCACACTGGGCCAAGGCGCCCGATTTCGGCGACGATCCCGACCGGGCGGCCCGGGTCCACGCGGCGACCCAGCGCGACCGCGAGCACTACCTACAGGGAGGCATGCGGGAGATCGAATGCCGCGCCTGCCACGCCTGCGTGCTGGTGAAGAAGACCAGCGCTCACCACACGAGCGTGCAGTGGAACGCCGACGCCCGGAACCGATGCCACGGCCTCGAGCAGATGCGCGCCGGCGGTGACGACGGCAACGGACCGTTGCTCCCCGGTGCGATGATGCCGACGTGCGCCCGATTGTCGGCGAGTATCGACCACGGCGTCGCCGAGGGGATCATTCCCCCGGAGTCACCCGCCACGGATCCCGACGGTTATTGGTGAGCGTCGATTTGAGCACCACGGGCAACATTAATTGTCCTTAGCCTCACGCATCACAACGGTTACACCTTCATCACACGTAGAGAACTAACGGCGACACGCGGGTATTCGGTCGGCCAATCTGAGCGTCATGTCCGATTTGCGAACCCGCTGCGTGCGGGTCACCTGTGCTGTCGCCCTGTCCGCCGCGCTGTCCGTCGCGGCGCCGTTCGTGGGTTCACCGTTCGCCGATGCCGGACGCGCCGCCGCGGCCGGGTCGAGTTCCGGCTCCAGTGATTCCACCGGTTCGGTACCGATCTACCTGCCCATCCCCACCCCCACCGGTCTGGCGGCGCTCGGCGCGTCGATGACCCAGATCGGCAAGCCCTACCGATGGGGCGGAACCGGTCCGCACTCCTGGGACTGCTCTGGTCTCGTCCAGTGGGCTTTCCACACCGCAGGCGTGAACCTGCCGCGGACCAGCCAGCAGCAGGCGAAGGTCGGCAACGCGATCCCGTTCAGCGCCCTCGCCCCCGGCGACATCATCATCTTCGGCCGCGACGCCGGGCACGTCGGCATCTACGCCGGCGGCGGCCGCGTGTTCAACGCCTACGCCACCGGCAAGCCCATCGGCTTCACCAAGGTCAAGGACATGGGGCCCATCAAGACGATTCGTCGTTTCGGCTGACCACCGGGCCCACCGACCGTCCGGGCCACACCGAGGTCGCGACCGCGAACCCCACGACGACGAGCAGCAGCACCGCGACCACCACGGTGCCGAGCAGCCCGTAACCCGGTTGCATCGTCGGGAGTTCGAGGTCGAGGGCCTCGCCGACCCGGTCGGAGAACAGGTGCGTTGCCGGATCGCTCAGCGTCCGCAGCCCCACGACCAAGGCGACGACCGCCGCCAGTCCGATCACCCCGATCGCCGCCGGACGGAGACGCTCGTGCCACCACGCCAACGCGGCGACCAGCGCGATGACCGCACCGAGGATCACCACACTCAGACCGGGCCGGTCGGTGTTGTCCTCGAAGAAGAAGGCCACGTCCTCATCGCTCGCCCCCGGGACGGTCACCCGTCCGAGACCGGTGATGGACGGTTGCACGCCCTCGTCGGTGCTTCCCCACTCCACCTGCGCGAACAGCACCAGGAGGAGGCCACCGACGAGGGCGGCAGGCCACACGAAGGTGCGGAGTCTGTCGACGATGCCCGGTTCTGTCGTCATGCCGACCAGATTGCCATTCACCCGCCTCCCGCCGCCGATCGACTAGGCGAGGACCTCGATACGCACCGTCCCCGCTTCGCTCGGTCGGCCCTACTCGGCCGGCATAGCCGAAGCCGTATCCCCCGCCGATTGAGTAGGCGAGGACCTCGATACGCACCGTCCTCGCTGCGCTCGGTCGGCCCTACTCGGCCGGCATAGGCGAAGCCCTATCCCCCCGCTGATTGAGTAGGCGAGGAGCTCGCGACGAGCCGTATCGAAATCACGCGCCGGTATCGATCTCACCGGAGCATCCCAACCCGCTGTCGGAGCGATGAGTTTGCGCGACGCTGAGAGTCTCCACCTCAGTCGTTCACCAACATTCCGCATGGCAACGAAGGGATACGAGCATGGCCGAGTACGCAGCCCCGTCCGGGGCCCCGATCTGGTTCGACCTGATGAGCAGCGACACGGCGAGAGCCGAGAAGTTCTACGGGGAGATCTTCGGCTGGGAGACGGAGACACCGAACGAGGAGTTCGGCGGCTACCGGAACTTCCTCAAGAACGGCAAACCGATCGCCGGGCTCAGCCCCGCGATGGAAGAGGCTGGGCCGCCCAACATCTGGTCGGTGTATCTGCATTCCGAGGACGCCGACGCCACCGTGAACGCGGTCGAATCGGCCGGTGGAAGCGTCATGGTCCCGCCCATGCCGGTCGGTGACGAGGGCAGGATGATGGTCGCCACCGATCCGGCCGGAGCCGTCATCGGTTTCTGGCAGCCGAAGCAGCACAAGGGCTATTCGGAGTTCGGCGATCACGGCACCCCGTACTGGTTCGAATGCCAGTCCAAGGATTACGCCAAGTCACTCGACTTCTATCGCGCCGTGCTCGGCGCACGCATCGAGGAGGTCGGCACCGGCGGGGACCCCGACGCCGTGGGTCCCGACCATTACGGCCAGATCTTCTACGGCGACGAGTCCTACGCCGGGATCATGGACGCTTCCAAGCTGTTTCCCGAGGACGTGCCGTCGTTCTGGCAGATCTACATCACCGTCGACGACGTGGCGGCGACGGTCAAGCAGGTCGAGTCCCTCGGCGGCGAGATCGTGATGCCCGGTGAGGACACCCCGTACGGGACGCTCGCGGCGATCAAGGACCCGATGGGTGCGCTGATCTGCCTCGGACATCCGCCGGCCGGGATGTGACACCGCGCGATCGGTAGAAGAAACACGCGCCATGCGCGTGTGTTCTCTACCGATCGTCGTCGGGCGGGTACTCGTCGGGGTCGTCGGGACCGAGCGCGGTCGCCTGTTCGACGACGTCGGCGGGATCGGCCTCGAGGGAGATCGACGGCACCTCCGACTCGACGGGGGATTCACCGTCGACGGGCTCGACGGGGGTCGTCTGCTCGACGACGTCGGCGTCGTTCGCTTCCCCTCCGGTCCACGCTTGAGTGTCTGCCATGGCGACTCCTTCCGGTTGCGGGTGCTCGGCACACCGGATGTCCGAGCGCGACCTTCCGGCGCCCTTCCGATGATCCTGACGTCCGCGACAGGCGTCAACATCCCGGGATCGGCAGTCGGAGGAGTTCACCGGAGACGACGCCCCGGACGGTCCGGGCGGCGACGACACCCCAGGCGAGGACCAGCACCGCGAAACCGGCGACCGCCGCGACCTCGAACACCGGTCCGCCCAGGGTGAGCGCCAGCGCGGAGGAACCGGTCACGTAGGTGCCCATCGGGAAGGTGAACGACCACCACGTCATCGCGAACGGCATACCCGCACGAGCGGTGCGGACGGTGAGCCGCGCGGCGACGAGAATCCAGACCGTGGCGACCGCCCACACGACGAGCCCATAGGCGACCGCGAACTCGTGCATCGCTCCCGCAACCGAGGCGGACACAGCGTCGGGCGCCACGTGGGCGAGCAGACACACCGCCGTGACCGACTGCCCGAGCGGGCCCAACACAATCCACCAGGTGGGCATCATGGTCGCGGCGCCGTGGTCGCCGGTCCGGAACCGACGGACCAGGGCGACCAGGATGGGCGTCGCGGCGACCACCGCCAGTCCGAACATCGCGAACCCGACCCCGAGAACCAGGGTCCGTGCCCACCCGGCGCCGAGCTGACCGGCCAGGATCGCCGCGGCCGACGCCGACACCATCGGCGCCACGACCGGCATCAGCCAGCCGCCGAACGCCTCCCCGACGTGAGCACGCCGCAAGATCAGGTGCCGGTACGGGATGACCAGCGCGGTCACCACGCCGCCGAGCGTGCCGACGATCCAGCACACGACATCGACGCCGACGGCAACGTCTCGGCCGACGACCCCGACGCCGACCAGGAGAGTGCTGGTCCCCACCGTCATGACGGCCATCGGCACCGCACCGTAGAAGTGCGCGACGACGCGGTGATCGTGGTGGCTGCGAGCGACAGCGGGGTCCATCAGCCAGTGGCCGATCGTGGTGATGACCACGCCCCCGAACACGACGCAGGCAAGCATCCAGAACCCGGCGGCCACGACGCTCAGGACGGCCGGCTGCCAGGGCAGGCCGTGCGCGGCGATGGCGATGATCCCCGTGCCCATCACCGCCGCGAACCAGTTCGGCGGGAAGTAGGTGACCCGGGCGCGCACTCCGCGCGCGGTGCCGGGCAGAGAGCCGGCCGGGGTCGGGCGAGCGGTCATCGTGGTCATGTCCACCACGATCGCGTGGATGCCGCGCCCCCGGTAGAGCCCGAATCGTTGGAAGGTCACAAACTCCGCTTGTAGCTGGGGTACCAACGACGGTTGTACCCTCGGACGATGGTTCTCAGTCCGCGGATGCCCGACCTCGCCTCGTTGGAGACCCTGCAGGCGGTCGTCAGCACGGGCAGTCTCAATGCGGCGGCCGGCGAGCTCGGTGTCACCCAGCAGGCGGTGTCGGCACGTATCCGCGCGATGGAGACCCAGCTGGGCGTCGGACTGCTGACACGAACACCACGCGGATCGGTCCCGACCCAGTCCGGCCGGCTCGTCGCCGAGTGGGCCGACCGGTTGCTCACGCTGGCAGGCGAATTCGACGCCGGGCTCGCCGCGCTGCGGCTGGAGAGGCGCGATCAGCTGCGGCTGGCCGCGAGCCTCACCGTCGCGGAGCATCTCCTCCCCCGCTGGCTTGTGTCCTTCGCCTCCCAGCACGAACCCGCGCCGAAGGTGTCGTTCACCGCCGCCAACTCCGACCACGTCTGCACACTGGTGCGCGACGGCGAGGTCGAACTCGGGTTCGTCGAGGGACCTCGGGTGGCGCCCGGACTCCGGAGCCGGACGATCGCACGTGACGAGCTCGTCGTCGTCGTGCCGCCCGATCATCCGTGGACTCGTAGCCGCCGTCGGATCGGGGCCGCCGATCTCGCCGGTACCGCGCTCGTGACCCGCGAGGAGGGCTCGGGCACGCGCGAGTTCTTCGAACGCGCTCTCACGCGGGCGCTGGGACCGTCCCGCGAGATCACCGCACCGGTGCTGGAACTGTCGACCACGGCGTCGGTGCGCGCCGCAGTCATCGCGGGGGCCGGGCCGGCCGTGCTCAGCAACCTGTCGGTCGCCGACGATCTCGGCCGACGGCTGGTCCGTATCCCGATCGACGACCTCGATCTCGAACGTCAGCTACGCGCGGTGTGGTCATCCGGTCCTCAACCCAATGCCGGTGCAGCCCGGCACTTCCTGGCACATATCGGCCGATCCTGAACACTCAGGAAGAGGCGCGGTCCTCGACATCGGTCCCGTGGGCACCCGCGTTGAGCAGGTGATGCGCCTCGGGATTCCCATCGAGGGCACGGCTGGTACGCCGGGCGACCTTCCAGCCGGCCTCGGTACGCACGAACCTCCAGTGATGCGCGGTGGCGCGGAGAACGCGGAACCCCTTGTCGCCGGACAGGACCAGAAGTGAGTGGCTGGCGGCGATCGCCTCGTCGGCGTCGACGTTCACATGAACCGCACCCTGGAGATGTGTGCAGCCGCGGGCGATGAGTCCTTGATGTGCGTCGGAGCGGACCATCGCGGCGATGTCATCGCGGCCCTGCATGTAGAGGCCGTCGACGTCGTAGATGCCGTCGGGCGTCCACAGCGCGGCAACCGCCTCGGCGTCGCCGCTGTCGACGAGCGGTCCGTACGAGGTGACCAGGCGGGTGATCTCCCGTTCGTCGGCAAGAAGCCGAACAGTGTCCTCGAGCTGGGTCATCTTCTCTTCGATCGTCATCGCGTTCACCCCTTCAGTCCGAGTTCGGCGAGTCGTCGCAGCTGACCGATGTAGTGGTCGGCCGACGACGCCCGGATCGTCACGCCGACGATCGTCGCACCGGCGGAGCGGGTCTTCTCCAGCTCTGCGGCGGTGCCCTCGGCGTCCTCCGGATCGAGCGGCCCCGCGCCGAGCACCACCTCGAAACCGTGCGGGACCTCGACCGCGTCGAGCATCTCCCGGAGTCGGGACCGGCCCAGTCCGAACGGAACCCAGCCGTCACCGAGCTCGACGGCCCGCCGCAGGGACCGACTCGTTCGTCCGCCGACCCAGATCGGCACCCGTTGCTGTACCGCACACGGTTCGACGATCGAGCCGCCGAACTCATAGTGGGTGCCCTGATATTCCGGTTCGGAGGCCGACAACGAGGCGCGCAGCGCGCGCATCGCGTCGTCGGCGCGATCACCGCGACCACCGAACTCGACACCGAGGAGATCGAACTCCTCACGCAGTGAACCGACTCCGACGCCGAGCGTCACCCGTCCCCCGCTGATGGTGTCGAGCGTCCCGTAGCGTTTCGCGATCTCCAGGGGATGGTGGTACCCGAGCACCAGCACCTGGGTGAGGAACCGGATGGTCCGCGTTCGTCCCGCGAGGAACCCGAAGAAGGACAACGGGTCCCAGTAGGTACCGCCGCGCTGGGCAGCGATCGCGGTGGGCACTGCGACGTGCTCGCTGCAGGTGAGGTACTCGAAACCCAGTTCGTCCGCGGCCGCGGCGATGTCGGCGAGTTCGGCGATCCCCGCGGTCGCCTCCCACTCACCTGCGACACCCGGCAAACGCGTGACGATCGGGCTGGTGATGCCGAGGCGATAGTCAGGCAGGGTCGGCTCCTTTCGATACGCCCTCCGCAAGCTCCGGGCTACTCAAGGAGCAGAAACATGCGCCCTCCGCAGGCTCCGGGCTACTCAAGGAGCAAAAACATACGCCCTCCGCAAGCTCCGGGCTACTCAAGGAGCAGATGATGCGGCCTTCTGCGGGAACAATTTCAGCATCGCCTCATGCTGGGCCAGGATCAGACTGCGGCGGTCGGGTCCGTTGATCTTCTCCGCCCGGCGGGCGTTGCCGCCGGCCACCCACACCGGGCCGTCGGCGAGATGCTCGAGACCCTCGCGGGCGACGTCGTCGGGCTCGCTCGCCTTCAGCGGCCCGCCGAGGTTCATCCCGGCCCGTTCCATCGCGGGTGTACGCGTCACTCCCAGAACGAGTTCGAGGACGTCGACACCGTGGTCGCGCAGCTCGAGCCACAGGGATTCGGCGAACACGCGCCCGAAAGCCTTGACCGCGCCGTAGATCGAGAGATGCTTGCCGCCCAGGTAACCGCTCATGGAACCGACGAGCAGCAGCCCACCACTCCCCCGGGCCCGCAACCGGGCACCGAAGTGGTGCACGAGTGCGAGCTGGGCGGTGATGTTCAGATCGATGACGGTCTGGAACTTCTCGAGGTCACCCTCCACGAAGTCGGCACCGTAGGTGTTGGCGCCGGCGTTGTAGACGAGCAACCCGACATCGAGATCGGCGGTGGCGGAGATTATTTCATCGATCGCCGAGGGGTCGGTCAGGTCGACCGACAGGGTCAGCGCCTGAACGCCGCGGGCCCGGACCTCGGCAGCCGTTTCTTCGAGCGGTCCGGGTTTACGCGCGATGAGTACGAGATTGACCCCGGCGTCGGCGAGCTGGTGGGCGAACGAGGCGCCCACGCCCTCCGAACCGCCGGCGATCACCGCCCACGGGCCGTACTTCGTCGCGTCGAAGCCGGATCCGAAACCGTCAGGACTCTCAGACACCGGCATTCGCGTCTTGCTTCTTCTTCAGCTCCAGCGCGATGTCGATGAGCTGGTCCTCCTGGCCGCCGACGAGCTTGCGGGCGCCTGCCTCGAGGAGGATCTCGGCGGCTGAGACGCCGTAGCGCTCGGCGTGACCCTCGGCGTGCTTGAGGAACGAGCTGTAGCAGCCCGCGTAGCCCATCATCATCGCCGGTCGGTCCACCAGGCACTCCGACGGCATGGCCGGGCGGACCACGTCCTGTGCGACGTCGGCGATCTTCATGAAGTCGACTCCGGTGGTGATGCCGAGCTTGTCGCACACACCGACGAAGGCCTCGGTGGGCGTGTTGCCCGCACCGGCACCGAAGCGTCGGATGGAACCGTCGATCTGCTGGGCGCCCGCACGAATCGCGTTGACCGAGTTGGCGATCGCGATGTCGAGGTTCTCGTGCCCGTGGAACCCGACCTGGGCGTCGTTGCCGAGTTCGGCGACCAGCGCCTCGACCCGGACGGTGACGTCCTCGAGGACCAGCGCGCCCGCGGAGTCGACGACGTACACACACTGGCAGCCGGCGTCGGCCATGATGCGGGCCTGCTTGGCGATGACCTCCGGCGGCTGACTGTGGCTCATCATCAGGAAGCCGACGGTCTCGAGGCCGAGGTCGCGCGCGAGGCCGAAGTGCTGAATGGAGACGTCGGCCTCGGTGCAGTGGGTGGCGATGCGGCAGATCTGGCCGCCGTTGTCCTGGGCGGCGCGGATGTCATCCTTGGTGCCCAGACCGGGCAGCATCAGGAAGGCGATCTTGGCCCGCTTGGCGGTCTCGGCCGCGGCCTTGATGAGCTGCTGCTCAGGGGTTTTGGAGAACCCGTAGTTGAACGACGAGCCGCCGAGGCCGTCGCCGTGGGTCACCTCGATGACCGGCACGCCGGCCTCGTCGAGGCCGCCGACGATCGCCCGGACCTCCTCCTCGGTGAACTGGTGACGCTTGTGATGACTGCCGTCACGCAGCGAGGAATCGGTGATGCGGATGTCGAGAGTGTCGGAGTACTTGCGCGCGTTCGCCATCAGCTTCGGGTCGCGCGGTGTCAGAACCACGTTGGTGCTCATGCGGGGACTCCCAACTTCTTCTTCGCGAGTTCTTCGCCGACCTTGGTCGCGGCGGCGGTCATGATGTCCAGGTTGCCGGCGTAGGGCGGCAGGAAGTCGCCCGCACCCTCGACCTCCACGAAGATCGACACGCGCGCGTAGCCGCCGTTCAGGACGCTCGGCGGGTCGAACTGCGGGTCCTGCAGGAGGCGGTAACCCGGCACGTACTGCTGGATCTCCTTCTCGCGCCGGTGGATCGACTCCGCGATGGCGTCGGTGTCGGCATCCTCGGGAATCGCGCAGAAGATGGTGTCGCGCATGATCATCGGCGGGTCGGCGGGGTTGAGGATGATGATCGCCTTGCCGCGCTGGGCGCCACCGATCGTCTCCACTCCCGCCGAGGTCGTCGCGGTGAACTCGTCGATGTTGGCGCGGGTGCCCGGACCGGCCGAGACCGAGGCGACCGACGCGACGATCTCCGCGTACGGGACCGGGACGACGGACGAGACCGCGTGCACCATCGGGATCGTCGCCTGCCCACCGCAGGTGATCATGTTGGTGTTCGGGGCGTCGAGGTGTTCGCGCAGGTTGGCCGGCGGGACCACGGCGGGTCCGACCGCTGCCGGGGTGAGATCCACCGCGGTGATCCCGGCGGCCTCGTACTTCGGGGCGTACTCACGGTGCACGTAGGCCGAGGTGGCCTCGAAGATGAGATCGGGCTTGTCCTGCGACCCGAGGAGTTCGTCCGCACCACCGCTCATCGTGATGAGCCCGTGGTCGGCGGCGCGCTTCATGCCCTCCGAGTCGGGGTCGATGCCGACCATCCATCGGGGTTCGATGACCTCCGAACGCTCCAGCTTGTACATCAGGTCGGTGCCGATGTTGCCCGATCCGATGATCGCCGCGGTCAGTTTTGCCGCCACGTGGACCCTCCTCTTGCTAGTGAAGTCTGTTGAATGTCAGGTGAAGTCGAGGGTGACCGAACCGAGGCCGGCGAATTCGGCCACGAAGTGGTCACCCGAGGAGATGTCGATCGCCCGCGTCGCCGTGCCGGGCAGGATCACATCGCCCTTGCGCAGCCGGACGCCGAAGCTGTCCACCTTGCGCGCCAGCCACGACACCGCGTTCAACGGATGACCCAGCACCGCGGACGAATTGCCCTTCGCGACGATCTCCCCGTTACGATGCAGGACCGCGTCGATGTCGCCGGTGTCGATCTCGCTGATCGGGACACGCTGCTGTCCGAGAATCCAGCCGCATGACGAGGCGTTGTCGGCGATGGTGTCGCACAGCGTGATCTTCCAGTCCTTGATGCGGGAGTCGATGAGCTCGATCGAGGGCACCACCCACTCGACCGCGGCGATGACATCGTCGTTGGTGCATCCCTCGCCGGGTAGATCCTCGCCCAGGATGAACCCGACCTCCACCTCGACCCGCGGGAAGCACAGCTTCTTCGCGTCGATGGGGGTCTCCTCGAAGTACTGCATCTCGTCGAGGAGGTGACCGTAGTCCGGCTCGTCGACGCCCATCATCTTCTGCATCGCCTCGGAGGCGAGGCCGACCTTGTGTCCGGCGACCTTGGCCCCGGCGTCGAGACGCTTGCCGATGTTGATCAGCTGGATCTCGTAGGCGTCGACCACGTCGAGGTCGGGATGGGTGTCCGTAGGACGGTCGATGGCCGTCGCCGACGTCTCCGCTTTCCACAGCTGCGCCGCAATCTGCTCGCGAACGTGCTGGTCAACCGCCATTGTGCCCTCACCTTTCCAATGTGAACGTGTTCTAGTTTAGAACACGTTGCATTTTCGGGGCACCCCTCGGTCCGATCGCCCGAAAATCTCTGCCGGCGACCATGTCACCATCTCCGCCGCAGCCGTGGCGGCGGTCTTCTCATTCAGCGAGCGAACCGGCGTCAGACGCTCAGGTACGCCCTCTCGATCCGGGCTGGATCTGCCCGCAACGCCTGGGCGGAGTCGTCGATCGCGATGCTGCCGTGGACGAGGATCCCGGCCCGGTCGGCGATGCTCAGGGCGAGCTGGACGTGCTGTTCGACGAGTACGACGGCCATCCCCCGCTCGTCCGCCAGCCTGCGGAGGACGTCGAGGATCTCGTCGACGATCACGGGTGCGAGTCCCATACTCAGCTCGTCGATGAGGAGCACTTTGGGTCGCTGCACGATGGCCCGGCCGATGGCGAGCATCTGCTGTTCACCACCGGAGAGTCGTCCCGCCTCGACCCCGAGGCGTTTCCGGAGCGAGGGGAAGTAACCGAGCACCTCCTCGATCGCCGCGGCACGATCGCCCCGTGCCTTCACCGCGAGGCGCAGGTTCGCGACGGTGGGCAGCTGACGGAACAGAGCGCGATCATCCGGCACGAGCACCAGTCCCGCCCGCACCGAATCCCGCGGGCGATCGGCCGGCAGGACCTTCCCGTCCACCGTCACCTCACCGGCGAAACGCGGCACCATTCCGGCGAGGGACATCAGGAGCGTCGTCTTCCCCGCACCGTTCGGCCCGAGGAGACAGGCGATCTGGCCGGCCTCGACGTCGAGGTCGACGTCCCGGACACACGGACGTTGCCGTACATAGCCCGCGGACAGTCCGCGGCAGCGGAGTGCGGTCATGACAGGACCTCCTCTGTTTCGACGGGGCGGGTCTCGACGGACGGGGTCTCGACGGATTCGACAGGTGCACCGAGATAGGCCCGGACGACCGCGGCGTCGGCGCGGATCTCGTCCGGCGTCCCCGTCGCGATGACCCGACCGAGGTCGAGCACGACGATCCGGTCGCAGATCGACAGGACGAGGTCCATGTCGTGGTCGACCATCAGGATCGACATCCCGGCATCGCGTGCCTTGCACAGACGCTCGCCCAGCCAGCGGCTCTCGCTCGAGTCGAGTCCGGCGGCCGGCTCGTCGAGCAGCGCGACGATCGGCGACATCGCGAGGACGCGTGCGACCGACACCAGCTGCCGGTGTCCCTGCGAGAGTGTCGCCACCTCGGCGTCGGCCAGTTCGGTGATGCCCAGGGTGGCGAGCACCGTGGACACGCGCTTGCCGATCGGTTCGTCGGACCGCGACCGGGTCGCCCCGACCGTCACGTTCTCGGCGACGGAAAGGTCGTCGTACAGTTCGACGTCCTGGAAGGACCGGCCCAGACCGCGCCTGCCCCGCACATGCGGACGCTGGGCGCTCACGTCGTCACCGTCGAGCGTCACCGTGCCTGTGGACGGGGCGAAACCGGTGATGGCGTCGATCACGGTCGTCTTACCCGCACCGTTGGGTCCGATGAGCCCGACGATCTCGCCGGGATACACCTCGAAGGTGACGTCGGCCGCGGCGACCACCGCACCGTAGGACACGCCCACACCGTCGACGGCGAGGGCCGCCCGGCTGCGGTCGACCGTCGGCGCCGGGGACGACGCGGTTGCCCGATCATACTCTGCCGCAATGGTGTTCGAGCGTCCACGACGGGACAGGGTCGGCCACGGGATCTTCGGGAGGCGGCTCGCGATGCCGTCGGGGTTCGCCATGACCGAGACGATCAGCAGGATGCCGCTGATCAGGGTGTAGTACTCGCCGGCGTGCAGGAAACGGTCGACGAGGATGTAGAGCAGACCGCCGGGCGCCATGAGCCCGGCCAGGATGCCGCCCGTGATCGAGGTGATACCGGCGATGTACATGACCGCGAACAGGCTGATACCCAGGAAGACCGTGAACGATTCGGCGGTCGCCAGGGTCTGCTGGTAGCCGAGCAGCGCGCCGCCCAGACCGGCGATGAAGGCTCCGATCGCAAACGCCGCCAACTTGGTTCGGGAAACGTCGATGCCGGTCGCGGCGGCCGACCGTTCGTTGGCGCGGACCGCAAGCATGTCGGTGCCGAGCGGACTACGACGCAGCCAGGCGACCCCCAGGGCCACGAGGGCCAGCGTGAACAGACACAGCAACCCGAACGCGATCCGCGGATAGCTCTCTCCCGCACCGATTCCGAGATCGATGCCGAAGATGCGCGGCGTGTCGATCGGGGCGCCGTTGACGCCGCCGTTCAGGGAGGGGTTCCGGAACCAGAACGCCTCGAGGAACACCGCGAGGGCGAGGGTCACCACGGTCAGCGGGAGCCCTCGGACCCGGAGCGCGGGTAGGCCGACCACCACACCGATGACGGTGGCGCCGAGGGCCGCCAGTATCGGTGCGAACGGGAACGGGATGCCGAGATGGGTGTTGAGCACCGACAGCGAGTAGGCGCCGACACCCGCAAGGGTCAACTGCGCCAACGACACCTGGCCGGCGTACCCGGTGACCACGACCTGGGAGAGCGCGACGATGCCGAAGATCATGCTGGTGATGATCGCCGCGCGGTAACTGCCGCCGGTCACCAGCAGTGCGATGACCGCGGCCGCGATCGCCACGAGCGCCGGGAGTAGAACGTGGTCGGGGCGGGGCGCCCGGCCGAGTGCCGGTCGGGCGACCGCACCGCGGTCGGGTAGCGGCCGACCCCGGACGACGAGGAAGGCCATGATCAGGATGAGCGGGATCGCTTCGCCCATACCCGTTTTCGGAAGCCAGTCGAAGGAGTTCTGGAGGTTGGTGACCTCGGACTGCAGGGCGCCGATGGCGATACCGGCGATGACGGTGAGCCAGATCGACGAGAAGTTGCCGACCAGGGTGGCGGCGAGCGCCGGCACGATGAACATGGTGTAGGCCACCGGGTTCAGGGTGACCAGCGGTGCGATGAGGATGCCACCGAGACCCGCCAGCACCGAGGACAGCGCCCAGTTGCTGAACGCGATCCGGTCGGGCGACAACCCGGTCAGGTAGGCACCCTTCTCCGATTCCGCGGCCGCCTCGGTGGCGATGCCGAATCGCGTGTACCGGAAGACCAGTGTGGTGACCACCGCCAGGCCGACGACGCAGCCGGCGAGCCACATCCGGTCCGTCGGGGCCCGGCTGTCGCCGATGGTGATGGTCTCGATCGGGAAGATCGGCTCCACGAGCGGGATCTCGGTTCCCACCCGCTGCGCGATGAGCGCCTGGAGCACGATCATCAGACCGATCGATGCGACCGCCTTGGCGACCACCGAGGCGTTGCGCATCGGACGGAAGATCAAGGCGTAGAACAAGAGTCCGAGGACAGCGGCGATCACCAGGGCGATCGCCATGGCCGGGACGACCCCAAGAGGCCCACCGAGATGGACCGTCTTGGGGAGTCCCGGTATCGGGACCATCAGCTCCCCTGTCCTCAGCAGGACATAGGTATAGGCGGTGTACAGAGCCACGGCGCCGGTCGCGAAGTTGACGACGCCGGAACTCTTGAAGGTCATGACGAGCGCGAGCCCGATGGCCGCGTACACCGCCCCGTTGCCGAGGCCGAGTACGAGATAGGAGAGATGGTCGGTCATGAATTGTCCTCGTGTGCCGGGCTAGGCGGCCGGCTGCTGGCCGGCCAGCTTCAGGTCGACCGGCACGCCTTCGTCGTTGACGGTTCCGTAGAGCATCTGGCTGGAGCACAGCGCAGGCATCTGCGGGAACGCCTTGCCATTACAGGTCACCGTGATGCCGCCGCCGGCGGGCATCTCGACGTCCTTGGCGGCCTTGATCGCCGCACCCAGCGAAGCCGGGGTCACGTCACCCTGGACACCACCGGCGGTACGCACGAACCCGAGCAGCACCTGGTAGCCCGACGCACCGGCGCCGGTGATCGACAGATCGGGTGCGTACTGACCCAGGACCGATCGGTACAGCACCGAGTCCGGGTTGTCGGACAGGTAGTCGGTCGCGGTGATACCGACGTTGCCCTTGACCGCGTCGAGGCCGATCACCTTGGTGACGTTGGGGTCCAGGCAGGTGGGGATCAGGATCTTCTCGACGTTCGGGTCGGCGGTCTGGACGGCCTTCAGCACGCCCGCGCAGGTCGCCGCGTCGGCGATGATGCTCACGCCGTCGGGCTTCTCGGACAGACCCGCCGACACCATCGGGGTCGGATCCGGCACGCCGAGCGGCAGGGGCACGACCTTCAGGTCCACACCGTAGGCACCGAAGACGGGCGTTCCCATCTGGGTGATGACGTTGCCCATCCCGCCGCCGTCACTGGCGAACAGGGTGACCGACTTCATCCCCTTGTCCTTGGCCCCACTGGCCATTGCGGTCAGCGTGCCGGGCAGCCCCGCCGACAGCGCGGCGACGTCGGGCGACGTCAGCTCGATCGGCGACACCGCATTGAGGGTGACGTAGGGGATCTTGGCGCCGGAGATGATCGGCACGATCACCTGTCCCATCGAGGTGCCCGGCGACAGCACCGCTGCGACCTTCTTCTCGACCAGTTCGTTGGCGCACTTGGTGGCCGAGGTCGGCTCCTCCTGCTGCTTGCAGACCACGAGTTCGATCGGCCGGCCGGCGAGGCCGCCGGCATTGTTGTTGACGTACTGCACCGCGGCTTCGGCGCCTTGTCGGTACTCGGGAATCGACACCGCGGCGCCGCCCTCGGGTGAGACGAATCCGATCTTGATCGGTTCGCCGGACGCCGGCTCCGAGGGGAGCGATGACGTCGAGGCCGACGAGGCGCTGTCGCTGGTGGAATCATCACTGCCACAGGCGGTGGCGCCGAAGGTGGCGACCAGGGCCAGGGCACCGACGCCGACGATGGTCCGCCGGTGCCGAATCAGTCCGCCGAGTTTCATATCGGGCTTCTCCTTCACGAGATGTGCGAGAACCCGCACCGGACGAGACATCCGACACGCACAGTTCCTCGCGTGATGCACATCACCCTCCGGGTGGCGGCAGTGAATTATGTGCGTACCGCCACGTGCCGGCGATGAGGCGTTCCCATTGACTGGGAGGTCGGAAAATCCGAGCCTGGAACGTCGCGTCGTTTGGTCAGACGACCCGAAATCAGGCCTGCCGCAGCCACTTCAGTCAGCACCCACGACAACGACCCGATCGGACGAACGCGCCGCCATATTATTGACAGTCCTCGCCAAAAATGGTGATGTAGCTCTCATGACGCTCGCCCCCGGCATGCCCCGGCGCCGTGGACGGCCGTCTGTCCTCGACACCGACGACGTCGTCGCCAAGGCATACCGCCTCTGGTCGACGCACGGTTTCGCGGCCACGAGCTGGCAGGACCTGGCCGCCGCGACCGGAGTGAGCGCGCGGACACTGTTGCGTCACTTCCCATCCAAATCCGACATCGCCTGGCTGGGCGTCGAACCGGCGACCGAACGCCTCACGGCCGCACTGGCCGCCACCGCCGCCGATGTCCCCCTCGGCGACGCCGTCCGCCACGCGATCGCCGAGTCCGTCTCACACGAACCGCACGTCCAACGGGTGAGCGCCGACTGGTTGCGGCTGATCTCGTCCGAGCCCGAACTCGTGGCGATGGCCCCCGCCGCGTACCGGCCGTGGATCGACGAACTCGCCGGCTACATCGGCAGACGACTCCCCGAGGCGCCGGCCTCCGTGTGCCGCGCGATCGCCACGGCGTACCAGGCGGCCACCTTCGACGCCCTGCTCAGCTGGGCCGAGCTCGCCCCGGACATCGACTCGGCCGACGCGGTGGAAGAGGCGCTTCGCTGGCTCACGATCACCGTCCCGGCCCCGTGACACACCGGGGACCGACCCCACTCCCCCTCCGACCACAGCCCGATCCGAAAGGAACCTCCATGACCGTCGAGAACCATTCCCCCACCACTTCGTTGCCGATCACGGAGTCCACTCCACCCGCACCTCCGCATCCCGACCCGCTGGCCCCGGCGAGGATCGGGCCCGTGGAACTGCGGAACCGGGTGATCAAGTCGGCGACCTTCGAAGGCGTGACCACGAATGCACTGGTCACCGATGCCCTCATCGACTTCCATGTCGCCGTCGGCGAGGGCGGTGTGGGCATGACCACGGTCGCCTACCTCGCGGTGGCACCCGAGGGAAGGACCGAACGCGACCAGATCTACTGGCGACCGGAGGCGCTACCCGGCCTACGCCGGCTCACCGAGGCCGTCCACGCCACCGGCGCGAAGATCTCGGCGCAGATCGGGCATGCCGGGCCGGTGGCCAACTCCCGCTCCACCGGCCTGCCGTCGATCGGACCGTCGACCCGGCCCAACCCTCTTGCGATGGCCCTCGACCGGGCTGCGACACCGGCCGACATCGCGCGCGTCATCGAAGCGCACGCCCAGGCCACGCGATACGCCAAAGAGGTCGGCTTCGACGCGGTCGAGGTCCATCTCGGCCACAACTACCTGGCGAGTTCGTTCCTGAGTCCGAAGCTCAATCACCGCAAGGACTCCTGGGGCGGGTCACTGGCCAACCGCGCCGAGTTCGCGCGCCGCATCCTGGCGGCGGTCCGCGAAGCCGCCGGCGACGACATCGCGGTTCTGGCGAAGATGAACATGGCCGACGGCGTCCCCGGCGGATTGTGGCTCGACGAATCCCTCCGCGTGGCAACGATGTTCGAGGCCGACGGCCATCTCGACGCACTGGAGCTGACCGGCGGGTCGTCCCTGCTCAATCCGATGTACCTCTTCCGCGGCGACGTGCCCGTGCGCGAGATGGCGGAGACCCAGAAGGGCATCGTCAAGCTCGGGATGAAGATGTTCGGCAACGTGGTGTTCTCCCACTACCCCTATGAGCCGCTGTACTTCCGCGACTTCGCGCGCCAGTTCCGCGACGCGCTCACGATGCCCCTGGTCCTGCTGGGCGGGATCACCGACCTCGAGGCCATGAACACCGCGATGTCGGACGGTTTCGAGTACGTCGCCATGGCGCGCGCGCTGCTTCGGGAGCCGGACCTGATCAATCGGATCGGCAAGGATCGCGAAGCGACCTCACTGTGCATCCATTGCAATCTGTGCGCGGCCAGCATCTTCACCGGCACCAGGTGCCCGCTGGTGGTCGAGCCGGCCCACTGACCCACGGGAAACCGGGACCAAGTTGCGTGACCTGCTTCACAAGCACACTCCGCTGTGGCATATTCCTAATCGAAATAGCGATGTCAGAGCGTTAGCTGCTGAAGGAGTGCCGACATGACGACGCTTGCCGACCCCGCCCCGATCTCGTGCGACCGGCCGGTGACACCCGTGAACGACGCGGCCCCGACCGCCGTCCTCGATCGCTTGTCGCTGGTCCTGGAGGCGTTCGCCGGGCGGGAGACGCTCAGCCTCGCGGAGGTCGTCGTCCGCACCGGGGTACCGAGGTCCTCGGCGCATCGCATGCTGGACCGTCTGGTCGCGATGCGGTGGCTCCGACGACAGGGCCGTGACTACAGCCTGGGCATCCGCCTCGTCGAGCTGGGGTCGCTGGCAGTCCACCAGGATCGGGTGCACTCGGCGTCCGCCGATCATCTCCACCACCTGTACCGGATCACCGGCATGGTCGTGCACCTCGCAGTTCTCGACGGCGACGACATCGTCTATCTGGACAAGATCGGCGGCCGGCTCGCGGCTCATGTGCCGACCCGGGTCGGTGGTCGCCTGCCGGCCGAGCGGACCGCGTTGGGGAACGCCCTGCTCGCCTTCAACGGCCGCAACCTCCCCGGTGACGCACTGGTCCGGGAGCGCGGGTTCGCCACGCACCGAGACGGGGCGCTCCGCGGGTTCGGGTGCATCGCCGCCCCCATCGGCCCCGCCGGTGAGGCGACGACCGCCGTGTCGATCTGTGGACCGTTGCGGGACATGGCTTTCGACCATCGGATGACCAGCCCGGTACAGCTCGCGGCCGGCGCGATCTGGCGGAGCCTGTCGGCCGGGGTGCGGGTGACACCGACACTTCAGCGCCGCGATCTCCTGCGTTCGCTACCCACCGCCGCGAGCGTGCTGTCCGAGGGATAGCCGCCGACCTCGCGCAACCCGTCAGTCCTCGACGGTCGACCGCCAGGTCCCCGGGTCCCGCGGGATCGGCAAACCGTTCTCGCCGTGTGCGGCGGACTCGCGGTAGCGGGTCGCCGCCGCATCGATGTCGTCGAGAAGCTCTCTGGCCAAACGGATCTCGGACTCGAAGTAGCGCTGCGACCACCGCAGACTCATCTGCGAGAAGGCCCAGGCCGGTTCGTCGTCGGAGTGCTCGGCGTGGACCCCGGCGCGGCGGGCCTGCTCGGTGAGATTGTCAATGTGGGCGTGCACCAGCTCCTTGAGTTGTTCCGGTTCCTGCAGATGACCCATCCAGAGGCGAAGCATCACACCGTGTTTGAGAACCGGCAGCTCCACGTCGGCGTCACTGGACCAGCTCCGCAACGCCGACACCCCCGCGTCGGTGATGCCGTACAGGCGCCTTCCCCGCTCACCGTCACCGGCGACCATCCGTGAGGTCACGAGCCCACGATCCTCGAGCCTCTTCAGTTCGGTGTACACCTGGCTCACCGAGGGACTCCAGTAGAAGAACCCGATGCTCCAGTCGGCCCACTTCTTCAGGTCGTTGCCCGTCAGTTCCTCGCCGAACGACAGCATCCCCAGCACCGCCCAGCTGGTCGCCGGGAGGTGCGGATGAGCAGCGCGGTCAGGTCCCATGGTCGTCTACCTTACAAAGCGCACCATGTCCTCGCGGTGGGTCAGCTCCCGGCTACCGGGAACCGTTGTCCGGAGCGGTGATACGGGCACCTACCGTGGTCACATGCCCGACGCCACCATCTACATCGTCGATCAGGTCGTCGTCCGACCCGGCCGCGCCCCGGAGTTCATCGACGCGTACCTGCACGAGTACGCGCCGTCCGCCCGCGAACGCGGCCTGACACTCGACCGGGTCCTGGTGAGTCCGCCGGCGTGGATCGACGGGGAGAACAACACGGTGACGGCGACGTGGACCGTGTCCGGGCCCGGCGACTGGTGGGCCGCGGCGGTCCGTGGCCGGCACGACCCCGAACCGTCCCGATGGTGGACGTCCATGGAGCCACTGATCGTCGAGCGCACCCGTTCGATGGCGGCCTCCGCCGACGATGTGGAGAAGCTGAACGATGTATAAGGTCACCGCGCTCCTCCACCTGGCCGACCCAGGAGACGACCTCGAGACCGCGGTCCTCGTCAAACGTCTCCGCGGCGTCGCCGAAGAGTCTCGGGCGCAGCGCATCCTGATCGAACCGACCCTGCCCGGGGTCCGCAACGGCGGGGATCTGCTCGTCCATCTCCAGTTCGCCGACGCCGGGGACTGGGAGGACACACGGGCGGTGCTCGACGCGGCCCTCGGGCACAGCGCGGTGCGACATGTCGATGCGGTGGAGTACCTCGGTGCGGACGGTCCGGGCACCACCGGCCGACGCGACGACGGCCCCTCGCCCACCGTCTACCGGACGCTGCTCCTGCGGGTCGACGAGACCGCACCGGCCGCCGAGGTCGACCGCTTCGAGAACGCCACGCTGGCGATGCCCGATCACCTGTCGGGAATCAGGGCATGGCAGTTGAGCCCGGTGATCCGGGCACGTGGCGCGTCGACGTGGACCCACGTCTGGGAGCAGGAGTTCGCCGATGTCGACGCTCTCACCGGCCAGTACATGATGCATCCGGTCCACTGGGGACTGGTCGACCGTTGGTTCGACCCGGAATGCCCGGATCGGATCATCTCCGATCGTGTCTGCCACAGCTACTGCCGGCTGCGGGCCCCGGTCATCTGATCCACCGACGAGACGACCGGGACCCGCACCTCCCTAGCGGGCCAGGAACGCCAGGACCACCGACTCCCAGGCTTCTTTCTGCTCGATCATCACCCAGTGGCCGCAGTTCGGGAAGATGTGGATCTCACCGTGGGGGATCATCCGCATCGGCAGGATGGACATGTCGACCGGGCTGACCCGGTCGTCACGTCCCCACGTGATCAGCGTCGGGACGGACAGCTTGCGCAGGTTCGCCCATCCGGGTGTCGCCTCCGACGACCGCATCGCCTGCGCCATCCGGTCGAGTGCGGCCCGCCCGTACATGGCCCTCGAACTGGCCAGCGTGTCCGGGTCGGTGGCCTGCTCCCACCGTTCGTCGATCATCTGATCGGTGATCAGCGATCGGTCGTAGACCATCGAATTCAGCCAGGCCACCAGGGATTCGCGGGACGGGTTGTCGACGAACTCGCCGAGCCGGATGATGCCCTCACCCGGTTGCGGGCCGAACAGACTCGTCCCGGCACCGCCGACCGTCACCAGCTTCTCCACCCGCTCCGGATCGGAGAGCGCGAAGTCGGTGGCGACGAAGCCGCCCATGGAGTTGCCGATGAGTCGCACACGGTCGAGGCCGAGGCCGTCGAGGAGAGCCCGGACAGCGGTCGGGGCCGAGTGCATCGGGTGAGGCGCGCCGAAACTGTCGCTGACCCCGAAGCCGGGGAACTCCAGGACGATGGTCCGGTAGTGCCGGGCGAGAACCGGCATGTTGCCGCTGAAGTTGCGCCAGCCGGTCACTCCGGGGCCGGAGCCGTGCAGCAACAGCAGAGGTGGTCCGTCGCCGGCCTCCCGATATCGCAATGTGCCGTGTTCGGTGGCGAGTTCACGGAGTTCGGGGACGCCCGACGTCTCCGTCTTCTCGCTCGCTCCGGTTGTCTCGATCGCGCTGTCGGTCACCATACTCGCAGAGTCCCACCTCCGCGACCGGCGTGACGGCACCCTTCCCATTCACCGGGCGTCGTTCAGTGCAGACGCGGAACGTTTTGTCCCACAGGGAGTTCGATACCACTCTCGGTGAGGGATTGCTCCGCGAACGCTTGATCGATGGTGCGGAGGAGCTGCTCGCACCCGTGGGTGTTCGCGCCGAAACCGGCACCGCTTCCGGCGTTCTCACGGGCCGCGATGAAAGGGCACTCGCGTGCGTCGAACGGCCACTGGATCGAGGTGTGCGCCGCGCTGAACTTCTCGACCAGCACCTCCCGGCCGCACCCGTGGCACGAGATGGGTTGCATGGTCATACAACGCCTCCGGCCGGATCCTCCGGACGAGCGATCCGACCGTAACCGCCGCGGTAGAACAACAGCGGCTCCTGGTCGGACGCGCGGAGATGATGCGCCCGCGCCACGACGATGGTGTGATCGCCCGCTGCGTGCTCGGCATCGAGCTCGGCGTCGATCCAGGCCAGTGCACCCGTCAGGACCGGGGCGCCCGAGGGCGCCGGTGTCCAGTCGACGTCGCGGAACTTGTCCGCACCGGGTGACGCCAGACGACGACAGACCGCTTCCTGCGAGTCGGCGAGGATGTTGATCGTGAACCGGCCTGCGGCACGCACGAGAGGCCATGACGTGCTGGTCAGGCCCACGCAGAACGCCACCAGCGGCGGATCGAGGGACACCGAGGTGAACGAGTTCGCCGCCAGCCCGACCGGTTCCCCGGAATCGGGATGGATACCGGTGATCGCCACGACGCCGGTGGCGAAGTGGCCCAGCACATGTCGCATCGATGCGCCGTCGACGATCGGCCCGTCGGTCATCTGGCTCACCGTGTCACCCCGCGAGCCGGCCGGCCGCGCTCAGTGCGGCGATGTACCCGTAGACAAGGCCCTGTCCGATGGTCGCGCCCGCACCGGGGTAGGTCGCGCCGAACGCATTCGCCGCGGTGTTGCCGGTGGCGTACAGACCGTCGATCACCGATCCGTCCTCGCGCAGCACACGAGCCCGGTCGTCGGCCTGCAGACCGCCGCACGTCCCGAGATCGCTCAACTCCAGGCGTACGGCGAACAGTCCGCCGCCGAGCGCGCGGAGCGTGGGATTCGGGCTGATGGTCGGATCGCCGTAGTACTGCTCGTAGGCGTTGGTGCCGCGCCCGAACTCATGGTCGACGCCGACGGCGGCCGCCGCGTTGAACGCGTCGAAGGTGTTCCGGAACGCGGTCTCGTCGACACCCATGTGGATGGCCAGGTCACCCGGATCATCCGCGCGGACCGCGATGCCGTGCTCGTACCACGCTCGGGGCAGCGGCTGCCCGGGGAAGAGGCTGCCCGCCATGAGGTAGCTGTTGCGGTATCGCTGGTCGAAGACCAGCCACATGGTCCCGACCGGGTCGCCCGCCTGCTCCCGGGCGAGTACCCGCTGCCCGAAGGTCATGTAGTCGAGTGCCTCGTTGATGAAGCGGCGCCCGGACGCATCGACGATGAACGACCCCGGCAGTGACCGCTCGGCCAAGAGCACCGACGGCGACCCGCCGGGTACGGCCGCGACCGCGGGGAACCACCACGCCTGATCCATCGACGCCACCCCCGCGCCCAGGTCCTGACCGATCTTGATCGCATCGCCCGTGTTCGTCGTGCAGCCCAGGCTGCTGTTCGCCGACAACGACTCCGATTGGAACTTGTGCCGCATCTCCATGTCGTGATCGAAACCGCCGGCCGCCAACACAACGCCTCGGCGCGCCCGCACGGTGACGTCGACGCCCTCCCGGTTCACCACGGCCCCCACCACCCGGCCGTCCTCGACGACGAGATCGACCATGGGGGTGTCGGTCCAGATCGGGATGTCCGCGGCCAGCGCGCCCGCGAACAGCCCGGCGGCGATCGCCTGTCCGCCGGCGGCATACCGGCGCTTGACGACGAGCCCCCCGAGCCCGATACCCAATGCCTTCACGATGCGGCGGAGCGAACGACTCGGCGTGCTGCGCAACAGGTTCAGCCATTTGTAGTCGGCACCGGTGATGGGCATGGGCAGGGGTGATTCCATCAACCCCGGTCGCAGACGTGCCTGTTCGGGGCCGAGCGTGGCGACGTCGAAGGGCTTGCACTCGCAGGTGCGGCCGACGGCGGAACCGCCCGGCTCGTCGGGGTGGTAGTCGGAGTAGCCGCGCGCCCACATGAACGTCATCGGCGTCGTCCGCTCGAGCATCGCGATGGCCTCGGGACCGTGTTCGAGGAAGGCGGCACCCCTCTCGGCAGGGGCGCTGTCGCCCACCACCGCGCGCACGTAGTCGGCCGCGGCCGCCGGGCCGTCGTCGGGTTGCTCACGGCGCAGGATCGGATTGCCAGGCACCCAGAATGCCCCGCCGGAGCGCGCCGTCGAACCCCCGACGTACTCCGACTTCTCCACCACCAGCGTCGACAGGGCTAGTTCGTGGCCGGCCAGGGCGGCCGCCAGTCCGGTACCCGAGCCGACGACCAGGAGATCGACGGTCGCAACGGTCTGTCCTACGGTCTCGCTCATGACCGGACCGCCTCGGCGGCTGGACTGCGGACGGTGGCGTCGACGAACGTCAGATCCTCGGGGTGTGGTTCTCGCAGCATCGTCCAGTAGTCGACGAGACGCCACGGGCACGGCACCACGGCCCGGCCGGCACTGTTCCGGTAGTAGCTGTTGACCTGACCTCCCGGATGCATCCACACCGTCTCGTCGAGCGCTTCGTCCACCCGCGCGTTGTACTCCGCGAGCGCCTCGGGTCGCACATCCATGGACTGGTGATCGTTCTCGATCAGGTACTGCAGGCACTCGACGATGTAGTGCACCTGCTCCTCGCTCGTGATGTTGTGCCCGGCACCGTGATTGGGTCCGGAGTTGGGTCCGGAGGTGACGAACAGGTTCGGGAATCCAGACACCTGCACGCCCAGGTATGCACGCGGGTCCTCGCCGCCGTCCCACACCTGCGCCAGGCTCCTGCCGTCGCGGCCGACGATGTCGATCGCGGTGGTGAACTGCAGTTTGAACCCGGTGGCCAGGATGATGACGTCGGCCTCGAGGAACTCCCCCTCGGTGGTGCGCACCCCGTCGGCGGTCACCTCGGCGAACGACGCGCGATGCAAGGAGACGTGATCGCGTTTGAGGGCCGCGTAGAAACCGGGGTCCTTGACGATCCGCTTGGCGTAGGGCCGGAAGTCGGGGGTCAGCTTCGCCATGAGTTCGGGATCGTCGGCGAAGTTGTCCTGCAGATACTTCTGCGCGTTGCGGAGCACCATGTCGTTCTCGGCCGAGGCCGAGAAATGCGTCGCCGCCCATTCCGGGTCCACTCGCGGCAGGCGGTACAGGTTGTCCGACGCGAACCAGTAGGACCGCAACCGGAACCACTCGTGGTAGAAGGGCAGGTGAGCGAGGGCCCACCGTTGTTCTGCGGCAACGTCGTTGACGACTGCTCGCTCCGGAACGATCCAGTGGGGGGATCGTGCGACGACGTCGAGAGAGGCGACCTGGTCGACGATGCTCGCCACCACCTGCACCGAGGTGCACCCGGTGCCGAGAACGATCACCTTCTTGCCGGCCAGATCCAGCGCCGGATCCCATTGCGCGGTGTGCACAACCGTCCCGGCGAAGGTGTCGAGGCCCGGGACGTCGGGGATGTTGGGTGCGTTCAACATGCCGAGTGCACTGACCACCGCACGCGCCGAACGCGTCGAGATCGTGCCCGCGGCATCGCGGATGACGACCTGCCACCGCTGATCACCCTCGGACCAGGTCGCGGAGACCACCTCGGTGTTCAGCCGGATGTGTTCGCGGAGGCTGTATTTGTCCACCACGGACAGCAGGTACCGCTGGTACTCGGGTCCGGTCGGGTAGTACCGGGTCCACTCGGGGTTGAGTTCGAACGAGTAGGAGTAGTAGTGACTCGGCGTGTCGACCGCTGCACCGGGGTAGAGGTTGCGGTGCCAGGTGCCGCCGATGTCGCTGCGCGCCTCGAACACCGTGTAGGAGAAGCCGGCCTCCCCCAGCTTGATCGCCGCGTTGATACCCGTGATCCCGGCGCCGATGACGATGACATCGAAGTCGGCGGGAGGAGCCACCGTCACCGGGACGTTCCGCCGGTCGCTGACGAATCCGGCCTGCTCCAAGAGGAGAGGGACGAACTCATCGTCGACCACCTGCGAGGTCGCCACCCGAGCCATGTCGGCGAAGACCTCGTCCGGCGGCACCCCCATGACGGCGGTCAGGTCGGAACCGACGAGGAGTTCGACGGCGCGTTCACGGATGTCGGCGACCACGTCCGCGGGGTACACGCCGGCAGGCAGGGCGTTGCTGTTCGCCGTCTGGTAGTGCGTTCCCGGTACGGAGATCTCGAGCCTGGACCCGAACTCCTCGAGCAGACCCAGATCGCCGGTCACGTGGATCAGTGACATCAGCAGGGGCGCCGGATCACAGTTCGCGATCGCGGCTCGCAGGGCTGCCTCGTCGACGGATGCCGAATCGGCGGCGCCTGAGTGGGTGGTCGCAGATACTGCGTTGGTCATCATGCACCTTCCGGTACTGGCACACCCATTCGGGTGAGCATGTCTCGTGGGTCGGCGGGCGGGGCGAGGTCGAGCAGTTGCCGGCCCCGCCGATGCGCTGCGGCCATGCACATCTCGTCGTCGGAGTGGATCCAGAACTCACCGGCCGCGATCTGATCGAGCATGTGGGCAGCGGCGTCGAGGGGATCGAGTCCGCGTTCGACGTTGTCGCGCTGCATCGCGGCGAACACCGCGTTGGCCGTGGGATTGTCGGTCGGGGCCTCGCGCAGTGCCGACCGGAAGATGTCGCTGCGGATCGAGTGCGGTATCACCGCACTCACCTGGATCGGTGCGCCGACGATGGACAGGTCCTGGTGGAGGCACTCGGTCATCGCCAGCACAGCATGCTTGCTGACGATGTACGGGGCCTGCACCGCAACGGCATTCAGGCCGCCGACCGAGGAGAGGTTGGCGATGCACGACGGGGTCCCGGCCGCGATCATCCGCGGCACGAACGACTTGATGCAGTAGAAGACACCGTCGACGTTGATCTGCATGAGCCGCCGCCACCGGGCGTCGTCGATCTCCCAGATCAACCCGGCCGATTCGATCCCGGCGTTGTTGATCAGCAATTCCACACTGCCGTGGCCCTCGAACACCGCGGCCGCGAACTCCTCGACCCCGCGGGGGTCACCGACGTCGACGGCGTAGGCGCTCGCCCGACCGCCGGCAGCACCGATGCCGTCGGCGACGGCCGCGGCGCGATCGCGATCGATGTCGGCCACCACCACGTGCATCCCGAGAAGGCCCACGCGACGCGCGAATCCCTCGCCGATACCGGCCGCGGCACCGGTGACCACTGCAGTCCCCGACGAAAACCGCTGTGCTGCTTCGTTGGTCATGATTCCTGTCTCGCTCGATTCTGATCGTGGCCCGTCACGTCTGTTCGGCGTTCACACGCCGGCCGGCACGATGTGGGGGTTGGCCCAGGACGGTGGTTCGAGTGGCGGGAGCTGGGTGCGGCCGTCCACCGAGAACACCGGTGTCCCGGTGGCCCACGGATAGTGGAGGCTGAAGGCGACGAGGCCTGTGCGCTCGGCGGCCGGGAGCGTGCACATCTCCAGGACGGTCTGTGCCAGATAGTCCACCGGCTCGGTCTCGTAGCCGGCCGGCAGCAACGCCTCGGCGCCGGGGGTCATGATCGCCGTCGACGGTCCGACCGCGTTGACCGCGATGTTGTCGTCGAGCAACTCGGCCGCGAGGCCCTGGGTGAACCGGTGCTGCGCCGCCTTGGCCGATGCGTAGATCACGTCGCCGGAGGTCTTGTTGTACTCCCGGAACGGCCGGATGGGGCTCAGCCCGGTCGAGGAGCCGATGTTCACGATCCAACCCGCACCGTTGCGCCGCATGTGCGGGATCGCCTTCTGGGACAGGAGGAACGGCACCTTGAGGTAGTGCTCGATCGTCCGGTCGAAGGTCGCCACGCTCATGTCCTCGACGGACGAGTAGTCGGCGAAGCCGGCGTTGTTGACCAGGATGTCGATGCCGCCGGCGGCCTCGACCACCTCGTCGACGAGGCGGTCGCGCTGTGCGGGATTCTCGAGATCGGCGGTGATCGCGTGGGCGGTTCCCCCGGCCTCCTCGATCAGGTGCACGGTCTCGTCGAGGGTTCCGGAGATCAACAGCTTCTCGCCGTTGCGGATCGACGGCGACGGCGTCGAGGATCGCGCGGTCACCACGACGGTCGCCCCGGCGCTCGCGAGCCGCCGGGCGATGCCGCGCCCGATCCCGCGGCTGCTGCCGGTCACCAGCGCGACCTTGCCGCTCAACTGCTGTGTCCCCGACTGCTGCGGTGTCACGGTGCGCTCCTGACATCGTCGTCCGCAGGAGTCGCCGCGAGAACGTCGCGGATCATCTGCCAGACCTTCTCGCGAGCGGGTGGCGTGAGCGAGAGTTGCGGAAAGGTGAGGAAGCCGTGGAAGAGTCCGTCGAATCGATGAGCGATCACCGGGACACCGGCGGCCTCGAGCAATCGGGCGTACTCCTCCCCGGCCGAACACGGCGGGTCGAGTTCGGCGGTGGCCACCACCGCCGGGGGCAGACCGGCCAATGTGTCTGCGCTGGTGGGGATCACCAGGGCGCTGTGCCGCCCCTGGGGTGCGTACTGCTCCCAATACCACCGCATGGCCTTGGTCGTGTTGTAGTACCCGACTCCGTAGTCGCGGTACGACGCGGTGTCGAAATCGTCGTCGATCACCGGGTACAGCAGGACCTGGGCGCACACCTTCGGCCCGTTGCGGTCGCGGGCGGCCAGACTGGTCGTGGCGGCCAGGTTTCCGCCCGCGCTGTCGCCGGCGAGCGCGATGCGGTGCGGGTCCCCACCGAACCCGGAGATGTTCTCCGACGTCCAGCACAGTGCCCGATAGACATCCTCCATCGCTGCCGGGGCCCGGTGTTCGGGCGCGAGACGGTAGTCGACCGCCACCACGACCGCACCCACTTCCGCCGCCATCGATCGACAGAACTCGTCGTGGCTGTCCAGGTCGCAGAAGACGAACCCGCCGCCGTGGGCGAACACGACGACCGGCAGACCTCCGCTCCTGTCCGCGTCGTCGGAATCGCGGTGCGGCACGAACACTCGCAGCGCCAGGTCGCCGCCCGGTCCGTCGATCGTGAGATCGCGGGCGGTCGCCATGTCCGGCTGTCGGGTGAGCGGAGCACGCCGAGACACGATGATCTCCCGCAGCTCGCGGGGATCATGTTCGGTCACGTCGGGGAATCCTGCTTCGAGGGCGGTCAGCATCGCTTCGACGTCGGGATGCAGGTCGCTACGACGACTCATGTCGGTGTCCTATCCGTCGGTGTTCCATCCGTCTGGATGGTGTGGGATCGCGTCATCGGGTCAGGTGATCTCGAAGCCCTTGTAACCGGCCTCGGCCACCTCGGCGCACACGTTCGCGTAGTTCCCGAACCCGCCGATGTACGGCATGAAGACGCGGGGTTTACCCTCGATGTTGGCGCCCATGTACCACGAGTTCGCCGAGGGGAACAGGGTGCCGGCCGCCTTGGCCGAACACTCGGCGACCCAGCTGTCGACCGCGTCGTTCTCCGCCTCGATGGTCGCCGAATTGTGTTCGTCGAGATGACGGATGGCGTCGGCGACCCAGTCCACATGCTGTTCGGCACCGAGGACCATGTTGGCCAGGACGCTCGGGCTCCCCGGCCCGGTGAGGATGAACATGTTCGGGAAGCCGTGCACCGCCAGGCCGAGGTAGGTGCGGGGCCCCGCGGCCCATTCCTCGGTGAGAGTGCGTTCGCCACGTCCGCGGATGTCGATGCGGGACAACGATCCGGTCATCGCGTCGAACCCGGTGGCGAAGATGAGCATGTCGAGCTCGATGTTCTCCCCCGAGGTCCGGACCCCGGTCCTGGTGATCTCCTCGATCGGGGTCTCGCGCAGGTTGACCAGGGTCACGTTGCTGCGGTTGAACGTCTCGAAATACCCACTGTCGGTGACGATCCGCTTGGTGCCGATCGGGTGATCCGTCGGGATCAGGATGTCGGCGACGGCCGGGTCCCGGACGATCTCCCGGATGCGCGCCTCGACGTATTCACGCGCGGTGTCGTTGGCCGCGAGGTTGGTGGTCTGGTCGGGGAACGCCTTGGCGAACAGATAGCCGCCGCGTTGCCACCACTCGTCGTAGACGCGGGTACGTTCCGCCTCGTCCACCTCGAGTGCACCCTTGGGGTACGGAGCGTTCGGGGTCCCTCCCCCGCTCATCCGGGAGAGCCGGCGGCGTTCGGCGTAGTTGGCCTTGACCTCGGCGATGGTCTCCTCGGACAGCGGCCGGTTACCCGCGGGGATGGAGTAGTTGGGACTGCGCTGGAACACCACGAGGTGTTCGGCACTCTCGGCGATCACCGGGATCGACTGGATGCCCGACGACCCGGTGCCGATGACACCCACGCGTTTGCCGGCGAAATCGACGTCGTGATGCGGCCATTCACCGGTGTGGTAGGTCTCACCGGCGAACAGATCACGGCCCGGGATGTCGGGTTTGTTGGTCGCGGAGAGAACGCCGGTCGCCATGATCAGGAACCGCGCGGTCACGGTGGAGCCGGTGTCGGTGCTCACCGACCACTGCGCGAGTTCCTCGTCGTAGGTGGCCGCGGTGACCCGTGTGAGGAAGTCGAAGGCACTTCGGAGGTCGAACCGGTCCGCGACATGACGCAGGTAGGCGAGGATCTCCGCCTGCGTCGCGAAACGCTCGGTCCAGGTCCATTCCTGTTGCAGGTCTTCGTCGAATGAGTACGAGTAGTCGATGCTCTCCACATCGCACCGCGCCCCGGGGTACCGATTGTGGTACCAGGTTCCGCCGACGTCCGCGGCGGACTCGAAACCGTGCACGTCGAGGCCCTCGCCGCGGAGCTTGTGGACGGCGTAGAGGCCGGAGATGCCCGCGCCGATGACGATCACGTCGTGATCGGTCGTCCGCGCCCCCTGCGTGTCTGAGATGGTCACGATGCTGACTCCTTGGCCTGCCGGGCCCACATCCACTCGTGGCCCCAATAACTGTCGGCGGTGATTTCTTCTGCGGTGTAATGAGTTTCGTCGACCAGCATCCCGCCGGTGCCGTACTCGATGTCCCAACCACCCGGTACCCGGACGTAGAACGAGACCATCTTGTCGTTGGTGTGCCTGCCCAGAGTCGATGAGACCGGGAAGTCGCGGGCCATGACCTGGTCGTACGCCCGGCCGACGGCGTCGAGTTCGTCGACCTCGACCATCACGTGGATGAGCCCGGGGTCACGCCCTTCCAGCGCCGGCATTATGGCGAGGCTGTGGTGCCGCTGGTTGATCCCGAGGAAGCGGATCCTCGACGGCGGCATCCCGGGCGGCGTGGGCATCCGGAACGCCCCCCGCGGCAGGAATCCCAGTGTCTCGGTGTAGAACACGTAGGACTCGTCGAAGTTGGCCGTCGGCATCACGACGTGCCCCAGCCCCTGGGGGCCGGTGATGAACTTCTGTCCGTACCTGGTGAGAACCGGGCTGTGGTCGAGCACCGGGCCGTGGAAGATCTCGAGCGGCGTTCCGCCGGGATCCTTCAGGCTGATGCCGGCCTCGATCCGTCGGTGATCACACAGGTCCTGGTCCATCTCCGAGTACGGGGTCCCGGCCTCGTCGAGCACTCGCCGGAGTTCGGCGAGTGCGAGGTGGTCGCGCACCTCCCAGCCGACTGCCGTGACCCGGTCGGCATTGCCTCGTTCCACAGTTATCCGAGCTGTGCGCTCGTCCATCCGGAAGTGAAGCGCATCCTCTTCGGGTCCGGTCCCCGGCGCGAATCCTAGTACCTCGAAACCCAACTCGCGCCACCGATCGATGTCGGTGGCCATCACCCGTACGTAGCCGAGCGCTGCGATCAGACCCATCGTCGTGATCCCCCGGCTCAGATCATCACCCGCAGGGGACCTGCGGGGACCTCGACACCCAGGGACGCCAGCGCGGCGGCGTGATAGGTGGTGCTGGTGACATGGATCGCGTGGTGCAGTCCGGCGTGCGCGTCCCGCCAGAACCGCTGCAACGGATTGTCCATCCGCAGCGCGTTGCCGCCAGACCGATCGAAGATCTCGTCGGCCGCGCGGACCGCGCGCCAGGCGGCACGGATCTGATTGCGTCGCGAGGTGGCCCGCATCTCGAAGTCGATCTCGGTACCGGCGTCGACGAGGTCGTAGATGCGATCGACGTTGCCCAAGAGCTGTTGCCGGGCGGCGTCGATCTCGGCGGCCGCCTCACCGAGTGCGTGCAGGACGTAGGGGTCGTCCTTGATCGCGCCACCCGTTGCGGCCACCCGATCGCGCTGATAGGCGATTCCCGCTGCCAGCACACCTTCACAGATACCGATGGTCGCCGAGGTGATCCCCAGCGGGAACATCGTCGACCACGGCATCTTGTAGAGCGTCTCGGTGACGCCGTACTCCTTCGCCGCAGTGCCGTCGATGACGTCCCCGGAGCGCATCACACGATGTGCCGGGATGAAGGCGTCCTCGACGATGATGTCCTTGCTGCCGGTTCCCCGGAGCCCCACCACATCCCAGGAATCCTCGACGATCTGGTAGTCCGACCGCGGCAGGATGACATGCAGACCGACCGGCGGCATCAGCGGTTTGCCGTCCGCGTCACCGGTGAAGGCGCCGAGGAAGATCCAGTCGCAGTGGTCGGTGCCGGAGGAGAACTGCCACCGCCCCGTCATCCGGTAACCGCCCTCGACGGGTGTTGCGACACCACCGGGCATGTAGGGCGACGCCTGCCAGGTGTCCGAGTCGCCGCCGAGCACTTCGTCCTGGACCCGCGGGTCGGCGAAGGCCAGCTGCCACGGGTGGACGCCGACGATCCCGCCGATCCATCCGGCCGACCCGTAGATGCCCGCCGTCCCCATCACGGTTTCGGCGAACTCCCTCGGGTGCGCCTCGTACCCGTCGTAGGTCTTGCGCTGGAGCAGCCGGATGATGCCGGATTGCTTGAGTCCCTTCGCGACATCGTCGGAGAGTCGTCCGAGTTTCTCGGACTCCTCCGCACCCGCGCGCAGTTCGTCGGCCATGTCCATGACCTTGTCGAGCACTTCGTGGCTCATAGGTGTTCTCCTCAGAAGTGAGCGCCGGCGGCGCTCGGTGTTGTCGATGGGGTCAGGACACGGACTGGCCGGCGCCCTCGCGGTTCGGTGCCGAGGCCGGGTTCTGCGCCAGGGCGCTTCGCCCGGCGGCGAGGTTCTCGTCGACCTCGGCTTGCCAGCTCTTCAGTGCGCGTTCGGTGTCGATCTGGTACTCGAATCGATTGACCATCTCCGGCGCGATGTCCTCGACGTCGACGTAGAACTGCTCGTACCAGCGCCGGAGCTGGTAGACAGGCCCGTCTTCTTCGCACAGCAGAGGATTGTCGATGCGCGACTTGTTCTTCCAGATCTGCACGTCCTGTTCGAAGCCGATGGCGACTCCCTTCGCAACGGCCTGTGCGATCTGGTTCGCCTGCTCGTCGGCCATCCCCGCGGGCTTCTCGACGAGCACGCCGTACTGCAGCCGGAACGATGTCGGCGAGATCGGATAGTGGCAGTTGACCAGGTAGATGTTCGGGTCGCCGTCGTGATCACGGCCGCCGCTCCAGAGCTTGTCGATCATGTACGAGGGTCCGAAATACGATGCGTCGGACTGGCTCTCGGTGCTGTAGTTGGTGCTCTGGCTCACCCCGGCCGCATCCGCGCGGGGTCGCGACCGCATGACCTGACTGGCGATGTGCCCCTCGAAGACGTTCTTGAAGTAGGTCGGCATGCCGTAGTGCACGTAGAAGAAGTGCGCCATGTCGACGACGTTGTCGACGATCTCGCGGCAGTGCGATCCGGTCACGTCGATCGAGTTCCACACCCAGTCGGTCCAGCCCTCGTCGCCGTAGGTCGGGATCTCCGGGATGGCGAGCTCGGGGGGCGGAACCGATCCCTGCGGATCGTGCCAGACGAACAGCTGGCCACTCACCACCGTGGACGTCCAGGCCCGTGTTCGCGCAATGGGCGGAACCCTTTTCGCGTACGGGATCCCGGCGCACTTGCCGTCGCCGCGCCAACGCCAGTCGTGGAAGGGGCAGGCGATCGTGTTGCCCTTGACGGTTCCGAGCGCCAGGTTGCCGCCCATGTGCCGGCAGAAGGCGTCGAGCACGTTCAACGTGCCGCCCTCGCCGGCGAAGACCACGAGTTCGGTACCGAACGCGGCCACCTGGTGCGGAGCTCCGTCGGCGAAATCGCGAACCAGTCCGAGGCAGTGCCATCCCCGGGCGTAACGCTGTGGCGGCGCACCGGTGTCGATGTCCCTGACTTCGCCGCTGGGTTCGATGGTCGTACTCACAACGCCTCCTGATCGGATGATCGCGACCGTGCCACTCGTCGCGGTGTCCTCAGCTTGGCAACCAGGGCGCCCGGTGTGACGTGGGTCTCCCATCGAGTGGGAGGGCTTTTCGGCACCACCGCGAGTTCAGTACTCGATCGTGATCTTCTCGCCCACCGACTCGGCCTGGCAGGCCAGGATGTATCCCTCGGCGATCTCGTCGTCGGACAGAATCTCGTTGTGCGCCAATCGAACCTCACCCGAGGTGAGACTGCAGACGCACGCGCTGCACGCCCCTTCCCGGCAGGAGAACGGCGCATCGAGACCCGCCTCCAGCAGCGCGTCGAGGAGCTTCTTCCGGCCCCTCCAGGGCACCACGTGCGATTCGCCGTCGAGGTGGACCTCGACCGAACACCCCGGATCGTCGTCGTCCTCGGGCGCCTCGTCCCCGACGGGGCCGGCGGCGTCGAAGGGGTTGCCCTGCAACGAGACGAACCGCTCCGCATGAACCCGACCACGCTCGATGCCCAGCGCCTCGCACACCGAGGCGACGAGGTCCATCAGCGGCGGCGGTCCGCACACGTAGACCTGCCGGTCGAGGTATGGCTGCAGCAGAGCAGACAGGCCCGCACCGGTCGGCCGCCCCTGGACGGAGTCCAGCAGGTGGACGACGCTGAACCGGGTGCCGTGGCGATCCGCGAGCTCACGCAGCTCCTCCGCGAAGACGACCGACCGCTCGTCGCGGTTGGCGTAGATGAGCGCGACGTGTCCGGAACCCGCGACGAGGATCGACTTCGCGATCGAGATCACCGGGGTGATGCCGCTCCCGCCGGCGATGAGCACGACCGACTCGTCGAGCGACTTCGGGCCGAACGTACCCGCCGGCGGGAGGACCTCGAGTTCATCCCCCGACGTGATCGTGTCGCAGACCCAGTTGGAGCCGTGACCGCCGTGCACGCGTTTGACCGTGACCTTGAGGGTCGTGTCCACGTGAGGCGAACTCGCGAGCGAATAGCATCGCGCTCCCCCTCGGCCCTGGTCGGGCACCCGGATGGTCAAGAACTGGCCCGCGGAGTAGCCGAACGCCGCAGTGTCCTCGGGCGCGGGTTCGACCAGCAACGACCTGGTGTCGTGCGTCTCGTCGACGACACCGACGACCCTGACTCTCCGGCCGCGCCGATCGTCACGGCCGTCAATCCTGTCCCAGATCATGGTGCCCACCCATCCGATGTGTCATGTACCGTTTCGACATCCGATCGAGTGACCCAGGCCACTCGAAGCGCCGAACAGACGGGAATCATACGAATCGGCGCCCCCGATTCCGGCGGTCGTTCCGCTGGACGGGAAGCCCATCGGCGGAGGCCGTCCGCCGGGGCGAAGATGGGCAACCGGACCAGCACCCCGTGGCGAGAGCCACAACACGCGGGGTACTGTGACGAGCATCACGGAGGAGGATTGGTGAGGACGACACAGACGAGCGACGGACCCATCTCGGTCGTGGATCGGATCTCGGCGGTACTCGAGGCGTTCAACGGATCGGCCCCGATGACACTGGCGCAGGTCACTGCGCGCACCAAACTACCCCGATCGTCCGTGCATCGGCTGCTCGAGCAGCTCGCCAGTGCCGGCTGGCTGGCCCGGTCACCGGAACAGACCTACGAGCTCGGGGTCAAGGCCTATGAGATGGGCCAGGCCGCACTCAACCAGAATCGTCTGCTCCGAGCCGCACGGCCGGTGATGCACGCATTCGCCCAGCGGACGGGTTACACGATCCAGTTGGGCGTCGTCGACGGCGGTGACACCGTCTACCTCGCGAAGGTGAACGGGCGGCTCAGCGGCCCGACACCCACCGCGGTGGGCCAGCGGGTTCCCGCCCATCTGACCGCCCTCGGGAAGGTCATCATCGCGTACGCGGAGGTCGCCCCGCGGCAATCTCCCCGGGGTCTGCACAAGCTCGACGACGGCACGCTCGTCAAGCAGACCGCCCTGTCGATCACGAGCCCCGCCCAGTTCGACGCCGAGCTCGCCCAGATCCGGGACCGCGGTGCAGCTTTCGACCGCGGTGAGGCCTTCCCCGGCGTCGCCTGCGTGGGCGTCTCGATCGGACCGCACGATCACATCTACGGCAATCTCGCCGGCCTCTCGGTCTGTGCTCCGGTGGGCGCGGTTGATCTCCGAAAGCTCATGGGGCCGGCCCGTATCGTGGCCGGTGAGATCTGGGAACGTTGCGTCGCAGCAGATCTCACCGACCACTGAGGACCCTCTACGTGGTGGTACCCGGGGCGCCGGCCAGATGGGCCGCCATGTCGGCGACGGCACGGTAGGCGAACACCATCCCCGATCCGAGTGGTGTACCGGGCCCCGGATAGACCTCACCCGAGACCGAGGCCGAGGAGTTCCCCGCCGCGTACAGACCACGGATCACGCTGCCGTCTGCTCGACACACCGCGCCCTCGGTGGAGATGACCGCACCACCTTTCGTACCGAGGTCACCCAGCACCAGGCGGACCGCATGGAATCGCGAACCGTCGAGGGACGGCAGGCACTGTGCGGCGTCCTGCGCCCCGACGAAGAACCGGCCGTAGGGATCTTCTCCGCGCGCGAAGTCCTCGTCCCGGCCCGCTACGGCGAAGCCGTTGTACCGATCGATTGTCGCCGTGAGCTTCTCGACGTCGAGGCCGGTGGCCGCCGCGAGCTCTCCCACGGTCGAGGCGGTGTGCCACAGGCCCGCCTCGGTCATCGCGGCGCGCTCCGGCGCGGGCACGCAGATCGCCGGGAGTTCGTCGCCGAACCGGTTGTCGAAGACGAACCAGAACACCTCGCCGGCCCCGTCGCGCATCCGCTGCAACATCGCCCGGCCCATCTGGTCGTAGGGCAACATCTCGTTGGCGAACCGCTGCCCCGTCGAATCGACGATGATCCCCGCCCGGACCCCGAGGGTGAACGCGGCGCGGCCGTTCGGGAACAGAGTGGCGGGACACCACCAGGACTGGTCGAGCAGGTCCACCTGCGCCCCCACCTCCGACAGCATCCGCAAGGCGTCACCGCTGCCGGTGTCCGGATGGGACGCCGACCAGTCTGCGGTCGGCATCTGCTGGTGAACGCGCCGCAGTTCGGCGTTGCGCTCGTAACCCCCTGCGGCAACGATGATCCCGGCCCGGGCCCGGATCGTCCGTCGGTGTGCGCCGGCGCTGACCTCGAGCCCAACGACGTCCCCCGCGTCGTCGACGATCAAACGCTCCGCCGCCGTGCCGAGATGCAGGTCGGCACGGCCCGACTCGTCGAGCGCCAGCACCATCCGGGCTATCCAGGCCTGGCCACCGTCGAGTACGGAGCGGTCGACCTCCATGCCGAACTGATCGGCAGGGACCGGCGGCCGGATGTCCCGCAGGCGGTCACCCAGCTCGTCGGCCGAGATGGAGGCCGCGAAGATGCTCCGGCCGTGGTCCTTCCGGCCGGGGGCCGCGTAGTAATCCGGAAATGGGCGGTGCTCCAGGGGGATTCCCACCTCGTCCTCCAGGAAACGCGCCACCTCCGGGCCGGTTTCCAGGAACGTCCGCTGCAGGGCCTCGGCGGTGCGGTCGCCCACGAGTGACCGAAAATAGGCCAGCCCGTTTTCGACGGAATCGTCGACACCCTGCCGTTCCAGTACGTGGTTACCCGGTAGCCACACGCTTCCACCGGAATACGCCGACGTACCGCCGAAGTACGAACTCTTCTCCACCACACACACCGACAGCCCGCGCTTCACCGCGGCCAGCGCACCGGCGAGCGCGGCGCCACCCGAGCCGATCACGACGACGTCGTAACTGCTGTCCCACTGCTGATCATCCACGGCCATCAGGCGCCACACCCCTGCTCGGAATCATCGCCGATCGCGCATCGATCGGCGCCACATCACGAGACGCTAGCCGCGGCGGCCGCAACCCACGTGGGGGTCTCCCGCTCAGAGGGAGCCGTTCCTGGAGACCAGCTCCAGGCGGTGGCCGTCGGGGTCGGCGAGGACGCCGATCGCCATCCCGTAGGAGGCGTGCTCGACCACCGGGGACACCTCGGTCCCGCCGCAGTCGACCCCGCGTCGCAGGGCGGCCGCCGCGTCGGCGACGTTCAGGACCAGCTTGTTGAACATGTTCCCGTGATCGGGTTTTTCCTCCCCCGCGGCACCTTTCGGGCGGATCAGCTCGATCCCCGCCGTGCCGGCGCGCAGGATGACCGCATCGAATGCCGGAGTGGCGAATTCACGCTCGACGACGAATCCCAACCCGCGAGCGTAGAAATCGGTCGATCCGCGCAGGTCGGACACCCGAACCGCGGCGAGCGACAAGACGATCCCAGTCTCGTTCGGGGCCGCTGGGCTCGGGTTCATCGGGTTTGGGACCCGCCGTTGAAATCGAGTGTCTGGCCGGTCATCCCGCCGGCCTCGTGAGAGGCGAGGTACGCGCAGAAGGCACCGACCTCGATGGGATCCCCCAGCCTCCCGATCGGGATCTGGGTGAGGATTCGTTCGATCATCTCCGGAGGCATCTTGTCCTCGAGATTCTTCTGATGGCCGAGTGCCACGATGTTCGCGGTGACCCCGTACTGGCCGGTCTCGGCTGCGAGGTGCCGGATGAATCCCTCGATCCCGCTCTTGCCCGTGGCGTACATCGTCTGGTTGATGTTCTGACCGGTCCGTGCCGAGCCGGAGGAGATCTGCACGATGCGTCCCCAACCGTTGTCGCACATACCGTCCAGGACGACCTTGATGCAGTTCATGGCGCCGAAGATGTTGAGGTCGATCGGCGCACGCCACTCCTCCGGGGCGAGGTCACGGAAGGGCTTGATGACCCGACCCTCGGCCACACCGGCGTTGTTCACGAGGATGTCGACGTGCCCGCCGAGTTCGGCCTCGGCCGCCCGCACGGCCTCCGCGGTGGCGTCGATGTCGGTGACGTCGAAGGCGGCGGCGATCCCGCGATTGCCCTCCTCGGCGATGGCCGCGGCGACCTTCTCGGCCCGGTCGGCATGCAGGTCGTTCACGATCACCGAAGCGCCTTGGCGTGCCAGCACTTTGGCGATCCCCTCACCGACGCTCTGTCCGGCACCACTGACCAATGCGATATGTCCGGTCAAATTGAACAAGGAAGTCTCCTTCGAAGAATGGAATCGGCCAGAGGGTCTCGCGGCGGTGCGCGGAGACGACGATCGGCTCGTGCAGTCAGTTCACCGCAGTCGCTCCGGCAAGTCAATGATTTTGGATCGCTTTTTGAATCCAATCAGCTACGCTCCCCTGCATGACGTCCGATACAGCTCCCAGCGCGCAGCCTTCCGACGACGAAGCAGCGTCGATCATCACGTCGTTCACCGACGGCGTCGCCCGGCTGACCCTGAACAATCCGCGTCGCAAGAACGCCATCACCCTCGACATGGCCGCCGCCATCGAGCAGTTCTGCGACCAGGTCGCCGCCGACGACAGCATCGGCGCAGTCGTCGTCGACGCCGCGGGCACCTACTTCTGCAGCGGTGCCGACACCCGCATCCTCGCCGCCGCCTCCGCCGATCCCGCCTCGCCGGAGTCGGTCGTGCAGTTGTCCGCGGTCTACAAGGCCTTCATGCGCGTGGGTTCGCTGCCCGTGCCGACCGTCGGCGTGGTGGTCGGCGGGGCGGTGGGCGCGGGCCTCAACCTGGCACTCGCGGTCGACCTGCTCATCGCCACCCCGGACGCCAAGCTGGACAGCGGTTTCCTCGCTCGGGGTATCCACCCGGGAGGCGGGCACATCACTCTGCTGAACCGGGCGATGGGACGGGCGAACACCATCGCGCTCGCCGCGTGCGGTCAGTCACTCACCGGCGAACAGGCCGTCGAACGCGGTCTGGCCTACGCCGCCGCCCCGATCGAGGACATCCCCGCGATCGTGGACGGACTCACCGCACCCGCCGCACGTGATCCCGAGTTGACCCGCCGCGTCATGTCCAGCGTGCGACTCGAGCTCGGTCCGCCCGCGGTCACCTGGGACTCGGCGGTCGAGATCGAGCGCGGTACCCAGATGTGGTCGATGGCCCGCAAGGGGCAGAACTGGTCGTCGCGCGGACCCGGCCGGTCATGACCGCCCTCCACGAGACCCGCGGCTCGTCGGTCGGGGTCGACGACGCCGCCCTGGAGGCTCTGCGCACCGAGGTCCGCGAGTTCCTCCGCGACGAGATCGCCCGCGGCGCATTCGTTCCCGACGTCGACAGCTGGATGACCGGCTTCGACCCCGCGTTCAGTCGACGACTGGGCGACCGCGGATGGCTCGGCATGACGATGCCGACCGAATACGGCGGCCGGGGACGCACCCCCGTCGAACGATTCGTCATCACCGAGGAACTCCTCGCCCACGGGGCCCCGGTCGCCGCACACTGGATCGCCGACCGGCAGATGGCCCCGGGCATCCTCGCGAACGGCACCGAAGAGCAGAAGCGCCGCTACCTTCCCGGGATCGCTTCGGGCGAGATCTATTTCGCGATCGGGATGTCCGAACCGGATGCCGGTTCGGATCTCGCGAGCGTCCGCACCCGGGCGAGGGACACCGGTGACAGCTGGACCGTCAGCGGCACCAAGGTCTGGACCACCGGCGCCCACATCTCCCACGCGATGGTCCTGCTGGCACGCACCGACGGCACCCCGGAGGATCGGCAGCAGGGCCTGTCCCAGATCCTCGTCGACCTGTCCCATCCGGACATCGAGGTACGCCCACTGCGGAGCATCGACTGCCAGGCCCACTTCAACGAGGTGATCTTCCACGATGCCGTCGTCGACAAGTCGGCACTGCTCGGGCGCCGGGGCAACGGGTGGCAACAGGTGATGAGCGAGTTGGCCTTCGAACGTTCCGGCCCCGAGCGATACCTCAGCACACTGCCGCTCTTGCGGGCATGGGCGGATCATCTCCGCGGGACCGGGGCGACCCCCGCACAGCGCCGTACCCTCGGCACCCTCACCGCGCAGGCGTGGGCGTTACGACAGATGTCCTTACGCGTGGCGGCCGAACTGTCTGCCGGCGGCAAACCGGATGTGCTGGCCGCCATGGTCAAAGACCTGGGCTCGACGTTCGAGGGCGAACTCGTCGATGCTGTTCGCAGCGCGTCGGGCGTCATCGCACGAAGGAGCGGAGGCACTCCGCTGGAGCGTCTCCTCGGCCAGAGTGTGCTGCACACACCCGCTTTCACCCTCCGGGGCGGAACCAACGAGATCCTGCGCGGCATCGTGGCGCGGGGAATGGGGATTCGATGAGCGAACTGGCCGCCGAACTCGTCGCGGCGACGACCTCGATTCTGGACCGGGTCACCGTCGGCACCGAGACACCGCCGACGGGCATCGACACGGAACTGTGGGCAGCCCTGGCGGATTCGGGCTTCACCAATCTCGATGTTTCCGACGCCGCCGACGGGCAGGGCGCCGATCTCGAGGACGCGCTCGCCGTGCTGTCCGCGGTGACCGCAGCCGGGGCGATCACCCCGTACGTCGAACATGCGCTCCTGGCCGCATGGCTCGCCGGCGCAGTCGGAAAGTCACCGGAGGGGACCACCGCGACGATCGCGGTCGCCGACGCCCTCGACTCGCGTCTCGACCGCACTGCCGACGGTGAGGACCGCCTGATACTCAACGGGATCGTGCGCGACGTCGTCCACGCGACCTCCGCCGACTCCGTTGTCCTACTCCTACCCACCGCCGACGGACCTCTGGTGGCGATCGTCGACCTCGGTGATCCCGGGGTGAACGTCGCAGACGGCACGGACCTGCTCGGGGTGTCGTTCGGCGACATCCGATTCGACGAGGCGGTGGCCGACTTCCACGCCGATTCCCCGTTCGAGGCCGCCGATGTCCGGTTGCGAGGCGCGCTGGCGTATTCGACGGCACTGGCCGCAGCCGCACGCACCGTCCACGACCTGACCGTGCAGTACGCCTCGGAACGCATCCAGTTCGGCCGACCGCTCGCCAAGTTCCAGGCCATCCAACAGCGACTCGCGGTGATGGCGGCCCGGACCACCATGATGGAGACCGCGACACGAGTCGCCGCCGAGGCGACCTCGCACGATCCGGGCGGCGCCCGGGCCGCGGTGGCCGCGGCAAAGGTGGTGACGTCGGCATACGCCGACGAGGTGGCCGCGGCCGGACACCAGATCCACGGTGCGATCGGCTTCACCGCGGAGCACCGGCTCGGCCGGTCGACGACGGCGCTCTGGACATGGCGCGACCGGCACGGGACCGAAGCCGAATGGGCCGATGTCCTCGCCGGGCGGGTGCTCGACGGTGGCGCCGACCCGTGGGAGATCATCACCGGGACCGAAGCGCCGGAAGCCTCGCCGGAGAGTGCCCGATGAGCGCGGATCTCGTGGGTGACGAGAAGACCGGGGTCGATCCCCGGGCAGCGTGGCGTGCCGCCGAGTCGGCCGTCGACCACGGAATCCTCAGCGGTCTGCGGGTTCTCGACCTGAGTCGGGTCCTGGCCGGCCCCTACACGGCGCAGATCCTCGCCGATCACGGTGCCGAGGTGATCAAGGTCGAGGCGCCCGCGGGTGACGAGACCCGAGGGTGGGGACCCCCGTTCGAGGACGAGGGCGCCACGAGCGCCTATTACCAGAGCCTCAACCACAGCAAGGAGAACATCTGCCTCGACCTCCGAACCGACGCGGGACGGGAGGTCCTCGCCGATCTCCTGGCCGGTGCCGACATCGTGACCGAGAACTTCAAGGCCGGCACGATGGCGCGGTGGGGTTTCGACTACGACACCGTTCTCGCCGAGCGGCACCCTCGGATGATCTATTGCCGCATCACGGGTTTCGGCGTCGACGGACCGATGGGCGGGCTACCCGGATACGACGCGGTCCTCCAGTCGTTCGGCGGTCTGATGAGCGTGAACGGTTACCCCGATGGCAATCCGCTGCGCGTGGGCATCCCCATCGTGGACATCGTCGCCGCCAACATGGCGGTGAGCGGCATACTCCTGGCGCTGTACGAGCGGGACCGGAGCGGCCGCGGGCAACTGGTGGACATGACACTGCTCGACTCGGTGATCTCCATCCTGCATCCGCATGCCGCGAACTGGGTCTCCGGCGGTGCGATACCGCAGCGCACCGGCGACTTCCACCCGACCGTGGTGCCCTACCAGGTCTTCTCCGCTCGAGACGGCGACTTCTTCGTCAGTGCGGCCAACGACCGTCAGTTCCGTTCGCTCGTCGAGGTTCTCGGGGTGCCCGGGCTCGCCGACGACCCGCGGTTCGTGCACAACGGCGAGCGGTCGCAGCATCGCGTCGAGTTGACCACCCTTCTGGGCGAACGTATCGCGCAGTGGGACCGGGACGATCTCGCGGAACGGCTCGAGCGCGCGGGAGTCCCGGCGAGCCCGGTCAACAATGTCGCGGAGGCACTGACCTCGCTGCAGGTCCGGCATCGGGAGTTGTTCCTCGACACCGACGAGTATCGCGGCGTCGGTGTCCCGATCTCGTTGAGCAGGTCGACTCACCGCTCACCCCGCCCGGCGGTACGTCGCGGCGAGCACACCGAGGAAGTCCTCGCCGCCCTGGGCTACGACCCGAGCCGGTTGGCCGAGCTCCGGTCGTCGGGCGTGTTCGGCGACGGGTAGGAAGGACACCATGGGACGCAACACGACCGCGCCATCCGAACCCGCACAGTCGCGGTCGGTCAGACGTGTCGTCGCCGAGATCGAGCGCATGATGGCGACCGGTGAGCTACTTCCGGGACAGCCGATCCGACAAGAGTGGATGGCCGAGCGTCTGGGTGTCAGCCGACTCCCCATCCGGGAGGCCCTGCGCGAGTTGACCGCTCAGGGGTTGGTGGCCCACCGGCAGAATGTCGGGTACACCGTCGTGCGGTTGGACCAGGACGAGTTCGACCAGATCTACCTCATGCGTTCGGCGCTGGAGCGCGAGGTCCTCGGTCGGCTCCCCCGGTTCGACGCCGCGGCACTCGACGAGATGCACGTCATCGCCACGCGGATCACCGAGGCCGCGGACCGCGGTGACATCGTCACGATGCGCACCGAGAACCAGATCTTCCACTTCGCGATGTTCGAGCGCTCCGGGCTTCACCTGGTGGTCGCCGAACTGCGCCGGCTCTGGAAACTCGCCATGCCCTATCACGCTGCGTACCTGTACGACCCGGCCGGACGGCAACGTGTGTGCGGGGAACACGAAGAGATGATCGACGCCCTGGCCGAGGGTGACAACGCCCGCCTCATCGAGCTGATGAACGAGCACCGGCGCGGCGGCGAGGCCAACACCGGGATGATCCTGGGTGGTGGCCGGCCGTGACATCACCGTGGGATCCCGACCTGGCGGCCATCGTCGACCGGATGGCCGCTGCCGGCGCCAAGTCGGTTCGCGAACAAGGTGTGGCCGGCATCCGGAAGAGTCTGGAATCGATCGTGCGCCCACCCGGCCCGGACATGTTCTCGGTCACCGACGCGGTCGCCGATGGCCACGGCGCCCCGGTCCCGGTCCGGATCTATCGCCCGCATGCCGCTCCGAAGACCGGTGCGGCAGCGCTGGTCTGGTATCACGGCGGCGGGATGATCATGGGATCGCTGAACTCCTTCGACCGCCTGGCCCGCGACCTGGCCGAGGCCACCGGCGCCGTCATCGTCAACGTCGACTATCGGCTCGCGCCCGAATACACCTATCCCGCAGGAAACGACGACGCGTACGCGGCGCTCGTGTGGACCCACCGGGTCGCGGCCGACCTCGGCGTCGACCCGTCGATGATCGGCGTCGGGGGCGACAGTGCGGGAGGCGGACTCGCCGCCGCAACTGCGCTGCGCAGCCGAAACGAGCAGGGACCGGCCATCGCCCAGCAGGTTCTGTTCTATCCCGGTGTGGAGCGGCGTCGTGATCGGCCGTCGATGCGCGAATTCGGTGACAGCCCGTTCCTCACCGCCGAGGACATCGACTGGATGAAAAATCTCTACCTCGGCAGCGATTCCTCACTCGACGACGAGTACGGGACACCTGCGCTCGCCGCCGACCTCTCCGGACTCCCGCCTGCGATCATCGCGGTCGGACACGGTGATCCGCTGCGCGATGGCATCGAGGAATTCGGAGAGCGTCTCCGCGAGGCCGGTGTGCCCACCGCCCAGTTGCGCTATCCCGGTGTGGGACACGGGTTCGCGATGCAGGCGCCGTCGGTGGCGCGGGGTCGTGCGGCGCTCGCCGAGGTCGGCGCCCTGGTCGCCGCGCGCTTCCGCCATCCCGTGCCCGCGGCGAAGCACTGATCCCCGCGCTCAGGCGCGGGCGGGCGCCAGCAGCTTCTTGATCGGGACGCTCTCGTCCGCGAACAGCTCCGGGGGTGGACGGTGACCGCGATTCAGTGCGGTCCGCAACGTCATGAAATCGGCCGGCGAGTTGAGGCACTCCGCGGCGACCAGCCGGCCGCCGGAGAAGTACAACGACACCTGACGGTCGGGCCGCTTCGGGTCGGTCCGGTGCACCACTTCGCTGTGCCCGCCGGACAATCCGACGATCTGGAGCTTCTGCGCCCCCTGGTCGGACCAGAACCACGGCGTGGGTCGGGTCGCCGGTTCGGCGCCGAGAAGGATCGCCACCGCCGTATTCGCCTGCTCGGTGGCATTGTCGACGGATTCCAGCCGGTAGCGCCGCCCACTCGCGGACACGTGGATCGTGCAGTCCCCGATCGCGAGTGTCCATCCGTCGGAGGCCAGACAGTTGTCGTCGACGACGATCCCACCGTCGCACTCCAGTCCGAGCATCTCCCCGAGTTCGGTCCGTGGTTCGGCACCTATCCCGACGATCACCGTCGCCGCGGGAACGACCACGCCGTCATCGAGACGCACGCCCCGGATGCGGTTCGGGCCGCCGTCGTCGGTATCGGTGTCGGAGCGGACGATCTCGACAGGTCGCCGGCCCAGCAGGACGACGGTTCCCATCGACTCGTGCGCGTTGAGAAGCGCTGCTGCGGTATGGGTCCCGACCGCACGGGCCAGCAGACGATCGGCCGTCTCGATGACCGTTACGTCGCTACCGGCGGCACGGAGACCCGCGGCGACCTCGAGACCGATGAAACCGCCGCCGATCACCACCGCCGGACCGGCGGTGGCCCGCTCCCGGAGCAGATCGGCATCGTCGAGGTCGCGGAGGACGAGGACGTCGGGATGGTCCGCACCCGGCAGTGCAAGGCGACGGGCTCGAGCGCCGGTGGCGAGGACGAGTCGATCGAAAGCCTCGCTCCGACTACCGTTCTCGTCGGACAGATCCAGCACCACACCATCGTTGGTGCGATGCACACCGGTGACGCGGGTCCGCCGATGCAGCTCGATGTGCTGATCGTCGAAGTAGGACTCCGCCCGCAACGACAGCGTCGAGGGATCGATCGCGCCCTTGAGCAACCCCTTCGAAAGCGGCGGCCGATGGTAGGGCACGTGCGGTTCGTCGGTGAACAACGCGATCCGGCCGGTGAAGCCGTCCGTGCGCAGCCGGTCCGCGAGATGAACTGCAGCGTGCGACGCACCGACGACCGCGACGCTGTGTGGCGTCACCTCAGACCTGTTCATCGGGGATGGTGACGTGGAGGTCGGTGTCGGCCAGGGTGAGCTGGCACGACAGACGCGAGGTGTCCTCGCGATCCGACGACGTGCAGTCGAGCATGTCGTCCTCGTCCTCGCTGATCTCGGGGAACAGGTGGGCTTCTTCGGGATCGAGGTAGACGTGGCACGTCGCGCAGGACAGGGTGCCGCCGCACTGGCCGACGATCCCGCTGACCCCGTTCTTGACCGCGGTCGCCATCACCGAGTCGCCCGCCGTGCCGTCGATCACCTTCACCGCCCCGTCGGGCTGTGTGTAGAACACCTTGGGCATGCGGACCTCCTACCAGCTGACCGGGAGATCGACGATCGGCTGGGTCAGGTTGTCGTTGTTGATGACCGGGTCACCGGCGAGCTGCAGGCCGGGAAGGCGGCGGAACAGCTCGGCGATGGCGACCTGCATCTCCATCCGGGCCAGCGGAGCGCCCAGGCAGTGATGCATGCCGTAACTCAGTGTCAGGTGTGGGTTGGACTGCCGGCGGATGTCGAACGTGTCGACGTGGTCGATCGCCGCCCCGTCGTGGTTGGCCGACGCCGGGTCGCCCATGATCGCCTCACCCTTGCGGACGAGCTGGCCGTCGAGCTCGACGTCCTCGGTGGCCACGAAGGGCACCAGCCCGCTGGGTCCGCCGACCTTGCCGTTCAGCTCGAAGCGCCCATGACGCAGGATCTCCTCGACCGCGGTGGGCGTCACCCCGTCGATGTCCTCGAGCAGCACTCGGAGCTGGTCGGTGTTGTGCAGGAGCGACAGGACCCCGGCGCAGATGAAGTTGGCCGTGTTGTCGAAGCCGCCGATGATGAGAACCAGTGCCACGGACAGGATCTCACCGTCGGTGAGGGTGTCGTCCTTGTCCTGCGCGCTGGTGAGGTCGCTGAGCAGATCCTCCCGCGGATTCTTCCGGCGCTCCTCGATGAGGGCGAACATGTACATGACCAGCTCGGTCATGTTGGCGGTGGCTTCCTCCTCGGGCATGTTCGCGACCGCGAGCGTCGCCGAGCTCCACTTCTGGAACTTGGGTCGATCCTCCGGCGGCACCCCGATGAGGTTGGCCAGCATCTGGATCGGCAACGCCACCGCGTAGTCGTCGACCAGGTTGGTCGGCGCTCCCTTGGCGAGCATGTCGTCGATCAGCTTGTTGGCGAACTCGACCGCCGAGTCCCGCATCGCCTTGACCCGTTTCGGCGAGATCGACTTCTGCACGAGCTTGCGCAGCTTGGTGTGTTGCGGCGGGTCCTCGAACTGCAGTGTGGTCTTGAGGAAGTCGGGGAACTCCACGAAGTAGGGCACCACCCGCTCTCCGGTACGGAAGGGCTCGCGGACGAATCGGGGGTCGCCGAGCATCTCGCGCGCCACGGCATTGCGGTGGATGATCCAGGCCTCGCCGCCGTAGGGCATGGTGATCTTGGTCATCGGCCGGTCCTCGGCGATCGCCTTGTAGCGCAGGGCCGCCTCGGACGGGGACACCGGCGAGAACGGATAGACCGTGTAGGCCTCGTCCAACTCGGCTGCGCCGGCAGTGGTTTCGGTACTCATGTCAGGACTCCAGGGCTGTGGGAACGTTCGGTGGCGGTCAGACCGGCATCTGTGCCGGGGCGACGACCTGCGGGATCGCCTCGGGCGTGATCGACATGATCTGGTCCCACTGTTGGGCGACGGTCTCGACGGTGAGGGCGGGGTCGTGGATGCCCGTGGTGTTGACCAGTGCGAGCCGGTTGACGATCCCACCCGCGACGTTGAAGACCTCGCCGGTGACCTCACAGGACGGGTGGACGAGGAACGCCGCGACGGGAGCGACGTGCTCCGGCCGGAGCTGAGTCCGCATGTACTCCATGATCTCCGGCGACAAGGTGTCGGCAGCGGCCTCGGCCATACGGGTGCCTGCGCCCGGTGCGATCGCGTTGACCTTCACGCCGGCTTCGAGGCCCTCGAGCGCGAGATTTCGGGTCAGGCCGAACAGTGCGCCCTTCGAACCGCCGTAGTGGGCCATTCCCGGGTTGCCGAGCATCGCCTGCGAGATCGTATTGACCACGCGCGGCGCCGGCGACTCGAGCAGATGGGGCCACGCGGCACGGAGCAGACGCATCGGTCCGAGGAAGTGCACGTCGAGGTGGCGCTGGTATTCGGCGTCGGGCACCTCGCGGAAGGGCGCCGCCCGGACGATGCCCGCGTTGTTGATGACCGCGTCGATCCGTCCGAAGTTCGAGATCGCCGCGTCGACGAGCGCTTGCGCGCCCTCATCGGTGGTGATGTCGGAGGCGACCGCCACCGCTTTCCCGCCGGCGGCGGTGATCTCCGCGGCGACGTCGGCGGCCGGGTCACCCGCCTCGACACCGGAGCCGTCGGTGGTCGAGCCCAGGTCGCCGACCACGACCGAGGCGCCGCGCGAGCCCAGGAGAAGGGCGTGTGCACGGCCGATGCCGCGGCCCGCGCCGGTCACGATCACGACGCGATCGGTGAAGTCGAGTTGTGCTGTCATGTTGTCGTCCTCGAATCGGTTCAGAACAGGTGGGTGGTCGGAGCTCAGGGGCGCGTCTGGCCGCCGTGGTGCTTGACGTCGGCGACCCAGATGGTGCCCAGTGCTTCACGTGCGGACTTCTCGAAGTCGAAAACCTCGTAACCGACCGTCATGTAGAGGGTGCTGCGATCGGGTCCGCCGAGCAGGCAGGCCGAGGCGATCCCGCCTTCGAGCGGCATCGGCACCGCGTCCGTCAGGCCGTCCTCGGTGAAGCGTGCGACGTAACCGCCCCCGGGCATCGCTGCCCAGACGCCACCGTCCTCGTCCAGGCCGATGCCGTCGGGCATGAACGGGCAGGTGGCGAAATCCCGTGCGTTCGACAGTGATCCGTCGGCGGCGCGGTCGATCACGGTGATCTTCTGCGCCATGACCTCTGCGACGTAGACCTTGGAACCGTCCGCACTGATACCGATTCCGTTGCCGCAGTTCAGCTCCGGGATACCGGCCGGCACGTGCGCGGTACCGTCGGGTTCGACGACGATCAGCGGCGAGGTGATCGGGGTCTCGCCCTGGAAGATGTCGAAACCCAGCTGGGTGATGTAGGCACGACCGTCGGCGTCGACGACCATGTCGTTGACGGCCTTGATCGCGAACTCGCTGACATCGGCGTACACGGTGAGATCGTCGATGCCGTTGCCGCCGTGGACGAGCACCTTCTGCTCGTGCATCGAGTTCACGATCAGCCGACCGTCGGGCAGCCAGCCGAAACCGCCCAGGGTGATCGGGACATCGGTGTCGGCCGCGCGTCCGTTCGCGTCGATGACCACGGTCGCGTTGCCGTCTGCGTCCAGGGTCTTGAGCGTCCCGGTGTACATGTCCGAGAACCAGAGTGCCCCGTCGTGCCAGCGCGGACATTCCGGCCAGGAGAACCCCGACGCGATCTTGCGGGCCTCGAATGTGGGTGCGTCCGCGGCGGCTACGGCAGCTGCGACGGTGTCGACTGGAGTGGTCATCGGTGAACCTTCCGGAACGTGAGGTGCTGAGTTACGTTGTGCGACAACGTGGTGGGCGGCCATCCAGGCTCGTCGTGAGCTGGATCACAGGGCCGCGTACAGAGGTACGTTAAGTGTTCGACGGCGGGGCGGTCGGGACCTTCCCATTCAGTGGACCACCCCGCCCGAACGGTCAGTCGGGGACGGTCTCCGGGTACACCGCGGCGAACCACGCCCGCTGTTCGTCGTCGAAGGTCCCCAGCTCCATCGCACGACGCCCCCACGCCTTGATGAGGTCCAGGAAGGTCGTCACGTCGTAGACGTCCCGCTGCTGGGAGAACTTCCCGTCACCGGCGTAGTCGAGGACGCTGATGTGCGGGGCCGCGAACCGGCTTCCGTCACCGGGATCGCTCATCACGTTGTCGAGGCGTGCGACGATCGTCCCCTTGGTCTCGTCGATGACATGCCAGTGCTCGGGAAAACTCTCGGTGTGCGAGCCGGGGAACTGCGCCAGGCTGGGCTCGGCCCACGCCCAGATGCCTTCCCTGCCCTTCAGCTCCCCGGCCATCTGCTCGTGATAGACGACGTCCTCGGTGAACAGGTCGAGGAAGTCCCGCCAGCTCCCCTCCCCCGACCCCGCGCGGTTGATCGTGGTGAACCACCGCTGATACGCCTCTTCGAGTTCCTGCCTGGACCATGTGTTGTTCGCCATGGGCGGCACGTTAGGCTCGGCCACCGCCGTGGGAGTGGGGCCGTTTCCGCTCAGCGGGAGGTAGGGACCTCGAACCGGACGCGGGCTGTCAGTGTTCGACCATGCCCAGTTCGACCGTGCCCAGTTCGACCGCGCCCACCGTGTCCGATCACATCGACACCGCCGCCCTGGTGTCGCGTTACCTCGCGACCATCTCGACCGGAACCGCAGCCGAGATCGCGGAGCTCTACGCACCCGACGCCCGGCTCGAGGATCCGGTCGGCTCCGAACCGCGTATCGGTCGTCCCGCGATCGAGGAGTTCTACCGCGGCCTGGACGGCACCGACAGCACCGCCGAGCTCCTCGTCGTACGCGCGGTCGGCGGCCAGGCAGCCTTCCACTTCCGGGTGACCACACGCCTGCCGGGGCGCACCATCGTGATGGAGCCGATCGACATGATGACCTTCGACGACTCCGGGCTCATCACCTCGATGCGCGCGTTCTGGGCGCCGGCCGACATGACCGTGCAGGTCAACGCCTCGACCTGACGGTTTCCGGTAAATGAGGCGACTGACCCTGGCGGCACGTTTCTGTAACGTGTTCTAATTCAGGTAGAACACGTTACAGCTGCGCGCACGAAGGGGACCCCATGGCCGGCTCGTCCGATCCACAACAGACCAGCACCGAACCCGAGACCTACGACGTCATCGTCGTCGGTGCCGGTGGTGCCGGTCTGGCCGCCGCGATCACCGCGGCCCGCAAGGGCCTCAAGACCGTTCTGATCGAGAAGTCGCCCTACTGGGGCGGTTCGACCTCCCGGTCCGGCGGCGGCGTGTGGATCCCCAACAACTCGGTGCTGAAGCGCGACGGCGTGAGTGATACGCCGGAGAAGGCCCGTGAGTACGTGCACGCGATCATCGGCGAGCACGCACCGGCCGACCGTATCGACGCCTACATCGATCGCGGACCCGAGGCCCTCGACTTCCTGCTCGAGCACGCACCCCTCGACCTCGAGTGGGTGAAGAACTACTCGGACTACTACCCCGAGGCACCGGGTGGACGTCTCGGCGGCCGGTCGATCGAACCGCGGCCGTTCGATGCGCGCCGGCTCGGCGACGATCTCGAAACGCTGCACCCGCAGTACACCAAGGCCCCGCTCAACATGGTCGTGCTGCAGTCCGACTACCGCTGGCTCAACACCGGCCTCCGCCACTGGCGCGGACCGCTGCGCATGGCCAAGGTCGGCAGCCGCTTCTTCTGGGCCCGCAGCCGCGGCAAGAAGCTGATCGCGATGGGTGCGGCGCTGGCCGCCGAGCTGCTCATCGGCGTGCGCGAGGCCGGGGTCCCGCTCCGCCTCAACACCGGCCTCGTCGACCTCATCACCTCCGACGACCGGGTCGTCGGCGTGATCGCGGAGTCGGACGGCAAGCAGTTCGAGATCCATGCGCGTCAGGGCGTGATCCTCGCCTGCGGTGGCTTCGAGCACAACGAGGAGATGCGCAAGAAGTACCAGCGCGAGCCCATCGGGTCCGACTGGACCACCGGCGCACCGAGCAACACCGGTGACGGCATCAACGCCGGACTCAAGATCGGCGCCGCGGTCTCCCTCATGGACGACGCCTGGTGGGGTCCGACGATCCCGCTGCCGCGCGGACCCTGGTTCGCACTGTCGGAGCGGTCGGTCCCCGGCACCTTCATCGTGAACATGCGCGGCAAGCGCTACATGAACGAGTCGCTGCCGTATGTCGAAGCGGTGCACCAGATGTACGGCGGCGAGTTCGGTCACGGCGAGGGCCCGGGCGAGAACGTGCCGTCGTGGCTGATCTTCGACCAGCGGTGCCGCAACCGCTACCTCTTCGCCGGTATCACTGCGCGCCAGCCGCTTCCGAAGAAGTGGTACGAGTCGGGCGTCGTCGTGAAGGCGGACAGCATCTCCGCGCTCGCCGAGAAGATCGGTGTCCCCGCCGAGTCGCTCGTCGAGACCACCGAACGCTTCAACGGCTTCGCCCGCAACGGCATCGACGAGGACTTCGGCCGTGGCGCAAGCGGTTACGACCACTACTACGGAGACATCACCAACAAGCCCAACCCGAGCCTCGGCGAGGTCAGCAAGGGCCCGTTCTACGCGGTCAAGATGGTTCCCGGTGACCTCGGCACCAAGGGCGGCATCAACGCCGATGCCGCGGGTCGCGCACTCCGCGCCGACGGGTCGGTCATCGAGGGCCTGTACGCCGCCGGCAACACCAGCGCCCCGATGATGGGCCACACCTACGCCGGTCCCGGCGCCACCATCGGCCCCGCGATCGTCTTCGGCTACCTCGCCGCCAGCGACATCGCCGCCAAGGCCTCGGCCACCACCCCGACGTCCCAGACAGGAGCCTGAACCATGCCGATCGATCCCGCCGTCGCCGTCGGAGCGGAACTGCCCGAGGTCTCGTTCGAGTGGTCGGCATCGGATATCGCGCTCTACCACCTCGCCGTGGGGGCCGCGACCGACCCGATGAACACCGAATCGCTGGCCTATGTCCATGATTCGGCGCCCAAGGTCCTGCCGACCTTCGCGACCGTCGCCGCCGGTTTCCACACCACCGAACCGCCGAAGGTCTCCTTCCCGGGCGTCGACATCGACCTCGCGAAGGTCGTCCACGGAAGTCAGAAGGTCACCGCGCACCGTCCGCTTCCTCCGAGCGGCAAGGCGACCACCCGTACCCGCATCGCCGAGGTCCAGGACAAGGGTTCGGCCGCCGTCATCATCCAGGAGTCGGTGACCACCGACGACGCCGGTCAGACGCTGTGGACCGCGCGGTCGTCGATCTTCGCCAAGGGCGAGGGCGGCTTCGGCGGGGAGCGCGGCACATCGGAGAAGGTCGAGTACCCCGACCGCGAACCCGATCACAAGCTGCGGATCCCGACGCTTCCCAATCAAGCGCTTCTCTACCGACTGTGCGGCGACCGCAACCCGTTGCACTCCGACCCCGAGTTCGCCTCGCGCGCAGGCTTTCCGCGCCCAATCCTGCACGGTCTGTGCACCTACGGCACGGTCGCGCGCGCCATCGCCGACGAACTGCTCGACGGAGACGTCGCCGCCGTCGCGGAGTTCTCCGCATCGTTCGCCGGCGTGGTCTTCCCCGGCGAGACCCTCGAGGTCGCGGTCTGGGACGACGGCGCCCGTTTCCTGGCCACCGCGAGTGTCATCGAACGGGAGGGCGCGAAGGCCCTCGCCAATGTGGTGTGCGCGCGTAACTGAGTCGCCGGCCGGTCAGCGGCGGCCAGTACGCTCTACACGCGGACCGGGAACGGCCGGTCCGCGTGAACCACGTCGCATATTCACAAGGAGACCGCATGAGCGATTCGCTGACGCCCCTACTTGCCGACAACCGCAGCGCACTGGTGACCGACCTGGTCGGTGTCATCGATGCCGAGGTGGCCGACCAGTCGGGTCTGAGCGGCGCCGCTGTGAAGACCGCCTACTCGGCGGTCCAGAAGGTGAAGCCCGGCGTGGTGCGCAGTGCCACGGATCAGCTGGCCGAGGACTTCCTGACGGCCCTGGCGCCGTTCTGGGACACGAAGCCTGCTGGTGTCGCCTTCGGCGATCATCTCTCGGCCAACGGCGATGCCGCGGCCGAGGCACTGCTGGCGGTCACCGACGCCCAGGCCGATTCGGCCAAGCCCGGATTGGCGAAGGCCTACAACTCGCTGCGCGGGAAGGCCAAGAACTATGTGGTCGCGGCCCTGCCGCGACTCGGCGCTGCCATCGAGAAGCACGCCGGGTAACCACCCGGTCACGCGTCGTCGGCGGTCACACCGCCGACGACGCGATGACCACCAGCGTCACGATGACGCCGATGAGCGCCGCCAGCATCGTCAGCACACGCCAGATGTGGAGGCGCGCAGGCGAAGCGTCGGTGGTGTTCGGAGAAGCGATCGGGGTCGCGCCGGTACTGGGTCCTGCAGCGGCGGACGCGACTGTGTTCGACGCAATGTGGGGTGAGGCCATGACCTTTCACCACTTTCGATTGTCCGGGGCCAACTTCGACCATGACGGCCTGCGGTTCACAGACCGGAGCGGACTCGCCCGGTTCTGGTACTGCAGTGATAAATGTGTCATAAGTTACCCACGTTGCGGTGGTTCCCCTCACGCGTGTCGCGATAACGAAACCGCAACGCGGCGGACGGCAACCCTGAGATCCTACGAGTCACACATCGAAGTCGGGGGCGGAAGATGAAATTGCCGAACGGATTCCGGATGGATGCGCGCTCCGCGTGGCTCGTCCTCGTCGCGTGCTTGTCCGTGAGCATGGTGGTAGCAGCGATGGCGGCACTCAACACGGCACTGCCCGACATCGCCGTCGACACCGGTGCCGACGCCGGTCAGATGACGTGGATCGTCGACGGCTACACGCTCGCCCTCGCCGCCCTCCTGCTGCCCGCCGGTGCGATCGGTGACCGCTTCGGACGGCGCGAGGTCCTCATCGTCGGTCTGGTGCTGTTCGGGCTCGCGTCGCTCGCCGCGATCTGGGTCGACGGCCCGGAACAACTGATCATCACCCGCTGCCTGGCCGGCGCAGCCGCCGCGCTGATCATGCCGACGACGCTGTCGCTCATCACCTCCGGGATGCCGGACGGCCAGCGAGCCGTCGGCATCAGCATCTGGTCGGCGATCGCCGGTGGCGGTGCGATCGCCGGTTTCCTCGTGACCGGCCTCCTGCTCGAGTTCTTCTCCTGGCATTCGATCTTCATCACCTTCGCCGCGTCATCGGGCGTCTCGGCGCTGCTGTGCTTCACCATCGGCACGTCGAAGGACACCGATCCCGGCCGCTTCGACATCCCGGGCACCCTGTGCTCGGTCCTGGCGATAGCCGGCGTGGTCTTCGGTCTCCTGGAGGCGCCCCACCGCGGGTGGGCCGATCCGTTGGTACTCTGCTGCCTCGTCGGTGGTCTCTTCCTCGCCGCACTGTTCGTGGTCGTCGAGGTGCGTTCGGCCTCCCCGCTCTTCGATGTCCGACTGCTCCGCAACCGGGCCTTCGGTTCGGGATCGCTGTCGGTGGCGGTGCAGTTCCTCGCCTCCTTCGGCATGTTCTACCTCGTCCTGCAGTTGCTGCAGCTGGTGTTCGGCTACTCCCCGCTGCAGTCCGCCGTGGCGCTCATGCCGTTCGTCGCCGGCGTCGGGATCTTCTCACTCCTCTCCAACTGGCTGGCGGTGCGGCTGGACTCGCTCAAGTTCGTGATCGCCGGCGGCGCCCTGCTGTCCGGGATCGGCCTGACCCTCATGGGTCTGATCCGGGTCGGCGACTACTGGACACTGGCCGCGATCCTGGCGGTGGTCGCCATCGGCATCGGCCTCGCTTCCGCCCCGGCGACCACGGCCATCATGTCCAACACACCCCTCGACAACCAGGGCGTCGGTTCGGCGATCAACGACACCGCTCGCGAGATCGGTGCGGCCATCGGTATCGCGATCGCCGGTTCCATGGTCGCCGCCGGCTACAAGGCACGGATCGGACCGACCGCGGACCTCGCCCGCGAGCAGCTCACCGCCGCCGGACAGCAGCAGATCGCCGCGGGTGACCCGACCGGCGGTCAGGCCACCATCGCCCAGGCCGAACAGGCCGGAACACTCATCGAGCGTTCCCTCGCCGAGGCGAGGGTCGTCGTCGACAATCTGTCCGCGCAGTCCGGCGAGCTCGCCGACGAGATCGCCGACGGCAGTCAGGCCGCCTTCGACGTGCCGTTCGAGCACGCGTCGTTGATCCTGGGCGGCATCATGCTCGCCAGCGCCGTCGTCCTGTTGTGGATCACTCCGCGTCGCGTCGTCGAGGGCCCGGTCATCACGAGCCGGACCGGCGACTTCGAACCCGATCCCGACCTCGACGACACCTACGCCCGCGACTGACGCGTAGCCGGTCTGCGCGTACTCTTTCTGCGGTGCTCACCGTGGACAGTGTCGCCGGCTGCATCGTCAGCATCGCCGGCCTCGTCGTGGTGATCGTCGCAACCCTTGCCGCGCAGCGTGTTCCGGCCGTCGTGGTGGCGGCTCCGGTCGCCGGGTTGCTCATCCTGCTCGGTCTGACCGACCTCGACGCCGCGGCCGACGAGGTCATGACGATGGCCCCGACCATCGGCTTCCTCGCCGCGATGCTGGTGGTCGCGGACGTGTGCGCCCGCGAAGGCGTCTTCACCTGGGTCGGGACGGTCCTCGCCGGCTGGAGCCGAGCCTCGCCATACCGGCTGCTGCGCATCGTTTTCGTGGCCGCGGCGGTGACCACCGCCATCCTCAGCCTCGACACCACGATCGTGCTGCTGACGCCGGTCGCCGTCGCCACCGCGCGCCACATCGGCGCACGGGTGACCCCGATCGCCTTCTCCAGCGCCCATCTGGCGAACACCGCGTCGACGCTGCTGCCGGTCTCCAACCTGACCAACCTGCTGGCGTTCTCCGCCACCGGGTTCGGCTTCCTCGGCTTCACCGGGGTGATGTTGGCACCGTGGATCGCGGCGATCCTCGTGGAGTACCTGATCTTCCGGTGGTACTTCGCCGGCGCACTCGGCAGTCCCACGCCCGGCGATCCCGCGCCTCGACCCCCAGACGCACAGCCCCGGCCGGACGCGCCTCGGCCCACCCTTCTGCTCGTCGGCCTGGCCCTGTTGCTCGTCGCGTTCGTGGTCGCCGAACCGTTCGGTGTACCGCTCGCCGCAGTCGCCGGGGTGGGCGCGGTGCTCTTCACGCTGCCCGAGCTGCTCCGCTCCCCGATGGCCACGCTGCGCAGCACCGTCACCGCGGTGAACATCCCGTTCCTGGGGTTCGTCGCCACGCTCGGCGTCGTCATCCTGCCGGTCCGCGACGGCCCGCTCGGCGACTGGATCGGCGGACTCATACCGTCGTCGTCGACGCTGCTCGGCATCCTGGCGGTCGCCGTTCTCGCCGCGGTCCTCGCGAACTTGGTCAACAACCTCCCGGCGACGCTGCTGCTGATCCCGCTGGTGGCCCACGACCCCGGTCTGGTCATGGCGATGCTGCTCGGCGTCAACATCGGCCCGAACCTGGCCTACTTCGGGTCGCTGGCCAACCTGCTCTGGCGGGAGATCATGCACCGCGACGTCGCCGCCCCGACCTCACGCGAGTACCTGAGGCTCGGCGCGCTCACCGTCCCCGCGACGCTGGGTGTCGCCGTGCTCGCGCTGTGGGCGAGCCTGCAGCTCACCTGAGCGCCCCCTCCGCTCCCGAGGTGCGGGCGAAGCACGTCTCCGCTCCCTGATCCGAAAGAGCGTGACGCACCCAGGTCAGATGCCTGAGGTGCGAGCGCAGCACCTCTCCGCTCCCTGAGGTGCGAGCGAAGCGAGCCACGAAGGGCCTGGCGAGACAATGTCACCAGGCCCTTCGTGGCTCGTCGCTATCGCTCCTCGCACCTCAGGGAACGAGAAGGTCCACGCGCTGTCGCTCCTCGCACCCAGGGAGCGAGAAGGTCCGCTCGACTAGACGGGAGTGCTCTCCTTGGCCGCCTCGGCCTTGGCCCAGCGATAGTCGGCCTTGCCGGCCGGCGTGCGCTTGACCTCGTCGACGAACACGACGGTGCGCGGGACCTTGTAGCGGGCGAGGGTCTCGCGGCAGTGTTCCTGGATCTCCTCGAGCGTCGGCTCCTCGGCTCCCTCGGCGAGCGAGATCACCGCGGCGACCCGCTGGCCGTACTTCTCGTCGGGGACCGGGACAACCAGCGCGTCGGCGACGGCCGGGTGCCCGTGCAGGGTGGCCTCGACCTCCTCGGCGTAGACCTTCTCGCCACCGGTGTTGATGCACTGCGAACCGCGGCCGAGGAAGACGATCGAGCCGTCGGCCTCGACGGTGCCCATGTCACCCAGGATCGAGATGCGGGTGCCGTCCGGCAGCGTCGGGAAGGTCTTGGCGGTCTTCTCCTCGTCCTTGTAGTAACCGAGGGGGACGTTGCCGATGCGCGCGATGTACCCGACGTTGCCCGAGCCCGGCTCGATCTTGTTGAGGCTCTCGTCGACGACCATCATCTTGTCGGTCGGCGGCACCTTGAGGTTGCCGTTGTCGTCCATCATGATCTCGCCGTCGTTGCCCGACTCCGACGCGCCGAAGTTGTCGCGCAGCACCAGATCCGGCTTCACCGCGAGCATGCGGTCGCGCACGTGCTGCGACCAGATGGCGCCACCGGAGGTGATGGAGAACATCGACGACAGGTCGACCTCGTCCTTCCGCTTCTCCAGTTCCTCCACGAGCGGCATACCCATGGCGTCGCCGACGATGAGGACGATGTTGACCTTTTCCTTCTCGACCTCGGTGACGATGGCCTCCGGGTCGAAATCGCGCTGGATCACCAGGCGACCGCCGAGGGTGAAGAACGTGAACAGCGAGTACGACGCCGCGCCGTGCATGAGCGGGGCCGCGAGCAGGAAGGCGATGGACGGGAAATCCTTGACCGCTGTGCCGATCTCCTCGAGGTCCTTGCGGGCCTCGCCGTAGGGGTTACCACCCGAGAGCGGCTTGCGGAAGAAGTCGTCGTGCTGCCACATGACGCCCTTGGGGTAACCCGTGGTGCCGCCCGTGTAGAGCAGGTACAGCTCTTCGCCGTTGCGCGGCTCGAAGTCGCGGTTGTCCGGCTTGGAATGGGCATCGGCGAAGGACACGATCTCGACCGTGCGCCCGTCGGGCAGGTCGGCTGCCGCCCGGGTGAGCTCCTCGACGACGTCACCGATGACGAACACCGTTCGCACGGTGGGCGTCTCGGCGAGTAGCGTGGCGACGCTGCGCTGGTGTTCGGGGAGCTCGACGATGATCGCGCGCGAGTCGGAGTTGTCGAAGATGTACTGCAGTTCGGCGTTGGTGTACCGGTAGTTGATGTTGACCGGTACCGCGCGGACCTTCAGCAGGCCGAGGAGGCTCGTGACGTGTTCGACGCTGTTCTTGAGGAACAGGGCGACGTTGTCGAAGGCGCCCACTCCGGCACCCGCGAGCAGGTGTGCCACCTGGTTGGACAGCTTGTCGAGTTCGGCGTAGCTGATCTGGCGGCCCTGATAGCTGAGCGCGATCCGCTCGGGCACCGAATCGGCGACCGTCTCGAAGACATCGGCGAGGTTGAACTTCATTCTGCGCGCTCCTCGTTCTCAAGAGTGTTGTTGCACTGGACTGGCTGGTCGGGACTGATGTGGGTGCGTACGGTTCCGGTCATGCGGTGAGCACCAACCCGCTTGTGGGAACGCCGGTTCCGGCGGTGACGACGACCTTCTCGGCGTCGTCGACCTGGTTGACGGAGGTTCCCCGGATCTGACGGACGGCTTCGGCGATGCCGTTCATGCCGTGGATGTAGGCCTCGCCGAGCTGACCGCCGTGGGTGTTGAGCGGTAGGCGGCCGCCCACCTCCAGGGCACCGGGTTCCCGGACGAAGTCCTTGGCCTCCCCGCGTCCGCAGAAGCCCAGCTCTTCAAGCTGGAGCAGCGTGTACGGGGTGAAGTGGTCGTAGAGGACGGCCATGTCCATGTCCTCGGGACCGAGGCCGGACTGCGACCACAGCTGCCGTCCGACGAGCCCCATCTCGGGTAGGGATGCCAGTTCGTCACGGTAATAGCTGGTCATGATGAACTGGTCGGCCGCCGAACCGGCTGCGGCCGCGGCGATCACGGCCGGCGTGTGCGGCAGGTCCTTGGCCCGCTCGGCCGACACGATCACCAGGGCGACACCGCCGTCGGACTCCTGGCAGCAGTCGAGCAGATGGAGCGGCTCGGCGATGTACCGCGAATTCTGGTGGTCTTCCAGGGTGATCGGCTTCTCGTAGAAGAAGGCGTCGGGATTGACCGCGGCATGCTTGCGGTCGACGACCGCGATACGGCCGAAGTCCTCGCTGGTGGCGCCGTAGTCGTGCATGTACCGCTGGGCGATCATCGCGACGAACGCCGCCGGCGTCGACAACCCGTGCGGGTAGCTGAAGGCGTTCTCCGTGCCCGAGGAGTTCTCCTGATTGGCGACCGCCGAATTCACCTGTCCGAACCGTAATCCCGATCGCTCGTTGAACGCGCGGTAGGCGACGACGACGTCGGCGACCCCGGTCGCCACCGCCATCGCGGCCTGCTGCACGGTCGCGCACGCTGCGCCGCCGCCGTAGTGGATCCGCGAGAAGTAGGTGAGCTCGGGGATTCCGACGGCCCGGGCGACCGAGATCTCACTGTTGGTGTCCATGGTGAACGTGACGAGACCGTCGACGTCGGCCGGCGTGAGACCCGCGTCGGCGATCGCCGCCGACACCGCCTCCGCCGCGAGCCGCAGCTCGCTGCGCCCGGAGTCCTTGGAGAACTCGGTGGCCCCGATGCCGGCGATCGCCGCCTGTCCGGACAGCCCGCCCATCAGTGCCCCTCCCCTTGCGTCGCATCCGAGGCGCCCTCGCCGATGGTGAGGGTCACGGTCGAGATGACGTGCTTGCCCAGCGAATTGGTTCCCGTGACCGCGACCGTAAACAGACCGTCGTCGGCGACCTCGGTGACCTCACCGGTGAAGGTGACCGAGTCGTAGGCGTACCACGGCACGCCCAATTTCAGTGCGATCGAACGGATTCGGGCGGTGGGCCCGGCCCAGTCGGTGACGAATCGTTCGACCAGACCGGTGTCGGTCAGGATGTTGACGAAGATGTCCTTGGACCCCTTGGCCTGCGCGAGGTCGCGGTCGTGGTGCACATCCTGGAAGTCGCGGGTGGCCAGTGCCGTCGCGACGACGAAGGTCGGGGTCGCGTCGATGACCAAGGGCGGCAGTGTGGTTCCGACGCCCACCGCCGGAGTGGCGACACTGGTCATGCTTCTCCCCCTTCACTCACCGGTTCCCAGGCGTACAGCGTCCACGCCGGCGTTCCGGCCTCATCGCGGGCCGGGAAGTCCAGGAACGTCGCCCGGACCGACATCCCGATCTCGACGTCCTCCGGTTCGACGCCACGCAGTTCACCCAGCATCCGCACACCTTCATCGAGCTCGACAAGTGCCACGACGAACGGCAGCTGCCGGCCGGGGACCTTGGGTGCACGATGAACGACGTAGCTGTAGACGGTTCCGGTTCCCGAGGCGACGACGTAGTCGGTCTCCGGGACCGATCCATCGGCCTCTCGTGGCTTCCAGGTAGCCGGGACCGGCGGATGACGCAGGGCGCCCTCGCCGTCTCGCTGGATGCGCAGTTCGTGTGCGGCGACACCTTCCCAGAAGAAGGCGGTGTCCCGCGAGACGCTCGGCCTCAGCAGACGCGCCGGGTCGAGATCGTCGGGCACCGACGAAACCGGCTCGGGTGCAGCATCCTTGGCGGCCGGGCGGAACTTCAGGATGCGGAACCGCATCTCCGCGACGACCTCGTCCGCACCGTTCTCGTCGGGCACCGACCACACGTTGCGGGTCGTGAAGAACCAACCCTCACCGAGCGCGGTGTTCTTCGGTCCGGCGATCTCGACGAGTTCGGCCGACAGCGACACCTGCTCACCCGGCCGGGTGTAGCGGTGATAGACGGTGTCGCAGTTGGTCGCGACCACCGAGGTGAAGCCCGCGTCATCGAAGAGCTGTGTCGCACGCCCGAGCGGATCGTCGGCCGTGCGGACGCCGTTGAGACCGCGCATGGTCCACACCTGGGCCATCGCCGGCGGTGCCACCACACCCGGATGTCCGGCAGCACGCGCCGCGGCGGCGTCGACGTAGATGGGATTCTCGTCGCCCATCGCCTCGACCCAGTTGTTGATCATCGGCTGGTTGATCGGGTCGCGCCCACGCACCGGTGCGCTCGCACCGTCGTCCATGATCGCCTGCGCCGCAGCGCGGATCGCCTCGTCCCCGGTCAACTCGGTCCCGGTCATCTCGGGCGCGCTCACCGCTTGGCCCTCGGGAGTCCGAGGCCGGCGGTGGCGATCATATCGCGCATGACCTCGTTGACCCCACCGCCGAAGGTGATGACGACGTGACGCTTCTGCTGGACGTCGAGCCAGTCCACCAGGGCGGCGGTCTCGGGATCGGTGAAATCGCCGTAGCGACCGATGATCTCGTTGGCCATCCGGCACACCGACTGGATGCGTTCGGTGGAGAACACCTTCGTCGCGGCGGCGTCGGCCATCGAGATCGCCTCGCCGGTGGAGGCGACCTGCCAGTTCAGGAGTTCGTTGATCCGGCCGTAGGCGTCGATGGTGGCCAGGGCCCGGCGCACATCGGGATGCTTGGCGATCACGGTGCCGTCGGGACCCGGACGCTGCGCCCAGGCCCGCAGCCGTGCCGCCAGACCGTCGATGCGGCCGGCCGGTCCGAGCATGACGCGTTCGTGGTTGAGCTGGGTGGTGATCAGCTTCCAGCCGTCGCCCTCCTCGCCCACTCGCATCGACACCGGGACCTTCACGTCCTGGTAGTAGGTGGCGTTCACGTGGTGGGCACCGTCGGCGGTGATGATCGGCGTCCATCTGAACCCCGGATCCTTGGTGTCCACGATGAGGATCGAGATGCCCTTGTGCTTGGGCGCGTCCTTGTCGGTGCGCACGGCCAGCCAGATGTAGTCGGCGTCGTGACCACCGGTGGTGAAGATCTTCTGGCCGTTGACCACATAGTGGTCGCCGTCGAGCACGGCGGTGGTGCTCAACGACGCCAGGTCGGTACCGGCCTCGGGTTCGGTGTAACCGATGGCGAAATGCACATCGCCGGCCAGGATCGCGGGCAGGAACTTTCGCTTCTGCTCCTCGGTGCCGTGGACCTGCAGGGTCGGGCCGACGGTCTGCAGGGTGACCGACGGCAGCGGGACGTCGGCACGAACGGCCTCGTTGGTGAAGATCTGCTGTTCGATCTCCCCGAATCCCTTGCCGCCGAACTCCTTCGGCCAGCCCACACCGAGCCAGCCGTCGTCACCCATGCGCTTGATGACCTTGCGGTACGTGGGTCCGTGCCGCTCGGTCAGCATGACTTCCGCTTCTTCCGGGGTCACCAGGTCGGCGAAGTACTCCCGGAGTTCCTCCCGCAGCGCGCGCTGCTCGGGCGTCAGATCGATGAACATGCTCACCCCTGTGCTCGGTCGGCCGGGGCAGCGCCCTCGGTGATGTCGGCGAGTTCGTCGAGCCGCACGGCGGCCCCGCCCACCAGGCGGGCGAGGTCCTTGGCGACGGAGAAATACCGGTGCAGCGGATAGGTGATGTCCACGCCGATGCCGCCGTGGAGGTGGGTCATCGTGCGCAGCGTCGGCGGGATCTCCTCGGCGAGCCAGTATGCGGCGACGCCGAGATCCGTTGCGGCGTCGAGGCCTTCGGAGAGTCGCCACGCCGCAGCGGTGGTCGAGAGCTCCATCGACCGACCGACGACGTAGATGTCGGCGAGCTGCTGGCCGACGGCCTGGAACAGCGCGATCGGCTTGCCGAACTGTTCGCGGGTCGAGACGTGGTCGGCGGTGAGCCGGGTGGCCCCGGCGACGAGACCGTCGGCATAGGCACACAGTGCCAATCGGTAGCGGTCGCGCAGGACCGACAGCTCACGACTGATGACGTCGGCATCGTCGACGGCGACGTCGTCGAAGGTGACCGTGTACTCGCCCCAACCGCTCGACGACGGAGTACGCGTGAGCGTGACGCCGTCGGCCGACGGCGAGACGGCCACGACGCCGGCATCGGACGTGACGAGCAGAACCGAGGCCCCCTCGGCGTGCAGGACCCCGACCTTGGTGCCGTTGAGCTTTCCGCCCCGAACGCTCGTCTGCGGGGTCGGCGTCAGCGGGTCGCCGTGTTCACCGATCGCGATCGCGGCCCAGCGGCCACCGGTCAGGGAGCCGGCCCAGCGCGACCACACATCCGCACCATCGCCGGCGGCCTTGGCGAAGACGAGCGCGGCGGTCAGAGTGCCGAGCGCCGGGGTCACCGCGGCCGCCCGCCCCATCCGACGGAACAGCGGCAGCAGTCCAGACTCGTCGACCTCGTCACCGTCGTGGTGCGCCGGCAACGGCAACGCGAGCAGCCCGGCGTCGACGAGCGCCTGCCAGGTCTCGGCGTCGAAGCCACCGACCTGATCATCTGCTCCCGACCCGCCGGAATCCCCCTTGCCGAAAGTCGACTCCCAGTCGGGTTGTCGTCGTGCGAACACGTCCTCCGCGACGTCGCGAACCGCGATCGCCGTGCCGTCCAGGGCAAAGTCCACCCTGTGTCTCCTCACCGTGCGCGAACTACAGAACTAGAACTTGTTCTAGTTGTATCAGAGTCGGCCCATCGGAGGGTAGAGATCCGGTTTTATCTGCGGTTTCGTACGGCCGCGAACGGTCAGCCGCGCGGCAAACCGAGAATGCGTTCCGCCGCCGCGGTCTTGAGGATCTGGGTCGTACCACCGGCGATCGACAGGCAGCGGTTCTGCAGCACGGCGTCGGACGCATCGGTGGCCGCGAGGCCCTGCACGCCGAGGAGCTGCAGGGCGAGATCGGGTACCGACTGGCGGTGCTGCACGCCGATCAGTTTGCGAACGCTGGACAGCGCCCCCGGGTCGAGTCCGGCGAGCTGCTGGGTGGCGGCGCGGGCGTCGAGAACCCGGCCGACGTGTGCGTCGGCGAACTGGCTGCCGAGTGCGACGCGTTCGGCGTCGGAGAGGTCGCGCGTCATGCCCTGCACCTGCCGCAGCAGCGACTCCATCTCCTTGCCGAGTCCCGACCCGCCCATCGCCACGCGTTCGTTCGCGAGGGTGGTGCGGGCGAGCCGCCAGCCGTTGTTCACCTCGCCGACCACGCAGTCGTCGGGCACCACGACATCGTCGAGGAAGACCTCGTTGAAGTTGGCGCGACCGGTCAGCTCGCGGAGTGGCCGGATGTCGATGCCCGGCGAGGACATGTCGACGAGGAAGTAGGTGATCCCCTTGTTCTTGGGAGCCTCGGCGTCGGTGCGTGCCAGGCAGATGGCCCACTGCGCATTGTGCGCCTGCGAGGTCCAGATCTTCTGGCCCGACAGTTTCCAGCCGCCGTCGACGCGTTCGGCCTTGGTACGCAGCGCGGCGAGGTCGGAACCGGCCTCGGGCTCGCTGAACAGCTGGCACCACATGATCTCGCCGGCGAGGGTCGGGCGGACGAAGCGTTCGCGCTGGGCATCGGTGCCGTGCGACAGGATCGTCGGGATCGCCCAGGCGCCGATGACGAGGTCGGGGCGGACGACGCCGGCCGCGTCGAGCTCGGTGTCGATCAGCAATTGCAGGGCAGCATCGGCCCCGAGTCCGTACGGCGCCGGCCAGTGCGGGGTGAGGTAACCGGTCTCGGCGAGGACGCGCCGCTGGTCGTCGGCGTCGGCCTCCGCAGCGATGCGGGCGACCGTCTCACGGACCTCGTCGCGCTGGTCCTCGACCTGCGACAGATCAAGCGCGAAGCGTCGGCGCGCACCGGCGAGCCCACGGTCGGCGAGCGCGGTGGCGGCCGCATGGGCGTGGTCCAGGGCGGCCTGCGCGGCGAGCGCGGACCGCAGGTAGAGATGCGCGTCGTGTTCGAAGGTGAATCCGATCCCGCCGAGCACCTGGATGCAGTCCTTGGCCGTGGCCACCGGCGCTTCGGCCACCACGACGTCGGCGGCGAGCCTGCTGATCTCGAGTTGCTCACGCGCAGCGGCCAGTTCATCGGGGGACGCACCGAGCACCTCGTCGACCGCAGCGGCCACGTCCCATGCGACGGCGGTGACCTCCTCACTGCGGCAGAGCATCTCGGCGCAGATGTGCTTGATCGCCTGGAACGATCCGATCGGCGCACCGAACTGCGTGCGGACCTTGGCGTAGTCGACGGCGGTGTCGAGCGACCAGCGCGTCACACCGCTCTGATACGCCGCGAAGGTCGCCGACAGCAGCCCCTCGACGAGCGGCGCGTCGGGAAGTTCGACGAGGTCGTCGGCGGTGACACCGGTCAGTCGTACGCGCGCCACCGAGGTCGTGCCGTCGAGCGGGGCCTCCGGCGCGATGTCGGCGCTGCCGACGTGCGGCGGGATGATCCACCAGCGACCGTCCCGACCGGGGATATCCAGCGCCGCGAGGACTGCAACACCCTCGGAGTGACCGCCGACGAGACCGAGATCGAGGACATCGGTCAGCGTCGTGGTCGCCCCACCTGCGTAGCTCACGACGGGCGTCACGACGGGTACCGCACCTTCGAGAATCTGGTCGAGGAGCGCCTGCGCCCGGGCATCGGTGCTGGTGGAAAGTGCGATGGCGGCGGTCACCGTCGGCGCGATGGGCCCCGGCACCAGCTCGATGCCGCATTGCTCGATCATCGCCGCCACGTCGACGAATTCCGCTCCGAGCCCGCCGGACGCCTCCGGCACCGCGGCTGCGAACACGCCGAACTCCGCAAGCTGACCGAACAGCTGTGTCCACTGGTCGCGCGGTTTGTCGATGTCGGAACGGACGAGTTCGGTCACCTTCGCGGCGCGCGCCCAGGACTCGATGCTGTGGCATACGGCTTGCTGTTCGGGAGACGTGGCGATTGTCACGAGCGATCCTCTGTATGTCGAGTTGTGAGGAATAATTAGAACCTGTTCTAATATGCCATGGGTGGAGGTGATCGGGTAGCCACCCGTGAATCCCCGCCTCCCCGGTCGCCGATCACGTGAGGATGTTCGTAAACACATGGCCCGCTCTGCACCAGGCAACGCCGCGGTCGACGCCCCAGCCGGGGCCACGACCCCTGCCGCGTCGCCCGAAGCCGGTTCCACCGCGCAGCGCGAACGCCGCCGCCGCATCCTCGACGCGACGCTCGCACTGGCCTCCAAGGGCGGCTACGACGCCGTCCAGATGCGCACCGTCGCCGACAAGGCCGACGTGGCGGTCGGCACGCTCTACCGCTACTTCCCGTCCAAGGTCCACCTGCTGGTCACGGCGCTGGCGCGCGAGTTCGAACGCGTCGAGTCGAAGGTCGACCGCTCACAGTTGCGGGGCGACACCCCGGTCGACCGGCTGCGCCACGTCCTGGACATGATCACCTTCGCGATGCAGCGCGACCCGCTGCTCACCGAGGCCATGACCCGCGCCTTCATGTTCGCCGACGCGTCGGCGACCGCCGAGGTCGATCAGGTCGCCGGCATCATCGACCGACTCCTCGCCGGTGCCATCGTCGGCGTGGGCGAGCCCACGGAAGAGGATCTTGCGATCGCCCGTGTGCTCTCGGACGTGTGGATGTCGAACCTCGTGCAGTGGCTGACCCGGCGCGCGTCGGCCACCGACGTCACCAACCGCCTCGAACTCACGGTCCGGCTCCTGCTCAAGGACCGCGCCAACTGAGCTTATTCAGTCGTTCCGGTCGGCCGGCAGAGGGGTGCCGGCCGACCGAGCGTGTACGTATGCCTCGACGACGGTCCGCATCACCGGTTTGCCTGCTTCGTTCACCAGCTCCGAGGTAGACGTCACCAGCGCGCGATCACGGTTGTCGAATTCGACCGAGTTGATCGTCATCGAGCCGGTCAGGACGTCGCCCGGACGCACCGGCCGCAGGAACACGACGTCGGCAAGTCGCTTGCCTGCGATCACTTTCCAGCGGTACAGGACCCCGGTGACCGCCAGCTTCTGGTAGATCGACATCGTGTGCAGGCCGCTGGCGATGAGTCCGCCGTAGGCGCCGGCTTCGGCCGCGGCCTTGTCCGTGTGGAAGTCCTGCGGGTCCCACGCGCGGGCGAAGTCGAGCAGTTCGTCCTCGGTCACATGGTGAGTGCCGAATCCGAACACCTGCCCGACCTCGAGATCATCCGCCCACAGTCGATCGGCGTCGCTCACTTCAGATCTTTGGCGATCATCGGCCACGTCGTCTTGAGGTCGCGCTCCCAGTAACCCCAGGAGTGGGTGCCGTCGGGCCGGAACAGGACCTTGTGCGGAACCTTCAACGCGCGCATGCGTTCTGCCATTTGCTTGGTGCACTCGTTGACGGCGGCTTCGATGACACCGCCGAGGACCACCTGGTTGGCCAGCGTCAACGGGTCACCGGCGATCAAAGGTGCCTCGAGGCGGTCGTACCAGCCGGGGAGGCCCGTGCCGCTGGTCATGTAGACCTTGGTGCCCCGGAGCTTCGCGGCGTTGACGTACGGGTCGTTCTTGCGCCAGCCCGCCGAGTTGACCGGGCCCCACATGTTGTCGACATTGCCCATGCCACGATCGGCGACGACCATCCGGATGTAGGTCTGGCCCAACGGATCACTGGTTCGAGCGCAACCGCTGTAGGCGGCCACCGACTTGTAGAGCTTCGGGGCGGAGATGGCGAGGTTCAGCACCGAGGTGCCGGCCATCGAGATGCCCGCGATCGCGTTCTTGCGGGTGGTGTTGAATTCCTTGTCGACCAGCGGCGGCAGTTCTTTGGTGAGGAACGTCGTCCACTTGTTGCGGCCGAGCACCGGGTCGTCGCGCTGCCAGTCGGTGTAGTACGAGAACGCGCCACCGATGGGCGTCACGACGTTGACCTGCTTGTCGCGGAAGAACTTGGAGTACTGCGTCTTCGCCGCCCAGGTCGCGGAGTCCTCGCCACCACCGGCACCGTTGAGGAGGTACAGGGTCGGGCGCGGCTTGGTGAGGTCCTTGGGGCGCAGCACGTTGACCGGGACCAGCCGGCGCATCGCGGCCGAGTAGACGATCAGGGTCGTCTGCTGGGCCGAGTCGTGGATGACGGTGTCGATCCGGGCGCGGTTGGGGTCGGGGGCCGGCGCAGCAAGAGCCGCCGGTGCCCATCCGGTCGCCGCCACTGCAACGGCACACGCGACGACGCTCAGTCGCCTCTTCCACGAGGAACGCACCAATAGCCCCTTTGGTTAACAATATTCTCAGACTTAACAAAGGTAACCGGGATCGATGAAGCACCCCAAGCCGAGACGGTCGTCGTTGTGCTTTTGTGATGTGGGGCAAGTGCACAGTGCGGCAACCTCGGTCAGCGCGGCTGAAACCGCTGTGCACCGTCGAGGCGCACGATCTCGCCGTTGATGTAGCTGTTCTCCAGCAGGTGCTGCGCCAGCGCGGCGAATTCGTCGGGAAGACCGAGACGCTTGGGGTAGGGCACACCGGCGGCGAACTTGGTGAGCGCCTCCTCCCCCATCGACTCCATGATCGGCGTCCGCATCGTGCCGGGAGCGATGGTGTTCAGGCGCACGGCAACCGAGCCGAGGTCGCGCGCGCCGGAGAGGGTGAGACCCATGACCCCGGCCTTGGCGGCCGCGTAGGCGGTCTGCCCGATCTGCCCCTCGTAGCCGGCGATCGAGCTGGTCATCACGATCGCGCCGCGCTCTCCGGACTCCTTGGGTTCACCGGCCGCCAGCTTCGCCGCGGTCAGCCGCAGGACGTTGTAGGTGCCGGTGAGATACAGGTTCAGGGTCTTGACGAACCCCTTCATCTCGGCGGGCGATCCGTCACGGCCGACGAGCCTCTGCGCCACACCGAATCCGCCGTGTGCGATGACCGCGTAGCGCAGGTCGCCGAGTTCGCCCGCCTGCTCGAGTGCGGCGTTCACGGAATCGTCGTCGAGCACGTCGGTGCGCGCATAGATCGCACGCTCCGCCAGTTCTTCGGCGAGCTCCTTCGCCGGCTGGTCGGCCAGGTCGGCGATCACGACCGAAGCGCCGGCGGCATGCAGCCGACGCACCGTCGCCGCACCGAGTCCGCCTGCACCGCCGGTGACTACTGCGACTTCACCCTCGAACGACATCTGTTCTCCTCGTATCGATTTCACGTGCTGATCGGCCGGGTGTTCACGAGACCTAGGCGCCCGTCCACTCGGGCTTGCGCTTCTCGGCAAAGGCGCGGGCACCCTCGATCGCATCCTTCGAGGTGAAGACCGGAGCGAGCAAGTGTCCCTGGCGGTCCCACTTCTCGTCGTCGCTCCACGATTCCGACTCGGCGATGATCCGCTTGGTGACCGCGACGGCCAGCGGGCCGTTCTCGGTGATGCGCTCCGCCAGGGCGAGGGCACCGTCGAGCGCCCCACCCTCGTCGGTGAGGATGTTGACGAATCCCCAGTCGGCGGCCTGTTCGGCGGTGAAGTTGTCGCCGGTCAGCGCCAGTTCGAGGGCCTTGGAGTACGGGATCTTCTTGGGCAGGCGCAGGAGTCCGCCGGCACCCGCCACGAGGCCACGCTTGACCTCGGGGATGCCGAACTTCGCCGACTTCGACGCGACGACGAGATCGGTGGCGAGAACCAGCTCGGTTCCGCCCGCGAGCGCGAAGCCCTCGACGGCGGCGATGACGGGCTTGGCCGGCGGCTTCTGCGTGAAGCCCAGACCGCGACCCTCGATGGCCACCGACTCACCGGCGGCGAAAGCCTTGAGATCCATTCCGGCACAGAAGTTCCCACCAGCACCGGTCAGGATGGCAACTGACAGGTCCGGACTGTCGTCGAGCTCGTCCATCGCGTCGGCGAGCGACTGGCTCACCTCGTGGTTGATCGCATTGCGCGCCTGCGGCCGATTGATCGTGATGACGAGGATGCGCCCCCGGCGCTCCACGAGAACTTCGTCGGACATATGTCGCTGACCCCTCACCGATTTCGACGATCGCTGCGGCACGCTCACACGAGATCGGGCGGCGTCAGCCGCAGCTCAGCAGTGATCGTAATCGGAGACCGCCCGCCGAATGGGAGAAATAAATGAACTGAGTTAGATAAGTGGACCGGCCGTGTTCACAAACCCGCCCCACCTACTCACCGATCGCGTCGACCAACCCCCACTCGAGGGCCCGCGCGGCGTCGATCTCGGCGCCGGTGACGAACAGATGCAGGGCACGCCAACGGCCGATGCGCCGGGGGACGCTGACGGTACCGCCGGCTCCGGGGATGAGACCCATCGACACCTCGGGCAGGCGTATCCGGGTGTCCGGGGCAGCGACGACGCGGCCCGCGAAGGCCGGGATCTCGATGCCCGCGCCCACGCAGTGACCGTGCAGGTGAACCTCGACGCGGTCGGCGAGCACGGCCACGAGCCGTCCTGCTCCCCCGCGGGTGCGGATCAGGTGGGCTGTCGACGCATCGGGCATGTGCCCGAACTCATCGAGATCCCCACCGGCGCAGAACGAGCTGCCCGCCCCGTCGAGGATGACGTGATGGATCGAGTCGTCGAGGACCGCAAGGCGCAATGCCTCGACGAGCGCGTCGCGGATGGCGGTGCCATAAGCATTGCGACGCTCCGGACGGTTGAGGGTGATGCGCAGAGTGTTGTCCTGACGGTCGAGAAGCACCGGGTCGACGGCGGGCGGTGGGAGCGGTCGTCCTTTCGCTCGACGCTCCTTCAGCCACCGACCGAACTCGTCGCCGTCCTGAAGGGTCGAATAGCCCAGGGATTCGACGTCGATGGCCGCAACGGGGCCGAGCGGTTCGGTTGCGCGGACGACCTGCGCGGCGACGAGAGAGGCCTGCGGGCAGCGTGAGACGGCGTCGGTGAATGCCGAGATCGCTGCATCGACGTCGTCGGTGGCGACCACCGCGCGATGCTTCGCTCCACTCGGGGCATAGGTGAGGTCGAGTGCTTCCAGCAGCGGGTGCTGCGCTCCATCGACCGGGCCCGTCGCTCTCCCCAGCAGGATGACATCCGACGCAGAGGCACGGTCGGCGGCTCGGGACAGGTCCTCGGCCGGCACGTCGGTTGCCGTGTCGAGGTCCACCAGCGCGACCGGCGACGCGATGGCGGCAGCGTCCCCGAGCAGGTCCCCGCCTCCGATGGCCGGGGCGGCGGCCAGGTCTGTGATCGAGATACGACGGGTCGGCATGGCGGTGAACCTCCTGAGCTTTACGTGCGGACGGTAACATTTCGCGCGTGTCCAACCCTGCGTCCCGTGATCCGGTGCGCGACTGGGCCGCCAGCGGCATCCCGCATCTCACCGGCAGATCCGACGGCCCGCCACACATCCCGCCGGGCCGGGCCGCGACCGTCGCCCGTGAACTCGGCGACTGGATTCGGGTGGCGAGCAACGGCACGGTCGACATCGACGGCGCTGCACTGCTCGCCGAGCGCGCGGCGATGACCGGACACACCCGTCACGGCGACCTCACGCCGGGCGGATCGGGGCGCCTCCTCCCGGCGTCCGACGGTTGGGTGGCGGTGAGTTGCGCCCGCCCCGACGACCCGCTGCTGCTGGGTGCGCTGATCGAACACGAGGTCGTCGAAGACGATCTCTGGCCACAGGTCACCGACTGGCTCGCCCGGCACACGAGAGCCGAGTTCGACGAACGCGCCACGCTCCTGGGCGTCGCCGGCGGAGGTGTCGCTCGTAGCGACGAGATCGCCGCGGCCGCACGTGACGCGGTGCAACCGAGCGGTGTTCCCCGTTCGGTGGAGGGGTTGCTCGTCGTCGATTTCAGCGCACTGTGGGCCGGACCGTTGTGCGCACAGTTGCTGGGCCTGGCCGGGGCGCGGGTGGTGAAAGTCGAGACGCCGCAACGTCCAGACGGGGCACGACGGGGCAATGCGGACTTCTACCGGTTGCTCCATGACGGGCACGAATCGGCTGTCCTCGACCCCGCACTACCGGCAGAACGAGCCACGCTGCAACGGCTCGTCGCCGACGCCGACATCGTGATCGAGGCATCCCGACCCCGAGCATTGCGTGGGTTCGGCTTGTACGCCGAAGATTTCGTCGCCGACGGCACCACCTGGTTGTCCATCACCGCTGCCGGTCGCGACTCCGACCGGGTCGGCTTCGGCGACGACATCGCCGCATCGGCCGGGCTGGTCACCTCCGACGACGCAGGTTTGATGTTCGTGGGCGACGCGATCGCCGACCCCCTGGCCGGTCTCACCGCGGCCGCCCTCGCGATGTGTGATCCCGGCCCCGGGAAGCTGTGGGACCTCTCGATGCGAGCAACAGTTGCCGCGACGCTCGGCGGGCCACATCCGCCGAAAGCACGTCGCGACGGCGATCAGTGGGTCGTCGACACCACCACCGGCACGGCGCCACTCGATCCACCCCGGGCGCGCAACAGTGCCAGGGAAACGCGATGAGCCGCATCGTCTTCCGCAGGGTGTCCCTCCCCGAGGGTATCCGCGACGTCGCCGTCGACGGCGGCATGGTCACGGCGGTCGGCGTAGATCTCGAGAGCACCGGATCCGATGTCATCGACGGCGACGGTGGTGCACTCATCCCCGGTCTCCACGACCATCACATCCACCTCCACGCACTGGCGGCGGCCTCGAGGTCGGTGCAGTGCGGTCCGCCCGAGGTGACGAACGCCGACGATCTGGCCGCTGCTCTGGCCCGCGCTTCCGACATCTCGGGGTGGGTCCGCGGCGTGGGTTATGTGGAAACGGTGGCCGGACTGCTGGATCGCAACACGCTCGACCGACTCCATGCGCGCAGGCCGGTACGCATCCAGCATCGCAGCGGGGCCGTGTGGTTCCTCAACACCGCAGCCGCCGAAGCCGTCGGACTGCGGACCGCCGATCATCCCGGCGTCGAGAGGGACAACTCCGGCGCTCCGACCGGCCGTGTGTGGCGCGCCGACGACTGGCTCCGTGAGCGGATGGGGCACTCCCGGCCACCGGACCTGTCGAGCGTCGGGTCCGAACTGGCCCGCTTCGGCATCACCGGGGTCACCGATGCGACGCCGGACCTGCCGGCCGCGTCCCTCGGAGCGCTCGTCGAAGCGCACGCGAACGGGTCGGTGCCACAACGACTCCACCTCCTGGGCGTCCCGCTCGACGCGACACCCGACCTTCCGCCGACAGTGACCGTCGGTCCCTTCAAGATCGTCCTCGCCGACTCCGAACTCCCCGACTTCCCCACCCTGTGCGAGCAGATCCGGACCGCGCACTCGTGGGGACGCGGCGTCGCCGCACACTGCGTCAGCAGAGAAGCGCTGATCCTCGTGCTCGCCGCCTTCGACGAGACCGGCCGGCATCCGGACGATCGGATCGAGCACGGCGCGATCATCGCCGCCGACACCGTTGCGGAGCTGGCCGGCAGGAAGATCCCCGTCGTCACCCAGCCCGGCTTCCTGACTGCGCGGGGCGACGACTACCTCGACCGGCTCGACGCCGCGGAGGTCGCCGACCTCTACCGGTGTGCAACCCTTCTCGAACGGGGTGCACCGCTGGCGATGTCGAGCGACGCCCCATATGGCCCTGTCGACCCGTGGACGGTGATCGCCGCTGCCGCAACCCGTCTCGCACCGGACGGCCGCCGGGTCGGGGTCGACGAAAAGGTCAGCCGCCAAACAGCACTGGATCGCTATCTGACACCGCTGAACGCCCCAGGTGCGGCGTCACGAAGGGTCCACACCGGCGAACCGGCCGACCTCGTCCTGCTCGATGCCCCGATCGAGGATGCACTACGGATCGGCGCGGAAGTCGTGCGCCACACCCTCATCTGCGGACACATCGTCTACCGCCGCGAGGGATAGACGGAATCGTCAGCCGACGCCCGGCACCGGGACCTGCGCGCCGGTCACCGCGGCAGAGGCGTCGGACACCAGGAAGGCGACGGTCTCGGCGATCGTCTCCGGCGACACCCAGCCCTTGCGCGAGGAATCCGGCTGACTCTCACGGTTTCCCGGGGTGTCGATGACCGACGGCAGAATCGCGTTGGCCCGGATGGCGTCGTCCTTGTACTCGGCCGCGAGGGCGCTGATGAACGCCCACACCGCCGCCTTGGACGTGATGTATCCGGCGGCACCGGAGAACGGCGCGAACGCGGCCTTCGCCGACACCCCGACGATCGACCCGCCACCGGCCTCGATCAGCTTCGGGATCGCCGCCGCGGACAGCAGATACAGCGGTCGCAGGTTGAGGCGGAGGAGTCGCTCGAACTCGTCGACCGGAGTCGCGTCCACCCGCTCCCCCATCGCGAAACCGCCGACCAGGTTGACCACCGCCTTCACCGGTGCCGTCGAGTCGCTCGCCGCAGCGGCGACGACCTCGGTCACCGATGACTCGTCGAACAGGTCTGCCTGCAGGGTGACCAGGCGATCGGATTCGGGTAGCCGCGACAGTTCGGCCTCGACGACCCACGGCACCACCACGCGCCAACCGTCGTCGAGCAGTTTCTTCGTGACCGCGGTACCCAAGCCGCCCGTACCGCCCGACACGATCACCGTCTGCACCATCGTCTGATCCGTCCTGTCCGATTGCCCGTTTCGTCTCACCCTATGCGTGAAAGGCTGGGCCGATGAGTACGAATGTCACCGCCGACGCTCCGGAGTGGTTTCGCACAGCAGTCGCCTCGGAACCCGAGCACTCGTCGATCACCGTCCACGGCGCACGGATCGCCTATCGCTCCTGGGGCGAACCCGGCGCCCCCGGCCTGATCCTCGTCCACGGTGGCGCGGCCCATTCCGGGTGGTGGGATCACATCGCCCCGCGGTACGCGCAGGACAGGCGCGTCGTCGCCCTCGACCTGTCCGGACACGGCGACAGCGACTGGCGCGACACCTACCGCCTGGGCGCCTGGGCCGACGAGGTCACCGCGGTCGCGGCGGCTGCCGGGGCGACCACCGAGGCAGTCCTGGTGGGGCACAGCCTCGGCGGGCTCGTCGGCATCCGGACGTCGATCGCCCACCCCGGCCTCGCCGAGAAGCTCGTGCTCGTCGACTCCCGCATCCTCGACGCCGCGATGCTCGACGAGATCCAGCGCAATCAGCCCGAGGAGGGTATTCCTCGAGGTAGCAAGCACTACCCGTCACTCGAGGCAGCCCTCGAACGGTTCCGCCTCGTGCCCGACCACGCGAGCCTCGATTTCGCCCGGGAGTACGTCGCGCGACAGTCGGTCGTCCGCGATGACGACGGCTGGCGGTGGAAGTTCGACCGCGGCTTCGCCGATGAGCTGACCGATCTGCCGTCATGCCCGCCGAATGACTGCCGACTCAGCGTCGTCTACGGCGAACACGGGGTCGTGACCCCGGCGATGATCGACACGGTCACCGCAGGTCTCGACGAACCGGCGCGCGTCGTCGAACTCGCCGGCGCCGGTCATCACATCCCGCTCGAGCAGCCCCTCGAACTGATGGATGTCATCGACGACGTTGTGCGGGCCTAACATGGACGTCGATGACCGACGACCGCGCTTCCGAGATCAGCGGCGTCGGCTCGGACTCACCAGGCTCCGCTGACTCACGCGACAGCGTCTTCGCCTCGCTGCACATCCCCAACTACCGGCTCTTCTTCGCGGGGATGACGGTGTCGATGACCGGCTCGTGGATGCAGGCCACCGCTCAGGCCTGGCTGGTCCTGACCCTGAGCGGGTCGGCATCGATCCTGGGCTTGATCGTCGCCCTCCAGGCGCTGCCCGTGCTCCTGATCGGCCCCTACGCCGGAGTCATCGCCGACCGCGTCGACCGTCGGCGGCTGCTGACGATCCTGCAGGCGATGATGGGTCTGCTCGCCGCGGTCCTCGCCGCGCTCACTCTCGCCGGGGTGGTGGCGGTGTGGCATGTGGCCGTCCTCGCGGTGCTACTCGGCCTCGGACACGCCTTCGAGCAACCCGCGCGGCAGGCGTTCATCCACCAGATCGTCGGGAAATCGCTGATCCGTAATGCCGTCACCCTGAACTCGGTGATGGTCAACGCCGCCCGCGCGGTCGGCCCGGCGGTCGCCGGCGTCATCCTCACCCTCGTCGGGGCTGGTTGGTGTTTCGCGATCAATGCGGTCAGCTTCGTCGCGGTGGTCGCCTCGCTGATCGCGCTCGACAGCACGAAGATCACCCAGGAGACCCCGGTCCCCCGCGCCAAAGGGCAACTGCGTGAGGGCATCCGCTACGTTCGCGGCGTCCCGTCGCTGTGGATCCCGCTCGCCACGATGGCGCTGGTCGGCACCTTGGCGTACAACTTCCCGGTCACCCTCACCGCCGCCGCCGATTTCGTCTTCGACGGCGGGCCACAGGCTCTCGGCTTCATGACCTCGGCCATGGGAGTCGGCGCGGTGGTCGGCGGGCTCGTCGTCGCCGCGCGCGGCACCATCGGACTGCGGCCCCTCACGCTGGCCGCGTTCGGCTTCGGCGTCACCATCGCGGCAGCAGCGCTGGCCCCGAACCTCGTCACTGCCATCTGCGCGCTGTTCCTCGTCGGTTGGCTCAGCGTGACGTTCATGTCGACCGGCAACGCCACCCTGCAACTCAACGCCGAACCCCAGATGCGGGGTCGGGTCATGGCCCTGTGGTCGGTGGCGTTCATGGGGTCGACGCCGATCGGCGGTCCGCTGATCGGCGCGGTCATCGAGGCCACCAATCCACGCGTGGGTCTGGGCGTCGGTGCCGCCGCATGTCTGGCCGCGGCGGTGCTCGCGTTCGTCGCCGCGAAACGCCTGCGGCCGGCCAGCTGAGCTGACCGGCTGCGTGCGAGGCTGGGTTCAGAGTGAGGGGTCCTCAGACCGCATCGCCCCCGTCGATGCTGCCGAAGTCGCCGACCGAGACGTTGCCCTCGTCGTCGACGGCGGTGTCGAACGTGCCGTCGCAGTCGGTGTCGGCGACCGCGATGTCGGTGTAACCGTCGCCATCGGAGTCTGCCTCGATCAGGTCGATCGCGCCGTCTGAGTTGGTGTCGTAGGCGATCGAATCGGCCGAGCCGTCACCGTCGGTGTCCAGGACGGCGTCGGTGGTGCCGTCCCCGTCGATGTCTGCGAGAGCGGCGTCGACGAGACCATCGCCGTCGGTGTCGACCAGGACTGCGTCTGCGGGGATCTGGGTGCTCATGGGTGTTCCTCTCGATGGTGCCCGCCGGTGCGGGCTGTCTGCTGCGTTCGAATACTTGGAGGGGGTGCGGGCCGACAATGTTCCCGGCGGTCCCGGAGTCGTTCGGACGGCCGACCGGTCCGAACGCGCGCGTCCCGCGTGGAACTTTCGACAAATCAGCCCCGGCGTCTCAGCCCGGCCGCTAGCGTGGCTCACGTCACGATCGGAGGGGCGATGACGCCAGATCGATTCACTGTGTCCACCGCACGACGGCGATTGCACGCGATCACCTGTCTGGCCGCGGGGGCACTCCTCGCGTCGACGATGTTGGTGTCGGCACCGGCGAGCGCCGCGAACCATTGGTTCCCCGACATCTCCGACACTTCTGTTCCCAAGGCCGAGTGTGGTCCGGGCTCCAAGCCGGAACCGGGCCTGCAGGGCGACGTCAGTGCCGAGGACCGACAGTCGGGCCGAAGCAAACAGGGTTACAACTGCAACCTGACCAAGCTCGGCAACGTCACCGGTGCGGGCGGCGGCATCGTGTCGGCATCCTTCGAGCACTGCAGTTACACCGGAAGCCTGTTCCCCGGCAACAACTTCCTGCCCCAACCGGGCGTCCAGGTCATCGACGCCTCGAATCCCCGGAAGCCAAAGGTCGTCGGGTCGCTGACGGATGCGGCGATGCGCGGCGGCACCTGGGAGACATTGAAAGTCAACAAGAAACGCAAGCTCCTCGCTGCGACCGGTGTGCCACTGGTATGGGGCGCCGGCTTTTTCGCGGTCTACGACATCTCCGATTGCACCCGCCCCAAACTGCTCAACGCCCGCGGCGGCGGCATCGCCTACCCCATCCCCTTCACCTCGCATGAGGGCGGCTGGTCACCGGACGGCCGAACCTACTGGGCGTCGGGCATCGCGCCTGGTCATCTGAGCGCGATCGACGTCGCCGACCCGCGGAACCCGAGGGTGATCTGGCAGGGACTGCACAGCTTCCTCGGCCACGGTTTCGGCATCACCCCCGACGGCAACCGGATGTACCTGTCGAACATGGCGGGCGTCACCGTCCTCGACATCAGCGCAGTGCAGCGTCGTGCGCCGTATCCGCAGGTCCCGCACGTGGCTGCATACCTGTGGCCGGACGGCCAGCTCAACCAGCACTCGATTCCGATCACCTATCGCGGCACGCCCCACATCATCACGGCCGACGAGGGTGGCTCGGGCGGCGTGAAGATCTTCGACGTCGCCCGGGTGAACAAACCGCGTTACGCCGCACAGCTCAAACTCGAGATCAACCTGCCCGAACACCTGGACACCCAGTTCCGTTCGTCCATGGGCGGTTCGTTGTTCGGCAGCAACCCGCACTATTGCGCGGTCGACCGCCCGAACGATCCGACGGCGCTGGCGTGCGCATGGGAGTCGTCCGGCATCCGCGTGTTCGACATCCGGGACTTCTCCGCCATCAAGGAGATCGCCTACTACAACCCGCCGGCGCAGAAGGGCGCCACCGCGATGACCCGACCCAACTCGCCGCATGTGCTCGGGTCGATCATCGGCGCACCGGGCATCGAAATCCTCAGCCTCGGAATGTCTCTCGCGAACGGGAAAGCCAAGCTGAACGAGATGATCGGTCCGCGCATGGGCATGGTCGTCGGGGGTGACATGGCCACCGACTGGTGCTTCTCCCCGCCGGAGTTCCACGGCAACAAGATCCTGACGACCTGTGCCGACGGCGGCTTCTACGCCCTCGAGTTGAGCAACCGGGTCTACACCCCACCGCCGGATCAGTATTCCTTCCTCGGATGACCACCAAGCAGCGGCCCGCGTGGCTGCAGATCGCCGGGCCGGCCTCGCTGGCCGTCCTGCTCGTGGCGATCGGCGTCGTCGTCGGTTCGGTGTGGTCGCCCGGCTCGCGGGACGACGTGAAGGCGATGAGTGCCGCCGACATCGGCTTCGCGCAGGACATGTCGACCCATCACGATCAGGCGCTCCTGATGGCCCGCACGATTCTCGCCGCACCCGGCGTGGACCCGACGATCCGCGGCCTGGCCGATCAGCTCGTCGTCGCTCAGTCTGCGGAGAGCGCGACCATGCGCGGTTGGCTGCAGTTCTTCGAGCTGCCCCTGACCTCGGATGAGCCGATGTCGTGGATGTCCCACGGTGATTCGCACGCACACGGTGATCTCTCAGCGGACATGCCTGACGCCCCACTCATGCCGGGTATGGCGAGCACCGACGAACTCGGCCGGCTCGCCACACTCAGCGGCGATGAGGCCGAGAAACTGTTCCTACAGTTGATGATCCGACACCATCGCGGCGGACTGGAGATGGCGCAAGCGGCGTACAACGACGACCGTTCCGGCCCGGCGACCAAGCAACTCGCCCTGAACATGCTCGGCGATCAGGGCAACGAGATCGGCCAGATGTCGATGCTCCTGAAAGAGCGCGGTGCCGAACCCCTGCCCACCTGAACGGTTCTCGCGTTCCCACGCTCTCAGTCGGTCTTGGGATGCAGCATGAACATCTCCCAGACCTCTTTCTGGTCGACGGCCCACGGGTCGTAGACGAAGGGTGCGTGCCGCAAGGCCATGCCGGCTTTCCGCGGGGTTCGGTTGGCCTTGAAACCGTTGCAGGACTTGCACGCCGCGACCTGGTTGCCGAACGTGCTCGGGCCGCCCTGAGATACGGGGACGATGTGATCCACGGTGTCGGCCGGGCCGTCGCAGTAGGCGCAGATCCATTGGTCGCGCCGCAGGATCGTCGCATTGGAAGCATAGGAATCCATCGTCTTGCCTGCGTACGGGCGGTAGGCGTCCCGCTTGATGGCCACCACCTTGTGGATGGGCAACGAGAGGGTCGGCGAATGGACGACGCGCACCAAGGGGGTGCCCTCGACGTTGCGTGCGACCTCGGTGGTCAGCAGGACGGCGGCGCGACGCCAGGTGACGCGCGCGAGGATCTGTAATCCGGCATTCGTGACGAAGATGGTCATGGATACTCCTCGATGCGTGGGCGAGTGAGCGCGCCGACCATCGAGGTTCACGACCTCAGGAACTGGTGACGCTGGATGTGATTGGTCCGGACCGGGTTCGGGCTGGTAGCCCGTACCGGCAGCCGGGGTCGGTCATCCGCCACTCGCGAACGAACACCGCCGTACCGATCGACATCTGCGCCACCTCCTTTCAGCACTCGTCTGGCCTGCTGTTCGCCACGATAACCGCGGTCAGCGCAGCCTGCCACCGTTTATGCCGCGTGTTCGCGGATGTTCACGTGCGCAATACAAGGCGTTCGCACAGCTGACGAAGGTCCCAGCGGTATCGTCGCGACGTGCCGGACACCAGCGACAACCTCGACGGGGGCGATCTCGCGGCGTCGATACTGCTCTGGGTACTCCACGTCCCGCTCGCTCTGCTGACGTTCGTCGTCGCGGCGTTCACGGCATTCGTCACGGACCCGTGCGGTTACGAGCCCTGCGGTGACCCGCGGTGGACCCAGGTCGCGGACGCGACCGCGATCATAGCGGCGATCGTGCTGTGGACTGGGTCGTTGGCGCTCGGAATCCGACGTTTGCGACGCCGTGACCGCGCCTGGCCCGTAGCCGCGTGGGCATGTGCTCTACAGCTGCTCATGATCCCGATCGTGATCGCGATCGGAAACCAGGCCGGCCCCGTCAGCTGACAGCTGACGGGGCCGGACCTGAACGGCTGAGCTCAGAAGATGTCGGGCAGATCCTCCGACACCTTGTTCGGGTACGTCGCCGGTCGCTTCTCCAGGAACGACATGACGCCCTCGTAGACGTCACCAGACTGGCCGCGGTAGAAGATCGCCTTCGAGTCGGCGTGGTGGGCGTCGAGCGGGCTGGGCGCGCCGGCCATCCGCCACAGCAGCTGACGGGTCAGGGCGGCCGAGACGGGGGCGCTGTTCGCCGTCATCTCGCGGGCGACGGCGATCGCGGTCTCGAGCACCTTCTCCTTGGGCACGACCTGCTGGATCAGTCCACGCTCGAGCGCCTCGTCGACCTGCACCATCTTGGCGCCGACCGTCCACTGCAGAGCCGTCGGCAGACCGACGAGCCGCGGGAGGAACCAGCTCGACGCCGCTTCCGGGACGAGGCCGCGGGCGGCGAAGACGAAGCCGAATTTCGCATCCTCGGAAGCGATCCGGACGTCGGCGGGCAGGGTCATGGTGACACCGACGCCGGCCGAGGGGCCGTTGATCGCGGCGATGACCGGCTTGAGCGAGGCGAACATGCGCAGCGTCAGCTTGCCACCCTCGTCGGCCGGGACCTCGTCGCCCTCGACCACCGAGGACGCGTCGAAGGTCGAGCCGCCCGCTTCGAGGTCGGCCCCGGCGCAGAACGCCCGGCCGGTGCCGGTGAGCACCACTGCGCGCACCGAGTCGTCGGCGTCGGTCTCGTCGAAGGCCGCCCGCAACTCCTCGCCCATCTGCAGGGTGAAGGCGTTGAGCCGGTCGGGGCGGTTCAGCCTAAAGATGGCGATCTCGCCGTCCCGCTCGACGGTGATGGTGGGCTCGGCCTGCGTGGCCTTACGGCCGACCTCTGATGTATCGCTCGTCACAGTGATCGATGGTATCCACCACTGTCACACCTGCCACGGGCAGGCAACACAAAGAGCGGCGGCGCCACCCTCTCGGGTGACGCCGCCGCTCTTTGTGTCAGATCTGATTGTGTCAGATCAGCTCAGGTCAGCTCGCGTCCGAGCCGCCGTCGCCTGCCTTGGACAGCTCGACCGGTGCGTCCGGGACCGCATGCGGCTTGTCCGAACCGGTGAAGGTGAACTTGGCGTCTTCGCCGTCGCCTTCGCCGTCCCAGCCCTCGACGTCGACCAGCACGATCTGTCCGGGAGCGACGTCGCCGAACAGGATCTTCTCCGAGAGCTGGTCCTCGATCTCGCGCTGGATGGTGCGACGCAGCGGGCGTGCACCGAGCACCGGATCGAAGCCGCGCTTGGCGAGCAGGGACTTGGCGCGGTCGGTGACCTCGAGCGCCATGTCCTTGTTCTTCAGCGCGCTCTCCACACGGGTCAGCATGAGGTCGACCATCTGGATGATCTCGTCACGCGTCAGCTGGTGGAAGACGACGATGTCGTCGATGCGGTTGAGGAACTCGGGCCGGAAGTGCTTCTTGAGCTCGTCGTTGACCTTCTGCTTCATCCGCTCGTAGCCGGACTTGGTGTCGTCCTTCGACGAGAAGCCCATGCCCACGGCCTTGGAGATGTCGCTCGTACCGAGGTTCGAGGTGAAGATCAGGACGGTGTTCTTGAAGTCGACCGTACGACCCTGACCGTCGGTGAGACGGCCGTCCTCGAGGACCTGCAGCAGGGTGTTGTAGATCTCCGAGTGCGCCTTCTCGATCTCGTCGAACAGCACCACCGAGAACGGCTTGCGGCGCACCTTCTCGGTGAGCTGGCCGCCCTCTTCGTAGCCGACGTAGCCGGGAGGGGCACCGAACAGACGCGACGCGGTGAAGCGGTCGTGGAACTCGCCCATGTCGATCTGGATGAGTGCGTCGTCCTCGCCGAACAGGAAGTTCGCCAGCGCCTTGGAGAGCTCGGTCTTACCGACACCGGACGGGCCGGCGAAGATGAACGAGCCCGACGGACGCTTCGGATCCTTCAGGCCGGCACGGGTGCGGCGGATCGCCTTGGAGACGGCCTTGACGGCGTCTTCCTGGCCGATGATCCGCTTGTGCAGCTCCTCCTCCATACGGAGCAGACGAGTGGTCTCCTCCTCGGTGAGCTTGAACACCGGGATACCGGTCCAGTTGCCCAGGACCTCGGCGATCTGCTCGTCGTCGACCTCGGCCACGACGTCCATGTCGCCACTGCGCCACTGCTTTTCACGCTCGGCGCGCTCGGCGACCAGCTGCTTCTCCTTGTCGCGGAGGCTGGCGGCCTTCTCGAAGTCCTGCGCGTCGATGGCGCTTTCCTTCTCCTTGCGCGCGTCGGCGATGCGCTCGTCGAACTCGCGCAGGTCTGGCGGCGCGGTCATCCGGCGGATGCGCATGCGCGCACCGGCCTCGTCGATGAGGTCGATCGCCTTGTCCGGCAGGAACCGGTCGTTGATGTAGCGGTCGGCCAGCGTCGCGGCGGCGACGAGTGCACCGTCGGTGATCGAGACGCGGTGGTGCGACTCGTAGCGATCACGCAGACCCTTGAGGATCTCGATGGTGTGCTCGACCGACGGCTCGCCGACCTGGACCGGCTGGAAGCGGCGCTCGAGGGCGGCGTCCTTCTCGATGTACTTGCGGTACTCGTCGAGGGTGGTCGCACCGATGGTCTGCAGCTCGCCGCGGGCCAGCTTCGGCTTGAGGATGCTGGCGGCGTCGATCGCACCCTCGGCGGCACCTGCGCCGACGAGCGTGTGCAGCTCGTCGATGAACAGGATGATGTCGCCGCGGGTGTTGATCTCCTTGAGGACCTTCTTCAGGCGTTCCTCGAAGTCACCGCGGTAGCGGCTGCCGGCGACCAGCGAACCGAGGTCGAGGGTGTAGAGCTGCTTGTCCTTGAGCGTCTCGGGGACCTGACCGTTGACAATGGCCTGCGCGAGGCCCTCGACGACGGCGGTCTTGCCGACGCCCGGCTCGCCGATCAGAACAGGGTTGTTCTTGGTGCGGCGGCTCAGGACCTGCATGACCCGCTCGATTTCCTTTTCCCGGCCGATGACCGGGTCGAGTTTGCCCTCGGCGGCGGCAGCGGTCAGGTTGCGACCGAACTGGTCGAGGACCAGCGAGGTGGACGGGGTGCCGGACTCGCTGCTGCGACCGCCGGTGCCCGCCTCCTGCGGCTCCTTGCCCTGGTACCCGCTCAGGAGCTGGATGACCTGCTGGCGGACCCGGTTGAGGTCGGCGCCGAGCTTGACCAGGACCTGTGCGGCAACGCCCTCACCCTCGCGGATGAGGCCGAGCAGGATGTGCTCGGTGCCGATGTAGTTGTGGCCGAGCTGCAGGGCCTCGCGCAGCGAGAGCTCCAGCACCTTCTTGGCACGCGGGGTGAACGGGATGTGTCCCGACGGTGCCTGCTGACCCTGGCCGATGATCTCCTCGACCTGACTGCGGACACCTTCCAGGGAGATCCCGAGAGACTCGAGCGCCTTGGCAGCCACACCCTCGCCCTCGTGGATGAGGCCGAGGAGGATGTGCTCGGTACCGATGTAGTTGTGGTTGAGCATCCGCGCTTCTTCTTGGGCCAGAACCACAACCCGTCGCGCGCGGTCGGTGAACCGTTCGAACATTGTTCTCCCTCACATTGCTAGCGCCCCGGCCGCCGCGAGAACCACCTCGTGTGTCCGGTCGGGACAACGCGGTGCGGGTAGGCGACGACCAGCCTGCTTCCACTCTAGAGGTCGTTGCTGATGTACCTGCAGTTAACGCCCGTGCAGAGTGCACGGATTGACCGCGATGGCGGGGATGTGCACAGTACAACTGTGCAGGCCGGGGCTGTGTTCCCCGTCCGCTACGCCCAGAGCGAACGGGTCGCCGGACCACCTCGAATGGGGGACGTTGCGGGTTCAGGCCGGCAGTACCGACAGGATGTTGCCCCGGCCGGTCGAGAACCAGACGATCTGGATCATTCGGTGTCGGCGCTGGACAGGGGCGGTGAGCCGATCGTTACGGTTGCCATACCAATCCAGACCGGGTGGGGGCTCCGAATTCATCGCCGGCAATCGGCGAGTCGGGCAATTCACCCGACCACTCGAGTTCGGAGAGGCTAGCGTCATACGTCATGAGTGCTGGTGAGAGACCTGCAGTCCCGTCCACTCCGGCCACCCCGGACACCGGGGAACCAGCGCGGCGCCGGAGTACGGTCAACCTGACCGTCTTCGTCGCGTCGGCGGTCATCGTGCTCGCCTTCGCGATCTGGGCGTTGGCCGCGCCGGCCGCGGCGGAGTCCGTGATCAACGAGGTGCGGAACTTCATCACCCGCTGGTTCGGCTGGTGGTACTTCATCCTCGCCACCGCGATCGTCGGTCTCGTCGTCTTCCTCGGTGTCAGCAAGTACGGGCGGTACCGCCTCGGACCGGAGGAATCCCGTCCCGAGTACAGCCTGTTCACCTGGACGTCGATGCTGTTCGCCGCCGGTATCGGCATCGACCTGATGTTCTTCTCGGTCGCCGAACCGGTCACCCACTTCCTCAATCCCCCGACGGGCGCGGCGGAGACCAACTTCGCCGCGCGGGAGGCCGTGACGTGGACCGTCTTCCACTACGGGGTCACGGGTTGGGCGATGTACGCCCTGATGGGCGGGGCCCTGGCCTACTTCGCGTTCCGACACAATCTGCCGTTGACGATCCGCGCGGCGCTGTACCCGATCTTCGGCAAGCGGGTCGAGGGACGGTGGGGCGACGCCATCGACGTCGCAGCCGTGCTCGGCACGATCTTCGGCATCGCGACGTCCCTGGGAATCGGCGTCGTACAGCTCAACTTCGGCCTCAACGAGATCTTCGGCATCGAGCAGGGGAAGGCCGCGCAGATCGGCCTGATCGCCCTGTCGGTCGTCATCGCCACCGCATCGGCGACCTCCGGTGTGGACAAGGGCATCCGGCGCCTGTCGGAGATCAACGTCATCCTCGCGATCCTGATGCTGGTCTACATCACCGTCGCCAAGGACGCCGACTTCCTGCTCAACGGTCTTGTGCAGAATGCCGGCGACTACGTGTCGACGTTCGCCGACCGCACCCTCGACACGTTCGCCTGGGATCAGGTGAACCCGCCGCCCGGCAACGACGCCCGCGCCTTCGTCGACGGTTGGACGTTGTTCTTCTGGGCCTGGTGGGTCGCCTGGGCGCCCTTCGTCGGCCTGTTCCTGGCGCGCATCTCGCGCGGACGCACGTTGCGGCAGTTCATCTTCGGCGTTCTCGTGGTCCCGTTCAGCTTCATCCTGGTGTGGGTCTCGATCTTCGGTAACAGCGCCCTCGCCGTCGCCCGCGGGGACCAGGAATTCGCCGAGACCACCGCTTCCACCCCGGAAGCCGGCTTCTACTCACTGCTCGACCAATATCCGGGCGCGACGCTCCTGATCGGCATCGCCACCATCACCGGTCTGCTGTTCTACGTGACGAGCGCCGACTCGGGGTCCCTGGTCATGGGCAACTTCACCAGCCGACTCGACGATCCGATGGCGGACTGCTCCCGGTCGCTGCGCATCTTCTGGTCGGTCGCCATCGGTCTGCTGACGCTCTCGATGCTCTTCGCCGGCGGAGGGGACGGGTCGATCCTGACGCTGCAGGCCGCGACGGTCATCATGGGGCTGCCGTTCTCATTCGTCCTGGGCCTGATCGGCGTCTCGCTGCTACGGGCCGTACGCAACGAGTCGTACAAGCTCGACAGTTTCCGCGCGACGCTGCCGAAGGTGATCGCCGTCGGACGCGGGCCCACCGAGCAGAGCAGTTGGCGACAACGCCTGATCGGAACCCTCCGCTTCCCGGGTCGGGTCGCGACGCGCAAGTTCATCACCGCGACGGTGGTCCCGGCGATGCACGAGGTCGCCGACCAGTTCGGACGCGAAGGTGTCTCGGCGACGGTCGACGAATCGGCCGAAAACGAAGGCTTGCCCTCGCCTCGGCTCATCGTCGAACTGGCCGACGTCCCCGCCTTCGAGTACTGCGTGTGGCCGGTGTCCGCGCCGACCCCGACCTACGCGGTGCGTTCACAGCGTTCCGATGACCGGTACTTCCGGTGCGAGGTGTATCTGACCGAAGGCTCACAGGGTTATTCGTTGTCGGGGTACACCCGGGAGCAGATCATCGGCGACATCCTCGACCAGTACGAACGGCATCTGGGTTACCTCCATCTGCGTGACTCGGCAACCGATCATCACGATCACGCCGAGGTCGACCCCGACACCGGTGACGCCCCCGGCGGGTACAGGCAAACCGGTACCGTCGCAGAGACGGACATACCCGACAGCAACCCGGAAGGAGCGCCCGCTCCATGAGCGACACTCTGTACATCGACGGCCGCTGGCAGGCCGCGAAGTCCGGCAAGACCCGCGAGATCCGTTGCCCCGCGGACAATTCTGTGGTGGGCGTGGTGGCCGAGGCGTCCGCGGAGGACACCGAGGCGGCGATCGCCGCAGCCCGACGCGCTTTCGACGCCGGTGACTGGAGCGGCACCCCGGCCGCCGAACGCGGCGATCTACTGCTCCGTGTCGCCGATCAGATCGACGCCCGCCGAGACGATTTCGTCCGTGCCGAGACGCTCGACACCGGCAAGCGGCCGTACGAGTCGGACATCGACATGACCGACATCGCCAACTGCTTCCGCTACTTCGGCAAGCTGGCGGCCCAGGATGCCGGTCGAGTCGTGGACACCGGGTCACCTGATGCGGACTCGCGGATCGTCTACGAACCGGTCGGCGTCTGCGGTCTCATCACGCCCTGGAACTATCCGCTGCTGCAGGCGGCGTGGAAGGTGGCACCGGCGCTGGCCGCGGGCAACACCTTCGTGCTGAAGCCTGCCGAGCTGACACCGCACACCTCGATCCTTCTCCTGGAAGTCCTCGATGGCCTGGGACTTCCGGCCGGGGTCGCGAACCTCGTCCTCGGTGCCGGGGCGGATGCGGGTGCGCCGCTATCGTCGCATCCCGACGTCGATCTGGTGTCGTTCACCGGCGGACTCGTGACCGGCCGCGTCATCGCGCGCGAGGCCGCAGCGACGGTGAAGAAGGTGGCGCTCGAACTCGGCGGCAAGAACCCCAACGTGGTGTTCGCCGACGCCTGCGCCACCGACGAGTTGCTCGCGGCCGCGGTGGACAACGCACTCAACGCCGCGTTCCTGCACTCCGGCCAGGTCTGTTCCGCGGGCGCGCGACTCATCATCGAGGAGTCCGCGCACGACCGGTTCGTCGACGAATTGGTCCGTCGCGCCGAGCAGATCCGTCTCGGACTCCCCTACAGCGAGGGCACCGAGACCGGACCGCTGATCTCCGAAGCCCACCGCGACAAGGTGCACGCCTACGTCGAGCAGGCTCGCGCCGACGGTGCGGTGATCCGCACGGGCGGCGCCTTCGCGACCGGCGATCAGGGGTCGGGGAAGCTCGACGACGGCTGGTTCTACCTGCCCACCGTCATCGACCGCGCCGATCGTTCGATGGCCTGCGTGCACGACGAGGCCTTCGGGCCGACCGTGACCGTCGAGACCTTCACCACCGAGGACGAGGCGGTGACGCTGGCCAACGACACCGTCTACGGCCTCGCCGGCGCGGTGTGGTCGTCCGACGCCGCTCGTGCGCGACGCATCGCCGGCCGTATCCGGGCAGGCACGGTGTGGGTCAACGACTTCGGGCCCTACCTCCCCCAGGCGGAGTGGGGTGGATACGGCCAGTCCGGTTTCGGCCGTGAGCTCGGGCCGTCGGGCCTGGCCGAATATCGCGAGGCAAAGCACGTCTACGAGAACCTCCGGCCGGGTGTGACCGGCTGGTTCGAGGACCGGAAGGGGCAGCAGCAGTGAGTGAGTCGTACGACTACGTCGTCGTCGGAGGCGGTTCGGCGGGTGCGGCGGTGGCGTCCCGATTGTCCGAGGACCCGTCGGTCACGGTGTGCCTCCTGGAAGCCGGCCCGTCCGACGTCGGCGACGACGCGATCCTGCGACTCGACCGCTGGATGGAGCTGCTCGAATCCGGTTACGACTGGGACTATCCCATCGAACCGCAGGAGAACGGTAACGACTTCATGCGGCATGCTCGCGCAAAAGTGCTGGGCGGTTGCAGTTCCCACAACAGCTGCATCGCCTTCTGGGCACCGCGTGAGGACCTCGATTCCTGGGAACGCAACTTCGGTTGCGCGGGTTGGGGTTCGGAGGAGTTGTACCGCCTCTACCCGCAGATCGAGACCAACGACGCACCCGGCGATCACCACGGCCGCAGCGGCCCGGTCCACATCATGACTGTGCCGCCGAACGATCCGTGCGGTGTCGCCGTGCTCGACGCCTGTGAGGCGGTCGGCATCCCGAGGGCCGAGTTCAACAGCGGCGCAACGGTGGTCAACGGCGCCAACTTCTTCCAGATCAACCGACGCCCCGACGGTGTGCGCGCCTCGTCGTCGGTCAGCTACCTCCACCCGAATCTCGACCGCCCCAATCTCACGATCCGCACCGGTTCCTGGGCCAAGCGCATCGTCATCGAGAAGGTCGACGGCGAGTTGCGTGCCGTCGGCGTCGACATCACCGACAACGCCTTCGGCCGCACCACGAGGATCGAGGCCGGTCGCGAGGTCATCGTGTCGACGGGTGCCATCGACACCCCGAAGCTACTGATGCTCTCCGGGATCGGTCCGGCCGAGGACCTGCGTGAGCACGGTATCGACGTCCTCGTCGACTCCCCCGGCGTCGGCGAACACCTCCAGGACCACCCCGAGGGTGTCATCGGCTTCGAGACGAAGAAGCCCATGACGCAGGAGTCGACGCAGTGGTGGGAGGCCGGCATCTTCACGACGGTCGACGACGGTCTCGACCGACCAGACCTGATGATGCACTACGGCAGCGTGCCTTTCGACATGCACACCCTGCGCCAGGGCTACCCCACCAGCGAGAACACCTTCTGCCTGACGCCGAACGTCACCCACGCACGGTCGCGGGGCACAGTGAAGCTGCGGTCGCGCGACTTCCGCGACAAGCCTCGCGTCGACCCCCAGTACTTCACCGACCCCGAGGGTTACGACATGCGGATCATGACCGCCGGCCTCCGCAAGGCACGAGAGATCGCCGCGGCCGCACCACTGCAGGAATGGGTTGCGCGCGAACTCTATCCGGGACCCGACACCACCAGCGACGAGGAGCTCGCCGACTACGTCCGACGCACCCACAACACCGTCTACCACCCCGTGGGCACGGTCCGGATGGGACCGCCGGACGACGACATGTCGCCGCTCGACCCCGAGCTGCGGGTCAAGGGAGTCGCCGGCCTGCGCGTCGCCGACGCGTCGGTCTTCCCCGAACACACCACCGTGAACCCGAACATCACCGTCATGCTTGTCGGGGAACGGTGTGCCGAGTTGGTGGCGGCAGAGCGGTGACCGTCTAGCTCCGAAACGAGTCGACTACGCGGTCGAGGACCGCGGCGACCTCCGCGGTCGCCGCGTCTCGATCCTCGGCCGCGGCGACGTAGAGCGCCGCCTCGTCGAGCGCACCGATCGCCACGTGGGCAAGAGGCCGGGTCGGCTGGTCGATGGCCTGGCCTGCGGCGATCGCCGCCTTGATCAGCCCTTCGACAAGGGCGAAGCCGAACTCCTCGCCGCGTGCTCGCCACTGGGCCCAGCCGAGGACGGACGGCGCCTCGACGAGGGTGATCCGGTGTACCGAGGGTTCGGTGCACAGTTCGAGGAACAGCCGCATGCCCGACTTCAGTGCAGCAATCGGGTCGTCGGCCGCGAGCGAGGCGGACCGTTCGGCGATCCGGGCGACGACGTCCTGCTCCACCGCGTCGTAGACGGCGGTGAACAGACCCTTCTTGTCATCGAACTGGTGGTAGAGCGCGCCGCGAGTCACGCCGGCTTCGGCGACGATCTCCTGGGTGCCGACGTCGGCGAAGCCGCGCTCACCGAAAAGCTTGCGACCTGCAGCGATGAGCGCCGCGCGGGTCGCCGCGGTGCGTTCGGCCTGGGTCCGACGATTGACTTTCATACAGTCTGCACGTAACTTTCGTACTCAGTGTTCGTAAGTTCACTGAGTCTACGAGAAGCGGACCTCGCCATGGCCAACATGCTGCCGACCGTCGAACTCCCGTCTGGGGTCATCGAGTACGCCACATACGGACCCACCGATTCCACCCTGCCGCCGATCGTCTTCATGCATGGGGCCGTCGTCGATCACCGGCTGTGGGAACCGGTCGCCGAACTCCTCGCCGAACGCGGTCACCGGTGCTTCGTGCCATTGATGCCGCTCGGTTCACACCGAATCCCGTGGGGACCGGATGCGGACCGTTCACCGCGCGGTGCCAGCCGGTTGTTGCGCGAGTTCGTCGGGCACTTCGACCTGTCGTCGGCGACACTGGTGGCCAACGACACCGGCGGCGCGGTCACCCAGTTCGCCCTCGACGAGGACCCGCACTTCGTCAACCGCCTCGTGTTCACCAATTGCGACGCCTTCGATCTGTTTCCGCCGCAACCGTTTCGACTGGACTTCGCATTGATGCGGCAGCGACTCCTGCTGAAGCCGCTCGTCGAAGCGATGCGGTTCAAGGCTCTGCGTCATTCCCCGCTCGGAGTCGGCTTGCTCCTCCACGACCCCGACCCTGGTCTCACCGGTTCGATGTTCACTCCCCTGCATAGCGACGCCCGCATCCGCGACGACTTCATCGCATTCCTGCGCGCGATCAGCCCGGCAGAGCTAGCCACGGTGACCCCACGCATGTCACGGGTCGAGCTGCCCGTGCGGTTCGTGTGGGGTCGTGACGACCGGTGTTTCACTCTCGAACACGGTCGACGGTTCGCCTCGGTCTTCCCCGGAGCCCACGGCGAGGGCGCCCGGTTCGTCGAGGTCCCCGACGCCCGGACGTTCGTCTCGCTGGACCAGCCGCGGGCGGTGGCCTCGGAGATCGCGGCGTTCACGACGAAGGCGTCGAAACGCTAGGAAAAAACTTCGCCGAAGGGCGTCGGGTTCCGTCGCCCACGCACGACGATGAAGACGTGAGCAGCGACCAATCGGCGTCTTCTGGACCAGAGGGACTGCTGGCGGTGTACGACCAGGCACTTCCGGCCGTCTACGGGTTCGTGGTCCGTCGCTGCGCGGATCGGCGGACTGCAGAGGACGTGACCTCGGAGACCTTCCTGGCCGCGATGGACTCCGTCCGCCGGCACCAGGACACCGAACCGACCACTCCGTGGCTGATCGGGATCGCGCGGCACAAGCTCGCCGATCACTGGCGGCGCGCCCAACGCACGCCGGAACCGGTCGAGGATGTACCCGACCACGGGGACGATCCATGGGACACCGAACTCGACCGCATGGTCGCCCACCACACGCTGGGGCAGCTGACGCCGATCCACCGCGCTGTGCTCACGTTGCGCTACGTCGACGACCTTCCCGTCGGCGAATGCGCCGAGATCCTCGGTCGCACGGTCGGTGCCACCGAGGCGCTTCTCACCCGCGCGAAGCGTGCCTTCCGCGCGGCCTACCCCGAACCACAACGCCAGAGCAGCGGGAGAGGAGGTCACGCATGAACACCCGGAACAGCGCACGCTTCGGCGAGGCACGGGATCCGTTGCACGTACTGCGCGCAGCCGACACCCCCGGCTTCGACGATCCTGTCCAGCCCGACCGCGACTTCGCCGCGTCCCTGCGCGACCGACTCGAACGCGGGGCGACACTACCGCAAGGAGTCATCATGTCCACCGCAACACAATTCGACGAGCCCGTTACCGCGGAGGCGACGAGCGCGCTGCCCGTGGTCGAGCGACCCGGCGCACTCCCCTACCTCACCGTGGCAGAGCCGCAGGCCGCCATCGACTGGTACACCGCAAACCTCGGTGCTCGGCTCCGTGGTGAGCCGATCGTGATGGACGACGGGTCAATCGGCCACGCCGAACTCGAAATCGGTGGCGGGGTCATCTATCTCGCCGGCGAGTTCCCTGACCTCGGTTTGCGGGCGCCCGCCCCGGGCCACGTCTCGGTGAGCCTGATGCTCGAGGTTGGCGACACCGACGCCGCGGTCGCCACCGCGTCACGCGCGGGCGCCTCCGTGACCCGCGAGCCCTACGATGCGTACGGTTCACGCACCGGTGTCATCGTCGACCCGTTCGGTCACCGCTGGATGCTGACCGGGCCGTCGAAAAGCCGGCTGTCCAACCGGATTCGTCAGGGCGACATCGGCTACATGTCGCTGAACACCCCCGACGCTGCGCGCGCCCGACGTTTTTACGCCGCGGTCCTCGGCTGGGAGTTCGATCCCGAGGGTCGCCGCGTGACCAACGTCGGGCATCGACTCGGAATCTTCGAGACCGACGGCGCGCCAACGGTGTTCTGCGCCTACGCCGTCGACGACCTCGAGGCCGCCCATGCAAGGATCGTCGCAGCCGGCGGGCGAGGCGAGTTCGGGACGAGTCCCGACGGTCACCGCGTCGTCGACTCAGTCGATGCGCAGGGTGTGCGTTTCGCGGTGTTCGCCCCCGAACCCGGCGACGTCCGACCCGACCAGCACCCCCGCGGCATCGGGGCGATGAGCTACCTCACCGTGATGACCCCGGACAGCGCCCGCTTCCGCGACTTCTACGGAACTGTACTCGGCTGGACCTTCCACGGCGGACGAATCGACGACGGCTGGGAAGTCGACGACAGTCGGCCACAGGTCGGGATCGCCGGTGGCGCCGACACTTCCGTCGCGGTGCCGATGTGGGTGACCGACGACGTCGAGGCAGCGGTCGAACGTGTCCGCGGCGCCGGCGGGACGGTCCTCGAGGAACCCCGCACCGCGCCGTACGGCATCTCCGCCCGGTGCGCCGACGACCAGGGAGCGCAGTTCTATCTCGGCCAGTTGTTCTGAGGGCCTGACGCCCAGACCTCACTTCGACGGTGCGACTTCGATCGAAGTCTCACCGTCGGATTGATGTCGCGCACGACTTCAGATCGGTTGATCATTCTGCCACACAATGTGTTACCTCGCTGCTCCTGTGGATGAGAATCCGAGTTTGTCGGTGGGTTGATCTAGATTGGTCGGTAACAGATTCAGCCATCCAGGTTGGGCTGTAGACGTTGTGGGGGCAGCGTGAGCAGGTGGACCGATCTACCGGGCGGGTTTCTCGCCGGGGTCGATCCTGCCCACCCCGAATCATCCTCTACCGCAACCCATATGGAACGGCTCCGCGCGATCCGCCACGGCGAGTCCTTCCTGGCGTGGTGCCGATATGAATCGATCGTCACCGTCTACGACCAACTCGTCATCGACACCAGTGGCGGGTTTTTCATCGACCGCTACAGCGAAATGGTCACCCGCCTCTGCCGCGAAGCCGCGATCACCCGCTATCAGGCTGATCAGTGGGTCGGTGAAGCCCTCGCCCTGCGCGACCGGTTACCGAAAGTGTTGACCACCCTGCGCGACGGCATCCTGTCGCGGCAGCTGATTCAAACGGTGATCTCGCGCACCGATCTGATCTCCGACGCGGCGACCATCGCCGACCTCGACACCGAGATCGAGTCCATCCTGCGCCACCGCACGGGCGCCTGGACTCGGGTGAAGCTGCGCGACATGGTCGACCGGTTGGTGTTCCGCCATGACCCCGACGCGGTCCGGGAACGGCGTCGCGAAGCGCTGGACAAGCGCGGTATGTGGATCGAGAACTTCACCGACGGTACCGGTGAGATCACCGGTGTGATGGCTGCGGAGAACATCCGTATCGCCGCGAAAGCGGTGAAAGCCCTCGCCGACACCGTGTGTGCCCACGATGGCCGGAATCGTAATCAGCGCAACTCTGATGCGATGTTCGCGCTGTTGACCGGCACCGTCTTCGACTGCCAATGCCGACGTGAGCAGTGTGCTGCCGAGATTCCCGACCCGGCGAAGGTGGTCCGGTCGGTGAGCACCGAGGCTGTCATCCACGTCGTCACCGACGCCGCCACTCTCGCCGGGGCACCAGGGATCGGTTGGGTCGACGGCCACGGCATCGTCTCCGACGAGCACGTCCGTGACCTCGCCGAGCGGCCCGACGCCACCATCACACCCGTCACCCCGGTCCGCACCGCACCGACGCGCGTTGTCGCAGTGCGGCCGACGACAAAGACTTCCGACGGTCCGGATAGCCCCGTCGAGCCGAGATCGGCCGATGCCCCGCCGGCAGACATGGTGATCGTCTTCCCGGGTGCACAGTCGGCCGATCCGTATCGACCCACCGCTGCGTGCTCCGACTTCGTGCGTGTTCGTGACGGTTACTGCACCGAACCCGGTTGCCGATGTTCGGCTTTCGACGCCGATCTCGACCATGTCACCGAGTACGACCGCACCAACCCCACCCAGGGTGGGTCGACGTCGAGTGAGAATCTGAACGCGAAGTGCCGGTTCGGGCACCTGCACAAGACCTTCGGTGATTGGGTCGATGTCCAGTACCGCGACGACGACGGTCGCCTGGTCACCGAATACCGCACCCCGGAAGGGTTCGTCATCCCCGGCGACGCCGAAAACCTCGAAGACTCGTTCCCGAACCTGCGGCGCATTCGCTACGAGCAGCCACCCCAGGCCCCACCCACACCACGGGTCATCGCGGGCGACGACACCCCGCCCACACCCAACCGGCTCGCACAGAAACACGCGCGCCGGCGAGCCGAACGTGCCCGCAACAAGCCTCAGCGCCTCGCCGACCAGGCAGACCCGCCGCCATTCTGACGGG
>NZ_BAHE01000006.1 GCF_000298235.1 Gordonia namibiensis NBRC 108229
CCTCGCCTACTCAACCAGCGGAGGGTTACGGCTCGTCGCAAGCTCCTCGCCTACTCAACCAGCAGGGGCCTCCTCGTCGGTCACCAGATCGAGGCGGACACCGAGGAGGCGGACCGGGCGGTCGATGTCGAACTTGGTGAGCAGGTCGGCGACCACGGCTTCGAGCTGGTCGAAGTCGAGGCTCGGCGCGGGGAGTTTTCGAGACTTGGTGCGCGTGTAGAAGGTCGTGGTGCGGACGGTCACCGCGACGCGGAACGGTAGGCGTTCCTCGGCGACGACCTGGTCGAGCAGCTCACGCAGCAGTTCGGCAGCCGCGGTGCGCATCTCGGACGGATCTGCGATGTCGGTGGCGAAGGTCCGCGACTTGGAGTGCGAACGGGCGAGCCACGGTTCGGCGGTGATCGTCGAGTCGCCGCCGCCCCGGCACAGGACGTACAGCCAATTGCCCTGGTGCGGACCGAAGGTGGCGATCAGGTCGTCGCGTGGTGTCGCGATGAGGTCGTTGACGGTCTCCACACCGTTGGCAGCGAGTTTGGCCGACGTCTTCGGCCCGACGCTCCACAGGTCGCGAGTCGGCCTCTGACCCATCAGGTCCAGCCAGTTGCGGTCATCGAGCAGGAACACGCGTGGCGCGCCGACGCCGTCGTCGGGTGCGGCTCCGGGCGGCCGCTTGGCGAAACCGGTGGCCATCTTCGCGCGCTGCTTGTTGTCGCTGATACCAACGCAGCTGGTCAGACCGCACCGTTCGAGGATCTCGTGCCGTACCCGTTCGGCGAACTCGACGATGGCGGCGTCGTCGTACGGGTCGACCTCGGCGCCCCGCACGCTGACGCCGAGGTACGCCTCGTCCCAGCCCCACACCTCGACGGGGTGACCGGTTCCGCGCAGCACGTCCATGACGTCGGCCGAGGCAGCGTCGTACGCTCCCATGTCCAGGGGAAGGTACACCGCATCGGGCAACTTCTTGTATGCGGCACGCAGCGGCATCCCGGCCCGCACGCCGACATCCCGCGCCTCATAGGACGCGCAGGTCACGACCTTGCGGGCCTCGGTCGGGTCGCCGTTGCCCCCGACGATGACCGGGACACCGACGAGCTCCGGACTGCGCAGTCGCTCGACCGAGACCTGGAACTGGTCGAGGTCGACGTGCAACAGCCACCGGTAGCGTTGCGAAACCGACGTGGTCACCCCGCCAGGGTAACCACGGACCGGCGCTCAGACGGTGCGGTCAGACGGCGGCGTCAGCCGACGATACGGGCGTCGACCTCGCCGAGTCCAACGCTTCGGCACGACGAACGCAGCGAATGCGGGTTGTACCGCAGCACCGACAATCCGCGCTGGGTCTCCGTCGACCAGCCGGCGAATGACGCACTGGCCTCACAGATGTACCCGGTCAGCTCCGTGGTCGACGCCTCATCGAAAGCGGCCACCGCGTGGACGAGCACCTTCTCGAGCAGCGCCCGGTCGCGGTGCAGCGGCGGCGGCACGAGATTCAGTGACGGAGAAGCGGTTCCGCAGTTCGTCGGATCGGTCAGCGCATGCACCGCGACGAGCAGGAAGGCCAGCGAGACGATCGCTCGCGAGGCGGGATCCCCGAGGCGACCCGGATGCGACTGGATGATGTGGCACACCTGCACCGGGCGCGGCGGGGTGACGCCGACAGCCTCGGCCCGGCTGGGCTCGAGGAGCCCCAGCGCGGCCAGGGCTTCTTTATGTGCAGACGAGATGGATTCGGCGGCAAGCGCATCCGCATGCATCCGCCGCAACTGGGAGACGATCGCCTGGTGGCGTCGCGCCGCGTCGTCGATCTCCCGGACCAGATGTTCGGTCAGTCCGAAAGTGGACGAGTAATGGGTCAGCGCCTGATATCCGGCCAACACGATGTGCCGCTCGATGGCGATGGCTTCGGCGATTGCCGACGGTTCGAGAAATTTTCTGGTGCTGCGCTTGGATGCGCGCGCCGAGAGAGTACTGGTCAACTGAGCCCTCCACACACGTAGACCGCAAATGCTCCGGTGTGGAATCTGCCCACCCCGGTGTTGACCCCCTACGCTTCGAGCACCCCCTTCGATGCCGTTAACGAAGCGCACGATCACCATAGCTTGAATTACGGAAAAGTGTGAGTCGATCGACTGAAGGCCGGAAAAGGTGTCGCAGACAATCCGCGACGGAAGACCCTTCCCTTCGCGCGGCGGACGGGTTTCACTCGATGCAGAGGGCTTCGACGGAGGGACTCTTCATGCTGCGCTTCCTCTCCCGCGAGTTGCACAGCTGGCGGCTCATGCACGCCTCGTCGAACCGGCTCGTCAGACCGACGGACCGGGTGGAATCACTGGTGCTCGTGGCGCTGCTCGTTTCTGCGCTGGCGGGCGTACTCGTAGCCCTGACCATCGGCGGCAACACCTACGCCGCGCACAAAGCGGTCGCGGAGGTTCAGGGTCCGCGACACTCGGTGAGTGCGACCGTCATCGCGACACCGCGGCAGGACGACGATCCGACGGTCGTCGCGTGGCGGCGGCCCGACGGCGCCCGCCTGACCGCGGAGGTGGACACCGAGCGGCACGACCGCGTGGGCCGGGTCCGCATCATCTGGCTCGACGACGAACAGCACGTCGCGGACCCGCCGGTCACCCACACCGACGCCGTTGTCGAAGGTGTCATGGCCGGACTAGGCGTCGTGATGCTGACCGCGATGGGCTGGTGGGGGCTGGTCCTGCTCGTCCGCGCAGCCGCCGACCGGCACCGGATGCGGCGGTGGGAGGCCGAGTGGCGCGAGCTCGACATCGACAGCCACCGGTGAGATCCCCCGGAACCTCCTGCTCAGCTGTCCTCGGCGTCCTCGAGGTCCCGCGTCGACAACCAGGCCTGCGAGTCGTCGATGCCGACGTGCGGCGGCAGCGGAGGTAGGCGGGTCCCGAACACCTCGTGCGTGAGTTTGCTCAAGGCCCGACATTCCTGCGCCCAGGACATCCGGCCGGCCGGGGTGGTCTCGTAGGTCCGACGCCCCGGATACCCCGCCGGCGCCTCACAGATGCCGACGAGCCCGCGCCCGACGAGTTCGTCGAGAACCGTTTTGAGCTCGCCCGGTTGGAGGCGATAGCCGCGGCGCTGGAGTTCGTCGAGTATCAGATGGTCTGACGCGTGCTCGTTCAGACCGATACCCAGGATGTGGACACGAATGGCGGCGCGCTCAACAGCTCTCATCTGCCATCCTCCCTTCACTCAGGAGACCGCCGCGCGGGGCAGACGAGATCGGGCACGTCGGCCTGCTCACGCGCCGGTGAGATCCACGATCCTCTTCACGACCCCCGGATAACAGGGTCGCAATGCCCAGAACTGCGGGAACGACCCGCCGAGGCTTACCGTCCGGGTCGGTCGAGGACGGCCTCGACGAGCAGTCGCTGCTCCGCGCGGGCGACGTGTACACGGGTGGTCGCGATGGCGTCGGGATTGACCGACACCGAGGTGATCCCCATCCGCACGAGGCGTTCGGCGAAGTCGGGGTCGGTCGACGGCGCCTGCCCGCACAGCGACGAGGTGATCCCGCATCGGCGGGCGGTGGAGATGATCGTCGCGATCGCGTCGAGGACGGCCGGGTCGCTGCCGTCGAACAGTTCGGCACACGATTCGGAGTCGCGGTCGACGCCGAGGATCAGCTGGGTGAGGTCGTTGCTGCCGATGGACACCCCGTCGATGCCGGCCTCGACGTATTGAGGGAGCCAGTACATCACCGACGGCACCTCGGCCATCACCCAGCGATGCAGGCCGCGCTGGCGGCCGAGCGGACTCTCGTCGATGAGTTCCAGGCAGCGTTCGAGTTCCCAGCGGGTCCGGACGAACGGCAGCATCACATGCAGATTGGGGTGCCTCTCCCGGGCCCGCGCGAGGGCAGTGAGTTCGAGCCGGAATACCTCGGGTTCGGACACATAGCGGTAGCAGCCGCGGAAGCCGATCATCGGGTTGCGTTCCTCGGGTTCGAACTCCGCTCCGCCCTCGAGTCCGCGGAACTCGTTGGTGCGCAGATCGGTTGTGCGGTACACCACCGGCCGGGTGCCGAACGGTCCCGCGATGCGTCCCAGGGCGTCCGCCATGGCCGAGACGGCCGCCTCGGTCTCGCCGGCGGCGATGACCGCGCGCGGGTGACGCCCCGACAACGCCTCGGTGAGCATGAACTCGGCACGGAGCAGGCCCACACCGTCGACGTCGGTCGCGCCGACCTCTGCGGCGTGCTCGGGCGACCCGAGGTTGACGTAGACCTTTGTCGCCGTCACCACGGCCGGTTGCCCCTGGGTCGGGGATGATGCCGGGGCCTCGGAGACCGTGGCCCGCTGCGGTGCCACCCGACCGGACCGGACCTCACCGGAGCCACCGTCGACCGTGACCACCGAGCCGGCCGTGAGAACCTTGGTGCCCGTTCGGGTTCCGACGATGCACGGGACCCCGACCTCGCGGGCGACGATCGCCGCGTGGCAGGTGATGCCGCCGCGGTCGGTGACCACGGCCGAGGCGCGGCGGATGGTCGGCAGCCAGTCGGGGTCGGTCATCGGCGCGACGAGCACCTCGCCGTCGACGAGTTCGTGTCCGTCGCGCGGGGAATGCAGTACGCGGACCTCGCCGCTCGCGATGCCCGGGGCAGCGGCGAGACCGCGCACCAGGACCGGCTTCGGCGACTCGTCCGTGGCGGTGTCCACGCCGGTGGTGATCGGCCGGGACTGGACGATCCAGATCCGGTGCTGCGGATCGATGGCCCACTCCATGTCCTGCGGGCGCGCATAGTGACGTTCGGCCCGCAATGCCATCCGCGCGATCGTCTGGACGGTCGTGGTGTCGATGACCGGAGTCGTCCTCCCCGGCGCCACCGGCTCGCGGCGGTCGTGACCGTCGCTGCCCCGCACGATCCGGAACTCCTGGTTACCCATGCTGGTCTCGAGCACCGAACAGTCCGACCTCGCCACCAGGAAGGTGTCGGGGGTGACCGCGCCGGACACCACCGCCTCGCCGAGTCCTTCGACAGCCTCGACGACGAGATGGTCGAGGTCGCCGGTGACGGGATCGGCGGTGAAGACGATCCCGGCGACCTCCGACGCCACCATCTTCTGCACCACCACCGCCATGAGCGGATCCGAGGACAGCCCCTTCTCGGCGCGATAGGAGACGACCCGCGGCGAGAACAGCGACGCCCAGCACCGCACGATCGCGCTCAGGAGTTCCTCGGCTGAACCGACATTGGTGAACGACGCGTTCATGCCCGCGAACGATGCGTCCTTGCCGTCCTCGCCGACCGCCGACGACCGCACCGCCACGTTGGCGCCGGGCCCATCGGAATCGGTGTCGAGGTTCCGGTATGCGGCCAGCACCTCGTCGACGACCCGCGGGGTGATGCCGACTTTCATGACCATCTCGGCCATCCGGTGGCTCAGGTCGGCGAGCCGGGCATCGTCGCCGACCGCCGACAGGGCCTCGCGGTGGGTGGCGACCAGGTCGTCGTACACCCCGCCGTCGCGCATCGACTCCGCGAACGCGTCGGCGGTCAGCGCGAAGCCATCGGGTACCGGCAGTCCGGCCGTGCCGAGTTCGCCCAGGTTCGCGGCTTTGCCGCCGACCATCATCACCTGCTCGAGTCCCACCTCGGCGAAGGTCAGTACGTGCCTCATACGCTCACGATTCTCTTCTCGCGGCGCGAGCCCTAGTGACCAACGGCGATGACCGTGATGACCAAGGTCTCTTCGTCGTGGTGCGTTCGTGGCGTCGAATGGCTGTGTCGGGTCCCCGCGGAGACGTCGACGAGAAAACGGTGCAGAAGATGTCCACCCCACAACCGCTCCCGTGGCCGCAGGCGTTCGCCGCCTTCGGACGATGCCTGGTGGACGTCGCGAGAGCGCTACGGCAGCGGCGACTGCATCAGCCGTCGGCGAGCCTCGGTCGCGTCATCGCCTTCGCCGACGGAACACGGGCCACCGTCTACCGGGAGACCGTCCGCAGCAACGGCCCGGTCACCGAACCGGTCAGCCTCATCGTCGCGTTTCGATTGCGCTGGGTGGGTGGCAACCGGCTCGCGCATCGACTGTTCCGGCTCGAAAGTGCCTGCAACACCGTCCTGTTCGCCGGTTTCGACGGATTCGTGTCGAAGCTGTGGATGACGGCCGACGCCCACCACGTGTACCGGGGCATCTACGAGTGGGACGGCTACGACAGCGCGGTCGACTACGTGCGGGCCCTCTGGTGGCCGCTCATGGTCGTGAGCCGACGGGACTCCATCCGCTTTCACGTCGTCGGCGCCAGCACGCGGGAGTTGCTGTTGGACGGTGCGCACGGCGGACCAGACGGATCGTGGTGGCGACCCGTCTGATCCGACCCTGGCTCACCGATCGTCGTCAACGATCTGTCGGGCCCGACCCCCCGCCAGACCACGATGCGCTCCGGCTTCACCACGGTCTCCGCGTCACGGGGCGGTGTGGGTGACCATCACCGGGCACCGCGCGACCTGCAGGACCGCCCGGCTGGTCGATCCCAGCAGGAGACCGCGGATTCCGCCGCGGCCACGCGTGCCCACGACGACCAGCTGGGCGGTCTCCGCGGCATCGACGAGAGCATCTGCGGGCGAACCGATCTCGACACGGCGTTCGATCTTGACGTCCGGATAATCCTCCGGATAGCCGGCGAGTTGTTCGCCCAGCAACTCCTCCCCCTCATCCCGGAGCTGGCGGATGATCTGGTGCTGGTCACCGTAGAACGCGGTGCCGGAGAACCCGCCGAACGTGTGCACCGCGAGCAGAGACGTCTGCAGCAGGTCGGCCTGCCGGAAGGCGTGGCCGATCGCGGCGGTGGAGGTCGGTGAACCGTCGACGCCGACGACCACCGGCCCGGCGGTGGGTGATGGGCCGCCCACGACTACGACCGGACATTCGGCATGGATCGCCGCGTCGTTGCTCACGGAGCCGAGCAGCAGCCCACGGACGCCGCCGACGCCGCGACGGCCCACGACCAGGAGGTGCGCCTGGCCGGATGCGTGTCGGAGCGCGAGCAACGGTGAACCGCCGACCACCTTGCCATCGACCGGCACGTCGGGGGCAGTCTCCTTCGCCACCGCCGTCCCGGACTCCACCGCGCGCCGGGCATCGGACTGCATCGCCTCGATGACGACATCCGACGTCATCATCGCGGTCGGCGCGTACGCCCCCGGGATGATGCCGACCGCGGACAGCACACGCAGCGGACGCTTCTCGCGGGAGGCGGCCGCCGCAGCCCAGCGGACGGCCATCAGTGCACAGTCGGAGCCGTCGACTCCGACGACGATCGGTGCGGTCGAATCGGTCATGGTGAACTCCTTCGTACGGCGGCGACGCCAACACCTCCGGCACCTCCCATCGTCGTCGCGGAGCCCGCGTCGAACGTGAGTCGAAGGTCATCGCGGCCGATCCGAAGGTCCCGCCGCCGTGAGAGTCCGGGGCGCCGTCAGCCGGAGGCGAAGCTCCAGATGAGAAGTGCGATCCACGCGATGGTGCCGAGGATGTTCACGCCGAGAGCCGTCATCAGCAGCGGGCCGCGTTGCCCCTCCGCCCGGTTGATGCCGATCAGGGTGACCGCCATGCCCACGATCGTGCCGAGACAGATCGGGAACCCCAGGATGCCGAGGATCAGTCCCACCAGACCGTAGGTGTTGATGCCCGACGACGACGCCGGAATCGGTTGCGCCCCGGCGGGACTCACTGGCGGATAACCGGGTTGCCGCCCGGGCGGATACGAAGGCTGGGGTTGGCCGTGTATCGCCTGCGGTGGCGCGTACGCCGGCTGGGGCGGCGCCGCCGGCTGAGTAGCGCTGATGCCGGCGGGGGCACGGTGGAGCTGCGACCACTGTTCGGGCCGGAGGTCGGCCGGACCGACGGCGCCGAAGACGACGCCCGGTTGGGCGACGACGCCGGGACGCAAGTCGAGCCCGTGCAGGGTGCCCGCCATCGGGGCGTCGAGCGTCAGTCGGCCCGACGGGGAGTCGAGCGTGGCGAGGGGCTCTCCCGCGCGCACGACCTGACCGCTGCGGGCGAGGACACCGGAGATGACGGCGCCCGACGGGACGGTCGGGAACGCGATCCGGCGTGCGGAGGCATCAACCGTCGCCGGCCTCGGCGGATCGGCGGGACGGGCCGCGTACTGCTGGGCACCGGCGGCGTCGTGGACGTCGACGTTGGTCGATCGCAGCAGACCACCCTGGGCGACGACGACCTTGGGGTCGCCGATCCGGGCGACCCGGCCCACCGACGACAGGGCCGACTGCAGCATCGGGATGCTGCTGGTCCCGCCGGTGACGTAGACGATGACCGGCCCCTTCGGTCCGGTGCCGGCGGCGTCGGCGCGGGCGATGGCGTCGCGGGTCAGTTCGACGGCGCGGTCCACGAACGGCGCGATCATCGACTCGAACTCGCGGCGGGTCAACAGCAGCGTGTGCCGGGTGCCGGGCAGTTCGATGGCGGCCTGCGCGGTGTCGGAGAGGGCTTCCTTGGCCGAACGGACATGGTCGGCGAGAGCGATGGCGGCAGCCGGGGCGCGGAGGCGGGCCGGGAGTTCGGGATCGATCTCGGCGGCCTCCTCGAGCACCCACCGCGTCATGCGGGCGTCGAGGTCGCGGCCGCCGAGGTTGTTGTCGCCGCCGGACCCGGTGACGGTGAAGTCGTCGGCCCCGGCGCGGATGAGGACGGCGACATCGCAGGTGCCGGCGCCGAAGTCGAAGACGCACATCCGTTCGTCGCCCGCGACGTCGTGTCCGCGGTAGACGTAATACCACGCGGCGGCCAGGGATTCCGAGGCGATGCGCAGCCGGCCGGCGGAGATGCCCGCGCGCTCGGCGGCGCGTCGGAGCACACCTTTGCGGCGTTCGCTCCACTTGTCGGGGTGGGTCAGGATGATCGAGTCGAACTCCGGGAGTCCGCTGTGGCGCAGCGCGGTCCGGTGCACGTGCCGCAGGACCGCGCCGATGAGGTCCTCGATCGGCCAGAACCGGTCGCCGAGTTCGATCTCGCCCTCGTCGATCCGCGACTTCGGGGAGTCCTCGTAGGCGTCGGGTGCCTGTACGCGGCGATGCACGGCGTCGTGCCCGACGACGATCCCGCTGTCGTCGGCAAACACCGCGGACGGCATCGCCGGACCGCCTGCCCCCAGGGGCACGATGACCGGTTCGGCCAGTCCGATGCGGTACGCGGCCGCCGTGTTGCTGGTACCGAAGTCGATGCAGAGTCGACGGCGGCTCTCCTGTGTCACCTGACCACCTCCCACCATCCGCCCTGCGGCGCATGGTTATACATCCGACCGGCGTTCATCCGGTGGGCGCCCGAAGGACTCGGGCGATCGCTTTGCGGACGTTGTCGACCGCCACGATCTGGGTACGCAGATCGGCGGCGGTCTTCTCCCGGTCGGCAGCCGACTTCTTGGCCTCGACCGCGGCGTCGTTGATGATCTTCGTCGACTCGGCGAGGAGTCGTTCGAGCAGTTCGTTGTAGGCGATCTGCAGGTCGGCGCTCGCATCGGACTTGATCGACTGCAGCTGTGACCGCACGTCGGCCTTCATGTCGTTGACCGCCTTGGTCAGCCACTTTCGGTGGTTCTCCTTGCCGACCTTCGACGCCCGGAAACCGACCACCACACCCGCCCACACCGGCACGGCCACCACGTTGACCACCGGGATGATGGCCAGCGGTCCACCGGCGGCGACGATCGACAGCAGCACCGGGTCGACCATGTTCTTCCACGGCGAGATCTTCTCCTGCTCACGCAGTTTGAGGTCGTTCACGTTGCCGGAGATCCGGTCGACGAGCTCGCCGGAGAGGGTGGCGTCGGCGAAGAGATCGTCGGCGATCCGCTCGATCCCGGCGACGAAGAATGCGCTGACCTCGCGGGCTGCGGCCTCGAGGTCGACGGTCATCTGTCCGATCAGTTCCTGTCCGGCGCGGTGGGGTTCGTAGAAGCGGAGCTTGTCGATGCGCGTCGACCATTGGCCGAGGAGTTTGTCGAAGCGGTCGCGGATCAGGTCCTCGGTCTGCAACGACGCGGCGGTGATGTCCTGGTTGAGCCGGGCGCGCCACTCGCGTCGTCGATCCTTGAGGCGCTGCAGGCGATCTCGTTCGGCCTCGATGTCGGCGCGTTCGGCGGGGGTCGCGGTGGCGGCCTTCATCTCGAGGACGAGGCGTTTGCGCACGTCGTCGAGGCCGGTGAAGGCCAGTTGCAACGCATTGCGTTCCGGCGACGCCGCGCCGTCGGCGACGAGCGGGCTGAGTGCGTCGACGAGTTCGGGGATGCCCGACGCGGCGAGGGCGCGGTCGCGGCGCTCGGGGTCGGTGATGGCGGCGGCCTGTTCGGCGATGCGGTTGGAGACGCCGATGATCGGGATATGTGCGAAGCGAGGGGCGTTGGCGCCGATCAGTTTCCGGTTCTCGACGACGATGGTGCGCCACTGCCGCATCACCAGATCGGTCTTGGTGACCACCAGGACCACCGAGGCGACCTCCTCGCTGACGCTGCTCAGGAACGCGAGTTCGGGGGCCGACAGCGGGGCCGTCGCATCACACACCATGACGAGCACCGACGCGCCGCGGGCCGCGCTCACCGCGGCTTCGACGTGTTCGGGGACCAGTGATCCGACGCCCGGAGTGTCGACGATGGTGACGCCCGGGAGCAGTGGCGAATCGACGGCGACGCGCGCCGAGACCGGGGGCACGAGAACGGAATCGACCGCAGTTCCGGGTGCGAGGCGTTCGGCGGGGACGCCCGCCGCATGATGCCCACCGACGGTGATCCAGTCGGCGAGGTCGGCGACCGGGATGCGGTGGGTGGCACCGGGGAACTCGATGAGTGCCGATCCGACGGGCAGATCCTCGGTCGCGGGGGTGAACCGGACGTAGACCGAGGTGGTGATCTCGGTGTCGACCGGTGCCAGTCCGCTCACGCCGACGAGGGTGTTGACCAGGGAGCTCTTGCCGCGGCTGACCTCGCCGATCACCACGACGGTGCCCTGCGGTGCGGGCCGATCCCGCACGCGCAGAGCGCGGTCGGCGATGGCGTCCTCGCCGTGCTTGCGCAGCATGTCGACGGCGGCTCGCAGCGTGTCATCGGGGGTGGGGGCAACCGACTTGCTCACGCGGTCCACCGCCCACGGCGCACCAGCTGATAGGTCTGTTCGAGCACCAGCAACGCCTCCTTCTCGGCCGACGTGGCGACGAAGGCGCGTCGCGTGCGGCAGTCGGTGGCGCGTTCCTTGGCGGCGTCGGCGATCTGCGGTGGCGCGGCGTCGGGCGGCAGCGACAACAGCAGGCGCACATCGCGACTCGCGACGACGAGGTTCAACTCGCCGATGAGGTCACTGTCGGGTTGCCAGCGGGCGAGCGCCTCGAGGGCGGCGACCTCGCGCAGCCGGTGCAGCTCGGGCGCGGTCTCGGCCTCCTCGATCGCCTCCAGGAAGACGTCGCGTCGCGCGCTGCGATACGCGGCTTCGCGGAGTTCGGCCAGTACGGTGCGGGCCTTGAGGATGTCACCGACCGCGAGGAAGCGCCGTCCGATCGCGAGGCGCAGTTCGTCGATGCCCGAGACCCGGTGCAACCACTCGCAATACGCTCGCGCACCCTGGCGGGCGGCGTCGGCCCCGGCATCCATGGCGTAGGTACCGACCAGTTCCTCCAGTCGCCCGAGCAGGTCGACGTCGAGTCCCGGTGGTGGCGGTGCGGCGCCGTCGAGGATGGTCAGCAGCTCCCAGGGTTCGAGGAGTCCACGTCGGGAGATCTGTGCGGTCTCGCGTTCGGTGACCCCGCAGACCCCGGCCTCGGCCATGAGCCCCGACACCGCGACCACGGCACCCGCGATCGCCGGGAAGCGGCGCCAGACGCGTCGGGCGATCTCCTGCGCCTTGAGCATCGGGTTGTCGGCGGCGATGAGGTCGGCGTGGGAGATGACCAGGATCGTGTTCTGCGCCGACGCCCCGGCATCGGAGAGGAACTGCACCTCGTCGGCCTTGGGACCCGCGGCGTCGTCGAGCAGGAACAGGATGACGTCGGGTCGTGGGAGGCGACCGTCGCCGGAGAAGACACGGCGGGTGGCGATCTCGGCGGTGTCGGTGAAGCCGGACAGCCCGGGGGTGTCGATGACGCGGAACCGCTCTCGGAGCAGGCGGGACGGGGTGTACACGACGGCGTGGTCGATGTCCTCCGGTTTGCGCCCGAGATCGCCGCGCATGGTTCCGGGGATCTCGGTGACCGTGCCGTCGAGGCCGACGACCTCGACGCGCTGCGGGTTGCCCTCGGTGTACAGGGCGGCGACCTTGGTGCACTCGGCACGGTCGGTAGGTGCGACACGGTCGCCGACGAGTGCGTTCAACAGCGTCGACTTGCCGGCGCTGACACGTCCGACGAGGGCGACGGTGAGCGGATTCGCCAGTTGCGCACGCAGGGAACCGATCAGCGTGGGATCGGGCGCGAGCGGGGTTACCTCGTCGAGCAACTGCTCCACGCGACCCCGCACGGTCATGTGTTGCTCCACTGATCGGTCCTCCAGTTCACGGACATCGCCTCGTGACGTTGCGTCGTATCGTCGGCGCCGGGAACATTTCCGCGTCGTCGACACTCCTAGTCACGTGACGAGAATTGTCCACGACCGTCGACGCCCTGACAGTCGGCCGGATGACGGTATCCGGGTCGGCGCCGCACCCGTCACAGATTCGAGCAGGAGCCGAACACGATGACCGACAACGACACCAGCTGGGACGACCCCCTCGAGGGGGACGACTTCGAGTCCTGGGTGCGCGAGAGCGACCCGCCGAGCGGGCTGGCCGTACCGGCTGCGACCTGGGATTCCGCGGTCGAGAACGCCTTTGACCCATCTCACGAACTGACCGAGGACCTCACCGTTGCGTCCGGCCCGGATGTTCTCGACGAGGAATCTGCCGACGTGCCCGAACTCGTCGGGTTCACCAGTGATCACGACGACGATCTCGGTCCGGGCCCGGACGACACCTTCGACACCCCAGACGTTTTCGGCAGCGACGACGACGTCAGCGACGAGTCATTCGGTGAGTCGACTTTCGACGACTCGACCCTCGGCGACGACTTCTGAGGATGGACACTTCGGAGGTGTATTCGTTGACCGACGAATCCGAATCGGGCGCAGACCTTCTCGAACGTGCGCGCTCCGGCGATCAGCAGGCCTTCGCCATGCTCGTCGAACAGCATCGGGATCGGTTGTGGGCCATCTGTTTACGCATCACCGGCAACCAGCACGACGCCGAGGACGCTCTTCAGGACGCACTGGTCGCCGCCTGGCGCGCGATCGATAACTTCCGGGGCGACGCGCAATTGTCGACGTGGCTGTACCGGATCGGATCGAATGCGGCACTCGCGCGTATCCGCAAACGATCCGACGCCGACGACATCGACGATCACGACCCGGTGAGTTCCCTCGACGTCGCACAGCAGGTCGTCGTCTCCGACCGCATCCAGGAGGCGTTGTCGCAGGTCCCGGACGCCTACCGGGCCACCTTCGTGCTGCGGGTCTACGGCGAGCTGAGCTACTCCGAGATCGCCGAGGCACAAGGCATCGGCCTGCAGACCGTTCGCAGCCGCATCTCGCGCGCACGGTCCATCCTCTCGGAGTTGCTCGCAGACCTGCGTTAGCAGTCGTTGCTTCTTGTTAACGGATTGCGTTCTGCCGAGCGATGTTTCAGCCAGTCGAATTATGGGCGGCCACTCGTCACGCGGTTACGCTCATCCTCGTGCTCAACCGGCGGCCCAGATCATCTCATCGGATGACCGACTCCGCCCAGGGAACAAACACCGCCCGGTTCCTCTCCAAGTAACCAGAGCACGAACAACCACCACCCACAGGATTCCCTGGAAGGAAACCCCATGAGCGAGATCCCCGCAGACGCAGTACTCGTCGACACCGACGGCGACGGCACCATCGACGCCGCCCTGACCGACGTGGATGGCGACGGCGTCACCGATGCCGTCCTCGACACCGACGGTGACGGCCAGGCCGATTCCATCGCCTACGACACCGACGCCGACGGCGAGATCGACGTCATCGAGGCCGACACCGATGGAGACGGCTACACCGACCTCGCGGTCGCCGACACCGACGGCGACGGAACCTTCGACACCGCCGTCGACGACGAGGGCAATGTCGAGGTCGGCGACTTCGGCAGCATCGACGGCGGCGACGCGGTCTGACAGTCCACTCCTTCGAGAAATCCCGGTCGCGCATCGCGGCCGGGGTTTCGCCCTTTCTAGACTGTCCGAGTGCGAACCGACCTGAGCAAGCTGGCCGACCCCGATCGCGGAAACATCGGATCCCTGGAGTTCGCCATACCGGTGTGGGCGACCGCCACCGCGCTGGTGCTCGTCCTGATCGTGGCCTGGCTCTTCGGTTCCGTCGCGAAGTGGCTGCTGCGCCGACGGGCACGGCTGAACACGACCACCTGCATGGTGCTCTCGATCGTCGGCACCGCCGTCGGCCTGTTCATCGCCGGCGCCGTCGACCACCGCATGGACATCTGGAGTCCGGTGACCATCGTGCTCGGACTGGTCAGTTCGATCGTCGCGGTCGGCGCCTACGCGTTGATCGCGGCTCGGCTGCAGACCCCGACCGACATCTCGGTCGCCGAACTCCTGGAGTCCGGAGAATCCGAACGGGTCGAGTTCAAGTCGACCGCCCGCATGAACCTGCGCACCAAGCAGCGCGACCCCGCGCTCGAGGCGGTGATCGTCAAGACGGTGGCCGCATTCCTCAACTCCGACGGCGGAAACCTGCTGATCGGTGTCGACGACGACGGCACTCCCCTGGGTCTCGACGCCGATTTCACCCTGCTCCGCCAGCCCGACGCCGACCGGTTCGAACTGTGGTTGCGGGACCTCCTCACCACGATGCTCGGACAGAGCACCGCCGCCGAGGTGGGCATCTCCTTCGAGAAGGTTCCGCGCCCCGCCGGGGATGCCGACGCCGAGGGCCCGGCCGAGGTCCTGGTGTGCCGGGTGGAGTGCACCCCATCGCCCCGCCCGGTCTATCTGCGGGGCACGAAGAACAACGCCGTACCCGAATTCTGGGTGCGCGCAGGCAACTCCAGCCGGCAGCTCAGCGTCGACCAGGCCGCCGAATACGTCATGTACCGCTGGCCGCTCGGCGTCGGACGCGCCGTGGCCGCTCAGGTACAAGCGGCGGTGCGGTTCTCGGCGGTCTGACCCGTCGCACCCCGCGGGTAGCGCGAAAACTCGTCCATCTGAGCTGTCTCGGAGGGCAATGTGCCCCTTGGATCGCGTGAGATGGACGCGAATTTCCCGTTCGGGAAACCTCTTCGCCTCTGCATGCGTCCAAAGCTGTATGACTTCGGACTCTGGCGTCTACACGCTCAAAAAACTGGCGGCCATGGGCTGGTCACCTGACGACATCAAGCGCGGCCGTCAGTCGGAAACGCTGATCCCGGTGGCGCGTGGGTGGGTTCGGTCGGCGACCGCCGACCCCCGGGTCGTCGCCGCAGTGAAAGCAGGTGGCGCGCTGTCGTGCGTGGGAGCGCTGCGATTTCACCAAGCGCACGATTCGAGTGGGATCTGGGTTCCGCCCGGGCACAACGAGACCCACGTCCGACGGAGTAAGCACATGAAGGGCAAGCCCCGCCCCAGCGGCCCCTTTCGATGGTGTCAGGGCTACGGCCAGCCGCTACCCGTCGTCACCGCCGTCGACTCGATCCCGCTCGCCCTCAACTGCGCGGCACGATGTCTCACGCCCGAAGAATGGATCGCGACCGTCGACTCCGTCCTCAGTACGACCGAATGGACCATCCCCGACATCCAGGCCGAGATGGGTCGCGTGGCCAAAGCCGTGACCGGGATGTTCGCCCGGTGCGATGACCGCTCCCAATCCGGAACCGAATCGATCGCCAGGCTCCGCCTGATCGCCGCAGGTTTCGAGGTGCAGGTGCAGCCCGATATCGGCACGCACGAGCACGCGGACCTGCGTGTCGGCGCACTCCTGATCGAATGCGACGGTCGGGCGTATCACTCCGATGCGGAGGCGTTCCGCAACGACCGCCGACGCGATCGGATGACGATGATCGACCGGTGGATGACCATGCGCCTGACCTACGACGATGTCCTCTACAACTGGGAAGAAGTACTCGAAGACATTCGTGCGGTCACGCGAAGCGACCGGCACCGCATCCGCCGGGACAACGACCCGCGCCGACGCGAGAACTCATCCATCTGAACACCACCGAAGGGCATAACGCCCTTCGACCGCGCTGACGAGGACGAGATTTCCACCGATCCGAGAGCTGTGACAGAAAGAGGACCGAAATCGTCCGCAATGCCTGGGATCGTGGTGTCACACCGAAAGACCACAACATCAGGAGGAACCGTGAACTGGACACTCGAACTCGTCATCCTGCCGGTCAGCGACGTCGACCGCGCCCGCGACTTCTACGCGAAGATCGGGTTCAACGCCGACCACGACCACACGGTCTCCGAGGACGTTCGCTTCGTCCAGATGACGCCGCCCGGTTCCGCCTGCTCGATCGCATTCGGCAAGGGCCTCACCGACGCCGAGCCCGGGTCGGTGAAGGGAATGCAGGTGGTCGTCACCGACATCAACGCCGCGCGCGACCAATTGCTCGCCGCCGGTGTCGATCCCGGCGAGGTCGACGTGCAGCCGTGGGGGCATTTCGTGTACTTCGCCGACCCCGACGGCAACCAGTGGTCGGTGCAGTACATGCCGTATCGCGACAACTGACTGCCGCGCCGCGGGCGGTCGTGGATACGGTGGGATATGCGATCCCCCATCGACGACTATCTCCATCAGGTTCTCCAGGACTGTCGTGACGACGACGCCGGGGACGTCATGTCCGGCAATCGTGAACTCGAACGGGCGGATCCGTCGTCCTTCGGCATCGCCCTGGCCACCGTCGACGGGACCGTCTACACCGCCGGCGACGCCGACCACGAGTTCTCCATGCAGTCCATCGCCAAGCTGCCCGCCTACGCCCTCGCGCTGCGGGACCGGGGACTCGACGGCGTCCTCGACCGCGTCGACACCGAACCGTCCGGCGATGCCTTCAACGAGATCTCCCTCGAAGCCGAGACCGGCCGCCCCCGCAACGCACTCATCAACGCCGGCGCCATCGCAGTCCACGGGATGGTCGACGGCGACAGCGCCACCGAACGGGTCGACCGCATCGCCGACCTGGTGAGCACCCTCGCCGGGCGCGAGCTGTCCATCGACAACGACGTCCACTCCGCCGAACTCGCCTCCGACGATCACAACACCGCCCTCGCCTACCTGCTGCGATCCGCGGGCAAGCTCGAATACGAACCCGACGAGGTCGTCGACGGATACGCCGCACAATGCGCGATCAAGGTCAGCTGCCGCGACCTCGCGGTCATGGGGTCGGTCCTCGCCAACGGCGGGCTGTCCACCACCAATGACGACGAAAGTCTCCTCGAAGGCTGGATCACCCGGCACCTGCTGTCGGTGATGGCCACCTGCGGCATGTACGACGGCAGCGGCAGCTGGATGGCCAAGGTCGGGATACCCGCGAAAAGCGGTGTGAGCGGGGCGATCCTGGGGGTTCTCCCCGGTCAGGTCGGAGTCGCGGTGTGGTCGCCACGACTCGACGAGCAGGGCAACAGCGTGCGCGGCGTCGCCGTGTTCGAAAGGCTCTCCCGCGACATGGAACTGCACATGATGCACGTCGCGCCGTCAGGCATGCCGGCATTGCGCTCGGTCCACGAAGACAATGGTGCGACCGTCGTCGAACTCCAGGGCGACGTGCGCTTCGCGGGTGCGGAGATCATCGCAAGCCGTGCGTGCGAGGGTTTCTCGACCGACAAGGTCGTCATCGACCTCACCCACGTCCGCGTCATGGACGACGCCGCCCGAGGGCTGCTGCGCGAAATCGCGAAACGACTCGAGGACGAATACGACACCACCATCGAGGACCCCAACCAACTCATGGATGAGGGACCGGACGACGAGGACACCGACGAGTAATGAGGAGGCCGAAGCGGTTCCGCGTGCGATGGGTCGCGGCCCTCGCCGTCGTCGCCGTGCTCTTCGGAGTGACCCCGGCAGCCGTACGGGCCACCCCGGTCACACAGCAGTCCGTGGAGGTGTCGTCGTCCCCGGTTGCCACCGAATGCGCGGGCAAACCCGTCCGGGTCGACGCCCGCTGGTACTTCCCCGCCGGCCGGCCCACCGCTCTGGTCTGGCTCCAGCACGGCTTCTCCCGTAGCGCAGCCAATCTCGACGCGCTGGCGCGCGCCTACGCGAACTCGGGTTTCCTCGTCGTGAGTCCGACACTGGACTCGGTCAATCTCACCGGCTGTGCGGTCGCGTACAACATCGCCGACAACTCGGCCTTCGCCCGGACCATCGGCGGGGTGTTCGGCTCTGGCCGGGACGAAGGCAGCCCACTCGCGATGAGTCTTGGTCGGGCGCGGGAGGCGGCACATCGGCCCGACGCGACGATGCCGTACCGGATGGTCTTCGCCGGGCATTCGGCCGGCGGCGAATTCGTCGTGGTGGCGGCCGACGCACTCCGCCACTCGGACCCGATTGCCTACCGGCGCCTGGCCGGCCTCATGCTGTTCGATCCCGTCAACTCGTTCCTCGGCGCCCACTTCGCCTCCGCCGCAGCATCTCTCGGGTCCGACCGACTTCCGATCCGGGTGATCGCATCGCAACCGTCGGTGTCCAACACGTTCGAATCCGGCGTGTCCATCCTCCAGCGGACGACGAGGCAGGATTTTCTCGGTTCGCGACTGGTCACCGGCGTGCACATCGACGCCGAAGGCGAGTCCACCGACCTGATCGGTGAACTGTCCGAGCTCGCCGTGCCGCGTCCACGCAACGGTCGGGTCATCCACACCCTGGCCACCGGATGGTCGTCGGACATGGTGGCCGACACCATGACTCGGACCTACTACCCCGGCGGACGCTACTACGACCTCCTCCTCTCAACGGCCACCGACACCACGCTCCCCGTGCGCTGAGATGGCCCGGACAGCGAAAAGCCCTCGCACTCAACGAGTGCGAGGGCTTTTCAGCTGTCTTACGGCTTACCGGTATTCGTTGGAGAAACCGTAGTCGTCCAGCGGCACCGCAGCGCCGGCCGGGGCACCGAAGGTGCCGTCCGGGCTGTAGTAGGTGTCGTCGTACGACGGCACCGCGTAGGCCGCGGCACGTGCCTCTTCGGTCGGCTGAACCTGGATGTTGCGGTAACGGTTGATACCGGTACCGGCCGGGATCAGCTTACCGATGATCACGTTCTCCTTCAGACCGATCAGCTTGTCGCTGCGGCTGTTGATCGCCGCGTCGGTCAGGACACGCGTGGTCTCCTGGAACGACGCCGCCGACAGCCACGACTCGGTCGCGAGCGAGGCCTTGGTGATACCCATGAGCACCGGACGTCCGGCTGCGGGCTCGCCACCCTCGGTGACCACCTGACGGTTGGCCGCCTCGAACTCGGCACGCTCGACGAGCGAACCGGGCAGGAACTCGGTCGCACCGTGATCGATGATCGTCACGCGACGCAGCATCTGACGAACGATCGTCTCGATGTGCTTGTCGTGGATCGACACACCCTGGCTGCGGTAGACCTCCTGGACCTCGTTTACCAGGTGGATCTGCACCTGACGGGGACCCATGACACGCAGGACCTCGTGCGGGTTGGCCGAGCCCTCCATGAGCTGCTGGCCGACCTCGACGTGGTCACCGTCGGCCAGGAGACGCTCGGAGCCGTCCTCGTGCTTGAACACGCGCAGACGCTGACGCTTCGAGATCTTGTCGATGACGACCTCTTCGGAACCATCGTCCGGGATGATCGTGATCTTGTAGAAGCGGTCGTCGTCCTCGAGGCGAATCCGGCCGGAGACCTCTGCGATCGGCGCGACGCCCTTGGGGACGCGAGCCTCGAAGAGCTCCTGGACACGCGGCAGACCACCGGTGATGTCGTCACCGACGCCACCCTGGTGGAACGTACGCATCGTCAGCTGGGTACCGGGCTCACCGATCGACTGGGCCGCGATGATACCCACGGCCTCGCCGATGTCGACGAGCTTGCCGGTGGCCATCGAACGGCCGTAGCAGTGCGCACACACACCGGTGCCGGTGGCACAGGTGAGGACCGAACGAACCTTGACCTGTGCGATACCGGCAGCGAGGAGAGCCTCGATGGCCGGGTCGCCGAGGTCGTGGCCGCGCTCGACGATGACGTTGCCGTCGGCGTCGACCGCGTCTGCGGCCAGGGTGCGTGCGTACGCCGAGGTCTCGACATGCGCGTCGCGGATGATCGAGCCGTCGGGCTGCTTCTCACCCAGCGGCACGTTGATGCCGCGCTCGGTGCCACAGTCGGTCTCGCGAACGATGACGTCCTGCGACACGTCGACCAGACGACGGGTCAGGTAACCCGAGTCGGCGGTACGGAGAGCCGTGTCCGCCAGACCCTTACGGGCACCGTGCGTGTTGATGAAGTACTCGGCGACGGTCAGACCCTCGCGGAACGAGGACTTGATCGGACGCGGGATGAACTCACCCTTCGGGTTGGTCACCAGACCCTTCATGCCCGACAGGTTACGAACCTGCGTCAGGTTACCGGTGGCACCCGACTTCGGGATCATGATGATCGGGTTGTCCTCGGGGTAGAACTCCTCCATGGCCTTACCGACTTCTTCGGTGGCCTGCTTCCAGATCTCCACCAGTGCGTCGCGACGCTCGTCCGGCGTGAGAGCACCGCGCTGGAACTTGCGCTCCAGACCGTCGGCACGCTCCTCGTAGCGGTCGAGGATCTCTGCCTTCTGCGGCGGCACGAGCACGTCGGCCATCGACACGGTGACGCCCGAACGGGTGGCCCAGTAGAAGCCGACGTCCTTGAGCTTGTCGACGGTCTGCGCGACCACGATCATCGGGTAGCGCTCGGCGAGATCGTTGATGATCGCGGCCTGACGCTTCTTCGGCATCTGCTCGTCGACGAACGGGTACTCGATCGGCAGCAGCTCGTTGAAGAGCACGCGGCCCAGCGTGGTGATGGTGGTCCACGGCTGACCGAAACGCCATCCCTCGGGGAACAGCTCGGCCTCGATCTCGGCCGGCGGACGCTGACCGGTCAGACGCACCTTGATGCGCGACTGCACGGTGAGCTGACCGCGGTCGACGGCCATGATGGCCTCGGCCGGGCTCGAGTAGACACCGCGCTCGATGTCCTCGCCGGACGCCGGGGTGTACTCGCCTGCCGCACCCTCCTTGAGGGTGGTCAGGAAGTACAGACCGGTCACCATGTCCAGACGCGGCATGGCGAGCGGGCGGCCCGATGCCGGCGACAGGATGTTGTTCGACGACAGCATCAGGATGCGTGCCTCGGCCTGCGCCTCCGCGGACAGCGGGAGGTGCACGGCCATCTGGTCACCGTCGAAGTCGGCGTTGAAGGCCTCACACACCAGCGGGTGCAGCTGGATGGCCTTGCCCTCCACCAGCTGCGGCTCGAAGGCCTGGATGCCGAGGCGGTGCAGCGTGGGCGCACGGTTCAGCAGAACCGGGTGCTCGGAGATGACCTCTTCGAGGACGTCCCACACCGCGGGGCGCTGACGCTCGACCATGCGCTTGGCCGACTTGATGTTCTGGGCCTGGTTCAGGTCGACCAGACGCTTCATCACGAACGGCTTGAACAGCTCGAGAGCCATCAGCTTCGGCAGACCGCACTGGTGCAGCTTCAGCTGCGGGCCGACGACGATGACCGAACGGCCCGAGTAGTCGACGCGCTTACCGAGCAGGTTCTGACGGAAACGACCCTGCTTGCCCTTGAGCAGATCGCTCAGGGACTTCAGCGGGCGGTTGCCCGGCCCGGTGACCGGACGACCACGACGGCCGTTGTCGAACAGGGCGTCGACCGACTCCTGCAGCATCCGCTTCTCGTTGTTCACGATGATCTCGGGAGCACCGAGGTCGATCAGACGCTTGAGGCGGTTGTTGCGGTTGATGACGCGGCGGTACAGGTCGTTCAGGTCGGAGGTCGCGAAGCGGCCACCGTCGAGCTGAACCATCGGACGCAGCTCCGGCGGGATCACCGGCACGGCGTCGAGGACCATGCCCAGCGGCGAGTTGCCCGACTGCTGGAACGCGGCGACGACCTTCAGGCGCTTGAGAGCACGGAGCTTCTTCTGGCCCTTGCCGCTGCGGATGGTCTCGCGGAGCGACTCGGCCTCGGCGTCGATGTCGAAGTTCTCGAGGAGCTTCTTGATCGCCTCGGCACCCATCGAACCCTGGAAGTACTCGCCGTAGCGCTCTTCGAGCTGGCGGTACAGCTTCTCGTCGATGATGAGGTCGCCCGGGGCGAGCTTGACGAACTTGTCCCAGATCTCCTCGAGACCGTCGAGCTCACGCTGAGCGGAGTCGCGCATACGACGCATCTCGCGCTCGGCACCGTCGCGCACCTTGCGGCGCACGTCGGCCTTGGCACCCTCGGCCTCGAGCTCGGCGAGATCCTGCTCGAGCTTCTGCTGACGCTCGTTCAGGTCGGCGTCGCGCTGATCGGCGACGGCCTTCTTCTCGACCTCCATCTCGGCCTCGAGGGTCGAGAGCTCGTTGTGACGCAGTTCGTCGTCGACAGCGGTGATCACGTAGGCGGCGAAGTAGATGATCTTCTCGAGATCCTTCGGCGCCAGGTCGAGCAGGTAGCCCAGCCGGCTCGGCACACCCTTGAAGTACCAGATGTGCGTGACCGGTGCGGCCAGCTCGATGTGGCCCATGCGCTCACGGCGCACCTTGGCCTTGGTCACCTCGACGCCGCAGCGCTCACAGATGATGCCCTTGAAGCGGACGCGCTTGTACTTACCGCAGTAGCACTCCCAGTCGCGGGTGGGTCCGAAGATCTTCTCGCAGAACAGGCCGTCCTTCTCGGGCTTGAGCGTGCGGTAGTTGATCGTCTCCGGCTTCTTGACCTCACCGTATGACCAGTTGTGGATGTCGTCGGCCGTGGCCAGGCCGATCTTCAGTTCGTCGAAAAAGTTGACGTCGAGCACTTGTTACCTTTCCAGAGCTCTGTTGTCAGTGGTGAGGATCAGTTGGCGAGGTCGTCGACGGTCGCCGACTCGTTGCGCGACAGGTTGATTCCGAGGTTGGCAGCAGCGCGCTCCAGATCCTCGTCGTCGGTGTCGTGCATCTCGATGGCGGCACCGTCGGAGCTGAGCACCTCGACGTTCAGGCAGAGCGACTGAAGTTCCTTCAGAAGCACCTTGAACGACTCGGGGATGCCCGGTTCCGGGATGTTCTCGCCCTTGACGATCGCCTCGTAGACCTTCACGCGGCCCACCACGTCGTCCGACTTGATGGTGAGCAGCTCCTGCAGGGTGTATGCGGCGCCGTACGCCTGCATCGCCCAGCACTCCATCTCACCGAAGCGCTGACCACCGAACTGCGCCTTACCACCGAGCGGCTGCTGGGTGATCATCGAGTACGGACCGGTCGAGCGAGCGTGGATCTTGTCGTCGACCAGGTGGTGCAGCTTGATGATGTACATGTAGCCGACCGCCACGGGGTACGGGAACGGCTCGCCGGAACGACCGTCGAACAGCGTCGCCTTGCCGTCGCCGTTGACCATGACCTCGCCGTCGCGGTTGGGCAGCGTCGAGGACAGCAGTCCGGTCAGCTCCTCCTCGCGCGCACCGTCGAACACCGGGGTGGCGGTGTTGGTGTCGGGCTCCGCCGAGTACATGTCCTCGGGCAGGTTCTCGGCCCACTCCGGAACACCGTTGGCGACGTCGATGTTCCAGCCGGCCTTGGCGATCCACCCGAGGTGGGTCTCCAGGATCTGACCGATGTTCATACGACGCGGGACACCGTGGGTGTTCAGGATGATGTCGACCGGGGTGCCGTCGGGCAGGAACGGCATGTCCTCCTGCGGGAGGATCTTGCCGATGACGCCCTTGTTGCCGTGGCGACCGGCGAGCTTGTCGCCGTCCTGGATCTTGCGCTTCTGGGCCACGTAGACGCGGACCAGCTCGTTGACGCCGGGCGCGAGATCGTCGTCGTCGTCCCGGCTGAACACGCGCACGCCGATGACCTTGCCGGTCTCGCCGTGGGGCACCTTCAGCGAGGTGTCGCGGACCTCACGGGCCTTCTCACCGAAGATGGCACGCAGCAGACGCTCTTCCGGGGTCAGCTCGGTCTCGCCCTTCGGGGTGACCTTGCCGACCAGGATGTCGCCGTCGCGGACCTCGGCACCGATGCGCACGATGCCGCGCTCGTCGAGGTCGGCGAGGACCTCGTCGGAGACGTTCGGGATGTCCCGGGTGATCTCCTCGGCACCGAGCTTGGTGTCGCGGGCGTCGATCTCGTGCTCCTCGATGTGGATCGAGGTGAGGACGTCCTCTTCCACGAGGCGCTGCGACAGGATGATCGCGTCCTCGTAGTTGTGGCCCTCCCACGGCATGATCGCCACGAGCAGGTTCTTGCCGAGCGCCATCTCACCGTTCTCGGTGCAGGGGCCGTCGGCGAGGACCTGGCCGGCCTCCACGCGCTGGCCCTCGTCCACGATCGGACGCTGGTTGGCGCAGGTGCCGTGGTTCGAACGCGCGAACTTGCGCATCCGGTAGGTGTCACGGGTGCCCTCGTCGGACATGACGGTGATGTAGTCGGCCGAGACCTCTTCCACCACACCGGTCTTGGACGACACGATGACGTCACCGGCGTCGACGGCGGCACGGAGCTCCATGCCGGTACCGACCAGCGGCGACTCGTTGCGCACCAGCGGCACGGCCTGACGCTGCATGTTCGCACCCATCAGGGCGCGGTTCGCGTCGTCGTGCTCGAGGAACGGGATCATCGCGGTCGCGACCGACACCATCTGGCGCGGGGAGACGTCGAGGTACTCGACATCGGTGGCGCCCACGAACTCCACCTCGGAGCCCTTCTTGCGCACCAGCACACGCTCGTCGGTGATCCGGCCGCTGCCGTCGAAGTTGGTGTTGGCCTGACCGATGAGGAAGCGATCCTCCTCGTCGGCGGTCATGTACTGGATCTCGTCGGTGACGACACCGTCGACGACCTTGCGGTACGGGGTCTCGATGAAGCCGAACGGGTTGACCCGCGCGTACACCGAGAGCGAACCGATCAGACCGATGTTCGGACCCTCAGGGGTCTCGATCGGGCACATACGGCCGTAGTGCGACGGGTGGACGTCGCGCACCTCGAGGCCGGCACGCTCACGGCTCAGACCGCCCGGGCCCAGCGCCGACAGACGACGCTTGTGGGTCAGACCCGACAGCGGGTTGTTCTGGTCCATGAACTGCGACAGCTGGCTGGTTCCGAAGAACTCCTTGATCGCCGCCACGACGGGACGGATGTTGATCAGGGTCTGCGGGGTGATCGCCTCGACGTCCTGGGTGGTCATGCGCTCACGCACGACACGCTCCATACGCGAGAGGCCCACGCGGATCTGGTTCTGGATCAGCTCGCCGACGGTACGCAGACGACGGTTGCCGAAGTGGTCGATGTCGTCGACCTCGACGGGAACCTCCACACCACCGGGCACGGTCATGTAGGTGGTCGTGTGCGGGTCGGCCTCGTGCAGACGCACCAGGTACTCGACGGTCGCGATGATGTCCTCGCGGGTCAGGGTCGACTCGCCGAACATCGGGTTGTCCGTCAGGCCCAGCTTCTTGTTGACCTTGTAGCGGCCCACGCGGGCGAGGTCGTAGCGCTTGTCTTTGAAGAACAGGTTCTCCAGGAGGTTCTCCGCGGACTCCTTGGTCGGCGGCTCACCCGGACGCAGCTTGCGGTAGACCTCGAGCAGCGCCTCGTCCTGGTTGGCGGTGTTGTCCTTCTCCAGGGTCGACATCATGATCTCGGAGAAGCCGAAGCGCTCGGTGATCTCCTCGGTGGTGAAACCGAGGGCCTTGAGCAGCACGGTGACCGGCTGACGGCGCTTGCGGTCGATACGCACACCCACGGTGTCGCGCTTGTCGACGTCGAACTCCAGCCACGCACCGCGACCCGGGATCACCTTGACGGTGTGCAGGGTCTTCTCGGTGGCCTTGTCGATCGACGCGTCGAAGTACACGCCGGGGCTGCGGACCAGCTGGCTCACCACGACACGCTCGGTGCCGTTGATGATGAAGCTGCCCTTGTCGGTCATGATCGGGAAGTCGCCCATGAAGACGGTCTGCGACTTGATCTCACCGGTGTTGTTGTTGATGAACTCAGCGGTGACGAACAGCGGCGCCGCGTAGGTCATGTCCTTGTCCTTGCACTCCTCGACGGAGGCCTTGACCTCGTCGAAGTGCGGCTCGGAGAACGACAGGGACATCGACCCGGAGAAGTCCTCGATCGGGGACAGCTCGTGGAGGATGTCCTCCAGCCCGCCCGTCGGGTTCTCTTCTCCGCGGGCGATCGCCTTGGCGCGCCACTCCGGGGACCCGACGAGCCATTCGAAGGAATCGAGTTGGAGGTCGAGGAGGCCGGGGACCTCCAGCGGCTCGCTGATCTTTGCAAACGACGCGCGATGCGGCGCGCCGGGGATTGTTGAGGTGGACTGGCGGTTGACTGCCAAGATGCGTCCTTCCAACACGACGTTATTCACAACCTAGATGTGCGGTGGCTTGATGGGCCGTTCGCTGGTGACACCCTGAGATCGGCGATCACCGCAGCACACACAACTAAGAGTGGCCGTAGAAGGATCGATTGATGGACAGGAGGCAGCCAGCGCAACGTCCAACTGTAGCAGAAAATAGACGCACTTTGTCAAGCCCGTCAAGAAACGATTTCGCACGGGTGGCTGCCTGCACTCAATCGCTGGTCACAGCCTGGCCCGACAACGCCCAAACGTCAAGCGGTACGCGCCAATTTGGCGAACTTGTCCCGGGACTCACCCGGTGACCTGGCGATCAGAAGGGCTCGACGCCCTGGATCCGCCACGTGTCGCCCTCCCTGACCATGGCGAACTGCGCGCGCGGTGCGCCGCTGTTGGTGGCCATGCTGTTCTGCGTCTCGCTGATGATCAGGTTGGCGATCACGGTCGCACGGTCGCCGGCCAGGTCCTTGACGCCCAAGGCGTCGACCCGGCACTCGGCACCGGTCTTGGTCTGCGTGATCAGGTCCTTCTGCGCCTTGAAGGTCTTGTCGAACTCCTCGCGGGCCTGCCCCGTCAGGGCATCCTGTGCGCGCTTCTGCCAGTCGTCGAGCTCGGTGTGCTCGTAACCGAACACCGCGCAGATCCGTTGCTGCGCTTGCCCGGTCAGTTCCGAGGTGGCCTCACGCTCGATGAAGGCCTTGTTCGGACCGATGCTCGCACCGGGGTGGAAGGCCAGGACCAGGGCGACGATGCCGAGGACCACCGCGACCGCGGCGAGGATCGCCGCGAGCGGGGTCGACCGCACCTTCTCGCCCACACCGCTCCCCCGCCGGCCTCGAGGGGCGTCCGCTGAGGTGTCGGCCGCCGCGTCCGCCGCCGTCGGGTCGGCCGAGCTGGGACGCAGGGTCGAGACCCGGGAGACCGGCCTCTTCGGCTTGGTCAGGTCGGGCTTACTGGAATCGGACTCGGTGAGGTCCGGCGTGGCGGGCGACTCGGCGTCGGTGGTGACCTCGCCGGACTTCGACATGGAGACGCCGGCGTCGGTGGTCGCCTCGTCGGACGTCGACGGGGTGACACCGGTGTCGGTGGTGACCTCATCGGATTCCGGACGGACGGGACGGGTGTGTCCGGCGACCTTCGGCGTCGGACGACGCTTTCCTGCGGGCTTCCTCGGGTTCTGGGCCATCAGTTTCCGCCTCCCGGTGCCGGCGCGGGCGCCTGACCGTTTCCGGCCTGACCCGCGTCTGCGTAGGCGATGCCTTCCAGGCCGAGGAGGTTCTCGGCCTTCCAGAGGTCGCCGTCCTTGACCATGCTCACGTCGAATCCGCGCGTCTCGTCGACGCCGGGCTGGCCGGGCCGCTCGAGGGTCGTGACGACGTAGACCAGGACCTTGGCCTTCTTCTCGTCGGGGTTGACCTCGGTCGGTGCGCTGCGCACCAGGCGCGCGCTGAGCTTGGCGGCCTCGGGTCCCGCCTGCGACAGCATGTCGAGCACGCTGCCGTCCTTGCCGCCGAGCACCTCTTCCTTGGCCTTGCCGGTCAGCGAGGCCTCGGCACGCTTCTTGAAGCCGTCGAGATCGGTGGGATCGATCGTGGTGACGTTCAGTACGGCCTGCTCGGCCGCCTGGGTGGCGTCGTCACGCGTCTGCTGCGCGGGGTACTGGTTCGCGTAGACGTCGTAGGCGCGCACTCCGAACACGACCACGCAGACCGTCGCCGCGATCACCGCGATGATCGCCAGGGCGAGCGGCGCGACACCGGCGATCCGCGTCCACGCGGGTCGGGTGCTCTTCTCGGTCGGATCAGTGTCCGAGTGTGCTGAGTCTGAGGGTTCGGGGGTGCCGGTCATAGCAGAAGACACTGTATAGATCGCTCCTGAGCGCAGGCCAAGGCCGAGAGTCCGCCAGGGGGCGGAGTCCGGGCCCTGGACGGCCTGCGTTCGTCTACTTGGGCCGCACGCCGAGCAGCGCTGCGAGCTGCTGGGCCAACGGGTTGAGGTTCAGCTTGTCGGGGTCCTTCTTCGGCGTGGAGTCCCACGGCTGCGGGTACGCGGGATTCGCGTACTGCGCACGATCCGCACCGCGCACACCCGTCGGATTGCCGAGCGGCACGGTGCACTTGGCCTCGGTGTTGAACGGGAATTCGTCGTAGTGCTTGTCGAAGTTCGGGTTCTTGCGTCGCATCTCGGCCATGACCGCGTCGGTGCTCTCGTAGCCCCGGGTACATGCGGCCGGGTTGTTGGTCTCGAGGACGACGCCGAAGTGGATCTGGCCGTCACCGGGCGCCGGCGAGTGGCTACCGGCCGACAGCGCGGACAGCATCGCGACGGTCGTCGAGATGTTGTAGGTCGCCGGCTCGATGGTGCGGGAGACCTCGGCGAGGTCCTTCACCACCTTGGAGATGTCGTTCCCGTTCTTCTGGATGAGCTCGGAGATCTCCGTCGCCGACAGCGTGCCGGTGGTGAGCAGACGACGCAGGTCGGGATCGGAGGTCGCGAGAGTCGCGGTGACCAGGTTGAGGTTCCGCGACCACGTGAGGATCGCATCCGACTGGTCGGCCTGCGTCTCGAGGACGACGTTCGAGTCCTGGATCAGCGACACGACCTGGGGCAGGTTGTCGACGCCAGCACGCGACAGCTTCCCCAGCGAGTCGACGAGGCGGGTCAGGTTCTCGCTCTGACCGTTGAACGCCTTCCCGAGCTCGGTGATCACGATGTTCAGGTCGTCCACCGGGATCGACGAGGTGAAGTCGATCGCCGACTTCACGACGTCCTCCAGCGGCTCGGGCAGCTTGGACTTCGTGATGACGTCGCCGTCCTTCAGGTACGGCCCCTCCGCGGAGGTCGGCTGGAGGTCGACGTACTGCTCACCGATCGCCGAACGCGACGCGACGACCGCGGTCGCCGACGCCGGGATGTCCGGGCCGCCGGAGTCGATGTCGAGCTTCACGTCGACGCCGGTCTTGGTCAGCGTCATCCCGCCGACGCGTCCGACCGGCACGCCCTGGTACGAGACCTCGGCGTTGGTGAAGATGCCGCCGGAATCGGGCAGCTCCGCGGTGACCGTGTACATGCCGACACCGGCGAGCTTGTCGAGCCGCGCGTATTTGGCCCCGACATACACCAGCGCGATCAGGCCGACGACGACGAACACGATCAGCTGGATCTTGACGAGTCTGCTGGTCATCGTCCTGCTCCTGTAGGTGCCTGCGACTTGGGTGCGATACCCAACGCCGCGAGCGGGCCGTCGAGAATGCCCTGTCCCGGCTTCGCAGGCGCGGGCATCGGGCCGGCACCCTCGGCCGATCGTGAGAACGATGCCGCCGGGTAGCGCCCGCCGGACGGCGGCGTGTTCGGTCCCGGCCGCCAGTTCGGGCCGGGCGGCAACAGCGTGATGGTCGGCCAGCCGTAGCGAGGTCCGTTACCGCCGTAGTACGGGTTCCGCTTGTCGACGGGCACCTTCACGCGGGCCGGGGGCGAGTACTTCGGTGTCCCCTGCCCCACGCCGAGTGCCTCGATCTGGTTGAGGATGCGCAGGTCCAGGGTCATGAACAGGTTGGTCGCATCGCCCTTGACGCCGGGCAGCAGCCAGTCCGGGAACGGATGGGTGAGGATCAGCGGTGCAGCGGTGATCGCGTCCGGGGCGGCCGCGGCGAGCTGGGTCAGCACCGGGCGCAGCGCCTTGAGGTCGTTGATCAGGGCCTTGCGCGACTTGCCGAGCACGTCGGTGCCGACCTGGCCGAGCTCGTCGAGCTTGGTCAGCAGGTCGACGAACTGCGGGCGCTGTTCCTCGAGCACCTCGATGCCCTCGGGCAGCTGCTTGAGGATGCGGTCGATCTGTTCGGTCTGCGCCGCGGTCCGTTCGGACAGGTCGGCCAGCCCGTCGATCGCGCCGATGATGTCGTCACGCTGGCGGTTGAGGCCGGCGATCAGCTTCTCGGTCTGGTCGATCAGGTCGCGGACCTTGCCGGCCCGGCCGTCGAGCGCCTTGTTCAGTTCGGTGACGATCGGCTGGATCTGGTTGATACCACCGCCGGTGAGCAGCAGTGCCAGAGCACCGAGGACCTGCTCGATGTCGGTGGCGGTACGCGTCCGCGTCACCGGGATCGGCTCGGCCGGGTTCTGGCGCGGAGCCTTCGAGCTGTCCTCCGGTTCGCTCAGTGAGACGAACTTCTCGCCGAGGAGCGAGGTCTGCTGAACGCTCGCCTCGGACTCGTCGGAGAGGTCGACCTCGTTCTTGACCTCGACCGTGACCTGGGCGAACCACTGATCGTTCGGCACCTCGACCTTGGTCACGCGGCCGACGGGGATGCCGTCGCGCTTGACCATCGACTGGGGCACCAGGTCGAGCACGTCGTCGAACTGGATCTTGTAGGTGCGCGGGTTGCTGCCGGTGTCGACGCCACCGGGCAGCGGCAACGACTGGATGCCGTTGGACATACAGCCCGACACGAGAACCGTGAGTGACAGGGCTGCACCGGCCAGGGCCATTCGCATGGACCGTCGGTTCATCAGTTGCCTCCCCGGGGACGCGGAGTGCTCGACGGCGACGGCTTGGAAGTCGTCGGCTTCGGCTTCGACGTGGTCGGCTTCGGCTTGGTCGTGGCGGCCGAACCGAGCTCCGGATCGGGATTACCGGGGACCGTGCCGGGTACCGGAGCCTTCTGCAGCTTGTTGTTGCTCATGATGCCGAAGGGCAGGACGGGCAGCATCGGCTCGAGCACGCCGTCGGTGATCTGCTTGCCGAGTGCCTCACACTGGCTGATCAGCGGACGAAGCGTGTTGCTGAACTGAGTGGCCTGCGGATTGCCCGGGAGCAACTGGCCGAGGTCGAGCAGACGGCACTGCGCACCGATCAGGTCCTGCAGATCCGGGATGGTCAGGCGCATCGCCAGGGTCCCCGACTCCGCGTCGTAGGCGTTGATCAGGTTGCTGATGGTGACCGGCAGGACCGTCAGGATCTCCTTGAGATTGTCCTTGCGGTCGAGCAATGTCTGCGTCGTCGGCTGCAGGTCCTTGACGGTCTCACCGATCTGCTCGCGGTTGTCGTCGAGGAATCCCGCCACGTCGCCGAGAGCGACGGACAGCTTGTTCAGCGCAGCAGCGAGCTGTTCGCGCTCGCCCGCGAGGAACTTGTTGAACGACGCCATCTGCGTGTTGAACTGGCGCACCTGGGCGTCGTTCTCGCGCAGTGCGCCGACGAAGGTGTTGAGATTCTTGACGGTGTCGAAGAGGTTCCCCCGCGAATCGCTGAGCGTCGTGCTGGCCTTCGACAGGTTCTCGATGGCGGCGCCGAGCTTGTCGCCGTTGCCCTCGAGGTTCGCGGCACCGGTCGCGACGAGTTCGCTCACCGCACCCTGCCGTCCGGTGCCATCGGTCTTGTTGGCACCGTCGGGACCGAGCGCGTCGGACAGTTCCTTGACGCTGGCATAGAGCTCGTCGACCTCGACCGGGACCATGGTCTGGTCCACGCCGAGAGTGATGTCCCGCCCGGCCTTCGGCCCACCGGAGTAGGCGGGGGTCAGCTGCACGTAGCGGTCGGCGACCACCGAGGGGATCACCTGCACGGCACGGACGTCCTCGGGCAGGGTGATGCCGCGGTCGACGGTCATCGTCACCTTCACGGTGTCGCCCTGCGGCGTCACCGAGTCGACCTTGCCCACGGCGACGCCGAGGATGCGGACGTCGGAACCGGAGTAGATACCGACCGACCGCTTGAAGGTCGCGGTGATCTTGGTGGTCCCCGTCGACGAGAACACCCACCACAATGCGCCGGCGACGACCAGCGCGAGGATCAGTCCGAGGACGAGGGCCACGATGTGGCGCGGGGTGAACCAGCGGCCGGGACCGGAGGTCTGTGTCAGGTCTGGCGCGGTCATCAGCCTGCCTCCGTTCCGCCGTTGTTCTGTTCGAGCGTCTTCTTGTTGGGCGGACGTGTCGTGTTCTGCTGCGGCAGTGCCGGCGGCAGGAGGTTCACGACGGACGACTCGAACCAGCGACCGTTGCCGAGCACGTTGGCGTAGAGCCGGTAGAACGGCGCCATGTACTTGATCGAATCGTTGAGGTTCTGGTTCTGACGCTGTAGCAGCTCGTTGACGCCCTTCAGCGCGTCGAGTGCCGGTCCGATCTGTTCCTCGTTGTCACGCACGATCCCGGTGAGCGAGTCGCCGAGGCTCGTCGTGCTGGCCAGCAGCGCGGAGATGGCCTGCTGCCGGTTGTTCAGTTCGTCGAGCAGCTGTCCCGCGCCGCCGATGAGGCGCACGAACTCCTCGTTGCGATCGGCGAGCAGTTTCGAGGTGTCCTTGGTCGCGGCGAGGAGCTTCTGCACCTCCTGGTCGCGGCTGGCGATCGTGTTGGACAGACGCGCCAGGCCGTCGAGCGCCGGACCGGTGGTGCCCGCGGTGCCGGAGAAGGCATCGGAGAGCACCCGCATCGACTCGGCCAGCTGGTCGTTGTCGAAGTCCTCGATCTGGTTCGCCGCAGCCGAGAAGGCTTCGATGACGTCGTACGGGGCGACCGTGTCGGTCAGCGGGACATCGGGATCGGCGGGTTCGCTGCCGCGCGGGTTCAGCGACAGGTACTTCTGACCGAGGATCGTCTTGATCTGGATCGACGCCTGTGTCTGGTCACCGATCCAGGTGTTCTCCACCTTGAAGGTGACGTCGACCTTGTCGCCGTTGAGCTTGACGTCGTCGACCTCGCCGACCTTCACACCGGCGACGCGCACCTCGTTGCCGGGTTTGAGCCCGGCGGCCTCGGAGAACTCCGCGGTGTAGCGGGCTCCCGCACCCAGCAACGGGACGTCGGTCAGGTAGAACGCGCTGAGTCCCAGCATCATCAGGATCAGGATGCCGATGGCACCGATGCTCACCGGACTGCGTCGACCACCGAACCGGCGATGGGGGTGCTGCTTCGGCGCATCCGCCTCGGCTGCGTCGTCCTTGTTGTCGTTCTGATCTGCCATCGTGGTCACCCCCCTGGCTTCTCGTCGGCCCAGCAGCGGGTTGCCGCGCTGGTGTAGAGCACGTGATTGATGTCGGGCAGCGGTACCAGCGGCTGCGTCAACAGCGGCGACTTGCCGGTGCCGGCGACCACGTCGATGCCACACAGATAGAACTGGAACCAGGAGCCGAAGGTCGCGGCCCGGCCGATCTTCTGCAGCTTGACCGGCAGGTTGGTCAGCGTCTCCTCGATGTCCTTGTCGCGCTTGTTGATCTGGTCGGCGAGCGACTTCAGACCGGCGATGTCGCCCTGGATGGACGGACGCGTCGCACCGAGGATGTTCGCCGTGACCGAGGTCAGGTTCGAAACCGAGCTGATCGCCGAGCCGACCGAACCGCGCTGTGCCGCAAGGCCGGTCACGAGCTTCTCGGTGTTGTCGAGGAGGCTGGTGAACTGCTCGTCGTTGCGGTTGACCGTGTCGAGCACCTTGGTGAGGTTGCCGATCAGGTCACCGATGACCTTGTCCTTGTCGGCGATCGCGTTCGTCAGGTCCGCGGTGTCGCTGACCAGGCGCGTGATCGAGCCGCCCTGACCGTCGAAGATCGCGATGATCTGCTCGGTCAGCTTGTTGACGTCCTCGGCCGAGAGCTGCTGGAACAGCGGACGGAAACCGTTGAACAGTTCGGTGAGGTTCACCGGCGGATGCGTGTCGACCCGGCCCGGCTGTAGTCCGAAGGTGTGACCCTGCCCCACGGTCTTCGTCGGGTCGCCCGCTCCCTGCTCGAGTCCGAGGTACCGCAGACCGGTGAGGTTGCGGTAGCGGATGTAGAGCTGGGTGCCGTCCGGCAACCGGTCGCGGTCGACGTTGAACGAGACCATCGCCCGGTTGCGGTCGTAGACCTCGACCTTCTCCACCTGTCCCACGCGAACACCGGCGATACGGACGTCGTCTCCGGAGTTCAACAGGGTGGCGTCGGAGAAGACGGCCTTGAACTTCGCGTCACCGTCACCACCGGCGTTCGCGATGGTGAGCGCGAGCAGGCTGGTGGTGACCACGGTGACGACCGCGAAGATGATCAGCTTGACCAGGGGCGCGACGATCGACCTCATTTGATGTCGACCTTCGCTCCCTGGAGGGCGCCGCCGGCGATCATCGTGACCCAGGTCGGCACCGACTCCGGTGTCTCACCGGTGGTCGCGCCGTAGATGACCTGGAGCTGCTTGCGGTAGTCCGGGTCGTCGAACGGGTTGGGCTTGACCGATCCCGCGGGGATGCCGCTGAACTGCGGCTGCGGGAGCGACTTGACGGTGCGCGGGCCGGCGTTGCGTGACGGCGGCTGGTAGCTGCCGTCGGCGAGGCCGCCACCCGGGTACTGCGGGAACGGGCGACCGTCCTTGGCGGGCTCGTAGCACACGGCGGGCGGGTCGAGATCCATGAAGCGGGGTTCGTCCTGGTTCGGTAGGTATCGGCCACGGGGGTTGACGAACTGCAGGTTCACGCGCACGCCGGGGTTCTCGGTGCCCTGACCCACGATGTTGCGTGATTCGGGGACCAGACCCGCGAAGTTGCGGAACGTGCAGACGAACGTCGGGGACTGCTTGGCCAGCCCGACGAGGAGCTGCTCGGAGTCGACGGCGAGGTCGATCAGGTCGGTGCGGTTCTGGCGGAGCCAACCGGTGAGGTCATCCGAGGCCACACCGAGGGTCGCGATCAGTGTCCGCAGATCACCCTGGCGTTCGACGATGGTGTTCGACGTGGTGCGGAACGAGTCCAGTGCGTCGACGACGTCGGGCAGTGCCTGCGAGTAGGTCTGCGAGAAGGTCGCGAGACCCTCGAGGGTGCCCTCGAGGTCGGGCAGGTTCTTGTTGACCTCGCCGAAGATCTCGTCGAGCTCCTCGAGCGTGGTGCCGAGCTGCTCGCCGCGACCCGACAGCGCCTTCGACAGCGAGGTGAGCGTCGCGTTGAGATCCTGCGGCGGGATCGCCTCGAGCACCGGCAGCAGGTCGTCGAACAACTGCTGGACCTCGAGAGCGTTGCCGCTCTTGTCGGTCTCGATGGTCGCGCCATTCTTCAGCGTCGGACCGTTGTTGTCCTCGGGAACCTGCAGCGCCACGTACCGCTCACCGAAGAGCGTCTTCGGCAGGATGCGCGCGGTGGTCTTGTCGGACAGCTCCGAGGCCTTGGTCGGATCGAGGCCGAGGATGACCTCCACCGAGCCGTCGGGGGCGGGCTTGACCGCGCGGACCTCGCCGACGATCATGCCGCGCGCCTTCACGTCGGCGTTCGCGGGGAGCGCGTTGCCGGTGGAGTCGGTCAGCAGGGTGACGTCGGTGAAGTCCTGGAACGTCTTGTTGAACTTGGTGATGGTCGCGGTCAGGAACAGTGCGACCACGATGAAGAAGACCAGGCCGAGCAGCCTCTTACGCAGGGTCGACACGCCTAACCTCCCACTCTGACCGTCGTGGTGGTGCCCCAGATGGCGAGTCCCAGGAAGAAGTCGAGGACCGCGATGAGGACCAATGCCGCTCGGACCGCGTGACCGACGGCCACGCCGACACCTGCCGGACCACCGGATGCGTAGTAGCCGTAGTAGCAGTGCACCAGGATGATCACGAAGGCGAAGACCAGCACCTTGCCGAACGACCAGAGCACGTCGGCCGGTGGCAGGAACAGGTTGAAGTAGTGGTCATAGGAGCCGCCGGACTGCCCGTTGAAGACAGTCGTCACCACTCGCGACGCGAGATACGCCGACAGCAGACCCAGCACGTACAGCGGGATGACGGCGATGAAGCCGGCGATCACGCGGGTCGACACCAGGAACGGGATCGACGGCACGGCCATCGTCTCGAGGGCGTCGATCTCCTCGGAGATGCGCATGGCGCCGAGCTGCGCGGTGAAGCCACAGCCGACAGTCGCGGACAGGGCGAGGCCGGCCACGAGGGGCGCCACCTCACGGGTGTTCACGTAGGCCGAGAGGAAGCCGGTCAGGGCCTGCGACCCGATCTGGTCGAGCGCGGCGTAACCCTGCAGGCCGACGACGACGCCGGTGAAACCCGACATCAGCACCATCACGCCGATGGTGCCGCCGATGACCGCGAGTCCGCCCGAGCCGAAGGCGACTTCGGCGAGCAGGCGCATGACCTCACGGGTGTAGTGCACCAGCGTCTTCGGCATCCACGCGAGGGTGCGGCCGTAGAACGACATCTGCTCGCCGGCACCGTCGAGCACCTTGAGTGGTTTGCCCAGCTGTTTGCGGGCCTCGTACATGTAGTACTCGGGCCTGCTCTTGGCGATCGTCACGCCACCGCCACCATCGGTCACGTCTAGCTCCCCTTCGGCGGAACGATCTGCAGGTAGACCGCAGTGATGATCAGGTTGGCGAGGAACAGCAGCAGGAAGGTGATGACGACGCTCTGGTTGACGGCGTCACCCACGCCCTTCGGCCCGCCCTTGGGGTTGAGCCCCTTATAGGAGGCGACGACGCCGGCCAGCACACCGAAGATGGCTGCCTTCAGCGTCGAGACGTAGAGGTCGGGCAACTGGGCGAGGGCACCGAACGACGCCAGGTAGGCGCCCGGGGTGCCACCCTGCACCACCACGTTGAAGAAGTAACCACCACCGATGCCGATGACGGCGACGAGGCCGTTGAGCAGCATCGCGACCAGGACCATGGCCAGCACACGCGGGACCACGAGACGCTGGATCGGGTTGATGCCCAGCACCTCCATGGCGTCGATCTCCTCACGGATGGTGCGCGAACCGAGGTCGGCGGCGACCGCCGATCCGGCCGCACCCGCGATGAGCAGCGAGGTCACCAGTGGCGACCCCTGCTGGATGACGACCAGCACGCTGGCCGCACCGGTGTACGACTCGGCACCGAGCTGTTTGATCAGCGAGCCCGTCTGCAAGGAGACGATGGCGCCGAAGGGAATCGCGATCAGGGCGGTGGGCAGGATCGTCACACTGGCGATGAACCACGCCTGCTGGATGAACTCCCGCCACTGGAACGGCCGCACAAAGGTCTGGCGTGCAACATCGACGAAGAGCTGAACAATATTGCCGGTCTGGGCGAGTGCACCTGTTCCGGCCTGCGCGATTCGGTCGACGCCACGCGTGGTGGCATTCGTCATCCCTAGATGGTCCGCCCTTCGTTCCCGTCAGCAGCACGATGACTGGGCTTGGTCAGTGCGTCGCCGCCACCGGGCGTCTGCCACTGCTCGGTCGGCGCATCGCTGCCGCCGTAGTCGATGACGTCGGTCTTGGGGTCGGCGACGGCCACGTTCCCGTCCGAGGCCTTGGTCCATTCGTTGTCGCCCGAATTTCCGTGGCGCCCGCCGCCCTCGTTGGCCATGCCCTCGGCGTGCGCGCGGCTCTCGGCGCGGATCTGGTCTTCCTGCTCCTGGCTGCGCAGGATCGCCTCCTGCGCATTTTTCGGCAGGTCGGGCAGCATCGCGTGGACGCGCTCACGGTGACGGGCGACGGCCTTGCGCTCGGGCATACCCGGATTGGGCTGGACCTGCGGGATGATCTCGGTGAAGTCCTCCTTGGTGCCACCACCGGAGATACCCGCGGCCTGCATGGCCTCTTCCTGCTTCTGGACGGCCTCGTCCTTCTCCTCGGACATGCCGATCGGACCGAAACGGTCACCGGAGAGGAACTGCTTGACCACCGGCTGCTCCGAGGTCAGCAGCTGCTCGCGCGGACCGAACATCACCAGTTCCTTGCGGAAGAGCATGCCGATGTTGTCCGGGATCGTACGAGCGATGTTGATGTTGTGCGTCACGATCAGGATCGTCGCGTCGATCTGCGCGTTGATGTCGATCAACAGCTGCGAGATGTAGGCGGTACGAACCGGATCCAGACCCGAGTCCGGCTCGTCGCACAGAATGATCTGGGGATCGAGAACGAGGGCGCGGGCCAGGCCTGCGCGCTTGCGCATACCGCCGGAGATCTCGCCGGGGAGCTTGTCCTCGGCACCGGTCAGACCGACCAGGTCGATCTTCTCCATGACGATGTCGCGGACCTCGTTCTCCTTCTTCTTCGTGTGCTCACGAAGGGGGAACGCGATGTTGTCGAACAGGCTCATCGAACCGAACAGCGCACCGTCCTGGAACAGGACGCCGAACAGCTTGCGGATCTCGTAGAGCTCCTTCGCCGAGCACTGCGTGATGTCGGTGCCGTCGATGATCACCGAGCCCTGCTCGGGATGCAGCAGACCGATCAAGGTCTTCAAGAACACCGACTTACCCGTACCCGACGGTCCGAGCAGTGCGGAGACCTCTCCCTCCGGAAGGGTCAGAGTGACATCACGCCAAATGTTCTGAGATCCGAACGACTTGGTGAGCCCCTCGACACTGACCTCTACACCCACAACTTCCTCCAGACGTTCGCTGCCCCCGAGAGCGGCCACGGTGTGGCCGCACACCAGCCGGTGGCATTTGTGGTTGGGGTCACTGTAACCGACCAGAGTCCACCCACAACGCGACCGGAGCTACTCAGCGTTGACGACGAGGAAGCTACCAACCGGTAACCCCCGCCGCGTCGATGACATTAGCGGATGGAACGAAGTGAGGGAAGTCGGACATAACCACCCCCTGTGACGCCCGACGCAGAGTCGCAGGTCACTCGGGTGGACGCCGTTTCGACTGTGCGACATCGACCGAAGTCGTTGGGCCGGAATGGAGTCGCACGCGACTCACGTCGGGAGACGGACGTCCACGAAGCGCACCAACCATCCCCCGAAGTACGGTCCGGTCAGGCCGCGAGGAGTCCGGCAGTCACCAACCAAGGCCGAATTGATTCGACCAACTCTCCGCGTTCCAGAGTGGACCAGGTCCAGCGGATCACCATGATTCCTTGCGCCCGTAGCGCGTCCTCTCGCTTCTTCTCGCGGATCAACGCTGCGGCCGCAGTCTCCTCCCGGGCGCAGCAGCCGACCATACTTCTGCAGGCCGTCGAACTCACCGACGACTCGGCCGTCCCAGTCGAAGTCCGACCTCGCTTCCCCACCGGGGATCTGGAACGTGTGCTGGAGACGAGGCAGCGGCAGCCCGGCCGCGATCATCTGCGCACCACTCCACGATTCCCCGACGCTCTCCGACCGGGCGTCGGCGAGGGCGAGAGCGCGACGAGCGGTACCCATGTTCGCCCCGCTCGTGCGACATCAATCCAGATCCCCGAACGACAACGAACCCGGGACAGCAAACGCTGTCCCGGGCTCGTGGAGTCGAGTAAAAGAGTCTTACTTGACGGAAACCTTGGCGCCGGCCTCTTCGAGCTTGGCCTTGGCAGCCTCGGCGGCCTCCTTGTCGACCTTCTCCAGGAGAGCCTTCGGAGCACCCTCGACGAGGTCCTTGGCTTCCTTCAGGCCCAGACCCGAGACGACCTCGCGGACGACCTTGATGACCTGGATCTTCTTGTCGCCGGCACCTTCGAGGATGACGTCGAACTCGTCCTGCTCGGCAGCAGCCTCGGCGCCACCGGCAGCCGGTGCGCCTGCAGCGGCAACGGCGACCGGAGCGGCCGCGGTGACCTCGAAGACCTCTTCGAACTTCTTCACGAAATCGCTGAGCTCCAGCAGGGTCAGTTCCTTGAACTGCTCGATGAGCTCGTCAGCGGTGAGCTTCGCCATGGTGGCGTCCTTCCTGTAAGTCCCCGTACGGGGTTGGTGTGCATCCCCGTACGGTCCGGGGACTGGCTGTGGTGCGGCGAGTTATTCGCCGGCTTCGTTCTTCTTCTCCTGCAGGGCCGCTGCGAGACGCGCGACCTGCGATGCCGGCTGGTTGAACAGACCGGCTGCCTTAGCCAAGTTGCCCTTCATGGCGCCGGCGAGCTTGGCCAGCAAGACCTCACGGGTCTCAAGGTCGGCGATCTGCTCGATCTCGGCAACGGACAGCGCGCGGCCGTCCATGTACCCGCCCTTGATGACCAGAGCCTTGTTGTCCTTGGCGAACGTCTTGATCGCCTTCGCGGCCACAACCGGCTCACCTTCGATGAAGGCGATGGCGGTCGGACCGGTGAACAGCTCGTCGAGCCCTTCCACGCCCGCATCAGCTGCGGCACGCTTCACCAGGGTGTTCTTGGCGACGGAGTAGGTTGCACCCTCACCGAGGGAACGTCGCAGCTGGGAGATCTGGGTGACGGTGAGTCCACGGTATTCCGTGACCACTGCCGCCGTGGAGCCCTTGAACTGCTCTGCGATCTCCGCAACAGCGGCGACCTTTTCGGACTTGGCCATACTTCGCCTCCTCTCCTCGTCACTTGAGTTGGTCGGGTTCAACTGAGCGACGGGCCGTGGAGGCGATCGACGGCGGAAATGACAAACGCCCCGGCACGCAGGCACGGGGCGTGAAGACGCACACTGATGTGTGGGACCACATTCCTCGTTCATCCTGCGTGGGCCGGCGACTCTGTCGCGCCTTCGTTCGGGAGTTCCCGACGACCAACGGTCTCTGGTTGAACCGATACGACGCACGGTTGTGCATCACACCGACGACTAGGCTACGTCCTTGTGGGGGAACAAACCAAATCGACCGACGTGCACGACCCCAACGAGCGGGCGCAGGCCGCCATGGACGCTGTCACGGCGCGGCACCTGCAGCGGGCCTTCTGGTTGCCGGCGACGCGCACGGCGGCGGTCGCGTGGCCGATCGGGTTCGTCGCGGCGCATCTCGGATCCTGGCATTACTGGTGGCATGCGCATCTCGTCGACCTGCTCGTCGACGCCGCGATCCACCGACCCGAGGGCTCGGGGTACGGCGACCGTTCCTTCGATCCCGATGTCGCCGACGACGCGAATCGGGTGTTGCGCGGGATCAAGGTCCGCAACCTCGGACGGTGGACGAACAACTACTACGACGACATGGCCTGGTTGGGGTTGGCGATCGAACGCGCCGACCGTCACCTCGACCTCGACCACCGGCGGGGCCTGGAGGTCCTGACGCGACGGATGCTCGACGCGTGGGTCCCCGAGGACGGCGGCGGCATCCCCTGGCGCACGACCGACCAGTTCTTCAACGCCCCGGCGAACGGCCCCGCCGCGATCCTGGTCGCCCGTACCGGTCACGTCGAACGTGCTGTGGCGATGTGCGATTGGATGGACGCCAACCTCATCGACCCTAAGACGCACCTGGTCATCGACGGCCTGAAGAAGCAGCCCGACGGTTCACTGAAGGCCGAGACCGGTACCTATACCTACTGTCAGGGCGTCGTTCTCGGCGCCGAGCTGGAAGCCTTCCGCGCAACCGGTGACCAGCGACATCTGGACCGTCTGGCCCGTCTGCTCGGTGCCGTCGAGAAGCATTCGTGCACCGACGGGGTGATCCACGGCGGAGGTGGTGGCGACGGCGGCCTGTTCCACGGGGTGCTCGCCCGCTATCTCGGGCTCATCGCCACCGACCTCCCGGATGTCGACGGTTCTGATGAACTGCGTGCCCGGGCAGCCCGGATCGTGATCTCGAGCGCCGATGCGGCGTGGTCGAACCGCACCGAGGTCCGCGGCCGCGTCGTATTTCCCAGCGACTGGCGCAGCCAGGCCGTCGTACCCACCGCCGCAGGCAAGAAAGCCCAGTTCGTGGCGGGTGCGGTGATGCCCTCGGAGGTCCCCGAACGCGACCTGTCGGTGCAACTGTCGGCGTGGATGGTCCTCGAGGCGGCCGCCGCGATCGACCTGTCGCTACCGGAATGTGACCGGCCGTAGACCTCCGATGGTCAAACCGACGCCGCCCGGTTAGCCATCCGATACCGGGGCTGAGCTATTCTTCAGCGAACGCGTGAGGTGACCTGGAACACACTGATTTCCGCCGCCAGCGGAGCGGGTCCGTCGCCCACGACCGACACGAAGGGGTGTCGGTGTCCACCCGGCCATCTCGACCAGCAGCACTCCCGGTGCGACACCTCTCACCCCAGGCAGGGTGGTGCACCATGACGTATCAACTGGATCCCGCGGAACGCCGTGCGCGGCCGGTTCCTTCACCGTCGCGACGCCCCACGGAAGCACCCCATTTCGGCACCCTCCCCCTCGGCGACCCGACCGGAGGTGCCGACGGCATCCGCTGGCGCGAGCAGGTCGACGGCAAGCAGTTGTACCCGCGTGTGGCCATCGACCGCGACGTCTCGATCACCATGAGCGACGGGGTGATTCTGCGCGCCACCGTGATCCGCCCCGCCAACCGGTTCGGGCAGACGGTCCTCACCCCCTACCCCGCGATCGTCAACATCAACCCGTACAACCGGGCGGCCATCGACTTCATCGACCAGGCGCTGCACGCACCCGTGCTCGGCAAGGCGCTGCACACCGCGTCGGCGTCGATCGATGCGACCGGCACCGCACTCGAGGGCCTCACCACCCTCACCCAGACGCTGTCGGGCGGCGTCTTCGACGTCTTCGGCATCAACCGAAATCTCGTACGCAGCGGCTACGTGCAGGTGGTCGTCGACGTCCGCGGTACCGGTGCGAGCCACGGCAAGTGGCAGATCCTCGGCCCGCGCGAGCAAGAGGACTCGGTCGAGATCATCGACTGGGTCAGTGAGCAGGAATGGTGCGACGGTACTGTCGGCCTGGCCGGCTGGTCGTATTCGGCGATCAACTCGCTGCAGGCCGCCGACAAGCGCCCGCCGCAACTCAAAGCCGTGTTCGCCGTGGAGGGTTGCGACGACATCGTGCGCGACATCTACATCACCGGCGGCATGCCGTCGGCGTTCATCCCCGTATGGCTGTCGGCGGTGAACATGCTCAAATGGGTTCCCAACCCCGCCAACATCATTCGGGACATCGCCAGGGGTCACGCACTGAAATGGGCCGTCGACCGGGTGAAGTCGCCGGCCACCGAGATCCCCTCGCTCCTCTGGGGTTTCCTCACCGCCCGCGATCCACGCATCTTCGACGACCCGTACTTCGACGAGCGCGACCCGATCGTCGACCGTATCGAGGCTCCCACGTTCACCGTCGGCGCCTGGCACGATCTGTTCGGCCGCAGCGCAACCGGCGTATACGAGCGGTTGAACATGGAACCCGGCCGCAAGCAGATGATCGTCGGCGACGGCTATCACCTCGACGTCGGTTCGGGGTATGGCGGCAAGTTCGCGCCGCCGCGTCTCGACGTCCTCGAACGCGCCTGGTTCGACCGCTGGCTCAAGGGACACCGCAACGGCATCGAGTTCTACGGGCCGGTCACCATGCTGCAGCAGGGCGGTGCCTGGACCGCCGGACAGAACTTCCCGCGCCCGGGCGTCGCGCCGAAGCGGCTGTACCTGACGCCCGACACGTCGTCGACCGCCGACCACGCCGTACACGACGGGACGTTGGGTTCGGCTCCCGCACAGGGTCTCTCGTCCCTCCACGTCCGATCCGACACCCGCGGACTCCGATCCCGCGACATGACCCAGGTGACCGCCGGCGCCACCATGATCCTCGGCGCCGACTACGCGAAGGACGCACGCTTCCAGGAGCGTGGCGCACTGTCGTTCACCACCGCACCGGTCACCGAGGCCACGCCGATCAGCGGCGCGATGAACCTGCGACTCAACGTGGCCACCACCGCCCATGAGGCGATCTGGGCGGTGACCGTGAACGACGTCGCGCCCGACGGCACGTCGACGGTACTCACCAACGGCGCCCTCTCGGCGTCGAATCGTGCGCTGGACCGCAGCAAGTCGACCTACGCGTCCGACGGCAGCCTGCTCTCGGCGCATCACTACCTGTCCCGCAAGCGCAAGCTCCCCGTGCCCGCCGACGAGCCCGTTCGCATCGACGTCGACCTGGTCCCGACCGACGCGGTCCTGCAGCCTGGCCACCGCCTGCGCGTCGACGTCTACGCGGCGAGCCTCCCCCGCTACCTCACCGTGGTGCCCGATCTGATCAAGGCCCGCGGCCGTAAACAGCGCCTTGTCCTCGACCCCGACCATCCGAGCTACCTCACACTGCTCGCGGGCGAGGGCTTGAGCGCCGTCACGTCCGAGGCGGCAAGGATCTAGCCGGCCACAGCGCCTACCAGCACTTTGGGACGATTCTTTTTGTTCGTCCCATTGACACCGTTGCACCGCCGACCTACGTTTTGGAGGACAGCCGTCACCCAGAACCTCCGGATCGGAGTGCACGACCGATGACCACCGCACGGGGCGCCACGACGCCGCCGCAGGCGCTCCCGGGCACCCTCGCACCGCCCACTGTCGCGCCGAAGATCCCGTCGCGCCACCCGGATGGTCCGTGCACGATCCCGATCGGCCTGCGACTCGTCGCGCCCCTACTGGGACTGCGCAAACCCGGCCGCGAACTCTTTCGTCACCTCGGCGAACTGCTGACGGTCGGTGACGAACCGGCGGACCGCCTCGTCGAGTGGATGCACACCGCCGGGATGTCCCGGGCGCGCCCGTTGTTCGAGCGTGCCCTCGTCGACGGCATCGACTCGATCGACGACGCCCCGGCCCCGCTGCGCGAGTTCTTCACCGAGGTGGAGACCGTCCCCGACTGGGTCGACCCCGACCTGATCGAGAAGGGCGCGCGGGTCATGCGCAGCGGTGGCGCCGACGGCCTGTACGTGGCGCGCGACGTCGCCCTGCTCGGCGGTTACCAGTTCGCCGGTTTCAACCAGACGTTGCTGCGCACCGGCGCCCTCGAGAAGGGATCGAACACCCGGTTCGCCGAGACCACCCAGTGGGCCACCGACGTCATCACCGAAAATGGTTTGCGCCCACACGGCATCGGCTACCAGTCGACGCTGCGTGTGCGCCTCATCCACGCGATGGTCCGGCGCCACGTCGCCGCTCTGCCCGACTGGGAGGCCGACGCCTGGGGACTCCCCATCAACCAGACCGACATGGCCGCCACGCTCGTCGGAGCACTGGTCTCCCCGAGCCTGGGCGTCGTCATGATGGGACTCGTCAACCGCCCCAGCGAATACGACGCCGTCGCGCACCTCACCCGGTACGCCGGATGGCTGCTCGGGGTGCGGGACGAGTTCCTGCCCACGAGCTTCCGCGACGCGATCCGCGTGCTGCTCCAGACCTCGTACGTCCTCTCCACGCCCGACGAGACGACCAGGCAGCTCTCGGTGCCCATGGCCGACGATCCGTTGCAGTGGAACTACTCGAGGTTCCCGAAGGTGCGTCGCAAGATCGCTCGCGCACAACACCTCTCGGTCACCAGCGGATTCCTGGGCCCGGCCGCGATGCGCACACTGGGCCTGCCCTTCGTCCCACCCTGGTATCCGGTGATCCGGTTCCCGGTGAACATCATCCGATCGATTCAGGCGCAACGCCCGGGCGGGCGCGAACGCGCGGCGCTCCGCGGCGCCGCCGAACAACGCGAGTTCATGAGGATCATGACCGGCGGCGAGGCCACGATCGGGCACTCGGCGAAGAAGATCACCGGGCACTGAGTTCTGCGTCCCGGAGAGGTTCTCAGCCGATCCCGGAATCGGCCAGCACCACACGGAACACGAACGCCGCCTCGGGCCCGAGGACGAGACCCACGAGCTCGATGAGGGTGAGCACGAAGCCGCGTCCGTGACCCGACCCCTTGGAGTCGTCGAGGTGGTGGGCGAGTTCGTGCAGGACCACGAGCTCTCGAAGCGCCCACCGTCCCTCCGCAGACGACGGGATCGCGATCTCCGCACTGAGCAACCTGTCACCGGCTGCGGTCGTGGACCGCGCGTAGTGCGCCGAACTCTGGCCGCGTCGCTCCCGCACCGATACCGGCTCGGCTGCGCGCGGGAACCTCGACCGCACGCTCGGCAGCTCCAGCACCCGTCCCACGTAGTCGCGCACCGCGTCGATCGAGGCGAACCGGGCCTCGGCGGGCAGCGTGAGCTCGGTCCCGGCCAGCTGCACGGTGCGCGAGGAGGACGCGGTGTCGAAGAGCCGGAAGACGAGACGCTCGGCGTCGTAGTACCGGGCACGCCCGGTGTCACGCGGACTCACGGCATCACCAATGATGATGAGGGTCCGCTGTAGCCGATGGGAGTCTTCATGCGCCGTCCCGACCTGCACGCGTTCGGCCAACGCGTGCTGCGACTGCCCGGCGCCACGCTGAGCCTGCGCATCCTCACCGACATCGCGCGCGGTGACATCACCGACCGTGCGATGACCCTCGCCGCGCAGGCCTTCACCTCGATCCTGCCCATCGTCATCCTGCTGCTCACGCTCCCGGGCAGCGACGTCGTCGACGACGCCCTGAGCGGGCTCGGCATCCCGGTGAGCAAGCTCGACCACAACTCGGTCGACAACCCGCAGTCGTTCGCCACCTTCGGGATCATCGGCGCACTCATGACCATCGCCGGCGCCACCTCCCTGTCACGTGCTCTGGGCCGAATGTATGTCGCGATCTGGGGCGTCACCAAACTGCCGTGGCGAGCCTTCTGGCGTTGGGTGATCGTGCTGTTCCTCATCCCGGCCGCGGTCACCGCCCAGGGGTTGTCGACCGGCCTGCACGCCGAGACGTTGTTCGGCATCTACCTCGGCGGCAGTGGTCTCCTCGGGATCGTGCTGGTCTTTCTCGTGACCGTCACGATCTGGTCGGCGACCTGCACCGCGATCCCCCGACTGTTGGTGTCCACCCAGGTCCCGCTGCGGCTCCTCGCGTTGAACGGGGTGGTCACGGGCCTGCTGATCACCGCACTGCTGGCAGGCAGCCGGATTGCACTGCCCATGCTGGCGTCGGGAACGATCCGTTATTTCGGCACGCTCGGCATCGTGTTCGTCGCGATCAGCTGGCTGTTCGTGTTCGCCGCGATCCTGGTGATCACGGCCATCGTCGTACATGGTGTGGCCACCGACCCCGGACGTGTCGGCACCCGGGTTCGACGGTGGGCGGGGGCCCCGACCCCGTTCATCCCGTCCCCGTCGGTCGCCTGGTACGACCGGACCGACTGAGCCCAGCGACCGACCGCTGGTCAGGCCTCGAGAGCGCCTCGGGCACCGCCGAATTCACGGTCGGCGCCGATCTTGGCCCGACGCCCCGCCCGGTCCCCCGCCTTGCGGGCGGCCTCCGAGTAGCCGGCCGACGCGCTCGACGCCCGCCATGTGCCGCGCGCGGTGGACTCGGTCTTGTAGAAGTCGGTGACCTCGAGTTCCTTGTTGCGCAGCGCGAGCGCCGTCGAGCGTTCCGGTTCCCCCGACTTCCGTTCGGCGGCGAGCGCTTCTTCACGAGCGGCGTCGCGGGCCTCGGCGAGACGTTTGCCGATGCGTTCGGCGAAGGCGGACTGGAAGTTGAGTCGCGCGGTGATCGGCGACAGCGGCTTCTCCTCGATCACCCGCCGCGCCCGCCAGCCGCTGCCCTTCGTGACGACCCGCGCGAACGTCTCGCCCTTGTACGCCCCCGACCGCAGGTAGGCGTCGCTCGCGGCGACCATCTGGATGATCAGCGACGTGTACAGCGCCTCGCAGGCGTCGATGTCGGCCTCGTAGCCGTAGGCGAGGACGAAGGTCGAGTTGCTCGCGACGTCGACGGTCACGTCGTTGGCCATGGTGATCGCCACGAACAACTGCACGTAGGTGCGCAGGCCACGCTTGCCCGGCTCGCCGATCTTGATCTGCCGCGAGATCGGGGTGACCTTTTTGCGCGCAGCCGGATCATGTGCGCGCGCCACGGCGAGATCGATCGACGACGCCGTCGCCAAGCGCTGGGCAGCCTGCATGAACGTCTCGGCCTCATGCTCGTTGTCGGTGTTCTCCGCCTGGCGCAGGAGGGCGGAGATCCGGGTGAGCAGCTTGTCGTCGCGCATGTAGTTCAGACTATCGGCGCGCCCGATCGGTTCCATCGAACCGCAGGTCGGCCGGAAAACGCAGGTCGGAGCAACTCAACCCGCGGACGAATCAGCTCTCGGGCGCCCAGCGGGCGATGTCGTCGGCGTCGACCGGCCGCTCCTGTGCGGCGCGCTGCGTCATCCGGAGGTTGTTGCCGAACGGGTCGCGGAAGGCACAGTCGATGCCGTACGGCTGTTCCTCGGGGTCCTGGCTGAACTCGACGCCCTTCGCGACGAGAGCGGCATGCGTTCCGCGACAGTCGTCGGTCGCGAAGATCGTGACCGGCATCGCGCCCTGGGTCACCAGGTCGCGAACCTTGGCCGCGGCCTCCTCGGAAAGCGCTGGAGGTCCGGGCTTCTCGAGGAGGATGAGACGGTCGGGTTGTCCGGGCGGGGCGACGGTGAGCCACCGCATGAAACCCATGTCGACGTCGGTGTCGACGGTGAAGCCGAGCTTGCCGACGTAGAAGTCGAGCGCGGCGTCCTGGTCCAGGACGTAGACGGAGTGGATGCCGATGCCGGTGATCATGAGCCCGACGATACGACCGTGGTGGCGGCCGGCGCTTCTCCGGAATTGATCAAGGTGGCCGCCCCGATCGGCCTCGTCCAGCGGCGCACGAAGCATCCCGGCACGGGGACCGGGGAGACGCGCCGGCGGTAGGCGGTCGGGCTGCAGCCGATGATCGCGGTGAAGGTGCGCCCGAAGGTGCCCAGGCTCTCGTATCCGACGCCGCGCGCGATGTCGGTGACCGGCGTCGTCGTGGTGCGCAGCAACGCGCAGGCACGTTCGACGCGGCGTCGTTGCAGGTAGTGACGCGGCGTCTCCCCGAAGACTGCGCGGAATCGCCGGATGAAGTGCGACGGCGACATGTGGGCGACGCGGGCGAGGGCCGCGGTGTCCAGCGGCTCGGCGTACGACCGGTCGATCAGGTCGCGGGCACGCAGGAGTCGACGATTCTCGTCCTCGCGCGGGGTGAACACGTCACCCAGTGTGACTCGCGGTCAGCGCTTCTCGCAGGCGATACCGTCGCCGTCGCGATCGCTCTCGTCGTTGGCGTCGTAGAGGGCTTGGTCGACGGTGAAGTTGGTGACCGGGGTGCCCGATGTCGAGTCGACGGCGCCGGGCTGGCCCACACCGTGCGGGTAGTCGGCGTTGAGTGCCTTGCAGTTGGCGTAGTCGGTCGCGGCCGAGGCAGGAGCCGCCACCATCAGCGGCGCGATAGCCATCGACGCCGCAGCGACAAATCCCAGAACAACCTTGCGCGAACCACTCATCGTCGAACCTTCTCCCACACCGATGTGACCAGGTGAAACTACCCCGGCGGGGCGTCGGCACCCGCACCGAGGAGAGAAATTGGTCCGCTTGGCGGACAGGGCCAGACCAGAATCGCCATCTCCGGGAAGAGGCACTGGCTCGAAACCGGCGAATCTTCCACGAAAGCGGCGATCGTGCCTCACAACCCGAACCGCGCCTGCATCCGGCGAAGCGTCTCGGCCGAGGCGAGCAGGCCGGCTTCTTCGTCGGGCGACAGCGGCACCTCGAGACGCGTCTGTGCACCACCGCGGGCGACGACGGTCGGCAGGGACAGGCACACGTCGTCGAGCCCGGGGAATCCGGGGGCGACTGTCGAGACCGGCAGCACCCGATGTTCGTCGTTGAGTACGGCTTCGACGATGCGGGTGGCGGCGAGTCCGATGGCGTAGTTCGTGGCACCCTTGCCTTCGATGACGGCGTAGGCGGCATGCACGACTTCGTGCCGGATACGTTCGCGCGCAACCGCATCCATCTCCGGCCGCCCCGGCAGCGGTTTCCACGACGTCAGGGGCACCCCGCCGATCGTCGCCGACGACCACAGCGGGATCTCACTGTCGCCGTGTTCGCCGACGACATATGAGTGGACACTCTGCACCGCGACCCCGCAGTGCTGCGCGACGAGGAACCGTAGCCGCGACGAGTCGAGCACGGTTCCCGATCCGAACAGCTGATTCGACGGCAGGCCGGTGATCTTCTGGGCCGCGTGGGTGACGATGTCCACCGGATTGGTCACCATCAGGTAGATCGCGTTCGGTGCCACCTCGAGCACGCTCGGCAGGATGTTACGGGTCAAACCTATTGTGGCATCGGCTAATTCGAGTCGGGACTGTCCCGGCTTCTGTTTCGCCCCGGCGGTGAAGACGACGACGTCGGCGTCGGCGCACACCGATACGTCGTCGGAGCCGATGACGTCGGCGCGCGGCACGAACTCCAGACCGTGGGAGAGGTCGAGCACCTCGGCGGTGACCTTGGCGGCCTTGATGTCCAGCAATGCGACGGTGCGCGCGACTCCGCGGATCAGCGCCGAATAGGCGATCGCGGTACCGACCGCGCCCGCCCCGATGATGGCCAGTTTCGTGGGTCGTCCGTCCATCGGATCACCGTCCGCCTCGGTTCGATTCGCACCTGTCCGTTGCCTGTCAGCGCCCAGCCTAGAACCTCCGGGCAACCCTCGCGCGACGATGCGCGCACGGGACGGTGGTCCTCGGTGCCCGAATTGCTAACCTGACCGATGAGAGCGGTCGCACCTGCACAACGCGGGTGCCAGGGAACCTGGTGCGAATCCAGGACTGGCGCGCAGCGGTATGGGGGACGGACCCGACATCAGGCCACTGGGGCAACCCGGGAAGGCGTCGGGTACGGACGAACCCGAGTCCGAATACCTGCCGTTCTCGTCGAGTCCACCCGGCGTCTCGCGCACAGATGCCCAGACCAAAGGCAGTTCCACACGTGTCCCGTCCTCCCGACGGCAGGACGATGCTCGCCACCGCCATGTCGGTACGGCGACTTCCGTCGTTGCCTCTTGCCCTGATCCTTCTCGCACTCACCCTGGTGAGCATCGCGATCGCCACCGCTTTCGGCGCCGAGACCATCCCCATCGGCGACGTCTGGCGAACCGTCGCCGGCCGCCTACACGGCGATGAGCTCGACGCCGCGCACTCGGTGATCATCTGGGATCTCCGTTTGCCGCGTTCGATTCTCGCGGCCATCGTCGGCGCCGGTCTGGCCCTCGCCGGCGCCGTCATGCAGGCCCTGGTCCGCAACCCACTCGCCGAACCGTACCTGCTGGGCGTGTCGGCCGGCGCCGCGGTCGGCGCGACGGCGGTCATCACCCTCGGATCGTTTGCTGCGCTGGGTGTCTGGGCGCTGTCCGGCGGCGCGCTGATCGGCGCGCTCGCGGCCTCGGTCACGGTCTACGCCGTAGCCCGGGCGCAGGGCGGACTGACCGCCCTGCGCCTGATCCTCTCCGGAGTGGTGCTGTCGTCGGCGTTCATGGCGATGTCCTCACTTCTGGTCTTCACCGCCGCCGACCCGCATGCCGCCGACAACGTGATGTTCTGGATGCTGGGCAGCGTCGCCGGCGCGACCTGGGCGAAAGTGCAGATCGCGGGGGTCGTCGTCGTGGTCACGGTGTTCGCCATGGTCGCGATCCACTCCTGGCTCGACGCCTACGCAGCCGGGACCGACACCGCGACGTCCCTCGGTGTCCCGGTGCGCGCCATGCGAAATGCGTTGTTCGCGGTCCAGGGAGTCCTGGTCGGCGTTCTGGTCGCGGTCGCGGGCGGGATCGGGTTCGTCGGCTTGATCGTTCCCCACGCTGCACGCCTGCTCGTCGGTGCGACCCACCGGGCGATGATCCCCGTCGCGGCCTGCGGCGGTGCGTTGTTCCTCGTGTGGGTCGATGTCATCTCACGAGTGGCCGCGTCCCCCCGCGAGATGCCACTGGGCATCGTCACCGGACTGATCGGCGCACCGATCTTCCTGTTCCTGATGGGACGACGCCAGTATGTGTTCGGCGGCGGTTCCTGATGGGCGCCGTGAAGCGATCGATGTCGTTGCGCGCGAACGCCATCAGCTGTCGCCGAGGTGGCCGATCCATACTGCGCGAAGTGGATCTCGCCGTCCCGGCCGGAACCCGGCTCGCCATCGTCGGCCCCAACGGTGCGGGTAAGACCACGTTGCTCCGGACCCTGTGCGGTCTCGAACAACCGGCGGGCGGGCACATCCGGTTGGGCGACGACGATCTCGGTCGACTACCGGCGCGGCGTCGTGCGCTGTCGATCGCCGTCGTCGGCCAGGATGAACACCCGTCGGCCGAACTCACGGTCGCAGAAGCCGTGGGGCTGGGACGCACGCCGTACCGATCTGCATGGGCGACGCGCAATTCCGACGACGACGAGATCATCCGGTCGGTCCTGGCGCAGGTGGGACTGGGCGGTTGGGAGCACCGCTCGTGCACGCAGCTGTCCGGCGGCGAGCGGCACCGGGTCGTCCTCGCACGCGCGATCGCACAGCAGACCCCGATTCTCGTGCTCGACGAGCCGACGAACCACCTCGACGCGGCCTGGCGGCTGCGGCTGATGCAGATCCTCGACGACCTCGAGGCGACGGTCATCGCCGCCATGCACGACCTCGACCTCGTCCTCCGCCATTTCGACGCCGTCGCGGTTGTCTCCGACGGCGGCATCACCGCACACGGCCCGCCGGTCGAGGTGCTGACCCCCGATCTGCTGGCGTCGGTCTTCGACGTGTCCGGCACCGTCGTGCCGCATCCCGCGACCGGCCTCGCGCATCTCCTCCTCGACTCCCCCACCTCACCTGCACCGCAGGCCTACACCACCAAGGAAAATTGATGAGACACACCATCACCCGATCCGCCGCTCTCGCTCTCGTCCTAGGCACCGCGGCGGGTTGCGGCGCCGAGTCCGGCGCCGTCGCAACCGACAGCGTCACCGTCACCAACTGCGGCGCCGACGTCACCTTCGATCAGCCTCTCGATCGCCTGTTCGTCAACGACGGCGGGATGATCGCGATCGCGCTGGCGACGGGTGCACACGACAAGATGGTCGCGGTCAGCTCACTCGCCCGCGACAAGGACGTCCTCCGGCTCGAATACGGGCCGCAGGTCGACACCCTGAACGAGGTCGCCACCGAACAGCCGACGCTCGAGAACATCGTCGGCGCCAAACCCGAGGTGCTCTACGCCGGCTACAACTACGGCATGAGTGAATCCCGCGGGATCACTCCCGAGATCCTGGCCTCCCACGGGATCGACGTCTACCAGCTGTCCGAGGCCTGCCGTCAGGTCGACGGACAGGCACAGCGCGGCACGATGGACCCCTGGGTCGCGCTGGACACCGACCTGCGGAACATCGGCACCATCACCGGCAATCCCGAGCGGGGTGCGGCGGTCGCCGACGACATATCCGGCCGCCTCGAAAAGCTCCGTGCTGCACCGCAACCGGCGACCAAGCCGACGGTCTTCGTGTTCGACAGCGTCTCCGACACGATCTTCTCGTCGGGCTCCTTCGGTGGCCCACAGGGCATCATCGACGCGGCGGGCGCACGCAACGCAACCGAGGACGTCCAGGACACCTGGACCGCGGTCAGCTGGGAACGCATCACCACCGCCGACCCCGATCTGATCGTCTTCGTCGACTACCCCGGTCAGTCCGTTGATCAGAAGATCGACGCATTGCGCACCAATCCCGCCAGCCGCAACCTGAAGGCGGTGCGCGAGAACCGCTTCGTGAACCTGCCCTACGCGATGTGGGTGTCGAGCCCGCTCAACATCGACGCGGCCGAGACACTTCGGTCGGTCCTCGAGGCTCATGACCTCGCTCCTGCGTCGGGGGTCACACCCACCCTCGATGTCCGACAGCTGGGCCTTGCCGGTAACGACTGGCTGAACTGAGCTGCCACCGATCACGAGAAGGTCCGGAGATCTTTACCAGACGTGAAATACCTTCGACCAGATGACGCAAATCGGACACCGTCCCACGTACCGTGATTTCCAGTCGGTCGAGGGCATTGCTGCCGCAACTTGCGTTTCGCCGCACCATGCACTTCGAGGAGGAGCACGAAAATGAGACGCACGTTGGGAATAGCCGCACTGACCGCGGCGGCCGCCGCCACCATGATCACGACACCCGCTTCCGCCGCCCCCGGATTGTCGTGGCACGGCATCGACTCCGGAAGCCTGTCGGCGCCCGGCCTCGGCGTGGTGCTCCCGAGTATCAGCATGTCGGTGGAGAATTCTCTCGGCAGCGCACTCGGGCCGAATCGTTACAGCAGACCGTTCGCTCCCAGGGTGAAGTGGTCGGCGCGCGTCTTCGGCGGCCAGGGTAGGGACATCCCTTGTCGGGTCGACATCACCTTCCTGGGCACGAGCCTTCCTACGTACCACGCAACGGTCTGCGAGGGCAGCGCCACGTTCACCGACCCCTTCTACAACAAGCCGGGCACCTTCACGATCACCGCCTACGAGAACATGTCCGGGATGGGCGCCCGGGATTCCAGGACGTTCGTCATCCAGTGACCTCGAGTAGGCGCCGGGCTACCGCACGGCCAGTGGCTGCCCGGCGACCATGAGCACGACCTCGTCGGCGAGTTCGGCGACCGCGGCGTTGAGCCGGCCGAGTTCGTCCCGGAACATCCGGCCCGACGCGGTCGCCGGGACGACGCCGCTGCCGACCTCGTTGCTCACGGCGATGACGGGCACGGTGCATGTTCGCCAGGCGTTGAGCAGGTCGTCGACCTCGGCCCGAACAGCGTCGAGTTCGACGTTCTCCCAGGCATTGTGGTGATCGATCCGGGCGGTCAGCCAGGTGCCGAGACAGTCGACGAGGACCGGCCGGCGCGCCGAACGCAGAATGCCCGCCACGTCGGTGTCCTCGACCGTCGTCCACGATGCGGGGCGACGGTCACGGTGGGCTTCGACGCGACGGTCCCAGTCGGGATCACCGGTTCGCGGACCGCCCGCGGCGACATAGACGACGTCGTCGACTCCGCCCAGGAGGCCTTCGGCGTACCGCGATTTCCCCGACCTCGCGCCGCCGGTGATGAAGATCCGGTGCCCGACCGGCTCGCCCATGGCGAGCACCTCCCCATCTCGTCCCGGCCGTGCGCGCAATGTCCGGAGCCGCCGGCGCAGTTCGCCGATCGGCGGATTGTGGTGTCCCAGGTGAACAGCGACGATCTCGGTGGCGTCGACGATCGCACCGACGCCGCGCATCCGCTCGACCATCGCCCCGAAACCGTCCAGCCCGAGATGGCCGGCGGACAGCTCTCCGCGATCACCGAAGGTCTCCTCGAGGAAGACCGCGTCGAACGCCGCTCCCTCGAGCCGATCAAACCAATCAGACGGCCACACACCGGTGTCCGTCGCCCACAACAGTCGGGTGCCGTCGGCACCGGTGACGTCGTAGAGCACGGCGTCACCGTCGCGGAAGACCTTGTGCTGCGCGGGAAGAACACGCACGTCGTACTCACCGACCCGTAACGACTCGCCCGCGACGACCGGCGTGAACCGCACCGCGGCGTCGGGCCCCACCCACGGGCGGCACGCATCGAGCGCATCGGCCGGACCGATCAGTTCGAGGTCACCAGCCCCCTCGACCCACGACCGGAACAGCAACGACTGCGGTGCAAGATGATCGGCGTGTGCATGCGTGATCAGGACGTGCCGCACGTCGGCGAGCGAAACACCCTGGCGTACGGCTGAACTCATGACATCAGGCCCGAAGTCGAGCATCAACCCGTCATCGACGAGCGCCGCCGTCTGGGCACGGAAGTCGCGCAGGCGCCGCGCATCGGCACATGAAGTGCAGCGGCAGAACGCATTCGGCCAACCGTCAGCGGCTCCGGTGCCGAGCAGCGTGACCTTCACCGTTCGCCGGGCCCCGGATCTCGCACCGGCAGCACCGCCGGGCCGTCACGGCGGTCGAGCACCTCGACCTTCGCGGCGTAGACGTCCCGGAGTCGTTCGGCGGTGAGCACTTCGGCGGGCGGCCCGTCGGCGACGATGCGTCCCCGGTCGAGCAGTACGAGACGTTGTCCGTACTGTGCCGCCGACGTCAGGTCGTGCATCGCAGCGATCACGGTCAGTTCGCTGGCGCGGCGCATGGAGTCGACGAGGTCGAGCACCTGCTGCTGATGGCCGATGTCGAGGGCGCTGGTCGGCTCGTCGAGGAGCAACACGCGCGGCTGTTGGGCCAGCGCACGGGCGAGCACCACCCGCTGCAGCTCACCACCCGACAGAGCCGACGCGGAACGGTTGGCGAACTCCTCTAGGTCGAGCCGCTCGATGACATCGTCGACGACCTCACGGTCCGAGCGGGTCTCGCTGCCGAACCGGGTGATGTGCGGGGTGCGGCCGAGGCCGATGAGCTCGCGCACCGACGTGCCCTCCGGGACGATCGGCCGCTGCGGCATCAGCGCCACGGCGCGGGCGATCTCGCGACGGCGCGCACGCCCCGGGTCGACGCCCGCGACATCGACTTGCCCCGTCGAGGCCACCAGCCCGGCGAGGGCATGCAGGAGCGTCGTCTTCCCCGAACCGTTCGGCCCGACGAGCGAAACCCAGGTGCCGGACCCGATCTCGAGGTCGACGTCGTGGAGGACCTCCACTCCCCCACGGGACGCGCAGACACCGCGACAGATGATCGAGGCGGTCATGCGACGCTCCGTCCGCTGCGTCGGAGGACGACGAGGAAGAAGGGTGCACCGATGGCCGCGGTGACCACGCCGATCGGCAACTCCGAAGGCGACATCGCGGTCCGTGCCACGACATCCGCAAGGACCAGGAAGGCCGCGCCCACCAGCAACGACAACGGCAACAGCAACCGATGCCCCGGGCCGACGAGGAGCCGCACCGCGTGCGGGATCACGATGCCGACAAAGCCGATCAGACCGCTCACCGAGACCACGGCCGCAGTGCCGAGCGTCGCGACGCAGACCAGCAGCAACCGCACGCGCTCGGGTCGAATCCCCAGACTCGACGCCTCGATGTCGCCGACCGCCATGACGTCGAGTGTGCGCCCGAACAGCACGATGACGGCCACGCAGGCGAGCACGTACGGCAGCACGGTGACGACCTCCGACCAGCCGTCGGTGGCCAGGCGGCCGAGCATCCAGTTGTAGACCTGGCGCAGTGTGTCGTCGTGCTGCTGCATGAGGAAGGTCTGGATGGCGTTGGCGAACGCGGCGACCGCGACACCGGCGAGGATGATGACGACCTCGGTGCGGCCACCGCCGACGGTGCGACCCAACGCGTAGGTCGCGGCGACGGCCAGGATGCCGCCGAGGAACGCCGCGGGCGGCAGGCCGAGCGTGCCCGCCGCGCCGCCTGCGACGATCGCGACCGTCGCGCCGAGTCCCGCACCGCTGGAGACACCGAGGAGGTACGGATCGGCGAGCGGGTTGCGGAAGACGCCCTGGTAGGCGGCACCCGCGACCGCGAGCATCGCACCGACCAGCGCTCCCAGCGCCACACGCGGCATCCGTACTTCCCACAGAATCGTCTGCTGGCGCGGGGTGAGCCCGGACTCGACGTCGACGAACGGGATTCGGTCGAGGAGGTCGAGCAGTACGCCCTCCGGGGTCAGTCCGGCCGGGCCGACGAGGACTGCGAGCAGGCATGCGCCCAGCAGAACTGCGACGGCCCCGCAGATGGCCCCGACGTGACGGCTCGACATCTCAGTTCGTGGGCTGTCCGTCGACGCCGGAGACGATCTGCGCGACGTTGCGGACCAGGTCGACGACGCGTGGGCCCCAACGGCTCGCGACGTCCTCGTCGAGGACATGGATCTGCCGGTCCTTGACGGCACGCAGGTCACCCCAGCCGGCACGTGCGGCGACCTTCTCCGGCGTGACCCCGCAACACTGGGAATCGGCGAGGAAGATCACCTCGGGGTCGCGCTCGAGGATGTACTCCGGCGAGAGCTGCGGATAACCGTTCTGGCCCGTCGCGATCGATCGCAGACCCAGCAGGCCGTAGATCTGGCCGAGGTAGGTGTCGTCGGTGACCGTGTAATACGTGTCGTCGAGCTCGTGGAAGTAGGTCAGCGGCACCTCGCGCAGCGGAACGGTGCGGACGATCTGCTCGATCTCGGCGCGCATCGAGGTGACGAGTTCGTCGGCCTCTCGAGCGTGGCCGGTGGCACCGCCGACCTGCTGGATCTGGGCATAGGTCTCGTCGAGGTTCTTCGCGGCCGGGATCTGCAGCACCTCGACGCCCACCCGGTCGAGACCGGCGATGATGTCGTTGTTGTCGTCGGTGAGGACGACGAGGTCGGGGTCGTAGGCGAGGATCGCCTCGAGGTTCGGGGTGTAACCCGACAAGGTGGTCCGCGGTGCCTCGGCCGGGAAGTCGGACTGGTCGTCGACGGCGACCACCTGTTCACCCGCGCCGACGGCGAAGAGCATCTCGGTGGTCGTGGGGCTGATCGAGACGATCGTCGAGGGGGTGCCCGAGGGGCTCGCGTCATCGTCGCGACTGCCACCCGCGCCACAGCCGGCGACCACCAGCAGCATCGACAGCACGGCGGCGGCGACCGCTGCACCACGACCACGGGTTCCGAGACGGATTCTCACCACGAGCCACTGACCTCCGATGGAAGAACTGGGTAGACAGAGCACGAGGGGCCCGGCATCGACTGCCAGGCCCCTCGTGGGTGTCTCTAGTTACGCGCGAGCGCCAGGATCAGGCCTGGGGAGCTTCGGCGAAGTTGCGGCTGACCTGCGGGTCGACCGGGATGCCCGGGCCCGTGGTGGTCGAGACGGTGACCTTCTTGATGTAGCGGCCCTTGGCTGCCGACGGCTTCGCACGCATGATCTCGTCGTACGCGGCGCCGTAGTTCTCGGCCAGCTTGGCCGGGTCGAACGAAGCCTTGCCGATGACGAAGTGCAGGTTGGCTGCCTTGTCGACGCGGAAGTTGATCTTGCCGCCCTTGATGTCGTTGACGGCCTTGGTGACATCGGTGGTCACGGTGCCCGTCTTCGGGTTCGGCATCAGGCCACGCGGTCCGAGGACACGCGCGATGCGGCCGACCTTGGCCATCTGATCCGGGGTGGCGATCGCGGCGTCGAAGTCCAGCCAACCGCCCTGGATGCGCTCGATCAGGTCCTCGGCGCCGACCTCGTCGGCACCGGCGGCGGTGGCCTCGGCGGCCTTGTCGCCGGCGGCGAACACGATCACGCGGGCAGTCTTACCCGTGCCGTGCGGCAGGTTGACGGTGCCTCGAACCATCTGGTCTGCCTTACGGGGGTCGACGCCCAGCCGGATCGCAACCTCAACGGTCGCGTCGGTGTTCTTCGACGAGGTTTCCTTCGCCAGCTCCACAGCCTCCAGCGGGCTGTACAGCTTGGACTTGTCGACCTTCTCGGCCGCGGCCGCGTAGGCCTTGCTCTTCTTGCTCATTGCTCTGTTCCTTCTCCGCACTGAATCGGCGGGGTGTGTGGTGCGGGCCGAGCCGGCCCTCCCACGAGATGACTGGTTGGGTCTAGCCCTCGACCGTGATGCCCATGGACCGAGCAGTACCGGCGATGATCTTCGCGGCCTGGTCGATGTCGTTGGCGTTCAGGTCTTCGGCCTTGGTCTTGGCGATCTCACGGACCTGGTCCATGCTCACCTTGCCGACCTTCTTGGTGTGGGGCTCGCCGGAGCCCTTCTGCAGGCCTGCGGCCTTGAGCAGGAGCTTCGCAGCCGGCGGGGTCTTCAACTTGAAGTCGAAGGAACGATCTTCGTACACGAAGATCTCCACCGGGATGACGTTGCCGCGCTGCGACTCGGTCGCCGCGTTGTACGCCTTGCAGAACTCCATGATGTTCACGCCGTGCTGACCGAGCGCCGGACCCACGGGCGGGGCCGGGTTGGCCGCGCCTGCCTGGATCTGGAGCTTGATGATCCCGGCGAGCTTCTTCTTCTTGGGAGGCATCTTTTTGTCCTTGCTTGTTTCCTTGCGAATTCACGCCCGCTGGAGACGTGAAAGTCTGTGTTTATCTGATCTGCAACCGCTACTCGAGCGGTCGCGGTCAGATCTTCTCGACCGTGACGTTCAGAGGTCGGGGAAGATACGAGCGCCGCTTCGCGTCGGTCATATCTTCTCGACCTGATTGAACCCGAGCTCGACCGGCGTCTCGCGACCGAAGATCGACACGAGCACCTTGACCTTGCGCTGCTCGGCGTTGACCTCGCTGATCGACGCGGGCAGCGTCGCGAACGGACCGTCCATGACGGTGACCGATTCGCCGACCTCGAAGTCGACCTCGATGACGTTCGACGCGGCGGCAGCTGCGGCCTCGACCCCCTCGGCGGCCGAACCACCCTTGGCGGGGGTCTTCTTCGCCTCGGCGCGCGGCATCAGGAACTGCAGCACCTCGTTGAGCGACAGCGGCGACGGCTTGCTGGTCATCCCGACGAACCCGGTGACACCCGGGGTGTTGCGCACGGCGCCCCACGACTCGTCGTTGAGCTCCATGCGAACCAGGATGTAGCCCGGCAGGACCTTGCGGTTGACCTTCTTGGGCTGGCCGTTCTTGATCTCGGTGACCTCTTCGGTCGGAACCTCGACCTGGAAGATGTAGTCGCCGACATCGAGGTTCTGCACACGGGTCTCGAGATTGGCCTTGACCTTGTTCTCGTAGCCGGCGTAGCTGTGGATCACGTACCAGTCGCCGGGTGCGCGACGCAGCTGCTTGCGCAGCTCCTCGACCGGGTCGACCTCTTCTTCAGGGGCCTCTTCGGCGGGGGTCGCGTCGGCGTCCTCGGAGTCGACGTCGGTCGCGGGAGCTTCGTCGCCCTCGGCGGCCACCTCGACGTCGGTGTCACCGGCCTCGTCGACTGCAGCCTCGTCGACCTCGTCGGTCACGGCCGCGTCGACGTCGGCATCAGCCACGTCGACGGCGTCGGTCGATGCGAGTTCGTTCTCCGGGGTGCTCACTGCAGCCCACGCTCCTTATGGTTCATCTCCGGTCGGCTCCCGCTCGCCCGGCCACCCACCGCGTGGGTCAGCCGAACAACCAGAGGACGCCCTTGGCAAAGGCCAGGTCGAGGCCGGAGATGAACGCGGTCATCACGATGACGAACACGAGCACGACGATCGTGTACGTGATCATCTCGCGCCGCGTCGGCCAGATGACCTTCTTCAGCTCGGCGACGACCTGCGTGAGGAACACCCAGATCCGAACGAACGGATTCCGGCTCTCCTCAGCAGAGGCCTTTTTCTTCTTCTTGCGTTCCTTGACGGCTACTGCCGACCCCGTGGCGGAGTCGGTGTCTCCGTCGGTTCCGGTTGCACCGGTTGACGAGCGACGTCCACGAGCCGAGCGCTTGCCGGACGGACGAAGTTCCTTGGCGGCGCCGGTCGACGTCTCGTCGTCCGAACCGCCGGTGGCCTCGTCGCGACCGTCGAGCTCAGCCGCAGCCGAATCGGCCGCAGAACCCTCAGCGGCTTCTTTGGCGCGGGCAGCCCGGTCTCGCTTGCTCAACTTCGCGGTCCTCTCGTCAACGTGTGCCCTTCACCAGGGCAGGGGCGACAGGACTTGAACCTGCAACCTGCGGTTTTGGAGACCGCTGCTCTGCCAATTGAGCTACGCCCCTTTGCGACTTCCCCACCGGAGTGGTTCCGCTGCCATCTCATCGAATCCCGGCCTCACGACCGGCGCCGGCGTTTCACCGCCGACAAAACCAACGCGCCACCCTATGGGTAGCGCGCAAGTCTGAATCAATCAGACACTTCAGTGTAGATCACCGGGGCTGTGGACCCAAAACGCGCTCCACGTGCTCCCTCGACGACCGTACACGCTGCGCGTCCGACGACAGCCCGCGATGGCGTTCCCCGCGGTCGGCGCTCACCTACCGAGCGGACGACTTCATGCTCCGACCTGCGAAAACATCGCGGATGTCACGGTAGAGTTCCCTTGTCGTGTCCGGATCGGCACGACACGAGTGGCTCACGTCCGACCCCACAGACGGAAGCATGGTGCCGACATGCCCCTGCGCCTGACGATCGCCGACGACGACGTCCTGCTCCGTGAAGGCCTCGCGAGTCTGCTCACGTCCGCAGGCATCGACGTGGTCGGGCAGGCGGGCGACGCCGACGGGTTGCTCGCGCTGGTGGCCGAGCACCGCCCCGACATCGCGGTCGTCGACATCCGGATGCCCCCGACCCACACCGCCGAGGGCCTCGACGCCGCCCTGCGCATACGCCGCGAGTACCCCGACGTCGCGATCCTGCTGCTCTCCGCGCACGTCGACGTCGACCATGCGCTCGAACTGCTCGATGGCGGCCGCGGCGTGGGCTACCTGCTGAAAAGCCGCGTCACCGACGTCGCCGAGTTCGTCGAGACCGTGCGGCGGATCGCCGCCGGCGCGTCGGTGATGGACCCCGCGCTGGTGCAGGAACTCGTCGCCGCGCGGCGTCGCAACGACCCGCTCGAACAGCTCAGCGCACGCGAACGCGAGGTGCTGACGCTGATGGCCGAGGGGTTGTCCAACGCGGGCATCGGACGTCGGTTGTGGATCACCGAGGGCACGGTCGAGAAACACGTCCGATCGATCCTGACCAAACTCGACCTCGCCGAGACCGCCGACGATCACCGCCGGGTCCGCGCGGTGATCCTGTTCCTCGACGCCACAACCTGACTGACTGTTCAGGGAGCAGTTGCGCCCAGCACCTCACGCACCCGGTCCGCGGACAACCCGAACTTCGGGACGAAGCCGACGGCAGCGCTGAGGTCGATCAGGTCGGCGAACTCCTCCTCGTCGTGGGTGGACACCAGCACCACCGCGGGCGCCGGATCGAGCCCCGAATCGTGAAGTGCCTCGACGACGGTGAAACCGTTCTCCTCCCCCAGGTCGATGTCGACGAGGGCGACGTCAGGCCGGGTCGCTCGCGATTCGCGGACGGCGTCGTCGAGCGACGAGGCCGTCCCGACCACCGTGATCCCACCGGCTTCGAGCGTTCCGCGCAGCGAAGCCCGGAAGTCGGCACTGTCGTCGACTATCAGGCAGCGCAGGCGGGTGGGTTCCATACTGACTAGCGTGTCAGAGGCAGCAGGGCGAGGCATTCCCGCTAGCTGGAAGAACGACCGCGGTCCGCTGAGGGACCGGGTCGTCGCAGTGGTGCTCCGGCCGACGTCGCCGCCCTGGCAGTGGGGCGTGGCGACCGCGCTCGTGCTGATCGCCGTCGAGGTCGTCGTGGTGCAGCTCCTCAGGGAGATCTTCCCGGAGAACGCGTTCGGCGCCGTCTTCCTGTTCGGCGTGCTGGTGGTGTCCGCCCGTTGGGGCTTTCCCCTGGCGGTGGGCACCTCGGTGGCCAGTGCCGCGGCCTACGCGTGGTTCCACGCCAGCCAGAGCACCGACAGTGCCGCCCCCGCGGTCGTCGTCTTCCTCGTGCTCGCGCTGCTCACGAACGCTCTTGTCGGCCAGGCACGCCTGCACGCACTCGAATCCGACCAGCGTCGTCGCGAGGCGGATCTGTCCGCAGACCTCGCCCGCACCGTGCTGAGAGCCGCGGACCTGCCGGAGGCGTTGACCGCGGCGAGCATTCGTCTCACCGAGGTGCTCGACCTGCCGGCTCCGGGAGCAGTTCTCGCCGACCCCGGCGCGACGCCGGGCCCGGTCCTGCAGCACATCGCACTGCTGGACCGAGGACGATCGGTCGGTTCCCTGCTGGTGCCGGCCGACCTCGACCCCGCCGACCGGCGACGCGTCACGCGCATGGTGCCCAGCCTCGAAGCACTCCTCGCCGCCGCTCTCGACCGCCAGGCGCTCAACGACCGGACCGTCACACTCGCCCGCCAGCAGGTGGCCCTGCGGCGGGTCGCCACCGCGGTCGCCTCACGCGCCGAACCCGGTGAGGTCTGCCGGATCGTCGCCGCCGAACTCGCCGACGAGCTGGGCGTCGAACACGTCACGGTCATTCGATACGTCGACGACGCACAGTGCGAAGTCCTTGCCACGCGCGATGATTCGTCGGATCTGACCCTCGCCGTCGGCGAACGACTGTCCCTCGGCGGCACCAACGTCTCCACCCTCGTCGCCGATACCGGACAGATGTCGGTCCTCGACTATTCGACGGCCAGCGGCCCCATCGCCGACCGACTCGAGCCCCGCGGCCTCCGTACCGGGGTGGGCGCTCCGATAACCGTCGACGAACGCCCCTGGGGCGCAGTCATCGTCGGTACCGCACATCGGTCCGTGCCGTCGGAGTTGCGTTTACGACTCGTCGATTTCGCCGACCTGGTGGCGACGGCGATCTACAACAGTGAGGCGCGGGCGGCGCTGACCCGTTCACGCGCCCGCGTCATCGCCGCCGCCGATCAGGCCCGACGCACGATCGAGCGCGACCTGCACGACGGTGCGCAACAACGCATCGTGTCCCTCGGACTCGACATCCGGGCCCTGCAGGCGACGGTTCCCGACGACCAGACCGAGGTGCGGGAGCGTCTCGACACCGTCGTCGACTCCCTTGCACACATCCACCGGGACCTTCAGGAGTTGTCCCGGGGAATCCATCCCGCGATCCTCTCCCGCGGCGGACTCGGGCCGGCATTGAAGACCTTGGCCAGGCGGTCGTCGGTGCCGGTGGTACTTCAGGCAACCGACCTCGGCCGGATGTCGAAGACGGTCGAGGTGACAGCGTATTACGTTGTGGCCGAATCGCTCACGAACACCGCGAAGTATGCCGAGGCGTCCGAGGTGGTCGTCTCGGCACACGTCGCCGAGGACACCCTGACACTGTTGGTGACCGACGACGGCATCGGCGGCGCCCTACCGGACAAGGGTTCCGGGCTCCTCGGTCTCCGCGACCGTGTGGAGGCGGTCGAGGGCGAACTCGTCATCGACAGCCCGCCGGGTGAGGGCACCACGGTGCGGGCGCGCATCCCGCTCACCGAGACCTCGACTACCGGCTAGCCGGTAGAGGGGCCTCCCGCCAGCCTCCGGTCGGGTTGGCCGCCAGCATCGACGACATCGGCGTCGCATCGGACGAGTCTTGGGATCACCGAAACAAGCACTCACCCAGGAGGAATCCGATGCCGTACATCACCACCACCGACGGAACCGAGATCTACTACACGGAGCAGGGCAGCGGGCAGCCCGTGCTGCTCAGCCATGGCTGGCCGCTGTCGTCCGACGCCTGGCAGGTCGAGCTCAAGCTGCTCTCCGACGCGGGGTACCGGGCGATCGCCCACGACCGTCGCGGACACGGCCGGTCGACGAAGACCGCTGTCGGCCACGACATCGACACCTACGCCCGCGACCTCTCCGAACTCGTCGAGGCGCTCGATCTCCGTGACCTCGTGGTGGTCGGCCACTCCACCGGCGGAGGCGAAGTGGTGCGGTACGCGGCGAAGTACGGCAGGGGTCGCGTCGTCAAGGTCATCACCGCAGGCGCCATCCCGCCGCTGATGCTCCAGACCCCGGACAACCCGGAGGGAACTCCCATCGAGGCCTTCGACGAGATCCGCGCCGGTGTGCTGGCCGACCGGTCCCAGTTCTGGAAGGAACTCGCCGAGCCGTTCTACGGCGCGAACCGCGAGGGCGCCAACGTGTCCCAGGGCGCGAAGGACGACTTCTGGCGGCAGGGCATGATGGCCAACCTCTCCGCCGTCTACGACTGCGTCAAGGCGTTCTCCGAGACCGACCAGACCGAGGACCTGAAGGCGCTCGACGTGCCGATCTTCATCGCCCAGGGTGACGACGACCAGATCGTGCCGATCGCGGCCGCCGCCGAGAAGGCGATCAAGCTGGTCGCCGACGGCACCCTGAAGGTGTACCCCGGTGCGCCTCACGGCATCTACGGCGACTATCAGCACGAGCTCGACTCCGACATCCTCAAGTTCATCGCCGGCTGAGCCCGCCGCAGCCACCCCGGGAGCAGATCAATGCATTCGCCGAACAACACCACCGCGAGCATCGGCCACGAGACCCCCACCGTCGGCAATCCGGACCTGCCACCGGAGGGCAGCATCAACACCGTCGACCACCCGCGCAGCACCGAGATGCGCGGTCCCCGGAATTCGGCGATCGACAGCCAGTTCCCCGACCAGATGGACCCGCCCGCGACGGATGTCAGCACGCAGCCCTTCTTCTGGTCGTCGTTCAACATCTCGTCGCGGCGCATCCAGGCCGGCGGCTGGGCTCGCGAACTCACCCAGCAGGACTTCGCGATCTCCGACGAGATCGCCGGGGTCAACATGTATCTCGAGCCGGGCGGCATCCGCGAACTGCACTGGCACCAGACCGCCGAGTGGGCCGTCATGACCCGCGGCAAGGTCCGTGTCACGACCCTCGGCAGGTCCGGCAAGCCCAGCGTCGAGGACGTCGAGGAAGGCGACCTCTGGTTCTTCCCCGCCGGCACGCCGCATTCACTGCAGGGCCTCGGGCCCGACGGCGGCGAGTTCGTCCTGGCCTTCGACGACGGCGAGCAGTCGGAGAGCAACACGCTGCTGCTCACCGACTGGTTCGCGCACACCCCGCCGGAGGTGCTGGCCAAGAACTTCGGTGTCGCGCAAGAAGTCTTCGACGACATCCCGCTGCACAACCTGTGGATCTTCCCCGGCGACGAACCCGGCGATCTCGCGGCCGACCAGGACGCCGCCGGAGTCGAGTGGGGCGCGAGCGAACCGGTCATCTTCCGGTTGTCGCGGACCGAGCCGGTCGTCGAGAACAGCGGCGGCAGCATCCAGATCGCCGACAGCACCAACTTCCCGGTGTCGAACACGGTCGCGGCCGCACTGGTGAGCATCGAACCAGGGTCCATGCGCGAACTGCACTGGCATCCGAATGCCGACGAGTGGCAGTACTACCTGCGGGGCCAGGGCCGGATGACGGTGTTCAACACCGGCCCGCACGCCAACACCACCGACTTCCGGGCCGGCGACGTCGGCGTCGTCCGACGCAACTACGGCCACTATGTCGAGAACACCGGGGACGAGGTGCTGCAGTTCCTCGAGGTGTTCCGCGCCGAGAAGTACGAGGAGGTGTCACTGGCCCAGTGGCTGAGCCACGTCCCGCCGAAGCTGCTGGCGCAGCACCTCAACATCGACGAGGCGACCCTGGCCACGTTCCCGAGGGGTGCGCAGGGGATCACTCCCCTGCGGTGAGGGAACAGATGGAACGACGACGGCGACGACCACAATGGTCGTCGCCGTCGTTGTCTGTTCGGTGCGTCAGTTGAACTGGACGACCACGGTCGCGCGGCCGAAGATCCGGCGGTCGCCCTGCTTCGCGGTGATCGCGATGGTGCCGCGGCGGGTCTCCGGGTCGAGCGACTTGACCTTGCCGGTGAAGTCGACGGCGGCGCTGTCGTCGGCCGGGACGTACACGGGGCTGGTGAAGCGGACGCTGTACTCGCAGAAAGCGGCCGGGTCGCCGATGAACTCCGACACGAAGCTCGCGCCGAGGCCCATCGTCTGCATGCCGTGGGCGACCACGTTGTCCATCCCGGCCGCGTTGATCACGTGGTCGGAGAAGTGGATCGGGTTCGGGTCGCCGGCGACGCCGGCATAGTTCGACAGGTTGCCGCGCGTGAGGAAATACCGCTTCGGCGACAGTTCCTGCCCGACGGACAGGGTGTCGAAGTTCACCGCGGCGTACGCGCCGGGACTCTGGGTCGGATCGGGCAGGTCGTAGCGACCGGACTTGGCCTCGACGGTGTGCCCGGGATCGCCGATGGCGTCGATCTTGATCATCACGTGATCGAGGGAGGCCTCGAGCTCGGGGTCGACGTCCATGCCGGGGCGTGCGGCCAGCGAGGTCCAGGTGGTCATGACGGGCTCGTCGTGCTGGTTCCAGATGACGTTCTTGGTGACCATGAGGTCGATCATCTCGGGGCTGCTGACGTGGCGGAACGATTCGAGCGAGACGTCGCAGATCAGGCGGTCCCCGACCTTCATCGGCTGGTGGTAGACGAGCCGCTGGTCGGTCTGCATGATCTGCCACATGTCGTAGCCGGTGATGACGTCTTCGAAGAGCTTGCGCTGGGCGATGATGCCGAGCACGGAGACGTAGGTGGGTGCGGCGATCAGGGTCTCGTGGCCGTACTCGCGGGCGCCCTTCTCACTCCAGTGGGTGGGGTGCGCGTCCTGCACGGCCATCGCGTGCTTGCGGACCTCTTCGCGGCCGATCTCGTAGTAATCGTCGACGGTGTAGTGGAAGCCGACAAGCGACTGCGTGTGCGCGGCGATCTCCTCGGGGGTGAGCTTGGCGCCGCCGTTCTTCGACTCGGCGATCCGCTCCTGGAGGTCTGTTCCACTCGCGTCTGACATCTGACTACTGCTCCCTTCGCATGACCGACCGGGAGGGGCCCGGACCGGACTACGTGGGCCGAAAGTCGACGACCCACCCGCGCCGCGCTGCGCGTGTTGTCTCGATTGAGTTTATTGAGTTGTGCGAAACATCCTGCGCCGGGCGACCCCCTGGCCCGGTACAAGCAAAACGAGCTGCCTCTTCTCAGAGGCAGCCCGTGTGCTGGTTCTTGTACCGGAATCGCCGACTGACGTCGTTTAGCGCGATTCCTTGTGCGCCTGATGCTTGCCGCAGTTCGGGCAGAACTTCTTGATCTCGAGGCGATCGGGATCGTTGCGGCGGTTCTTCTTGGTGATGTAGTTACGGTGCTTGCACACCTCGCATGCCAAGGTGATCTTGGGGCGAACATCTGTTGAGGAGGCCACTTGATTGCCTTCTTTCGAGTGGTACGTGGTCGGGTTCGGCAGTTCCCTCAGGGCTTGCGACCCTTGCGCTCGGTTCCGGTCGGACCCGATGTGTAGCGGTGGAGGGACTCGATCCCTCGACCTCACGATTATGAGTCGTGCGCTCTAACCAGCTGAGCTACACCGCCCCGCGGACTTGTCGTCCAGCGAGCCCCCTGACGGAATCGAACCGTCGACCTTTTCCTTACCATGGAAACGCTCTGCCGACTGAGCTAAGGGGGCGTGCCCCGGGCATTTCTGCTCGAGAGCCTTAACGAGGTTACACACTCATGTCCGTGCTAGACAAATCGCAGGTCAGAGACCCTCTGTCAGGCAGTTTTCATGAACGTTCACCACGTTCGTGGCAGGTATAGGATTCGAACCTATGTAGCTTGCGCGACGGATTTACAATCCGCTCCCTTTGGCCGCTCGGGCAACCTGCCGTGCTGCTCCCACGGCCGCCGTGACGGTCGTTCGAACAACGCGGTGAAGAATACAACGAACCATACGTCCGCATGCAAACCGGCTGGTCAGCGGGGCAGTTTTGGCGGCTCCCGACCGGCCCCGACGCACCGCCATCGGTTGAGCCACGCCCTTCTGTCGGTTGAGCCACGCCCTTCTGTCGGTTGAGCCACGCCCTTCTGTCGGTTGAGCCACGCCCTTCTGTCGGTTGAGCCACGCCCTTCTGTCGGTTGAGCCACGCCCTTCTGTCGGTTGAGCCACGCCCTTCTGTCGGTTGAGCCACGTCGAAACCCCGCCACACCCCGGTCCACCTGAGGCGATGACATAACCTGTCGGACATGGCTGATTCATCGTTCGACGTGGTGAGCAAGGTCGACCGCCAGGAGGTCGACAACGCCCTCAACCAGGCTGCCAAGGAGCTGTCGCAGCGCTACGACTTCCGCGGCACCAACACCGGTATCGAGTGGTCCGGCGAGGAGACGATCGTGATCACCTCCGATGCCGAGGAGCGCGCACAGGCCGGTCTCGAGGTGTTCAAGGAGAAGCTGATCCGCCGCGACATCTCGCTGAAGGCATTCGACGCCGGCGAGGTCGTCGGGTCCGGCAAGACCTTCAAGATCAGCGGCAAGCTGGTCCAGGGCATCGACTCCGAGCACGCGAAGAAGATCTCGAAGAAGATCCGCGACGAGGGCCCGAAGGGCGTCAAGGCGCAGATCCAGGGCGACGAGCTGCGTGTCTCGAGCAAGAAGCGCGACGACCTCCAGGCCGTGATCTCCCTGCTCAAGGGCGAGGACTTCGGAATCGCCCTACAGTTCGTCAACTACCGCTGACCTCCACGACTCTCATCCCCGCCCGCGATCCCAGCCGGGCGGGGATGAGAGCTCTTCACCCCCATCGAGCACGACGCCTGAGGACCATGGATGTGCAAGGTCGCACCACGGACCGTCGGAAACCGAAACGGACATTGCGTCGTTTGACTGAATGAGGCGCCTTCATCCCCGGTTCGGCGCACGACAGACGAGGACCCCCGATGCATCTCAACGGATTGAAGACCGCAGCCCTGCTGGGTGTGATGTCGGCGATCATCGTCGGAATCGGTGCGCTGTTCCAGAGCCCCCTGATCCTCTGGGGGTCGGTGATCGTCGCCGTGGGTATGAACGCCTACGTGTACTTCAACAGCGCCAAGATGTCGCTGAAGGCGATGCACGCCCAGCCCGTCACCGAGCTGCAGGCACCCGTCATCTACCGGATCGTGCGCGAACTCGCCACGGCCGCCCACCAGCCGATGCCGGCGCTCTACATCTCCCCCACCGAGTCCCCCAATGCCTTCGCGACGGGCCGCAACCCGAAGAACGCCGCCGTGTGCTGCACGACCGGCATCCTGCAGCTGCTCGACGAGCGGGAGTTGCGCGCGGTCCTCGGCCACGAGCTGTCCCACGTCTACAACCGCGACATCCTGATCAGCTCTATCGCCGGCGCGATGGCCGCGGTCATCAGCGGCCTGGCCAACTTCGCGATGTTCATGGGCGCCTTCGGTGGCCGCGGGAACGGACCCAATCCGCTCGCGATGATCCTCGTCGCGTTCCTCGGACCCATCTCGGCAACGCTGGTGAAGATGGCGGTGTCGAGGTCACGCGAATTCCAGGCCGACGAGTCGGGCGCCGAGCTGACCGGTGATCCCCTGGCCCTCGCCTCCGCCCTGGCGAAGATCTCCGGCGGCGTCCAGGCCGCACCGCTGCCGCCGCAGCCCGACATCGCCGCGCAGTCGCACATGATGATCGAGAGCCCGTTCCGCGCCGGCGATCGCATGGCGAAGATGTTCTCCACCCACCCGCCGACCGCCGAACGCATCCGGCGGCTTCAGGAGATGGCCCGCAACGGGCGCTGACCTCGATACGCGGCGTCCTCGCTTCGCTCGGTCGGCGCTACTCGGCCGACAGAACGGCCCTCCGCTGGTTGAGCAGGCAACGAGCGCAGCGAGGTGCCGTGTCGACCTCCGCTGGTTGAGCAGGCGACGAGCGCAGCGAGGAGCCGCGTCGCCCTCCGCTGGTTGAGCAGGCGACGAGCGCAGCGAAGAGCCGTGTCGAAACCTATCCGACGCGGTCGATGGTGTAGTCCACCAGCGACGAGAGCGCCTTGTGCGCCGGGGTCTCCGGCAACTCGGCGAGCATCGCATGGGCCTCGTCGGCGAAGCTCTGCAGCTTCGCACGTGCCGCGGCCATGCCGGCCGACGATTCGAGTAGCTCGAGGGCCTCGGCGACCTCGGCGTCGTCGGTGAGCGGCCGTGAACCGCCGTCCGGAGCGACGAGGAGTTCCCGCAGCCGCGCCGACGTGGCGTCGTCTCCGGTGAGTGCGTACAGCACCGGCAGGGTGTGGACGCCCTCGCGGAGGTCGGTCCCCGGGGTCTTGCCCGAGTCGACCGACACCGAGCTGATGTCGATGATGTCGTCGGACACCTGGAAGGCGACGCCCACGATGTCGCCGATCTTGGAGAGTCGTTCGATGTCGTCGGTGGTCGCGCCGGAGGCCATCGCTCCGAAGCGTGCGGCGGCCGCGATCAGCGAACCGGTCTTCTCCCACACCACCTGCAGGTAGTGGTCGATGGGGTCCGCGCCGGGCTTCACGCCGACGGTCTCCCGCATCTGGCCGGTGACGAGTTCGGCGAAGGTCTCGGCGATGATGCGCACCGCCTCCGGACCCAGCGTCGACACCAGCCGCGAGGCGCGGGCGAACAGGAAGTCACCGGAGAGGATCGCGATGGAGTTCGTCCAGCGGGCGTTGGCGCTCGGGGCGCCGCGCCGCATGGAGGCCTCGTCCATGACGTCGTCGTGGTAGAGCGTCGCGAGGTGGATCATCTCGACGACGGTAGCCGAGGTGATCACGTCCTCCGAGTCGGGACGCGGCCCGAACTGCGAGGCGAGGATCGCGAACATCGGCCGGAACCGCTTGCCGCCGGCCTTGGCCAGGTGGGTCGCGGCCTCGGTCATGACCTCGTCCCCGGACGAGAGCTCACCCAGCAGCAGGTCCTCGACCTTCTGCAAGGAGGAGCGCACCGTTTCGGCGAACTCATCCGATACCAGGTCCAACCCGGCGAATGTGGACTTCACAGCTACGCCGCCCCATCTCGTCTGATCCGGCTAATGTGTGTCGGCGGAGGCCCGAGTGTCCTCGTGACCCCACCTGCCTGCCGAGCCTATCCGGTCCGGGGTACGGACATACTGTTCGGGTGAGCCCTGAGAATTCGACGCCCCGGGATGCCTTCCCCGATCACGCCGACGTCTTGGTGGTCGGCGCGGGACCGGGCGGGTCGGCGGCCGCAGCACATGCCGCGACGGCCGGTCGAGACGTCGTCCTGGTCGACGCCGCGGTGTTCCCGCGCGACAAGACGTGCGGCGACGGCCTCACCCCGCGCGCCATCGCCGAACTCGACGCGCTCGGCCTCGGTTCGCTGGTGGCCGACCGGCCCCGCATCGACGGCCTGCTCCTCAACGGGTGGGGCGCGCGGCAGCAGGTCCGGTGGCCGTCGGGCCGCTTCCCCGCCTACGGCAGCGCGGTTGCACGGACCGAGTTCGACGACGCGATCCGGGCGCACGCGGTGAGCAAGGGCGTCCGAATGGTGCAGGGCGCCAAGGCTATCGACGTGGCGATGGATGGCGACCGGGTCGGCGCGGTGACGTTCGCTGCCGGCGGCACCACCCACACCGTGCGCGTCGGCGACCTGATCGTCGCCGACGGGGTTCGCTCGGGACTCGGCAAAGCCCTTGGGCGCGAGTGGCATCGGGACACCGCCTACGGCGTCGCGGCGCGCGCCTATGCGCCCTCGGCCCGCGCCGACTCTCATTGGATGGGTTCACATCTGGAGTTGCGTGGCCCCGACGGCGAACTCCTACCCGGTTACGGCTGGGTGTTCCCGCTCGGCGGCGCCGACGGCGGGGCAGGTGGCGGACTCGTGAACGTCGGCGTGGGCGCGCTCGCGACCGCGAAACGACCGGCACACATGGCACTTCGCCCGATCCTCGAGCACTACGCCGCAATGGTTCACGACGAATGGGCACTCGGCGGACCGCCGGTCCGCATTGCGTCGGCGCTGCTGCCGATGGGCGGTGCGGTGACCGGGGTCGCCGGCCGTAACTGGGTACTCATCGGCGACGCCGCCGCCTGTGTCAACCCGCTCAACGGCGAGGGCATCGACTACGCGATGGAGACCGCCCGGCTCGCCGTCGAACTCCTCGGCGCCGACGACTACACCGACCGCTGGCGCGACATCCTCGTCGGCCACTACGGGCTCGCGTTCTCCGCCGCCCGACGCCTCGCCGGACTCCTGACGATGCCGCAGACCGTGCCGACGCTCGGCCGCCCCGGCATCCGGTCCCCGCAGCTGATGTCGATGGTCGTCCGGGTCATGGGCAACCTGATCACCGACGAGGACGCCGACCTCGTGGCGCGCGCCTGGCGGACCGTCGGCCGCATCTCCAGCCGTGTCGATCCGCGGCCGCCGTTCGCCTGACGCAGTGCTCCCGCGTATCCGATTCCTTCCCGCTGGCCCTACCTGACGAGCGCGAGGGAAACACGCACGCGGCAAATCTGCGACGTGTCCCAACCCTGGGTGCCCGATGAGACATCGGGGCGGTACTGTTCCAACAGTGTGGCGCCCACCACACCCGTGCAACAATCGAGACCACCGCCGACCCTGGAGATGGAACATGTCCACTGCATCCACTCTCGCCACCCGAGCCAAGCACGCCGTCCAGAATCGGGTGGCGCAGCGCTATCACCTGCGGGGCGACATCGATCGCGTGGACGCCGACAACGACCCCACCGCCATCTCCCGGGCGCTCGCCACCCAGGAGTTCCCCTGGGGCATCACCCAGGCCCTGAGTTTCGCACTGTTCCGTACATACGCGGTGCCGTCGATCGGCGATCTGCTGTACAAGACGAGCCAGTTCACCGAGTCGACGCAGAAGCGCTACGACGACACGGTCCTCCTGCTCGACGCCCCGATCGAGCACGGCGTCGACAGCCCCCTGGGCCGCGCCGGCATCCGCCGCATCAACCAGATGCACGGTATGTACGACATCCCCAACAGTGACTTCCTCTACGTGCTCTCGACCTTCGTGGTGTGCCCGGTCGAGTGGGTCAACGCCTACGAGTGGCGCAAGCTCACCAACCACGAGATCCGCGGCCTCACCAACTACTACCGCCGCGTCGGGCAGCTCATGGGAATCAAGGACATCCCGGAGACCTACGAGGGGTTCAAGCAGTTCTACGAGGATTACGAGACGGCCAACTTCGCCTTCAGCCCCGACGCCCTGGCCGTCGCGGACTCGACGCTCGACCTGCTGGGCACCTTCATGCCCTACAAGCTGCTCCCCCGCGCAGTGGTGCGCCGGATGTCGTTCGCGCTCATGGACGATCGCCTCCTCACCGCGTTCAGGTACCCGAAGCCGACCCTCGTCGAGCGCATCCTGGTGCGCGGCGGTCTGAAGGCCCGTGGCCTCGCGATCCGGTTGTTCTTCCCACCGCGGACCGAGCCCCTGTTCGGCCGCCAGACCAAGCAGGTCCGCAGTTACCCCAACGGTTACCGCCTCGAGGAGCTCGGCACCTTCGGCCCGGGCTGCCCGGCACCCAAGGTCGAGAAGGCAAGCGCCGCCGGTTGTCCGGTGCCGCACGAGCTCCTCACCGAGGATGCCCAGCAGGTCACCGGTTCCTGACTCCGAAGTTGCGCGCGAGTTCATTCCGCCGCTGCGACGTCGGCCGGTCAGGCGCGGGCGGAGTGGATCGCGGCGATCCCTCCGGTCATGTTCTGCCAGCGCACGTGGTCGAAGCCGGCGTCGCGGATGAGGTCACCGAGGGCGAACTGGTCGGGCCAGGCCCGGATCGATTCCGCGAGATAGACATACGCGGCCGGGCTGCTGGAGACCTTGGTCGCGACCGCGGGCAGCGCCTTCATCAGGTACTCCATGTACACGGTGCGGAACGGCTTGAGGGTCGGCGTGGAGAATTCGCAGATCACCAGGCGCCCACCGGGTTTCAGGACCCGACGCAGTTCGGCAAGGGCCTTGGGGACGTCGTTGACGTTGCGCAACCCGAAGGAGATGGTGGCCGCGTCGAAGGAGTTGTCGGCGAACGGGAGCGACAGCGCGTCGGCCGCGACCTTGGGTACGTGGCGGTGTGCGCCGGCCTTCAGCATGCCGAGTGAGAAGTCGGCGGCGACACAGTGCGCGCCCGACGAGGCGAGCTCGACGGTCGACACCGCGGTTCCCGCGGCGAGGTCGAGGACGATGTCACCGGGTCGCAGATCGAGCGCCTTGCGGGTCTTCTTGCGCCACCCACGATCCTGCCCGAAGGACAGCACGGTGTTGGTGATGTCGTAGCGGCGGGCGACGCCGTCGAACATGGCCGCGACCTCGGCCGGATCCTTCTCCAGACTTGCTCGCTGAGGTGGGTTCGCGCCCGTCGATGCCATGGGAGTCAACCTACCGCCTGGTGCGCAACCAGCGATTCTCGGGCTCAGGCCGGCCGGTCGAACGCGGCCGCGACACCGGAGCCCGTCACCGACCGGTAGTGCCCGACGAGTTCGGCACACACCGCAGGCCACGTCCGTGTTCGCACCGCCTGGACGGCCGCCCGGGCGAAGGCGGCCCGCACCGCGTCGTCGTGCAGCGAGTCGACGATCGCGGGCAGGGTCTTGTCGAAGCGCGCGACCTCGAGCAGGTAGCCGGTGCGGAACGGTGTCACCAGGTCGCGTGGCCCACCGGAGTCGGGCGCGATGACCGGCAGGCCGCTGGACATCGCCTCCTGGATCGTCTGACAGAACGTCTCGTGTTCGCCGGGATGCGCAAAGACGTCGAAGGAGGCGTACGCACGCGCCAGCGCCGCTCCCCGGAGTTCGCCGGTGAACACCGCGTCCGGCAGCGCCCGTTCGAGTCGGGCACGTTCGGGACCGTCGCCGACGACCACCAGCCGCACCCGCGGATTCCCCGACAGTCCCGCCAGCCGCTCGACATGTTTCTCCGGCGCCAGCCGACCTACGAACCCGCACACCAGCGCATCCTCGCGCCCGCGCAACCACTCGGCGCGCAGCGCACCGCTACGCCGATCGGGTGAAAACAGGTCGAGGTCGACGCCCCGGCCCCATCGCCGCAACCGCGGCACCCCGCGCGCGGTGAGAGCGTTCATCGTCTCGGTCGACGGGACCAGGGTCAGATCGCATATCTCGTGCAGCTTCCGGGTGTAGCGCCAGGCCGCCTTCTCGACCGCGCCCAGCCGGTAGGCGGAGGCGAACCCGGCGACGTCGGTCTGGAACACCGCGACCGTCGGCACACCCAGCGCCCGCGCCGCCGCGGCACCCGCAGCCCCCACCACGAAGGGTGAGGCCAGGTGCACCACGTCGGGCGCGAAGTCGCGCAGCACCCGGTACAGCAGCGGCATCGGCACCCCGACCGGTAGGGACGTCACCCGCGGAACCCGTACGGCCGGCACCAGATGCACCGGGGTACGCCGACCGACAGTCCGTGGCGCCGAAGCACATCCCCGCGGAGTGTCCGGGGCGACGACGACCACCTCGTGGCCGGTGGACTCCAGATGGTCGACGACCCGCAGGACGGAGTTGACGACCCCGTTCATCTGCGGGAGGAAGCTCTCGGTGACGATCGCAACGCGCATACCCCGACCCTGGGCGTCGGATCTGACCGGCAGCGGCGCAGCGCGTGACACGACGCGCAACGCCTGATGAATTCCCGGGGATCCGTGCCGCCGGTGCACAGTGGACGTGTGCTCGACATCGACCTACTGCTGCTGAGCCGCTGGCTCACGCCGGTACACGACTTCCTCGTCCCCCGGGTCGGCGCCGGTGCCCGCATCGGCTTCATACCGACGGCGTCGTCGATCTACCCCGACCAGACCTGGCTCGACCTCGACCGCAGCAGCCTGCGCGATCAGGGATTCGAGGTCGTCGACGTCGATCCGGAACTCGTCTCGGCGGCCACCTTCACCCGCGCGCTGAGCGAGATCGACGCGGTGTTCGTATCCGGCGGCAACGTCTTCCACCTGCTCGGCGCGCTCCGCCACGCGGGCGCCGACCGTCCTCTCGTCGACGCGGTCCGGCGCGGATTGCCCTACATCGGGGTCAGTGCCGGGGCGTGCGTCACCGGTCCCGACATCGCGCCGCTCGCGCTACTCGACGACCCGAGCGAGGCGGCACCCCTGACCTCGACCGTCGGCCTCGAACTCATCGACGTCACGGTCGTCCCGCATGCCGAGGGAACCGTCGGCGGACGCGGCCGGATCGATCGGACGCGGCAGGAGTTCGCCGACCGTCCGCTGCATTTCCTGCGCGACGACGAGGCACTCGTGATCTCCGGTGGGACCACGACGGTCATCGCGGGCTGACGGATTCCTCGTCGGTAGCCTCGCCCGGGTGATCGGCGGTCGCCGGAGTGTCGGGCGCGTCTGCGTCGGAAGAGCCCGGTTCGGAGGAATCGGCGGTCTCCGCGGTCCGACGGTTACGGCGTCGGCTGAACTCCGCGACACCGACCATCAGCAGGCCGACGACCACCCAGCCGACGACGGCGACGGACAGGCCCGGGATGATCGAGAGCATCGCGGTGCGCCCGGTCGGGCGCGCGAGATCCGGGTTGTAGGCGGCATATTCGACGCTGATCCGCTGTCCCTCGCTGAGCTCGGTGGGATAGAGCAGACCGAAGCGCGGACTGTGGAACGAGCCGTCGGGCGTCTGGAAGTCGACCGCGGCGTGCAGCGCATCCACCGAGACCACCTCGGCCATCACGGTGGCCTTGCTCGCCTCGATCGCGGAGTCGTTCTTGAAGCAACCGGCGACGAGCGAGAACGCCATCGCGGTGATGGTGATCCCGACGACGAGCAGCCCGAGCTGAACGCGTCGCTGGATCACCGGATTCATGGCGTTCAGGGTAACCGGCCGGGTACGGGACCGCCGTCGCGCGGTCTAGTCCGCCGACGCTTTCAGGCGCGCCGCGATCGCCGCGTGCACCGATCGCAACCGATCCCGATCGGTGGCGACCTCGATCACCTCGATGCCGCCGGCCGCCGGTTCCTCGGCGAGGACGGTGCGCAGTTCGTCGACGCCGACGCGCCGGTGCGGGATGTGGAAGCCCGCGCACATCGACGCGATGTCGGTGCGGTGCGGGGTTCCGAAGACGCGCTCGTAGGCGCCGGCGTACTGCCCGGCGTTGTAGCGCGGGTCGCCCTGTTCGAGCAGTCCGAAGATCCCGCCGCCGTCGTCGTTGGCCACGACGATCCGCAGCGAATCGGGCCTCGGCTCCCCGGGCCCGATGACCAGGCCGGTGGCGTCGTGGATGAAGGTCAGGTCACCCATCAGCGCGATCGTGCGGGCGCCGGGACGTTCGTGGTCGAGGGCCAGCGCGGCACCGATGGCCGTCGAGTTGGTCCCGTCGATGCCGGCGACGCCACGGTTGGACAGGACGCGCACGCCTTCGGCGACCCGTCCGGCGAGTGCGATGTCGCGGATCGGGTTCGACGCCCCGACGACGAGCTGGTCGCCCGGCGCCATCGCAGCGCTGACAGCTCGCGCGACGTGCAGTCCGGTGGTCGGACCGGGTTCGTCGAGCTCGGCCTCGACTGCCCCGGCCACCCGCTCCTGGACGGCGGCGCACTCCTTGATCCAGTCCTCGCGCGGTTCGCCGACGACCTCGATGCGCGTACCGGTCGCGAAGACGTTGCCCGAGACGTCGGGCCAGCGCGGACCGGTGGTCAGCGCGTAGACCCGCACCTCGGGGTCGGCGAGCAGCCGCGAGACCCCGCGATGCAGCGTCGGACGGCCGCAGATGATCGCCTGCTTGGGACGTACCGAGTCGAGTGCGAGCGGGTGCAGCGGGGTCGCCGGATGGGGCGCGGTCGGTTCGGCGACCGTCGGCACGTCGGCGAGGGCGGGATGCTCACCCGAGCCGTGTCCGGACACCACGACAGTGTCCAGCGACAGGTCGATGGGCAGCGGGACGTCGAGTTTGCCGACCGGTGCCTGCGTCCACGGCAGTCCGCCGGGACGTCCGGAGAACGACCCCAGGTCGTCGTCCCCGACCTCGTCCGGGTCGGGCACGAGCGGTTCCCGCAGCGGGATGTCGAACTGGACCGGGCCGGCGTTGCCGGTGCGGGCACCGCGCGCGGCGGCGAGCACACGACCGACGGCCGACCGCCACTGGCTGTTGGTGTCGAGGTCGCGCTCGGCGAGGCCGAGGCTGATCGCGGCGCGCACCTGGGTGCCGAAGAGACCGAACTGTTCGACGGTCTGGTTGGCGCCCGAACCGAGCAGCTCATACGGCCGGTTGGCGCTGATCACCACCAGCGGGACGCGGGCGTAGTTGGCCTCGAAGACAGCCGGACCCATGTTGGCCACGGCCGTGCCGCTGGTCATGACGATCGGCACCGGTTCCTTCGACGACACCGCGAGACCCAGCGCCAGGTAACCCGCGGACCGCTCGTCGATGCGGACGTGCAGCCGCAGCCGGCCCGCCGCGTCGGCGGCGTGCAGGGCGAAGGCCAGCGGCGCGTTCCGGGACCCCGGGCACAGTACGGCTTCCCGCACGCCGCCCCGGATCATCTCGTCGACGATGACCCGCGCCTGCAGCGTCGAGGGATTCGGAACCGGTCGATTCATTCCTCAAGCGTAGGGACTCGAACTCTCGCGGTGCGCCGGGGAGCGGCGTTACGCTGGTCACGTGGGATTTTATGACGACCGCGTCGTCCCGCACCTGGTCCACGTCGCGTGCGGGATGTCGGCCCTGACACCACTGCGAGAGCGCACCTGCGCCCCGCTGAGCGGGCGGATGCTCGAGGTCGGTTTCGGCTCGGGCCTCAACGTCGGGCTGTATCCCGACACGGTCACCGAGGTCGCCGCGGTCGAACCCTCCGATGTTGGCTGGCGGATGGCCGCCGACCGGGTCGCGGGGTCCGCGGTACCGATCGAACGCTCCGGACTCGACGGCCAGGAACTGCCGTTCGACGACGATTCCTTCGACGCCGCACTGTCGACGTTCACCCTGTGCACCATCCCCGACCTGGGCGCGGCCCTCGCCGAGATCCGCCGCGTGCTCCGGCCGGGCGGCACCCTGGCCTTCCTCGAACACGGACTCGCCCCCGACGAGAAGGTGCGCACGTGGCAGCGTCGGCTCGAGCCGATCCAGAAACGCATCGCCGGCGGGTGCCACCTCACCCGGGACGTCCGTGCCGAACTGACCACGGCCGGGTTCGCCCTCGGCACCGTCGACTCGTTCTATCAACCGGGCGTCCCGAAACCCCATGGGGCACTGAGCCTGGGCACGGCGCAGCCCGCCTGATCCCCGGCCGTCGGCCTCGCCCGCCCTCGGCACCCGGCGAGGTGCTGCCCTACTGTGGGCACAATGCGTCGCTGGACATTGCTGGCCCTCCTGACCGCGGCCGCGACGCTGATCCTCGAACTCTTCGACGTCGACGCGGCAGCCCTGTTCGCCGGTCTCGTCGTCGCCGGCCTGCTCGCGATCGCCGGTCGTGCACCCCGGCAACGCAACTCCCACGACGACCCCGACGCCCCCATCGTGCCGCGCTGGGCGTTCGTCTCGTCCCAGGGCGTGCTCGGCGTCTTCATCGGGACGATGGCCGACCCGGAGACGATCAGCGGCCTGGGATCGTCGTGGTTCCCGGTGCTGGTGATCGGGATCGCGACCCTCGCGATCTCCGTCGTCTGCGGCGCCCTCCTCGGATTGCATCGTGACGTCGACCCGCTGACCGGTTCGCTGGCCCTCGTGGCCGGCGGCGCCTCCGGGCTGGTCGCCCTCACCCGTGAGTTCGGCGGGGACGAACGGATGGTCGCGGTCATCCAGTACCTGCGCGTCGCTCTCGTCACCGTCACGATCCCGCTCGTCGCCTCCCTCGTCTTCGGGGCCGGCGAGAGCGCGGTCGAGGTGGTCCCGGCGTCGTGGACCGACCAGGCGTGGGGCCTGTTACTGCTCGTCGTGTGCCTGGGTGTCGGCATCCCCGTGGGACGTTTGCTACGCCTCCCCGCCGCCGGGTTGCTCGGCCCCCTCGCGATCTCGACGGCGGCCGAACTCACCGGTGTCGCCGGCGACGCCGCGGTGTCCCCGATCCTGCTCACCGTCGCCTATGCGCTGATCGGGTGGCAGGCCGGACTCGGGTTCACCATGGAGCGTCTGCGAGCGATCGGCCGCGTCCTGCCGCATGCGCTGGCCCTGATCCTGGCCATCGGCCTCGGGTGCGCGCTGCTCGGTGTCGCGCTGTCGGCCTGGACCGGCGAGTCGATGTTCGACTGCTACCTCGCGACCACCCCGGGCGGCATCTACGCCGTCCTCGCGGCGGCCACCGGCGCGGGCGGCAATGTGGCCTACGTCGTCGCGGCGCAGATCCTGCGGGTGCTCCTCATGCTGTTCGTGGCACCGTTCGCCGCGCGTGCCGCCTCCCGGCGCAGTGGCCGCGCGAGGTAACTGACTCTCCGGTCACATGTGACCCGCGTCCCACGTAAAGTCGGAGAGATGAGCGGGGAATCGAACACCGAGACAAACTCCAACGACAACCAGTCCGCAGCCGGGTCGCACGGCCGCGAGTTCGACGTCGTCGTCTACGGCGCCACCGGCTTCGTCGGCGAGATCACTGCGCGGTACCTCGCCGACCACGCCCCGATCGGCACCAAGGTGGCGCTCGCCGGCCGCAACGAGTCCAAGCTGACCCAGGTCCGCGAACGACTACCGCTCCGCGCCCGGGACTGGCCGCTGATCGTGGCCGACTCCAACTCGCCCGCTGCGCTCGACGCGATGGTCGCCCGCACCCAGGTCGTCTGCACGACGGTCGGCCCCTACCTCAAGTACGGCGAGGCGCTCGTCGTCGCCGCGGCCACCGCCGGGACCGACTACGTCGACCTCACCGGCGAGGTCCCCTTCGTCCGCTACTCCATCGACAAGGCACACGACACCGCGGTCGCCTCGGGCTCGCGCATCGTCCACTCCTGCGGCTTCGACTCCGTCCCCTCCGACATCACCACCTACGCGCTCTACAAGAAGGTCGCCGAGGACGGTGCCGGCGAGATGACCGACACCACGCTCGTGGTGAAGTCGATGCGCGGCGGCCTCTCCGGCGGCACCATCGACTCGATGCGGGTCATCGCCGACGAGGCCAAGAACTCTCAGGCCCGGCGCCTGATGCTCAACCCGCAGGCCCTCTCGGGCGGCCCCGGTGAGGTCCCCCGGGTCAGCCTGTCCGACGAACCGAGCGACCTGTCGATCATCAACGCCAAGAAGGTCGACCCGTCGCTGAGCGGCACGCTCGCCCCGTTCTTCATGGCCGCACACAACACCCGGATCGTCCGGCGGTCGAATGCGCTGCTGGACAACGCCTACGGGTCGAATTTCCACTACGCGGAGACGATGAACGTGGGCGGGGTCCCGGCCTTGTCGACCCTCGCCGCCGGCGCGGTGGCCGTGGGCACCGGTGCGTTCATGGGCGCCATGAGCTTCGGCCCCACCCGCCGCCTCCTCGACCGCGTCCTTCCGAAACCGGGCGACGGCCCCAGCGAGAAGTCCCGCAACAGTGGGTATTTCGTGGTCGAGACGTTCACCCGGACGACCACCGGCCGACGCTATCGCTCACAGATGCGCGCGCAGGGCGACCCCGGATACAAGGCGACCGCGGTGATGCTTGCCGAGAGCGCCCTGGCACTCGCGCTCGACCGCGACCGTCTGCCGGCCCGCACGGGCGTCCTGACGACCGCCGCGGCCATGGGCGACGCCCTCATCGATCGCCTCCGCGACGCCGGATTCACCATCGACGCAACCGAACTCGGTTGAGCCGAGGCGGCGGACACCGCCCGGAAATTCGTTAGCACTCTCTGCCCGAGAGTGCTAGACGAGTGCGGAATCCGGTGCTATCTTCGGTGTCAGTACAGCGTTGAGCTGCTCGCCGGACGAGTGGCGGGCAGCCTTGTTAGACAGGAGGTGAACTGCTGTGCTGCGTTTCGATCCGTTTTCCGACATGGATGCCTGGGCCCGGGGCATGCTGACCGGTTCGGTTGCCGGAACCGCGCGTACTCCCAAGTTCATGCCCTTGGACCTCTACAAGGTCGACGACCACTACATGCTCGTCGCCGACCTACCGGGCGCCGACCCGGGCTCGATCGACGTGAGCGTCGACAACGGCGTTCTCACGTTGTCCGCCCAGCGATCTGCCCCGTCCGACGAGGGCGTCGAGTGGCTGGCCAGCGAACGGTTCTCCGGAACCTATCGACGCCAGCTCACCCTCGGTGACTCCATCGACAGTGCCGGCATCTCCGCCCGCTACGACAACGGCGTGCTCACCGTGACCATCCCGGTGGCCGAGAAGGCCAAGCCGCGCCGTATCGAGGTGGAAAGCATCAAACACCAGCAGGCGATCGAGACCGGGACTGCCTCGTAGTCCGAGAAACCCTCTCCCCGAACATCATCGGGAACGACACCGACGGGCCGGTGCGCCGGCGACGGCGCGCCGGCCCGTCGGCGTCCCGGGCCCTGAGTCGTCCTCGGCCTTACGGTGCCATCGCCTCGACGGACTACTGTCCCGTCCAGGAGGCCAGCGGTTCGGGCCGGCCGAAGAAGAATCCCTGCGCATAGTCGAACCCGAACTCCGTGAGCACTTCCAGCACATCGTCGCTCTCGATTCCCTCGGCCACCATCCGCAGCCCGGTGGCCGCTGCCATCTCCGAGATCGCCCGCACCACAGCACGATCGGAATGACTGTGAACCAGCTGGGCGATCAGGGTGCGATCGACCTTCAGGACATCGACGGGCAGATCACGGACGTAACGAAGGGCCGAGAAACCGGCGCCGAGGTCGTCGACGCAGATCGTGCACCCGAGGTCGTGCAGGCCGTTGACGGTGCGGGCCGCCGACGTCTCGAGCCGGATCACCTGATCCTCGCGGACCTCGATCCACACCCGAGACGGCTCGACGTGGTGGTCACGGATCAGACCGTCGATGTAGCGGACGAGGCCCTCGTCGGAGAGCTGCTGTCCCGAGAGGTTGAGCGAGACGAAGGCCTCCTCCCCCGCCATCTCGGAGATGTCGCCGGCCAGATCCCGGATGGCCTCCCCGATGGCATGCCGTCCGATCGGCGCGAGCAGTGAAATACCCTCGGCGACTGCGAGGAATGCATCGGGAGCGAGAACCCCGGATTCGGTGTGCCACCGCAGCAGCGACTCGTAGCCGACCACCCGACGGTCCGCCATCGCGACGATCGGCTGGTAGAAGACCGAGAAGTCGCGCTCCACCGAACGGGTGAGCCAGGCCGCGAGGTCGACCTCCGCGCTGATCTGCCGCACCATGCCGGGGTGCGCGAACTCGACGTGCACCCGCCGGGTGAGGGCGACGCACAGAGCGGCGTCGGCGTGCCGTACCAGGTCGGTCTCGTCGGAGACGGCGCGGAGATCCGCACTCACGGCGACGCCCATGCAGACGTCGAGGAAGGCGCTGCGGTCACCGTCGCTGACCGTGTGCGCACCGAGCTTGCGCCGGGCCGCGTCGATGAGCGCATCGTGGCCGCCGTCGTCCGCGGAGAGGGAGATCAGCCACTGCAGGTCCGACCGGCGTTCGAACCGGGCACGCGGACTGATCGGCATCAGGACCTGCTCGACGAACAACTCGGCGATCGATACGGCGGACCGGTGCCCGTAGGCGACGACTGCGCGATGATAGGGGTCGACCGACACCGCGATCACCGTTGCGTCGCGGTTCAACGCTCCATCATCTATCTCGTCCGATCCCCCCGGCCGCGGCATGATCGCCACGTCCCGCCGTGGGCGAGACTCTACTCGCAGACCGCTCGGTTCGAGCGACGACCCGCGCGCCGAATCACGCTCGAAGAACCGCGGATTCGGTCGGAGGATTTCGTCCGCGTCGAATGGTGTCGACAATCACGCCGGCGAGCACGCGCGACAGCCCGGCCGTAGAATTCCGGGTCTCGGCATCCGCCGGCGCTGTTCGCCGGCACTCCTCCCTTTTTTCGAGATCTCGGCAAACAATTAGAAAGGCTACAAAACCACTGCTAAGGTGGCTGCAAGTCCTGGGTGCGACGCCACTCAGGATTCGTTCGTTCCGGTTACGATTTTGTATTCGTAAAACCCATGTTCGGAGTATCCGTGACCGCGTGCGCGGTCATAGCGACGGAAAGCGGTCCCGGCGTATGGCCTTGATCAGGAATGTGATGCGACGCTACGACGCGCGCTCCATGGCAACGCTGATCAGCACCGGTGGCGTTCTGCCGCTGCCTCTCATCGCTCTACTCGCGCCCCACACCATCAAGCCGGGCAAGATCATCGTCCTGATGGCCATCTGGTCGTTCATCGCCCTGATCTTCGCCTTCACCGCCCTGCGTCGCCGGTTGACCGACCCGGAGTTCGCTGCCCTCGGCGGATTCGGCATCGCGGGCATCGGCGGCACATCGTTGATCCTCGCCGATCCCCTCACCGCAGCTCTGGTGCTGGCCATCGTGGCCGTCATCCCGGCGATCGGCGCGATCTCCGCCTCGCCGCGGCTCATCCTCTCCCACCTGGCGGTCGCCAGCGCCTGCGCAGCGCTGGTCCTCGCGATCCTCGCGGACTCCGTGCCCACCTTCCTGATCAGTTTCGGCGCGATGTTCGGCATCATCGTCGTGCCGGTCTTCCTCGTGGTGGCTCTCCGGAAATCGATGGAGGCCGTTCTCGACCAGCAGACCCGCCTCTGCGGGATCGACCCGCTGACCGGCCTGCTCAACCGTCGCGGTTTCCTCATCCGGGCATCCCAGTTGCTGTCGGCCGCGCGATCCTCGACCGGATGGATCGGCATCCTGCTGCTCGACGTCGACCACTTCAAGCGGATCAACGACGAGTACGGGCACCTTGCCGGCGACGGCGTGCTGCTCTCCGCCGCGGCAGCCATCCGCGAACAAGCACCGGTCGGTTCCGAGGTCTGTCGTTACGGCGGCGAGGAGTTCCTCCTCTTCCACGTCGTCCGTGACAAGGAAGAGCTCTGGCGCAGCGCCGAACGTCTGCGTGCCGCCGTCGCCGCGACCGCACCGGTGACGATCAGTGTGGGAGGTGTCTGCGCACCGCTGGTGTCCTCGCGGGACGGCAGCGCCCACTCGACCGATGACGTCATCGGCAACCTACTCGGCCGCGCCGACGAGTGCGTCTACCGGGCCAAGGAGAGCGGCCGCGACACCACGGTCATCGACACGATCGACCCGATCGTGTGGAACGACGGCACGCTGAGCGCCCACGCCGCGGAGGACCCGCCGGCATCGCCTCCGTCGGCGAGCCTGTACGAGGTCTTCTACCAGCGTCCCCCGGACTTCGTCGAGATGGAGACGCGGGGTAGGAGCTGAGCCGCGCCCGCGGCCTGCAGGATGTCGGCTTCCATTCGCATCCGTCGCCACGTCTCGAGAGTGGTGTGTTCGCGGATGCGGGCACGATCCCACCACATGAGGCGCGTGCGGTACCGCTCGTCGGGGAACGGGGTCGGCGGCACGGATTCGTCGACGCGCCCGCCGCCCGACTGCCAGCGCCGCAGAACGTGATCGGCCGCGGTCGCCATCATGTGGTCGGTCCCCGACATCTCCATGATCACCAGACCCAACCGCGAGAGCTGCCCGGCCACCGACCTCGCGATCGGGGAACGCTCATCCACCCAGGCGGTCTTGACCTCGACGATCCCACCGGCGAGGCGCGACTCGATGGCGTTCACCAGCTGCACCTGACCGGGCTGGCCGGCCCACTCGACCAGCGCATGCGACTGGGCCGCCGCACCGAACCTCGGCTGGACACGTAGGCCACCCCGGACCTGGTCGGTGTCGTCGAGGACCGCGAAGAACAGCGCCGTTCCCGCACCCGAGACGACCTCGTCGTAGTCGAGAGCGGCCGCACAGCCGTGCCGTTCGTAAGCGGCGGCGGCCCCGTTCAGATACCGATCCCACAATGCGCTCTCACGGCCGGGTGCGGCCGCGACGACCGTGTACTCCGACCCTGCTTCCTCGGCGGTGCCACGCAGAACCCCCGTTCGCACCACCTCACCGGCGGTTCTCATCGTTTTCATCGCAGGATTGCGCCTTCCGAAATGGAGGAATTGGTTGCAAGATCTCCCCTGACCCCGCGTGTAATGTTGCCACAAGAGCGTTTTTATGCAGGCTCACGAGCGCCGTTTCCTCCCGGATTCGGCACCTGTCGACCCGGTTGGCGACGCTCGGTCGAGTAGGCCACGATGAGGTATGCCCTCCGTGCCGGCCACCACCGCCGTCCTGTACTCCGAGTCCGAAGTCCCCGATTCCCTGTTCGACGACGGCTCGCTCGACGTGACCGACCTGACGGCGCAGACCACCCGCGCACTCGCCGAGATCCTCCCACCGGTCGACCCGGCACTCCTGACCGAAAAACCCCGTTTCGCATACTTCCCGTGGCGAAAATCCCTGGTGAAAATCCCCGGTCCACTGTCATTTCGTCGTCTTCGCCTGGACCGCAACCGGCATAAGCTGACCGCCGCGGATCTCGATGCCGCGGCGAAACTGCGCATCGGTGTCGTCGGATTGAGCGTGGGTCACGCCATCGCCCTCACCCTGACGCTCGAGGGATTGGCCGGCGAATTACGCCTGGCCGATTTCGATGACCTCGAGCTGACCAATATGAATCGAATTCCGGCGACATTGCTGGATATTGAGACGAACAAAGCCGTGGTCGCTTCTCGTCGGCTTTCTGAAATCGATCCCTATCTGACGACTTCGGTGTTCTCCGACGGCATCACCGCGGAGAACATCGACGAATTCCTCGATGGACTCGATCTCGTCGTCGAGGAATGCGATTCCTTCGACGTGAAGGTGCTGGTACGGCACCGTTGCCGCGAGCTGGGCATCCCGGTGCTGATGGAGACGAGCGACGGCGGGACCCTCGACGTGGAGCGCTTCGACCTCGAGCCGGATCGCCCGTTGTTCCACGGCCTCGCGGGCGACCTCCGCATCGAGGACCTCGTGGGGCTCGACCGCGCGCATCTGACGCCGCTGGCCGTCAAGGTGCTCGAGCCGGCTCGGGTCACCGCGCCGATGGCCGCGTCGGCGATCGAGCTCGGTCACTCGGTCACCGCCTGGCCTCAGCTGGCCGGCGACGTCCTCCTCGGTGGGGCGACGGTCGCCGCCGCGGTCCGTCGCCTCGTCCAGGGCAGGCCGCTGCCGTCGGGACGCGTGCGCTTCGATCGCGACGCCTGGCTCGACGGCCTCACCGATCCCCTCGACCGTGCACACGACAACGCCGGCACGGCCGACGAATCGACAGACCAGCTTCCGGTCGAGGAGATGTCCGACCTCGAGCTGATCACGTACGCGGCGAGCCGTGCCCCGTCGGCGGGCAATCAGCAGCCGTGGCAGATCATCGCCGACGACGACTCCGTGACCATCGTGCTGGACCGCTCCCGCACGTCGACGCTCGACATCGAGCATCGGGCCTCCGCGGTCGCGGTGGGTGCCGCCCTGCACAACGCCCGCGTGGCCGCGGCGAGTCGCGGCGTACTCGACGACCTCGAGGTAGTCGCGGACGATCGGACGGTCCTCGGACGGGTGCGGCTCAAGGGTCTCGGTGCGGGCGTGCACGCACCCGAGTACGAGCGCGAACTCCGCACCCTGCTGGCGCGGGGCACTCGGCGTGGACCGGGAAACGGATCACCGCTGGACGACGACGATCTGATCCGTCTCGCCGACGTGGCCGACACCGAGATCACCCGGCTCGTACCGCTCACCGACCGCATGCGGATCACGACCTTCGCCTCGATCGCCGACCGCTCCGACCGGGTGCGCTTCCTGACTCCGGAACTGCACCGCGAGATGTTCGCCGAACTCACCGCCGACCCCGCGGACGGCGCGGGGATCGACATCGCCTCCCTCGACCTGCCGCCGGCCATGGCCGGGATGCTCGACGTGCTCCGCCGCGCCGATGTGATGTCCCTGCTCGACGAGTGGGGCGGTGGTGCCGCACTGGGTGCCGACGCGGCGGCACGGGTCACCTCGGCGTCGGGAATCCTGCTCCTGGTCCAGCGTGGACGGACACCGGCGGACTACCTGCGGGCCGGCCTCGTCGTCGAACAACTGTGGGCGGCCGCCGAACAACTCGGCTACGCCGTACACCCCGTGACCCCTGCGTTCCTCTATGCCCTCGACGACGCGACGGCTCGCTCTCTGTCGAGCAACCACGGCGACGTTCTCGCCGGTCTACGTCGTGAGATGGACGAGCTGTGTCCGGTCGCCGACGACGAGGCCGTCACCATCGTGCTCCGGGTGTCGAGGTCGGCGTCGCCGACGGTGCGCAGCCGTCGGCTCCCCGGCTGACCGAACCGGGTTCGACAGCCCGGCTAGGCCTGGCCGGGCTTGAGCTTGATGAACAGGGCGTCCATCTCGGCGCACAACCGGTCACCGTCGTGCATGGTGCCCTTGATGAAGACCTTGCGGCCCTCGATCCTGTCCGCCCAGGCGCGCACCCGCAGCGGGGTGTTCAGCGGGGTGATCGAGCGGTACTGCACGTTCAGGTAGGCGGTGCGGCTGACGTGCTGGATCGCCACGGCCGAGGCGTAACCACCGAGGTCGTCGAAGGCGACGGCGACATGTCCGCCGTGTGCAGCGGCGTTGCCGCCGAGATGGAAGTCGCGGAAGACCAGTTCGGCGACGACTCCGTCTTCGGAGGCCTCGACGACCTCGTAGGGCGGAAGGGTGATGTTGCCGCGGGACGGCAGGTCGACGCGGGTACCGGCAGGCGAATGCCATTCGTCGATGCGAACCTTGGCCAGGCGCTCGTTGACCGCGCTGAGGTGCTCGATGAGTTCGTCGACGAGCTCGTCGTCGGGGCAGGCGTAGCGCGCGTTGTCCATCAGCAGACGGACCTGTTCGCTGAACTCGCCGTACCGCGGGCCGCCGCGCTCGGTGGTGATGGCCGCATGGGGCCGGAAACCACCCTCGTGCGGGTCTTCCTCGACGATCTCTACAGCACGGTCGTTCGCTTCACTCACCGGTCAACCGTATAAGAAGACCGATTCACGAGCCGGACTGGTGCTCCCCCTGGCCACCCGGACGGTGCCGGTCGGAACGACGGTGCGAATCGAGGTCGACGCACACACCGTGGCGCACGAACCCCTGTGACGTACCGGGGACGAAGTCGGGGACTCCGCGCGGCCCGCGCTCCTTCTCGTCTCGAAGCCGTACCGCCCGCCCCACGATCACCGCGACCACCGCGGCGAGTACGCACCAGCCGGCCACTCCGACGACAATCCACCCCCAGGTGTCCATGGGTACATGTAAGCACTGCGAACTGGGAATTAGCTGAAAACCCCGCATCGTATACGGTTCGCGCGGAAACCGAACTCATCAGGACCTTTGATCCACTTCGGACGCCCGCGCACCCGGCGGACCGCCGTGAGCCCGGCCGTCTGTGATCACTACTCTGAGCGCATGAGCGCGACCGACGACACCAAGACCGCCGACCAGCCGTTCGATCCGGCCCAGTGGACCCCGGTGCCCGGGTTCACCGACCTCACCGACATCACCTACCACCGGCATGCAGGTGAGGGTCGCGAGAACGGCATCGTGCGGGTGGCCTTCGACCGACCGGAGGTCCGCAACGCCTTCCGCCCGCACACCGTCGACGAGCTCTACCGGGTGCTCGACCACGCCCGCCGCTCCCCCGATGTCGGCACGATCCTCCTGACCGGCAACGGCCCGAGCCCCAAGGACGGCGGGTGGGCCTTCTGCAGCGGCGGCGACCAGCGAATCCGCGGCCGTTCCGGGTACCAGTACGCGACCAGTCACGACACCGACGTCGTGGCCGCGGGCGCCGACTCCGTCGACGAGGCCCGGGTCAAGGCCGAGGGCGGACGACTCCACATCCTCGAGGTCCAGCGACTCATCCGCACCATGCCCAAGGTGGTCATCGCGGTGGTCAACGGATGGGCGGCCGGCGGCGGCCACTCACTGCACGTGGTGTGCGACCTGACCCTGGCCTCCGCCGAGCACGCCCGGTTCAAGCAGACCGACGCCGATGTGGGCTCCTTCGACGCCGGCTACGGCAGCGCCTACCTCGCCAAGCAGGTCGGACAGAAGTTCGCCCGCGAGATCTTCTTCCTCGGCGAGGCCTACGACGCGGAGACCATGCACCGCATGGGCGCGGTCAATCGCGTCGCCCCGCACGCCGAGCTGGAGAACACCGCCATCGAGTGGGCCCGCAAGATCAACGGCAAATCACCCACCGCACAGCGCATGCTGAAGTTCGCCTTCAACCTCACCGACGACGGCCTCATGGGTCAGCAGGTGTTCGCCGGTGAGGCGACCCGCCTGGCCTACATGACCGACGAGGCCGTCGAGGGCCGGGATGCGTTCCTGGAGAAGCGCGATCCGCGCTGGGACGACTTCCCGTACTACTACTGACGCGGCCCGCACGCGGGCACGGTCACTCCCGCGGCCCGCACGCGGGCACGTCGACCGTGACGGTGGGGTCGTCGACCAGCGGCTGCACCGGGACCTCGGCTTCGCCCGTCGCCGCGGTCGGCTCGTCGATCTTCAACGTGATCGTGGTGCTCTGTCCCGGGGCGATACCGACCCGGGTCGAGTAGTAGGGCCGCCCGTGCAGGGTCTGTTCGACGTAGAAGGCACCGGCGTCGCCGAGGGTCATCTCCTTGAGCACCGCACCCTTGGTGGCGAGGAACTCCACGTTGGCGAGGTTCGTGCCCTTGTCCACGGCCAGTTCGGTGCCGAGGCCACCGGCGACGTAGTCGGTGAGTCCGGCGGTCTCGTCGAGGGTGTTGGTCAGCGTGACCGTGATCGTGCTCTGCCGGGTGTCGCCGCTGCAATCGCCTGAGGTGTAGTCGATCTCGCGACGGAGGTAGTAGTCGAGCTTGCTGCCCGACGCATTGCCGATCGCCACCTGCAGATACGGCGAGTCGGTGTCGGAGATCTGATGCCCGAGCTTGGTGGTCTCGAGGATCTCCTGTTCGGCGGGCGTGGTGCTGTAGACCATGATCCGGCGCTCGTGGACGCCGCGTCCGAGCGCCTCGAGCAGGTCCCGGGTGCTCCCGCCCGAGCTGATCAATTTCTTCACCACAGCCTGGGAGATGGACTGCAGGTACGCCTTTCGGGCCTCGTTGTCGTCGGCGAACCGCTGGTACGAGGTCGACAGCGTGATGGATACGACGTTGTCGGCGGTGATCTTCTCCCCGCCGGGCAACGTCACCGGTCCGACGACCTCGAGGATGTACTTCAGCGCGATCGGGTCGAGGGCGATGGCACCGTCGAGCTTCTGGCCGGTCTGGGCCCGCCAGTTGGCCAGCCAGATCTTCGCCGCATCGGGGAAATGAGCGCTGAGGTTCCCGTTCCGGAAGTCGGTGTAGGGCTTGTAATACGAGTAGACCGCGTCGTACTCGGGGCCCAGGTTGATCTTCGGCGTCGCCGGGTCGCGGAACTCCGAGTTGGCACCCAGTTCGGGAACCGTCACCCGTCCGCCGGTCGCGTTGAGCAGCCCGAAACCGCCGACGAGCCCGCCGGTTCCGCGGGACTCCGACGGTGTCTGGAAGGCCATGAAGTAGTTGCGCGGCCCCGAGGAGCCCAGCATCGGCGGGATCAGCTGGGCGGCGATGTCGGTGGCGACCAGGGTGGACTCGGCCGCGTCCACCTGCTCGGCGAGTTGGGTTCTCGCATCGGCGACGACGCCGAGCCAGCTCGGGTTGATCGACGCGACCTCGTCGGCCACCTCGGTCGAGCGTTCGGCGACCTTGGCGAGGTCGGGCTGCGCCTCACGTAACAGCTTGAGATTCACCGTGTTCCCGGTCCGGAGCTGATCCGGGTTCAGTACGCCGGCGAGGTCCGCGGCCGGGAGGAGCACGTCGGCGGACAGCGCCTCGACGGCGTCGCTCATCTGCTGCACCGACTTCAACGGCGATCCGATCCCCGGGATCGCGGCCACCGCCGACCACACGATGCCGTGGGACCGGTCGGAGGCGGCCCGAGCGCTGTCGGCGGCCGCAGCGGCGGCCTGCGAGGCGCCGGCCTGATCGCCGTCGAGCATCAGGGTCCGGGCCTGCGAGGCGTCGGATCGGACCGACTCGAGGTCGCCCTTCACCTTCAGTGCCGAGTACGCGAGCCAGACGACGACCGCGGCGAGGAGCACCACGATCAGGGCGAGAACCTGGACCGCCCGGTTTCCGGCGATACGGCGGATCACCGGGTCTCCCCTGTCGTCTCGGTGAGGTGTTGTGCCGCCAGCCACTTCGCCACGGTCTCGACCTTCGGCTCGATCTCGCCGAACACGCGGTCGAAGTCCTCACGCGGACGGCCCATCGGGTCGACGATGTCGAGGAGCGGCGAGTTGGGATCGATACGTCCCCGCCCGCCCATGATCGCGGCGAGGGTGCCGTTCTCCGCCGGGGTCCCGGTCTCCGCGAGGGAGGCGAACTCGGTGAGGGTGAACACGCGCTTCCAGCGGGCGGGCGCCATTTGCTGGGCGGCCGCACGGTGCTCGCGGCTCATGCACAGCACGAGGTCGGCCTGCGTCAGCATGGGCGGACGCAGGTATCGGGACTCGAAACCCGATGCGTCGTAGCCGTGTTCGGCGAGAACCGCGGCGGAGTGCGGGTGGATCGGCTGACCGTTGAGCGCGCCGGTGCCGGCACTGCTCGACGTGACGGCGAGATCCGCCCCGTCGGCCCGCATGCGGTCGGCCAGTCCGGTCAGCACGCGTTCGCCGATCGGCGAGCGGCAGATGTTGCCGGTGCAGACGAACAGGATCGACAGTCCTGTCGATGCCTCGTCCCGCTCGGATCCGGTCACCATTCCTCCTCGATTCTCCTGGCCAGCCGACGCATCACGTCGGGGTCGCCCAATTGCGCGTGTGCCACTCCGGCGGGGATCACTTCCACCGCCGGAGTCTGTGTTCCGGCATCGGGCCGGACGGCCCGTGCCCAGCTCTCGGTGTCCGGATTGTCCTCGGCGGCAACGTAGATGACCTTACCCACGGGCACCGGACGAAGTTCGTAGGACCGCACCGCGGCGGCGAGGGTCCGGGAGCGATCCTCGAACCGCCGTAGTGCCTGCGGGTCGTGGCGCTCGGCCGCGGCTCGGAGCGGATGATCCTCGCCGAGCAGCTCCTCGTCGGCCCCCTCGTGCAGGTCGCCGGGAGGTCGGGAGTCGAGCACCATCAGCACGTCGACCTGCTCGCCGGCCTCGATGAGTTGCCGGCTCATCTCGTGCGCGATGACACCACCGAGCGACCAGCCGACGAGACGGTAGGGCCCGGACGGCTGGCGGCTGCGAACCGCCGCGACGTGCAGGGCCGCGATCTCGGGGAGGCTTGCGGGCAGGTCACGGTCGGCGACGACGAGTTCGGGCAGCTGGAGACCATATGCGGCAGTCGAATCCAGTGACGCGCCGAAGGCCCGGAACGGTTCGACGATCCCGGTGGCGGTGTGCACGCACCAGATCGTCGGGGCCCCGGACTCCGGAACGCCCGATTCGGTGCCATCCGTGCGCGACAGCGGCACGACGCGGTGGTCGACGCCGGTACCCTCCCCCGTGGACGCGGCGTCGACGACGCGGGCCACCTCGGCCGGCGTGCGGTGGGTGAAGAGGTCTGCGACGTCCACGGTGACGGAGGTGCGTCGGGAGAGTTCGTCGCGCAGCTGTACCAGGGCCAGGGAGTTGCCGCCCAGGGCGAAGAAGTCGTCGTCCATGCCGACGCCGTGTTCGCCGAGGACCGTCCGGAAGGCGTCGCGAACGGTTGTCTCCGTGCGGGTCTCGGGTTCGCGGGTCGATTCCGACCAGGTCGGCTCGGGGAGTCGTCGCTGGTCGATCTTGCCCGCGCCACTCAGCGGCAGTTCGGCCAGTTCGACGATCCGGGCGGGCACCATGTGCCGCGGCAGCAGGGCGCGGCAGACGTCGGCGAGGCGGTCGACGGACACCGGCGAGACCACATAGGAGACGAGCGCCGGCCCGGCCGGCCCGGGCCGCAGCACGGTCACCGAGCGATCGGCTCCGGCGCGCAGGAGAACGGCGTCGATCTCGGCGGGTTCGACGCGTTGTCCGCGGATCTTCATCTGACGGTCCGCGCGGCCCACATAGATCAGCTCGCCGGTTTCGCGATCCCATCGCACGAGGTCGCCCGTCCGGTAGCGTCGACGCCCGTCACTCCCGGCCACGAAGGTCGCGGCGGTCAGTGGCCGGTCGCCGAGATATCCACGGGCGACGCCGGTTCCGCTGACGTAGAGTTCGCCCACCACGCCGGGCGGTACGTGCCGCAGTCGGGTGTCGAGGACCTCGGCCCCGATCCCGGGCCGCGGATGCCCCAGCCGCACGGGCTCGCCCGGACGGTAGGCGCTGGTGGACACCGTCACCGTCGTCTCGGTGGGACCGTAGATGTTGCGGACCTGCGCCCACTCCGCCCACGCCGACGCGAGGTCGGCCGGCAGCGCCTCGCCGCCGATGTAGACCAGTCGCAACGAGGAGATCGATTCCGGCTGCATGGTCCGCATCACCGACGGGGTCGCGGTGAACACGCTGACCCGGGTGCGGTCGAGGAAGCCGGCGAGGTCCCGTCCCCCGACGATCTCCGGCGGGACGACGACGAGCGTCGCGCCCGTGGCCAGCGGCAGCAGCAGGTCGTGGAACGTCGCGTCGAATCCGGGGCTGATCGCCATCCCCACCCGGTCGCCGGATTCCACGTCGCCGAGCCCGGCGACACGATGCACGCCGCGATGGGTGACGCCGACGATGTTGGGGGTGCCCGTGGTGCCCGATGTCGTGATGACATACGCCAGGGAGTCCGGTGAGACACGTGCAACCGGCTCCGAGGCGACGGGTTCGACCGGTTGCGTGGGGATGTCCTCCGGACCGATCGCCGTCGCCCGTGCTCCGGCGACCACGTGCTCGATGCGCGCCGCCGGGTAGGTGACGTCGACGGGGACACACACCCCGCCGATGCGGCTCACCGCCCAGATGGCGACCACCGATTCGATGGAGCGCGGGACGACCACCGCAACCGCGTCGCCCGCGTCGAGGCCGCGCGCACGAAGGGCGCGTGCCGTCTCCGACACCCAGGCGTCGAGTTCGCGGTAGGTGAGGGATCGCGTGCCGTCGGTGATCGCCGGCCGATCGCCGTGCGTGGCCACCGTCCCGGTGAACAAGTCGGCGAGCAGTGGTTCGGTCCCGGTCGGCGCGGCGGCATGCGCACGGCCGCTGAGGAATTCGCGTTCGGCCGCGGTGAGGGGTTCGACGGCGGCGATCCGACGTGCGGGGTCGCCGGTCACCGCGGCCACGGCCGCCACCAGACGCTCACCCAGTCCGCGGATCACGCTCTCGTCGAACAGATCCCGCGCGTGATGGAGCTGCAGCCGCCAGTTGCTCCCGGACCGGACCGCGACGATGTGCACGTCGAACTCGCTGTGCGAATCCATCGCGGTATGCGGTGCGTCCGCGGTGACGGGGCCTGGCGCGACGCCGGTGGAGTCGACCACCGAGAAGGCGACCTGGACGAGCGGGTGACGTCCGGGGATGCGCGGCGGATCGACGAGTGCGACGACGTCGTCGAAGGCGATGGCCGCGTGGTCGAGAGCGGCGAGGTCCGTGTCGCGGACGGTCTCGATGAGGCCGCCGACCGTCATCCCGGCGGTCAGTCGCGTACGAAGGACCACCGTCGAGATCAGCATGCCGACCGTGCCCGCACTGTCCGCGTCGCGGCGCATCGAGGCCGGGGTCGCCACGGCGATGTCGTCGACGCCGGCCTGCGCCGCGAGGGCTAGTGCGGTCGCGGCGTGCAGGAGATGGAAGTCGCTGGCCTGTGCGCGGCGGGCGGCCGTCGAGATGGACCGGGCGACGGCCTCGTCAATCGGGAACTCGATCACCGAGGTACGGAGATCGCGGTCGGGCGGACGGTGGTCGGCGAGGTCGAGTTCCCCGCGGTAACCATCGAGGGCCTGCCGCCAGTAGTCGTGCAATTCGGCGCGTGAGCTCTGCTCCTCGGCGACCATCCGCCGCGCGAGGACGTCGAAGCCGACCGGTTCCCGGTCCAGGGACTCGCCGGCCAGGAGCCCGGCGAGTTCCCGTTCGACGATGGCTGCGGATTCGCCGTCCATCGCGATGTGGTGGGCGACGAGGACCACCGCGACCGGGGCGGTGTCGACGCCGTTCTCCGTCAGCAGCCAGATCCGCACGGGCGGTTCCCCGGCGAGATCGAAGGGAGTCGAGAACTCATCGGCGATGGCCGTGCCGGTGAGCGCGGTCGAGTCGAGGTGCCGTACCGGCGGCCGCCATCCGTCGACGACCCGCTGCCGCGGACCGTCGGGCGTGGCCAGGTAGCGGGTGCGCAGCGCGGTGTGCCGGTCGACGAGGGCGTCCAGTGCGGCGGTCACCTCGGCCGTCGTGAGTCCGGGCGGCACACCGACGGCGACGGGAACCGAGTAGATCGGGACCTGGCCCAACATCTGCGCGCCCACCCACATGCGGCGCTGCGTCGGTGCGAGTGGGATCTCCGTGACCCGGTCGTCCGGATCGTCGACCGCACGAGAATCGGCAAGGTCTTGCACGGCGTCGACGGCCGGCGTGGGAACCGCGACGGCGAGGCCGGCGGGTGTCGGGTGCTCGAACAGCACCCGCGTCGGCACCCGGACACCGAGGTGGCGGCCCAGGGCCGAGGTCACCCTGGTGGCCGACAGCGAGGTGCCGCCGAGAGCGAAGAAGTCGGCGGATTCCGCAATCGCGTCCACCGAGACCTCGAGCACCTCGGCCATGATCGCGCGAACCTGCGCGACGAGCTCCGGATCGGCGAGTTCTCGCTCGTACCGGGCGGATTCGCCGGAATCGCGCGTGGGGATCTCGGGGGCATCCACGGTCGAGGCCACGACCGGGAACGGCTGCCCGACGTCGCCCACACCGAGCAGCAGGGTGGTGTAGTCGTCGAGCAGCAGCCGGGCCACCTCGTCCGGGACCTGCGCGGAGTGCACCAGGGTGACATGCAGTTCGTCGTCGCTCTCGGCGAGGACCACCTCGATGTCGTACTTCGCGTCGACCGTCGATGTCGCCTCGGTGACCAGCGAGGCCATTGCGCCTGCCAGAGGGACCTCGCCGGAGGCCTGCGGGACGACCTCCTGGCTCACGAGCAGCACCGAGATCAGCGGATCGCCGCCGTGCCGGGCCGCGGGCCGGACCGCCTGTACGACGTCCTCGTAGGGGATGTCGCTGTGCGCCAGCGCTGCGAGTGCGACGTCGCGGACCTGTTCCACCGCTTCGCGAACCGGGGTGTCCGGGCGGAGTCGGGTGCGCAGCGCGACGGTGTTGACGAACATGCCCACGACCGACTCCCATTCGGGGGCGGAGCGTCCGTGCACCGGCACGCCGACCAGGACATCCCACTGTCCGGTCAGCTGACCGAGGGTCGCCGAGAGAGCTGCGTGCGCGACCTGGAAGACCGTGGCCGACAACGCCTTCGCGGTCTGATGGATCGCGGGGGACGGCACGGAGGCACCGATACGACCGGTGACGCCCGCGGCGCCGGGGTCGCGATGACCGGGCAACCGGAGCGGTTCCGGCGCATCGGCGAGAGTATCTGTCCAGTAACGGATCTGGTGCGCGAAGAGGCTGTCGTGATCGGCGGCGTCTCCGAGGCGTTCGATCTGCCACTGGGTGAAGTCGGCGTAGGTGAACGCCTCGTCGGCGGCCACCGCCAGTCGCTCGCCGTCGTAGGCGCGCATCAGGTCGGCGAGCAGCACACGGATGGACCAACCGTCGATGGCGATGTGGTGGAGGACCGCCGCGAGGTAGAGGTCGGTGTCGTCGGTGGCGTCGTCAGACGTCTCCACCTCGAAGACGGCCGCGCGGAATCCGGGCTCGTTCTCGAGGTCGAACGGTGTGCGCAAGTACTCCGTCACCTGCCGTCGGACCACGGCCTCGACGTCCTCGTCGCCGACCTCCACGAGATGGTGTGCCAGCACAGGGCTTCGGTGTTCGATCCGTCGCTGGATCGGTCCGGCCGGCGAATCCGGGTACACCGTGCGGAGCACGGGGTGCGCACCCACGACCTCGTCGACGGCCTTGCGCAGTCGGGCGAGGTCGACGCGACCGCGGATCCGCATCACCACGGGAACGTGGTATGCGGTCGATGTCGGGTCGACGTGATGGTGAATCCACATGCGCCGCTGCGGATATGCCAGTGGTAACGGGTCGGGAACGGGAAGTCGCGCCGGCGCCGGCAGCGGGGCCGCGACGGGTCCGGAGGTCGGTGAGACCAGGTCGTCGACGCGGCGGGCGAGTTCGGCCATCGTCCGAGCCTCGAACAGCAGACGAGCCGCGACGTCGACACCGGTGGACGCGGAGAGCCTCGAGGTGACCTGTGTCGCCGACAGGGAGGTGCCGCCGTCGGCGAAGAAGTCCGAATCGGCGTCGAAGCTCTCGATCGGGCGGTCGAGGACCTCCGCCCACACCGACGCGATGAGTAGTTCCGTCTCCCCCGCCGGGGCGCGGCCGGCCGTCGCCGAACCACGGACACCGGTCGCGCCGAAGTCCGGTGCGGGCAGGGAGGTCACGTCGATCTTGCCGTTGCGTCCGATCGGCAGGTCGTCGACCTCGACGAATACTCCGGGGATCATGGTGCGCGGCAGCACATGTGCCAGTTGCGGTGCCAGGTTGTCGGTGCGGATCTCGACACCGGGCTCGCCGATCACCCAGGAGACCAGCACCTTCTCGCCTGCTGCGGTGGCACGCGCCGCGGTGACGGAGGCGGCGATGCCGGGCAGCCGGGACAGCGCCGCATCGATCTCGCCGGGTTCGAGGCGCACACCGCGGATCTTGACCTGGTCGTCGGTCCGGCCGTGGATCACGAAGGTGCCGTCGCCGCGCCGGTGGACCAGATCCCCGGTGCGGTACATCCGCTCCCCGTGCGGACCGGCGACGAAGGCGGTCGCGGTCGTGCGTGGGTCGCCGAGATATCCACGCGCCAGACAGTTCCCGGAGAGATAGAGCTCCCCCACGGTGTGGTCCGGAACAGGACGCAGCCTCGCGTCGAGGACGTGCATGGTCACACCGTCGAGCGGGCGCCCGATGTGCACCGCGCCTCTCGTGGGACCGGTGTAGCGCGCACTGCTGACCGCGACGGTCGCCTCGGTCGGACCGTATTCGTTGCTGATCGTCGCGGTGCGGGTCCACTCGCGGACGAGACCCGCACCGAGCGGTTCGCCGCCCACGGCGACGTGCCGGACGTGCGGCAGGTCGTCGGGTCGCAGGGTGGCCAGCACCGAGGGGGTGGTGAGCAGAACGGTCACCCCGGCGTCTGCGACGAGGTCGGCGAGTTCGTCGGCCGCGATGACATCCGGCGGGCACATGATCAGCGTCGCGCCGGCGATCCGCGGCGGCAGAACACCCATCAGGTGGGCGTCGAAACCGGTTGCGTACGTGTGCAGTACACGGTCGCCGGAGGTCAGGTCCAACCGTCGGGCGGTGTCGCGGGCCCACCCGGCGAGACCACAGTGAGTGACCGCGACGCCCTTCGGCACGCCGGTCGTCCCGGAGGTGAAGGTGATGTAGGCGACGTCGTCCGGCGTCACCGCCCGTACTCGTTCCGCGTCGTCGAAGGGCGGCACCACCGCGGGCAGCTCGGCGAACACCTCGTCGAGAGCGAGCACCTCGACATCGATTCCCCCGGTGCCGATGCCCCCTGTGCCGATGCCAGCCGGGCCGGTGTCACCGAGAGAGAGCACCAGCGCCGGTCGGCATCGGTCGAGGACGAGGTTCCGTCGTTCGGCCGGGTCGGCGGGGTCGATGTTGACGAAAGCCGCACCCGCGCGGGCGATCGCGGCGGTCGCGATCACCCCGAACACCGACCTCGGGAGCAGTTCGACGACGACGTCGCCCGCACCGACACCCCGTGCGATGAGTACGCGCGCCAGATGGGTCGACAGTCGGTCGACGTCGTGGCCGGAGATCTCGGTGCCGAACCCCGGTACGCGGTGGCAGGAATCGACGACCGCAACATCGGACGAGGTTGCGGCGACGTATGAGGTGAACAGCGCGTCGAAGGTCTCCGGTTCGAACTCCGGGCTGATCACCTCTTCGTCCGCCGGGCTCATCAGGGTGAGAACCGGCTCGTCGGGGGCCAGCACGCCGCGTCGCAGGGTGTCGACGACGAGGTCGCACAGCGCATTCAGGCGGTCCGCGGTGGCGACCGCGTCGGTGCAGGACATCGTCACGTGGAGTGCACCGTCGTGCCGGTACATCGAGACGTCGATGCCGAAGAGCGGTATACCCAGGACGCCCGACGCCGCGCCTCCGGGCGGGGACTCGGTTTCCGCCCATTCGACGATCGCATCCGGCACCGCGCCGAAGGACACCTCGAACAACGGGGTTCCGGCACCGGCACGACCGGGGTCGGCGATGTCGGCGATCTCGGTGAGGGGCAGGTCGGCGTGGGCGAAGGCGCCCAGGTCCACCGAGGTCACTCGAGCCAGCAGATCGGCGAAGGAGAGTTCCGGGTCGATGGGCGTGTGGAGCGGCACCGCACGCGCGAACAAACCGGGCACACCGACGAGGCCGGGGTCGAGACGGCCGGACAGCGCGGTGCCGACGGTGACCACCCCGACACCCGACTGTGTCGACAGGACCGCGGCCAGCGCGGTGTGGGTGGCGATGAACGGTGTCGTCGACCGTGCCACGGTCAGCGCGTCGAGCGATGCGGTGACGGCCGAATCGAGGCGGCCCTGCACACGGTGCACGATCGTCTCCCCCGCGGGGGCAACGGATTCCGCCTGCAGGTTCATCTCGGGTAGGCGCAGCTGTTCGAGCGGTTGGTTGAACGCGTCCCGCCAGAACGCGGTGAGTTCCGCGCGCCTCGCGTCGAGCGTCTCGGCGCGCCACATGGAGTACCGCCGATAGTCGGTTCCGCTCGTGGGCAGCGTCGCACCGGCGAGGGCCGTGTCGAGTTCACCGGCCAGGATCGCGAAGGATTCTCCGTCGGCGGCGATGTGGTGGATCACCCCGAGAAGCCAGGTGGTGCCGTCGATCTCGACGATCCGTACGCGCCACGGAAGCGAGGTGGCGAGGTCGATCGGCGTGGCCATCGAGGCGAGAACGGAAGTCACGTCCGGCCTCGGGCGGGCGTCGGGTCCGAGTTCCCGTTCCAGATGGTCGAGCACCCTGGCGTCGTCCCATCGATGTTGCACCGGGACCCCTTCTCGCAAAGGGAATACGGTGCACAGGGCGTCGTGTCGCGCCACAATCGCGGCAACCGCGCGTCGCACGTCGACGGGGCTCGCGTCGATCGGCCAGGCCACCGGCAGGAGGTAGCCGGTGAACTCGGGCTCGGTCCGCCACCGCAACCACACGTCCATCTGTTCCGGTGTGAGCGGCAGATCCGCAGGGATGTCGACATCATCGGCAAGGAGGGACGCACGCGACGGAACGGGCGAGGTTCCCGGAGCGGCGATCCGCGCCGCCAGTTCGGCGACGGTCGGATTCTCGAAGACGTCGGCCACCTCCACCCGGTAGCCCATCCCGGCGAGGGTGGCGGCCAGGCGTGCCGCCGAGAGCGAGGTGCCTCCGGCAGCGAAGAAGTTCGTGCCAGCGCCGAGAGGACCGGCGTCCTCACCGACGACCGCACGGATCGCCGACGCCACGGTCTCCTCGACCGGGCCGAGGACCCGCCCGACCGGCGGGGCGGTGTCGGTGATGGTCGCGAAGAGTTTGTCGCGGTCGATCTTTCCGGTCCGGGTCATCGGCCAGCCGTCGACGATCGCGACGCGGGCCGGCACGGCGTGCCCCGGCAGACGTGCAGCGCAGGCTGCCAGGATCGCCGCCTCGTCGAGGTCATCGAGGACGTCGAAGTCGGCGAGGCCGTCCTCGGTCACGAAAGCCAGCAGTTGTTCATCGCCCGCCCGGCGACCCGGTCGTACCAGGACGCGTGCGTCGCCCACACCGGGAACGGCACGCAGGGTCGAGACGACCTCGCCGAGTTCGACCCGGTGACCGCGGATCTGGACCTGGTCGTCGTTGCGACCGAGGTAGGCGAGGCGGCCGGGTGCGACCTCGCGGACGCGGTCGCCGGTGCGGTACATCCGCCGGCCGCTCCCCGACGGGTCGGCGACGAACCTTGTCGCGGTGAGGCCGGGAGCGTTGAGGTAGCCGAGTGCTACCTGTTCTCCGACGAGGTACAGCTCGCCGGCCGCACCGGTCGGCACCGGTCGCAGGCGCCGGTCCAGGACCATCCACCCGACGCCGTCGAACGGAGCACCGATGATGCTGCGTTCGTCGTCGGTGTCGACGTCGGCCGCGGTCAGCACCACGGTCGTCTCGGTGATGCCGTACATGTTGAGCAGCCGGGTGTTCGGGTGGTCGGCAGCCCATGCGCGCACAGTGTTCGGTGCGAGGGTCTCACCGCCGAAGACGACGGCCCGCAGGGACGGGAGCGCCGGTGGCACGGGAGTGGTTGCGAGGTCGACGATCCCGCTGAACGCGGTCGGGGTCTGCGAGAGGATCGTGATCCCGTGCCGCTCGATCGTCTCGGCGAGTGCCCGCGGGTCCCGGACCGTCGTCCGGTCGACCACGACGACGCTGCCGCCGGAGGCCAACGCACCGAGGATCTCCCACACCGAGAAGTCGAAGGCGTACGAGTGCACCCAGGCCCAGACGTCTCGCGGGGAGGCGTCGATGAGGTCGAGTCCCGCCGCCATCAGCGCGGCCACGTTCTGTCGGGTCACCACCACGGCCTTCGGCAACCCGGTGGAGCCGGAGGTGTGGATGATGTAGGCGGCACCCGGGATCGGCTGCGCGCGTTGATGACCGGGCCCCTCCGACACCTCGAGCCGGCTGTCGACGATCGCGGCCGGGGCGGTCCCGGCCAGGATCAGGTCGACACGCGCCTGCGGGAGGTCCGGGTCGATCGGGACGTAGACCGCATCGGCCAGGAGGGTCGCGACGATCGCGACCACGGTGTCGGCGCGACGGTCCATGAGCAGGGCCACGCGGTCGCCGGGGCGCAGACCGGAGGCCTGAAGACGCGTGGCGAGTGTGCGTGCCCGGTCGATGAGGGTTCGGTAGTCGAGGGTGACGTCGCCGTCGATGACCGCACGCGCCTCGGGATGCGCGTCGGCGTGGTGCAGGAGCGCCGGTATGGGATCGACGCAGGCGGTCCGGCGAGTACCCGGGTCGGTGGCAGTTCCCGGCGACAAGCAGTCGGCGACGGTCTGGTCGGGGGCCGCGGCCGCCAAGGCTGCGACGGCCTCGACGAACCTGTCGAGGATTCGACGAGCCGCTGCCACGTCCACACGCCGCTCGGCAACCGTCAGAGAGACCGACAACCCGTTCCCGTCGTCGATCACGGTGAACTCCAGCGGGGTTCGGGCCTCGGGGGTCCGCAGGGTCTCGCCGCCGGCGAAGACCGTCCACGCGATGAGATCGGGTGAGGATGCGTGGAAGGCGAAGATGACGTCGGACAACCCGGTCGGCCCGGAATCCGCCAGCGAGACAGCGGTAGCGAGGTCGCGCCCGGTGACCGTGAGCGCGTGGGCGACAGCCGCCTCGCGGACACCGGTCACGCGCACCGGTACCGTCTCGACGAACATTCCGACCGGGCGGAGTTCCTCGCTGGTGAAGCGACCCGACACCGGCATCGACATCACGACGTCGTCGGAGTCGGTGAACTCGGCCAGGACCGCCGAGAGTGCCACGCACAGAATCGTATTGACGGTGGTGCTGTTCTCGCGAGCCTGCGCGGACGCGGCTTCGGTGATCGCCCGGTCGACCCGTCGACTCTCGTGGACCGCCGGCCCGGCCGTGAGCCCAGGGCCCGCCGTATCGCTCACCGCGGGTTCGGGCAGGGCGAGACGTTCGGGCGCGTCCCTCAAGTACCGGGCCCAGAAGACCTCCGCCGCAGCAGTTGTCGCCGACGATCCGGCGGTTCGTGCGTCCAGGACCGCACTGAAGGCGACCGCCTCGGTCTCCCAGACGGGATCCGCGCCGGCTGCACGTGCGCGCACCGCATGCGCGAAATCCTCCAGCACGATGTGCAACGACCACTCGTCGACGGCGATGTGGTGGGCGACGAGGACCAGCTCGACGGCCTCTCGCGTCTCGTCGAGCACCGCCCGCCACGGGACCTCGGTGCGCAGGTCGAACGGAGCGGACACCGCGAGATCGACACCCGCGGTGTCCAGGGTGGCACTGGTGATTGGCGCGGCAGCAGCTGATTCGACCGTACCGCGTACCTGCGCGACGGGTCCCCCGTCGACCTCTGGGTAGACGGTCCGCAAGGCCTCGTGCCGGATGGCCACGTCGATCAGCGCCGCCCGCGCCGCGTCGGCGGTGATCTCCTCGGCGAGTGTGAGCCGCACCGGCAGGTGATAGACGGTCGCGCGTGGGGCAGCCCGGTTCAGGAGCCAGATCTCCTGCTGGGCTCGGGTCGGGCGATAGGAGATGGCACCGTCGGTGGACGTCATCCGTCTCGGGGAGGCGGCCTCGATGACCGACGCGAGTTCGGCGAGCGTCGTCACCGTCGCCAGCTCGCGCATGTCGACGACCACGCGCAGAGTGCTCCCGAGGTGGGTCGCGAGTTGCATGAATCCCAGGGAGGTGGCGCCCAATCGGACGAGCTCGTCGTCCATCGACGGATTCCCGACCCCGAGTATCTCGGTCACCGCTTCGGCAACCGCCACCTCGGTGGGGGTGGCCGCCGCCCGGTGGCGGGTCTCCGCCTCGGGTGTCGCGGCGATCAGCCGCGCCGCCGCCCGCCGGTCGAGGTTTCCGGTCGGGTCCGTGGGCAGCTCGGCGAGGATCACGACGCGGCGGGGCCGGGTCGAGGCCGGCACCTCCTCGTCGACGCGCCGGCGGACCGCGGCCCGAACCCGTGAGCGGTCCGGATCGGCGGCGTCGCACACGATGCCGATGTCGAGGGCGTTCTCGGCCACCACCGACACCGCGTACCCAACCCCGGGAACCTGCCCTGCCGCCCGGTCGAGCGCCGCGAGATCGATGCGGACACCGTCGAGAGTGACGACATCCTCGGCGTGGTGGTCGACGACCAACATGCCCGTGCCCGGGTCGAAATGGCCGCGATCCCCGGTGTGGAGCATGGTGACGCCCGGCTCCCAGGGACACGCCACGAAGGCCGATGCGGTACGGACCGCGTCGCCGGCGATGGACGTCGCCACCTGCGGGCCGCTGACGTAGACGTCACCCGTGACCCCCACCGGGACCGGCCGTAGCAGCCGGTCGAGGATCGCGATCCCGGTGGCCGGACGCGGAGCGCCACTGGGCAGTCGGTGATCGACGGCTGCGTCGCGGCCGATCCGGCGGCTCGACGTCACCGGGCCGAACGCACCGCGCGGACAGTACGGCGCGGACACCTCGCGACCGAAGGCGAGACGGACCAGCGCCGCCGGTGCGATGTCCCCGCCGACGACCAGCAGCGAGGTCATCGGCCCCTGCGCTCCGAGTCCGGGTACATCTCCCGGTGTGGCGATCACATGCGTGACGGCTGCGGTGTCGGGGCCGGGCACCACGAGTCGGAGGCCGTGCGCGGCCGCGGCGATGATCTCCAGATGGGCCGCCGAGGATGCCGCGGGCGCACCGAAGAACAACCGGCCGTACTCGAGACCGGTTGCCGCGGAGTCGAACACGCCGTTCGTGAGCAGAGCGGCGAACGCACGCTGGGGCACCGCGAGTGTGCCCGGGCCGGAGCCGTTGTCGGTGATCGCGAGATGGCAGGCGATGTCACCCGGTGCGGGACGGGGCACCGGCACCGCGGACGCCTCCAGGTGGTCCAGTTCGGCGAGGGTCAGAACACGCGGACCGGGAATCGACGCGACCGCTCCCTCGGACCCGGTGATGACGAGGACGGGACGCGTGGTCTGCATCAGTTCCGAGAAGCCGTCTCTCGGAGCGTGCGGGTCGAGCAGCAGGATGGCCGCCCCGCTCACCGCGACCGTCCACCACGCGGTGAGCAGGTCTGCGCCCGGTGGGAGCGAAACGGCCACCGTCGTGCCGGGAACCGCACCGGCGGTACGGAGTCGCGCGGCGAGGTCGAGGGCGCGCCGGTGCAATTGCCCGAACGAGAGTTCAGGGACACGCGGCCCGTCGATGACCGGCGAATGTGCATGGCGCGCAACCGCGGACGCGAGCGCCTCGGGGACCGTCTGCGGACGGGACGTCACGGCCGGGCCGTTGACCACGGCAACCGGATTCGCCAATGGGAGATCGTCGATGCGGGTGTCCGGAGCGTGTAGCAGCGCGTCGGCGAACGTTCGCAGCATCGCGAGGAACTGTCGATGATGCTCGGCGACCTCGGCGTCGTCGTATCGTTTCGGGTTGGCCTCGACCCCGACCATGAGCACCGAGTCCCGCTCCTCGCCGGCGACCGGGAAGATGTTGACCGACAGGTCCTCGGCGGGACCGACCGTCACGACGTGGAAGGTGCCGCGCGCCTCGCCGCAGGGGAATTCCCGTTGGAAGAGCATCAGATTGAGCATCGGACCCGAACGTTCCTGTGCCGCCGTCCGACGCACTCGCCCGCTGGTCTCGTCGGCGGCGACGTCGGCCCAGATGTCCTCGCCGCGGTAGCGCTGGTGTCGCAGCGCGCCGAGAAGCGCCGCCTGCGTGGTGGCCAGCGCCTCGGTGACCGACGCCCCTCCCGCCACGCCGGTGCGCAGGGGAACGACATTCGCGACCGGCATGGGGGTCGAGCGAAGCGCTGCGGTGGTCCGGGCGGCGACCGGGAACTGGAAGATCACCTCGTCACCGTCTGCGGCGGCCCGGGCCAGGTAGGCCGAGAACGCGGCGACGATGACGTTCGGCAGGATCGTCGAACGCTGCTCGGCCGCGCGCCGCAGAAGGTCCATCGTCCCGGTGTCGACCGGTGCGACGACCCGCCGCGAGACGGCTTCCGGTTCGCCGCGCCGGTGTGCGAGGGACGCGGGAATCCCCACCCCGGCCATGGCCTGTCGCCAGTGAGCCCGATCTGTCTCGAATCGTCGCGATGCGCGGTATTCGTCGTCGGCGCGTGCGGGCAGATCCAGGTCCACCGGTTTGGCGGGCGGGAGCTCGCCGCCGGTGACCGCCGCGTGGTACGCGGCGAGGGCCTCGACCATGCGGTCCTTGCCGCCGACACCGTCGGAGAGCATGTGATGTCCGCGGTTGTAGACGTAGAACTTCTCGTCACCGAGACGGAAGAGGCAGCCGCGCGCGGTGCGGTCGACGCGCGGATCCAGTGGGCGGGCGCAGTCCTCGCGCATGATCGCCTCGGCGGCCGCGTGGGGGTCAGGGCGATCCCGGAGATCGATTACGTCGGCCCAGTAATGCAGCGAGGGATCGTAGACGCCGACCAGTCCGTCGTCGGTGTCCTCGAAACGGATCTGCGTGAACTGGGCCCGACGCACCACCTCGCTCGTCACCCGGAGGAAGAGTTCGACGTCGATCGGCCCGTCGATCTCGACGTATTGCGCGATGTTGATCGGCACCTCGGGCGCTGCCTGCTGGGTGAACCACAGGGCGCGCTGCGCGGCGTTGAGCCGGAATCGTCGAGCGATTCCGGCAGCGGGAGTCCCGGGGGGCGGGGTCGGGTGACTCATGGTCGACCCGCCAGGCGCTCACCCGGTCCGTGGGACCACGAGCTCATGGGGCACGCCGACCGTCTGATCCCCCCGACCGTCGGTGCGCCTCCGCCACCGAATCTCCACACCCACGAATCCGCGACAACGAATCAGCGGATCCCAAATTCCCGGAACGGGATACGTGTCGCGAGAAAGGTGCGACATGAACGGATTCTCCGGGATGAAATCCTGCCCGCACCGAATTCTGCGCCGGCGGATCAGACGTGCCGGAATTCAACACGGTGGAATTCAACGCCCTGCCTCACCACTCACCATGCGCCGTCCTCGTCACGTCCGACTGCTGTCACCTGTACGCCAGAACCCGCCGCATCCACGCGGCACATCGGATTCCGTCGGCACCGTTTTCTCCAGCAGCCGCTGACCCCGGGACATCGTTGCCGATCACTGCCACCGGTGGAATCGTCCGAGCGTACGACCGCCCCTATGACGGCGGTCACACCGACGTGTGCTGCGCGAATACCGTTCAGCGCCGCGCGGATACCAAGAGACTATGGGACGGGTCGGAGCCCCACAACTCGGGGGCACCGGTATCGAATGGGCGCCCCGTGAATGCCCGCGAATCCTCCGGTCGGCAATCAGGTGAGCAACGGGAAGGGAATTCACCGCTCCCCCGAATTCACTTTCTCGGATTCGTCGCGAACTGATTCGAAATTCGGGCAAAAATCTGTCATCCACTCGGAGGACACCGACCTACTCGACGTCTCAATGGTCGACCGGAACGGGTACCGGACTCGAGAGCGATTCCACCACGCGGTGCGGAATGCGCCGCCCCCGGCGATTCGCATTCGCCTCGAGAATAGGGGCACCCTCTTTTCGCACCAGGTTGGCGTCGAGCAGAAAAAGCTCGCTCGTTCGACTGATTCACCATCTGCGGATGCACCCGATCGCGATATGCGACGCCAACCGCGCTCACACGCAAGGTTTGTGACGACCGCGCCTACGATGTGGACGTATCAGCCCGGCGCGCAACAGAATTGGAGACACCCACAGGAGACTCTGCGGATACCCGCACACCCGTCACCCCTGTCGCCGGGGTGCGGTCTACCCATACCGGAACGGCGGCCTCGGAAAGGCCGCCGTACCGGGTTGACTGAGATCCCTCGCGGGAGAGGCGATCAGCCGTTGAAGATGTCGCGCAGCGCCTCGACCTCGGCCACCCGCTCGGAGTGCGTCGGCGCGGTGGGCGAGGCCAAGATGCAGGTGACGCCCGCCGCACGGAACGCGGCGACGCGCTCGGCGACCTCCGACTTGGAACCGATCAGCGACATGGCATTCACGAGGTCCTCGGGAACCGCCGCGGCGGCCTCGACCTTCTTGCCGTCGAGGTAGAGGTCCTGGATGAGCTTCGCCTCCTCGACGTATCCGTACCGGATGGCGAGCTGGTTGTAGAAGTTCTTGCCGCGGGCACCCATGCCGCCGATGTAGAGCGCGGCGTGGTGCCGGACGAGTTCCTTGGCGTTGCTGATCTGCTCGGCGTCGTCGGAGACCCGCGCGGTGGCCTGCACCACGATGCCCAACTCGCCCAGCGACGGGTCGCGCTTGGCCTTACCGGCGGCCAGGGACTCCCCGAAGGCGGCGTCGATCTGCTCCGGGTGGAACAGGATCGGCTGCAGCTCGTCGAACATCTCCGCGGCGAGCTCGATGTTCTTGGGGCCGATGGCGGCCAGCAGTAGCGGGATGTTGTCGCGGACCGGGTGGTTGATGATCTTCAGGGACTTGCCGAGTCCCGAACCGCCGTGCTCCTCGTCGAGCGGGAGGGTGTAGTGCTTGCCCTGGTAGTTCAGCTTCTCGCGGCGCCAGACCATGCGGCAGATCTCCGCGTGCTCACGGGCGCGGCCCAGCGGGTAGTCGTACTTGACGCCGTGGAAGCCCTCGATGACCTGCGGTCCCGAAGCCCCGATGCCGAGCACCGCACGGCCGCCGCTGATGTAGTCCAGACCGGCGGCGGTCATCGCGAGGTTGGTGGGGGTGCGCGAGTACATGGGCAGGATCGCGGTCTGCAGTTCCATCTTCTCGGTCTTCGCGGCGATGAAGCCGAGCTGCGAGACCGCGTCGAAGCTGTAGGCCTCCGGCACCGCGATCCGCTCGACACCCGCAGCCTCGAAGTCGGCGAGGTTGTTGATGGTCTCGCGGAAGTCGCCCGCGTAGTTGATCGGCATGCCCAGCTTCATCGATGTCATGGCGTCGGATTCTTCCACAGCGACCGTCGGTTTCACCATGGTCGGCCGAGCGTTCGATCGCCCCAGAAAGCGACGGACGACACACCGGCGCTGAACTGCGAAAACGTGTGCGACACGCCGAACAGACGAGCAAATCCCACGAAACCGTGCCGAGACGTTTAGGAAATTCGAAGCCCAGCCCTCATCATGAAAACCATGAGCGGCGAAATGCTGATCCTGGTGCTGTTGGTGATCACGGCCCTCGGCTTCGATTTCACCAACGGCTTCCACGACACCGGCAACGCCATGGCAACGTCGATCGCCACCGGCGCTCTGAAACCGAAAGTTGCGGTCGGGCTCTCCGCCATCCTCAACCTCGTAGGCGCCTTCCTCTCGGTCGAGGTCGCCGCCACCATCACCAAAGAAGTCCTCAACATCCAGCAGACCTCCGGCGCCGACGCCGGCGAGATCGTCGCAGGTATCACCCCGACGACCGCGCTGCTGATCATCTTCGCCGGACTCATCGGCGGCATCCTCTGGAACCTCTTCACCTGGCTCTTCGGCCTGCCGTCGAGTTCCTCACACGCCTTGTTCGGTGGGCTCATCGGTTCCGGGATCGCCGCCATCGGACTCTCCGGAGTGAACTGGCACGGAGTGTTCGGCAAGATCATCGTGCCGGCACTCCTCGCCCCGGTGATCGCCTGCGTCGTCGCCGCATGCGGAACCTGGCTCGTGTTCACGATCACCCGTCACCTCGCCGAGAGCCGCAAGGAACAGGGCTTCCGATACGGCCAGATCGCCAGCGCCTCACTGGTCTCGCTCGCCCACGGCACCGGCGACGCACAGAAGACCATGGGCGTCATCGCGATGGCCCTGATCGTCACCGGACATCTCGACGCCTCGACCGTCAGCCACGGACTCCCCCTGTGGATCGTCGCGAGCTGTGCCGCCGCGATCGCGGTCGGCACCTATCTGGGCGGCTGGCGCATCATCCGCACCCTCGGAAAAGGCTTGGTGGAGATCAGCTCCCCGCAGGGCATGGCCGCCGAGGCCTCGTCCGCGGCGATCATCCTGACCTCCAGCGCAGCCGGGATGGCACTGTCCACCACGCAGGTCGCCACCGGTTCGATCCTCGGCTCCGGGGTCGGCAGGCGCGGCGCACAGGTCCGCTGGGGTGTCGCCGGCCGGATGGCCGTGGCGTGGCTCACCACTCTTCCCGCCGCCGGACTCGTCGGCGCGGCGTCCTTCTACATCGCCCACCTACTCGGCAACGTCGCAGGCGCAGTGGCGATCTTCGGCCTCCTCGTCGCGGCGTCTGCCTACATGTACCGGCGCGCCCAGCAGAACAAGATCGACGCCGGCAACGTCAACGCCGACTGGGACGACACCACCGGCTCGGTGCTGCCGACCGATGCCGGGGCCACCCCGGACACCGCACGGTCCGTCTGATCGTCACGAGCCGACCACAACACGACCACGAGAGGATCCAGCTGAGATGGACATCGTCGAGGCGATCGCCAAGGTGCTGGTCGTCGGCCTGATCTTCGGCGCCGGGCTTCCCGCACTCTTCGCGGTCGGTCTCCGGGTGCACGAGCAGGGGTCCGACGAGGTCGTCGAGGGTTCGGTCGTCAAGGGCAACCCGGCGATGCGCGTGCTGAGCTACGCGATCTTCGCCGTCGTCGCACTGGTCATCATCACCGCGATCCTGTGGATCACCCGGCAGACCCTCTACTTCCACACCGGCATCAAGCTCTTCCCGTTTGGTTACAAGTGACCCCCACCCGGGTACACAGCTGTCCCAGATAGGCAAGAGCCGGAGACGCGATCAGCCATGAGCAGTGAAACCCCGCTCTTCGAATCCGTGATCAACTGGATTCGCAAGGGCTATCCCCGAGGTGTCTCGCGCACCGACTTCCCGCCCCTGATGGCGCTTCTCACGCGCGTGCTGACCGACGAGCAGGTCACCGCCGTCGCGATGCAACTGGTCAAGGAGTACGGCCCCCGGGAACCGGTGAGCGAACAGCAGATCCACGACGCCATCAAGCGGGTCACCAGCGCACCCCCGACGGCGGAGGAGGTCAACCAGGTCGCCGGACGTCTCGCCGCGGTCGGCTGGCCACTGCTGCCCAGCCGCCCCTGACACAGCGCTGCGCCGACACCGAGGACCGACAGCAGCACATCGAAACCTACAATCACGCTGAGTGGGTACGCATCAGCGTGTCCGCACCACGCCGGACGCACCTGCGTCCCGTCGAAGAAAGGGGGTGAGGAGTGGACCGCCCACAGTTGCTCTACCGCATCATCGAATGGCTGCGCACCGGATATCCCGACGGCGTGCCGCAGGGCGACTACATCCCACTCGTCGCCCTCCTGCGCCGTCAGCTCAGCGAGGACGAGGTGCAGGAGGTGTCGTCGCGGCTGATCCGACAGTCGCCGCCGCCTCCCGAGCCGATCTCTCAGATCGACGCGGCCGTGGCCATCACCAAGGTCACCCGTGAGCTGCCGCACGAGGACGACATCGCCCGCGTGCGTCGTCACCTGGAATCGTCGGGCTGGCCGTTCGACGGCCCCGACCCGAACGACGCGAATCGGGACGAGTCCTGAGAACTCTGCGCGCCCTGTCCCTTCCCGCTCGACCGGAGGTCGTGGACCGACGCGACGAGCTGCTCGCCGTGCTCGACGGTTCGGTCGCGATCGTCCCCACCCCCGAGGACGCCCGTGAGACAGCGCTTCTGAGCGACGCGCTGTCGGTGGGTGAGCCGATCGCCGACGATGTCTCGCTCGTGGTCTCCACGTCGGGGTCGACCGGGGTCCCCAAAGGGGCGCAGCACACCCCCACGACGCTGGCCGTATCGGCGCAGGCCACCGCGGACCGCCTCGGCGGACCCGGTAACTGGCTCCTGGCCCTCGCCCCGCATCACATCGCCGGCCTTCAGGTCCTGTTGCGGGCCTTCGCGTCCGGGCACACCCCCACCGTCCTCGATCTGGCCGCCGGCTTCGACGCCGACGAGTTCGCCGACGCGCTCGACCGGCTGGACGGGCCCCGGCGCTACACGTCCCTCGTACCGACGCAGCTGATCAAGGTCCTCGACTCACCGCGCGCGACCACCGCATTGCGAGCCGCAGACGGACTACTCGTCGGCGGTGCGGCGACCCCCGCTCCCCTGCTGCGCCGGGCCGTCGACGAGGGGCTCCCCATCGTCCGCACCTACGGGATGAGCGAGACCGCGGGCGGTTGTGTCTACGACGGCATCCCGCTCGACGGTGTCTCCATCCACATCGCCGAACCGTCGCCCGACGGTGTGGGACGCGTCGTCCTCGGCGGCCCGATGGTGGCGCACGGGTACCGCAACCTTCCCGACCATCCCGCCTTCGCCGAGGCCGGTTGGTTCCGCACCGATGACCTCGGCCGCCTCGACGACGGCGTCCTGTCGATCGTCGGGCGTGCCGACGAGGCCATCTCCACAGGCGGACTCACCGTCGTACCGCAGGTGGTGGAGGCGGTGATCGTCGAGGACCCGGCGGTCGCCGAATGCGTCGTCGTCGGAATTCCCGACGACCGTCTCGGCGAAAAGGTCGTCGCGGTCGTCGTCGCACGACGCGGAGAATCACCCGACGCCAACCGGATTCGCGGATCCGTCGCGGAACGTCTCGGCCGGTACGCGGCGCCACGTGAGGTTCTCGAGATCGAAGAGCTGCCGCTGCGTGGGCCGGGTAAGCCCGATCGCCGCGAGCTGCGTCGACGCTTCTCGTAGATGTCGCGGATCGTGTCGGGCTGCACTACGTTTCGCGACATCTGGTCTCAAGCCGCGGCGCTGATCGCCTGACGGATCGTCGATACGACGTAGCCGGCCCGTTCCGTCAGGTCGGTCCAGGTGAAGTTGAGGACCGTCCAGCCGGCCGCGATCAGTGCGTTCCGTCGGGTGCGGTCGTGCTGGAACGTGTCGGCGTCCCGATGGAAGGCGAAGCCGTCGAGTTCCACCGCCACCATCTGCGCGATGAACGCGAGATCGATCTCGTACCCGCAGCTGGGATGGTTGGCGACCCAGCCGCCGATCCCCGCGTCGTCGAGGATCGACACCGCGAGACGCTCCGCCGCCGACCGTGCACCCGACTCCAGCAACTCGATCATCGGAGCCATCTCCGCCGCTCCGACACAGCGGTACCGGCGCCGGTACGCCTCCTCAAGACGTTCGACGCTGATCCGACGCTGTTGCAGCGCCGAATCCAGAACTCCCGCTCCCTGTTCGACGGCCCCTTCGAGCGCCGACAACGCGACCCCGGTGACCCGCAGATCTCCTCGGATGAGGACGTCTGCGTCGTCGAGGAACCGGTTGAGTATCCGTACGCCTTTGATCGGTGGGCCGTGCCGTCCGCGGGGTGCAGTGACGGTGATCGTCTCGGGCGGGTCGTCGACGATGCCATGCCACCAGGCCGCCGCCAGTCCCGACAGGGTCGCCGACGGCCCGACCGACAGTGTCGCGATCCTGGCGGTGGTCCGGTCGGTGACGGGATGGTCGGCGAGCCGGTACAGCCGGGGACGGACACCGACCCACTCCCCGGCGGACAACCTCCGGCGCACGCCGAGCGATCGAATCCGTGCTCACGTGCCTCGGCAGCAGTGATGACACCGTCGTGTTCGAGGGCAAGGGCTCGTAGTTTCGGCGGGGTTCGCACCTTGATTAGACGTATTCGCAGGTCGGTGCGGTTCCGGCCAATTGTGTCTGCGTGTAGATGTCGCGGATCGTGTCGCGCGCCGAACGGTGCGCGACATCTGATGGGGTGGTCGGCGGACATCCGACGCGTGGCAGGATCGATCCGTGGCAACCGCATCGCAGTGGATTCAGGGCGCACGCCCGAGGACTCTCCCCAACGCCGTGGCACCCGTCGTGGCCGGCGTCGGAGCGGCGCTCCATCACGGCGGGATCTCGTGGTGGAAGGCCGTGCTCGCGCTGGCCGTGGCGATGGCGTTCATCATCGGCGTGAACTTCGCGAACGACTACTCCGACGGCGTGCGCGGCACCGACGATGACCGAGTCGGCCCGCTGCGCCTCGTCGGCTCCGGCGTGGCGTCGCCGGGTTCGGTGAAGGCGGCAGCGTTCATCTGCTTCGGCATCGGCGCGGTGTGCGGCCTCGTGCTGGCGATCGCGACGGCCTGGTGGCTGGTCGTCGTGGGCGCGGTCTGCATCGCGGGCGCCTGGTTCTACACCGGCGGCAAGCGGCCCTACGGCTACGCCGGGTGGGGCGAGGTCGCGGTGTTCGTGTTCTTCGGACTGGTCGCGGTGCTCGGTACCCAGTTCGTGGTGTCGGACCGCGTCGACCTGGTCGGCCTCGCCTGTGCCGTGGGCGTGGGCGCGGTCTCGTGCAGTGTGCTGGTCGTCAACAACCTCCGCGACATCCCGACCGACACCGAGAGCGGCAAGATCACCCTCGCAGTTCGGCTCGGCGATGCCCGCACCCGAATCCTGTTCGCTGTGTTGCTCATGACCCCGCTCGTGATGAGCGTGGCGCTGGCCTTCGCGACCCCGTGGGGGCTCGTCGGGCTGCTGACCTTCCCGCTGCTGTGGCAGGCGTACACGCCGGTCCGCACCGGGGCACAGGGCCCGGCGCTCATCCCGTCGATCGGGACGACCGGCAAGGCGATGCTTGCATGGGCGGTCGTCACCGCGGTGGCGTTGGCGCTGACCTCTTAGAAACGACGACGACCCCGCCTCCGGAATCGGTTCCGGGGGCGGGGTCGTCGTTTGTGGGGTCACACCTCGGCGTCGACCTCGGGCAGGCTCGCCCAGACGGCCGCCTTGAGTTCATCTGCGGTGGTGGCTGATTCGATCAGCGTCTTCGACGCGTCGTCGGCGGCGTCGATGATGCCGAGCAGCAGGTACTCGGCACGTAGCCGCCGGTCGCCCCGTTCGCGTGCGATCTCGACTGCTCGGGCGAACACCGCGCGGGTGTCCGGGGCGAACCGAGGCCGGTTACCCCGTCCGCGCGGACCCCGACGACCACGACCCGGCTCCCAGGGACCTTCGCCACCAGGGCCGAAGGGTCCGCCGGGACCGAACGGTCCGGGCCCGAAACCGCCGGGGCCGAAGCCCCCCGGGCCCTCAGGACCGAATCCCGGGCCGAAACCTTCCGGCCCGCAGTCGGGGCGGGGTCCGCGAGCACGATGCGGTCCGTGACCGTGTCCATGCCGGCGTCCGTGGCCTCGGCCGCGTCCGCGACCTCCGTCGGGACCTCCGCGTCGTCCCGGCCCGCGTTCGGGGCGTTCGCCCCAACCGTCGGACAGGTCCTCACCGAAGCGCCCGCGGACGGCTTCGCGCACCTTGTCGAGGTCGATCCCGATGCTCCGCAGAGCTTCTCGGTCCTCCTCGTAGCGCCGGGCCGCCGACTCGTCGTCGGTGTCGGCCGCGTCCGCCTGGTCTGCGTGCTCCTCGTGGTACTTGCGAACCACTTCTCGCGCCGTGGCCAGGGTCAGCCCCTGATCGGCCAGGATCGAGAACAGCGGGCTCCGGGCGTTGCAGAGCATGCCCAGGATCAGATGATCGTTTCCCAGTTGCCGATGTCCGAGGTCGGCGGCCTCCTGCGTGGCGAAGGCCAGCAGCATCTTGTCATCACGAGTGATTCGTTCAAACATCTTTGTCTCCTTCGGGTCCGCCCTCGCGGACCTCACGTTGTGAGTGCTTCTGATGCACGGCCTGCCGGCTGATCTGCAGTACTTCTGCGATCGATTGCCAGCTCCAGCCATTGGCGCGAGCGTTGGCGACCTGTACTTCTTCGAGTCGGTCGGCCAGCGTGCGCAGCGCCCGAACCGCTGCCAGGCCCTTCGCTGGGTCGCTGCTCGCGGCATCTCCTGCGAGGTCAGGACCCTGGGCGTCGTCCGGCGTTTCGGTCTTCTGGTCGTCGTGCATGTTGTCAGGTTATGTTGACATCGGGCAGCTTGTCAAGAATTATTGACAAACCCAGCCGACGCCCGCCCCCATCTGAGTAAAAGTCGAGGCAGTTTGATCCGCCGACCGGGTCAAACTGCCTCGAGAAAAATTGGGCCGCCTGCGGCTACTCGTTCAGGATCGACTCGCTGATGTTCATCCGCGCCGCGCGCACGGCCGGCAGGAACGCGCCCACCAGGCACAGCGCCACCGCGATCGCGACGAACATCGCCGCCGATGGCCGCGGCGAATAGATCACGGTCAACGAGGTTGTGACGCTGAGGATGCGGTCGCTCAGCAGGTGCATCAGCGCGCCGAGGATCACCCCGACCAGGGCTCCGACGACGGCGACCGCGGCGGCCTCGGCAAGCACCATGCGAGAGATGAACTTTCGGGACGCTCCCATCGCACGGAGCACACCCAACTCACGACGGCGCTCGATCACCGAGAGCAGCAGGGTGTTCAGCAGCGCGATGGCCGCGGCGCCGGCCACGATCCACTGGATGGCCACCGTGAACGAACCCGCCTGCTGGACGGTCGCCTGCGTGGCGGCGAGCGCCTCGGCACCGGTGTAGACGCTGATGGGTTTGTTGCCGGTGGTCGGGACATCCGCGACCAGCGTCTCGAGTGCCTGCTGCACCTGTTCGGGATCGGCGTCGCGGGCGGTGATCACCTGCAGGTAGGTGTCGCCCTCACGTCCGAACCACTCCCCCAACTGCTTCTGCGACAACGCGGCGACCCCGGAGTCCACGGACACGTAGTCGACGGTGTCCCGGACGACAACGTCGTGCGGGCCGGTCGGCGTCGCCAGCGTCACCGTGTCCCCGACACCCACATCGAGCACGCGCGCAAGCACATTCGACAACAGGATGCCGTTCCCGGCGAGCACCTGCTCGACCGACTCCGGCGTCGCCTTCCGCATGAACGGTGCGCGCGAACCCGGTTCCAGGCCCTGCACATTCGCCCGGCTCTCGCCGATGTTGACCGCGGCCCACTGACCGCCGACGACCTCGGTCACGCCGGGCACCTTCGCGGCCTCGCCGCGGATCGATGGCGGCAGGATCGGGCCCAGCGGCAGGCTCGCCGCCGAGGACGACGACACGTAGAAGTCCGGGTCGCCCAGTCCGTCCAGCGACTTCGACATCGACGACACCAGGTTGTCCAGCGCGCCCGACGTTCCCATGCCCACCGCGATCGCGACGGCCACGGTCATGAGTGTCGCCCACGCCCGACGCGGCGCGCGCTCGGTGTTGACCGACGCGAGCTGACCCGGTCCGCGGAACCAGCGGGCGACCCGAACGACCAGCCACGTCAACGGGTTCGACAACGCGAAGCACACCAGCAGGGCGCCCACGAGATAGACGACACCGGCCAGGATCGCGGGTCGACCGGGCACCGTCGCGACGATCACCCACGACGCGATCAACCCGGCGACCCCCACGATCCCGGCGATCACGACGACCGGTCCGTGGCGCTTCGACGCGTCGGACACCTCGACGGGAGCCATCGCCTCCACCGGCGACACCGAGAACACCGACCGCGCGGCCAGCGATGTGGCAGCGACACAGGCGATCACACACGCGAGGACCGCGACCACCGGCGCGTACCCCGGCAGGTGATAGTTGATGACCGTGCCCACCGTGTCGGGTGGCGGGTCGGGCAGACTCGCGATCACCGCCCGGCCGGCGAGGATTCCGAGCGGGATTCCGATCACGCCGCCGACCAGACCCATCAGTGCGGCCTCGCCCAGCATGTCGCCGACGAGGTGGGATCGTCTGGCGCCCAACGCCCGGATCATGGCGAGGGAACCGCGTCGCGACGCCACCGCCATGTTCATGGTGTTGAAGACCAGGAACGCGGCGATCACCAGGGACACCAGCGAGACGAGCAGCGTCGCGTCGCGCGTCACCGAACTCGCGACCTCGGCCTGTTTGGCGCGGAAGTCCGGGTCGACGACCACCGCACGGCCGTCGACGATCTCCTCGACCTGCTTGCGCACCGACCCGACGTCGACGCCCGGTTCGGTGACGATGAGGATCGAATCGAGCCGCCCTTCCAGCCCGACGAGTCGCTGCGCGAGGTCCAGGTACGCGAACAGAAACCGGCCGTTGTTGAGTCCGGCGGCCTGCTCGTTGTCGACGACCTCCAGCACCTCAACATCGATGCCGTTGACCGTCAACTGCTGCCCGACGTCGAGTCCGAGTCCCGGTCCGACGAAGACACCGTTGCGCAGTCGGTCGAAGTCGATCGACTCGGAGTTCTCCTGTTGGACGGCGGATCGCAGACTCCCCGACAGAGAAGTGACACGCTGGTCCGAGCCGATGAGCGGGATCGCCGACTCGTTGACGACCACCGACCCGCGGATCATCGGCACCACCGCCTTCGCCCCGTCGACGTCGCGGCGGATCTGGCCGGCCAACGACTGGTCGACGCCGCTGTCGGCGATCGCCGCGACCTCGAGATCGGCCGAACCGGAGATCGCATTGTTGAACGCGCGCACCGACTCCGACGTCGAACCGAAGGTTCCCAGAACCGCGATGAGCAGTGCTGAGGAGACGATCACCACCGCCAGCGAGGTGAAGAGACGCAGCCGGTGGGTGCGGATCTCTCGGATGTTGAGCAGTCGGATACGGGTGAAGCCGGCGAGCAGGGCTTCGACACGCCTCCTCGCTCCGCTCGTCGGCTGCTCAGCCGGCGGGGGGACACGTCCTGCGCCGCTCGTCGGCTGCTCAGCCGGCGGGGGGACACGTCCTGCGCCGCTCGTCGGCTGCTCAACCGGCGGGGGGACACGTCCTGCGCCGCTCGTCGGCTGCTCAGCCGGCGGGGTGTCGCTCACTCCGCGATCTTCCCGTCGCGCACCGTGATCGTGGTGTCGGCGAACGCGGCCGCCTTGGGATCGTGGGTCACCATGACCACCAGCCGATCCGGCGCGGCGTGCGCGACGTCGGCGAGCAACTCCAGCACCGATTCCCCGGTCTTGGAGTCGAGGTTGCCGGTGGGTTCGTCGGCGAGCAGGATCGTCGGGTCCATGATGAGCGAACGGGCGATGGCCACGCGCTGCATCTGCCCGCCGGACAGTTCCGACGGCCGGTGGTCGACGCGGTCGCCGAGTCCGACCTGTTCGAGCAGTTCGACGGCACGCGGCTTGGCCTTGCGCAGCGACTGGTTGTCGAGCAGCCGTGGCAGCGCGACATTCTCCCACGCCGACATGGTCGGGACGAGATTGAAGAACTGGAAGACGAAGCCGACGCGGTGACGCCGGAAGGCCGACGCGGCGGTGTCGTCGAGCGCACCGAGATCGATTCCGTCGATGGAGATCCGGCCGGATGTCGGGGTGTCGAGGGCGCCGAGGATGTGCAGCAGCGTGGACTTACCCGCGCCGGACGGACCGACGATCGACGCGAACTGTCCCCCGTCGATGTTCAGATTCAGTCCGTCGAGGGCGCGGACGCGTTCCTCACCCATCTGGTACTCACGCACCAGGTCGACGGCCTCGACGAGTGGACGCACGGTTTCGGTCGGCACCCCCCGGATGGTAGCCCACCGGGTCGGTGCCGCCCGGGGCTCAAGCCGTCCAGCGTCCCGTCGCGAGGAACTCGTCAAGGATCGCGTTCGCCGGGTCCAGATCGAAAGACTGTGCGCCGATCCACTTCTCGTCGAAGTAGGTGTTGGCGTAGCGGTCACCCGGATCGCAGAGCAGCGTCACGATGCTGCCCGCCCGGCGATCGGCGACCATCTCCGCGACGAGGGAGAACGCACCCCACATGTTGGTGCCGGTCGACCCGCCGACGCGGCGCCCCAACATCTCCGACACCCGGTGCGTGGTGGCGATCGAGGCCTCGTCGGGAACGCCGATCATCCGGTCGATGACCTGGGAGATGAACGACGGCTCGACCCGCGGGCGGCCGATTCCCTCGATGCGCGAACCGACCTCGCCCGTGAGCGCTCCATCGGCGGTCTCGTAGGCCGGAAGGAACACCGAGTTCTCCGGGTCGACGACGGCGAGCCAGGTGTCGTGCCGCCGGTACCGCACGTAGCGGCCGAGCGTCGCCGACGTGCCACCGGTGCCGGCGCCCACCACGATCCACGTCGGGATCGGATGCTCCTCGTCGGCCATCTGCGCGAAGATCGACTCGGCGATGTTGTTGTTGCCACGCCAGTCGGTGGCACGCTCGGCCATCGTGAACTGGTCGATGAAGTGGCCGCCCAGCTCGGCCTCGAGGCGCAACGCCTCGGTGTAGACCTCGCCGGGATGTTCGACGAAATGGCAACGGCCGCCGTGGCGTTCGATCAGCGCGGTTTTCGCCGGCGACGTACTCGACGTCATCACGGCGATGAACGGCACCCCGATGAGCTCGGCGAAGTAGGCCTCGCTGACGGCCGTCGAACCCGACGACGCCTCGATGACGGGCGTCCCCTCGGTGACCCAGCCGTTGCAGATCGCGTAGAGGAACAGCGACCGCGCCAGGCGGTGCTTGAGCGATCCGGTCGGATGCGTCGACTCGTCTTTCAGGTACAGGTCGACGCCGGCGTCACCGTCGGGACCGGACCATCGCGACCACGCGGGCAGCGGAACCCGCAGCAGGTGCGTGTCGGCGCTGCGTCGGGCGTCGGCCTCGATCAGCCGTACCGCGTTCTGCGCCCAGGCACGGTCCGCCCGATGGTCGACGACCCGCGTCGGCCTCATGCGGGACGTCCCATCCGGAACGACCTCACTTGTCCCCGCGCAGGCGCGACTGGAGGTCGTCGTGGCGGGCCCGACGATCGGCCTCGATCGCGGCGATCTCGCCGTTGACCTTCAGCCGGAGCGACTTGAACAGGTACATGCCCAGCGGGAGCGCGATCAGCACGCCGAAGACGGCGGCGACGAGGAACGGCACGTCGACGCCCACGAGCTTGCCGCCGAACAGGATGACGGCGGCGATGACGACGACGAGCAGCATGCGCGCGACGGTGTAACCGAACAGGGCGAGCGCCAGGGTCGCGGGGCGGCCACTGGGCGGAGGTGTACCGGGGGCAGGGTCATGCGCTTCACTCACCCTCTCAGGGTACTTGCCTCCTTCAAAGGACCTGCAGGTCGTGGGCCTTTGCCCGCTCTTTACCTGCCGCTGAAGGTTCGAGTACCTGGGCGATTTGCGTGTATTCATGTAGAACGCGTCCATCAAGTGCCGGGCCGATTCGCCAAACCGCGGCGCACCGACAGGGCACCATCGTTTCAGGGGGAAACGTGACCAGCATCGAAACCACCGCCTCCACCTACATCACCCCGGGACTCGCCAGCCAGCACACCCTGACCCCCGGTCAGGTGGCGGCAATGTTCAACGTGAATCCCAAGACCGTCGCACGCTGGGCCAGCTCGGGCATCCTCGGCTCCATCCGCACCCCGGGCGGCCATCGACGCTTCCGCGAAGAAGACGTGGTCGCGCTGCTGAACCGTCGTACGCACTAGGCGGGTCGGCCCATCGAGCGACCTCGACCGGCCGCCAGACGAACTGACGTACGCTGGTTGACGGGAGGTTGCCATGACTTATCTGTTCGCCGTTCTCGGTCTGCTCGCCATCGGTTTCCTGATGTGGCGTGCATTCGGACCGCAATCGGACGGCGGCGGCGACGCCCCCTCGCCCGGCGGCCGTCGCCGCCGCTCACGCGGTCCGGTGGGCCCCGATGACGACCCCGATTTCCTCCGTGACCTGGACAACCGCACCCGTGGACCCAAGGGCGGCGAGGCCGACGAACTCTGACGCCCCGCCGTTTGGCGTCTCGGTTCGTATACGAAAACCTGAGACTCGCTTCAGAAGTCGCACCGGAACATACCCGAGGGTAGGGTAATGTCCTTCTCGTCATCGACTCCACGTTGGAAGATCCGAGAGAAGGCGCCGTTGAACCCGGGACGATCTCCGCACGGGGCGTCGACCGACGACGACCTGAGTTTCGCCGACAAGATCGGCCACCTCTTCGAGCACAGCCGTGACGAGAACGGGATCCGCTACACCGGCAAGAAGATCGCCGAGAAGGCGAACCGGTTGGGTTACTCGCTGTCGGACGCGTACATCTCGCAGCTCCGCACCGGCAAGGCGCGTACTCCCTCGTTCCGCACGGTCGAGGCCATCGCCCGCGCCTTCGACGTCAGCGTCACCTATTTCCTCTCCAACCCCGACGAGGATCTCGAGCGCGTCAGACAGCAGCAGAACTACGTCGAGATGCTCGAGGTCACCGGCAGCCACCTGGCCGGCATCGACCTCGGCTCACTCTGCCCGGAGACCATCGACGCCCTCATCGACCTGCTGAAGCTGGTCAAGGCACAGGCGCAGGCGAAGCAGTCCGAGGGACCGGACCAAGCCGAATCACCCGACGCGACAGCGCGTCTCCCAGAGTAGGGTCACGAGCCCTTCGAGGCTCCTCGCTATCGCTCGTCGCACCTCAGGGAGCGAGGATGGCCCCCGCCGCTATCGCTCGTCGCACCTCGGGGAGCGAGGGGCGATCAGAGACCGGCGTACGAGTGCAGGCCCGAGACGACCAGGTTGATGATGAACAGGTTGAACAGCATCGCCACGAAGCCGGCGACGTTGATCCAGGCCGCGGCGGTGTTGCGCCAGCCGGCGGTTGCGCGGGCGTGCAGGTAGGCCGCGTAGATCACCCACGCGATGAACGACACCGTCTCCTTGGGGTCCCAGCCCCAGAATCGGCCCCACGCCGCTTCGGCCCAGATGGCACCGCAGATCACGCCGAGGCCGAAGAGCGGGAAGCCGACGACGACGGTTTTGTAGGCGAGGCGGTCCAGGTTCTCGGCGGCCGGGATGTGATCGAGAATGCGGCGCAGTGCGCCACCCACTCCCGGGCGAGCGGTGGATGTCGCGTCGTCGTCGGGGTTCGACGCCCAGCGCATCTTCATGAGGTACAGGATGCTGGCGACGCCGGAGACCATGAGGATGCCCGAGGACACCGAGATGATCGAGACGTGCACGGCCAGCCAGTACGACTTGAGGGCGGGCACGACGGGCGCGGCCTGGGTGTAGAGCCAGCGGCCGGCGATGAACATCAGCAGGACGACCGGAAGCAGCACGAACGAGAGCAGCGGACGGTGCTCGGGCTTGCGCAGGATGACCAGCGCCGCGATCACGCCCGCGGCACAGGTCATCGAGACGAACTCGTACATGTTGCCCCACGGCACACGGTCGGTCGCCATGGCGCGCAGCACGATCGACGCGAGGTGCGCGACGAGCCCGACGATCACGACGGGCAGGCCCATGTTGCCGAGCTTGTCCCCGAAGGTCCGCTTCGCCGGGCCGGCGACGCGTCCCGGCATCCGGACGTCGTCGGAACCCGTGGTGGCACCGGCGGCGACGAGTTCCCGCTCCTCGAGCTTGCGGCCGCGAACCGCCGCGAGCGCACCGAAGAACAGGAACGCGGCGACCACGTACACGGCCATCGCGGTGCCGAACAGCAGGTCGGAGTAGCGCGCCAGCGTCTCGTCCACCTGGACGGTGCCGTTGTTCATCAGAGTTCCTTTCGCCGGCGCCTAGAGTCGCCGGGTCGTGCGCCGCGAGGTGGATGCGTCCGCGTCGTCGGCGACGAGTGCCGCCGCCTGGTCTTCGAATCCCTCACCCCAGCCGGCCTGATCGGTACGGGCCAGACCGGCAATCTCTACTACAGTACGTCGTTTTCCATCGAGCGGTTCCGTGCCGGCCGGGTCCCGGCTGCCGTCCGGCCCCGTGGTGACCGGTGCCGGGACGAGCCGCGCCCAGATGCGACGGCGGCGGATCAGCAGCGAGACCAGCAGGCCACCGAGCATCACGACCGCGCTGACCAGCACCCAGATCTGCGCCGGGTCGTGGGAGACCTGCACCGACACCCACCGCTTGTATCCGTCGAAGGTGACGGTGGTGCCGTCGGCGATGGTGTGGCTCTGGCCGACGCTCAGGTTCACCTGCGCCTGCCGCTGGAGTCGGCCCTGCTCGACGAGGTCCTGGTCGAGGGAGTAGACGTTCTGTGGTTTGCCGGTGTCGAGACCGGTGTCGCCCTTGTAGACCCGGATCGCGACGGCCGGGTCGTCGGGTTCCGGCGACAGCGACGTCAACAGGGTCCCGTGGTAGAGCGCGGTCGGCGCGAACAGGCCCTCGAGGGCGATCTGGTTCCTCCGGCGCTCGTCGGCGTCGGGGTACAGCCCGGCCGGGGTGTCGTAGCGCACCGCACCCGAGGACAGCATCGTCTGCAGTTCGTCGGGGACGAACGGGGTGGTCTGGGTGCGCTTCTCCCCGTTCGGGAAGGTGACGGTGAACGTGGGGGCGAAGCCGTTGCCCAGCACGTAGACGCGGTCACCGGCGACGCGCAGCGGTTCGTTCACCCGGACCGAGGTGCTCTTCCAGGTGTCCGGGGAGCCGACCTTGGTTCCCTCGGCGTAGCGGATCGTCGCGTCGTACATGTCGGGCTGGCCGCTGGGCAGGAAGGTCGCCGAGAAGTCGTCGACGCGGAAGCAGAACGGCGACAGGTCGGTGCCGTCGACGAGGTTGCCGGCGCGGAAGGAGTCGTAGACGGCGGTCGAGGTGTTGCACATGCCCTGCTCGCCGTCGGCGACGAGGATTCGCGTGCCCTCGTAGCCGAACATCTTGCCCGCCGCGATCGACACCAGCAGCGCGAGCAGCGCGAAGTGGAAGACCAGGTTGCCGAACTCGCGCAGGTAGCCCTTCTCCGCGGACACCTCGACGCAACCGTCGGGGTAGGCCTTGGAGGGTTCGCGGACGACGATCTCGCGCCGCCAGCCGCGGAGCCGGCCGTTGATGCGGTCGGCGATCTCGTCCGGGGTTCCGTCGACGGTGTGCGTGACGTGCCGGGGCAGACGCGACAGATTGCGCGGCGTGGCAACGGGTTTGGCGCGCAGGCTGTGGAAGTGCTCGATCATGCGCGGCGTCAGGCAACCGACGAGCGAGACGAACAGCAGCACGTAGATGGCGGTGAACCAGACGCTGGAGAAGACGTCGAACAGCTGCAGCCGGTCCATCCAGGTGCCGAGCGTGCCGCGTTCGGAGATGTACTCGAGCGTCTTGGTCTCGTTGAGGTCGCGCTGCGGCAGGAGCGCGCCGGGGATCGCGGCGAGCGCCAGCAGGAAGAGCAGCAGCAGCGCGGTACGCATGGAGGTCAGGGACCGCCAGAGGTTGCGCAGCGGCCAGAGGACCCGGCGTCGGGCCCAGTGCGCCTTGGGCGTCCCGGGTTCGGGGGTGTCCACCTGGGGACGGTCGGTGACATCGGTCATGAGGGCAACACGCTCAGATCGGTAGTTCGGTGTCGGTGACGAAGTGGACCTGGACCCACACGATGAACTGGTCCCACCAGCCGGTCAGCAGTGCGACGCCCACCCCGATGAGGAGGACGCCGCCGACGACCTGGATGGTGCGGGCGTTCCGGCGCAGCCAGCCGAGGCTGCGCAGCGCCCATGCCGAGGAGAACGCCAGCACGACGAACGGCAGGCCGAGGCCCAGGCAGTAGGCGACGATCAGGGTCACACCCTTGGCCGCGGTCGCACCCTCGGTGCCGCTGACCGTCGCGATGACCGAGGCCAGGGTCGGCCCGAGGCACGGCGTCCAGCCGAGTGCGAAGACCGCGCCGAGGAGCGGGGCGCCGACGATGTTGGAGACGCGCACCGGCTCGAACCGGACCTCACGCTGCAGGGCCGGAATCAGGCCGATGAACACCAGACCCATCGCGATGGTGACCACGCCGCCGATGCGTTGCAGCAGTTCACGATTCAGGACGAAGGTACTGGTGACGCCGAGGACCGTCGCGGTGGCCGCGACGAAGACGACGGTGAAACCGAGGACGAACAGACCGGCGGCGAGCGCGACGCGCGAGCGGCCGCTCTTGGCGCCCTCCCCCACCTTCACCGCGGGCGCCTCGGCGCCGACGAGTCCCGCGAGGTACGAGAGATAACCGGGGACGAGCGGGACCACGCACGGCGACGCGAACGAGACCAGACCGGCCAGCAGACATGCCGCCAGGGCGAGCAGAAGCGGTCCGGAGGTCACCGTCTCGGCGAAGGTGTCGCCGATCGACGAGGCGAGGACCGTCGTCGTCAGGTCGGCCGTGGTGGGTTCGGACATCAGGCGGCGCCCGTGGGTTCCGCGGCGACCCGCTTGACGACCTCGTCGAGTTCCTTGTCGGAGACGGCCTTCAGGAAGACCGCGGCCGGCCGGTGCTGCCGGTCGAGGACGATCGTCGTCGGGACCACCGACGTCGGGGTGGTCAGCGCCGCCAGGGACAGGCCCGGGAAGTCGTAGATCGACGGGAACCCGACGTTGCGGTCGATCACGAAGTCCTTCGCGGAATTCCGGTCGTCGCGCAGGTTGATGCCCAGGAACTCGACGCCGTCGTCGCGGTTGGCCTCGTAGACGCGCTCGAGGTCGTCGGCCTCACCGCGGCAGGGTCCGCACCACGAACCCCAGACGTTGATGACCACGACCTTGTCCGCGAACCGGGGGTCTGACAACGACAGCGGCTGACCGCTGACGAGGTCCTCGCCCTCGAGGCCGGCGATCGGCTTGCGGTCGGCCGGCTGGTAGGTGATGACCGTCTGCCCGCCGGGTGAGACGAACTGGAAGGTGTTCCCCTGCGCAACCGCGTCGTCACCCGTGCTGCAGCCGCTGATCAGCAGGATCAGGGCCGACAGCACTGCCGGCAGGAGGAACTTGCGCACTACGTCTCGACCTCTGGCTTCACGCACCGGTGGCCAGCGGGTCGGAGGCACCGGCCGGCTCGGAGTAGATGATGTCGACGAGGGCGTCGTCGTCGTAGATGAGACTGGTCAACGAGGCCAGCGAACACTGCCGCCGACGCGGGTCGTGCCAGAGGCGCTGACCTTCGAGGAAACGACGCAGCGTGTAGACGGGCAGCTGGTGGCTGACGCACACGGCCTCGTGGCCGCGGGCGGCGTCGCGCGCCTTGTTTGCAGCGGCCAGCATGCGGTGCGCCAGCTGGATGTACGGCTCACCCCACGACGGGGTGAACGGGTCACGCAGCTTGGGCCAGTGCCGCGGCTTGCTCAGCGCGCCGTCGCCGACGGAGACCTTGAGGCCCTCGAAGACGTTGTCGGCCTCGATGAGGTCGTCGTTGGTCTGGATGGACAGGCCGTGGGCCGCCGCGATCGGGGTCGCGGTCTCCTGCGCGCGCTGCAGCGGCGAGGCGAAGACGGCCTTGACGTCGTGGTCGGCGAGGGCGTCGGCGACCGTCTGTGCCTGCGAACGGCCGGTGCCGGAGAGCCGGAAACCGGGGAGGCGACCGTAGAGGATGCCCTCCGGGTTGTCGACCTCTCCGTGGCGCATCATGTGGACGATCGTGTGCATCAGGCGTTGTCCCCCGGGGTGGCTGCGGTAGCGGCTGCCTGCGCTGCCGCGGGCAGCGCGTCGGCGATCTGCGAGAAAGCATCCTCGTCGAGTGCGGCGGACACAAACCACGCCTCGAAGGCACTCGGCGGTGCATACACGCCACGTTCGAGCAGGGCGTGGAAGAACGGGGCGAATCGCCAGGTCTCGGTGGCGTTCACACCCGCGTAGTCGAAGACCGGGATCTCTGGGGCGGTTGTGAAGAACACACTCAGCAGGTTGCCCGCCTTCTGCACGCGATGGCCCACTCCGGCAGCGGTGAGCGCGTCGGTGAGCAGGCCGGCGAGACGGTCGGCGTTCGCGTCGAGCTTGTTGTAGACCTCGTGGTCGGCGTTGCGCAGGGTCGCCAGGCCGGCGGCCACCGCGACGGGGTTCCCCGACAGGGTGCCCGCCTGGTAGACCGGGCCGGTCGGCGCGAGGCGCTCCATGACGTCGGCGCGACCGCCGAAGGCCGCGGCGGGTAGACCGCCGCTCATGACCTTGCCGAAGGTGTAGAGGTCGCCCGCGACACCTTCGAGGCCGTACCAGCCGCTCGGGCTCACGCGGAAGCCCGTCATGACCTCGTCCATGATCAGCAGCGCGCCGTGACGGCGGGTGATCTCACGGAGACCGGCGTTGAAGCCCTCGACCGGGGCGATGGCGCCCATGTTGCCGGCGGCGGCCTCGGTGATGACCGCGGCGATGTCGTCGCCGTGCTCGGCGAACGCCTTCCCGACTGCCTCGAGGTCGTTGTACGGGAGAACCAGGGTGTCGTGCGCCGACGCACCGGTGACGCCGGGGCTCGTCGGCAGCCCGAGCGTCGCCAGACCCGAACCGGCTGCGGCGAGCAGGGCGTCGACGTGACCGTGGTAGCAGCCGGCGAACTTGATGATCTTGGAACGGCCGGTGAAGCCGCGGGCGAGGCGGATCGCCGACATGGTGGCCTCGGTACCCGAATTCACCAGGCGCACACGCTGGACCGGGTCGACGCGGCCGATGATCTCCTCGGCCAGTTCGATCTCGGGTTCGGTGGGCGCACCGAACGACAGGCCACTGGTCGCGGCGCGCTGCACGGCGTCGACGACGGCCGGATGCGCGTGGCCGAGGATCATCGGGCCCCACGAGCTGACGAGGTCGACGTAGGTGTTGCCGTCGGCGTCGGTCAGGCGGCAACCCTGGGCGCTGGAGATGAAGCGCGGGGTCCCGCCGACCGCGGAGAACGCGCGGACCGGAGAGTTGACGCCACCCGGGATGGCCTGAGCGGCGCGGGCGAACAGCGCGGCGGAGTTGTCGGAATGCTCGACGATGGGGCCGTCAACGGAAGGGGTCACGGCCTACAGTGTTCCAAATGGCACCGGGTGACCCAAATCGCCGCTGGTGAGAGGGTGCTCCGGGTCACCCGAGGGGGTCAGACCCGCGCGAAAGCGATCAGTTCGCGAGGGCCTTGCGGACCTGTTCGGCAATGGCCTCCTGGCCCCGTTCGTTCGGGTGGACGCGGGCGGGCCCCTGCGCGGTCATCGGTTCGATCCACCGCTGTGGTCCGGCGCAGGCGTCATGCCCGACCGAGGCCGGCAGCATGTCGACGAACCGGACCCCTTCGTCGGCGGCGGCGCGTCGGCCGAAGTCGTTGAGCGACGTCTGGAGGTCACGGATCATCGGGACGTCGCCGACGGCGAGCTTCATCTCCGGGTAGCAGCCCACGGTCGGCGGCATCAGCCACGGATAGCCGACGAGGAGCACCTTCGCGTCCGGCGCCTTGGCCTTCACGTCGCGCAGCGCCTCACGGATCGCCGGGTAGATGTCGGTGGCGACCGGTTCGATCAGAGAGCGTCCGTAGCGGTCGGTGCACGGCGAGCCGAGCGGATCGGTGTCCGCGGCGCGACTGCACAGCTCGATGGTCCGCCCGTAGGTCTCCTTGTCGTTGCCGCCGATCATCACGGTCACGACGTCGGCGTCCGCGGTCACGGCGTCGAGCTGCGGCGGCACCCCCTCGTGCTGCGCCTTCCGGAAGTCGGCGGTCTCGGCGCCACCGCAGCTGACGTCGGTCAACGCGAAGTCCTCCTCCGCGGCGACGATGTGCGCGAAGTTCCTCGACGAGCGCAGGCACAGGATCGGCGAGTCCTCCACCAGCGGTTGCACGCCGGTGCCCGCGCTGAAGCTGTCGCCGAGATTGACGTACTCGGTGCGGTCCTCGGCCTGCGTGGCGGCTGGGGTCGATTCGGTGGTGGTGCTGCCCGCGGCGTCGTCGTTCGAGCATCCGGTGGCGAGGGTCGCGGCCACCGCGAGCAGCCCGAGACCGCGTAGGACTGCGTCGGGCCACCGGCTGCTGTTGTGTACGTCCACCAAGCCATCGTGCGTCCGCGCGAAGGCGGTCGGCAACCACCTCTCCGGCCGGTAGCGTTGAAAACGGCGTGCGAACGCCCAGGCTGCACCCGACCGGACGAGGATGTGAGACGGCATGAGCTCCAGCGATGTCAGTGACAGGGATGTGCTCGACCCCCAGGCGGTTCTCGACGGGGTGCCGACCGGCCTCTGGATCAACGGGCGTTCGACGCCGGCCGCCGACGGCGCCACCTTCGAGGTGTACGACCCGGCCACCGAGGAGTCGCTGACATCGGTCGCCGACGCCGGGGTCGCCGACGCCCGCTCCGCGCTCGACCACGCGGTCGCCGTATCCGACGAATGGGCCGCGACGCCCGCCCGCGAACGCGGCGAGATCCTGCGTCGCACCTTCGAGTTGCTCACCGACCGCGCCGACGACATCGCCCTGCTGATGACGCTCGAACTCGGCCGCGCACTCCCCGACAGCCGCGCGGAGACCAAGTACGGCAACGAGTTCCTGCGCTGGTTCGCCGAGGAGGCGGTCCGCATCGGCGGCCGCTTCACGCAGGCCCCCGCGGGCAACGGACGGATTCTCGTCGCCCATCAACCCGTTGGCCCGTGCCTGGCGATCACGCCGTGGAACTTCCCGCTGGCGATGGGAACGCGCAAGATCGCGCCGGCGCTGGCTGCCGGCAACGTCATGATCGTGAAGCCGCCGCGGGAGACGCCGCTGACGATGCTGGCGCTGGCCGAGGCGTTCGCCGAGGCGGGGCTGCCGCCCGGCGTGCTGTCGGTGCTGCCGACGAGTTCGAGCGGCGAGGTGTCGACCGCTCTGATCACCGACGACCGGATTCGCAAGATCAGCTTCACCGGGTCGACCCCGGTCGGCCGCAACCTGCTGGGTCAGGCCGCCGAACGCGTGCAGCGCACGTCGATGGAACTCGGCGGCAACGCCCCGTTCCTGGTCTTCGACGACGCCGACGTCGACGCCGCGGTCGAGGGTGCCTTCGCGGCCAAGATGCGCAACGGTGGCGAGGCCTGCACCGCGGCCAACCGTTTCCTCGTGCAATCGGGTGTCGCCGAGGAGTTCACCGCCAAGCTGGTGGAGAAGATGTCCGGCGTCGTGATGGGACCGGGCTACAAGGACGGCGTGACCCTCGGGCCGCTGGTCAACGCCGATCAGCGGGACAAGGTCGCAGATGCCGTCGAGCAGGCCGTGAGCGACGGCGCGCGACTGCGACTCGGCGGTGAACGCCCCGAAGGTCGTGGATTCTTCTACCCGGCAACGGTTCTCGACAACGTCGACCCGTATGCCCCGGTCACCCGCGAGGAGATCTTCGGTCCGGTCGCGGTGATCAGCACCTTCGACGCCGAGGACGACGCCATCGCCGCCGCGAACTCCACCGAGTACGGCCTGGCCGCATACTTCTACAGCCGCGACCTGGAACGCTGCATGCGCGTCGCGAGCCGCCTCGACTCGGGCATGGTCGGGGTGAACCGCGGCGTGATCTCCGACGCAGCAGCACCATTCGGCGGGATCAAGCAGTCCGGCATCGGCCGCGAAGGCGGCATCGAGGGAATCGACGAATACCTCTCGGTGAAGTACATCGCGCTCACCTGATCCCGCGCGACCTGGCGGTCCAGCGGTCGTTCGACGCCGATTTGCTCTGTTACGTATGTGACTGGTGATGCAGATGTTATCGGGTCGAAACCTGCACGGCCGTGCTCATCCGTACACTCCGAGGGCATGCGTCTGAGAAGAATGATGCCCGCGATCGCCGTCGCCGCGGCGGTGACGATGACCGGTGTCGCCGTCACCACCACTGGGGACACGAGCACTGCGAAGATCGAATCAGCCGCCACCAGTTTGGATTTCGGCAGCGTCGACTTCGGCAGCTCCGAATTGGGCACGCCGAACAGTGTGTTCCTGTGGGAGAACCCGGCAGCCCGCTACATCGTCGTCCTGGGTGCGAAGTTCGGCCAGTTCGGGCAGACCCCGCAGATCATGACCCAGCGGCTCAACGTCGCCGCCAAGCTGGCCAAGCAACACCCGTTCAACCGCGTCATCGTCTCCGGGGGCGACACCCATTGGCTGCCGATCACCGAGGCCCAGTTCATGAACCTCGGCCTGATCCGCCGCGGAATCCCCATGTGGCAGATGGTCAACGAGGGCGCCTCCACCTCGACCGTGCAGAACGCCCAGAACACCGTGCGCATGCTCAAGGGCATGGGCGCCTCCGGCGCGCTCATCGTCACCAACGGCTTCCACATGGAACGCGCCATGAAGAACTTCCGCGACGCCGCCAAGGCCCAGAATGCCCGGCTCACGTTCCGGGCGGCGTACGCATAACACTTCCCCTCAGAGGCGGTCCCCCTCCCGCCCACCCGTTTCCCTCCCGCTTACCGGATCTGGTAAGCGGGAGGGAAATGGCCACCGCGGGAACGAGACCCGACGGGCAGCGGAACAGCTCACCGTCGGCGATGCTCCGAGGGTGAGATCCCATACCTCTTCCGGTAGGCGGCCGCGAACCGGCTCGGGCTGGAAAACCCCCACCGCGCAGCAACTTCGGCAACGGTACCGGCGTCATCGGACGAGGTCAGGTCGGCCCGCGCCCGACTCAGACGGATGTCGCGCAGCGTCTCGGTGGGCGTGGCGCCGACGTGCTCGGCGAAACCCTCCTGCAGTCGTCGTAGGCTCGACCCACCGATCTCGGCCATGTCGGCCAGACGCCAGTCGCGAGCAGGATCGTCGTGCAGGGCATCGAGCACGCGCTTCACCATGCGCGGCCGCAGGCCTGTGCCGGCCTCTCCGGGCGACACCGCGAGGATGAAGGCGCTGCTGACCGCACTCGCGAGTTGCGGCCCGACCAGCGGGTTGGCAAGCAGGTCAGCCGGTTCCCGCAGTTGCGCCGAGAGTGCGCGGACGAGCGCGAACCACGATTGCTCGTCGTGCCCGCTGAGGTCGAGCTGGTGCGGGAGCAGCAACTGCGACCGCAGCGGTGCCGCGCGGACGCGGTCGGCTTCACGTTCGAGGTACTCGGCGTCGAACTTCACCCCGACGACCTGACAGTCACCGGACCACCGGGTGATGACCGACGGCCGATCGGCGGTGAACACCGTGGCCTGGCCGGCCTCCGACGTCGTATGGACCGACCCGGCTCGTGACTCCAGGACACCGCTCACGGGGATGTTGATCTCGTAGGCGTCGGGGTAGTCGCAGGCGATGGAGACGTCGGTCCCCCAGTTCAGCCGACCGATCGTGACCGGCCCCAGGTCGACGGTCTGCAGGTTCAGTTCGAGTTGATCCGGGGACGACAGCGCGGTCAGCTCATGCGGGAAGTACACCTGCTCGACTGCCCGATGAGCCGCCTCCCAGTCGCTGATCCTGGTGGTCCGCTGCGTCGACATGTCCTCTCGCCCTCCGTCCCCGCTCGAGCGCCCGATCCTGCCGCACCCGGTGCGGCACCTGTGATTCAACCCTGTGCACCAAACCACCCGCCAGAGCGCTCGGAGACCTGCATCACACCGGTCGCGCAATCCGTCTCGTTCCCGCGCATCGCGTATCGCCCCGGGGTCGATCCGTCCCTAACGTCTGCTCTCGCAACTCCCCGGCGACAGCTCGCCGATGAACCATCAACCGAGGTGAGGACGACCGATGACCAGCACCATCTCCTGGATCGACGACATCACGATGACCGAACTCGAGCGCAATCCGTACCCGGTCTACGAGCGGTTGCGCGCAGAGGCTCCGCTGGCTTACGTGCCGGTGCTTGGGTCCTACGTCGCAACCACGGCCGAGATCTGCCGCGCCATCGCGACCAGCCCCGACTTCGAAGCCGTCATCACCAAGGCAGGTGGACGCACCTTCGGTCACCCCGCGGTCATCGGAGTGAACGGGCCGGTTCACGACGATCTCCGGTCGATGGTCGATCCCGCCCTGCAGCCGCAGGAGGTCGACCGCTGGATCGACGATCTGGTCCGTCCGATCGCGCGCCGCTACCTGAGCGACTTCGAGGACACCGGCCGGGCCGAACTCATCGCCCAGTACTGCGAGCCGGTCAGTGTCCGCGCTCTCGGCGACCTCCTCGGCCTCCAGACGGTCAGCTCGGACAAGTTGCGCGAGTGGTTCCACAAGCTGTCGGTCTCGTTCACCAACGCGGGCGTCGACGAGAACGGCGAGTTCACCAACCCCGAGGGCTTCGTCGAGGCCGACGCCGCCAAGGAGGAGATCCGCTCCATCGTCGACCCGCTGATCGACAACTGGCTCGTCAACCCCGACGACAGCGCGATCTCCCACTGGCTGCACGACGGTATGCCCGAGGGGCAGACCCGCGACCGCGAGTACATCTACCCGACCCTCTACGTCTACCTGCTCGGCGCGATGCAGGAGCCCGGACATGCGATGGGCTCGACGCTCGTCGGGCTGTTCACGCGACCGGACCAACTCGAGCAGGTCATCGACGAACCCGCCCTGATCCCCCGCGCCATCTCGGAGGGCATGCGCTGGACCTCACCGATCTGGTCGGCGACCGCACGCATCAGCACCAAGGCCGTGGAGGTGGCCGGCGTCGAGCTCCCGGAGGGCTCGGTGGTGCTGATGTCCTACGGCTCGGCCAACCACGACCACTCCGTGTACGACGCCCCGTCTGAGTTCGACCTCACCCGGCCCCCGCTGCCGCACCTGGCGTTCGGCGCCGGCAACCACGCGTGTGCCGGCATCTACTTCGCCAATCAGGTCTGCCGGATCGGACTCGAGGAACTGCTGGAGGCGATCCCGAACCTCGAACGCGACACCGGCTCCGACGTCGAGTTCTGGGGTTGGGGCTTCCGCGGACCGACGTCGCTGCACACCACCTGGGAGGTGTGACCATGGCGAGTGCGGAGACGTTCACGATCAGCACCGGGAAGTCCTCGGTGTCGTGCGGACCGGATCAGAAGATGCTCGACGCGTTCCTGCGCAACGGAGTGTGGGTCCCGAACTCGTGCAACCAGGGAACGTGCGGCACCTGCAAGGTCCGCGTCGTACGCGGAACCGCCGACCATCCGCCGGCCCCGGATTCCGTGCTCTCGGTCGCCGAGCAGGAACAGGGTTTCGTGTTGTCCTGTCAGACCACGCCCTCTTCCGACGTGGTCATCGACCCGCCCGCCGAGAACCCGGATTCACCGGGGCATGTGCTCCGCGACATCGCCGGGACCGTTGGTGCCGTCACGGAGATCGCCGCGGACACCGTGTCGGTGACGGTACTTCTCGACGAGCCGCTGGACTTCACGGCCGGCCAGTACGTCGAGCTGGCGGTGCCGGGAACCGCTGAGACACGGCCGTATTCGATGGCGAACCCGCCGAGCGAACCCGACAAGCTGGAGTTCCACATCCGACGCCAGCCCGGCGGGTTGGCGACGGAAGGCTGGATCTTCCAGACCCTGGATGTCGGCGATCCGGTGACGATGTCCGGTCCGTGGGGAGACTTCTGCTTCGAGCCGGACGAATCCGCGGGCCTGATCCTGCTGGCCGGCGGAACCGGCCTGGCGCCACTGAAAGCGATCGCCCGCGCGGCTCTCGCAGCCGACCCCGACCGCGAGATCCACGTCTACCACGGTGTCCGCACCCGGGCCGAGCTCTACGACGTGGACTTCTGGGAAGGACTCGCGGCCGCCCACCCCGGGGTCCGGTACATCCCATGCCTCAGCCGCGAACAATGGTCGGGGCGAACCGGATACGTCGGTGACGCGATGATGGAGGACATCGCCTCGTGCCGGAACCACGCGGCCTACCTCTGCGGACCGCCGGCGATGGTCGAGGCAGGGGTGAAGGCCCTCAAACGCCGCCGCATGTCGCCGCGTCGGATCAGGCGGGAGAAGTACACCCCCGCAGCCGGTCTCGTCCCGGCGTGAGCCGGCACGCCGCCCTTCCCGCGGGACCGCTTCCCTCCCGCGGTGTCCGATTCCTTCCCGCTCGCCAGATCTGCCGAGCGGGAAGGAAACGGTTGCGCGGGAACGAGACCCGGCTCAGTGCCCGCGCAAGTTGCTGAGCGCGCTCTCCAACGGAGCCAGCAGCCCCGACCCCCCGCGCGTGTCTGCGGTCAGCCGGCGCGCGCTGGCGACGACCTCGCGGTCCCGCTCGTCGAGCAGTCCGTCGAACCGTTCGTCCAGAAGCCAGCGCGCGTCCGTCGCCGCGAAAGCGGCCACCGCGTCGAGGAACATCTCCATCCGACGGACACGGTCTTCACGTTCTTTACCCTCACAGACGAACCAGCGGAACTGATCCTTCCAGAGGTGTTGTCGCGCTTCGACGCCGGAGGTGTCGACGAATGTGCCCCGGATGGACTTCACCTTGCTTTTCTGCAGGTATTCGTCCACCTCCATCGCGAGGCGGATCACGTTTCCGTCGGACAGTGAAGCCCCGATGATGAGGACGTGCTTGGTCAACAGCAGCGCTTGCAGCAAGGAGCCGGCCGGTCGGGACTTGGCGTCGAACAATACGAAGTCCCGTCGTGTGAGCACGATGCTCGGCGACCGGTCGATGTCGCCATGCAGCTTCAGCAGCCACGGACGTTCCGCGTCGACGGCCTCCCACGGCAGGATCGTCGGACGCCGACGGCGGGTCGCCTCCACCGCCTTCTCGTAGAGGTCGTCGTAGTTGGTGGTGACAGCTTCGCGACAACCCATCCCGGCCAGCAGGGCGTGCGCGAGCGCCACCTTCTGCTTCCTGCCGATGATCTCGATGACGGCGTCGTTCAGCTTCTCAGCGCCGCCGAGTGCCGAAGCCAGATACTCCGCCTGGTCGAGTGCGTCGAGCTCCCCGAAGTCCTTGGGCAACTCGCCGCCGACTCGCTTGCCGAGCTCGGCGATCAACGTGTCCCAGCTCGGCAGTCCGGCCGCCATGCTGACGCCCGCGCCGAGGAACAGCGCCAAGTGGCCGTTGGCCGCCAGCCCGCCGAGTCGACGCGCCTCGGCCATCTCGGCGTCGTCGAGTTCCCAGTGCTTCGACCCCTTCGCCTCCAGGTTCCGGCGAACATGCTGCGCGGCACTGAAGACGGCCGGGTCGGGCGTGACGAGAAGGATGTCGAGCCCGAGTGCCTGAGCCTCGGCCCGGAGGGTGTCGAGCAGTGCCCCGAGGATTGCCCCTCGACGTTCGCCGAGTCCGCCGCGACCGATCCCCAGGACCGGCAGTGCGACGCGTCGGAGGGCGCGGCCGGCGAGCTTCTCGACGTCCGAGGAAGCGATATCCCTGAGAGTCTCCCGAAGTCTGCGGACGAGTTCGTCGTCGGTGAGCAGCTGCGCGTCGGCGACACTGAGGAACCACACGGGCTCGCCGGTTGCGCTGCGCCCGAACGGCGGCCGGGGCCAGTCCGCAGGTCGCGCGCGAACGGTGTCCCCGGCGACCGACGACCAGTGCGATTCGACGACGAACGCAGAGTCTGTTGGGACGATGACGACGTCGAAATCGAAGTTCTCGATCACGCCGTGTAGGACGAACAGATGCCCGGGGGCAGAGGGATTCTCAGACACGAGAAGACTCTAGAACGCCTCGGACAGCTGCCTTTCCCGCGGGACCGCTTCCCTCCCGCGGTGTCGGCTTCCTTCCCGCTTGCCAGATCTGCCGAGCGGGAAGGAAACGCACGAGCGGGAACGAAAACGCCCCGCCGGCGCAGGCCGGCGGGGCGATCCAGTTGAGCCAGAGGCGATCAGCGAAGCAGCGCGCGGCTCATGACGACGCGCTGGATCTGGTTGGTGCCTTCGTAGATCTGGGTGATCTTGGCGTCGCGCATCATGCGCTCGACCGGGAAGTCGCGGGTGTAGCCGGCGCCGCCGAAGAGCTGGACGGCGTCGGTGGTGACCTCCATGGCGACGTCGGAGGCGAAGCACTTCGACGCGGAGCTGATGAAGCCGAGGTTCTTCTCGCCACGCTCGGCGCGGGCGGCCGAGGTGTAGACCATGAGGCGAGCGGCCTCGACCTTCATCGCCATGTCGGCGATCATGAACTCGACGCCCTGGAACGAGCTGATCGGCTTGCCGAACTGCTTGCGGTCCTTGACGTATTCGATGGCCTTGTCGAGCGCACCCTGCGCGATGCCGACGGCCTGGGCGCCGATGGTCGGGCGGGTGTGGTCGAGGGTCTGCAGGGCGGTCTTGAAGCCGGTGCCCTCGTCGCCGATGATGCGGTCGAGCGGGATGGTGCAGTCCTCGAAGTACAGCTCCGCGGTGGGCGAACCCTTGATGCCGAGCTTCTTCTCCAGCGGGCCGACGGTGAAGCCGGGGTCGTCCTTGTGGACCATGAACGCGGAGATGCCGTTGGCCTTCTTCTCCGGGTCGGTCACGGCCATGACGGTGTACCAGGTCGACTTGCCGCCGTTGGTGATCCAGCACTTGGAGCCGTTGAGGACCCAGTTGTTGCCGTCCTTGCGGGCGCGGGTCTTCATGCCGGCGGCGTCGGAACCGGCCTCGCGCTCGGACAGCGCGTAGGAGGCCATGGCCTCACCGGAGGCGATGCCCGGGAGCACCTGCTGCTTGAGCTCGTCCGAGCCGTTGAGGATCAGGCCCATCGTGCCGAGCTTGTTGACGGCCGGGATCAGCGACGCCGAGGCGTCCACGCGGGCCACTTCCTCGATGACGATGCAGGCCGCGATCGAGTCGCCGCCCTGGCCACCGAACTGCTCGGGGACGTGGATGGCGTTGAAGCCCGACGCGTTGAGGGCGTTCAGCGCCTCCTCCGGGAAACGCGAGTTCTCGTCGACGTCAGCCGCGTGCGGCTCGATCTCCTTCTCGGAGAGCGCGCGGATGGCCTCGCGCAGGGCGACGTGCTCCTCCGGAAGCTGGAAGACGTCGAAGTCGGGATTTCCGAAACCCATGACAACTCCTCACGGCACGGGGTGCCAAATTGGTGGTTATCTATCAGTGCATCACGGCACTCAGTGCCATGTCAACGCACCACAGCACCGGAGGAATGCGACCCACGCCACCGATTGTCCTCGCCGGGTCCGGCGTTGTCCCGAACCTGCCGGTCTCGGTCAGGATTTCCGCAGCTGAGCGGCCACGCGACGGGCGACTTCGTCCGGCGGGGTGCCGGCCGGATAGGTCACCACGGTGACCTGTTGCGCCCCATCGTCGCCGGTCACGGCATCGGGACGGTCGACGTCGGCACCGAGTGCCACCGCCACCCGGGCGAGCTCACGCCGCAGACGATCGAGCGTGGCGTCGGCGTCACCGCGGATCATCTGACGGAGCAGGTAGTTGTGCGTGCCGGTGATCGCCGCGACGTAGGCGACGATGCGGACCGGCGGCTCGTCGGGCAGCCTACGGCGCAGGAACTCTTCGAAGGCGCCCTGGTAGCGGTAGGTGGTGACGAGCTCGCGGTCGCGCAGCGCCGGGACCTCCTGCACCACCTGGGCGCGTCGGACGGCCAGGTCGCGGTCCCGACGGAAGTGGCTGAAGACGACCTCGGCGGCCGCGCACACCGCCGACCACGGGTCGCCGTCGTAGCTCGCCAGGGTCTCGTCGACCTGCGCCAGCAAGGACTCGTGATCGGCGAAGATCACGTCTTCCTTGGACCCGAACTGGCGGAAGAACGTGCGGCGCGACATCCCGGCGGCCGACGCGATCTGCTCGACCGTCGTCGACTCGTAACCGTGCTCGCTGAACAGCCGGATCGACTCGGCGACGACGAGCATGCGGAAGCTCGCGCTGTCGACATCGGCAACTGACATGGGTCAAGTATCACCACATGGGCGCCCTGGCGGGCGCACGACCCGGATCAGTTGTCGACGGTACCGAGGTCCTGACGACCGAACGCGCCCGTGGTCCGCGGCGTCACCTCGACCTGGTCGTCGACCAACATCCCACGACGCGGCCCGAGCCGCGACCGCTTGGCCGCGAGACCACCGGCACTACGGCGCTTGGGATACGGATTCGGTTCCTGCCCTGCATCGCTGGGCGCCGGGTCACTCGGCGCGGGCTTGTTCACGGAGCTCGCCTTTCAGGACCTTGCCGGTGGGGGTGCGCGGCAGATCGTGCGCGAAGACGATGTCGCGCGGCACCTTGTAGCCGGCGAGCAGGCGACGACCGTGCTCGACGAGCTCCTCGGCGGTCAGCGTGGCACCCGGCTGCAACAGGACGTAGGCGCGCGGCCGCTCGCCCCACTTCTCGTCCGCGACACCGATGACCGCGACGTCGAGGACGGCGTCGTGACTCACCAGCGCCTGCTCGACCTCGATGGTCGAGATGTTCTCGCCGCCGGAGATGATGATGTCCTTGGCGCGGTCGCGGAGCTGGATGTAGCCGTCGGGGTGCATTACGCCGAGGTCGCCGGTGTGGAACCAGCCGCCCGCGAACGCCTTTCGGGTTTCCTCCTCGTCACGGAAGTACCCGGCCATCACGTTGTTGCCGCGCAGCACGATCTCGCCCATGGTCTCGCCGTCGGCGGGGACGTCGACCAGCGGAACCTGGTCGGCGACCACGACGCGCGCGGTCTCGGCCTGGACCATGCCGACGCCCTGGCGGGAGAGCTTCGCCGCACGATCGTTGGGTTCCAGTGCGCCCCAAGCATCTTGGTACTCGCAGATGGTGTACGGGCCGTACACCTCGGTGAGGCCGTAGACGTGGACGACGGTCACGCCGATCGCCTCGAGAGAGCCGATCACGGTCGGCGACGGCGGCGCTCCGGCGGTGGTGATGTGCAGCGGGCGGTCGAGTCGGTGCGCACGCGGCGAGCCGACGATGGTGGTGCAGACGGTCGGGGCACCGCACATGTGGGTGACGCCGAGGTCGTCGATCGCGTCCCAGATCGCGTCCGCGCGTACGGCACGTAGGCAGACGTGCGTGGCGCCGGCGTGGGTCACCGCCCACGGCGTGCACCAGCCGTTGCAGTGGAACATCGGCAGCGTCCACAGGTAGCGCGACGACCCGGTGAACTGGTTGTGGAAGGTCTCGCCGAAGGAGTTCAGGTACGCGCCCCGGTGGGTGTACATGACGCCCTTGGGCTTACCGGTGGTTCCCGACGTGTAGTTGATCGAGATGATCGTGTTCTCGTCATCGACCGTCCATGGGATCGGCGTCGGATCGAGGTCCTCGGCCGCGGCCATGTGGTCGTCGTAGGAGACGAGTCCGTCGATGCCGGCGTCGGCGACCGGCCCGGGGGTCACGCCGAATTCGGGATCGGCGATCTCGACGACCGTCTCGACCTCCGGCACCTGGCCGATGATCGCGGACACGGTCTCGCGGAACTCGGCGTCGAAGTAGAGGGCCTTGGCCCCCGAGTGGTCGAGGATGTAGACCAGCTCAGGTCCGGCGAGACGCGAGTTGAGGGCGACGAGGACACCGCCGGCCAGCGGCACCGCGTAGTGCGCGATCAGCATCTCGGGGATGTTCGGGGCCAGGTAGGCCACGCGGTCACCGGGCTTGATCTTCGACGCGAGCACCCGGGCGAGCCGCTGGACGTGGTCGGCGAACTCCGCGTAGGTGTGCCGGCGCTGCCCGTAGAGGATGGCGGCGCGGTCGGGGAACACCGCCGCCGAACGTTCCAGGAAGCGCAGCGGGCTCATCTCGGAGCGGTTGGCCCCGCCCCATTCCGTGGTCGAGGGGCCCGTGCCCGTCGCGGACACATCCTGGGTGGAGACCGACATCGTTCCTCCGTTTTCTCGCGACCGTGTGGCAGGACCGGGAGATTGTGACGGTCCATACGTGCGACGGCGATCCAAGGTACTGATCACATCGAAATGCCTGCACCCTCCAAAGTGGGGGTTCGGTGCCGACACCGTGACCGGATTGGTGCACTCCCCGAGCCCGTAGTAGGCGCCACAAAAGGTGGGACGAAGGCGTGCGCACTACGTACGGTGGATCCATGGCAACTCCCACAGAGAGTCCCACCCCGTCGCAGCACACCCCGATCGCCAAGGAGCCGACCCCCGACGATCCGGTCACTCCTCCCGGCGTCTCCGCCGATGACGACCTGTCGGCCGACGAGCGCGCGCTGCTCGTCGACAACCTCCGGTTCGCCCTCGACGGCCGGTGGCGCGCCACCCGGGAATTCGTCCGCGAGAACTCCAACCGAGCCGACCTGCTCCCCGATCCCTCCCGCACGCTGGAGGAGGCACGCACCCACACCCTCGAGGTGATGCGGGAGCTGGCGTCGCAGGGCTTCGCATCCGCCGGCTTCGCCGCCGATCACGGTGGCACCGGCGACATCGGCTCCTCGATCACCGCGATCGAGATGCTCGGTTACGCCGATCTCTCGCTGATGGTGAAGGCCGGCGTGCAGTGGGGTCTGTTCGGCGGCGCGGTCGAGAACCTCGGCACCAAGCGTCACCACGACAAGTACGTGCCCGGCATCATCAACCTGGACATCCTGGGCTGTTTCGCGATGACCGAGACCGGCCACGGCTCCAATGTGCAGGCCATCGAGACCACCGCCACCTACGACCGCGACGCCCGCGAGTTCGTGATCCACTCCCCCACCCCGTCGTCACGCAAGGACTACATCGGCGGTGCGGCCGAGCACGCCCGATTCGCGGCGGTCTTCGCCCAGCTCATCACCGGCGGACCCGACGAGGAGCCGGAGGGGCGCGGGGTGCACTGCTTCGTCGTGCCGATCCGCGACGAGGACGGCAACGACCTGCCCGGCGTCACCACCAGCGACTGCGGTTACAAGGGTGGTCTCGCCGGCGTCGACAACGGTCGCATCATGTTCGACAACGTGCGCGTTCCCGCGGAGAACCTCCTCAACCGGTACGCCGACGTCGCCGAGGACGGCAGCTACAGCTCGCCGATCGAGAACATCAACCGTCGTTTCTTCACCATGCTCGGCACGCTGATCCGAGGCCGGGTGAGCGTGGCCGCGACGGCGGGTGCCGCGGGTCGCAAGGCACTGACCCTCGCCACCAGGTACGGCCTGATCCGCAAGCAGTTCGAGGCGCCGGAGGCCACCGACGAGATCACGGTGATGGACTACCTCGGACACCAGCGGAAACTGCTCCCGCTCATCGCCAAGTCGTACGCCATCGCGTTCGCACAGAACGAGATCGTGGCCGAGCTGCACGAGGTCCAGTCGTCGGCGCCCGACGACTCCGACGCGGGGCGCCAGCGCCAGCTCGAGGGGCAGGCAGCCGGCCTCAAGGCCTATGCGACCTGGCACGCCTCGCATTCGATCAATGTCAGCCGCGAGGCCTGCGGCGGCGCCGGGTACCTCGACGAGAACCAACTGTCGATCATTCGCGGCGACATCGACGTGTTCACCACCTTCGAAGGTGACAACACGATCATGATGCAGCTCATCGCCAAGGAACTGCTCTCGTCCTACTCCGATGACGTGCAGGGCCTTTCGGCGGGTGGTTGGGTCCGCTTCATCGCGGGGATGGCCCGCGACGTGGTCGCCGAGAAGACCGCCGTCCGGCAGGTGGTGCAGACACTGCTCGACAGCTCCGACGAGGACACCGAGAAGTCCGCACTCACCGACCGCAGTACGCAGATCCGACTCTTCCGCAATCGTGAGGACCACCTCGTCCGCACCTGTGCGCAGCGTCTGCGACGAGCCCTCGACGACGACAACGACGCCTTCGACGTCTTCAACAACGCACAGGACCACCTGCTGAAGGTCGGGCACGCGCACATCGAGCGCGTGGTGCTCGAGGCCTTCGTCGAGGGGATCGAGAACTGCGATTCCCGTTCTGCCGCAGAGCTGTTGGGCAAGGTGTGCGACCTGTTCGTCTACTCCGCCCTCGAAGCCGACCTGTCGTGGTTCATGATGCACCGCCACATCTCGGTGGAGCGGGCCAAGGCGGTCCGGCGCGGCGTCAACGAGTTGTGCCAGGAACTGCGTCCGCACGCACGGTCCCTCGTCGACGCTTTCGGCGTCCCCGAGGAACTGCTCCGCGCACCGATGCTCGTGAACGGCTGACCCCCGAGACGAACTCGATCTGACACTGCGCCCGGCCTGAATCACTCAGGCCGGGCGCAGTGTTTTGTGCGCCCGTGTTTGGAAAGTGGGCAACTCGGGCACCACTGCCCCGACGCCGCGGTGAAGACACCGGCGCGGCGCTACCGAACGATCGCGCAACCGTTCGACCTTCACGGTCGACGCTTGCCGCGAATCGTCTTGGGAACCAAGCACGCTCGTCGACGCCTGGGTCCGCGACCGCCACGGGACCGCCGCGATCAACGTCGATCGCAGACACCGAGTCCTGCCGGGCCTCATCCGCCGGCGGCTACACCACGACGACCGTCAGGGGAATCATGTTCCGCCATACCGATTACATGCAGTTCGACGTCAAGCCCGAAAAGCCCGACCCCGTCTACGCGCGCAAGCTGCAGGAACTGCTCGGCGGCGCCTACGGCGAGATGACCGTGACCATGCAGTACCTCATGCAGGGCTGGAACTGCCGCATGAAGGGAAAGTACAAAGACCTCATCATGGACATCGCGACCGAGGAGATCGGTCACGTGGAGATGATCGCCACGATGGTCGCCCGCCTGCTCGAGGGTGCACCGGTCACCGACGCGACCGCGAACGCACTCGGTGATCCCGTGGTCGCAGCGGTCCTCGGTGGCTCCGACCCCACCCAGGCCATCTTCTCCGGTGGCGGCCCGCGCCTCGCCGACAGCAACGGTGTGCCCTGGAACAGCGGGTACATCACCCACAGCGGCAACCTGCTGGCGGACTTCCACGCGAACGTGACCGCCGAGGCACAGGGACGGGTACAGACCGCCCGCCTGTGGCACATGACCGATGATCCCGGCGTGAAGGACATGCTCCGGTTCAACCTCGCCCGCGACACGTTCCACCAGAACCTCTGGCTCAAGGCCATCGAAGAGCTCAAGGAGGACGGTCTGGAGGGCACCATCGCCCCGGACGACCTGTTCGACGAGGAGTACAGCGAGCACGCCAGCACGCTGTGGCATTTGTCCGACGGCGCCGACTCGGACAAGGGCGGCTGGGCCAGCGGTCCCACCCCGGACGGGCAGCACGAGTTCAAGTTCCTCGCCGACCCGCAGCCGCTCGGCGACCGTCAATCCGGTCCGCCGCCGGACCCGAAGCTCTACGCGACCTACGATGGCGCCATGGGAGACCCGCAGAAGCCGCAGTTCGGCACTGAGAAGGGTGTCATGGGCAAGATCAAGGACGTCGTCGATCCCGATCCGACCGGCTAGAAACCCGTCGTCGGTACGGCAGGCCGCGGACTCCCGAGGGGTTCGCGGCCCTGCCGTGTCGTCGGCGGTGCCGCTTCATCTACGGAGGTGCCATGCCTGACCTGCCAGATCTCATCACCACGCCGTTCCGCTGGCTCGGTGCCCTACGGCACGCCCGCGTGTTCCATCCGGACGGCCTGCTCTGCGGCGGCACGGCGTCGGTCTCCGGCGACCATCCGCTGCCCTTCCGATCCGGACCGGTCACGGTCCGCCTGTCGAAGGGCATCGGCACCCCGGGCGGCCTGCCCGACATCGTCGGTGTGGCCGTGCGGTTCCCCGCCGTGGCCCCGACGAACGCCCCCGCCGAAGCTCCCACCCCGGACGTCACCGGCGACGCCGCCTCCGGCGCCTGGGACCTCCTGATGGCCGGGCCCGCACCGCTGTCGGGTCGCCTCCCGGTGCCGCTGCCGGCCACCCACTGGGCCCCGACCGCCGTGTCGAGCCTGACGCCTTACCGCTACGACGGCGAGCTCTACTGGATCCGTGCCCGCATCATCGAGCCGACCGGGCCGTCGGGGCTGAATGTCGAGGATCTCGCCGCCTGCCTGCGCACCAAACGGCCGGTCGTCATCATCCTCGAAGCCGGGTTCGGACGATTCGTGCCACTGGCCCGGATCGAACTCGATCACGTCCTGACCGGGCTCGACATCGACTTCGATCCGATCCTGCACCGTCCCGACGGGGTCGAGTTCGCGCCGTCCTGGCTGGGCGACCTGCGCCGCCGCGCTTACCGCGACAGCCGCAAGGGACGTCACTCGGTGGTGTCCTGACCCTCCACGGGATCTTCCGGATCGGCCTTGCGGGATTCGTCCTTGCCGATGGAGGGCTTCTTCGCCGACGGCGGTAGACCCATCCGAACGGCGGCGTGTGCCTGCGTGAGTTCGCTGCGGAACACCTCGACGTCGCGCGCCCAGGCCTGGGCGAGATCGCCGGAGGTGAGCCGCACCCCCACGCCTTTACGGCGCCGCGGCACCCCGTGGAGTTCACCAAGCGCACGAGCGCTCTCCCAGTCCTCGGGTGTCGCGGAGTTGTTGGGCGGATAGATCTTCTCGATGTCGGCGAGCGGCGTCGTCACCGCCCCTTGCCGCAGCGTCGTCTCGGTGAGTTCGACGGAGACGTGGCGTCGGGCCGCGGACACCTGGACGAGAGAGAAGCCGAACAGGATCACCAGGAAGATGATGAGGACCGGCCAGTGCACCTGTCCCGGGCCGGCGATCTCCATGATCAGGACGGCGAGGACGAGCACGGGTCCGATGAGGACCACCCACCTGCTGCCGCCGGGTTCGTAGAAGAGAACCTCGCCCGGGTCCACTTCCGCTTCGGCCGCTTCGGCCTCATCCGGTTCGGCCGCCTCGGGTTCGACCGGGTCGACCTCGTCGCCCGGGTCGGCTGGGTCCGGGGTCTCGTCGGTCACGGCTTCTTCTTGCGCGGCGTGCGCTGCTTCTTGGGTTCGGGCGCCTTGCCGGTGTACCAGGTCTCCGAGTCCGGTCGGTAGGCCAGCAGCGAGCCGAACAGCCCGATGATGCCTGCCAGCAACGCCAGCGCGAACACCGGCGAGCCGAGACCGACACTGAGGAACAGCAGCATCGCGACGACGACGAGGGTCAGTGCCGACAACGACGACCGCCAACGTGCGTCACCCGTGAACGCCTTGCTGCCCAGCAGGATGTAGGCGACACCGACGATCAGGACGAGGATGCCGAGCGTCGCCGAGGACATCGACCCGGAGTCGTCGACCGCGGACAGGATCACCACGAGGAGACCGAGCACGGCCAGGAGTGCTCCCGACACAACCCAGCACCGGTAGGCCCAGACGACGAGTTTCGGACGCTGTGCCGGGTCGGGACTTGTCACTGCTTCTTCGGTCCTTCGCTGTCGGGGTCGGGGTTCTCGTGCTTGCGGAGGTCGGGTGTCCCACCGCGGTCGGCACCGGATGAACTGTCACCATACGGCGTGTCACCGGACTGCGCCCCCGGCTGTGACGGAGATCCGTACGGATTCGGGGTCGTCTCGGGCGACGCCGGAGACTGGTTGTGGCCGTATGGATTCTGACCGTATGGCCCCTGCCCGTAGGGATTGTCCCCGTACGGATTCTGACCGTAGGGACCCTGGCCGTAGGGGTTCTGGCCATAGGGGTTCTGGCCATAAGGGTTCTGGCCATGAGGATTCTGACCATAGGAATTCTGGCCGTACGGGTACGGGGCTGCGGCGGGCGGGACGGGCCGCGGCTTGCGTTCCTCCGCCATGCGCCGGCAGTACTTCTCGGAGTCACCCCGCATCAACAGCACCGTCGCGCCCAGTGCGGCGACGCCGCTGATGACCAGCGGCACCATCGCCCACGCCGGCTCGGTGTCGCCGAACAGCGAGAAGACCAGGTTGACGACGATGTAGACGCCCATCGCCCCCAGCACGATGCGGGCCCAGTTGTAGCCCTTGCGGGTGAACCAGACGACCAGGGCGGTGATCGCGGTCAGGAACACCGACATCGCGACGAGGACGCCGACGACGAAACCGGACGAGGTCATGAACTGCAGCTGATCCTCGGAGACACCCTGCTGCGGGTTGTCGCGGATCTGATCGCGGACCATGTCGACGAAGGTGCCGGTCTGGGCGAACAGCGCGACGATCTGGCCGACGACGACCAACACCCACAGCTCGACGGCGATGGAGATCGAATCCGGGATCGCCGGGCGCTGCTGCGCGTCGGGGTCGGACGAGGCGCGCATCGGGTCGAACGGTGCGGACATGGCACCAGCCTAATCGGACGCGACCCCGGCCCCGTGCACGCGTCCCGGAGCCGCTGCGGTCAGCTCAGGAGAGCCGGTTCGCGACCTCGGTGGCCCAGTAGGTCAGGATGACCGACGCGCCGGCACGGCGGATCGAGGTCAGCGATTCCAGGATCGCGGCGTCGCGGTCGATCCAGCCCCGCTCGGCGGCGGCGGTGATCATCGCGTACTCACCGCTGATCTGATACGCGGCCACGGGGACGTCGCTCATCTCGGCGACGTCGCGCACGATGTCGAGGTAGCTCATGGCGGGCTTGACCATCACCATGTCGGCGCCCTCCTCGAGATCGAGGCGCACCTCCCGCAGCGACTCGATCCGGTTGGCCGCGTCCTGCTGATAGGTCCGGCGGTCCCCCTGCAACGACGAACCGACCGCCTCGCGGAACGGACCGTAGAAGGCCGACGCGTACTTGGCCGAGTAGGCCAGGATTCCGGTGTCGGTGAAGCCCTCGGCGTCCAGTGCCTCGCGGATGGCGGCGACCTGGCCGTCCATCATCCCGCTCGGCCCCAGCAGCTGGGCGCCGGCGCGTGCCTGCGCCAGCGACATCGACACGTAGCGGTCGAGGGTCACGTCGTTGTCGACGCGCCCCCGACCGTCGAGCACACCGCAGTGCCCGTGATCGGTGAACTCATCGAGACACGTGTCGGCCATGAGGACCGTCGAGTCACCGAGATCGTCGGTCAGCGCACGCAGGGCACGGTTGAGGATTCCGTCATCGGCGTCGGCACCCGAGCCGGTCGCGTCCTTGTCCTCGGCTCGCGGCACGCCGAACAGCATCAGCCCGCCGACGCCTGCTTCGACGGCCTCGGCCGCGGCGGTGCGCAACGAGTCCATCGTGTGCTGGACGACGCCGGGCATCGACGAGATCGGCTTCGGCTCGTCGATGCCGTCGGCGACGAACATCGGCAACACGAGTTGCCGTGGTGCGAGAGTGGTCTCGGCGACCAGCCGCCGCATCGCCGGCGTGGTGCGCAACCGGCGGGGTCGGATCATCGGTGCCATGTCGTCTCCTTCGTCTCACGGCCCTTCGAGGCTCGTCGCTATCGCTCCTCACACCTCAGGGAGCAGAGGAGCTCACGAACGCGATCGACGGGACTTCTTGCGCGGCGGGGGCAGTGCGCCCTCGGCGCGGAGCCGGGCGGCGTGCTCGGCGAGTGCGTCGACCAGTTCGAGGACCGACGCGTTCTCCGGCTGCACGTCGACGCGCAGACCGAATTCCGTTGCGGTCTCGGCGGTCTTGGGACCGATGCACGCGACGATGGTGCGCGCGTGCGGCTTTCCGGCGATGCCGACGAGGTTGCGGACCGTCGAGCTCGAGGTGAAGCAGACCGCGTCGAAGCCGCCGGTCTTGATCATCTCGCGGGTCTCGGCGGGCGGCGGTGCGGCGCGCACGGTGCGGTACGCGGTCACGTCGTCGATCTCCCAGCCGCGGTCGCGCAGACCCTCGGACAGGGTCTCGGTGGCGATGTCGGCGCGCGGCAACAGGACTCGGTTCACCGGGTCGAAGACGTCGTCGTAGGGCGGGAAGTCCTCGAGGAGCCCCAGCGAGCTCTGCTCACCCGACGGCACGAGCTCGGGGTTGATGCCGAAGGAGCGGACCTTCTCCGCGGTGGCCTCGCCGACGCAGGCGATCTTCACACCGGAGAAGGCGCGGGCGTCGAGACCGAACTCGGCGAACTTCTCCCACACCGCGCGAACCGCGTTGGTGGAGGTGAACACGACCCACTGGTAGCGGCCGTCGACGAGTCCCTTGACCGCGCGCTCCATCTGCGCGGGACTCCGCGGCGGCTCGACGGCGATCGTGGGCACTTCCTTGGGGATCGCGCCGTGGCTCACGAGGCGGTCGCTCATGTCACCGGCCTGGTCCTTGGTGCGCGGCACCAGCACGGTCCAGCCGTAGAGCGAGCGCGACTCCCACCAGGAAAGCTTGCCGCGCGAGCCGACGACCTTGCCGACGGTGACGACCAGCGGACCGGTCAGCGCATTGCCCTGCTCGTTGAGCGTGGCGAGGGTGGCCTCGATGGTGCGCTGGGCGCAGGTGGTGCCGTTGATGGTGATGGCCGCCGGGGTCTGCGGTGCCATCCCGTGCTCGGTCAGCGCGCTCGCGGTCTCGGCCAGGTGGCCGGAGGTGGCGTGCAGGACCAGCGGGCCCGGAGCGGCGGCCAGCGCGGCCCAGTCGACCTCGCCGCGCACGTCGGCCTCGGTGTGGGTCGACCCCAGCGGCATGCCGGCGTAGCTCGGGACGACCGAGGCGGCGGGCAGGCCCGGCAGCACCTCGAAGGTCACCGAGTGGCGGGCCACGGCATTGACCTCGGCGAGCACCGAATCGGTGGTCAGCGGATCGCCGGCGACGACGCGGACCACGTCGTCACCGTTGCGGGCGGCGGCCACGAGGGTCTTGGCGACCTCGGTCGGGTCGCCGAGTGCCGGGCGCACCACCGACTCCTCGTCGGCCTTGTCGGCGTCCGGGGCGGGTGCGGTGGTTGCATCGGCGGCGTCGGCGCCTGCTGCATCGGCACCGGCCTTCTCGTCCGCCTTGTCGGCCTTCTTGGTCGACCGGCGGGTGTTCGGTGCGGGTTCTTCGCGATGTGCGCTGCCGATCAGCGACACCACGGCGGCCGGGACATCGGGATCGATGTAGGCCGTGGTCGCATTGATGATCACGGTGCGCGCCCGCACGGTGAGCAGGTCGGGATCACCTGGACCCGACCCCACGAACAGGATCCGTCCGGGATTTGCCTTCTTCGTACGGCTCATGGGTTCGCACTCTCCTGCCCCCGCGTGGAGGGCTGCAGTTCGTTCTCTGCTAGGGAGAGTTGACGAGTTCGCCCGCTCCCAGCTCCAGCAGTTCGGCGGCGAGATCATTACCCAGCTGGACGGCCCGATCGACCGGACCCACCACCGAAGCGCGGATCACATCGGATCCGTCCTCGGCCGCCACTGCCGCGCGGAGCGACAGTTCGGCGAAGATGCGCCCGTCCTCGTCGATCGACTCCACCACCTCGGCGATCGCTCCGACCGGCGCGGTGCACCCGGCCTCCAGGGCCGCGAGCACCGACCGTTCGGCCTCGATGGCCGCCCGGGTGGACTTGTCGTCCAACTCGGCGAGTATTCTCACCAGTTCGGCATCGTCTGAGCGGCACTCCACAGCGAGAGCACCCTGCGCCGGAGCCGGCAGCATGACGACCGGATCGAGCGCTTCGGAGACCACTTCGGTCCGTCCGATCCGCACGAGGCCGGCGCGGGCGACCACGACTGCGTCGAGTTCGCCGCTGGCGACTTTGCCCAACCGAGAATCTAGGTTGCCTCTTAGGGGGCGGATTTCCAAACCGAGACCCAATGCCTTAAGCTGTGCCGCCCGGCGGGGCGCCGAGGTTCCGATGGTCGATCCCGGGGGCAGTTCCCCGAGCACCAGCCCGTCCCGGCTGACCAGCGCATCTCGCGGGTCCACACGGGTCGGGACGGCCGCGATCGTGAGGTCGTCCTCGGGGGCCGTCGGGAGGTCCTTGTAGGAGTGCACGGCGACGTCGACCTCGTCGTTGCGGAGCGCGACGCGGATGGCGGTGGTGAAGACACCGACGCCGATCTCGGCGACCGGGGCGGCCGAGGCGTCACCGGCGGTCTTGATGATGACCAGTTCGGCGGGGTGTCCGGCGGCGGTGAGGGCGTCGGCGATGGTCTGCGACTGCGTCCTGGCCAGCAGGGAACCCCGCGTACCGATCCGGATCGGCGCGGTTCGGGTTTCGCTCATCGGTCACCCTGCTCGCCGGCCGCCTCGGTGGTCCCGATTCGATCGGGCGCCGAAACCGACTCTGCCGCACCTGGTTTGAGTTCGAACAATTCGCGCAGGGCCTCCGCATAGTGGTCGCCGTTCGGCGTCGACGCGAGCTGCTTCACGCGCACGGTCGGCGCGTGCAGCAGCTTGTCGACGACGCGTCGGACGGTCTTGGCGACCTCGTCGCGCTGGTTGTTCTCGAGGTCCGGGAGCCGGGTCTCGAGGCGCAGGATCTCCGCTTCCACGACGTCGGCGGCGCGCTGACGCAGTGCGGCGACGGTCGGGGTGACCTCGGCCTGGCGCTGATGGGTGAGGTAGTCGGCGAGCTCGGCGGCGACGATCGACCGGGCGGCGAGGGTGTCGTTCTCCGCCGCCTGGGTCTCGGAGTCGCCGCGCAGACCTTCGATGTCGACGACGTGCACGCCGGGCAGGCGGGCCGCGGCCGGGTCGACGTTGCGTGGGAGTCCGAGGTCGCAGATCACCATCGGGGTGGTGTCGCCGTTGCGGTTCCGCTCGGCGAGAGCCGAATGCACCGCACCGACGCTGACCACCGAGCCGACCGCACCGGTACAGCTGACGACGACGTCGGCGGCGGCCATCGCGGCCGGCAGCTCGTCGAGGCCCACGCCGTGCACGGTGATGCCGTGGTTGGCGGCGATGTTGTCGGCGAGGTGGCGGGCGTTCTCGACCGTGCGGTTGACCACCGACAGCTCGGTGACGCCCTCACGCGCCAGCTGGGCGGTCGCGAGGCCACCCATGGCACCGGCGCCGACCACCACCGCGGTTCGCAGGCGGTGCGCCCCGGTCGCCGGGTCGGTGAGCAGCGACTTCGCGCGATGCAGCGCCACGGACACGACCGACGCGCCGGCCCGGTCGATGCCGGTCTCGGTGTGCACCCGCTTGCCCACGCGCAGAGCCTGCTGGGCGAGCTCGTGCAGGACGCGGCCGGCCGAGTCGTTGGCGTCCGCGCTCAGGTAGGCGTTGCGGATCTGGCCGAGGATCTGCTGCTCGCCGACGACGAGCGAGTCGAGACCGGCGGCAACGGTGAAGAGGTGTTCGACGGCGGCCTCGGAGTAGCGCACGTAGGCGTGCCGGGTCATCTCGTTGACGGTCATGCCCGAGTGGTCGCCGAGTACCTCGCCGACCGCCTCGAGAGCCGGGTGGAAGGCATCGACGACGGCGTAGATCTCGACGCGGTTGCACGTCGAGACGACCATGGCCTCGGAGATCGCCCGTGACGACAGCAATTCGTCGACCAGCTTCGGACGGTCGTGGTCGGAGACCGTCAACCGCTCGAGCACCTCGACGGGCGCACTGCGGTGCGACACCCCGAACAACAGAACACTCACGCTGTCACCGTTTCTTCACCCATTGCTTTTCCGCGGCGTCGGTCGGCCGCCTTCACCTCGCGAGGCACACCGACGGCGCTGCGTGAGGAGATCTTGAGGTCGTTCCGCGGGGCCTGCGAACTGCCACGAGAGGCCTGGAACGTCAAAACCTGTAGTTCCAAGGCTAGATCAACTTGTCTGACGACGACATCCGCCTCCGTCGTCAGCGCCACCGGGGTGACGTTCAGCACTTGCCGTACGCCCGCCTCGACGAACGCGTCGAAGGCGTCCCGGGCGTCCTCGTCGGCGGTCGCGACGACCCCGATCTCCACCGCGGGCTCGACCTCGGCGCAGACCGCCGCGATCTCGGCGAGCGGGGCGATCCGCGGGCCTCCGACCTCGAGCGATGTGCCCACGAGGGCCGGATCGGCGTCGAACATCGCGGCCACCCGGAAGCCGCGGCCGAAGCCGGTGTGGGCGAGCAGGGCGCGTCCGAGCTGTCCCGCGCCGGCGAGGGCGACGGTGTGGATGCTGTCGGTGTGCAAGGTCATCGAGATGCGGGCGGTGAGACGACCGACGTCATATCCGACGCCGCGGACACCGTTCGCGGCGACATAGGAGAGGTCCTTGCGGAGGATGGCGGGGTTCACGCCGGCCGCGGTGGCCAGTTCCCCGCTCGATGCCACCAGGACGCCGCGCTGACTGAACGAGCGCAGGACGTGCAGATATGTGGCCAGACGGGCCACCGTGGGGGCCGGGATGTCGGTGGCGACCGCGGCGGCGGGCGGCGGCAGCGCGGACGCGGGAGGGTCGGCGTCGCCGGGCTTCTGACGATCGGCGCCCACGCTCACCTCCGCTTCCCTTCGCACAGCACGTTCCATCGAGGATATAACCCGCTGTGAAACTCTTCACATGGACCCTCACGGATCCACGGTCTGTGTTAAACGCAACAGCTTCTCCGCGATGGCGGATCGGTTGATGTCCCGCGATCGGAAGTGGTCAGCCGCGGCGCGCGAGGTCGGTGCGCAGCCGGGGCTCGTCGACCTCCCAGTAGCTGTGCTCGTCACCGTCGAGCAGCACCACCGGCAGCCGGTCACCGAATTCCGCACGGATCTCGGGACGGCCGTCGGCCGCGGCCCGGTCGACGTCGACCTCGGTGAACTCCACCCCGAGCTCGCCACAGATCCGCGTCAGGTCGCGACGGGCGGTCGCGCACATCTGGCATCCCTCACGGGTCAGCAGTTCCACGGTCATGGGGTCCATACTCGCAGCGCTCCCCTCCCACGATGACGCGGCCCCGGACCGGTGACGAGGACCACGGCCCGGGCGCGCCGGAACCGCCCGGCGGCGACGCTGATCGTCGTGTGTGGCCGCTAGGCTGGACCGCGCAGGCAGTGCTGGCGCCAGACGCGACGTGGGAGGTGGGCAGTGGGCAACACCCCGGGCCCGGGAGACGAACGACCCGACAACCCCTCCGACGCCCCTGTGCCCGGCGCAGCCGGGTCCGAAACCCCCGTGCCCGGCGCAGCCGGGTCCGAAACCACCGTGCCCGGTGCAGCCGGCCCCGAAACCCTTGCGCCGAGATCCGTACCGGCCGACTCCGGTGCCACCCCGCTGGACACCGGCGAGGACTGGGAGTCACAGGCAGCGCGCATCGAGTTCGACGACGACTTCGACGAGGACGGCGAACTCCACGACATCGCCGGGGACGACGAGACCCACCGGGTCACCACGTGGATCTCGCAGCGGGCCAGCGCCGCGACCGGCCGCTTCCGCCAGACCGCCCACGAACTCCGCCAGACCCTCGCCGGCGAGGCGAGCGCGAAGGCCGCCGTCGACTCGCTCCGGTTGCGCGAACCGTCCGACATCGAGCCCGGCGAACCCCCACGCGACCTGACCGCGGCCGCCTTCTTCGACGTCGACAACACCCTCGTCCAGGGTGCATCGATCGTGCATTTCGCTCGAGGTCTCGCCGCCCGCAAGTACTTCACCTACGGCGACATCATGGATTTCGCGTGGACCCAGGCGAAGTTCCGGATCACCGGCAAGGAGAACGCCCGCGATGTCGCCGAGGGCCGGGAGAAGGCACTCTCGTTCATCGCCGGACGCCCGACCTCGGAGCTCGTCGAACTCGGCGAGGAGATCTTCGACGACTACATCGCCGACAAGATCTGGCCGGGCACACGCGCTCTGGCACAGCGCCACCTCGACGCCGGTCAACAGGTGTGGCTGGTGACCGCGACGCCGGTGGAGCTCGCGCAGACCATCGCCGACCGGCTGGGACTCACGGGTGCGCTGGGGACGGTCGCCGAGAGCGTCGACGGCGTGTTCACCGGGCGGCTCGTGGGCGACATCCTGCACGGGCCGGGCAAGGCCCATGCGGTGCGCGCACTCGCCATCCGCGAGGGCCTCAACCTCAAACGCTGTACCGCGTACTCGGATTCGCACAACGACGTGCCGATGCTGTCGCTGGTGGGCAAGGCCGTCGCCATCAATCCCGACACGGACCTGCGCGACGTCGCCAAGGTGCGTGGATGGGAGATGTACGACTTCCGGACAGCACGCAAGGCGGCGAAGTACGGTGCCGGTACCGCCATCGTGCTGGGCGCCGCCGGTGGTGGTGCCGCGGCCGCCGCACGGCTGCTACGACACCGCTGAACGACGCCTCGTCGCGACGTCGGTGACCACCCGGAGAGACCCCATCCCGGAGAGGACCACCATGACGGACGAGACCCTCGCCGATCCCCGATCCGGGACAGACACGGCCGGGACACCCGAGGCGTTGCGCGCGATCGAGCAACGCGTGCTGTGGCTCTCGACGTCGATGATCCACCACGCCAACCGGGTTCGGCCGAACCCGTCGGGACTCAAGGTCGGCGGACACCAGGCGTCGTGCGCCTCGATGGTCTCGATCATGACGTCGCTGTGGTTCTCGCAGTTGCGTCCGGGTGACCGGGTCTCGGTCAAACCCCATGCGTCACCGGTCCTGCACGGCATCAACTATCTGCTCGGCGGGCTCGACGAGTCGTATCTGACGACACTGCGGCAGTTCGGCGGACTCCAGTCGTATCCGAGCCGCACCAAGGACCCCGACGCCGTGGATTATTCGACCGGATCGGTGGGTATCGGTGCGACCGCACCGATCTGGGGGGCGGTGGCACGCCGCTATCTCGACACCACGATCGGCGGCCCCGATGCGATTGCCGCCGACCGTCGTTCACCCACGGCGCTCGGCCGGCAGTACTCTCTCGTCGGTGACGCCGAGCTGGACGAGGGCGCGGTCTGGGAGGCGATCCTCGACCCCTCCGTGGCCGAGCTCGGCGAGATCGTCTGGATCGTCGACCTCAACCGGCAGTCCCTGGACCGGGTCGTCCCCAACATCGCCGCCGGGCGCCTGGAGGCCATGTTCGCCGCCGCCGGGTGGCAGGTGATCTTGGTGAAGTTCGGTCGGCTGCTGGAGGATCTGTTCGGGCGGACCGGCGGGTCGGCGCTGCGTTCACGCATCCTCGACATGCCCAACCCGGAGTATCAACGCTTGCTGCGGTGCGACGCCGGCGAGGTCCGCGAGCGCCTGCCCGGGTCGGGCCCCGACGCCGATGCGGTCGCCGCGCTCATCGCCGAGGTCGACGACGAGACCCTCCTGAAGGCGATCCGCAACCTCGGCGGCCACGACCTCGACGCCCTCCTCGGCGCCTACGAGCAGATCGACGACACCCGGCCGACGGTCATCCTCGCCTACACCATCAAGGGCAACGGGCTGCCGATCGAGGGCCATCCGCAGAACCACTCCTCGCTGCTCACCGTCGAACAGTACGAGGAGCTCGCGGTGTCGCTCGGCCTCGACCCGAGCCGTCCGTGGGGACGGTTCGACGAGAACACCGACGAGGGGCGGCTCTGTGCCGAGACCGCCGAGCGGCTCCGCCGCATACCCGTCGTCCCGACCGCTCCACCCGCGGTCCCGGCCGACACCGGGAAGACACCGTCGGGAACCTCGACAACGCAAGCGGCACTGGGCCGTACGCTCCTCGCCCTGTCCCGGGAGGCACCCGAGGCATCCGCCCGCGTCGTCACGGTGAGCCCCGACGTCAGCTCGACGACCAACCTGGCCGGCTGGCTGAACAAGGTGGGGGTGTGGTCGCCGAACGAACGCCGCGACTGGTTCGCCGACGACGCGGAGACGATCATGCACTGGCGGGAACGTCCGACCGGCCAGCACATGGAACTCGGTATCGCCGAGACGAACCTGGCGGGATTGATCGGCGAGCTCGGCGCCACCTGGAGTCGTTGGGGCGAACCGCTGTTCCCGATCGGCGTGCTCTACGACCCCTTCGTGGAGCGCACCCTCGAGCCGTGGTCCTACGGTATCTACGCCGGCGGCCAGTCGATCCTGGTGGGCACCCCGTCCGGCGTCACACTGGCTGCGGAAGGCGGTGCGCACCAGTCGATCACGACACCGTCGATCGGCCTGGAGCAACCCGGGTGCGTCAGCTACGAACCCGCCTTCGCGATCGACGTCGAGTGGACCCTGCTCGCCTGCATCGGCCGGCTCGGACGCCCCGACGGGACCTCGTCGTATCTGCGGCTGTCGACGCGACCGGTCGACCAGCGACTCGCCGCGGTCCCCGACGACCCGGCCGCCCGGGAACGCCGTCGACGCCAGGTGGTGGCCGGCGGATATCTGTTGCGCCGCACCAACTCTCCGCAGGTCACCCTGGTCGGGATGGGTGCGGTCATCACCGAGACGCTGGCCGCCGCCGACCGCCTGGCGGAGCAGGGCGTCGAGGCCGACGTCGTCTGCGTGACGAGCCCGGGACTGATCTTCGAGGCGCTGCAGGCCCGACGCGGGCTGGCCGACGCCGCGTCGTGGATTCTCGACCAGGTGTTCCCGCCCGGTCGCGCGGCACCGATGGTCACCGTCCTCGACGGGCACCCGCACACGCTCGCCTTCCTCACGGGCATCAACAACGTGCCGGGTGCGGCGCTCGGGGTCAGCCGATTCGGTCAGGTCGGTTCACTCGAGGACGTGTACCGCCTGCACGGCATCGACACCGATTCGATCGTCCGCGCCGCCCTCGACCTCGCACTCTGAGACATGCTCAGAGCGAGGCGATCTCGCTCATCGGATCGATCAGCACCTTCGCGTGGTGGGCGGCGGTCCCGAGCGCGTCGAACGCCGGGGCCACTCCCTCGAGTCCGACCGTCGCGGTGATCATCGGAGCGACCTCGACCTTGCCGTCGGCGATCATGTGCAGGGTCTCGTGGAATTCGGCCGGGTCGTAGCAGAACACGAACCGCAGCTCGACCTCCTTGTTGATCGCCATCGCCGGACGGAAGGTGTCCGGCTCCATGCACACACCCACCACGACGACGCGGGAGCGGAACGGGGCGTTCGACACGACGTGCTCGATCATGCCGGGGGTGCCCACGCATTCGAAGATCACCGGACCTTTCGGCGTCGCGCCGAGCCGGTCCGCCACCCGGAACAGGGAGCTCCACGGGGCCAACGGGATTCGCCGCAGAGTATGCATCGCATCGAAGGCGGTGCCGAGCAGGTCCTGCGCGGCGGTGACGTACTTCCCCTCCTGCGCGCACCGGTCGAATGGCGACTCGGCGGCCGGGTCGACGACGATGTCGGCACCGACACGGTCGGCCAGCGACCGGCGTCCTGCGGACGGGTCGCTCGCGATCACGGTGCGCACGCCGGATGCCTTGAGCATCGCGATGACGGCCAGCCCGATGGGCCCGCACCCGATGACCACCGCGACGTCGCGCCTGCCGACCTCACCGCGACGGATCGCGTGATGGGCGACGGCGAGCGGTTCGGTGAGGGCGGCGTGATCGATCGACAGCCCGTCGGGGATCTCGAAGGTCATGTCCTCGGAGACCAGTACGAACTGTGCGTAGGCTCCCGGCGCCGATGCGGTCAGACCGGTCAGGTGCGCCTCCTCGCCGTGCCGGACCATCGGTACCGCCACCACCGGCGTTCCCGGCGCCCACCGTTTGCGGCATCCGGGGCCGTAGGACACCACCTCGCCGGCGAACTCGTGTCCCATGACGACCGACTGGTCGGAGCGCATGAACGCGTCGTAGCCGACCTCTGCGGACACCTCGGCGGTCGCGTCGCAGTGCACGCGGGCGTGCAGATCGGATCCGCAGATCCCGGCCCGCAGAACACGGAGAAGCACCTGCCCCTTGTCCGGTACCGGGGTGGGAACGTCCTGGACGGTCAGCTCACCGGCTCGACACACGACTGCACGCATGCCTCATCAGTATCAGTCAGCGAGCGTCGGTGTCAGCCGAAGTAGACACTCCCGCGACGGCTCAGCATCCGGAAGAGCGTCTGCTGGATCTCTTCGCGGACATGGTCGGTGAGGTCGAAGACCACCATCGGGTCGTCGGCCGACGACTCGTCGTAGGAACCGGTCTCGATCGGGCGGCCGAAGTGGATGTGCCACTTCGACGGCAACGGAACCATGCCCAGCGGCCCGAGCCACGGGAACAGCGGCGTGATCGGGAAGTACGGCAGGCCGAGCACCTTCGCGAGCGGCTTGAGGTCGGCGAGCATCGGGTAGATCTCCTCCGAGCCCACGATCGACACCGGGATGATCGGCGCCGCGTTGCGCAGCGCGGTCGTCACGAAGCCGCCCCGACCGAACCGCTGCAGTTTGTAGCGGTCCTTGTAGAGCTTGCCGATGCCCTTGAAACCCTCCGGCCACACGGCGGTGAGCTCGCCGTTGCGCAGGAGTCGGTCGGCGTCGTTGTTGCAGGCGAGCGTCGCACCGATACGCCGCGCGACCTCGCTGATGCCCGGCGAGTCGAAGGCCATGTCGGCGGCGAGGACACGCAGGTACCGGTGGTCGGGGTGGTTGTCGCGGACGGCCAGCGAGGTGATGATCGCGTCGACCGGGATGGTGCCGGCGTGGTTGGCCACGAGCAGCGCACCGCCCTCGAGCGGCAGGTTCTCGATACCCGTGACCTCGACGCGGAACCACTTCTCGTAGACCTGCCGGAGCGCGGGAAACCACACCGATTCGGTGAAATGGGGATCGAATCCGAACTCGTCGACCTCGTACTCGCCGGCCATCCGTTCGCGGATGAAGCCCGCGGTGGAGGTCAGGGTGTCGGCGACGGCATTCCGGATGCCCCCGAGACTGAACAGCGGGCTCGACTTCGACGGGCCCCGGTGCTCGATGCCTAGCGCCTCGTCCGACAGTGCGATCTCGTCGCTGATCGGGGTGATCCTCGCGGGCGGACGGCCGAACCCATCGGTGTTGAGATGACCGAGCGTCGAATCACCGTGCATCGCAGCGGTATTCGGTCGGTGCCCCGGGCCCTGCTGGCTCGGATGCCGACGACGTCCTGAATCGCGTACGCCGCGGCGATCCGCGGAGGCGTCCGGACCGGACGGTGACGCGTAGAGCTGTATGACCTTGGCGGTACGTGCATCCGTAGCTCCGCTACCTGGCAAGGCGCTCACCCCTTGTTCCTGTCCCGTGGATCGTCCGTGTGTCGGTGAACCCCCCGCTCGCCGTTTGAACCGGGAGTGCCTGAACTACTGGCAATCGTTCCGTCACAAGTCATTCCCCCGGACCTACAGACGCAGCGCTGCGCCGTCGATGACATGAAACGCCGAACCCGAGAGCCACCGTGATCTCCCCGTGTGATCGTCAGCATGATCTCGAAGTCCTCACCCGTCGCCCGCGGTGGAGTGGCTTCCCCTGCGCGCGTTGTGGGTCTGGCGTCCAAGTCTAGAGGTTGCACCGACGTTGCGCACCCCGACCGCGACTCCTCGCACCAATCTCATCTCACAATTCACTGGAGTTGATGTGCGGCAGAGACGACACGTTGTTCCAGAGCCCGCCAGACGTCGGTCCCGATGACCGGTGTCACGCCGCTGCGTTCCACGAAGTCGTCGAGGGTTTCCATGGTCGTGTACCGCGGCACGAAACCCAGCTCGGTGCGCATCCTGGTGGTGTCCAGCACCCGGCCGTAGGTGAGGAACTCGGTCTGCGAGGAGCGGAGCTTCGCGGAGCGCAGATCCTGGAAGACGCCGGCGATCGGCGCGAGAAGACCGCTCGGCACCGGCAGTTCGACGTGCCCGACCCGCCTGATGGCCTGCGACAGCGTCACCACACCCTCGCCGGAGAGGTTGAACGTGCCGGGCTTGCCGGCGAGGGTCACGTGCTCCATCGCCGCGAGTGCGTCCTCCTCGTGCAGGAACTGCAGGCGCGGCTGGTAACCGATGACGGTCGGGACCACCGGCGCCGACAGGTACGAACCCATGCGCGTGGTGATCCGCGGTCCGAGCATCGCCTGTGGACGCACGATCGTGATGTCGATGTCCTGGCGGCGGCGCCCGAGACCCCGTACGTAACCCTCGACGTCGAGGAGATCGCGGCCGTAGCCCCGCTTGGGCTCACGGCGTGCGCGGGTCTCCTCGGAGAAGTGCGACGGGTCGTGCGCGCTGGACCCGTAGACCATCGCGGTCGATCGCAGCACGAGGCGCTTCACCGACGGTGTCCGCTGGCAGGCCGCGCAGACCTGCATGGCGCCGACGACGTTGAACTCCTTGATGGCTGCCGAGTGCGGGGCGGTGTCGGCGATCGACGTCGCGGCGTGAACCACCGTGTCGACCTCGTACGACGCCAACGCCTTCGCGATGGTGGGACGCCGGATGTCCAGACGCAGGAATTCCGCACGTCCCATCCGGCGCAGCAGGTCCTTGCGCGGCACCCGCGAGTCCACCGCCAGCACACGTTCGATCTGCGGATTGGCCGCAAGCCGTGCGACCAGGTACCCGCCGAGAAACGTCGACGCCCCCGTCACCAGGACGACCCGAGGCAACACTGCGGAGGATTCGGCCATGGCGTCGAGGCTAACGTCATCGACCCGTTTCGGCCCGCCGAGGGGCCCGGATCGAAGAGATCGGTGACGAACGACCCCGGAACCGGGTCATTCGTGTGACAAAGGACCTCAGTGCCTCCCGACAAACCCGACGCGCGCGCAGGTCTTCACCGAGCGGCGACGCCACCCCTGAAACAGCAAAAGGACCCGCCGAGGCGGGTCCGTAACAGCAAAAGGACCCGCCGAGGCGGGTCCTGGTGCCATGAGAGTGCTTATTTGCCGAGTTTGCGGCGCTGCACCCGGGTTCGACGCAGCAGCTTGCGGTGCTTCTTCTTCGACATGCGCTTGCGGCGCTTCTTGATCACTGAACCCATGGGGGCGCTTCCTCACGATTGACACTGATGTACTTGACCGACCCTGGCCTGCACTCGATCGGCTTCGTCAGTGGTCGTCGACTGGCGTCGACTACCCGGCTCGAGGAGCTCACCGGTACATCCAGGTACGCGACCACTGAGCCTACCGGGCGGTGTGTCGGATCAGGAAATCGCGGTGGCCGAAACGACCACCAGGACGGCCCACCGGCCCGGGTGGACACACCCATCTAACACAACACTCCCGGAGCGGCCTCACGGCCACCCTCGGGAGTGCTGGGTAGAACTTGCTGATCGGCGCGTCGGCCGAGACCGAACCTAGCCGGCGTCGAAGTACGACGTCTCCAGGTAGTCGTGCACCGCCTTCGCGTGCACACGGAACGAGCGTCCGACCCGAACCGCGGGCAGTTCGCCGTTGTGGACGAGACGGTAGACGGTCATCTTCGAAACGCGCATCAGCGACGCAACCTCGGCGACGGTGAGGAACTGCGACGCAGAGGTCGCATTGCTCACCGAAGCGGTCCTGTCACCAGGAGTGTCTGCAGCTGCCATTGATCACTCAACCTCCGGTGCACGCGTCGCGGCCGCAGGCTTCCCCTCCTGCGGACATCAGACACGCACGTGCTTAAAGCAGCTTAGCGTGGCAGATGTGAAAAAAGCGACGTGAGGGACCGTGATTTCTGGGATTTCTGTGACTCGACCCCAACATGCTGGGGTTTAGTCGCTTATCGACCACAAGTCATGGGGTCTCTGTTACCGCGTGTCCCGTCGTCAAACCCTCGACTTCCACTCGACGTCCGCCGCGGGCGCTGGCGGCTGCACAGGCGCGAGTGGCCTGGTAGACGGCGTGCCGGAGGCCGTTCGCCTCGAATTCTCGGATCGCCTCCGCGGTGGTACCGCCCGGGGAGGTCACGGCTGCCCGCAGATCGACCGGGGACATCCCCGAATCGCTGAGCAGGACCCCGGCACCACGGATGGTCTGGATCGCCATCTCCGACGCCTGCGCGCGGGTGAGACCCAGGCCGACGCCGGCGTCGATCATCGCCTCGGCGAGCAGGAACACGTAGGCGGGACCGGACCCGGACACGGCGGTGACCGCGTCCATCTGCTTCTCGGGCACCACGGCCACCCGGCCGACGGTCTTGAGGATGTTGACGACTGCGCTGAGCTGCTCATCGCCGACGTAGCGTCCGGCCGAGACCGCAGACATCGCCTCGTTGACGAGCATCGGCGTGTTCGGCATGACACGGATGACCGGCGAACCGGCCTGCAACGCACTCTCGTAGCGGGCCAGCGGGATGCCGGCGACGAGGGTGACGGTCACGCGCTCGCTCTCCGCGTTGTCCTCGGCCGAGGCCAGTTCCCGTAGCACCGAGTCGACGGCGTCGGGCTTGACGGCGAGGAAGACGAACTGCGCGGATTCGGCGGCCGTCTTCACGTCGGTCACCAGGACCCCGTACTCGTCGGCGATCTCGGACGCGCGGGATTCGAGCTTCTCCGCGACGACGAGATCCTTCGTCGGGGTTCCGGCGCCGATCAGGCCGGCCAGGAGGGCCTCCCCGATCTTGCCTCCACCGATGATGGCGATGCGTTCGGTCACGAATGTCTACCTTCCTGCGGGAATGAGTGCCAATTGACGGGACTGGGCGACAACTGTCCCGGTCGAGTCCACCACGAGATGATCCTCTTCGAACATTCCGGGCCCGACCTCGGTGCTCGTCGCGGCGAACCGCAGCCAGCCCGGCGCGGGATGCCGGCGCACGTAGGTGGTCAGCTGCACGGTCGGCGCCCAGCCGAACATCGCGAGGTTGAAGACCACCGGCGGCGAGATGTCGCACACCAGGACCGCGAAGTACTCGTCGGGATCGAGGCCCTTCGGGCGAATCCACCCGCGCACGAGCGGCTCACCGGTCTCGCCGCGGACCATGGGGAACGTCTCGGCGTCGAGGACGAGGTCGACCGCCGCGCCGAGGTGGTTGATCTCGGCGATCGGCGAACCGTCCAGTGAGATGCCGGTCGACGGCGGTTCGGCGGGCGTGCCGTCGAGCACGTTGGGCCCGGAGTGGTGCGGGGTGCCGGAGTCGGGGCGGGCCATCGTCACCGACGACGACACGACCGTACGACCCTGCTGCACCGCGTCGACCTGGAGGACCGTGACGGTCCGGCCGCGTTTGCGCACGGAGATCGCGAGGTCGACGTCGGCGGCGTCGGGTGCGGTCAGGTAGTCACTGGCGACGGCAACCGGGATCATCGCGGCGGCCGCGTCGGCGAGTTTCGGATCGTCGGGCGGTGTGAGGGCGCTCAGTGCGGTGCGCGCCGCCTTCGCCACGACCATCTGCAGGCTTCCGCCGTGCACCTTGGGTCCGATGGTGAAGGTGTCGTCGATGTGAGCGCGCAAGGTGATGGAGTCGGGACCACCGCGGTCCACCTCGGTCAACGCCAGTACCTCGGTGATCTTGCTGGTCATCGTCCCGCTTTCGTCGTACCGACCCCGGCGTCGGCGAATGACCGCGACGCGACGATCTCCGGCGTCAGATGTCGAGCCGGCCGGCGCTCTCGGGGTGCAGCTCCCGTTTGAGATGCTGCCGCGCAAAATCTAGCGAACGGGCGAGCAGCGCACTGCGTTCGGGCTTGGTGCGTGCGCTGCCCGTGGTGACCTCGAGCACCACCGCGCCGGCGAAGTCGCTCTCCGCGATCCGGCGACACACCTCGGCGCACGGCTGTCCGCCGTCACCGGGGATGAGGTGCTCGTCGGTGGCCGCGCCGTGGCCGTCGGCGAGATGCAGGTGGTTGAGGTTGGAACCCATGCGATCGAGCAGGTCGAGGGCGTCGACGCCGGCCGTCGCGGTGTGCGACAGGTCGAGGGTGTAGTTCGAGTAGCCGTCGTCGGTGGGGTCGATCGACTTGCCGAACGCCGAGGCGGCCAGTCCGGGCCCGCCGCCGCGCTTCTGGAGTCGGCGAACGGAGGGCTCGCGTGACCCGAAGAAGCGGTCCGCCCGCATCGGGAACATGTTCTCCACGGCGACGGCCACGCCGCTGTCGTCCTCGAGTTCACCGACGAGGTCGTCGAAGGCCGCGACGTAACCGCGCTGCCAGCGGAACGGCGGGTGCACCACGACGGTCGAGGCGCCGAGGTCTTCGGCCGCCTGCACCGAGCGGGCGAGTTTCACGACCGGGTCGCGACCCCACACCCGCTGGGTGATCAGCAGGCACGGGGCGTGGATCGACAGCACCGGGACCTGATAGTGGTCCGACAGATAACTGACGCGACGGACGTCCTGGCTGACGGGGTCGCCCCAGACCATCAGTTCGACACCGTCGAAGCCGAGGTCTGCGGCGTAGGCGAAGGCCGCCTCGGTGTTCTGCGGGTAGACCGAGGCGGTCGACAGGCCGATGGGTATCTCCGGTCTGGGGAGCGGAGGCGGCTCGGGCGGCGTCGTCACGTGGCCAGCAGCACCAGTGGACCGATGGTCACCAGCAGGCCGACGCCCAACGCGAGCAGCGTCGTGGTCAGGTCCTTGGTGCGTCGCACGACGTGCGACAGCGTGACGATCCCGAAGATGACCAGGACCGCGAGGACCAGTGCGAAGTACGGGTTCCAGCGCCACAGCTCGGTGAAGCCCCAGAACAGTCCGATGCCGACGACCAGACCCGCGACCGCCTGACCGAAGATCAGCAGCCACGCGGCGGCCGGTGACCGCTCCTCGCTCTCGGCCTGGTCGGGCCGGATCTCGTCGGGCTCGTCGACGGTGGCCGCCGGCTTCGCGGCCTGGTCCTCCGCGGACGGCGAAGTACGGGCGGCGCCTTCCGACGGCCCCTCTTTCTCATCACCGGGGGTCTCGTCGAGGTCGGCGGTCTCCGCGAGACGGGCGGTGTCGGGCTTGACCAGGTCGACGGGCTCGGATGCGGTGGTGGACTCGACCGTCTCGCTCGACTGGTCGTCCTCCTCGTCGACGACCGGCGCCGACCATGCCTCGGTGTCGTACCACTGGGCCGACGCCTGCCAGTCCTCGGTCTCGCCGGTCTCGGCGGGCCATGTCTCCTCGCCGCGGGTGTCCGCTGCGGACCCCGCGGGCGCGGCGTCCTCCTCCGGGGTCGCGATCGGCGCGATGATCTCGGTCGGGTTCTCGTCGTCATCGCGCGCCCGCGCCGCGGCGGCCCGCGCGCGACCACCGGCCGGGGCGGCATCCTTACCCGACTTCGCTGCGGCAGCCGTGGCCGCGGTTCCCGCCGCGGCGCCGGCAGATTTCCGGCTGAACAGCTTGCGTGCGAGACCACCGAGCGCCTTGGCGCCCTTCTTGGGTCCGCTCGTACCGACTGCCGGCTGAGCGCCGGTGTCGGCGTCGCCCTCCACGTCGGCGAAGTTGCGATAGGCGTCGAAGTCCATGACGTCGGAGAACCCGCCGTCGGCCCGCTCGCGCGGATCGGAACCGGAGTCGACCTCGGTGAGGTCGTAGGTCACCACGTCGTCGGATTCGACGACGACGAGTCCCTCTTCGGAGCCCTCCACGACCGGGATGATGCCGGTCACCGCGTTCGCCGACTCCTCGTCGACAGGGGCGGAGTCGCGGGGCGGGCTCATCCGCCGGGCGACGGAATCCGAGCTGAAATCACGAGTGGCCGGCGGTGCCTCGCCGAAACCGGGCATGCCGCTGGCGTTGCGACCCGTCGTCGAGAACGGACTGTCCGGGCGGGAACGGTCGGCGACCGGGCGGTCGTCGGCGGCGCGGCGCGCGACGGGGTTCCCCGACCGTGGGAACGGACCACTGGGACTCCCGGTCCCCGACCAGCCCGCGGGACCCCAGGCGCGGGGCGCGGCCGACTCCGGGCCCGAGGCCTCGGGTTCAGCGGTTTCGGTGGGTTCCGGAGCCGACGGTTCGCCGACCGATTCGGGCGTCGAGGGTTCCGGTGCCGATGCCGCCTCGGGAGCTTCCGTCTCCGGCTGCTCGACCTCGGCGACCTCGCCCCGGGGCGACTCGACCTCGGATGTCTCCACCGCGGCGGGTTCGGCCGGAGTGGTTGCCTTCTCGTCGGCGGGCTTCTCGTCCACGGGGGCAGGCGTGTCCCCGGCCTGTGCCGCGGACGCGTCGGTGATCTTCGGGATCTCGCCGGTCAGCTCGGAGACCGAGACCGAACCGTCGCGTCCCGCGCGTCGACGGCCGCGACCGTCCCGCCGCGTGGGCGTCGTACCGCCGGCCGCCTGCGAGCGCGCGAGTAGTTCCGATACCGAAATGGGTCGAGATTCGGGCTCCGAATCCTTCGACATGAAGTGGCTCTCCGTCCTCGAACGTCACCGGATGCCGGTCGAGCGCATCCGCTTGGGTACTTCTCGGCGCTCGTGGACGCACCGTCGACCGTCTCCCCCATCCCGCGTGCCCGTGGGCATCGCAGACCGGATCAGCCGACGCCGCCCCGGGCGCCAGTCGTCTGTGAGGGCTCGAACGAGTCGGCTGGTTCCGCATCGAGTCGACGCAAGATCACACCCTCCCGCAGAGCCCACGGACAGATTTCCAGTGTATCGACTCGGAGGGCCCGCATAGCCGCCTCCGCCACGAGCGCGCCGGCGACCAGCTGACCGGCACGATCGGCACTCACGCCCTCCAGTTCGGCGCGGTCGGAGCGGGTCATGCGGGAGATGAAGGAGATGAGCTGACGGAGTCCGCTCGTCGTCAACTCGCGCCGGACTCGGGGTCCCGCGCTCGACGGGGCCGCGCCGGTGAGGCGGGCGAGGCTGCGGAAGGTCTTCGAGGTGCCGACACACAGGTCGGGTGCACCGGGCGCGAGGAGCTCCTTGGCGGGGGCGCGCATCTCCGCGTCGAGCCAGTCCCGCAGGACACCGATCCGACGCCGGTCCGGCGGGTCGTCGGGCAACCACTCACGGGTGAGTCGTCCGGCACCGAGCGGCAGCGACAGCGCCACGTCGGGCTCCTCGTCGACGCCGTTGGACATCTCCAGTGAACCGCCACCGATGTCGAGGGCGAGGATGCGGCCCGCGCTCCAGCCGCGCCAGCGTCGGACGGCGAGCGACGTCAGACGCGCCTCATCCCGGCCGGACAGGACCGCGATGCGCACGCCGGTGCGCTTCTCCACCTCATCGAGGAGATCGTCGGAGTTGGTGGCGTCCCGGACCGCCGAGGTGGCGAACGCCATGATCTGCTCGCACCCGGAGGTCGCCGCGATGTGGGTGAACTCGTCGACGGAATCGATCAGCTTCGACACCGCCTTGTCACTCATCCGGCCGTCGGCGTCGATCTGTTCGGCCAGACGCAGGACCGCTTTGGTCGAACTCATGGGCGTCGGGTGGCCGCCGCGATGGGCGTCCACCACCAGGAGATGGACAGTGTTGCTGCCCACGTCCAGAACTCCTAAGCGCACGGGTCAACGGTAGTGCAGCCGCCGTGTCGGCACGATCCCGGCTACCGTTGTAGTCGTGACCGCAATCTCGCCGTCCGCGCCACGAATCACGCCCGCCCCGGAGGTCGAACTCGACTTTCCGCGTGAATGGTACGAATTCGTCGATCCGGCCGATCCCGAACACTTCATCAGAGCCGACCTCACCTGGCTGCTGTCGCACTGGACGTGCGTCTTCGGCACCCCGGCCTGCCAGGGCATCCTGCCCGGACGCGAGACCGACGGTTGCTGCAGTCACGGCGCCTACCTGTCCGACTCCGACGATCGGGAACGCCTCGCCCACGGCGTCTCGATGCTCACCCCGGAGGACTGGCAGTTCTACAAGAAGGGCTCGGGCAAGAACCCGCTCGGCCCCAAGGGATATCTCGAGGAGGGCGACCTCGACGACGAGCCGGCGCTCAAGACGCGACTTCACAAGGGCGCGTGCATTTTTCTCAACCGGCCGGGTTTCGAGGGCGGCGTCGGATGCGCGCTGCACTCGATGGCCCTGCGCAAGGGACTCGAGCCGCTGACCGTGAAGCCAGACGTGTGCTGGCAGTTGCCGGTGCGGCGTGAGCAGGACTGGGTGGAACGTCCCGACGGCACCCAGATCCTGCAGACGACGATCACCGAGTTCGACCGCCGCGGCTGGGGCGAGGGCGGCCACGATCTCAAGTGGTATTGCTCGGGATCCCCCGACGCCCACGTCGGCGCGAAACAGGTGTGGGAGTCCTACGCGCCCGAGCTGACCGAGCTCCTCGGCGCCCCGGCCTACGAGGCCCTCGCCGCCGCCTGCCGGCGTCGTAAGGGGTTGGGGCTCATCGCCGTCCACCCGGCGACCACGGCCGCGACCGCCCGCCGCGAGACCGACGTCAAATACGAGCTGCAGCCTCCGGAGTGACCCGGGTGCGCGGGAGACCGCGCACCCGTTTCAGGCCTCGAGCTTGTATCCGAGGCCGCGGACGGTGATGAGGTGCTTCGGGTTGCCCGGGTCGGGCTCGATCTTGGAGCGCAGCCGTTTGACGTGCACGTCGAGGGTCTTGGTGTCGCCGACATAGTCCGCGCCCCAGACCCGGTCGATGAGCTGCCCGCGGGTCAGGACACGGCCGGCGTTGCGCAGGAGATACTCGAGGAGGTCGAACTCCTTGAGCGGCAACGTGATCGACTCACCGTTGGCCGACACGGTGTGTCGCTCGACGTCCATCCGGACCGGGCCCGCCTCGAGAACACCGAGATCGAGGTCGTCCTCGCCGGCATCCGCGCCGCGTCGCAGGACCGCCCGGATACGCGCGATGAGCTCGCGCGCCGAATACGGCTTCGTCACATAGTCGTCGGCGCCGAGTTCCAGTCCGACGACCTTGTCGATCTCGGCGTCGCGGGCCGTCACCATGATCACCGGCACGTTCGACCGGGCACGCAGGGCCTTGCAGATCTCCGTCCCCGACATCCCGGGGAGCATCAGGTCGAGGAGGACGATGTCGGGGCTCACGCGGTCGAAGGCGGGCAACGCCTGGGCACCGTCGTTGACGATGCTTGCCTCGAACCCCTCCTTGCGCAACAGGAAGGCCAGCGGATCGGCCAGCGATTCCTCGTCCTCGACGATCAGCACGTGGGTCAACTCTCGGATTCCTTGTCGTCAGCGGACCAGCCCACGTCGGACAGGTCCTCGGGGATGCACAGCGTGAACGTGGAGCCGGTACCCGGTTCGCTCCACAGCTTGATCGTGCCGCCGTGATTGGCGGCCACGTGTTTGACGATCGCCAGGCCCAGACCGGTGCCACCGGTCATCCGCGACCTCGCCTGGTCGACGCGGAAGAAGCGCTCGAAGACACGCTGCTGGTCTGCGCGGGCGATCCCGATGCCGCGGTCGGTGACGGCGATCGCCACCATCGGACGTCCGGCGTCGGTGATGATGCGGCGACTGACCGAGACGACCGTGTTCGACGGCGAGTAGGCGATGGCGTTGGAGATCAGATTGCTCAGGGCCGTCATGAGCAGCACACGGTCGCCAGAGATCGTCGCGCCGAGCGGTTCGTCGGACCGTAGCTCGATGGACGCCGCCTCGGCCGTCAGCGTCGCCGCGGCGAGAGCGTCGTCGACCAGCTCGTCGACGTCGATCCGGGTGAACTCGGGGGTGTCGCCGTCCTGCAGCCGGGACAGCGCGAGCAGCTCGCTCACCAGCCTGCCCATCCGTTGGGTCTCCCCCACCACCCGCTGGCCGAAGTGCTGGACCGACTCGATGTCGTCGGAGGATTCCAGGAGGGCCTCGGCGAGCAGGCCGATCGCGCCGACCGGCGTCTTGAGTTCATGCGACACGTTCGCCACGAAGTCGCGGCGGGTGGCCTCGAGGCGCTTGTGTTCGGTGTCGTCGAGGCCGTAGACGACGGCGTACCGCTCATCGTCCTGCGCCACCACCTTGGCCAGGCAGCGCACATGTTCGACGGTGGGCCGCGGGGTGCGGCCGGTGGAGACGAAGCCGAGGGTCGAGGTCGGCGGGCTGAACTCGAAATGTTGCTCGACGGCGGTGTCGAGGACGTCCTTCACCGCATCCCAGACGGGGTCGGCGAGCAGCATCTCGCGGACGATGCCCAGTTCGACCGCCCGGTGGTTGAACATCACGACGTCGCGGAACTCGTCGACCACGGCGACAGCGGTCGTCGAGTTGCGGACGACCATGCTCAGCAGGCCGGCCTTGGTCATCCGGCCGTCGGCGGTCGTCGACGTGACATCGGAATCGCGGATCTCGGCCGAGGCGGGCACCACCCTCGGGACCTGTGCGCGATCGGTGGCCGGGACGGGCAGGACGGCGTCGGATCGTGGGGACGTGTGTGCGCGGCCGAACCAGGAATCGAGGGCGAGGCGTCGGGGCGACCCGGGGGCGCCGAGACGACGACCCAGCATGACTCCGAGGACGAGCGCGAGCACGAACGCGATCGTCGCGGCTGAGATTGCGGCGGCCACGGGCCCAGCTTACGGCGGAACCAACGCGAGCTGCACAGATGTCGCAGCTGTTCGGCAGCTGTTCACGTGCCGTTCGCCGAAGACCCGACGACCGCTGCACCGCACCGTCGGCGGATGGAGCTCACGCGGCCGGGCGGGTCACTGAGGGACCGGCACCGCCATGTCGGCGAACTCCGGATGGCGCTCGATGAAACGCTGCACGTACGAGCAGACCGGCACGACCTGCTTGCCACTCGCCCGGATGTCCTCGAGGACGAACCGAACCAGTTGTCCCGCATAGCCGTGCCCACTGTATTGCTCACGGACCACCGTGTGGGTGAGCACGACCTGGTAGGGCTCGGAGACATAGTCGAGGTACCCGACCACCTCGTCCTCGCCGAAGGAATCAGAGACGAGAATCGCCTCATACCGTTCCTGAGCAGGTGAATGATCGATCCGAAGGGTGCCCACATCCGCCATAGCGTCTAATGTAGCGCGCGTCACACCAAAGAAGCTATGACGATTGTGTTACGCGCTCGCCGCCCGGCGTTTCCGGGCGGCGAGCGCGCGTGTCGAAGCTGTTTTCGTCGACTACTTCTGGCCCTGGGCCGCCACCGCGGCCGCGCCGGCCGCAGCCGCCTCGGGGTCGAGGTAGGTGCCGCCCGGGTTCAGGGGCTTGAGGTTCTCGTCGAGGTCGTAGCGCAGCGGGTTGCCGGTGGGGATGTTCAGGCCCGCGATGTCCTCGTCGGAGATGCCGTCGAGGTGCTTGACGAGCGCCCGGAGCGAGTTGCCGTGTGCCGCGACGAGCACGGTCTTTCCGGCCTTGATGTCGGCGGCGATCGTCTCGGTGAAGTACGGGATCATCCGGGCCACGACGTCCTTGAGGCACTCGGTCAGCGGCACCTCGTCGAGGTCGGCATACCGCGGGTCGCCGACCTGGCTGTACTCGGCGTCGGGCTCGATGGCCGGCGGCGGGGTGTCGTAGCTGCGACGCCACAGCATGAACTGCTCCTGGCCGTACTTCTCCAGTGTGTCGGCCTTGTTGAGACCCTGGAGCACACCGTAGTGACGCTCGTTGAGACGCCAGTCGCGGACCACCGGGATCCAGTGGCGGTCGGCGGTGTCGAGAGCGATCTGCGCCGTCGAGATGGCGCGGCGCAGAAGCGAGGTGTAGAGGACGTCGGGCAGCAGATCGTGCTCGACGAGCAGTTCACCGGCCCGCACGGCCTCAGCCTTGCCCTTGTCCGTGAGCGCCACATCCACCCATCCGGTGAACTGGTTGGACGCATTCCATTCGCTCTCGCCGTGACGCATCAAGATCAGGGTGCCGTTGCTCATGGGCGATAGTTTCGCACAGTCGCACCGAGGCCTCTTCTCACCGTCCGGCCATTTGGTGGTCATCGCCGCAATTCGCCCGGCGACCACCACTTCCGAGGTCTAGCGTTATCGCATGGCAGCCAGCACAAACGCCGGCGAGACCGGCAAGAACGCGGAGCAGCAGCCCGAGCTCAAACGCGTACTGGGCTGGAAGCTGCTGCTCCTGTTCATCATCGGCGACATCCTGGGCACCGGCGTCTACGCGCTGACCGGCCAGGTGGCGGGCGAGGTCGGGGGCGCGGCGTGGCTGCCGTTCCTCATCGCCTTCTCGGTCGCGACGCTCACCGCGTTCTCCTACCTCGAACTGGTGACGAAGTATCCACAGGCCGCCGGGGCAGCGCTCTACGTGCACAAGGCTTTCGGCATCCACATCGTCACGTTCATCGTGTTGTTCACGGTGATGTGCTCGGGCATCACGTCCGCGACGACGGCCTCCCGCGCGTTCGCGGTGAACATGCTGACCGCGTTCAGCGGCGGAGAGTCCCCTGACGCCACCGATCCCGCGCTGTTCGCGGTGGCCGTCGGATTCCTCCTGCTCGTCATGTTCATCAACTTCCGCGGCGTCGCCGAGGGCGTCGGCACCAACGTCGTCCTGACCCTCGTGGAATTGACCGGTCTGCTGCTCGTGCTGTTCATCGGCTACTGGTTCATCGTCGGCGGCAACGCCGAACACTGGGATGCGGTGGTGGCCTTCGAGAGTCCTGACGACAAGAACGTCTTCATCGCCGTCACGGCGGCGACCTCGCTGGCGTTCTTCGCGCTCGTCGGCTTCGAGGACTCGGTGAACATGGCCGAGGAGTGCAAGGAGCCGACCCGCATCTTCCCGAAGGTCATGCTGAGTGGTCTCGGCATGACGGCCGCCGTCTACGTCCTCATCGCCATCTGCGCGGTGGCGATCGTGCCGGTGGGCGTGCTGTCCGAGAGCGAGACCCCGCTCGTCGACGTCGTGCAGACCGCGGCGCCCGACTTCCCGATGTCGGACCTGCTGCCGTGGATCTCGATGTTCGCAGTCGCCAACACCGCTCTCATCAACATGATGATGGCGAGTCGCCTGCTCTACGGCATGGCGAAACGAGGCGTGTTGCCCAAGTTCCTGTCGTATGTGCACCCCGGTCGCCGGACCCCGTTCGCGGCCATCGTCTTCACCACGGTCATCGCCCTGTTGCTGCTCACCTACGTGAGTGCCGATCCGAAGAGCTCCATCGTCGGACTCCTCGGCGGCACCACCGCACTGCTGCTGCTCGCGGTGTTCACGGTGGTCAACGTGTCGGTGCTGGTCCTCCGGCGAGACAAAGTGGAGCACAACCACTTCCGCACCAAGACGCCGATCGCCGTACTCGGTGCCGTCACGTGCGGGTACCTCACCCTGCCGGTCACCGGCCGCGATCCCGAGCAGTACGTGATCGCCGGTTGGCTGTTGCTCCTCGGCGTGCTCCTGTGGGCGGTCACGTACTGGTGGCACCGACGATCCGGTGACCATGCGATCAGCTACGACGAGGTGCCGCCGCATCAGATGCACTGACGTCGCTCGAAGAGGAGCCGGAAATGAATCGACCCCCACCGGGTGATCACCTGGTGGGGGTCGTTTCTGGTAGCGGGGACAGGATTTGAACCTGCGACCTCTGGGTTATGAGCCCAGCGAGCTACCGAGCTGCTCCACCCCGCGTTGCAAGGAGCAACACTATCCGCGGGGTGCGGCCTGCACCAAATCGGCAGCTCGGGCGGGCCTTTGTCCGGTGGCCGGACCTACTTGCGCAGGTCCTTGCGCAGGATCTTGCCCGACGCCGACTTCGGGATCGCCTCGATGAACTCCACCGCACGAACCTTCTTGTGCGGGGCCACCTTCGACGCCACGAACTCCATCACCTCGTCCTCGGTCAGCTCGGCCTCGGGCTGCTTGACGACAAATGCCTTGGGGATCTCCTCCCCCGACTCCGCATCGATCGCCCCGACCACCGCCGCGTCGGCGATCTTGTCGTGGGTCAGCAGCAACGCCTCCAACTCCGCCGGCGGCACCTGGTAGCCCTTGTACTTGATGAGCTCCTTGAGCCGGTCGACGATGTAGACGCAGCCCGTCGGGTCGACCTGAGCGAGGTCGCCGGTGTGCAGGAACCCGTCGGCGTCGATGGTGTCGGCTGTCGCCTGGTCGTTGTTGAGGTAGCCGAGCATCACGTTCGGACCCTGCACCCACAACTCGCCCGGCTCGGAGAGCCCTTCCTGCGGCAGCGGTAGGTCCTCACCCGTGGCGGGATCGACGATCTTGTTCACCGTGTTCGGCACCGGCCAACCCGTCGACGACAGCGGCGGATCCTCACGCCCCAGCGTGGCCTGGGTGTCGAAGGGGATGATGTGGGACACCGGGGACAGCTCGCTCATGCCGTAGCCCTGCAGCATGTGCAGATCCAGACGCTTGGCCACGGCCTGGCCCAGCTCGTCGTCGAGCGGGGCCGCACCCGACATCATCGTGTGCAGCGAGGACAGGTCGTAGTTGTCCACGATCGGATGCTTCGCGAGCGCCACCGCGACCGGCGGCGCGATGTAGGCCATCGTCACCTTGTGGTTCTGGATGTTCTCCAGGAACTCCACCAGGTCGAAGCGCGGCATGATGACCAGCGACCCACGGGCCGCGAGGGCGGCGTTGAGCAGCACGGTCATGCCGTAGATGTGGAAGAACGGCAACACCGCGATCACCACGTCGTCGGCGGTCATGCCCTGCAGCGGACGCAGCTGGGCGACGTTGGCCACGAGGTTGCGGTGAGACAGCGCCACACCCTTGGGGTTTCCGGTGGTACCCGAGCTGTACGGCAGCACCGCGACGTGGGTCTTCGGGTCGAAGGAGACCTCCGGCGCAGGCAGATTCGGCCCCAGCAGGTCGATCGCGTTCGGATGGCCGGAGGCATCCTGGCCCTCACCGTCGAGGACGATCAGGCTTTCCGCCGGCAGCCCCACCTCGTCGGCGGCCGCCTTCGCCTGCTCGAACATCGGCGAGATCGTGACCAGCATCTTGGCGCCCGAATCCCGCAGCTGCTTGGCGATCTCGTTCGCGGTGAACAGCGCGTTGATCGTCGTCGCCGTCGCGCCCGCGCGCAGGATGCCGTGGAAGACCGTCGCGAACGCCGGGATGTTCGGCGAGAGGATGCCCACCACGTCCCCGACGCCGATCCCCCGCGACGCCAGAGCCCCGGCCGCGGCCTCGATCTGACCGACCAGTTGGCCGTAGGTGGTCGTCGAACCCGACTTCGGGTCCACCAGGGCGATCCGCTCGCGGTCCTCGTCCGCGACCGACCCGAACAGGTAGTCGAAGACACTCACGTCGGGGATCTCGACGTCGGGGAAAGGACTCGTGAAGCTCATGGCACCTCCGGTGATGGGTCGGTTTTGCCCGCCTACCGTATCAACACTCGTTGACACGGTGTGACCTGGACCTCTCCATCCAACCAAATCTCCCCGGCCGCGTGGGGCACCACCTACGAGAACGGCCCCGAACGACCGAAGCGCAGCGCCGATACCCTCACCGCTTGAGTACGCGAGGAGCTTGCGACGAGGCGTGTCGAAACCCGATGCCGCTCTCCCGGCGATTACCGGGTGCCGCTTCTCAGTCGTCGGACGCAGGCTCGTCGCTGGAGGTCTGCGCTCCCTCGACCACGGACTCGCCTGGGACGTACCGTCCTTCCAGCGGGGCGCCGGCCTCGGGCAGCGCCTCCTTGTCGATGAGGTGCTCGAAAGCCAGGAGATTGCGCAAGGATTCACCGCGCGAGACGCGCCACGCCCACTCGCGCTGGATCGAGGAGAGGAAGCCGAGTTCGAGCAGGGTGTTGAAGTCGCCGTCGGCGGCCTCGAGGACCTGCCCGAGGACGCGGTCGAGTTCGTCGGAGCCGAGCGCGTCGGCCGAGATCCGGCCGACGAGATAGATGTCGCCGGTGTTGTCGATGGTGTAGGCGACGCCGTACAGCCGACGGTTCCGCTTGAGCAGGTATCGGTAGACGCCGGCGTGGTTCTCGTCGGGTCGGCGGCACACGAAGGCCTCGACCCTGACCCCGTGTTCGCTGGCGGTGAGCAGGACCGTCGTCTTGAGCTTCTGCTCGCCCGGGAGTTCCAGGATGACGTGGTCGACGTCGGCTCCACCACCACCCTTGCGCGAGTAGGCGATCTCGTTCTCGGTCAGTGTGTTCTCGAGCAGGTCGACGACCTCGGTGCGACTCACGACATCCTCTCGGTGGGAACGGGTACTGCGAGACCCTCAGGCGGTCACCCGATTGCGCCGCCGACGCCAGCGTCGGCGAGCCCGGGCGGGGCCGCCCGGTGTCTGTGCCGCCGCCTGCTCGGCATCCTTCTGCGCCGCTTCGGTTTGGGCGGCGAAGGACTCCATCGCCCGGCGGTAGCTCTCGATGAGCTGGTCGACGGTGTGCTCCCAGGAGAACTTCTCGGCGTGCCGGCGGGCGTTGCGGCCGAGTTCGGCCAGGCGATCGGGTTGCGCCAGAAGCTTTTCCAGAGCGTTCGTCCAGTCGCCGGGTACATGACCGTTGACGAGCACACCGGTGCGGCCGTTGTCGACGGCGACGCCGAGACCGCCGACGTTGGCGGCGATGACCGGCGTCCCGCAGGCCTGTGCCTCGATGGCCACGAGACCGAAACTCTCGGAATGGCTGGGCACCGCAACCAGGTCCGATGCGCGGTACACCTGGACGAGACGATCCGACGGTTGCGGCGGGAGGAAGGTGACGGACTCCGAGATCCCCAGCCCGGCAACCTGATCCATGAGCGCGGTGGGGCGCTGTAGACCGGAACCCGACGGCCCGCCGACGATCAGGAGCCGCAGCTTGCGCCCGGACGCGACGGCGTCCTTCATCAGCGGCGCCATCGCGGCGACCAGGAGGTCGGGAGCCTTGAGCGGCTGGATCCGTCCCACGAACGTCACGATCGTCTCGTCGGGATCGAGACCGAGGATCGACCTGGCCTCGGCCGACGAGCCGGGCGTGTAACACTCGAGGTCGGCACCCGGCGTCACCACGTCGATACGGTCGGCATCGGCGTCGTACATCGAGAGTAGTTCTGCCGCTTCGGTTTCGGTGTTCGCGACCAGCCGGTCGGCCTCACCCACCACCTGTTGCTCGCCGATGACGCGCAGCTGCGGCTCGGCGGTGTCCCCCTCGGCCAGGGCGGCGTTCTTCACCGCGGCGAGGGTGTGGGCGGTGTGGACCAGCGGCACACCCCAGCGGTCGCGCGCGAGCCAGCCGACCTGCCCCGACAGCCAATAGTGGGAGTGGATCACGTCGTAGTGACCCGGCGCCTGCGCCGCCTCGGCCCGCAGGACGCCCGCGGTGAACGCACAGAGCTGGGCGGGGAGGTCTCGCTTGTCGAGACCCTCGAACGGGCCGGCGATGACGTGGCGGACGGTCACACCCGGCGCCGCCGCGACCGACGGCGCATCGGACGACGAGGTCGCCCGGGTGAAGATCTCGACCTCGATGCCGCGTCGGGCCAGCCGGATCGCCGTCTGCCAGACGTAGACGTTCATCCCGCCCGCGTCGCCGGTACCCGGTTGCGCCAACGGCGAGGTGTGCACGGAGATCAGCGCAACACGCCGCGGCAACGGGCTCGAGGTCATGGTCTCCACCTTAGAGAAATGGCGCCGACGGTGACGCGCGCCCTCTGCTTCGACCAGCGCACACCACAGATCGCCGACGGCTTCGCGTCCGGCCCGGCCATCCCCTACACTGTTTTCGGTAACGATTGTCATTTGCGTAAAGGGTGTCATGAGGAAAACGCTTCTGGCCGCGGCCGGAGCCCTGTCCGCGGCCGTGCTGGTGCTGGCCGGCTGCTCGAGCGACTCCGGAAACGGGGACGGCACCCCGACCGTGGTCACGTCGACCAACGTCTGGGGCGCGGTCGCCTCGGCCGTCGCCGGCGACAATGCGACCGTCACCTCCGTCTACTCCAGCACCGAGGGCGATCCCCACGAGTTCGAGCCGTCCGCCGCCGACACCGCGACGATCGCCGACGCCGACATCCTCGTCATGAACGGCGGCCACTACGACGCCTATATGGAACAGGCCGCCGAGTCCTCGGGCGCGACCGTCGTCGACGCCTACGCCCTCACCCGCAGCGACGACCACGACGCGCACGATCACGACGCCGACGATCACAGCGCGGACGCCCAGGCAGATCACGCCGAGCACGACCACGGCGACGAGAACGAGCACGTCTTCTACGATCTGCCCGTCGTCGCCGAGGTCGCCGACAAGATCGCCGACGCCCTCGCCGAGCAGGACCCGGAAAATGCGGAGACCTACCGCTCGAACGCCGCGACCTTCACCGGCGGGATCGACGAACTCCGGACCGAGGTCGCCGGTATCCGCAAGGCGCACGACGGCACGAAGGTGGCCCAGACCGAGCCACTCGCGGGATACCTGCTCACCGAGGCCGGCCTGATCGACGCGGCTCCCGCCGGGTTCACCCAGGCCGTCGAGGAGGGGCAGTCGCCGTCCGCCGCGGACCGCGCCGCCATGCAGGACCTGCTCGCCTCCCGCGGCGCCGCCGTCCTGATCTACAACGTGCAGGCCATCGACCCGGTGACGCAGGCGATGCTCGACGTCGCGAAGTCCGCGAAGGTGCCCGTGGTCGAGTTCACCGAGACCCTCCCGGAAGGCGTCACCGACTACCTCGTCTGGCAGCGCGCACAGATCGACGCGCTCGCGGCAGCCCTCGACGCCGAGAAGAAGTGACCGCGGTGACGGCGGGAACCGACCCGGTGGTCACGTTCTCGGGTGCGCGACTCGGCTTCGGCGACCGCGTGCTCTGGGACGACCTCGACCTGACGATCCGACCGGGTGAGTTCGTCGCCGTCCTCGGCCCCAACGGGTCGGGAAAGACCTCGTTCCTCCGTGTTCTGCTGCGTCAGTACTCGCTCGACCGCGGCACCGTGGCGACGACCGACAAGATCGGCTACATCCCGCAGCAGCACGCCGACGAGGGCGACCCGATGGCTCTGCGCGGCCGGGACCTGGTCGGCTTCGGCGTCGACGGCAACCGGTGGGGACTCGGTCTCCGCGGCCGATCGCGCCGTCGTGAACTCGTCGACCGGGCGCTCGCCGCGGTGGACTCGCTGCCCTACGCCGACGCTCCGCTCGGTGTCCTCTCCGGAGGCGAACAGCAGCGGCTGCGCGTGGCCCAGGCGGTCGTGAGCGATCCCGACCTCCTGTTGTGCGACGAACCGCTGGCGAGCCTCGATCCGACCAACCAGCAGGTGGTCGTCGACCTCATCGACCAGCGCCGCAAGCAGGCGGGGACCGCGGTCGTGTTCGTCACGCACGAGATCAACCCGATCCTCCCCTACGTCGACCGTGTGCTCTATCTGGTCGGCGGACGGTTCCGCGTCGGCACCCCCGACGAGGTGATGACCACCGAGACGCTCAGCGAGCTGTACGGCAGCGACGTCGAGGTGCTCCGGGTCAACGGTCGCCTCATCGTGATCGGCGGCGAGGACGCCCACCACTGCGTCGACATCGCCGAGGCCGGGAGTCAGCCTCTATGAGCGTGACTTCGCTGGCAGCCGAACGACAGTTCAGCGACCTCTGGGACTTCTCGACGACCATCGACCTGCTTGGCTACGACTTCGTGCAGCACGCTCTGCTCGCCATGTTGCTGCTGGGTCTGATCGGCGGCCTCCTGGGCCCGTTGATCGTCGCGCGGCAGATGTCGTTCGCGGTCCACGGCTCCAGTGAGCTGTCGGTGACGGGCGCTGCCGCCGCCCTGCTCGCGGGATTCAGCGTCAACCTCGGTGGCGTGATCGGTGCGGTCCTTGCCGCCGCGGTCTTCGGCATCCTCGGCAACAAGGCGCGCGAACGCGATTCGGTGATCGGCGTCGTGATGGCGTTCGGCCTGGGCATCGGTGTCCTGTTCCTCGCCCTGTACGGACGGATCGGCACCGGCTTCGCGCTGCTGACCGGGCAGGTCGTCAGCGTCGGACTCGAAGGCCTCGTCGCGATCGCGATCACGACGGCGATCGTGGTGGCGGTGCTCGCCGTGATCTACCGGCCGCTGCTGTTCGCGTCGACCGATCCGCGGGTGGCGCAGGCGCAGGGCGTCCCGGTCCGCACGCTCTCGGTGGTGTTCGCGATCATCATGGGCCTCGCCTGCGCGCAGGGTGTCCAGATCATCGGCGCACTGCTGGTGATGTCCCTGCTGATCACCCCGGGTGCCGCCGCTGCACGGGTGACCGCCAACCCGATGCGGGCGCTGGTGCTGTCGGTGATCTTCGCCGAGGTCGCCGCGATCGGCGGCCTGTTGATGTCGCTCGCACCGAAACTCCCGGTCTCGGTGTTCGTCACGATCATCTCGTTCGTGATCTACGTCGTCTGCCGCATCATCGGCTCACGTCGCGTACACACGACGCGCTAATACTCTTCGGCGAACCCCGGATTGCACCGCGCGCCGATCATGTCCTCCTCGGAGACGACGGGACGCCCGGGTTCCAGGTTCCAGCTCGGCTTCTCCGGTTCGATGATCCGCGCGAACCGCCAGTGACAGTCGAACTGTGCCTGCATTCCGGGGGTGTCGGCGCTCGCGTCGAGTTCGACGACCTCCCGCCACGCCGCGTCCATCGCCGACGGCTCCTGCGTGTACCGGCCCGACGTGGTCGGGAAGATCGAGAGGCTGGGGCCCACCTCGGTGTCCGTCCACTCGACGCGCTCGACGAAGGGCGGCCGGTAGACGACCGTCGGGGTGGTCGACCGATTCGCGGGGCCCAGACCTGTCGTGATGGTCGAGGTCGGGGAAGAATCCGCACTCACCCGACTCGGTGTCGACGACGCACCGCGCGGCTCGCCTGCGTCGTCGGATTCCGAACCGCAGCCCGCGAGGAACAATGAGGTCGCGACACCGCCCACAACGGTCAAAGCACAGATTCGCGCCGTGATCGCCCCGAAGCCTTTCGTCCCCATACGGCCACCGTAGGGCACGAGTAGCCTGCATCTGTGATTCACTGGCGAACATCCGGACGGGCGGTGGCCGCACGTACGACCGTGCTCATCGTCACCGTGTTCGCCTTGCTCGCCGGCCTGAGCGGATGTGGCTCCGATTCCTCACGCCAAGACGGCGACTCGGCTCCCGCACGCGTGCGCGCGACCCCCGACGGCCTGACCCTCGACGGCAAGCCGTGGTGGCCCGTCGGCTTCAACGCATACCAGCTGGGGACCGACTGGTCGGTGAACGTCGGCTGCGGCGCCGAGGTCGATCTCGACGACTACTTCGCGGCGCTGCCCCCCGGGGCCCTCACGCGTTTCAACCTCTACTCGTCCTTCGCACTCGACAAACACACCGGACTGCTGAACTTCGAACCGCTGGACCGGGTCTTCGAAGCGGCCGGACGACATGAGCAACTGGTGCTGCCGGTCCTTGCCGGCGGCTCGGGGGACTGCGAGGACGGCCGGTTCAAGGAGCGGGACTTCTATGTGGACGGGTGGCGGTCGAAGGCCACCCCCGTCGCCCCCTCCCGGGATCATCTGACGTACGCCAAGTGGATCGAGACCGCGGTGTCCCGCTGGCGCGACGAACCGTCGGTCGTCGGCTGGGAGCTCGTCGGCGAGCCCGAACCCGGCATCTGCGGGAAGTCCTGTGACTGGCAGCGGCGCGTGTGTCCCGCCGACGCCCCGGCGGTGTTGCGCTCGTTCTTCGACCGGGCCGGCGCACATCTGCGGTCGTTCGACGACTCGCGCCCGATCTTCTCCGGACTCGTGGGCGGCGACCAGTGCGGGATCGCCGGCGACGGCTACCTCGAGGTCGGCCGCTCCGACGGGATCGACGTCCTCGACTTCCACGACTACAGCTCCACCACCGACCCGGATCCCGAACCGCAGGGCAGCGACCTGTCGGCCCGGATCGATCAGGCTCGTCGGCTCGGGAAACCGCTGGTGGTCAACGAGATCGGCGTCGAAGCCGGTTCGTGCCTGTCTCTGGAGACCCGCGCCCGGCGCGTCGACGCCGCCATGTCGCGGCGGCGAGAGGCCGGCGCCGCGGGCGCTCTGCTCTGGTCCTTCGTCCCCGATCCCCGTACCTCCGAATGCACCTACGACATCGGGCCGCACGACCCCGCGTGGGATGTGGTGCGCGCCAGGGTCTCCCGGTTCGAGGGCTGAGGCCCTCAGCCCGTGATCCGGTAGACCCGCCAATCGGGTAGATCGGCACCGTCATTGGGGGCTTCGAGAGTGAGGACCCCGATCTGGGCGCCGTTCTCGTACATCGTCGGGTAGCGCTGGTTGATGGCGTCCGACGACCCGCGGCCCTCGTCCGGGACGGTGAGGAAGTACTGCACCCCGCCGCCGACCGGGTCGTTCAGCAACTGTGCGAAGTCGCGGTCGGACGGGATGACGAACTGTCGCGGCCGCTCGGACTGGGCGACCACCGCGAAGCCGTAGACGGTGTCGCTCAGGACCGCCCCGTCCGGCAGCTCGAGCGAGTCCAGGTACTTCGCCAGCGCGCGTTCGGTCGAGAAGGAACGTACGACGCGCTGTTCGTCGAGGTACTTCTTCTCGACCGACTGCGGTCGCGGGTCGACCACCGAGCCCACCGCGAACTCCTGCGGTGCGTACTTGGGCGAGGTCATCCCCATCGCGGTCACCGGGATCGCGGCGGCCATGACCACGACGGCGATCCCGGCTGCGGCCGGGTAGGCCCACCGGGACGTGAAGGGTTGCGGCACCACGTGAACCGCATGCGCTCCTTCCCGTCGCGCCGGGACGGGCTTGCGCAGCGGGACCGACAGCAGGGCCACGATCGCCGCGAGCAGGACGACGGTCATGTAGAACCGCAGGAAGCCGAAGGTCGATCCCCGCGAATAGCCGTAGACCTGGAATGCGAGCACCGCGACGATCATCATGCCCGGCAGCATCGGCAGGAGCCGACGCCGGCGCACACGCACGACGAGTTGCCCGATGACCAGGAACAGCAGCAGCGGCGCGAGGATGGCCATCTCGGTCAGGGAGAACCGGATCGCCTCGACGAACGTGGACGATCCGCTGCCGCCCGACTGCTCGATGATGGCCGCGTTACCGTATTCGGAGGTGAACTGGGCGAAGGCGTTTCCGGTGATGAGCCAGCCGGTGGCGGCCCAGGCGAGGAAGGCCAGGGCGCTCGGGGCGACCACCAGTGTCATGTCGACGAGACTGCGCGACATCTTCTTGACCGGATCCCGCCGGTGGTAGGTGACCCAGCCGACGACGAGCCCGGCCGCCAGCGCGGCCGCTCCCCCGTCGTAGCGGGTGAGATATGCGAGGGCCAGGGCGATTCCGGTGACCACGAGTTCGTGGACGTCGTCGGTGGAGATCCAGCGGAGCAGTCGCCTCGACGCCCAGGCCAGGAAGAACAGGTACGGCGCCTCGCTCATCCCGTTGGCCGCGTACAGGACGACCATCGGGTTGGCCGCGTAACAGACCGTGAACAGCCCTGCGACATAGGGATTCAGTCCGCGGTCGCGCGCGATCCCGGACACCTGGACCACCGAGCCGGCCATGAACGCCGACGACATGATCACCGCCGAGAGCGCCTGGGTGGTCATCTCCGGCCACCACGGCGACAGCGCGACGAGCGGCAGCTGCACGATCGCGGTGAGCGGGGTGAAGACGAATCCGATGGCCGACAGATGCGGGCTCCGGCTGAAGAGCACACTCTGCGCCGACTGCACCCGGGACAGGGCGTCGCCGAAGAACCAGTGCACCTCGGTCGCCAGGTACACCCCGATGACGAGGTACGGCAGCCACGCGGCCAGGAAGATCACCGATCCGACCTGCAACCGGCGGCTCATGATGCATCTCCGGTGGTGGCCGTGTCGCTGGTCGCCCCGTCCGGATCGTCGTCGGGGCCCGGGCCGGCGCTGTCCGAGGACTCGCCGTGGCTCGTCGACAGACCGTGATAGGTCTTCTCCCAGTACGACGGATTGACCAGGATCTGCCACATGCCTTTGATGGCGGCGACGCTCATCATCAGCCAGTACAGCGGGATGAGCAACGCCGAGCCCAGCAGGTCGCTGCGGCCGTCCTCGCGGATCGCGATCAGGTTCATGTAGATCGCGGCCCCGTTGCCGAGGATCATCGATGCCAACGCCAGGTAATAGATCGGGCCGGGGAACAGTTCGGAGACGATCATCGGCTGGCCGCTGATCCACAGCGCCAGGATCAGCCAGAACACCATGTTGAGGCAGGCGATCAACGGTGTACCGGCGATGAGCAAGGTGAACCGGGCGAAGGCGACCGGGCCGAGGATGTCCCACAGCTTGACCGGATGCCGCATGTGGACGAGCCACGTCTGCATGTAGCCCTTGTACCAACGGGATCGTTGCCGCACCCAGTTGATGGCGTCGACGTTGGCTTCTTCCATGGTCACCGAATCCAGCACGACGGTGCGGTAGCCGTGGTCGGCGATGCGCACGCCGAGGTCGGCGTCCTCGGTGACGTTGAAGGGATCCCAGGCCCCGATGCGGTCGAGGACGTCACGTTTGAAGTGATTCGACGTGCCGCCCAACGGGATCGGCGCGCGGCTGACCATCATGCCGGGCAGCAGGAAGCCGAACCAGATCCCGTAGTCGGCGGTGAACCACTCGGTGAGGAGGTTCTCGCGCACGTTGTGGAAGCTCAGCTTGCCCTGGACGCAGACGACCGATTCGTCGTCGGTGTTGTTGAGCACGTAGACCGCTCGCCGTAGCTGCAGCGGTTCGGGCTTGTCCTCGGCGTCGAAGATGGTCACGATGTCGCCGGTCGCGAAGTGCATCCCGTAGTTGCACGCCTTCGGCTTGGTCCGCGGCTGCGCCGGCGGCGTGAGGACCACGGTCACGATCCCGGTCCTCTCGACGTCGCGAGCCGCGGCGATCGTCGGCTCGTCGTCCTCCTCGAGGAGCAGCAGCACCTGCAGTTTCTCTCGCGGGTACTCGATGGTTTCCATCGCGGCCACGAGTTCGCCGACCACCTCGGGCTCACCGTAGGCAGGGACGAAGACGGTGTAGGACGGCAACTCCTCGTCGGGGATCGAGCGGGCCTGCTCGTCGGTGACCCGGATGGCGCCGTTGACCAGCCCGCGACGGAAGATCACCAGCCGGTCGGCGATGGTGATGACGTAGGCGACGGTGGCGACGGAGACGAGGGTCGCGCTCGTGCCGACCGGGAAGAAGACCATCAGGAGCGCGACGACGCCGAGCATCGTGAACCCGATGATCTTCTGGGTGCGGTTGAACGGCACCGACGCCGACATGTCCTCGTCGGCGTCACGCAGCCGGTTCACCGCGTCCTGGAGTGCCTCGGCGCGGTACTCCTCGTCGACGAGCAGTTCTCGCACCGGTCGGGTGGGGCGAGTGCTCCTCGCGATTCCGGGTGCGTCGATACGGTTGCGGCTCATGGTTCCTCCCCCGCGCCCGCTTCGAGCTGCGTCCTGATCAGGTCGCCGGCGAGGTCCACGAGCAGCGCCCGATCCTTGTACTGCGGATTGCTGTCGAGGAGAACGGCGTCGCCGCGTAGCAGCACCGTCATCAGCGCGTCGATGTTCGCCAGGATCGTGACGCGCGGTTCCGGGAAGTACGCGTCGGCCTCATGATTGTCGACGGCCCACAGCATGACCTGCTCGGTTCGGTTGCCGTTGGTCCACCACCACGAGACCACCGTGTAGGTGAGGTAACGCTTGTCGTCGACGACGTTCCAGATCTTGCCGTCGACGCCCATCGGCAACGCGACCCGAACGGGTTCGCTGACCCGCTCGTCGGACAGGTCATAGCGGAACAGGTCGGGGTAGACCTCGAGCGCCAGCGGTCGTCTCGAATCGACGCTGTCGACCGCGACCCGGCGGGGCCGGCCGAACTTGTCGTAGGCCCGGCTTCCGGTGCCCTGGACCATGATCTGCCGGATGAGTGAGGCGCCGGGTCCGTACAACTTCGAGCCCCAGCGGTGGACCTCCGCGGATTCCTCCCGCCAGCCGGCGGGCACTACGAGCAGCTCCCCGACCTTCAGTTGCGGGTACAGGTTGCTCTGCCACGTGCTGCCGACCGCCGGGGTCGGCACGAGGGCCAGCGCGATCGCGGCGACGAGCACCACCAGCAGGGGACGGCCGACGGCCGCGACCTTGGGCGGCGTCAGCTCGGCGGGTGCGGGCGGTGCCCACTCCTGCCCGCCCTGCCGCCGGTGGTCGTAGAGCATCAGGCTGGTCGCTGCCAGCGCAGCCACCAGCGCCGGGACCGGGATGAGCAGGTTGCGTGGGGTGTTCACCAGGTAGAGCAACCCGAGCGTGCCCAGGCCGATGGCTCCGGCGATGAGCGCCGCGGCCGCCTTGCGCTGACGCCCCGACCCGACCGCGATCGCGGTCGCCGCCATCGCGACGAGCACGAGGATGAACCCCGCGATCGGCGATGTACCGCCCATCGCCAGCAGTAGTGCGCGCATCGGTATGGGGAACACGAGCAGGAACAGCAGCCACACCCAGCGGTAGCGCGCGACCGGGCGGAGACCGAACACCAGGACCGCCGCACCGAGCACGAACAACCACAGCGCCAGCAGATCCATGTGCGTCGTCAGATAGGAACGGGCGTATCGCGGGTTCACCAACGACTTCAACGCCAGGGCAAGTATCAGCACGACGATCCCGACGATCACGTCGGTCTGGCGATCGTAGATGGGGGGCTCGTCCACGCGCTTCCACGAGACACCCACCGCCGCGATCACACAGAGGATGATCAGCACCGGCACGTACACGATCAGCGTTTGTGCCTGCATCTCGTCGACGACCGCCAGAATCGTGTTCCAGAAGGCCAGCACGGTGCAGCCGATCAGGAACAGCCACCGCAGGGTCATGAACTCGCCGGGCCGTTTCTCCGTGGCCGCCGCAACGGTCTTCGTGATCGTGGAGACCACTGAGAGTCAGTCCCCTACATGTGCGCGACGACGACGGCGCACTACGACGGTCGCCACGATTGCGGCCACCACCGCGATCCCGACGGCCACGAGTGTCACCGTCACCCAGGACGTACCCGTCGACGACGAGTCGGCCGGTTGCGATTGTCCGTCGCCGGGCACCACGACCGGTTCCTGACCGGACACCTGCAGCAGGGCCACCCCGCTCAGGGCCGACCAGCGGTCGGGATCGGCGGACAGCCGGCGCAGGACAGCGTCGAGGTCGGCGGCATCCCGGGTCGACGTCGCGACCAGGACGGTCCGGCCGGCGTCACGCGCGACCTGCAGCGAGCCGAACCTCACGCCGGGCGTCAGGACCACGTTCGACGGCTTGCCATCCGCGTTGAGCACGGTGAGGGTCTGGCCGTCGGCGGTCACCGGCAGCGTGAGATCGGGCAGGCCACGGCCGTCGGCGGCGATGATCACCGCAGGCGCGCTCGATGCCATGGCGTCGTCGACGGACACCATGTCCACCCCGAGGCGGACCGCCGACAGCCGCTGCAGACCCGACATGATCTCCACCGCGCGTGCGACGTCGGCGACGCCGCCGTTCGTCCAGGCGAGCGAGGTACGGGGCATGAGCGCCTGGGGCAGCGAGGCGAAACCCGGCGGGGTCGGCGGGTCGGCGGGTTCCGAGCGGACCTCACCGGCCGAGCTCAGGCTCAGCGAAGTGCGGACACCGGAACCGCATTCCTCGCCGACGTCGCCGTGGTTGTAGGTGACGGTGACCTCGGTGTAGCGACCGAGCACGTCGGCCGGGACATCGACCCACTGGTTGTAGCTGCCCGACGCGTCGGCCGGCCAGGACGCGATCACGCGTTGTCCCACCGACACCGCGATCTGGCCGCCCAGCGGGGTGTAGGTACCGGACAGCTGCAGGCGCACGTCCTTCGACGGCCGGCCGAGCCGGGCCTGGTCGATGCCGAAGGAGATCGAGGGCCACCCGGAGGAGGTGACGAGCTGGTCGCCGACGCCCAGGTCCGCGAGGCTGCTCACGGCGGGCGCGAGTTGCGGTGCGGCGAAGGGCGGTCCGGCGACGGCGGCCGAGCTGACCGCGATCGACGACAGATCCGAGGCGAGGAACTCGACCTGCGCCGGGAGTTCCTCCGCGCTGCCCCCGATCCGCAGCACCGGCCATCCGGCGCCCGGTCCGAGGCTCAGGCCCCCGGGCATGGTGGTGGAGATGACCACCTGACGTTCCAGGGGGCCCACCGCCGGCTCGGGTGCCGCGCTTCCGCGCCGCATGGAGGCGACCTCGACGTCGACCGTCGCCGACCCGTAGTTCGCCACGACCGCGGTCGCGAGAGCCACGGCCGCGGCGCCTTCGGCGGGCTGCACGTCGTCGGGCACGAAGATGGTGAGCTTGCGCAGGATCGGCGGCAGGAAATCGGCGACGGTCTCGGGTGTCGCCTCGCGACCCGAGTAGGACACCGTCGAGTTCCGGATCGAGAATCCCGACCGGTCGTCGAACAGACAGGAGCCCGCGGTACGCAGGTAGGTCCGCAGGACTAGGTCGGCAGCGTTGCGTTCGACGCGAATACCGCGCAGCGGCAATGTAATCGGCGAGTTCACCGCCGCATCGATCGGGGTGCGCGAGATCAGCCGACCCTCCTGCAGCACGTCGACGGTGCCGCCGGTGACGAAGGTCGGGAACTGCGCGGTTCCGCGGATCTCGGTGGGGGTCAGGCCCTGGGGAACCGCGAGCGAGAGGCTGACCTCGCCCTGCTGCCCGGGGAACGAGATGGTCGGCGACGAGCCGAGTTCACGCATGTTCAACGGCGGCGGCGGGTCACCCGGCGCCGCCGTGGCCGGCGCAGTGAACGCTCCGATCGAGGCGGTTCCCGCCAACAGCAGACCCGCCAGCAACAGGCTCACGCTGCGCCGACTCCGGACATGCGAAAAGGCCTGGAGCGTCCAGGACGTGTGCATACTTCACCCTCCGAATGGCCCCCCGGCCAGATCCCACCGCCCCGTCGATCAACCTATCCCATACCCCCGCCGGGTCCATATCCGACCAGTAAATCGACGGTGTCGAATACCAAACGTATCCCCGCGCCGCGACGAAGTCTGCAACCATGGCGGGGCGAAGGAGCCACGCCAACCCGAGGAACGCCCATGCGCACAGTTCACGTCGGCGACGAGGTCGACGGCGGAACGTACGTGGACGTCGCCGGGACAACGCTCTGGCATTTCTCGGCCGGCGACGCTCAGGGGATTCCGACGGTGCTGTTGCACGGCATCTTCGCGTCCGCCGCGTCCTGGGGTGCCCAGGTCCCCGACTTCCTCGACGCCGGCCTGCGCCTGTACCTGCCGGAACGACCCGGCCACGGCCACAGTCCCGACGTCGACGGAGACTTCACCTGCGACTCGATCGTCGAGCGCACCATCGCCTACCTCGAGACGGTCGTCGGGCGGCCGGCGAACATCGTCGGCTGGGCCGACGGTGCGGCCATCGCCCTCGTCGTCGCCCGGAACCGGCCCGATCTCGTCAACCGGATCGTGTACGTGGGCGGCTACCTGAACCGCGGTGGGCGCCAACTCGATCAGTCCGTCGACCTCCTGCTGGATCGCAACCCGACCACCGTCGACTACCTGCGCACCCATCACGACACGACGTCTCCCGATGGGCCCGAACACTTCTCGGTGGTCTACGACAAGACCATCCGGATGCTGTCCACCGAACCCGACTATGCGGTCGCCGGGTTCAGCGAGGTCCGCACGCCGACGCTGGTGGTGATCGCCGACCGCGGCCTGGTCCGGATGGAGCACGCACTGGACATCGTCCGTACGCTGCCGAATGCCCGGTTCGCGGTGCTGCCCGGGACGCACATCCTGCCGGTGGAGGCGCCCGAGCTGTTCAACCCGCTCGCGCTGTCGTTCCTCGCCGCCGATCCACCGACCGACTGGCTACCGGGCTGACGGACCGGACGGGCGGTCAGGCCCCGGAGGGTGCGTGCACCCGGTACCAGGCTTGACGACGCAGGGTGTCGGGATCGGCGACGACACGGTCCGGGTCGTTGATGACCAGGACCTTCCGCTCGTCGGTGGTGTAGACCGGCCAGCCCAGACCGGGGTCGCCGGTACGGGCGAAAGCACCCCAGCGCCCCTGCACGTTCTCGGTGACGCGGCGAGTGCCCGGCCAGTCGGCGATGGCGAGTCCTGCCCCCATCGGCGCCCGGTAGGCGCCGAACACGGTGAACAGTTCCGTCGCATGCGTCGCGCCGAAGCCCGTCGCGTCCAGCACCTTCGTCCGGTAGTCGTAGCGGTAGACGTAGGTCGGCGCGACCTTGCTGTGCCCGTCGGCAAAGGCGGTCATCGGCGCCCAGAAGATCGAGTCGCCGGCCAGCCGGATGCGGTCGCGGTCGCCGTTGCCGTACTGGGAGGCGATCTCGCGGCGGACCTCCTCGTCCTCCACCCGCATCAGCATGCGTTCGGAGTCGGGCAGCACGTTCCAGAGTTTCGCGAAGAGCTTGCCCTCGTCCTTGTTGCTCCCGATGACCAGCGGCACCGGCACCGTCAGGCCCTCGGCCGCCGCGGCCAGCGGCGAGCGCGGCAGCACATCACCGTCGACGACCGGTGCGAACGGGATCGCCCCGCCGGACGACTTGGTCGCGAACCGCATCAACCGGTTGCCGGCCTCGAGCAGCAGCGCAGGATTGGGCGTGGTGAGGAGGCGCTGCGCCTCGGCCGGGTCGATGGGGTCCTCGGTGCGTTCCATCGAGGTGTTCCGGCGCTGCGGGTCGCGCAGGATCCGGACGAACTCGTCGGCGTAGACGGTCGCCGCGTCGTGCTCGACCACGAGTTCGGGAGCCGGGCTCTGCGCGATGGCGTGGTGGAAGAGGCCGGAGGCCTCCGGCGCGGACAGCAGGGCGAGCACCGACGACCCGCCGGCGCTCTCGCCGAAGACGGTCACGTTGTCGGGGTCGCCGCCGAACGCGGCGATGTTGTCCTGCACCCAGCGCAGCGCGGCGATCTGGTCGCGCAGACCGGCGTTGGTGTCGAACGGCCGGTCGTCCGTGGCGAATTGCGAGAGGTCGAGGAAGCCGAACGGCCCGAAGCGGTATTGGATCGTCACCACGACGACGTCCTGGGCGCGGGCCAGGAAGGCGCCGTCGTAGAGCGGCGTCGCGGCGGTGCCGAGGATGAAGGCGCCGCCGTGGATGAAGACCATCACCGGGCGCGGCCTGCTCGATTCCACCTCGGGCGAGAACACGTTGAGGGTCAGGCAGTCCTCGGCCATCGGGGCGAACTTGCCCGGCGCGACCGCGGTGAACCGCTTCTCCTGGATGGCGGCTTTGGCGGGCTTGGTGCAGTCCCGGACGCCGGGCCAGTCGTGGACCGGTTCGGGAGCGCGGAAGCGCCGGTGGGCCACCGGGGGCGCGGCGAACGGGATGCCCCGCCAGCTGATTGTGCCGCGGCGAAGCCGCTTCCCCCGGGCGCCACCGACGACGCCGTTGACCGTGGTGACCTTGGTGTCGAGCAGTGCCATGTCCCCACCGTAGACGAATCGCCCGTTTCGTCTGTCCACCCTGCAGCAGAACTAGGATGTGGCCATGACCCCCGACAGGGCCACCACCGACCCGGCGCACGCTCCTCGTATCGATCTCAACGCCGATCTCGGCGAAGGGGTCGGCGATGACGAGACGATGCTGACCATCGTCACCAGCGCCAACGTCGCCTGCGGCTTCCACGCGGGGACGCCCGCCGACCTGCTGGCCACGTGCCGGGCGGCCGTCGCCGCCGGTGTACGGATCGGCGCCCAGGTCTCCTACCCCGACCGCGCCGGGTTCGGCCGCCGGTTCATGGAGATGTCGACGCCGGACCTGATCGCCGACCTCGTGTATCAGATCGGCGCCCTCGACGCCCTCGCCCGCTCCGTCGGCGGAACGGTCTCCTACGTGAAACCCCATGGCGCGCTGTACAACACGGTCGTCCACCACGAACAGCAGGCCGACGCGGTCGTGACCGCGGTGCGCGACGTGAACCCCGACCTCGCGGTGATGGGCCTACCGGACTCGGAGGTCCTCGCCCGCGCCGAACGTGCCGGACTCGCGGTCATCACCGAGGCCTTCGCCGACCGCGCCTACACCCCGGCCGGCACCCTGGTCCCCCGCACCGAGCAGGGCGCGGTTCTGTCCGACAGCGCAGAGATCGCCCGCCGCGTCGTCGAGATGACCACCAGCGGGCGGCTCACGGCCATCGACGGCTCGGTGATCACCGTCGCTGCGGATTCGATCTGCCTGCACGGCGACACCCCGGGCGCGGTCGACCACGCCCGCGCGGTCCGCGAGGCGCTGAGCCGTGCCGGCGTCGAGGTCGCGCGCAACCGGGCCTGAGGCTTGTCGGCCGCTACCGACGTCGCTGACGTGCGAATTCGGCAAGCACGACGCCCGCCGCCACCGACGCGTTGAGGGACTCGACGTCACCGGCCATCGGGATGGAGAGGATCGAGTCACAGCTCTCGCGCACGAGTCGCGACAGTCCCTTACCCTCCGACCCCACGACGATCACGGTCGGGCCGGTGCCGTCGTAGTCGTCGAGCGTGACGTCGCCGCCGGCGTCCAGGCCCACGAGCTGGGCACCGGAGTCCGCCCAGTCCTTGAGGGTCCGGGTGAGGTTGGTGGCGCGCGCGACGGGGAGACGCGCGGCGGCGCCGGCACTGGTCCGCCAGGCCACCGCGGTCACACTCGCGCTGCGACGTGCCGGGATCACCACCCCGTGCCCGCCGAAGGCGGCCACCGAGCGGATCACCGCACCGAGGTTGCGCGGGTCGGTGATGTTGTCGAGGGCCACCAGCAGCGGCGGGGTGCCGCTGGCCTTGGCGTCGGCCATCAGATCGTCCGGATGGGTGTACCGGTATTCCGGCACCTGCAGGGCGATGCCCTGATGCATTCCGTTGGTGGACAACCGATCCAGCTCCGGCTTGCCGACCTCGAGAATGGAGATCGCCTGATCGCCGGCGATCTTGACCGCCTCGGCGACGCGCTCGTCCGGCTCGGAGTTGGTGGCGATGTAGAGCGCCGTCGCGGGCACGCCTGCACGCAGGCACTCGACCACGGGGTTGCGGCCGAGGACGTACTCGGGCCCCTCGTCCTTCGCTCGCGACGCGCCGCCGCCACTGCGTCCGGTGCCCGACTTCGCCGCAGCCTTGGCCTTCTTGTGCGCGGGGTGGTACGGCCGGTCGACCGCCTTCGGGGTGGCGCCGCGGGCCTCTAGTCCACGACGACGCTGGCCGCCGGACCCGACGACCTGCCCCTTCTTGGTGCCCGACTTGCGGATCGCACCCTTACGCTTGGAATTTCCTGCCATCACGCCTCACCCTTCAATGCCCACTGTGCACCATCAGGGGTGTCGGTCACCTCGATGCCGGCCTCGGCCAGGCGGTCTCGGACCGCGTCCGCGGTCGCCCAGTCCTTGGCGGAACGCGCGTCCGCGCGTCGTTGCAATTCGGCGCGCACCAGCACGTCCAGCGCGGAGGTCGCGGCCGAGTCGTCGGCCGTACCTGCCCACTGGTCGTCGAGCGGGTCGACGCCGAGGATTCCCATCATGCCCCGCACCGACGACGCGGCGGCGAGAGCGGCCGCCCCGTCACCCGACTCGAGTGCGGTGTTGCCCTGCCGGACGACGTTGTGCACCACCGCGAGAGCCGCGGGGACACCGAGATCGTCGTCGAGTGCGGCACCGAACTCGGGATCGATGTCGCCGATCACCACTTCACCGACGCGGGCGGCGACACGTTCGACGAACGACTCCACCCGCCGGTAGCCGGCGGCAGCCTCGGTGAGCGCACCGGGCGAGTACTCCAGCATCGACCGGTAGTGCGCGCTGCCGAGGTAGTACCGCAGTTCGACGGCACGGACGCGCTGCAGCATCGCGGGGATCGACACCACGTTGCCGAGCGACTTGCTCATCTTCTCGCCACCCATGGTGACCCAGCCGTTGTGCAGCCAGTAGCGCGCGAACGGGTCCCCCGCGCCGTGCGCCTGGGCGATCTCGTTCTCATGGTGCGGGAACACCAGATCCATCCCGCCGCAGTGGATGTCGAACTCCGAACCCAGAAGGCTGGTGGCCATCGCCGAGCACTCGAGGTGCCAGCCCGGGCGACCGGGACCCCACGGTGTCGGCCACGACGGCTCGTCGGGCTTGGCCGCCTTCCACAGCGTGAAGTCGCGGTGGTCGCGCTTGCCGGTGCCCGCGCTCTCGCCCTGGTGCACGTCGTCGAGTTTGTGTCCCGACAGCGCGCCGTAGTCGGGCAGGCTGCGGACGTCGAAGTACACGTTGCCGTCGGCGACGTAGGCGTGGCCGCGCTCGATCAGCCGCTCCATGTACTCGACCATCTGGGTCACGAAACCGGTCGCGCGCGGTTCCGCGGACGGCGGCAGGACGCCGAGGGCGCGGTAGGCGTCGTCGAAGGCGCGCTCGTGGGTGGCTGCCCACTCCCACCAGGGGCGCCCGGCGTCGGCGGCCTTGCGGAGGATCTTGTCGTCGATGTCGGTGACGTTGCGGACGAACAGCACGTCGAGGCCCTGATGGCTCAACCAGCGGCGGAGGATGTCGAAGGCGATGCCGCTGCGGACGTGGCCGATATGGGGAACACCCTGCACAGTTGCGCCACAGAGGTACACCGATGCCTGGCCTGGGCGCAGCGGCACGAAGTCGCGCACCTCTCGGGAGCTGGTGTCATAAAGGCGCAGGGTCACGACCGGCCATCCTACCGGACCACGATCGGGCCACCGACCACGCGAGCGCGCGGACGAGCCACGTTCGGAAGTCGAAATGTCATCAGCCCGCGTCGGCGGCGAGGACCGGGTCGATGACCGAGTCGACAAGCGCCTGCATCGTGTCGAGCGTGTCCCCGAGAACCGCGACGGCCCGTTCGGTGTGCGGATGGCGCACGCGGACATGGATGCCGTCACGATCACGCCAGAACCACCACTGCGCGGTGTCGGTCGGCTTCTGGCTCGAGATCTGGCGCACGTCGACGTCCCCGCGCGCCATGGGCAGCCGCGTGTAGTCGACGTAGGACATCATGAAGACGTCGCTGCGACCGGGGCGCAGTCGATCCCCGAAGGCCGCGTACACCGGCGTCAACCCGATCTCGGCCAACGGGAGCGCGGCCGAGAGTCGCCGGGTGTTCCGGTGCATGGCGGCGTACAGGTCGCCGGTCGCGCTGATCCGCAGCGGGGCGTTGCCCACCGACCAGCTCACGCAACCCGGTCCCGCCCCGGCACCGGTGGGCACCACGGTCGCGATCTCGTCGGGTCCGCCGGCCGCATTGACGGCCATCGCCGCACAGGTGAGGACGGCCGGATAGGTGCGGGCACCGCGACGGTGGACCGTCGAGCTGAAGGTCGCGGCGTCGTCGCCGGAGAGCAGCGTCCGGACCATCGTGTGCACGGGCAGGCTGTCGCCCACGGCGACGCCGAGGTCGAGCGGGAACTCGGGCACCGTCCAGCCGGTCGCGGCGAGGAACTGTCCCCAGGCGCCCAGGCGGGGATCGTCGGCGGTCACCGACGCCTCCCCCTCGGCGACGACGCTCAGGGCTGCGAGCCCCGACTCCGCCGGCTCGAGTTCCCGTCCGGCGAGCAGTTCACAGATCTCGGTCGACACGACCGCCAACGAGCGGGCGTCGACGTAGCAGTGGTCGAAGGCGCAGATGAGTGTCGTCCCGCCGGGGCGCGTGACCGCCGCCAGGAAATGCGGCATCGGTTCGAAGGGATTACAGGTCGCGCTGATGGACTCGATGAGCTTCACGGCGAACTCCTGCGAGGAGAGCCCCTCAGCGGTCTCGCGGTGCTCCTCCTTGACGTCGACGCCGGGGTGCACCAATCGGGTGACCCCGTCCTCGGCCTGTACGTAGTGACTGCGCAGCGCGTCATGGCGGGCGATGACCGTGGCGACCACCTCGCCGAGCACGTCGGCGTCGATCTGTTCGGGGAAGTCGAGGGTCAGCGCCATCCAGCCCGGCTGTCCCGAGGCGAGCGACGCCAGGTGGAATCGCTCGTTCTCCGACACCGGCGCGCTCGACCGCGCGGCGGCACCACCCGGCACGGCGCGCCAGCACACCAGTTCACCCGGCTCGACCTCCCACGATTCGGAACTCGAGAGCTTCATCGCACACTCCTTGTCGATCGGCGGGGGTCGGCGGACGGGGTGTCGGGGGTCGGGGTGTCGGGGGTCGGGGCGTCGGGGGTCGGTTCGGGCGCGGGGGCGCTTGCGGCGTAGTCGGTCACGATCGACTCGATCCGCTCGATCAGGCCGAGTATCGAGTTGCGCGCCACCGCGTTGTCGGGCACATGCGAGCGCACGACGAGTCCGGCCTCGGAGCGCGTGAACCACAGATTGGCGTTGCGGGTCGGGCCGACTCCGCTGGAGGTCTGCATCGTCGACAGATTCGGGTCGTCGCCGAGCCCGAGGCGGCGAACATCGGTGTAGGAAACCATGTAGGGACTGCCGTCGAGTCCCTTGAAGACCCCTTCGCCGGCCAGGAGCCCGAGGACGCCGTGCGCCGGCACCGACGCGGCCCGGCGCGCGGCGCGCACACTCTCGGTCGCGATGCGGACGAGTTCGTCGAACGAGGTGCCCGACCCCTGCGGAGAGTCCACGATGACCGGCGCAAAGTTGCACAGCCAGCCCTGTGTCCGCTCATGTCCGGCGCCTCGGTTCGCGAGCACAGTGGATACGAAGAACCTCGTCTCACCGCTGGATTCACGGTGATGCGTGGCCAGAGCGGCGTAGAGGAGACCGGCGAAACCGCCGGCGGTCTCGGCCAGCCGGGTGTCGCAGTGCGCCAACTGCTCGGGGGTCAGCAGCCAGTGCTCGATCGCGACCGCCGGCTGCGGCGCGCCGTCGGTCAGTCCCAGTTCGAGCGGACAACGCGGGGGTCGGCCGTCGTTCGTGGACAACGCATCCCGCCAGAGGGCCACCCGCTCGTCGTCCGAGGTGAGGGCCGTCGCTGCGGCCCGCTCGGCGGTGATCGAGTCGCCGAAGGCGCCGGCGGGGCCGAGTCCGGCGGGTACGCCGGCACTCCGCTCTCGGTACAGCGCCACGATCTCGGACAGTGCAAGTGCCGACGAGTAGCCGTCACCGTGGGCGTGGTCGGTGGCGAAGAAGAACGTGAAGGCGTCGACAGAGGGGTTCGGATCGACCGCGGCGGCGCACCAGGTACCCGGGATCAGCTCTGCGCGAGCCGTTTCCGACGCACGGCGACCCACCCATGGGCCCAGATCGGCATCGTCGACGACCAGCGCCTCCCCGGCGCGCTCGGCGACACGGAACTCGAATGCCTCCGGTGGCGCCACCCATCGTTCGGGACCCGAGTCACCACTGCGATAGTGGGCGCGCTGCTCCTCGTGTCGCCGGACGAATGCGGTGAGCGCGCCGCTCATCGCCGTCTCGTCGAGGGGACCGTCGAAGCGTGCGGCGGCGAGCAGAAAGCCATGGTGTGGCTGACCGTCGGATCGCTTGTCCGCCATGGTCGCCAGATGGTCGGACTGCAGAAACGACACCCCGTCACCCCATCGTCGTGCAGCCCGGGCGACGCCTGCCGGGTCGCCGAGTTCCCATTCGACGATCCGCCCACCACGCAGGTGGGGTCGAAGGCGAACGGTCAGCGACCCGGGGATACCGAACCCGGGTGACACGCGAGAGGACTGCAGGGTGACCGACATCAGCGGTCCGCTACGACCGGCGACCCTCCGGCAACCAATTCCGCAGTGCGGTAGGTGTACTCGCAATCGCCGTCGGTGACGATCTGCTCGAGGATCGCATGGAAGACGGACAGGAAGGTCTCGACCGCGGGCGCGTCCTCGGCCGGGAAACGCGCGGAGACGTTGACCCCGGTGGGGATGCGGTTGATCCAGAAGTAGACCTCGTCGGCGTCGCGCGTCGCACTGCGCAGCACGCGTGCCGCGCGCGGCTCCCATTCCGCCGCCCCCTCGGCGTGGCGGAGGTCGATGTAGGACACCACGAACCCCGGCGGCGTGACGTCCCCGCCGATGAGCTCGGCGACCGGCGCGAACGGGGCGCCGCCCACGTCCTTGTACTGGGCCGAGGTGGCCCCGACGGCGGTCAGCGCGTCGGTGAACTTCAGCGGCCGGCCCGGGCGCACGGCCACCGGGATGATGCCGACGAACCAGCCCACGGCCTCACCCCACTCGATCGAGTTGCGGGTGTGGACCGGACTGATGAAACGCAGATCCGCGGAGCCGGTCAGGGCGGCCGACGTCATCGACAGCGCGGTGTAGATGCCGGCGGTCATCGACGACCCGGCCGCCTTGCAGATCGCGTCGAACCGCTTGGTCTCGGCGGGATCGAGCAGCCAGTGCGACAGCGTCGTCTGGAAGCCCTCGTCCGGGACCCGCTGCGCAGTGATCGTGCGCGGCGCGTCGTCGGGAACGGCGAACTGCGGGAAGCGCGGGATCGGCTCCGGCTGAACAGCGGTGGTGGTGTCGTCGAAGAAGGCGCGCCACTGGCTGACGGCGGCGTTGTTGGCGTCGATCTGCTCACCGAGGCGGCGCTCGGCGTCGCTGAAGTCCAGGTAGCTGCCGAAGGCGGCGAGGCCGTGCGGATCGCCGGTGAGTTCGGCGAGGTACAGCGCGGTCAGCTCGCGGATCGCGAACACCTGGGTGTAGGCGTCCATCACCGTGTGGTCGGCGGCGAACACGACGAGGAAGCCCGCGTCGTCGCCGGGCGTCTCGACCGTCACCGCGATGCAGTGCGGCCACGCCAGCGGGGTGACGGTGGTGTTGAAGTACTCGGTGACGAGTTCGGAGACCTCGGCGGGTTCCAGATCCGCTCCGAAGGCCCGCTCGCGCACCGATATCGCGTCGGCGGCGACGGTGATGCGGGTCAGGTCGCCCTGCGGGTGTCCGGCGTCGTGGACACGGACCGAGGTCCGGAACGCCTCGTGCCGGCGGTACCACGCGACGAGCGTGCGCGAGAATGCTTCCCGGTCGAGCGGACGCTGAATGCGGAACGCCGTCCCGATCCACTGGCTGTACCAGTCGTCGCTCTCGCGAACCGCGCGTCGGGCGTGCTCGAGATGCATGTACGACAGCTGCCGCGAGTCCGTCTGCCATTCCGATGCCTCGACCGCCGGCTCCCACGCGGTCACCGTGCCGCCGGGCATCGCATAATCATTCAGTTCGGTGTATTCCATCGAAACCTCCAGTGCTGAGACACGTGTCGGCCCCCGATTGATGGTCTTTGTCCGGCCCCTCCCCTGAGGCCTCGGCGCTGCGTTGCGCTAGCGGTGTTGTCGATCGAAATCGACCCGGGCACGCGTCCTCGACGCTGAGAACTGCTGTGCCCCTGGTTGTCTCGCCATGCTCACAACCCCAATCCGCGTCGGAGCGTGGGCCATGACTCCCGCTGCTGGTCGATCCAGTACGGCCACGAATGTGTGCCCGGGTCGACGTAGCGGATGGTGGCCGGGACACCGGCAGCGGCGAGTCTGGTCTGCAGCTGCTGGGTGCACCACATCGAGCCGACCTCGATCGCGCCACCGACGATCTGACGGTCCGTGGGGTTCTCGTTGCCCGGGTAGCCGGGAGCATCGTATTTTCCGGAGCGACCCGTCCCGGTGGAGACGTAGACGGCGGAGCCGCGGAGATTCCCCGCGTGGGCGAGCACATCGTGCGCAGCCCAATCCGGGTCGTTCGGCGCGCCCCACATATTGTTGGCGTCACCGCCGAACGCGGCGACGATACCGCGAGGATAGGCCTGGCCGGCCGGTCCCGTCGTGGTGAAGCATCCGCTGTACGCGGCCACCGCATCGTAGAAGCCCGGATTACGGGCGGCCAGAACGAGCGCCGCACCAGCACCCATCGAGAGTCCCGCGACACCCCGCGCACCGTTCCCGGAGAACTGCGTGTCGATCAGCGGCGGCAGTTCACGGGTCAGGAACGTCTCCCACTTGTAGCGGCCGAGCCTCGGATCGTCGCGCTGCCAGTCCGTGTAGAAGCTGCCGTCACCCGCGATGGGCATGACCACATTGACGTTCTTGTCGGCATAGAAACCGCCGAGATCCGTCTTCAGCTTCCAGACGCTGTTGTTCGGATCCTGTTCGTTGAGGCCACCCAACAGGTACAGGGACGGCCGCGGGCCGGTGTCGGTGCGCGGGGTCAGGACCTGGACCTTGATGGTCTTGCCCATGGACGCGGAGTGCACGTACACGGCATGCAGATTCGGCCCCTCGGGCACCACTCGCTCGATGACCGACCCGCCCGGCACCGCGCTCGCGCTACCAGCCGACTCGGTCCCGGCAAGGCCGGAGATTGCGATCGCCGCACACGCCACGGTCGCGAGCACACCTCTTGCACGCGTTCCGACACGGCGATACGTGTTCCGGCGGGCAGCACCCGTCATATCGTCGCGTCCTCCGAATTCGAGATTGGCAGTCAAGTGACCAGATCCGCCGGTCTCCCGGATAGCCGGGGCCGGTCCACATTGGTCACGACAGTAACCCGAATTCATCCGATTGGATAGTTCGGCGTACGAATTGCGCGTCAGCAAGGCAACCCTTAAAGATCCATGATATCGGCGGTTTCGGGGCGTCCCCGGCCGCCGTCCGCCTCCATCGCCCGAGTCATCGGCCACCACCGGCCGCTCGGGTATGGTTTGCACGTCTCGACGCGACCGAACCCGGTTCGCGGCGACCGCGATCGATCACGATCACCGAATCCGCAGCTTGCACACGCTCGTCGGTCCGAGCCGCCGCCGGCACCCAGCCCGCACCGGTCCGGCGGTCCAGTCAGATCGGACCGGCGACCCGTACCCACAGATGACCTTCCGGGAGGACCTCACAATGGAATTCCTATGTGACACAGGGCACATCACAACGGGCTCCGGCCGCGGTCCCACCTCACCGAGGTGTGTGCAAAGAATCACTCTCGACGAACGGCAGGTGCGGTCATGAACTTCGGGTCCCTGGTCGGACACTCGCCCGGCGTGTCCGAGTCGGCCGTCGACCGGCTCACCGCCGACGACGATCTCTTCGTCCGCATGGATGTGATCCTCGGCCTCCCCGTCGTGAACCAGACGCTGTGGCGCTTCCCCGGCACGGTCGACGTCGACGCCTTCACCTCGCTGGCGGACAAACTGCGGCGCGGTCGCCTGAGTCGGCTCGTCGCCACCCACCGGGGTCCGGGGCGCGCCCATTGGCGGTACACCCCCGACGCGGGTCACTTCTCCGTACAGACCGAGCCGGTCCCGGTCGGCGAGGAAGAGCGGTGGGGACGGGCCCAAGCCGACGCCGACCTCGACATCGAGAACGGCCCGGCGTGGCGGCTCGTCGTCGCACGGACCGCTGACGACGCCGCGGTGCTCGTGTCCCTGGTCATCTCCCATGTCATCGCCGACGGCGGGACGGGCGCGGTCGCGGTCCTCGAAGCCGTCCACGGGCTGGACTACACGCCCGGCACCGCCCCGGGCCTGGTGTCGAATGTCGTCGACGCCGCCGACCTCCTCTGGACCGCGGGGAAGACCGCGATCCGGATGGCGCGGGCCAGTAGGTCCGGACCGCCCGCCTCGCCCGCGCGGGTGACCGGCCGGCCCGCACCGGACACCGACGTCGCCGCCGCCGAGATCGCACCGAACGTGACCGTCCTGATCCCGGTCGCCGACTTCAGGTCCGCGGCCGAATCTCGGGGCGGCACCGACAACAGCCTGTTCGCGGCACTCATGGTGGGTGTACTGGAGCGGTGCGGCCGGGTCTCGCCCGGCGACATCGTCCCGGTGTCGCTGCCCGTCTCGTCGCGCACGCCCGACGACCGCCGCGCCAACGCGACGTCGGGCGCCACCGCTTTCGTCGCGGTCTCCGCCGACCGCTACGAGGATCTGTCCGCCGTCCGGTCGGCATGCAAGGACGCCTACAACCGGTTGGCCGCCAACTCGGGCAAGGTGGCCCAGCGGGCAGTCGTGTTGCAGGCGCTGAACGCATCCCTGACCCGACGCCTGGCCGCCAACGTCACCACGCCGCTGTGCCTCGCCTCCAATGTCGGACCGGTGCCCGACGAGTTCGCGACCCTGGGCACCGGCGAACCCGCCGCACTTTCCATCCGAGCCGTCACCGCGACCGACGACCCCCGCAATCTGCGTGACCGCAAGGGCGGGATCAGCGGCTGGCTCGCACTCGGCGCCGACGACGTCATGTTCAGCGTGAGTTCGCTGGACCCGGTGCGCATCCCCGACGCGGCCACCTTGCGAGACCTGGTCACCGCCGAACTCGAAGCGTGGGGCCTGCACGGGAACGGCTGGGGCACATGAGGATCGCGTTCACCGTCCACGGCAGCCGGGGAGACGTCCAGCCCGCGGTGGCGATCGGCACCGAACTCGCGCGGCGCGGCCACGAGGTCCGGCTCGCCGTGCCCGAGGATCTCGTCGAACTGACCGCGGCATCCGGGTTGCCCACGCAGATGCTGGCTCCGTCGACGGCGGAGCTGCTGGCCAGTCCACTGGTCAAGGAACGCCTGAAGTCCAAGAACCCGCGCGTACGACTCAAGGCGTTGGGGGAGGTCGCCGGCCACGGTCGCGCGACCTCCGAGCGGGTCATGGCCGAACTCGCCGACGTCTCCGATCTGCTCGTGACCGGCCCACTGGCGCAGGACCGGGCCGACGCCATCGCACAGAGTCGTGGCATCGGATTCGTTCCGCTGCACTACTGTCCGCTGCGTCCGAACGCCAGCCTCGATGTCCGCTACCGCGAATACCCACGTCCGGTGTCGCGCGCGATGTGGCACCTCGCCGACCAGACCTACTGGCTCACGCTGCGCGGTGCCGACCGGCGGCTGCGCACCGAACTCGGTCTCCCACCGGTGAAAGGCCCTCTGGGACGCCGACTTCGGAAGCGTGGCGTCCCCGAGATCCAGGCCTACGACGCCGCCCTGTTCCCCGGACTCGAGAACGACTGGGGTCCGCAGCGACCACTCGTGGGATTCCTGTTGCCGGACAAGGACACTCGTGCCGCACTGTCGAACGGCGACAACGCGACCTCCCGTGCGGTCGAATGGGCGACCAGCGACGAGGCGCCCGTCTACGTCGGCTTCGGCAGCATGAAGATCACCGCCGAGCAGATCGGAGGCATCGTGAGCTCACTTCTCGACCGCGGCCTGCGGGTCATCGGACACACCGATCACGAACTCCCCCAGCATGATCGGCTCCTACACCTCACCCAGCCGGTCGACCACGAGGCCCTGCTCCCACAATGCCGCGGCGCCGTTCACCACGGCGGCGCCGGGACCACGGCAGCGGCGACCCGCGCGGGCATCCCGTCGGTGATCGCCTGGCTCAGTGCGGATCAACCGATTTGGGCCGCGGCGCTTCGACGCAAGGGCGCCGGTTCCGGCAACAAGCTGGCTCGCTTCGGACCATCCGATCTCGATCCGCTCACCGATCCGGCGGTGGCGGCCGCGGCCGCACGCCTGGGTACGGAACTCACCCCGCCGGCCCAGGCCGTCGACCGTGCCTGCGACATCCTGCTGGCCGCTGCCTCGCGCTGAGGCGGGGCGTCGTCGAACGGCGCCTCAGGCCTCGTCGAGCAGGGCGGTGGCGACCGCCGCGATCCCCTCGCCGCGTCCGGTCATACCCAGACCGTCGGTGGTGGTCGCCGACACGGAGACGGGTCCGCCGACCGCCGCCGACAGCACTTCCTGTGCCTCGGCGCGGCGGGGTCCGATCTTGGGTCGGTTGCCGATGACCTGCACGGCGGCGTTCGCGACGCGGAGTCCCTCGGCGGCGATCAACTCCGCCACATGGGTGAGCATCGCGACGCCCGAGACGCCTTCCCACTCGGGTCGCCCGGTGCCGAACACCGAACCGACATCGCCGAGCCCGGCGGCGGAGAGCACCGCGTCGCACAGGGCGTGTGCGCCGACGTCACCGTCGGAGTGACCCTCGCAACCGGGCTCGTCGGGAAAGTGCAGGCCGACCATCCAGCAGTCGGCGGACGGGTCGACGCGATGCGCGTCGGTGCCGATCCCGACCCTCATGACCGGGCCTCGGCGTCGGCCGCGGTCTCACCGACGACGTCGCGGATGATGCGGAGGTCCCACGGTGTGGTGATCTTCATGGCGAGAGGGTCTCCCGGGACGATGTGGACGGGGATTCCGCAGCGTTCGGCGAGGCCGGCGTCGTCGGTTGCGAGACCGGAATCGTCGGTATGCGCGCGCAGCAGGGCGTCGCGGGTGAAGCCCTGCGGGGTCTGTACCGCGCGGAGTTCTTCTCGGTCGACGGTTCGGGCGACGAGTTCGAGTCCGCTCGCATCCGAGGTGACCTGTTTGAGGGTGTCGACGACCGGCACACCGGGGACCACGGCAGGGTGGCCGGCGGCGACCGCCTCGACCACGCTCGTGAACACGTGAGCGGGCGTCAGGGGTCGTGCCGCGTCGTGCACGAGCAGGATCCGGGCGGTGCCGGCCGCGGCGATTCCGGCACGCACCGAATCCGATCGGTGAGCACCGCCGGACACGACGACGACCCCGGGGAGCAGCTCTCGAGCGCGCTCCACGAGGTCGGCCGGCACCACGACGACGATCGATGCCCCGAGCGAATCGGGGATGTTGTCGACGCAGCGCTCGATGATCGTTGCGCCACCGAGGTCGACGAACGCCTTCGGAACCGGCTCGCCGAGTCGGGTTCCCGACCCGGCGGCCGGGATGATGACGCAGACTTCTGCGCCGGAATCCTCCGGCGAAGTGGTCAATGTTCTACCTGATCAGGTACGAACCGATGTCAGGAAGCGGCCGCGAGGACCTCGTCCAGGATGATGGTGGCCTTCTCGTCATCGGTGTTCTGCGCGAGTGACAGTTCGTCCACGAGGACCCGGCGGGCCCGGGTCAGCATGCGCTTCTCTCCGGCCGAGAGTCCACGATCCTGCTCGCGACGCCAGAGGTCGCGCACGATCTCGGCGACCTTGATGATGTCGCCGGAGATGAGCTTCTCCTGGTTTGCCTTGAATCGCCGCGCCCAGTTGGTCGGCTCTTCGGTGTGCGGGGCCCGCAGCACCTGGAATACCTGGTCGAGACCCTCTTGCCCGACCACGTCGCGGACGCCCACGTATTCCAACTTCGTCGAGGGAATCTGAACGGTCATGTCACCGTCGGCAACCTTGAGAACAAGGTATTCGATCTGCTCACCCTTGATGGTCCGGGTAACGATGTCTTCGACCCGAGCAGCACCGTGATGGGGGTAAACGACGGTGTCGCCAACTTTGAAATTCAATGTTCCTTGCCCCTTTCGAGTGAACCCAGTCTAGCACGGGCGTTCCGAGGGCCCCACCCAACGGTGCAGGTCAACGCGGTGAACCGGTTCCAGTGCCGCCTCTTCCGAGGTGACGGGGGGTGCCGTAGCAGCGTGTTCGGCGTCACGCAACACCACTCGGACGAGGCCCTCCGAGGCCCCTCCTCCGACGCCCGGAACATGCCCTCGCAGACACGAATCGGGCACCCGGGCGGACTTTTCCGGACGGCGCCCACTACGCTGCGTAGTGCAGGGTTTCGCGCGCTGCAATTCGACTTCGTTTGACCTGGGAGGATCGGGTGTCAGTGCTTCCACTATCCGCACGGCGGTCGGCGGTTCGGCCATCTCGTCTGGCCACCGCAGCAGCCACGATCGGCATCGCCGTTGCCCTGGGCACCACCGGTTGCGGTGCGGGGCAGATCTCGCAGACCGCCAACCAGCTGCCCGCGGTCAACGGCGCCAACGTCAACATCGACGCGCTGCAGCTGCGGGACGTGCAGATCCTCTACCCGGAGAAGGACGCACCGACCGTCTTCGGCAACGGCGGCCCCTTCGAGCTCGCGTTCGTCGTCGCCAACGCCGACCAGACCGCCTACTACCGGCTGAAGGAGATCAAGCCCGAGAAGGGTTCGGTCGAGTTCGTCGAGGGCAGTGACTCCGCGGCTCGCGTCATCGCGCCGGGGCAGGCCCTCAGCAGCGGTACGCCCGTCGGTTCCGTCCGCGACAGCGAGAAGACGGTCACCGCCGAACTGACCGGCGCGGGCGACACCGTCGCCGCCGGTCTGACCACCGATTTGACCTTCGTCTTCGAGAAGCGCGAGAGCAACGGCTCGTGGGTCCCGGCCGGTGAGACCACCGTGCAGACCCCGGTCGACGCCGGTGCCGATCTCGAGCGTCAGGACGTCGCCCGCAACGCGGAGCCGACGTTCTACAACCAGCACCACGGCGAGGGCGACCACGGCGAGTCCGAGGGCGGCGCCTCCGAAGCCGGACACGAAGAGGGCGGCGGGCACTGACCCCTCCCTTCGAGACACGCAGACGAGGCCTGGCAACCGCCGGGCCTCGTCTGTTCTGTCAGTACACCCGCATAGGCTGACCGGGTGGCAAAACCCAAATCGTCGTATCGCTGCACCGGATGCGGCCATCAGGTCGCCAAATGGGTCGGACGCTGCCCCGAATGCGGTGAATGGGGATCGATCGACGAGGTCGCCGGCGCACCCACGTCCTCCCGGACCACCGCCGCGGTGGCACCGTCGAGCCCGGCCCTGCGTATCACGGAGGTCGATGCGGAGTCGTCGGCAGCGGTGCCGACGGGCATCGGCGAACTCGACCGTGTCCTCGGGCGCGGCGTCGTCCCGGGATCGGTCATCCTGCTCGCCGGCGAGCCCGGCGTCGGCAAGTCGACTCTGCTCCTCGAGACCGTCAAGCACTGGGCGGCCAAGGATCGCGTCGCGCTGTACATCACCGGCGAGGAATCGGCCGGCCAGGTACGCATGCGCGCCGAACGCACCGGCGCGGTGCACCCCAACGTCTACCTGGCCGCAGAGACCGATCTCGCGACCATTCTCGGCCACGTCGACACCGTGCGACCGTCACTGATGATCATCGACTCGGTGCAGACCGTGGTCGCGTCCGGCGCCGACGGCGTCACCGGCGGCGTGACCCAGATCCGCGCCGTCACCACCGCGCTGGTCTCGCTGGCCAAGAACCGGGGCATCGCGGTGATCCTCGTCGGCCACGTGACCAAGGAAGGCGCTGTCGCGGGCCCTCGCTCGCTCGAGCACCTCGTCGACGTCGTCCTCGCCTTCGAAGGCGACAAGCATTCCACGCTGCGGATGGTCCGGGGCGTGAAGAACCGTTTCGGCGCCGCCGACGAGGTGGGCTGTTTCGAACAGCGCGACGACGGCATCCACCAGGTACCCGATCCGTCGGGAATCTTCTTGCACCAACGGAATTCGGATGTCAGCGGCAGCGTCACGATGGTGACGATGGACGGCAAACGGGCGCTCGTCGGCGAGGTCCAGGCGCTGGCCAACGGGACCGAGATGTCCAACCCCCGTCGTGCCGTGTCCGGTCTCGACTTCAACCGGGTGGCGATGGTCCTCGCCGTCCTGCAGGCGCGCGCCGGCCGCAAGGAGCTGGGCAAGTCGGAGGTCTACCTGTCGACGGTCGGCGGGATGCGCGTGACCGAACCCGCCGCCGACCTCGCCATCGCGCTCTCGGTCTATTCGACCCTCACCCAGCGGCCGGTCCCCCAGTCGACCGTCGTCATCGGCGAGGTCGGGCTCGGCGGCGAGATCCGCCGGGTCTCGGCGGTCGCACGACGCCTGGCCGAGGCCAAGCGACTCGGCTTCCGCGAGGCGATCATCCCGGCGGCCACCGACGAGGAACTGCCGAAGGGGATTCGCATCCTCCGGGTCGCCGATCTCGGCGACGCCGTCCACCTTCGCGACTCCGACCCGGTGGACGCGCCGTTCTGAGCCCGCGTCAGAGCTGCGGTTTGCCGCCCAGGTACTCCGCCGCCTTCGCGCTGTTCTCGATGTGGTCGGCGAAGTGCTCCCGGACGTCGATCTGGACGAACAATCCGTTCGCTCGGGCCACCGGGCGCTCCGGATCACCGAGGTGCGCAACACCTTCGACGTAGATCTTGCGTCGCTGCTTGCCGAGGATCTCGGCATGTAGGTGCAGCGTCCTGCCCACCGGGATGGGCTGCATGAAATCGACCTGGAGGTGCACGGTCACCGCCGCCGGGCCGATCAGCCGCGGCGTCATACCCATGACGTCGTCGAACGCGCTGGACAGGATGCCGCCGTGGATCACGCCGGGCCCGCCCTCCATCCAGTGCTCGACGGGCATCTCCGCGTCGACGCTGAAACCCTCGCCCGCATAGATCTGGAGGTGTAGGCCGTGGGGGGATTCCGGCCCGCAACCGAAGCACACCATGTTGTGCGGGCGCATGAGTTCGCCAGGTGCGGAGGTCTTCGGGTGGCGCTCCAGCACGTCGAGCTCCTCGGGCACCACAAAACTGCTGCTCTTCACATCCCGGTACCCTAGTCACCGTTGTGACGACCTGCTTCGACGGGCGTCGTCCGCCCGGGGATGTCCCGGGCCGAAGGGGAGACATGGTTGCCGAAGTGGTGAAGTCCGAGCTCACGCGTGAGACGTTGGCGCGCGTCGCGCCGGGCACCCCGCTGCGCGACGGCCTCGAGCGGATCCTGCGCGGCGGTACCGGCGCCCTGATCGTGCTCGGGCACGACTCCGACGTCGAGAAGATCTGCGACGGCGGTTTCCACCTCGACGTCGAGTTCGCCCCCACGCGGCTGCGCGAGCTCGCCAAGATGGACGGTGCGGTGGTCCTGTCCACCGACGGCAAGCGCATCGTGCGCGCCAACGTCCAGCTCGTGCCGGACCCGTCGATCCCCACCGAGGAATCGGGCACCCGGCACCGCAACGCCGAGCGCACCGCGATCCAGACCGGCCATCCGGTCATCTCGGTCAGTGCCTCGATGTCGATCGTCAGCGTCTACGTCGACGGCGCTCGTCGCGTCGTCGAGAGCCCCGACCCCATCCTGTCGCGCGCGAACGTCGCCCTGGCGACTCTGGAGCGCTACAAGGCACGCCTGGACGAGGTCATCGCGGCACTGTCGCGCGCCGAGATCGAGGACTACGTGCTGCTGCGCGACGCCATGTCGACCGCACAGCGCATGGAGATGGTGCGCCGGGTGTCGGTGGAGATCGAGGAGTACGTCCTCGAACTGGGCACCAACGGCCGGCAGGTGAGCCTGCAGCTCGAGGAGCTCATCAGCGACAACGACACGATGCGTGAACTCCTCGTCCGCGACTACTACGCCAGCCCCGAACCGGCCACCGCCGAGGACGTGCGGCAGGCGCTCGAGGTGATCGAGGGACTCAGCGACGCCGACCTCCTCGACCTCACCCAGCTCGCCGGCGCGTTCGGCTACCCGACGACGATCGACGCCCAGGACAACGCCATGAGTCCGCGCGGCTACCGCCTGCTCGCACGTATCTCACGTCTGCAGTTCGCGCACGTGGACCGCTTGGTCCGCAGCTTCGGCACCCTGCAGGCGCTGCTCGCCAGCACCTCCGCCGACCTGCAGGCGGTGGAGGGCATCGGCAGCATCTGGGCGCGGCACATCCGCGAGGGCCTGTCGCGGCTCGCGGAGACCAGCATCGAGCGATACGACTAGAGCCCCGACGAATCGGGGCTCCAGACGATCAGGTTCTACGGCGATCAGGTTCTACGGCGATCAGGTTCTACGGCGATCAGGGTTCCTGCGCCGGCGCGACCACGTTGAAGGTGATCGGGAACGACTCGCGCTCACCGATCTTGCCGATCGCCGAGTAGGAACCGGCAGGGACCTGGGTCCGCGGGCGCTCACAGCCGGGGCTGCTCGTGGTGCCCGACCAGGTGATCGTGTCCTTGACCTGCTGTGCGGGCTTGAGGACCACGTTGTTCACGGTGTCGATCGGCGAACAATCCCGCGCCGACCACAGCGTGCGCGACCCGTCGAGCGTCCGCACGATCACGTTCTGGGCGGCCTTGCCCACGTCGCGGGTGCAGTCGGACAAGCCGGCGTTCGTGGTGACGATCGTGAACACCGGCTGCTGACCGACCGTGTACGTCGGCTTGTCGGTGTAGAGGACCACCGAGATCGCCTGATCCGGGCACAGGTTGGGGCCTGCAGGGCCACCGGGCACGCCTGCGGGGCTTGCCGATTCCGGGGGTGACGCCGACGCGGACGCTCCACCCGGGGCTCCCGCACCGGCGGGAGCATTGCCGCCCGGACCACCACCTGCACCGGCGTTGCCGGCGGCGGGCGGCTCGGACGACGGGGGCGCCGACTCAGACAACGGCGCCGCACTGCTGGGAACCGACGAGGTCGCCGCGGTGTTCTGCGGCGCGTCCCCACCGGACGTCATCCAGACGATGAGAGCCACGACCAACCCCACCACGACCAGCGCGCCACCCCCGGCGACGACGCGTCGTCGCCAGTAGATCTCGGGTGGCAGCGGGCCCTGGGGTTCGATCACGCCCACAACGCTAACGGCCGGATCTTGACTTCCGGTTGATCACGTGCGGCGTGTCGCGACCGAAAAGCGGCCCCGAGCAGGCAAAGTCTAGAGTTCGCCTTCAGGCTCGGGGCCGGTTGCGGCTCAGGCGGTCTCGGCCTGTGCGGAACGCGACGGCTTCTCGCCGATGTCGCCGTAGACGGATTCCAGGTTGACCCGGCCATCGCTGAGCTTGTAGGTCAGGCCGACGATCGCGAGCTTCCCGGTGGCGATGCGGTCGGCGATGATGCGGCTGCGCTGCATCAGAAGACGACCGGTCTCCACGACGTGACGCGCCTCGAACTCGTCGACACGCGAGAGCCCTTCGCTGCGTCCGGCGAGGATGGACGGCGTCACACGCTCGACGACGTCGCGGATGTAGCCACCCGGGATCTGCAGGTCGTCGAGGGCGTCGAGGGTCGCCTTGACCGCGCCGCAGCTGTCATGGCCGAGAAGCACGATCAGCGGGACCTCGAGCACCTCGACGGCATACTCGAGCGAGCCGAGAACGGCCGAATCGATGACGTGGCCCGCGGTTCGGACGACGAACATGTCGCCGAGCCCCTGGTCGAAGATGATCTCGGCGGCCAGACGAGAGTCCGCGCAGCCGAACAGCACCACGTGGGGATGCTGCCCTCCGACGAGACGCTCGCGGTCCTCGATACCCTGACTGGGATGTTGGGACTCGCCAGTGACGAATCGGTCGTTGCCGTCGCGCAGAACGCGCCAGGCCTGACGTGGTGTCATTCCGATCATGATCAATAGTGTGCCACCAGGCGCTTTGCTCGGTTGGTTCGATACCCATGAACGCGACCTGCCCTGGCGGGATCCGTCGTGCACCGGGTGGCAGATCCTCATCAGCGAGATCATGCTCCAGCAGACTCCGGTGTCCCGGGTGCTGGAACCGTGGCGGGCGTGGGTCGAGCGCTGGCCGGTGCCGTCGGCGATGGCCGTCGAGTCCGCGGGCGAGGTCCTGCGCGCCTGGGGCAAACTCGGCTACCCACGCCGAGCCCTCCGTCTCCACGAATGCTCCAAGGTCCTCGCGCGCGACCACGACGACCGCGTACCCGAAGACGTCGCGACCATGCTGACCCTGCCCGGCATCGGCGACTACACCGCACGGGCGGTCGCCTGCTTCGCCTACGGCCAAGCGGTTCCCGTCGTCGACACCAACGTTCGTCGCGTCATCGCGCGGGCGGTCCACGGCCGGGAGCAGCCGGGCAACCCCTCGCGACGGGACCTCGACGATGCCGAGGTACTCCTCCCCCGCGCCGCCGACGCCGGCTACGCGCCCGACGCGCCGAGGTTCTCCGCCGCGCTCATGGAATTGGGCGCACTGGTGTGCACGGCCCGAAACCCCAAGTGCGACAACTGCCCTCTCGTGGACTGCACGTGGGTACGACTCGGCCGCCCCGCACACACCGGCCCGCCGCGGAAGACCCAGAAGTTCGCCGGCACCGACCGCCAGGTCCGCGGCCTCCTTCTCGACGTACTGCGCGGCACCACCGGTTCGGTGGAACGTGCGAAGCTCGACGTGGTGTGGACGAGCGACACCGCCCAACGCGACCGTGCCCTCGACTCACTGCTCGTCGACGGACTCGTGGAGATCACCACCGACGGGCGCTATTGTCTTGCGGGCGAGGGTTGAAGCCGTCGGACAACCAGCGTCACCGCAGGTCGCGGAATCTCTTGCACGTTCTGCGAGACAACTCGCCCACCGGGACACATAATTCGTGCCAAGGTCGATGACCAGTCATTTGATCGTTCGGGCATAGTCTCCCGCTGGACCCGGATCGTTGCTAATGTCCCGATCCATGAGTCAGCCGCCGTATCCTCCTGTCCCGCCGTCGGACCCGAATCAGCCGGGTGGACAACCCGGGCAGCAGCCGCCCCAGTACGGGCAGCAGCCACCGCCCCCGCCCCAGTACGGCCAACAGCCGCCGCAGTACGGGCAGCCCGACTACGGACAGCAGCCGCCGCAGTACGGCCAGCAGCCCGATTACGGCCAGCCGCAGTACGGACAGGCACCGCCTCCGCCGCCCCCGGGTGCACCGCAGTACGGCAGCGCGGGCGCGTACCCCGGCGCTCCCGGCGCCCCGGGCACCAAGGTCGATGTGGGCGAGGCGTTCTCCTGGGCCTTCAACAAGTTCAAGAACAATGTCGGCGCCATGATCCTGCCGGGCCTCGCGGTGTTCTTGCTCGGCGCTGCCCTCATCGCGGTGGGGTTCTCCGCAGTGGCGATCTTCGGTACCACCGAGAGGGTCGACTACGGGAACGGTTTCTACTACGAGGAGACGTCGCTGGGCTTCGGAGGCTCGATCCTCTTCGGCCTGGTGTACCTCGTCTTCATCCTGGGCCTGCTGTACATCCAGGCGAGCATCATCTCGGGCGCGGTCCGCGTCGCGAACGGTGAACCGGTGACCGCGAAGTCGTTCCTGACCCCGATCCGTTTCGGGCCGGTCGTCGGAACCGCCATCCTGGTCGGCATCATCACCGGAATCGGCTACGCGCTTTGTATCATCCCGGGTCTCGTCGCGATGTTCTTCCTGATGTTCTCGGTGGTCGCGACCATCGACAAGGGGCTCTCGCCGATCAACGCGATGAAGACGTCGTTCGAGTTGACGAAGTCGAAGGTCGGCGACTCGCTGATCGCACTGCTGGTCACCTACGCGATCAACCTCGTGGGCGTACTCGTCTGCTACGTCGGACTGATCGTGGCAGCGCCGGTCGCCCAGCTGTTCCTGGTGCACTGCTGGCGTCGACTCAACGGCGCACCGATCGCACCCGCCGATCCCGCCTGATCTCGATCCATCCTTTCGGGGCGCGCACGAGACATCGTGTGCGCCCCGATCTATTTCTGCGAGCTGTCGAGGCCGGACAGAAACGCTTCCACCGCACCGCGATAGACGTGTGGCGCGTCGTCGTGGACGAGGTGCCCGGCCCCCTCGACGCGTAGATACTGCGCATGCTCGTTGACCTCGCACATGCGGCGCATCTGCCCGGGCGGCGTGACCGTGTACTCGGCTTCGATGACCAGCGACGGCACCGCGACCTCTTCCCACTCCGACCAGAAGTCGCGGATACCCCACTCGTCGGCGATCGCGCCCCACAACGGAATCCGGCCGTGGAGCCGCCCGTCGTCGAACGCCTCGTAGAAGTACCGCCCGGCCACCGGACCGAACATCGCGACCGCCTCGTCGACGGATTCGAAGCGCTCGGGCCAGGACTCGAACCAGGGCGTCCAGTTGGTGGTGGTCCGCCCGCGGAAGTCGGGTGCCATGTCCTCGAGTACGAGCGCCGCCACGAGTTCCGGATAGGCGGCGGCGGTGCACCAGGCGTGCAGTGCCCCCATCGAGTGCCCGACGAGGACTGCCGGTCCGCGGTCGATCCAGGTGAGGATCTCGGCGAGGTCGGCGACGAATCGTTCGGTGGCGAGTTCTGTTGCGCTGTCCGGCTCCTCGACGTCGGCGCCGGTGTGGAAGGCCGCGTCGTAGGTGAACACCCGGCCGTACCGGCGCAGCCATGGCACCTGTCGCCGCCACGTGCGCCCACGCCCCATCAACCCGTGCAGCAGGACGATCGGCCGTGTCATCGTGCCCTCGTCGAGCAGGCCGCGGGCGTCGTCGACGATCGCCGGCCCCCCGTGGTCGCGGAACCCGATCTCGCCGATCGCGTGGGTGTCGAACATGGCCGAAACTGTATCCGCCCTAACGATCCTTCGGGGTCGGGCAACACCGTCACGACCGCACTCGCAACGCCTATGGTGGACGCATGGCTGTTGTGAAGATCAATGCAATCACCGTTCCCGAGGGCGCCGGACCCGAGCTGGAGAAGCGGTTCGCCAACCGCGCCCACTCGGTCGACGGCTCCAAGGGATTCCTCGGGTTCCAGCTGCTGCGTCCGGTCAAGGGCGACGACCGCTACTTCGTCGTGACGCAGTGGGAGTCCGAGGAGGACTTCCAGGCGTGGGCTTCCGGCCCGGCGAAGGAAGCGCACGCCGGGGAGCGGGCCAAGCCGGTTGCCTCGGGTGCCGATCTGCTCGAGTTCGAGGTCGTGCTCGACGCGCGGCCCAGGGCCTGACGGAGCAACCCTGAGCCCGTTCATCCCGGCCGGCGAGCAGCTCGTCTCGCCGATGTTCCCCCTCGGCACCGCCCTGCTGCCAGGTGGCGAGTTGCCGCTGCGAGTCTTCGAGCCGCGTTACCGGCAGATGGTCGGCGACCTCATGGAGGAGTCCGACGGAAGACCGGTCGTGCGTTTCGGGGTGGTGCTGATCGCCCGGGGTTCCGAGGTCGGGGGCGGCGAGGTCCGTTGCGACGCGGGCACGATGGTGCTCGCCGACGTCACCGACCGACTCCCGGATGGCCGGGCATTACTGGCCGGCACCGGCACCTCTCGATTCCGGGTCGTCGAATGGCTGCCCGACGATCCCTATCCCCGTGCCCGGGTCGAGGTACTCGCCGAACCGGAGCCCGCCGAGGCCGACCTCGAGCGGCTGCACTCGATCGACCAGCGGCTGCGCGTCGTCATGCGCCAGACCCTCGAGGCCGCCGGCAAGGACGTCGACACGATCTTCGCCGCCCTCGACATCATCGACGCCGATCCCCTGATGGCGGACGTGTCGCCGATCTACCGCTGGGCCAACCGACTCCAGGTCGAGCCGCATGATCAGCAACGCCTCCTCGAGGCCGCCGACCCGGCCGGACAGCTCGACGTGCTCGAGGATGTCATGGAAGGACTGGAGGCCCGAGCGGCCTTCGGCCGGGGCTGATTCACCGCCGCCCCTGGCGGCGAAGTTAGAACGTGTTCTAGTATTGCGTGTGCCGTAGTTCACACTTGCCCGCGTGCGGATGAAAAATCCGCCGCTGACCGGCAAGGACCCGTCCTCCTGAGGAGCACACGCGTAATGACCGAGACCGTGGAGTCCCACACCGCAACCGTCACCGGCGGCGGGGATCAACCCCAGTTGCTCATCGGCGGCCGATGGGTCGACCCCCATTCCAGTGAGACCCTCGAGGTCTTCTCCCCCGCCACCGGGGAACGTGTCGGTTCGGTGCCGCACGCCGACGCCACCGACGTCGACACCGCGGTCAAGGCCGCACGCGCCGCCTTCGACTCCGGAGTGTGGAGCTCGACGCCCCCGGCTCAGCGCGCCGACATCATCGCCAAGGTCGCCGACCTGATCGACGAGCGCGGCGACGAGATCACCGCACTGGTCTCGGCCGAGATGGGCGCGCCGCCGAGCGCCATCGCCACCCTGCAGCAGCTGCCCGGCACCGGCGTCCTGCGCGCCTACGCCAACGCCGCCCGCGACTACCAGTGGGAGGAGTACCGGACCGGCCTGTTCGGGACCACCCGCATCACCCGCGAGCCGGTCGGCGTCGTCGGCGCGATCTGCGCCTGGAACGTCCCGCTGTTCATCACCTGCAACAAGATGGGCGCCGCGCTCGCCGCAGGCTGCTCGGTGGTGCTCAAGCCTGCCCCGGAGACCCCGCTCACCGGTAACTACGTGGCTCAGCTGTTCATCGAGGCCGGCGTGCCCGCCGAGGCGATCTCGGTGGTCACCGGCGGCACCGAGACCGGCCAGGCCCTCGTCGCCCATCCCGACGTCGACAAGATCACCTTCACCGGGTCGACCGCCGCGGGCAAGGCCATCGGCGCCGCCTGCGCCGAGACCCTCAAGCGCTGCTCGCTCGAGCTGGGCGGCAAGTCGGCGGCCATCGTCCTCGACGACGTCGACATCGCCGCGAACGCCTTCATGCTGACGTTCCTCGGCCTGTTCAACACCGGCCAGGCCTGCGTCGCGCAGACCCGAATCCTGGTGCCGCGCAGCCGTCAGGACGAGATCGTCGCGGCGATGGTCGACGCGGCGAAGGCCATGAAGGTCGGCCTGCCGTCGGACCCCGAGGCCCAGCTCGGCCCGCTGATCACCGAGAAGCAGCGCCAGAAGGTCGAGGAGTACATCGAACTCGGCAAGAAGGCCGGTGCCACACCGGCTCTCGAGAGCGAACGTCCTGCCGGCCTCGACTCGGGTTACTTCCTCACCCCGACCATCTTCACCGGCGTCACCAACGACATGGCCATCGCCCAGGAGGAGATCTTCGGACCCGTCCTGTCGGTCATCGCCTACGACGACGTCGACGAGGCCATCGCCATCGCCAACGACTCCAATTACGGACTCGCCGGCACGGTGTGGACCAACGACGTCGAACGCGGCATCGAGATCTCCACCAAGATCCGCACGGGCACCTTCGGGATCAACTGGTACGCAATCGATCCCGAGTCCCCCTTCGGCGGATACAAGAATTCCGGCATCGGCCGCGAGAACGGCCGCGAAGGCCTGGAGTCCTTCCTCGAGCACAAGTCGACGATGCTGCCGATGGGCTACGAGGTCTCCAGCAACTAGACCCTCACCTCTCACAGGGGAAATCCGGGGCCGGACGCCAAGCGTCCGGCCCCGATTCCCTTGTGGCGCCCCACCGATGCCTGAGGTGCGAGGAGCGATAGCGACGAGCCACGAAGGCCTGGCGAGATGACGTCGCCGGCCCTTCGTGGCTCGCTTCGCTCGCACCTCAGGGAACGGGTGGGCACCTTCGCTCGCACCTCAGCGAACGGGTGGGCACCTTCGCTCGCACCTCAGCGAACGGGTGGGCACCTTCGCTCGCACCT
>NZ_BAHE01000005.1 GCF_000298235.1 Gordonia namibiensis NBRC 108229
ACTCAACCAGCGAAGCCGCGGTCGAGTAAGTCCGAGGCGCGAGCCGAGCCCACTCCTCCGCCGCCTCCCTCCGCCGCCCCCCCTCCGCTGGCCGAGTAGCGACGACCGAGCGCAGCGAGGACGCCGCGTATCGAGGTCACCCCGCCGGCGGGACCTTCACCGCTGCCCGCGAGCTCACCGCGTCGAGGGCTTCGGTGAACGGCGGGATGAAGAACCGGGCGCCGAGGACGCAGCAGGCGTGGCCACCGTCGACCTCGAAGCGCTGCGACCCGGGGATTCCGTCGAGCAGCAGTTGCTGACGTTCGGGTTCGACGACGCGGTCGCGGGTGGACACGACGACGGCGGTCGGGACGTCGATCTCGTGGAGCCAGCTGCGGGAGTCGAACTGCCCCAACCCGTTTCCGAACTCGCCGAGATGCGACAGGGGCGTCGAGAAGAACTGGCGCAGCGCCCAGATGGATGTGTGCGATGTCGTCTTGTCGAGGCTCTTCTCGGAGACGCGCGGGAGCAGTCGGTAGAGCGGGGTGAGGATGCGGCCGGTCCGTTCCGACGATTTCCGGTGCTTGGGGTCGTTGGTGCTGAAGAACGGGCCCGTCGAGCAGAGCACGAGGCCCGACACCCTCTCAGGGTGTCGACGCCAGGTCAGCTGGGCGATGCCGCCGCCCATCGAGAAGCCGGCGGCGACGAACCGGTCGATGCCGAGGACATCGGCGACGGCGACCACGTCGTCGGCGCAGTCACGGAGGTCGAAGGTGTCGGACTCGATGCCGCGGCCGTGCCAGCGGGCGTCGAGGGTGATCACCCGGTAGCGGTCGTTGATCGCCGGGATCGTCGGGTACCAGCACAGCAGGCCGGTGGTCAGCACCGAGTGCAGCAGGAACACTGCCGGGGCGTCGCGGGGTCCCGAATCGGTGACGAAGGCGCGTCCGCGACCGGGCAGGTCGAGCATCTGACCTTTGGGGATATCCGACGCGGGGTGGGGCGAGAAGACGTGGCGGACTGCTCTGGCGGTGCCGTTGAGAAACGCGGAGATCACACAGATAACGCTACGTGAGATGCTGGTCACATGATCGACATCGCCCGTCCGAAAATCGAGGGGTCGATCGCCGTGGCCGACGGTGATCGTCGCATCGGGTTCGCCGAATACGGATCTGCTACCGGACGAGCCATCATCTGGCTTCACGGAACGCCCGGAGCGCGCCGCCAGATCCCCGTCGAAGCCCGTGGATTCGCCGCGGAGCGAGGGGTTCGCCTGATCGGTCTGGACCGGCCGGGCGTCGGGTCGTCGACGCCGCACCGGTACGAGAACATCGCCGCCTTCGCCCCCGACCTCGAGACCGTCCTGGAGGCGCTGGGCATCGACGAGTTCGCCATCATCGGCCTGTCCGGCGGTGGGCCGTACACGCTCGGAGTGGCGCACGCGATGCCCGACCGGGTGGTCGCCGCGGGCATCCTCGGCGGCGTCGCCCCGACCGTCGGCCCCGACCGCATCCCGGGCGGCGCGATGAAGCTCGGCTCGTTCGTCGCGCCGGCGGTCAACGTCGCGGGGTCGCAGATCGGGCAGGTCCTGAGCACCGCACTCCGCTTTGCGCGGCCGATCGCCGAACCGGCCATCTCCGTCTACGGCCACTTCTCCCCGCAGGCCGACCGAGAACTGCTGGCGCGCCCCGAGTTCCGGGCGATGTTCCTCGACGACCTGCTCCACGGCGGGCGTCGCGCGATGGAGGCGCCGTTCGCCGACGTCGTCGTCTTCGCCAAGGACTGGGGCTTCCGCGTGTCCGACGTCCAGGTGCCCGTGCGCTGGTGGCATGGCGACCACGACCACATCATCCCGTACGCACACGGCCAGCACATGGTGTCGCTGCTCCCCGACGCCAAGCTGTTCGAGCTGCCTGGCGAGAGTCACCTGAGCACGCTGCACATGGCGACCGACATCATCGACGAGCTACTGGCGATCTGGGATCAGTCGCGGGCGTTGAAGTAGGGACTGGTTTCGATACGGCTCGCCGCTGCGCTCCTCCCCTACTCAACCCGCAACTCTGCTGGCCGAGTAGCTCCCCCGAGGCGATAGCCAAGGGGCGTATCGAGGTCACGGCGCGGTCGCCGACAGTCCGGCGGCCAGACCCAGCACCACGGCCATCAGCGCCAGCTCGACGGCGGCGTTGCGGATGGACGCGGTCTCGGTCTGACGATGGCGTTCGACGGCCGGCACCCAGCGTCGCCGATGCCAGGCGGCGACACCCACCAGCGCGGCCAGCATCACGATCTTCGCCACCAAAATCCGGCCGTAACCGGTCGTGGCCAGCGCCAACACTCCGTCGATCTCGGTCAGTGCGGCGACCACGCCGGTCACCGCGATCACCCCGACCGCCCACGGCGCCCGCCGCGAGAACACCGGCAGACTGCGCGCCCACCCGGACCGGCCGCGCACCGAGAGGACCATCGCGGCGAGTAGCCCGCACCACCAGGCGGCGGCCAGCGCATGGGCACCGACGAGGAACGGACCGAGCGCGTTGTTGCCGGCGTGACCGGCGATCGCGTTGGCGAGCACGCCGATCGCCGCGAGCGCCCCGACCACCAGGACCGGAACGTCGACGGCGGTCAGCAGGTCGAGCACCGCCCACGCCACGATGAGCAAGCCCGTGACCAGCGCGACCATCTCGGAGGCGCCAGAGGTCAGGACGTCACCGAAGTCGCCGGCGCTGACCTCGAGCACCTCTTTGCCGGACCGATCCGCGGTGCGCACCCAGGCGCTGATCAGCGTCGCCACCACCCAGACACCGGCGAACGCACCGATCCAGGTCGATGACGGTTCGGCGTCGACGGTCGGCAGCAGCCCGAGGCCGAGCACCACGACCGAGACGCCGAGCGCGAGGGTCGCGGGCAGTGCCACCGGATCCGGTCCGTCGGGACGGGCGAGCAACCAGCTCACCAGCAGCCCGGCGAACAGGACCGGCACACCGGCCACGACCCTCACGCGTCAGGTCCGTGTCTTGGGGCGGGTCAGCCAGAACACGATCCCGAGACCCACGACCAGGACCACTACAGCGCCGACGATGAAGTACCACACCGGGATTCCGTCGTCGGACTGATCGGCGGATGCGTAGGCGAGCGGGCCCGGCTCGCCATTACCGGCGACCGTCAGCTCGAAGCTGCGCTGCCCGCTGACGACGTGTCCATCGGCCGAGGTGACGCGGTAGTTGATCGTGTACTTGCCGGTCGGCCCGAGTTCACGCACGCCGACGCTCACCTTGCTGCCGTCGACCCGCGGGTCGCCGGACTGCCAGAAGTGATCGTCGGGTCCGACGACGTTGAGCACTGCATACGCCGACTGAATGCCCTCGTTGAACGTCAGCGTGACGGTCTGCGGACCCGCGGGCAGGCTCGCGCCGTCATCCGGATCCGAGGAGACGAGCCGGGAATGCGCCGACGCCGCGGGCGCCGACCAGGTGCCGACCAGGCCCATACAGGCCATCGCCGCCAGGATCAGCAGCAGTGCACGCTTACGCATCGCGACGACCGTAGCGGCGGACCACCATTAGCGCCGCAACGCCGAAGACGGTGCCCAGTGCGCCGACGACCAGTCCGATGCCGCCGAGCCAGCGGGCTGCGGAGTCGGCCTGAGCGGTTTCCGTCGCCTGGGACTGCGGTGCGTCGGTGCTGGTCGCAGGCGCCGCGGCGTGCGCGCCGTGTCCGTCGCTGCCCGCGGCGAGGGTGATGGTGGGTGCGGGCTTCTCGGGTTCGGTGCCGTCGGCCGGGGTCGGCTGGTTCCAGTCCGCCTTCTCACCGTCGGCGTAGGTCTGCAGCGCCGGGAGCATGACGGTCTCCTGCTCGGGGAACGGGCCGCCGGAGAAGCTGAACTGACCGAATTGGCCGACGGGGATGCCGGGCGAACCCGGATCTGCGGTCCAGGTGATCTCCGTGACCACGTCGTCCTTCTTGGTGACGACCGACTTCCAGCCGCTCATCACCTCCGGGCGCGCCGCCTTCAGACCGGGCAGGGTCACGCGCAGCGACGTCGTCGGAGCCGCGTCGGACTCGTTGGGGACGACCAGCGTGACGACGCCGTAGCCGCCCTGGGTGACGGACGGCGCGTTGGCGGTGACGTGCGCCGACGCGACGCCCGCCCCGGTCAGGGAGGAGACGCCGACGACGGCGGCAGCAGCGGCGGGCAGGACGAGGCGGCGGGCGATCGTGGCCCGCGACGAGACAAGCTTCTTCATCTGGATTCATTTCTCGAGAGTTCGGACGTGAGAGGCGTGGCGCGCACACGACGGCACCGAACCGTCGTGGGTTCGGTGTGGTGGCGCGGGCGTCAGAATCCGAGCGGAGGTCCGCGAACGCCGGTGCCGCCGACGGCGGGACCAGCGAGAACAGCGGGTTGAGTCCAGAAAACCGGGGATGCGCCGGGTACGCGCAGAGCGACAGGGGGTGTCAGCGACGCGATGACCGACCCGATGACGGCGAGCAGCTGCGCACCGACGACGATCAGGACCGCGCTGAGCGGGATCGCGACGAGGTGCGTCAGCAACATCGGCAACGCCGGGGCGTCGTGGGTGATGTGCGCGGCGTCGGCGGCAAGCGCCCAGTGACTCCCGACCTGCGCCGCGGTCAACACGCTGGTGGCCGCTGCGGCGGCCGGGACCAGACGCCGGCCCCGGATCGCCGGCTGCAGGAGCAACGCCGCGGCCACACCGATCGCGACGGTGAGCACCACGCCACCCGAGCTGAGCGACTGCCCGCCGGCGGCACCGTGCGCGGCGATCGCCACAGTGGGCACCACACCGGCCGCGGCGACGCGCATGAACGCGTCGGGCGTGCGGACGGTGCGTGGCATGGCCCCATCCTAAGGAGTGGGTCCGGGTCGCACGGACTCGCCCAACCCGGCCAACTCCCGCGGACGCGGTGAAACAATCGAGGACATGTCGCATTCACCGGCTCCTGTCGAGGTACGCACGGTCGAGGTACGCGAGCTGTCCTCCCCCGACGAACTCGAAGAACTGATGCGGATCTTCGACGACGTCTGGCGACCCGACCCGACGAGACGTCCGGTGGGCATCGACATGCTGCGGGCACTGTCCCACTCGGGCAACTATGTCTCCGGTGCCTTCATCGGTGATCACCTGGCCGGTGGGAGCGTGGCGTTCCTGTCGGCGCCTGCCGGTGAAGCCCTGCACAGCCACATCACCGGGGTGTCCCGGCGCGGCCGCGGCCACCATGTCGGATACCTGCTGAAGATGCACCAGCGGAACTGGGCGCTGGCACGTGGACTGACGACGATCACATGGACCTTCGATCCGTTGGTCGCGCGCAACGCGTACTTCAACATCACCAAGCTGGGAGCCGAGCCGGTCCACTACTACGAGGACTTCTACGGCGAACTCGGTGACGAGCTGGGCGGCGGCTCGGACTCGGATCGGGTGCTGATGTCGTGGGCGTTGCACGACGAGCTACCCGACAGTGTGGACGGCGTCGGGAGCGTCGAGGCGCTGATCGCCGACGGCGCGGTGCCGGTGATCGACGATTCCGACCGGTCACGTCCGGTCGCCCATCACGAGAGGGTGGAGTCCGACGCGACGGTGGTGGTCGCGTTGCCGCGGGACGTCGAAGCGATGCGGGTGAGTCATCCACTCGATGCGGCGCGGTGGCGGATCGTGCTGCGGGATGCGATGTCGCCGTTGCTCCTCGAGGGTGACACCCGACGGTCAGTGAGGTTCCTGCGGTCGGGTCACTATGTGTTCGGTCCGGCAGGTTCGGGGGTGCGGTGAGCGTCGAACTGACTCCCGCCGAACTGACTCCCGCGGATTGGGGCCGGTACCCGCACACCCTCGCCGACGTTCTGCCTGCGGTGTCTGGCGCCCTGGGCGTTTCGTCCGGCGAGGGTCTGGTTGTGCCGCCGGGTGATTCGGTGGTGGTGCTGCTCATCGACGGACTCGGGGCGACGCTGCTCGAGGAGTACGCGGATTCTGCGCCGACCCTGCGTGAGCTGACCGCGACCACCCTGCGTGCGGGATTCCCTGCGACGACGGCGACCAGCATCCTGAGTCTGACGGTCGGCGCGCCCTGCGGCGTGCACGGAATCATCGGCTACAGCTTCCGGCCCGACGACGACTGCCGGACACGCGGTTCGCGCCGGGTGTTGAACTCGTTGCGCTGGAGTCTCGACGACGCTCAGGGACCGTCAGCACTGGTCACCTATCCCCCGGCGTTGGTGCGCACCCATCCCGGAAGTCTGGAAGCGCTTGCGAATGAAGGCGTTCGGGTGACGTACGTGATGCCCGGCGAGTTCCGCGGAACCGGCCTGACCCTCGCGGCGTTCCGCGCGCCCGGCCAGTACGTGCCGGCGGTGACACCCGACGGCGTACGCGACGGCGCGCTCGCGGCGGTGCGTGGACACAGTCGTCATCGCCGGTTCGTCTATGCCTACTACAGCGAGCTGGACACGGCGGGTCACATCCACGGTCCGGGGTCGTCGGCGTGGCTGGAGAAACTCCGACTCGTCGACCGGTTGGTGGCCGAGCTCGCCGCGGAGTTGCCCTCCGGCACAACGCTGCTCGTCACCGGCGACCACGGCATGATCACCGCCGACCGCGCCGTCGACATCGACACCGCACCCGGCCTTCTCGACGGTGTCGAGACGGTCGCCGGCGAGGCGAGGGCACGGCATGTGTACGCGGAGTCCGGTGCTGCCGAGGACGTGCTGAAGGCATGGTCGGGGTATCTGGGCGACGCCGCGCACGTCGTCTCACGGGAGCAGACCCTCGACGAGGGATGGTTCGGCCCCGAGGTGACCGATGCGGTGGCGAATCGGATCGGGGATGTGGTCGCGGTGGCACGGGAGTCGGTCACGCTCACGCGGTCAAAGAACGAGACGATGGAATCGATGATGATCGGCCACCACGGTGCCTGGACGGCCGCGGAACAGCTTGTGCCGCTGCTGGTTGCGCAGGGGTAGAGGTTTCGATACGGCTC
>NZ_BAHE01000004.1 GCF_000298235.1 Gordonia namibiensis NBRC 108229
CCGCGCTCGAGTCGGAGCTTGCCGTCACGTACAACGTGGCCGACGCTGCGTAGATCGGAGTCTGCAGCAAGCAGAATCCAACTCCTACGACGGCGGCGACGAGACCACTTGTGACGACGATCCACCACCGTCGCGCAAGCCTCGCCACGACGAGTGCGTACCGAGTCGACGCCTCTCGCCCCCGAGCGTCCGGCGATTCACTGATACTCATGGATACCTCGTTTCGATGGTCAGGAGATGACTGAGACTCCGCGGTCGAGCCAGGTGCTGAGGGCGACAACCACTCCAGCCCCCCAGCTGAAGCGCGGGAGCCCCTCGGTGCTTGTTTCGCGGGTTCAGGCATCGGACTAATCGACTCAGCCTTATGTGAACTTGGCTTGTTTGGCGATGTCACACGGTAGGTCACACCGTAAGCCACCATTAATATGAATAGCGGAAGCAGTCGCATAGACTGCTCCGCAAAGTTGTACACGGCAAAAATTATCGGCGCAGCAATAACCCAGCCACTGGCGGCACTCGGAAATCTCCGCACATAGCGAACGGCCCGAATAAAAACCGCGACAATCAATAGAACAATGGCGCACAGACCTACCGCGCCCAACTCCGTCAGCACCTGCACATATCCACTGTGAGCGTGAGCACGCACCCAGCCGTAGTACGAAAACTGCGTTTGAGATATCAATGGGTCACTCGCGAACGAACCCCACCCTGAGCCCCAATATGGCCGTTCTCGCCAGGCGGCGATGGATGCCTGCCATATATCCGTCCGACCCGTAAACGTTATGTCTCGATCGAGGAAATCCAGCCAAGTTCGCAGAATCCAACCACTCCAGATAACTCCGGCTGCAATAACTGGCAGCGAAACCGCATAGACAACGGTTCTCGACAATCTACTCGCACGCAAGCTGAGTCCATAGAGCGCGCGGACCACCAGTACCAAGACGGCCAATACCAACACCGTGGCAGACTGGGCCCACGCAAGAGTGGCGGAATACAGAACAAGCGACGCACAAAGCAAAAGTCTGTCGCCTGCCGACCGCAACGGGCGATAGATAGCCGCCGAAAATCCAACTAGAATTACGAACGAAAGCGCATTCTTAGAGACATAAAAACCAGTAAGGGTGCCCGAATAGGCTGGGCCTGAGTGAATCGCATACCAGGAAGCCACTACACCTAGCAGTAGGCAAATCGACGCGATACCGAGGGTAGCGAGGTGAATAACTCGAAGGACATCCTCTAACTTCAAGAATTCACCGACCGCTAGTCCAGCGGCCGCTACGACACCAAATGAAAAGGCCGCCCAGACCGACTCGCCTCGAGCCGATGACCAACCGATCGACAGGACGGTTATGAGAAAGAACGGAATCGACCAGCCACGAAGAACCATGAGCCGCGGCCTACACAACCAACAAGCCAACAACCCTAAGAACAAAACAAGGATCGAACCAGCACCCGAGATAAATTTCGGAAACTGCAATATAACTAGTGCCACTATCAGCAATACGGCATGGCATACGCCAGAAACCGACCTAAGGCGGTTAGTTGCTGCAGCGACTGCAGTCATAGTTCAGTTCCGTTTCCACAGTTCATCACCGAATGGCGATAGCCACAAGCGAACTCAATCCGGGTTCCCCAACAACTGTGTTGGGCTCAGCGCGCATACTCATTCTCCAGCCGACCTGACAGGTACCGGATCATCCCCACGCCCTTAGGGATATTCATGACCGTCGGCCCCACTCGGCGAGGGCTCGCGACACCGTATACGGCTGCGACTGGAAGGGCGACCGCCAGCCTCACGATAGCAGCACCGACGAGAACCGGCGCCTTGAGTTGCCTTGGGTTCAAACGTGCTGAAACATTGCCTAGGCGTACGCCACGTCGCCAGAGCCATCGCATATTCGCCCGCTGGACCCCGATTCGTTCGTGAACTACCGCGTCTTCACACCAGACGTACGATGCACCCTTGGACAGCCCGTCATGGAAGAAGCGGCTATCACTGCCACCCGTTGACGACCAGCGATCGTCAAACCTGATTCCGCGCAGCGCGCCATCAGTACGGAGGGCGACGTTGTTGGTTGCCGGCCAACGCACAGGACCACCCGTTACACCGTGCGGCCGTTCGAAGAACCCAAATCGCTTCGCCCACTTGGGACAGTCCTCGCTGAACTCGGGCTCGACAGGTCCGAACACTGCGTCGGCCCCATACTCAAGCGCGGTAGCGACAAGCGCGTTAGACCAGCCGGGAGCGACGACTTCATCATCGTCGATGAACACGAGAAGGTTGTAAGCGTTGGTTTCTGCGAACTCCACAGCAGCGTTACGCCCAGCCGCAATCCCAGGCTCAGCTACATGAACGTAGGAAACTTCAATCTGGAAGCCCTCGATAAGGTCTGAGAAGTCCTGGGGCGTGGGATTATTGTCCACTATCAGCACTGTGGCGATGATGCCTGAATTATCGCTGCTTATAATGTCATCAAGTACTGAACGGGCAGAGTCCCGAAGGCCCTCATTACGGTTGTAAGTCAGTATCGCCACAACGATCTTCAGCTCATTGTTCTGCTGTTCCCTCATCGCAGGGACTTGCACATGCGTCATGATCGACCCAGCCTTCCGAAGATCCTCTCAGCAACACCGCGTGGCACCGCACCGGACAGGCCCACCAAGACAGCAGAAAATGAGGGAAGCGCGCCCGATCGCCGGATTCCGCGGGCAGCCACCTTCAACCCAAGCAGAGAACGATCCGCCAAGGCATATCGCAGCACTTGCGCCGCATAGAAGTCACTGAGAATACCCGGAGCTAGCGCCTTGAGGGCGGTGTCTGCCCACTCTGCAGACGCCCGCCAGTCGCTACTCGCGGAGATGGAAGACTCGGAGCCAACCTGGATCATGACAAGCGACTCCTCGACCTGAGATACGACTGCACGTTTTTCATCTTGCGCACGCAGGAGCCAGTCCCAGTCCTGGTGACGGGGGATTCTTCGCCAGTCAACGGCGCGAGCCAAATTGCCGTCAACTAACAGAGTCGATGTGAATAGTGAATTGCGTCGAACACTTGGCGACCGTTTTCTAAACAAGTAATCCTCGACACGATCACTCGGAGTAATTGCCGTGTCAGGGACATTGTTGATCGTCTGCGAATTCTTCAGAACAAACTGATCAACGCGCGAAGAAATGATTGGCACGTGGCCACGCTCTCTTAGCATCCTAGCTCGGGCCACCTGTACGGCGAGCTTATCCGGAAACCAATAATCATCGTCGTCAAGGAATGCAACGTAATCCGCGGTCCCGAGGCGGGCGCCCACTGTCCTCGCCGCGAGTCGCCTCGACGGGTTGCTAACCACAGTCAAATCTTGCTTTTGCGCCAGATCGCTAGCGAGCTCGTCCGGCACTTCGTCGCCGTCGAACACGACGGTCACTCGAACGTGGAAGTCTCCATCTTGGTTTAGTGCGGAGTCAACCGCACGTGCGAGCTCAGGGCCCCGTTTGCCCAGAGTCGGTATCACAACATTAACGATCTCCATCGCGTTCCACTTCCTTAGTCCCGTCTTCGCGAATGCTTCGAATGCCAGCATGGAGACCAGCTGCCGCGGCCCCTGAATATCCAAGGACCGTCGCTATCGCTGCACCGTACATTCCGAAAAAGGGAACTAGCGTTACAAGACTCAGCACAGTAATAAGCGCACCAATGGTCGCTGCGACCAAGAGCTTGCGGCGAAGGGCCAAGGCGGCGAGCATTCCCTGCGCTGTGTCCATAAAGAGTAGGGCGGCCGCAGCTACTGTCAGGATCCGGAGAACTGGTGTCGCGGCCTCGTAACCGGGCCCCAAGAGCAATGTGACTACGAGTGGTGAGACCAACACGCCGACAACTACTCCCAGAACCGCTACAACTGCTAACACCTTGAGCTCTCGGAAGATTTCGCGAACCGCGTCGGCGCCAAATGCGGCAGCTTGAATTCGGCTCTTGAAGGCCCCTGAGACCACCAGGACTGATCCAGCTAATGCACTCGCAGCGGAATAGATGCCCAGTTGCTCCGCAGTACCCAAGCGGTCCAGCACAATCAAATCACATCTCAAGGTTATAGCCGTGAGAGATGTAAATGCAACTACCGGAATGCCACGTTTGACACAAATAAGAATGGACGACCACAGAGTAGACCACTGAAAATTGTTAGCTAGTTCGCGACGCCCCCGTGACACGACGTCCTTGGCATACAACCCACATCCCGCTAGACCGACCGCGCCCTGCACGACGAGCACTGCGTTCGCGGTACCCAACATCCCACGAAGGCTTAACAAACCGAGGCCAAGAATACGAAACACGGCAGCAAGTCCGCTGGTCGCGGCAGGTAGAACTAACTGCCGGCGAACGATCGCAATGCCGCGCCACGTCTGAGCCAACGCAACAAAGGGAACGGGAAGCATCGCACATAAGATGACAGGTGCTGGCACCGACATCGCGAACAGAGCTAGCGTGCCCGCCGTCATGGTAGCGAGGGTCCCGGTCAGGACAACGACCGAACTTGCAAGCAGTGCACTATCGTCCTCCCGATGCCCGCCCAAGAACACTTCGGGTTGACCGAAGGCGCCAATCGAAGCTGCCATTATCGAAACCGATTGAGCGATACCGAGAACACCCCGGTCATCTACCCCAAGCCCTTGCGCCAGGATGGGTGAGGTAACGAAGATGGCGAGTGGTGAAGCAAGGTACAGGCTGATCTCGAGAAGACGTCTACCTATGCCTCTATACCTTTTTCGCTCCTTCGTAACGGCTCGCAGTGGACTAGTCACGATCGATCTTCACCCAAGAGTCGAGGTAGAGCCCGTGCTCTCGAGATCGATCGGTGAACCAAGGCTCCGGTGCAAACACTGCCTCGTGCTCGCCTAAAAACGCAGCCCACCAAGAGAATGTGCTATTCGACATCACCAGGTAACCTGCGCTAGCCAAAAGCGAAAGATCGCTGTAGTGATCCTCGAAACCCGAAATCATCGCGGATCCCGAAAACTCACTTCGGTCAATGAAGTCCTGCGTCCATGCACGGTCGTCGGTCGCAATCAAGACGGGGAGGTCCCGGTTAGCCTGCGCCAAGGCGGTTGTGTAATACGACTCGCTACAGATTCCAAATGTCGCCAGATACTTTCCGACAGAGACGTAATCCCCCCGACGGACATGCGCTGCGACGTACCGATCTTCACCTCCGGTCGCCCTCGCAACCTGCCCGCGCACTTCAGGAAGCTTAATTTTTGATCGGAGAAAATCTCGATACTTCAGCAGTTCCTGCGGTTCCTGAAAGAACGATGCTAGAACGATGGACTTTCCTTCACCAAGCGCATCGCGCGCTTCCGCATAGTTGCAGACAACGGAACTCCGAAGATGCCGAGCCCTGCTAGCAACCATGGAGATTCGGCGCAGTAGTGGACGCGAGACCGAAGGCATGTAGGCCCCACCCCTCCACGTAAAGCGCTCAATTCGTCCCAGAGAGACCACTGGGGCATCCGACGTGAGGATGCTTTCGAGTTGATAGCCGCGCTGTCCAGCTTGCTGCAATTTACGGGCGTCCAGTGAGTACTCGGTCTCGAACTCCTTGGCCAGGATCTCACCAGCCGCCCATTGAAAGAGCTGGTTGGCGAGTCCGCCAGTCAGTTCGACTGTAATCGTCCCCCGGCGAGAACCCGAGTCGCATGACTCTGCCGATGCAGACCGGAGTTGTCTTGCTTCGTGAGATGCACCGTTAACCGAATGATGCACGGACTCGGGCGGCGTGCCGCGCAGGCCCTCGCGATCGCGATCACCGTAGCTGACCGGGGTTACCACGCTTTCACCTTCTTGAGTTGCATTCACTCGCACTACCGCGCATCTGCAGATGCGAAGTTTGCTCGGTACCAATCAACGGTCACCTTGATACCGTCCGCGAGCTCAACGCTCGGCTCCCACCCCGTTCCTGCGAGCGTTGAGATGTCCAAGAGCTTCCGTGGAGTTCCATCCGGTCGGTCCGTATCCCAGCGAGTTTCGCCAGTGAACCCTGTCGCGTCGGCCACCATCTGCGCGATCTCGGCAATCGAATGGTCCCGCCCAGTGCCGACATTGACTTGCTGCGGCCCATCGAAATGGTTCAGCAAGTGAATGCAGGCAGAAGCCATATCGTCAACATGAAGCAACTCACGCCGCGGCGTACCTGTTCCCCAGTTCTCCACGTAGGCAGCGCTACCCCGACGCGCTTCCTCGTACCTCCGGATAAGCCCCGGGAGTACATGCGAACTCGTCGCCGAGAAATTGTCGTTCGGACCGTATAAATTGGTGGGCATCGCCGAGATCCAAGGCAATCCGTACTGTCGGCGCACGGCCTGCACATGCAGTATTCCGGCAATTTTTGCAATCGCGTACGCGTCGTTGGTTGGTTCGAGAGGACCAGTGAGCAGAGAGTCTTCGCGGATGGGCTGCTCGGCAAACTTCGGGTAGATACAAGAGGAACCCAGGAAAAGGAGCCTCGGAACCCGAATATTTAACGCGGCGTCGAGAACGTTTGTTTGAATTTGCGAATTGATTGAAAGAAAGTCGACGGGATAGGTGCTGTTTGCAACAATTCCTCCGACTTTCGCGGCAGCAAGCACCACAACTTCGGGTTGCTCTCGATCGAAGAAACGGAAAACCGCTTCGCGATCGGTCAAATCAAGTTCGCTGTGCGTCCGACCCACCAGGCCGGCGAACCCGTCAGATTCAAGCAGACGCCAAATCGCCGAGCCGACCAAGCCTCGGTGGCCGGCGACATAGATCTTCGCAGCCTTGTCGAGCGGCTGTACCGTGTTCTTCGCATCATTCATGATGCTCCCCTAGTTCCAGTAGTCCAGCACAGGTCGGTCAATCCACGGCTTGCCCTCGCACTCAAGTGCCGCAATATCCGCATCGACCATGATTCGAGCGAGGTCGGGAGCCATGACTGACGGCTTCCAGCCCAGAATCTCGTGCGCCTTGCTAGCATCGCCGATCAACGCATCGACCTCGGTCGGCCGCAAATACCGCTCATCGAAACGCACGTGCTCCTCCCAATCAAGGCCAGCGTGCTCGAAAGCGGTGATGAGGAAGTCTCGAACAGTGTTGTTACCACCGGTTGCAAGGACATAGTCGTCAGGTTGATCCGCCTGCAGCATCCGCCACATTCCCTCGACGTACTCGGGCGCGTACCCCCAGTCCCTAACAGCGTCAAGGTTTCCCATGTACAAATGCTGCTCGATACCGGCCTTGATACGGGCAGCAGCCCGGGTTATCTTGCGTGTCACGAACGTCTCACCGCGTCTGGGTGATTCGTGGTTGAACAGGATCCCGTTCACCGCGAACATTCCGTATGCCTCGCGGTAGTTGCGGGTCACCCAGTAGGAGTAGACCTTTGCCGCCCCGTAGGGAGACCGAGGGTAGAAGAGCGTGTCTTCGTTCTGCGGGGGCGGGGACGCCCCGAACATCTCGGAACTAGATGCTTGGTAGAACCGACAGTTCACTCCTGTCAGTCTCACTGCCTCGAGGAGCCTGATCGAGCCAATACCCGTCGTATCGCCGGTATGTTCGGGCTCATCGAAACTCACACGCACATGGGATTGCGCGGCCAAGTTGTAGACTTCGTCCGGTTCAATGGTCGAGATCAGCGTCACCAACCGGGCCCCGTCGCTCAGGTCCCCGTAATGCAGGAACAGACGAGCCTCGGGATCATGCGGGTCAACGTACAGGTGATTGATCCTTGACGTGTTGAACGTCGAGGAACGTCGAATCAAGCCATGTACTTCATAGCCCTTCGACAAGAGCAATTCCGCTAAGTACGAGCCATCCTGGCCAGTAATTCCGGTAATCAGTGCCTTTTTCATTTAATTCCTAGATCGAGCCGAAATCGAGTAATAATTTCTGTTTGGGCCCTACACCCGGTAGGCCCACCCAGCAGCGGTCCATGCGTCCGAGTCGAGGCACATACGTCCGTCGATCACGACACGCTGCCTTACTCGCACTCCAACTTCGGAGGGACTCAGTTTGAGGAACTCCGGCCATTCGGTTAGCACCAGTGTTACATCAGCCATATCGCATGCACCCAGCGCCGATGTTGCATAGTCGAGCGTGGGGAACAGCTTGCGCGAGTTATCGATTGCCTTGGGATCGTACACGGACACCGATGCACCCTGTAGCTGGATCTGTCCCGCAACATTCAGTGCCGGAGAGTCACGTACATCGTCCGATTCTGGTTTGAATGCCGCCCCTAGGATCGCTACTCGCTTTCCCAGCAGCGACCCGCCACACACCTCACGGGTCAGCTCAACCAGGCGCGTTCGACGGCGCATGTTCACATTGTCGACTTCTCGAAGAAAACTGAGAGCCTCAGCGGCACCGAGCTCGCCGGCCCGTGCCATGAACGCCCTAATATCCTTCGGTAGGCAGCCTCCACCGAAACCTACGCCAGCATTCAAAAACTTGCGCCCGATTCGGGCATCGTAGCCGATGGCGTCTGCGATCGCTTTGACGTCGGCACCTGCGGCATCACAAACTTCCGCAATCGCGTTGATGAACGAAATCTTTGTTGCCAGGAATGCATTCGCAGACGTCTTCACCAACTCAGCCGTTGGAGGGTCAGTGGTAATGAACGGTATTCCGGCGCCAATAATATTGCTGTAAATTTCCTGGCAGACCGCGACTGCCCGGCCACCTTCGAATGATCCGACAACAACACGGTCCGGATGGAGGGTGTCCTGAACTGCAAACCCCTCCCTCAAGAACTCAGGATTCCAGGCGATCTCGACATCGATGTCCTTGGCCAATTCAGCCGCACGCTCGCTGAGGCGCTGGGCAGTTCCGACTGGCACTGTGGACTTACCCAGTATCAGTGCATCTCTCGTGAGCAGTGGAACGAGTTCCTCGAGCGCGCCGTCGACGTATTGGAGGTCAGCGCTGTACTCGCCCTTCTTCTGGGGCGTTCCAACCGCGATGAAGAAGACATCAGCAAAGTCCGCAGCCTCACTGTATGAACCCGAAACCGTGAGACGACCGGAATCGATATGCCGCTGAAGAAGATCTGGAAGACCGGGCTCGTAGAACGGCACGATTCCCGCGGCCAGTTGTTCACGCTTCTCTGGTACAACCTCGATGCCTAGCACTTCGTGGCCGAGTTCGGCCATGCACGCAGCGTGTGTAGCACCCAAGTAGCCCAAGCCCAGGACAACCATCCGCATCAGTAGGCACCATCTTTCTTCAATACAGCTTTCACGGTTCTCCAGAGAATTGTTAGGTCCTGCATAATGGACCAGTTCTCGACGTAGACCAAGTCGAGTCGGATTCGGTCTTCTTCGGCCAAGTCTGACCGCCCAGAGACTTGCCACAAGCCGGTGATACCGGGCTTCACAAGCAGGCGACGCTCGACGAAGTTCGGAATTTCGGAACCTTCGCCAGGAACGAGCGGGCGCGGGCCCACGACGCTCATATCACGGGTGAGGACGTTAAACAGCTGGGGCAGTTCGTCAATGCTGGTGCGTCGAATAAATCTGCCGATAGGCGTGATCCGCGGATCGTCTTCCGCCTTGAAGAACACCGACCGTTGCGCAACACCGGGCGCCGCCGCAGACACTCCGGCTTGGAACTTGTCTGCTTCCGGCCGCATCGACCGGAACTTCCAGACCCTGAAACTTTGGCCGTCTTTGCCAACCCTCAACTGTCGGTAGAAGACCGGACCACCGTCATGCGCTTTGATAGCGATCGCGGTAGCGAACATCACCGGTGCGGCTAACAGGATTGCGACCAGGGCAACAACATAGTCCAAGCTCGTCTTTAAGACCGTTTGGGAGGCGCCATAGCGCGGCTTGTCGATATGCAACAGCGGAAGGCCCTCTACTTGGCGCATCATCATCCGCGGCCCGGCAACGTCCGTTACGCCGGGAGCCACGAGGACATCAACACCTAGACCCTCTAGTTCCCAAGACAATTCACGGATGAACTCGTGTCCAGGTGACGGTGTTGTGATCGCGACAGCATCTGCGGAGCAGGCCCTGACAGCATCGCTAATGTTTTCGAAGTGAGAGTAGACGGGAAGGCTATGTTCCCCTACCGCCAAACTACCGCTCTTGGAGTGCCTCCCTGGGGGCAGGCAGACGCCCACCACCTCGTAGCCCAACGTCGGCCTCTTCACCAGGCGCTTCGCCAGAGGGTGTGCTGCCTCAGGGTCACCCACGATGAGTAACTGATCTTGGTTTTGCGCGTGAGCTCGTTGCCACGACAGTCGTCTCCGCCAACCCCAACGCGCAGTTAGCAACCCCAGCGTGCCGAGTGGGAGCGCGACAGCCAGAAACCCTCGCGCGATATTTAGCCTGAATAGCAGGTCGAGAATCGCGAGCATCCCGAAAACGGCGAAACACGCTGTCGCAACACGGCTGTATTCTGCAGTGCCGGCTCCGATGATCCGACGGTCGAGTGTCTGGAAAGCGCGGAGTGCGCCGACCCAAGTCAGGCCTAGCACGACGGACACTATCGTGACCGGCGCATCGAGGGCGCCTGCCGATGCCATCGCGTTGTCGGCGCCGAACCGCACAATTTGGGCAATCGTCACCGACGCCGCAACGATGAGCGCGTCAGTCCAAGCAACACGAACCAGGTACCCATGTACCCAACCCTGAGTCTTGCCCCTCGCGGGCTCAGCCTGAGCAGTCGGCCGTGTGCGACGACGCAGATATGGTCCACCCTCTACGTTCACGGCCTGCCGGTCAGCCAAGGTCGCCACCTTTCGTCCACGCTCAAAGAATCTCGAAATCTCATGAGAATACATACGACAGTCGGACCAATGTGGCCGGGCAGATTGCCAGGATCCGCGCTACTTCTTCACGATTCCGAATGAATGAGGAAAGAGTATTCCACCGGTCCGAAGTTCACAACTTGAAACCGGCCCGCCGCCCTCGAATTCACACCTACAGCATTCCGCGATCACCATTCTGGTTACGCGCATCTTAACCAGTCGTTTCAACCGCCTGCGACCGTCGTACGTTCGACCTACGCGACAGCCCCTACCTGCATAAACGAGGTCCTGTCGCGCCTCAGGCGGACACATTGACCACCGCCTTCGCACACCGCATGGACTGTGACCTTGGTCACCAATTACCCCTTAGTTAGTCCGAACATGTCACAAAAACGGACATTGACTCGTTAGTAACTTGAACTATTAGCTGCCCTGGATTTACGGTCGCTACTTCCTGCCGCGGCCTAGCCACCTTTTCCGTCTGAATACAGCGAACCAGTTCAGGAACACAAATTTCGAGAAAGCAGGTACCGGGTGGTGAACCTACGCGCCGCCCTCAGGTTCGATATGTGTGTTGTCGGCCCACACCAGTTACGCATGGCACCCGACGACCCATGTTGGGCGCCAGACGAAGACATCAGCTCCTACGAGATAATGTGGCAATGAGTCGCGACTCACCCCGGTTGTCTGTCAGCCCACTCCTTACCCGACGAACCCTGCTCGCAGCCTCGCTAGGCGCGATGACAGTGGGCCTCACGAGCTGCACCGACGTTCGGGCGACCAGCGACCTCTGGTCGTCATCCCGCCGCATGTGGGGCGCTTTCTTACCGGGCATCGCTTCGGGCAGTGCTCAGACATCGTTAGGAAGGCTCGAAGAGCTTGCCAACTTCAGACCCAACATTCTTACCCTTTACGCGTCGACCAAAGATTCTCTGTCAACTTCGGGAATAAGTGGAGTGCACGGCGCGCAGGCTGTTCCACTCATTACGCTCGAGCCGTGGAGACCTGCGGAGGGGAACGTCCAGCGGGAGTTCACGCTTTCCAGCATCGGATCAGGTCAACACGACGCGGACTTAGAAAGGTGGGCACTTCAGCTCGCAGCTTGGGAACGGCCAGCGCTTCTCAGGTTCGCGCAGGAGATGAACGGCACCTGGTACCCGTGGTCGATCGGAGTTGGGGGCAACACCCCGCAGCAGTATCGCGACGCGTGGTCGCGGATGCATGCGATCATCGCCGATAAGGCACCCAATGTCCGGTTCGTTTGGGCTCCAAACACAATCACCGAGGGCACTCGGGATTTCGTCGATTGTTACCCCGGAGATGACGTCGTGGACTACCTCGGTCTGGACGGTTACAACTGGGGTCAGTCTCCTGGCCATCAGTGGCAGTCCGTAGACAAGCTTTTCCTCAAGAGTCTCGACGTGTTGGGCCAGGTCAGTACCCGTCGCCCGATCCTCATTACAGAGGTCGGCTGCGCCGACGGCGCCACTCCCGATCTGAAGGCCAAGTGGATCACTGACTTTTTCGATCTGATAGAGGACCGCGCGAATGTGGCGGGCTTCCTGTGGTTCCAGATGGATAAGGAACGGGACTGGAGGTTCAACTCGACGCCTGCCAGCACTCGGAGTTTTCGCGCTGGACTAGCTCGCTGGATGGGCGGCGCCCAGACTGGTTGACGCCCTAGATCTGTGGGGCACCAGTGAGTTGCGGGAGCACAGACGGCAGGGATACTTGTCGGATGCCAGCTCAACCATTCGTGCCCGTCGATCCCTCGGTGTTTCACGCGTTGGTGCTGCTGAACCTCCTGTTCGTTACCGGAGCTTGGTGCCTTGCGCGTCCCTCACATCGGGCCGCGGCGGTTCTGACGGTTCTGTCCGTGGCGTGGTTGTTCGGGAACGGGCCGATCGAGGGCCGGATTCTGGTCACGGTGACCGTCGGCCGTGGCTTCACCGAGTCGGACATACTGTCGATCGTCGGAGTCCTGGTTGCCGCAATTACTTTCGTCCGTACGCGGGAACGGCGGCGGTATGAGGAGTAGGTGGGCTGTCTGAGGAGCTTGGCTCACCAACCCTTCGTGGCTCCTCGCTAGCGCTCGTCGCACCTCAGGGAGCGAGGGGTGACGTAGCTGATTTCGATACGGCTCGTCGCTTCGCTCCTCCCCTACTCAACCAGCGATGCGGGGCTCCTCACCTACTCAACTAGCGATGCGGGGCTCCTCACCTACTCAACCGGCGGGGGCGGGGAGGTCACCGCGCGTTGTAGTCGAACCTCTGCTTATCCAGCTGCGCGCGGAGCGCCGGCTCCAGGACCCGCGCGGCCGTAGCCGTCAGGTGCGAGTCGTCGCGGTAGAAGAGGATCTTGTTGTGCGCGGCGAAACACGAGTTGCCCTCGCACAGCAGGTCGTTGACGCTGACCGTTGTCACGTCCTGGTATTCGTCACGTGACACGACGTCGGTGATCGGTTCGATGCGCGGGTAGTCGTCGAAGTTGAACTCGCACTTTGTCCAGTCGTCCATCGAGCCGGAGATGCAGTCGGCCACCTGGAAACCCGGGTAGGGCGTGTCGGCGATGTAGACGAGCTTGGCGCCGGTGTTCCGAAGCTGGATCATCGTGTGCGTCCACGCAGCCTCGGAGACCACACGATCCGGCACATACGTCGACAGCGACGAGACGAAGACGATCCGCGGGCCCACCTCGGCGATGCGCTTCAGCGTCTCCTCGCGCCACTCCTGGCAGTCGGGCTTCACGTACGGGTCCGGGATGCGGGGCTGCGGCCGCAGGTGCTGGGCCGGGCAGGCGGCCTTGGTGAACTGGTGGATGCGCCAGCCGTGGTCGGCGCCGAGGTTGCGGATCGCCTGCGCCCACTGGTCGGCGTGACTGTCGCCGAAGAGCACCACCGGGATGCCGTCGGCCGGACCGAAGGCGCAGTCGGTGCGGGGCGCGGTGTCCCCAACCGGGATCAGGCACTCGAACGGTTCGGGCCGGTCGTCAAACGCCTGGAACGGGTTGGGCGTCACCGCGCCGGACTGCTCGCCGCTGTCGGTGCCGAACACCGACTGATACGTGAGCGACGCGTTCGCGACGGTGTCGCGGCTGGCCACCTGCACGGTGATCACGCCGGCGGTCATCGTGACCGCCAGGGCTGCGACGACGCCGGTCAGGCCCAGCGAGATCGACGCCGAGTCATTGCGTTTGAGCTCGCGGTTGCGCAGCAGCGGTTCCTCGAACAGCAGCGTCGAGATGGTCGCGAGCACCAGCGACCCCGCCGACACGGCCAGCAGCACCGGCCAGCTCGACGACCCGACGACCGCCTCGTACAGCACGATCGCAGGCCAATGCCACAGGTACCAGGCATACGAGACCCGACCGAGGAACTTCAGCGGCGGCGTCGCCAGCAGCCGTCCGACGAACAGCGAACCCGTACCGACGGCACAACCGGAGGCGATGACCAGCGCGGCACCCGCGGTCGGGAGCAGCGCCGCAGTACCGGGATACGGCGTGTGCGCGTTCACGATGAACGCCGCGACCACGATGCCGGCCAGACCGGCCCAACCGAGCACGAGGACAACGGGATTACTCGCGCGCAGTCCACCGAGTCGTGCGAGGGCCGGCATTCCGATGGCGACGAGGCCGCCGACGCCGAACTGCCAGGCGCGGGTGTAGGTGGCCATGTAGGCGGTCGCGGGATCGGTGGGCGTCAGCACGATCGCCCACACCAGCGACGCCACGCTGACCAGCAGCACCGCGATCCCGACCGACCAGCGGACCGAGAGTCGTTCGCGCAGTCGTGTCCGGGTGGCGAGCGCACCGGCGCCGATCACCAGGAACGGCCAGATGAAGTACAGCTGGGCCTCGATGGCGAGCGACCAGAAGTGCGTCGCCAGGCTGCCGTCGATCGCGCCGGCCAGATAGTCGGCGTTCTGCTCGATGAAATGCCAGTTCGACAATTGCGCTGCCGCGGCCAGCAGATCGAGGGCCTGCTTGAACACCTTGAGCAGCGGCATGAAGATCGCGGCGCCGATGATCGACACCACGATCACCAGGGCGGCCGGCGGGATGATGCGGCGGGCGCGTCGGGCGAAGAAGCTGCGCAACGAGATCCGCTCGTGGCGTTCGTACTCGCGGACCAGCAGGCCGGTGATCAGGAAGCCGGAGATCACGAAGAAGACGTCGACGCCGACGAATCCGCCGGTCAGGTACGGGACGTGCGAGTGGAACAGAACCACGAGCAACACCGCGATACCGCGCAGGCCGGCGATGTCGTCGAAGAAGGTCCGCGGCGTCACGCGCGTCTCGGCTGGTTCCTGCGTCGACGAAACGGTGAGTGCGGCCATCGGTTTCGTCGGAGCGTCGTACGTCATGCCCTCGCCCGTCCGATCACTTCGTGTCCCACGGGAGCATGAGATCGAACCAACCGAGCGCCATCGCCGCGATGAACAGGATCACGCACGTGTACCCGATGACCTCCCACACCGAGATGCGGTTCCAGTTGGTCGGGGTCGGGCGTTTGGGAGTGGCTGCGGGGCGGGCGTCGTCGGGTGCGGGACCGACCGGCGTCATGAGGCGATCTCCTTCGGGTCGATCTTCCTCAACTGCACCGTCTCGGTATCGTCGTAGTCGGTAGCGGCGTCGGTCGCGTCGATGTCCTCCGGTTCGACTTCCGCGCTGCTGCTACGACGCCGCGGGATCAGGATCTTCACGAACTCGACGAACAGCGGCAACGCCAGATACGTGTAGGCCAGCACCAGTCCGACCATCATCCAGAACTGGGCGAGCCCGTACACCATCACGTCCCGCACGATGAACACCCAGAACGCCAGCAACGACGCCCCGAGCACGGTCGCGCCGAGCCAGGCGATGGAACGGGCCAGTGAGTTCGACTTGCCGATCGCACCCGTTGGCACCCAGCCGATCTCCCGGCCGATGATCTTGTGCCAGATCGCCACCGCATGCGCGTAGCTGTACGCCATCTGGATGCGCAGCACCTCGAAGCGCCAACGCGTGCGCGACACCAGCGGGAACAGCACCACGTACACCCACAGCCCCAGCAGGAACGGAACCAGCTGCACAGGCCGGACGTCCTCGGGATAGAAGGCGGCCATGATGACGCCCGGTAGGAAGAGCAGGAAGACGTTCAGCGCGGTGGTGACGTAGTACAGGACGCCGGCCCAGCGGGCGATGCGCTGGCGGAGGGTCTGCGACTGCGGGTGATCGACGAGTCGGTTGTTCTTGATCGGCGTCAGCGTCCCCTGGCACCAGCGGTACTGCTGGTTGAGGAAGCCGGCTAGGTCCGACGGGCACAGGCCGCGCGACAGCACCACCGGCACGTAGCGGATCGTGTAGCCGGCCTGTTGCACATGGCGGCCGGTGTGGAGGTCCTCGCTGTGCTCGATCTCGGCGAAGCCACCGACCCGGTCCAGTGCGCTGCGTCGGTAGATCGCCGACGTGCCGACGCAGTTGGCCGCACCGATCCGATCACGTGAGGGCAGCACCCAGCGGTAGAAGAACTCCTGCGTCGCGCCGGCGGTCCGCTGAATCCAGCCCATCGACTCGGTGGTCGCGAAGCATTGCGGACTCTGGACAATTGCGACTTGTGGGTCGTCCAAATAGGGGACCAAATGTCCGAGTAAATCGGCACGCGGACAGAAATCGGCGTCGAATATCACGATCAATTCACCGCGGCTGATCTTGCACGCGTTCCGGAGGTTGCCCGCTTTGCGGAGGTGTCCTCTGTCCGGACGAACGACGTAGTCGAATCCGAAAGACGCTGCGAGATCGTGAACTTCCTCGCGCGCGGCGTCGTCGAGCACAAAGACCGACAGTCGTCCGGGCCAGTTCATCGCGACGACGTGCTGGTAGGTGTTCCGCAGGATCTCCAGGCTTTCGCCGCACGTCGGGAGAAAGACATCGACGCTCGGGTAGCGGCCGTCGTGCGGATTCCAGGATGTGACGCGTTCCTGATGCGACGCCCACGTCACCCGTCGTTTGTTCATCCCGGTTAACAAAGAAAATGTGTTGCCGATCACATTCAAAATGAGGACAAAAAGCACCGGCGTCAGCCAGACGTGGGTGGTGGCAAATGCGACAAGTGAGACAGAGACCAGCAGGAATGCGGCGATCAGAACCAGCTGAATCCAGCGCATCTGCGGCCCGAGGTACTCGTAGACCTCGTCGTCGGTCGGCGCGGTGACGAACTGGGGATCATGCTGCGACACGGGTGGTTCGGTGTGACGTCGACCACTGCGTGCAACCGCCGGATCGTCGTGGATGAGCCCGGAGCGGTCAGCGGACGACGCACCTGTTGTACGGGTCCCGACGGTCAGCTCCACCCACTCAGAATCATTCAACCAATACGTCGACGCAAACCGCAGGAATGGACGGGTTACCGTTTCCGGGTGAAATCCAGGTGGGGCCGAGCTCGGTCCGTCGGCGTGTGTGTCGCCGTCGTGTCCGTTTTCGGGATGGGGGTCGCCGCATGTACGTCGACATCGAACGATGATTCGACGGCGGGCGCGTCCAGCTCGACGGTGTCGTCGACGTCGGTGAAGCTGAGCGCGGAGGCCGTGGAGCAGCGCGGCGGAATCGTCCGGACGGACGACATTCCTGAGGCGTGGTCATTGCCGGACGGCACTGTTGCCAAGCGGCTGGTCTACCGGTCGACCTCCGGGGTCGACGGTTCGGCGACGAATGTGGGTGGCGCGGTGTTCGTTCCGGGGCCCACTCCCCCGGCCGGCGGCTGGCCTCTGATCGCCTACGCGCACGGAACCACCGGCATCACTCCCGATTGCGCGCCGTCGGACCAGGCGGACATGTTCGGCGACCTGACCGCGGTCCGAGATTTCCTCGACGCGGGATACGCAGTGGTCACCACCGACTACCAGGGACTCGGTACCCGCACCGGACAACAGGCTCCGCACCCGTACCTGGAGCCGGTCACCGCCGGATACAACGTCATCGACTCCGTTCGGGCGGCTCAGTCCACCGGACTCGGCATCAGCCCTCGCTGGCTGGCCGCGGGCCGGTCGCAGGGTGGCGCGGCGGTCTGGTCGGCTGCCGAGGAGTTCGGCGGCTACGGGGGCGGCAGCGGTGAGCTGCTGGGTGTCGTGGCCGTCGCACCGCTGCTAGACCCGCAGTACTTCGCGACGCGAGCCCAGGAGAACACGCTTACCCGGGCCCAGCAGCACCTGTATCCGCTGGTCGTGCATGGAGTCTCGCAGGCCGATCCGGCGGTGAAACCCGGCGACCACCTCTCCGCCCTGGACACCTCGGCCGTACCGCAGTGCGGAGACGAGCGCACCGCGGTGTCTTTGCTGTCCGTGCCCAAGAACACCTCACTGGGCGCCGTGACGCCCGAAGCCGCGCAGACATTGCACGACCGACTCGCGGCCTACGCCCTCCCCCGGACCGCGACCGAGGTGCCGATCCTCGCGGTGTACGGCGCCGCCGATGACGTCGTACCGGTCGATGTGATGGAAGACACGTTGAGACGCGCGTGCGATGCCGGCGATCGGGTACTGAGTGACCGACAGGAACTGCAGGGGCATATCGTCGATCCCGGCCCCGCTATGGCGGCCTGGGTCCGCGACCGAGTTGCAGGATTGCCCGCACCAAGTAATTGTTGAAACAAACGAACCTGACGCCTCGCGCGCGGTCGGAAAATGGCCGCTATGGTGACAAAGTCGCTGGACGAGAAACGCGGGTTGGGAGACTGGTTAAATGTTCAATGCCGTGAAGCGCATTGCAGGTTCTGCACCGATCTGGGCATGGATCGTCATGGTCGTGTGTGCAGTGGTCCTCGTCGTCGGTCTCATCGTGTCGAGCAACCGCACCGCCCCGTCGTCGGACACGGCGTCGCAGATGGCCCCCACCAGTTCAACCCCGCTCGAGCAGCCCGCCACCCTCGCATTCATCGAGGACGCGAAGGCGCACTCCGCCGAGCCCAGAACAATTGTGCTGCTCGGCGATTCGACCGGTGCCGCTCGCGACGGCTGGGCTCCCAAGGTCGGCAGTGCGATCAGCAAGACGCTCCAGCGGCCAATGGCGACCAAATTCTGGAACACCACGACCAATGACTACGGCGCAATGGTCGGACTCGGCGACGGTCCGAACGGACCGATCGGATTCTGGAACGGCAGCGCCTCCGGGAAAGACGCGGATTACGCGCTCGACAATCTCGACAAGATGATTCCTGCGGATGTCACACCGGATTTGATCATGCTTAATTTCGGACATACCCAGGATGCCGATACACCGCTCGCCGAGCAACTGCAGCCGCTCATCGCACAACTCCGCAAGGAATACCCGAACGCCGATCTCGTCGCGATCAAGCAGAGCCCGGCCCAGGGCAAGAACACCGGTGAGGTGACCGCCGGCTTCGCGTCGGCCATGGACGCCGAGGGCATCCAGGTCATCGACGTCTACTCCGCCTTCCCCACCGACGACGCGTCGCTCGCGCCGCTGCTGAAGGACACCGTCAACCCGAGCGCTGCCGGACAGCAGCTCTGGGCGACCACGGTTCTCAAGGCTTTCGAGGTGCAGGCGTAGGGGTTTCGAGGCTTCAGCGCCTGTTCAACCCCTCGACCGCGTGGGTCATACTCATTCCGTGATTTCTGCTCTCCTCACCGCCACAGCGGTTCTCGGACTCCTGACCGTGGCACCCGGCCCCGACATGGCCGTCGTGACGCAGGCGGCAGTCTCCGGGACACGGGCAGCGGGTTTCAAGGTCGCCGTCGGCGTGGGTGCCGGATTGCTGGTGTGGGGCGCGTTGACGGTCGTCGGACTATCCGCCCTACTCGCCGCGTCTGCCGAGGCCTACACAGTCGTGAAGCTCCTGGGCGCGGCTTACCTGATCTATCTGGGGATCAGCACATTGTGGCGGAGTCGAAATCTCAGGAACTACACCGCAGACACGGCGGCCGGCACGCGCCGGGTTCCGACCCTACGCACCGGGATGATCACCAACCTCCTCAATCCGAAGATCGCCGTTTTCTACACCAGCGTCCTCACCCAGCTGGTCCCGGCGGGTTGGCCCGTCGGCCCTTCTCTTGCTCTACTCGTCGGAATCCACGCCGGCCTGACGATCGCGTGGCTTTCCACCTATGTTGCGTTGTTGTCCCGCCTCAGCACGACCTTCGTACGACCCAAGGTCCGACGCGGGATCGACCGAGTCACCGGCACCGTGCTCGCCGGCTTCGGCACCGCGATCGCTCTGCAGACAGCCCACCGCTGACGTACGGGATCGCCCGCGGGACCCCGACATGCCCTTCGGATGCCCTTGGCGTGGAACTCGCCGCATATTGTGCATAAACCACTGTTTGTCCACACCTATTTGTTACCTCTGAGATTTCTGTTCACTGATGTTGCACGCTTTCTTTCGCAGGAGTGAAACATCCTGTGAGCAGCGGAAACTCGACGAAAAAAGGTTGAAAGTTCTCGCGCATTCGAACATATGTTCGTGTACAAAGGATTCATGGCACCGCTCGAATCCCTCCTCGACCAACTCTCGGGAATCGCCCCACCCGCGGACGACCCCACTGGTCACGCTACACACGAACAACTCGAGACCCTGCGGCTGATCCGCAACGTGATCGATCATCAGATCGTCTCGCGGACAGCCGAACTCGATCGTCTGCGCGTCGCAGAGAAAGCGGGGTCGACCACCAAGAAGCTGCTCATCGAGATGGGGTTCGCACCGGTGGTGTCGACGCGCACTGTTCGGATCGCCTCGGTGATCGGGACGTTGAGCAAGGTCGAGGCCTACGCAGCCGACGGTCGGCTGTCCGGTGAGGTCGTCGACGCCATCGTCCGAGGTATGGCCACAATCGAGAAGCGCTCACCCACAGCGCTTTCCGACTCCGATCGGGGTGCTCACGAGAGCGACCTCCTTGCCCAGGCCCTGTCCGGTGCCACGCCTTCTGAGATCCTCGGACGCGCCCAGACGATCGGCAACACCATCGCCGACGACGAGGGCGGCATCCCAGCGAGCGATGACCGAACCCTGGATGTGTTGTCCCACCATGTGACTGACGACAGTCGAGTCGAGATCCACGCCAACGTGACACAGACCGTCGGCGAGAAGTTCATCTCCATGATCGACGAACGCTCCGTGCCCCGTGCCGAACCCGACGGCGCGCCTGATCGTCGCTCTGCAGCCCAGCGCCGCGCGGACGCACTCGAGGTGCTGTTGGACCAAGCGGCTGTCGGTGCGGCGATGGACACCATCGGCACCCCACGAACCCAAACGATCTTGACCATCCCAGCCACCGGCGACCCAGCCACCCTCCCCTGGACCGGATCCGTCACCCACGCCATCGCCCGACAACTATCCTGCGACGGAACCCTGATCGAGGCCATCATCGACGACGAGACCGTGCCACTACAGATGGGCCGCGAACGGCGCCTGTTCCCAGCGCAGCGGAACCATCCGAACGTCGATCCGGTCATGACGGCCAGGATCTGGAACGCCAGGACGGAACCGAACACGGCACCGACCACCGCGACATCGATGCTCCGCCGGCGGATGGCGAGCCAGCCGACGATCACCAGCGCCGCCGGCAACAGCGGCTGAATCCCCAACAGGTTGGCGACGACGACCTCCCCCAGGGGACCCGCCCCCACGTCGACCGCCGAGATGATCCCGGCCACCGCGACCTGCGCCGAGTTCCCGTACTGAGAGGAGAACTGCGAGAACGCACTACCGTCGAGCAACCATCCCGCGATCGCCCACACGGCGAACGCGAACCCAGTCGGGAGCGCCACGATCACCGCGTCGTGACATCCGAATCCGGCCCCGTGTCGCCAGCTCTTCTGTTCGTCCCCGATTTGGCGGCTACGGATCGTCGACATGATGAAGACGCCGGCGGTCACCGTCGCCGCGACCGGCAACGCCTCATATCGGGTGAGGTATGCGAGCCCCAGTGCGACACCTGCGATCACCAGATCGGCCACGTGATATCGGTTGACCCATCGCAGTATTCGACGGCAGGCCCACAGCAGGAAGAACAGGAACGGCGCCTCGCTCATACCCATTCCGCCGTAAAGGATGATCATCGGGTTCAGAGCGAATGCTGCGATCGCCAACCAGCGCAGTACGACACCGCAGTCGTAGTCGAGAGCGATGCGCCGCACCTGCCACCCGGCGCCGGCCATGAACAGCGCGCTCATCACCGCGCCCTCGAAACCCACGTGGCGCAGGCGGGGCCACTCGTTCAGCGGCCAGCGCCCGAAGAGTTCGACGAGCGGGATCTCCACCAGACTGGGCAGTGGATTCCACACGAAGCCCACCGCCCCGAGATGCGGATCCCGGCTCCAGATGGTGAACGCCGCGTTCGCGACCCGACTGCTCGCGTCGGGATTGATGTATCCGACAACGAGATATAGGTAGACCCCGGCGAACAGATATCCGATGGCGAGTGATCCGAAGAGGCCGACGCCCCATCGTCGTAGCTTCACCGCACGACGGTGTTCGGCCACGTCGACCGGAACGGCTCCCCCGACGACGGTCGGGTTCTCGGCCACGACGGTCATGTGACGGCTTCGCCGCCTACACCGGCGACGCCACCGGGACGGCCCCGCCTGCGATGAAGTGCCACGCCGGCCCCGACAAGCACGGCGACCCCGATTACGGCGACTGCAGCACCGAGCCACACCAGCCAGCTGGTACCGACCTGCGCGATCTCGGTCTGCGGTCCGTCGGCCCTGATCGTCATCAGTTCCGTCTGCCCGGCCGCGCCGGCGGCGAGGACGTCACCGCGAAGGTTCGAGAGTTCACCCTCCTGCGCATCGAGGAACGCCAGCAACGGGTCCACGAGTTTCCACGACCCCGAGGTGCTCACCAGCACGACCGTCCGGGAGTTCTGCGCGAACGCCTGGATCGTTCCCAGTCCACCGGGAAGCGCCGTCCGCACCTTGGCCGCGAGATCGATGCGCGTCGACGAGTCTTCCGTCCCGATAGGCGGGTTCAGTGCCTGCACGTTCGCGGCGTCGGCCACGATGAGCGCCCCGGAGCCACTGCGAATCGCCTGGTCGAGCGGCACGAGCATCGGCGACAGTGCCGTCGCCGAAGACCGCTGGACCGACGCGAGTAGCTGGGCCGCGGCGTCGAGCTGTCCGGGGTCGGTACCGTCCAGGGCGACCTGAACGGTCGGTTGCCAGCCCAGCGGGATCGATGAGAATCCACCCATGCTGACGGGGGTCGCGTCGGCCGACGCCGTCGAGGACGGTTCGATCTGGAAGGTCAGCGGCACACTGCGCTTGGTGCAGGCGGCGGCGCTGGGTTCGTAGGAGATCTGGAACTCCAGCGGTTCGTTCGCGGCGACCTGCGCGGCGGGAATGGTGAACTGGGTGTCCAACGAGCCTGATGCATCGAGGGTCTTGGAGGTCAGCACCTCGCCACCGCTGATCGCAGTCACACTGGCCCGGGCCTCCCCGACCACCGGGGTGTACCGCGCGAGGAGGTGGACTTTCACCTGACCCGGCCGACCGAGCGCCAGCACCGTCGGGTCGAAACCGGTTGTGAGGGTCGCTGTTCCGAGGACGTCTGCGGTGAGGCGTCCGGGGAAGTCGCCGAAGGTGACCGTGTCCGATCCCTGGACGGGCCGTTCGGTGACCGCGTCGACGCCGGCGCTGGTGGTCTGCGCGAGGCCCGTGAGGTTTTCCCGGAACAGGGCGACCTGCTTCGGCAGCGACTGCTGATCACCGGAGACGACGAGGGTGGCCTGTGGCTGCCCGGCGTTTTCGAGACGGATTCCACCCGGCCCGGTCTGCTCGCGGATCACGACGACCCGCTGCAACGGGTCGCCCGCCACCGGAGCGGCGTCGGACATTTCGACGATGTCCACCGACACACGTTGCGGACGGTAGTGATCGGCGATCGCGGCGACCAGACCGAGGGCGGTCTGCGACACTGCGACGCTCGGACGGCGCGGGGTGTAGATCGTCACGCCGCGCACGACCGAACCGAAGACGTCGCGGATGTTGCTGGGCGCCTGTGCCGCTCCCGCGTAGGACACGTCGAGGTTCGTCAGTGTCACCTCCGGGTCGGGCCCGCATTCGGTGTCCTCGCCCGGATTCCGCAGGGTCAGGCGCAGGTCGGCACGGCCCTCGGACACCGGGATCGAGGTCAGCGGGACCTCGAACGGAGCGCTCAGCTGTTGGGGCCCGAACACCGGAACGGGAATCGTGCCGACGATCGTGCCGTCGGTGCGGGCGACCTGGATGAAAGCGTCGGACACGTTGGTCGCCGAGGCGACCGTCCCGCGCAGGATCGTCGGTGACATCCCCTCCGGGACGGGGACCGTCACACCCGTCGTGACGTCCTGGGCGTCGATGTGGATAGTTGTGCCGAGACCGAGTTGACGCCATCCGAGGGTCGTGGTCGCGTCCGGTGCGGCGGCCGCCGGCGCGGCCACGGTTCCGAACACGATGGCGATCAGCGCAATCGCCCACAGCTGGGTGGCCCAGGAGCGCCTTGTGCGCGCTGCGGCGGTCTTTGCGGGCCGGCATCGATCACGATGTCTGACGGGCATTTTCAGAGCCTTTCGGTTCCTGCATGGTGCCCGGCATCGCCGAGAGTCCGTGCACGGTCTTCTCCCAGTAGGAGGGTTTGTAGATGAGTTGGACGACGCTCTTCACCGCTGCCATCGACTGCAGGAACCAATAACCCGGTACCAGCAGGGCAGCGACGAGCAGATAGGGCTTCTCGCGGGTGCGTGCCGAGACCACACCGAGCAGGATGGTCGCGAGGTTCCCGACGGTGAACATGAACAGGCAGAGATAGAAGACCGGTCCCGGGAACAGGCCGCGCATGAAATCGGGCTTTCCGGCGAACCACACCACGAGCAGGGTCCAGAACGCGAGATTGAGGGTGTTCGCGAGCGGCATCCCCGCAGTCAGGTTCGCGATGCGCAGGGTCGGGACCAGTCCGAGTTCGCGGATCACCGCCGAAGGGTGACGGGTGTGCACCAGGAACGTCTGGAGATAGCCCTTGTACCAACGGGATCGCTGACGGACCCAGTTCACCACGTCGGCGTTCGCCTCTTCTTCGGTCAGCGAGTCGAGGACCACGGTGCGATAGCCGTAGCGGGCGAGGCGGATACCGAGGTCGGCGTCTTCGGTGACGTTGAAGGCGTCCCAACCACCCACCTCACGCAACACGCGGGTGCGGATGTGGTTCGACGTACCGCCCAGGGGGATCACGCATTTCGACGCACTCAGCGCCGGGAGCATGTAGGAGAACCACTGGTCGTACTCGATGGAAAACCACCGGGTCAGCAGATTGTCTCGTTCGTTGAAGTAGCCCAGGCGGGCCTGCACCGAGGCGACCTCCGGCGGACTCCCGGCGAAGATCGCGGCGGCACGCCGCAACTGCAGCGGATCCGGGATGTCCTCGGCGTCGTAGATGGTGACGAGGTCGCTGCGCTCGATCGGCAGGCCCATCGCATGGTTGCAGGCCTTGGGCTTGGTGCGCGGTTCGCTAGGCGGCACCAGGACCGGGGTGATGTTCCCGAGGTCCGCTCCCTCGATGGCGTCGAGGGTCTCGGCGTCGTCCTCCTCGAGGACCAGGAGAATGTCGAGTTTGTCAGCGGGATAGTCGATCCGACCGACGCCGGCCACGAGGTTGGTGACGATCTCCGGCTCCCCGTAGACCGGGAGCAGCACGGTGTAGACCGGCAACTCGTCGTCGGGGATGGCGCGGGCGGCGTCGTCGGATATCTGGATCACCCCCCGCCCGGACATGCCGCGTGTGACCAGGACCAACTTGTCCACGCTCGAGATGAGGAAGTAGACCGCACAGACACTGAGCGCCGACGACAGCGCGATCTGCCAGGAGACGACGAACCCGGCGGCGATGAGGATCGCCGCGCCGAGCAGACCCACACGCTGGACCGTACTGAGAGGGTGACGAGCCGACAGATCGTCGGGCAGCGCCGACGCGGCACCGCCCGGGGCGGGTCGGGTCACCTCGCCGTGCCTTCAGCGGCGCGGACGATCTGCCAGGCGAGTTCGGTCAACGCAGGGTCGACGTCACGGGTTTCGGTGTCGCCGGCAAGGGGCCGGTCGCCACCGCGCACAACCCATTCGATCGGTTCGACGACGGCGGTCGTGTAGCTGGGCGGCCGGGGGTCGGCCACACCTCTCCCGGACGTCTGGTCGCGGTTGGCGACGAGGTAGACAGCCTGATGGCGCACACCGTAAGGGGTCGGGATCTGCCATCCCCAGAACCGTCCGGTCCACAGGGTGTCGTCTGCGGTCCGGATGGCATCGACCGTGTTGGCGATGCGGCCGAGTCGGGTGTGCCGACCGTCGTCGGACAACGGTTGTGCACCGATCTGCACGGGCGGCACCGTCTCGTACCAGATCCCTCGCCGGTAGTTGGCGAAGCGGCCGCGGTCGGCGGTCGTGTAGACGTCGAGATAGGCCGTCGTCAGCTGCGCGGCAGGTGCGCCGGTACGCAACGGCACCGTGATCCGGTATCGCCGAACATCTCCGTGGCTGCCCATGACCCGCGGCCCCCAGGCGAACACCTGGGGCTCGGAGATCGTCAGTCCCGCCTTCCGCGCTTCGGCCACCCATCCTCCGGTCGCGGACACGTCATTGGGTGCGAGGAGTGTCTGCGGATGCGGCGCCAGCGCGAGGATCGCAAGTGCAGCAACCCAGGTGACGAGATGCGTGGCGATCGACTGCTTCGGCAACCCGTCCGTCGACTGGAACCCGTGCCCCGAGCGAAGGCGTACGACGATGGCCACCGCCGTCACCACCCCCGCTGGCACCGTGTAGGCAAGCGCCGGCGCGTCGGCGAAGACGAGCACCAGCGCCACCCCGGCCACGGACACACCCAGCGCGGTGACGAGACCGAGGCGGCGTCCGACGCAGCGCAGCGACAGGTAGGTGGCGACGGCCCCGAGGCCGACCGTCAGGGAGCCGAACACCACCGTCGACCCTCCGAGGACCTGCCCCATCAGCAAGAAGTTCGGCGGGAAGCACACGAGGACGAAGAGCCAGACACGGTAGTCGCGGACCACGCGTCGGATACCGAAGACGACGATCGACGCGGCGAAAGCCCAGATCAGCAAGGGAAGTGCGTCGGCACGCCAGAAGGCGGCCACCGCAGGCACCCGTGGAAAGACCAGCAGGGCTATCAGCGACAACCCGCCGCCGACGACGATCACGAGGATGCGATCGAACTCGGTGTCGTTGATCGACCGGCCGCTCCCGGAATCGAGGCCCAAGGCGATGAGCAGACTCCACAGCGGCACCAACAGCAGGTAGGCCGTGGGTGATCCCTGCATCGAGGCGTCCACAGTCATCAGCAGGGTCGGCGCGAATGCGACGAGTGCGGCCCCCAGGGTGGCGAGATACCGAATGGTCAGCGAGGTCTCGCGCGGAGTGGTCAACCACTGTTTCAGTCGCCGGCCGTCACGACGCACGGTCGTCGAATACAGCGTGTGTTTCAGTGATTCGGCATCATTCCGACGACCGTCAGAAGGCAGCAGAGATGAAGGCACGACGATGTGCCGAAGTTCGGTCAAGGATCCTCCCCAGGAACGAAACGCCCGAGTCCTTTGCTTGGCTCGGAGCGCTCAGCCGCGGGACACGTCAAACCACAAGGGCCTCCCCTGACGCGATCGCGTAGCGGTCGCCAGCGTAACGGCGGAAACGCACCAACGCCGCATTCGTCGCAACAGTTGGTCTGAACGGGTGAACGGGTGGAGGTTCCACATATCGTGGCGATGGAGGGCGAGAGTCAAACATCAAGGGATTCAGATGGTTTGGTTCCCAGGGCATAACTCCAGTTACGGTCCGCGACGCGTTCGAGTCAGGCCTGGAATCCGGCCAGAAATGGGGTCGCACCCCTCGTCGGAAAATTCGCTATTTCTGTGGATGAATCAGCGCTTATCCACAGATTCTGTGAATTCTGCGATTTCTGTCCACTGATGTTGCACGCCTTTCTTTCGTATGCGTGAAACATCCTGTGAACAGTGGGAACTCAACCAAAGAGAAGTCGAAACTTTTCCGAGTATTCGAACGTATGTTCGTGTACAAAGGATTCATGGCACCGCTCGAATCCCTCCTCGACCAACTGTCGGGAATCGCTCCACCCGCGAACGATCCCACTGGTCGCGCCACATACGAACAACTCGAGACCATGCGGCTGATCCGCAACGTGGTCGACCATCAGATCGTCTCGCGGACAGCCGAACTCGATCGTCTGCGCGTCGCAGAGAAGGCAGGGTCGACCACCAAGAAGATGCTCATCGAGATGGGGTTCGCACCTGCGGTGTCGACGCGCACCGTGCGGACCGCCTCGCTCCAGGGCATGTCCATCATCGAGAAGCGCTCAACCACAGCACTTTCCGACTCTGATCGAGATGCGCCTGAGAGCGATCGCCTCGCCTACAACCGCCCCACCATGCGCCTCGACGACGCAGCCTGACCCCACAGACTTACGCGCACCACCTTCCGCACCCGGTCATCGGCCGGGACCGCGTTCGATCTTTGACAACTCCACAGCGTGAAAGGGCTCGGTTTCGATACGGCTCGTCGCAAGCTCCTCGCCT
>NZ_BAHE01000003.1 GCF_000298235.1 Gordonia namibiensis NBRC 108229
TCGCTCCTCACCTGCTCAACCAGCAGAACCCGCCGACACGTCGAACTTCTCCCCTGTCAGCTTCTCCGATTCCGCCCAGAGCGCCGCGCGGAAGTCGGCGTCGTCGGCCGCCTTCTTGTACTTGTTCCGTCCGGGAGCGCCGTGCAGTCCGAAGAGCTTGGTCGGTCCGTAGTAGGTGCCGGACGGCAGGCCCGACATCGTCGCGGCGTAGAGCTGGGGCAGTGCCCCGTCGGCGGCCGGCTGCGCGATCGGCAGTCTGTTCATCAGTTTCGCCGCAGCGTCCATGAAGTTCTCGCTCCGACCCTGCAATTCCGTTGCGGCGTAACCGGGGTGGGCGATGAACGACTGCTTCGACGACCCGGCCTCCGCCAACCGCTTGGCGAGCTCGAGCCCGAACATGAGGTTGGCCATCTTGGAGTCGCCGTAGGCCTGCCAGCGGCGGTAGCGGCGCTTCTCCCAGTTGAGGTCGTCGAGCTGGATGTTCCCGATCTGGTGCACGCCCGACGACACGGTCACGACGCGGTCGGTGATCTTCGGCAGCAGCAGCGCGGTAAGCGCGAAGTGCCCGAGATGATTGGTGCCGATCTGCATCTCAAAGCCGTCGGCGGTGCGTCGCAGCGGCACGGCCATGAGCCCGGCGTTGTTGATGAGGACGTCGGCGCCGGTGAAGCTCGATGCGAACGCCCGAACCGACGAGAGATCCGCGAGGTCCAGCTGGGCGACGGTCGCCTTGGGTCCCAGTTTCGACGCCACAGCGTCGGCCTTGGCGGTGTTGCGGCAAGCCAGGATGACGTTGGCGCCGGCGGCGACGAGAGCTTTGGCCGACTCGGCCCCGAGGCCGCTGTTCGCGCCGGTCACCACGAAGGTGCGCCCCGTCTGATCCGGAATATTCGCTGACGTCCAACCGCTCATCACAGCCCCCTGGGATGGTGTGTCGGTCCGGCGGCCTCGCCGCGACCCTGCGGCCCACGCTATTGACGCCCCGGAACGCCGTCAACGATTCCGTCTCGAGTTGCGGAGGTTTTCGATTGCAGCGGGTCGTCAGCCGCCGAAGAACGTCGTCAGCTTCAGGGGATTGGCGCCGACGATGCGTCGCGCCGGGCGCAGCAGTTCGGCGATCAGGTTGCCCGACGACCCGAGCCGTTCGACGAGGTCGGACGGGGCGTAGAACTCGGTCGGCTGGGACCGGCCGCGCATGATGCGGCTGCCGAGGAGTTCCCATTCGTCGGCTTCGGCGCCGGCGGAGTCGATCGCGGCGCCGCTGGCGAGGGCGGGGACGCGACCGGTCTTGGCCATGTCGGACAGTCGTGCGCATTCGTTCACCGGGTCGCCGATGACGGTGTACTCGTAGCGTCGTTCGGCACCGATGTTGCCGGCGAAGACCTCGCCGTAGGAGACGCCGATCCCCCACCGGATGTCGAGGCTCTTGGACAAGCGGTCGGCGAGGTCGCGGGCGGCGGCGAGCGCGTGCCCGGCGGGGTCATCGATCTCGACGGGCGCTCCGAAGACTGCCAGTGCGGCGTCGCCTTCGAACTTGTTCACGAAGCCGGAGTGCTGGTCGACGACGTCGAAGACGATGCTGAAGAAGGCGTTGAGGAGTTCGGCGACGTCGTCCGGGCTGCGGTGCTGGGAGAGCCGCGTCGAGCCGACGATGTCGACGAAGAGAACGCCCACTTCGGTGTTGGTGCCGTGCATGCCGACGCCGTCGGAGATCGCAAGGTCGGCGACGGTGTCACCGACGTGCCGGGCGAAGATCTCGCGCATCCGGTCGCGTTCGGCGAGTCCTTGCACCATCACGTTGAATCCGTGTTGCAGGACACCGAGTTCCGACGAGTCGTAGACGGGCACGCGGGCGTCGTAGTCGCCGTGATCGACGCGGTGGACGGCGCGACGCATCTCGGTCAGCGGATCGGTGATGGCCTGTCCGACCAGGTAGATGACGCGGATCCCGGCAGCGAGTCCGACGACGGTGAGGATGACGGTGGTCCAGTCGACGGCGCCGGCCACGTCGGGGAGCATGCCGGTGAAGCGTCCGGCGTTCACGGTGAGCAGGCCGATCATCGGTACAGCCGAACTCACCGCCCACACGGCGAACAGACGGATACGGACGCCGTTCATGACGTGGTTGGCCGGGAAGTCCTCGAGGACGACGATGGCAAGCGGCCGGGCGGCACGTTCGACGAACAGATAGGTCAGACACGCGCTCGACAAGCCGGCGAGCGTGAACGCCACCGCAACACCGGCGACGGTCGCGACGGTGAGGTCGTCGGCGACGAGCACGTAGAACAGAGCGGCGCTGAACCAGCCGCCCACGGTCGCGAGCAGCTGGTGTCCCGGGATGCGTTGTACTGCACGACGACGCGCGTGGTCGGCGGGCTCGCAGCTGACGAACCATTTCAGCTGTGGCCGGAGGACGAGCAGGCCGAGTATCAGGTTGACGAGGATGCCGGTGATGATCGCGCCGACAACTGCCGGGAAGTTGGGGGCGCCGAGGGTCTCGGCGAACGTGAGCTGCCCGCCGTTGAACGCGAGTTGCACGAGTAGGAAGGTCTCGACACCGATCAGCGCGTTACTGGCGACGACACCAGTCATCGCCGTGACGGTCGCGTGGCGGGCGATTCGGGCCCTCATGTCCGGGCCGACCCGAGCCCACGCCTTGGGACTCGGCACCGTGGGCAGACCCCACAGCATCCCGGCAGTGCGGCGTCTCAACCGCGACCACGGCACGCCACGGCGGGTGCGGCGCCTGCGTCCCATGGGCCTCTCCTGCCTGCTGGCGATACTCGCAGCGTACCGAAGTCGGTGACGTCCATGTCACATCCAAGGTCCCGATGTGGGTGGTTCCACTGACTCACGGCCTGCTCCCTACCGGCCCAGCCCGTACCCGCCGGTCGGCACAGCCGAAACCTCGACCGGAAACAGAACAGACCGGCACCGACGCGGGGTCGCGCGGTGCCGGTCCGTGGGCCGTCCGGGCTCTGGGGTGTCGAGCCCGGTCGGGGGTTTGTGGGCGATCAGGCCTGCAGAGCCTCGATCTCGAGCGTGATGGTGATCTTGTCGCCGACGACGACACCGCCACCCTCGAGCGGCATCTCGATGTCGATGCCGAAGTCCTTGCGGTTGATGACGGTCTTGGCGTCGAAGCCGGCGACCGTGCCGTGACCCATGCCGGGGTTGGTGCCGTTGAACTCGAGGTCCAGGCTGACCGGCTTGGTGACGCCCTTGAGTGTGAAGTCACCCTCGAGGGTGTAGTCGTCCCCGTTTTGGCGGACGCCGGTCGAGACGAAGGTCGCGGTCGGGTACTTCTCGGCGTCGAAGAAATCAGCAGACTTGATGTGGCCGTCACGCTGGGCGTTGTTGGTGCTGATCGAGGTCACGTCGATCTCGGCCTGCACCGACGGTGCACCGTTCTCGTCGACGGTGATGGTGCCGGAGAAGTTCTCGAAGGTGCCGCGGACCTTGCTGACCATCAGGTGCTTGACGGAGAAGCCGACAGTCGAGTGGGTGGTGTCGATCTTCCAGGTACCTGCGGGAATGGGTGCCTTGACGGTGGTTGCTGCGGTCATGGTTGCGTCCTTCCAGACGGGGGCGAGTACATCTCGATTCGCATGGGTCGTCGCGACCCATTGACACTGTAAACGGACCGCGGTCCAGTTACATTCCCCTGCCGCCCCTTGACCGACGTGATCTCCGTCACCCGCCGCAGGGCGAACCGGCCTCGCTGTCAGATCCGGGCCGCGCAAGTGCTCCCGACCTCCATAAGTCGACAAATAAATCGGAAGTCGACCGATCGGTTTTCCATATCTCGCCACACTTAAAAGACCCCAAAAGAAAGACAAAACAGGAGGTCATGAGCTATGCGAAAGTATTCCGGAGTCCTGATCGCCGCCGCGGCTGGGATGTTGACGATTTCCGTCACGGCGGTCGCGCCACCTGCATCGGCGGGACCCAATGACGTCCTCGCGATGCCGCCGTTGGTTCAGGGTCAGGAAGTGACTGTCACGATCGTGAACAACACCGACAATCCGAAGCTGTGCGCGGTCGAGACCCTTCCGATTCCGGAAGTACCCGTGCGTGGCGATTCGTCGTTCAACGAGAACCCGTCCGATTCCTTCGAAGCCCCGCAGGGCAACACGGCGAAGACCATGACGCTCGCGCAGGGCAGATACAACGTTTTCTGGGCCTGTTCGGGTTACGCCAGCAACTCCGACGAGTTCAACGGTTTGGGCTGGACGGTGTGGGGCACCAATCCCCCGGTCCCGATCCAGAACGCCGGAGAGGCCATCAAGCAGCAATTCCCCAGCGATCCACTGCCGGTCAACGTGACAGCACGGGACTGCTACCTCTCCATCTGTTAGCGAGCGAGCCGAACAGGCACGACCCGAACGCCGGGCCGACGACGGCGAACTACCGCGAGCCGATCACCAGCGCCGCGACCATGAACGCGATCACGACCAGCGAGATTGCGCACCCCAGGATGACCTGCTTGCGCGTCGACATGGGTGCGTAGGGATCTTTGTACTCGTAGCGGTACACGACCTTGGCCGGCTCGATCGCAGGCGGCTGCGGCGTCGTACTCGTTGCCGGAGCCCATTCGCTTGAGCGGACCTCGAAGGACGGATCGGCCGCCGTATTCGAAGAATTGGCATTGTTCACGACCGTAATCATGCCTAACCAGCGAGTAACCTGCCATACAAATCAGTGTCGTCTGATTGGTGGAAATTCGTGCCGCAGAACATATCTGAGCACACCGCGAATTAGATGGGACGTTCGTACATGTCAGACGTTTGTCCAGATTCGAGATTCATTTCCAGGCGAAAACAGGCTGTTCGAAACCGTCGACGCGGGTCTGCCGATCCCGCAGAACAACCTCCGCGAACTGGTAGATGACCGCTGCGGTCGGGGCGTGCACCAGCGATTCGACGATGGGCAGCTGAATCACCGGACGATCCGATTGCGGGATGTTCAGAAACCGCGGTTCTACCGCCAATTCCTGGAATGTCACGAAAAACAACTGCGCCACCTCGGCGGGATTCGGCGTCGGCTCCTGATACTCCTCGGCCCAGCAGACGATCGGGGTGATCACGAAACCGGACCGGGTCGGATAGTCGTCGAGTGTTCCGAGCACAGAACCGGGCGACAACTGCACACCGAGCTCCTCGTCGAGCTCCCGCAGCCCCGCGGTGACGTGGTCCTCCCCCGGGTCGAGTCGGCCGCCGGGAAGGGCGAACTGGGCCGCGTGTCGGCGCATCGTCGGCGGTCGTTTGCACAGCCAGATGCCCTGTCGGCCGTCCTTCTCCGCCACTGCCAGCACGACCGCCGCGGCCGCCGCTCCGGGTACGTCGACGGTCCGGTGCTCGAATCGTTCGACGCGTTCGGCCGCCACTGCCCGCTCGAGGTGAGTCACACCCTCAGTTCATCACGCCTGTCGTTCGACGCCGTGACGGCCTGCGCCAGGTGGTAGCCGAGCACGCTGAGTGTGAACAGGCCGATGGCCACGTTCAGCAGTGCACCGAAGCCCTCCATCGCGAAGTCCACCAGGGCATTGCTGAGCATGAACACCAGCGCCGCGATGCGCAGTGTCCGGAGCGGCCAGATACCCGCCGGCCCCCGCCTGCGCGCGACCATCGCGGGCAGCGCCAGAACGAAGACCACGATGCCGCTGATGAAGAGAATCCAGGTGGCCGGCCCGTTGTCCGCGAGCTCGATGTAGAAGTCGACATCGTCCGAACGGTGTTCGGGGAAGACGAAACTCAACGCACCGACGACCACCGCTAGACCCGACGCCACCACGAGGCCCCAGCCGACGACCGACACCCACCGTGGGCTGCGGAAGAAGTCCGGGATCAGCCCGACGGCGCGATCCCGCAGGATCATCAGCCGATCCGGCGTGCCTCTGCTCGACTCCAGCAGGTCGCGCACGGTGGCGATGGTGGCGGCGTCGAATCCGTTCTTCTCGGCGACGACGAGCAACTCCTCGGCGAGCTGTCGACGACGCTCCGGGAGCCCATGCGCGACGCCTTCGGCGGCGATCGATGCCGCGTTGGCGAGCGCCTCGGCACCGGTCGGCGGTTTGAGGTCCCGCACGACGCGGCTCACGAGGAGGACGAGCACCACGAGGATGTACATGATCTCGGGTGCGGGCCCGTAGAAGTAGTCGTTGTCGCGGGTGACGAACTTGCCGACCTCGTCGAGGAACAGCCCGAACCCTATGCCGCCCAGAATGACCGCGGTGACACGTGCGTTGGCGCCCAGGAACAGCCATCCGATGACGAGCGCCACCATCATCAGCGCCCCGCCCCACAGCGCATGGGCGATGTGCAGGGTGCCGTTGCCGACCTGGGGGTAGCCCGTGAGTTCGAGATACAGCCGGGTGACGAGGATGGTGGCGATCGCGATGACGAGGAACCACTCGACGGCTGCGGTGCCGTGGGCACTGCGGACGATCACCGAGCTGGTGCGACTTCTCATGGAGTGAGTATTGCGGGTCGACGACCCTGGACCGCGGCAAACACCGCGCGCGGCACGAAACAGACGAGACCGCACCGCGACAAGCCGATCTCCTCGGGCTCCTCGCGGTGCGGTCGTCGTCGTTTCTCAGGCCTCGAGCAGATCCGGGTCGAGGTTCCGTCCGCCGGCCGGGCTGCCGATGCCGCGGATGCCGAAACCGCTGTCTGCCCACAGGCACTCACCGGTCACGACGCGAGCAGCGTCGGACGCCAGGTAGACGAAGCCCTCGGCGTAGTCGCCGGGCTCGGGGATGAAGCCGAGCGGGATGACCTCCTCGGCGCCGGGCAGCACCGCGTCGAGCGGTTCCTGGCCCAGGGCCGCCAGGCCTTCCATCTTCGTCCGTGCCACGCCGATGGCGACGCCGTTGACGCGCACCTTCGGCGCGAACTCGAACGCCAGTCCACGCACGATTCCCAGGTTGGCGTGCTTGGTGGACACGTAGAGCGTGCCGTCGTCGACGGCGCGGTAGCTGGCGATGGAGCACGAGAAGATCATGTTGCCGCCGGTGCGCAGCAGCGCAGGCAGTGCCGCACGGGCACCGAGCAGGTAGCCCTTCACGTTGATCGCGTAGATCTCGTCGATCGCGGCCTCGAGCTTGTCGAGCGGGACCTCGGCGAGCGAGAGATTGCCCGCTCCGACACCCGCGTTGCCCACGAAGACGTCCAGCTTGCCGAAGGCCTTCACGGCCTCGTCGACGGCGCGCTGGTTGTCGGCGAGGTTCTCCACCGATCCCAGCGTGGTGATCACGTTGTCGCCGAATGTGTCCGCCAGCTCGCCCAGGCGTTCGCCGTCGCGGTCGAGCACGGCGACCTTCGCGCCGGCCTCGACGTAGCCCTCGACGACCGCGCGCCCGATCCCGCCGGCACCGCCGGTGACGAGTGCGACCTTTCCGTCCAGTGTTGCCATGTGATTGTTCCTCTCAGGCACTGACCGCGCCTCCGTTGATGTCGATGACCGCGCCGGTGATGAAACCGCCTTGTTCCGATGCCAGGAAGGGCACCGCCGCAGCGATTTCCGCGGGACGACCGAGCCGGCCGACCGCGATTCCCGACGCGATCGACTCCTCGGTGACCCCGGACGCTTCGAAGTACTCTCCGAGATGTTCGGTCTTGATCGTTCCGGGATTGATCACGTTGGCGGTGACCCCGTGGGACGCGACCTCCGCGGACAGCTGCTTGGTGAAGCCGACCAGACCGGACTTGGCTGCCACATAACCGATCGCGTTACCCAGCTGCGGTGCCGCGACGACCACCGAACCGATGTTGATGATCCGACCCCACTTGCGGTCGATCATCTGCGGCAGCACGGCCTGGCAGAGCAGGAACGGAACGGTCAGATTGAGATGGAGTTGTTGATTCCACTCGTCTTCCGTCGACGTCAGGGTGTCGACGACGTCGGTGAATCCGCCCGCGTTGTTGACCAGGATGTCGATCTGCGGCGCCGCGCCCACGAGCGCGGCCCGGCCTGTCTCGGTGGTGAGGTCCGCGGCGCATCCGTACACGCGTCCTGGCGCGACCTGTTCCAGACGTTGCTGCAGGTCGTCGAACTGGGCCGGTTCCCGGCCGCCGACGACGACCGAGGCGCCGTGTTCGAGCAGGGCGGTCGCGATGGCGAAACCGATGCCGCGGCGGGCACCGGTCACCAGGGCGACGCGGCCCTCGAGATCAGTTGTCGCCATCGCGGCGCACACGTCCGCCCGGCTTGCCGATTCCGCGGATCGACAGGCCGCTGTCGACCGAGACCATGGTGCCGGTCATCGCGGCGGTGCCGACGCGCGAGGCCAACAGGGTGAACACCTCGTTGTAGGCGTCCACACCCGAAACCTCCTGCAGCGGAAGCGCTTCGCGGGTTCCGTCGAGGACCGAGTCGGCCGCGGCCTGTCCCAGCGATCCGGTGCCCTTGAGGCGCGTCGGTGCCACACCCGGTGCGACGCCGTTGACGCGGACGTCGGGTGCGAGCTCGTAGGCGAGCTGCTTGACCAGGCCCAGAACCGCATGCTTCGACGCGGTGTAGAGCGCGCCGCCGCCGCCGGCGTTCGAGCTCGCGTACGAGCCGGTCAGGATGACGTTGCCCTGCGACTTGATGAGCTCGTCGAGGCAGGCGCGAACTCCCAGCATCGGCGCGAGGACGTTGACCCCGAAGAGCTCTCCGAAGGCGGCACCCAGACGATCTCCGGGGATGTCCTCGAGCGGGCGGGCGGCGTCGGTGATCCCGGCGTTGCCGACGAAGACGTCGATCTTGCCCCATGCCTCCGTGGCGGCGTTGGCCGCCGCGAGGTTGCCCTCCCAGGTGCTCACGTCGGCGACGAGCGGAATGACCTTGTCACCGAACTCATCTCGCAGACTCTCCACGGCGGAGGAGATGTCGACGGCGACGACTCGTGCACCCTCGTTGATGTAACGCGACACGACCGACCGGCCGATACCCGCGCCCGCGCCGGTGAACACGATGACCTGATCACTCAGAGAACTCATTTTCTTGCCTTTCTCTCATTGCTTCGATCCACCGCCGGTATGGGGTCGGCGCTCCGAAGACGGAACGCCTCGCCACGTGCATGGCGAGGCGTTCCCCTTCGTCCGTCAGGCGGACCGTTGTGTCGCGGAAACCTCTACCGGGCAATGTATTTCGTTGATTCTAACAGTCCCGGACGGAGGCACTTCCGATGCCCCGGGCTCAGTTCCCGAGACCGGATCCGGCAGTCGCACTGTCGTTCTCGTCTCGCTTCGACGCCACCAGGTAGCCCACCGCGTAGAGAACGATGGACGAGAACAGGACGACCAGCTGTGCCGACTGGTTCCAGATCGCCGGCACCGTGGAGCTCTCCAGCAGGATGACACCCACGATCGACGGCACAATCCAGGCGATCAGACCCCAGCCCAGGCGCGGCAACCGCGCGTCGTCGACCTTCGGCCCGAACGCGCGGTCACGAGCATTCAGTGCGAAGTGGGTGAGGACGACACCGACCCAGCCCACGACGAACACGCCCTGCCAGTTCAGTGCGGTCTGGACGTAGCTGAACACGTCGGTGAGCATGAGCAGGAAGACCACGACCGCAACGGCGACGACCCACGCCGCGTGGGGCAGACGGATCTTCGTGTAGGTGCTCAGGATTCGCTCGAAGTTCGTCGTCGACTGGTAGTAGTTCAGGGTGTTCACGCGGGTCTGCGAGATGACGATGAACAGCAGGCCGAACAGTCCTGCGCTCATGAGAACCGCCTGGACGACGCCGATCTCCGACGCCGGTTCGGTCGGGAGCGCCACCTGGACCAGGAAGATGCCGGCCACGCCGTTGATGATGAACAGCACGGCGTAGAAGACCCAGCCGAAGGTGACGTTCTCGTGGAACCGCTCGTCTTCCTTCTTCGCGAACCGTGCGAAGTCGACGGTGGTCGGCATCGTGATGAGGATGCCCAGGTAGAGAACCACACCCAGCAGCCAACCGGGCAGAGCACGTCCCTCGTCGGGCACGACGCCCTCGAAGCTCGTCCACGACCCGGAGTCGAATTTCACTGCTGCAGCGATGATCACGACGATCAGACCGATGAAGTAGAACGGCAGGAGGTATCCGTTCAGCTTCGCCATCCAGTCCTGGACGCGCCCCAGCATGAGCGGCAACATGCCGAGCACCACCACGGCGTACCAGATCCGGATGTCGCCGGCCTCGAAGTACACCTGGAACGCCACCGCGAGCGTGCTGCTCTCGAAGATCGCGTAGTAGAGCACGGTCGCCGCCACCAGCAGTGCGGTGAGGGTCGCACCCCAGCGTCCGAAGATCGCCTTCGTGAGCATGGTGGTGTTGAGCCCGTAGCGGATTCCGAGGCGCGTCATGACGATGCTGACGGCACCGTAGAGGACGGTCGACACCACGACGGCGATGATGGCGTTCACCGTTCCGTACAGGCTGGCCGCGAGCGCTCCGTAGAAGAGCCAGACCATCGCCGACAACAGGGACCAGTACGACATGGTCACCTGCCAACGACCCAGCCGCATGGAGTTCGGGACCGCGGCGGTACTGAAGTTGGCGTCCGAACCGTCGTGTTCCGAGTGTTCGGTGGGGGGACTTGCCGGCAAAGCTGGCATCGATTACCTCCGGTTTTGCACACAGTTTTGAATACAGTGCGATCAGTGTGGACGAAGGACCCGCCTGAGGTAAGTCATTCGTGTAACAGTTGCGTTACACCTCGCGCCTTGAGTGCGACTTCGCCTGGCGCGCAACGTCGCCGAGGTCCCCGCTGCGCCGGATCGGGTTAGGAAAGCCTTGTCATCCGGCACGTTTTTGATACTTTGGGGACAATGTTGAATACAGTCGGCGGCGCCGGCAGAAAGGCGGGGCGAGTGGCCAGCAGTCCGAAGACGCGGTCCGGAACAACGGTTGATGAACTCTGCACCGCACTTCGGGATCGCATCGTCGCCGGTAAGTACTTCCCCGGCCAGCGCATGTCGCAGGAACAGCTCGCGGCCGAGTTCAAGGTCAGCCGCACCCCGCTCCGGGAGGCGTTTCAGCGTCTGGAGGCCGACGGGCTCCTGGTCTCGACCGCCAACCGCGGCGTCCACGTCGCCCCGATCGTCAACTCCGAGACCGAACAGAGTTACGCCCTGCGCATCCTGGTCGAGCCGCCGACCGTCGCCGCGGTGCTCGACTCCCTGACCGACGCCGACCTCGACCAGATGCAGACGGCGTTGCGCGACATGCGCGATCACCGCGACCACAGCAAGAAGTTCCAAGAGGCGCATCTGGCGTTTCACGACGTCATCCGCGTCCGCTACCCGAAGTCGTTCGCGGACCTGACGCAGAACCTGTACACGATGATCTACCGGCATCAGAGCGTGTACCTCTCGCATCACCGGGCGCCGGAGGACTTCATCGAACTCGATCAGGACCTGCTCGACGCGATCACCGAGCGCCGCACCGGTTCGGCTCGCCGTGTCCTGGAGTTCCATCTCATCGACGCGGCGCTGGGACTGGTCCTCGACGCCGATCCCGACCACGAGTTCGATTCCCTGCTCGTCGCGCTCAAGGGCCGCGACATCGTCCTCGAGCACGACGACGCGGGCCGTGTTCCCCGGCCCGCACGTATCTACTGGCTCGATCACGACGAGGTCCTCCCGGAACGGACCACGTCGAACCTGATCCTCACCTACGCACCCAAATGACAAATCGCGGTCCCCGGTTCGCACCGGGGACCGCGGCTTTTGTCTGTCAGGGAGCGAGCAACGCACCGGCACGCGGCACGACCGGGTCGAGACCCAGCCGGTTGAGAATCCGCCACGTGGTGGCCGCGGACGCGGTGAGAACGGGGATGTCGAACTGCTGCTGCACGGTGTCGAGCACCGGCAGCGACGGCATCTGCACGCATGCGCTGAGCACCAACGCATCTGCGTCGCTGGTGTCGACCTTCTTGACATGCTCGATGAGGTTCTCGGGGTTCAGTCGCCCGACCTCGAGGTTGTCGGCGACCTCCAGGCTCAGCGAGTCGACCACGGTGAAGCCCTCGTGGGCGATGTAGTCGCACACCGTCTCGGTCAGCGGCTTCATGTACGGGGTCACGACCGCGATCTTCTTGACCCCGAGGTGCGTCAGTGCCTCGGTCAGCGCGCCGGCCGACGAGAGCACCGGGATGTCCTCACCGCTCTCCTCCTTGGCCACCTGGGCGAGCTTCGGTTCGGCGCACGTGTGGTAGCGCAGGCCCTGCGACATGATCGCGACCAGGCAGGCGTAGGCCATCACGTCGACGCGGGCGTCGGCCAACTCCGCTGCGCACCGCAGCGAGTCGTTGTCCATCGCGGTCAGCTCTTCCGGGGTCACCTTCTTCATGCGCATGCGCGAGGAATGGAAGGTGAAGCGCTCGGGCCGGATCTCTTCGCGGGCGCGAAGCATCGCCGGGATCTCGGTCTCCATCGTGGTGTTGGAGCTCGGAACGATCATCCCGATGCGGTAGTTGTTCGTCATAATGCCTGCCTAACAAAATAATTCATTACGGACCGACCCCGGCGGGCCGGCATGAACTGGATTGCCCGGACCTCAGACGACGCGCAGGTGCGTCGTCTCGAGTTCCCGGACCACATCCGTCGTGGGATGACGCCACGAGATCTGGGCTTGCCGCCCCGCCCGCAGATCGTCGAGACCGCCGAGTCCGAACGCCTGCCCGCGGATCGCGATCGGCAGCGAGCAGAAGCGATGGCCCGGATCGCCGGTGGCGATCACGCCCAACGCGGTGTCGAGCAGATGGAACGTGAGGACGTCCCGGGCCGAGCCGGCGTCACCGGCCTCGACGGCCTCGAGGAACTTCCTGTCGGTCACCATCACATCGGAGACGGCGACCGGGCGGGAGAAGTACAGGCGCTGATGCCGATCGATCTGGGTCAGCTGCGATTCGATCATCGTCTCGATCCCGGGCGGACACCGCTTCAGGAGCGCGCGGTGAAAGTCCCAGTGCGCCAACTGGAACGTCCGCGAACTCAGGTCGCTCCTCCCCATCGCCGCCAGCGCCTGTCGCATCTCGTCGAGATCGGCAGGGGTGACCCGCCCGAGGATCGCCGACACCACCGCGGGCTCGACCAGAAGCCGCAGCGCGTAGGACGCCTCGAGATCCGCGAGGTCGATCGGCGCCACCACCACTCCGCGATTCGCCTGGCTGACCACGAGGCCTTCGGCCTCGAGCCGCTGCAGCGCCTCGCGGAGTGGCGTCCGGGAGAGTTCGAGCTCGCGGGCCAGTTGCACCTGCGAGAACGCATGTCCCGGTTCATACGAGCCGGAGACGATGCGCTCCCGGAGTTCCTGGTACGCGGTCTCGACGGCGCTACCCCGAGCGCCCACCGATGTCACGCATCCTCGGACCCCAGACGGGTGGCGATCAGGTGGGTGAAGAACTCCGGCGTCTGCTCGGCCAGCACCTCCAGCGCCATCGCGTCGAGGAGGACCGTCGCTTCGGTCTTGGGGACGTACAACTGGAGCCGGGCCCCGTTGCGTGTCCACACCTTTCGGAACTGGACACCGGCGAACTCGTTGCCGATGCCGTCCCATTCCTCCGCGCGCTCGACGCCGGTCGGCAGCTCTGCGGCGACCGGGTCCTGGCCTGCGATGCCTTCGTCACTCATGCGTTCACTCCTACCGTCCGGCTCGTCACCGAGATGACCTTCGGTTCCGAACCATAGATCTCCGGACCGCGGACACCCCGGAGCACCGAGAGCTTTGCGCGTGCCGCTTCCACGGCGTCGAGGTCCAGCGTGACCACCTCGACCGCCGCCGGGCTCTCGCCCAGATCGGCCATGACCTCGCCCCACGGGGAGACGGCGAGCGCATGACCGTAGGTCGGGAACGCGTCGGTGTACTCCGGCGACGGCGAACGCACCGTGGCCGGTGCGACGACGTACGCCAGGTTCTCGATCGCCCGCGCCCGCAACAGGGTGTGCCAGTGGGCTTCCCCGGTCGACTGGACGAAAGCGGCAGGCACCAGCAGGACCTCGGCGCCGGCGAGCGCGAGCGCCCGGAACAACTCCGGGAAGCGCACGTCGTAGCAGATGGTCAATCCGACACGCACGCCGTCGATGTCGAGCACGGCCAGCTCCGACCCCGGCTTCTCCACCGACGACGCCTCGAAGGACTGGCCCCCGATGTTCGCGTCGAACAGGTGCAGCTTGTCGTATCGACCGGCGACGGTCCCGTCGGAGTCGATCACGATGGCGGAGTTGACGACCCCGTCGGCGGTCTGGTTCTTCATGCCGCCGACGATCACCGACACCCCGCGCCGCGCGGCCACCTCGGCCAGCGCCGCGATGGCCGGGCCGTCCTCGGTGAACGCCGAGGCACGCATCTGGACGTTCGAGCCGAGCATCAGGCCGTTCTCCGGCAGCACGACCAACGCCGCGCCCCCGTCCGCCGCCTGCTCGACCAGCGAGACGGCGACGGCGAGGTTGGCGTCGATGTCGGTGGTGGCGTGCCACTGCGTCAGGCCGACCTTGAGCGACCGTCCCGTCGTCTCCGTCATGACGAGACGCCTGCGGCGCTGTTCGCGGCCGCAGCCTTCGCAGCCGCCGCGTCGAGGTCCATGTTCACCACGGTCCAGCCGCCGCCGGAGGCCTCCATCGGCTCGTAGCTGTACACGTCGCCGAACACACCCGGACCGGTGATGCCGAGCATGATCATCCAGTTCATGATCTCGTACTGGCCGTGTGCGAGAAGCGGATACGGCTCGAGCGAGCACATGTCCAGACCGCGTCCGGTCGCCAGCAGCTTCAGCAGGTAGGTGTCGAACTCGACGTCGACGCCGCCGAAGTGGCCGGGGTCGAGCCAGTGCGACAGGCCGCCGGTGGCCAGGACCGCGACCTTGAGACCGGAGTTCTCGATCGCGTCGCGCATCGCCACACCGAACTCGCGCGCGTTGAACGGCGAGAACGAGCGGGCCGGCTGGGTGATGATCGGGATGACCGGCAGGTCCGGCCGCGGCAGCAGCAGTCGCAGCGGGACGATGAGACCGTGGTCGAGCTCGACCTTCTGCGCCTCTTCGACTTCCAGCCCGTGAGCGCGGACGACGCGGGCCAGCTCGGTGGCGAACTCGCGGTGACCGGTCAGCTGCAGGTCGAGATCGGGGCGCTTGAAGAACTCCATCGAGCCGACGTGCTCGTCGCCGACACCCAGGACGAAATGCCCGGTGTTGAAGCTCTGGAAGTGGCAGTCGGCCGACACCAGGATGACGTCGGGATCGGCGGCCGCGATGTCACGGGCGAGCTTCTCGTAGCCGGCGAGCAGACGCTCGACGGCCTCCGGCGGGTCGATCTCGGGACGGGCCAGCAGGTCCGGCACATGCGAACAGCCACCGGCGAACACGAGGTTGCGCGGCAGGTCCGGCGTCGGGACCGGGATGCTGTCGTCGACGATGAAACCGCCGGTGCTCGCGGCGTCGCCGAGGTCATCGTTGAACCAGCGGCTGACCAGGATGGTGACACCGTCGTTGAGACCGATGGCACGCAACCGGTCGCGGTTGCCGGACAGGATGGTCTCGGCCCATTCGGCATCGATGCCCAGCAGTTCCGGCGCCCGCTCGGGGCTGGCCTTCACCGACGCGAGAAGGTCGGCGTCCTTGGCCATCTCGAGGATGGCGCGCTCGATCGAGCTCTTGTCGACACTCATTCGCTGACCAGCTTTCCGTCCCGGACCACGGCGACGCCGTCGATCTCGACCGTGCAGTTGCGCATCGGCACGTCGAGGTGTGCCGGGGTCTCGCGGTTGGCGAACCGGTTGGAACCGGTCGACCACATGAAGTTGCCTGCGGTGGAACGCAGTTCCTGACCGTACAGCGAACGCGGGTCGTAGACGTCGAACGCCGACCAGCGGGCACGCTCGAGCAGGCCCCAGCCCATGTGGCTCAGTGCCCACACCTCGCTGTCGTTCCACGCCTCGAAGTAGTCGCGCAGCACGTGTGCGTCGGCACCGTCGCCCTTGATCTCCTGGATGAAGCCCTTCTCGACCTCGATGGTCACGGTGTCGCGGACGTAGCGCTGCCACGGGATCAGGGCGTCGCCCGGCTGCAGGACGATGCGGCCCTCGGCGGTGCGGTCGTTCGGGAAGCAGGCGACGAAGCCGGACGGCCAGTGATCCCAGCGACCCGGCTCGTCGACGTAGCCCCACTGGTGGGTGATCGGCAGGTTCTCGCCGGAGATGTCGGCGGTCAGGTCGGTGCCGGCCGCGCTGGTCACGTGCAGGGTGCTGCCGGCACGGAGCTTGTTGCCGCCGTTCTCCACGGCCTCACGCAGTTCGATGTTGCCGGCGAGACGCTCGAGGACGTCGTTGGGCTCGGCGACGAACAGCATCCGCTTGCCGTTGCCGGTGATGCGGGTACGCACGTCGGAGTGGATGAGGCCGCCGACGGTGACGTCGATGACGATGTCGCACTCGCCGGCCGCGGCCAGCAGCGGTGCGACCTCACGGCCGTCCGCCTCGTAGGGCGGCAGGTTCGGGTTCGACAGGCTCGATGCGTGCAGGACGAGGGCACTGGCGCCGAGCTGACGGGCGGCGGCGACCGCGGCGGAGACGTACTCCTCCTTCTGGCCGAGCTCGGCGATGATGCCGACGGTCTCGGATGCGGTCACCTTGCAGAGCTTGAACTGCTCGACGAAGTTCTCGGTCAGGGTCTTCGGCATTTCTGGATTCCTCTGTTCGACGTTCGGTCAGATGTTCTGTGTTGTTGACGAATTCGCGGGGTTCGTCAGTGAGCGGCGCGGACCGCTCCCCCATCGACGGCGACGGCGTTGCCGGTCATGAAGGACGCCCGCGGCGACACGACGAAGGCGATGGTGTCGGCGATCTCGGCGGCCTCGGCCCAGCGGCCGAGCGGGATGTCCTTGACGATCTTCTCGATCTCCTGATCGACGGTGGTGCCGTTGCCGGCCGACTTCGACTCGACGATGTTCTTCATCCGGTCGGTGCCGGTGGCGCCGGGCATCACCTGGTTGACCCGCACACCGAAGGGGGCCAGTTCGGTGGCGAGCGACTTCATGAACGCCGACGCCGCCGAGCGGTACGAAGCCGAGAGCACGCCGCCGGGCGCCGGCTGGCGGACCCAGGTCGACGAGATCAGCACGATCGCACCCGACTTCTGCTCCCGCATCTGCCGTCCGGCGTCCAACGCGAGTTGGACCACCGGACGCAGCAGCGTGTCGTGGGCGGCCTCCCAGTCCGCCCAGGTGGAGTCCAGGACCGGCGTGATCTTGGGGCCGGGGGTGTTCAGCACGACGACGTCGAGACTCCCGTATTGCTCCACGATCTCCTCGACGAGGCCGGCGGTCGCCCCGCTCTCGGACAGGTCCGCCTGCCACGGCACGATCTGCCCGTCGTCGAACTTCTCCGGCTCGCCCCCGCTACGCGAGAGAGCGATCACCGTCATTCCCTCGGTGGCCAGACGTTCGGCGGTCGCCCGGCCGATACCCCGCGAGGCCGCCGTGACGAGTGCAACCCCGTTGTCCAAACCCAAATACACCGATGACTCCTTTGTTGATGTTCGCGCGCTGTCGGCGACGGCTTCCGCCGGCGCCCGGTCAGGAGATCTCGCGGATCGCCTGCTCGGCGCAGAGCGAGATCGCCCGTCGCGCATTGCCTTCGTCGCCGGCGGGGACGGTTCCGTCACCCTCTACCGACGCATAACCCCATTCGTCCGACCGGAAGACCGACGGGCACATGTCGAAACACGTTCCGTAGCCGTCACATTTGGTTGCATCGACCGCAACTCGCATCACCGGTCTCCCTTCTCGGCGCCTTCACGGCGGGTCAGTTCCAGCCCCGCACTGCGGGCCAGTGCAGAGGCTCCGTCGATGAAGCTGCAGGCACCTCGACCGCTGAGCGTCGAGCCCCACCTCATCAACTTCTCGGTGGCGTCCGGCTGGGCGACACCGCGGCTGATCTGGCGCAGGGTCCGGGCGATGGCACCGGTTCCGCTGACGCAGACGCCGCACTGCTTGGCCGACTCCATCTGGTACCAGGCGGCCAGTTCGGTGGCCGTCTCCAGCACGTCGTCCTCGGGTCCGAGCACGGTCACCGCCGCGCAGCCCAGACCGCCGCCGGCCGCCGCGAACGCGTCGTAACAGCACGGCAATGCGACCGCCGAGGCGTCCAGGACACCGCCGAACCAGCCACCGACCAGCAGACCCTTCACGTTCTCGACCGAGCCGCCCGCGGCGGTGATCAGGTCGGCCACGGTGCGGCCCAGCTCCATCTCGTAGACACCGGGCCGTTCGAGGTCGCCGGTGACGGTGAACAGCGCCGTGCCCTTGGCGGTCTGCGTTCCGACCGAGGCGAATTCGGCACCGCCGTGGATGCGGATCCAGGCCGTGTGCGCCAGCGACTCGACGTTGTTGATCAGCGTCGGCAGACCACGGACACCCGCTTCGAAGGGCCGCGGCGGCTTGCTGGTCGGCAGCGCCGGACCACCGTTGATGGCCTGGCAGATCGCCGATTCCTCACCGGCGACGTAGCTCATGCTGGTCCGGAACACCCGCAGGGTGAGCCCCTCCGGCACCAGGCCGGCCTGGTCGAGGTCGGCGATCGCGGCCTCGACCGACGACGCCGCATCCTCGTGCGACACACACACAATCGCCTCCGACGCACCGACGGTGGCCGCCGCGATGAGCAGGCCGTCGAGGACCAGGTGCGGACGGCGGGTCAGCAGCCAGCGGTCCTTCGACGACGCCGGTTCGCCCTCGTGCCCGTTGGCGACGACGACGCAGTCGCCGGGGGCCGCGGCCACGGTGCTCCACTTGCGGAAGACCGGGAACCCCGCTCCGCCGCGTCCGCGCAGACCGGAGATCTCCAGTTCATGCAGTATGACGTCGCGCTCGACCGGTCCGGCGAAGGCGCCGAGGCGGCGTTCGTCGTCCAGTCCCCAGCCGTCCTGCTCCACGCCCGGCACGACCAGACGCGCCCGCGTCCCGTCGACGACCACGGCAGGCGGAATGATGTCGGCGGCGCGATACAAGACGGGCCGTAAAGTTGTTGTCATCCCACGCTCCTGACCATTCGAATTGCTTCCTGCACGTCAATGACGTCGCCGTACTTGGCGTCGATGTCCAGCAGCGAGGCGTCGTGCGGCGCCGCTTCCCGGTCGCCGACGCATTCCCGCACCACGAAGGTGGGGAAATCGGCGGCGCAGGCATCGACTGCTGTTGCCCGGACACATCCGGATGTCGTTGCACCCGTGACGATCACGCTGTCGGCACCCAGTTCTCGCAGCAGCTCGGCGAGTCCGGTGTAGGCGAACGCCGATGCGGTCTGCTTGACCACCAGGTGCTCTCCTTCGCGCATACCGAGCCGCGAGTCGATCTCCACCGGCCGCGTCCCCTCGCGCAGTTCCTTCATCGCCGGCATCTTCTGCAGCCAGGTGCCGCCGATGCCGTCGTTGTCGACGGGGAACGCGATGGTGGTGAAGATGATCGGCACACCGGCCGCGCGTGCGGCCGCGAGCAGATCGTTCGTCGCATCGACCACCGCGTCGAGGTCGCAGCCGGGGCCGTACTGCGGTTCGGTGAACCCGAACTGCAGGTCGACGACCACCACGGCGGGCGCGGCGCCCGGTGTCAGCCGGCCGAGGAGACCACCGCGCCGGTAGCGTTCCCGCAGCTGCGATTCCGCGTCGGCTGCAGTGGTGTCGGTACCGGCGGAGTCAACCGCGGCGAGGTCGGCGCTCAAAACTCGAACTCCGGCCACTCCCCCGGCTCGGCCCGCATCATGTCCGCGTAGAAGCTGTACATGTTGCGCTGCACGCCTTCCTCGTACCGGGTCCAGAAGACCTTCCCGGGGCCGGGCCAGTCGTCGGGGTCCACCTCGGTGGCGATGCCGACACCGGGCATGCCCATCTGGTAGTTCAGGTCGAAGTCGAGCAGTTCGGCGGCCACCGAGCTGCCGTTCTTGGCCACGGTCAGCCACGGCTCGGTGTCGTCCATCTCGAAGGCTCCGCCGAGCGAGAACGTGCCCAGGCCGGCGCGGTAGGTGCGGTCCTTCTGCTCCGGGGTCATGTTCTTGTAGCCGATGAAGTAGTTCCAGATCTCGATCTGACCCGGGCCTTTGGGCTGCCAGGTACGGATCGTGAGCACACCGGTCGGCGCGTGGTTGGCGCCGTCCTCGGTCATCGGCAGGGCGAGGATCGAGAAGTTCGGGAAGACGTTGCCCACGAAAACGCGTGAGCGACGGGCGACCTCGAGCTGCTCGGGGCTGATGTCGGAGCCCTTGAAGGTGGCCGCGAGGTCCTCCGGGAAACCGAAGAAGTTGGGGCCCGGCTCGTCGGCGTACTCGGCCATCGAGAACGACAGCGAGTGACCCGGCGAGGCCTGGATGTGGTAGCCCATCATGTTCTCGCTGAAGGGAACCGGGAACGCACCGATGCTCCACACCGACTTGTGCAGCGTGCCGAGGTGGTAGTCGTCGCCGGAGAAGTTGTCCGCACCGGACTTCCAGTTGGCGTCGACGACGAACCGCTGCGGCGCACCGAGCACCTCGACGCCGTCCTTGTCGAGACCGAACACCAGGTCGAGGTACCAGGCCATGCCGCCGAGGTATTCCCGCAGCGGGGGCGCCGAGGCGTCGAGGGTGGCGAAGATCAGGCCGTGGAAGGACTCGACCTGCGCGGCCTTGGCCAGCCCGTTCTCCGACTTCTTCATGTTGCCGAAGGCGTTCTTCCACAAGGGAGCTCCGACGAGCTCGCCGTCGGCGGAGTAGGTCCAGCCGTGGTACGGGCAGCGGAAGTGCGAGGAGTTACCGGAGTCCGAGCGGCAGATCTGGACGCCGCGGTGCCGGCAGGCGTCGAACAGGACGTTGACCTTGCCCTGCTCGTCGCGGGACACGATGAACGAGTCCTCGCCGATCTTGCGCAGCACGTAGTCGCCGTTGGCGGCGATCTCCGACTCGTGGGCCATGTACACCCAACTGCGACCGAAGATCTTGCGCAGTTCGGCCTGGTAGACCTCGGGGTTTCCGAAGATGGCGGACGGGATGCGGCCTTCGGGGAGACCGGCCTCGATCTCGTCCATCAGACTCTGCACCCGCGGCGACAACGCGGACTGGGCTGGTGTGGGCTTCATCAGAATGCTCCTGGGCTGGAAGAGCTGGGAAGTAGAACTAGAAGAACAAGGAGAGGTTGTGCGTACCGATGACGGTCAGATCCAGGTAGACGACCCGCTTGAGCAGGCGCCACCGGCCGTCCTCACGACGCAGGATGTCGTCACGCTCGCCGGACAGCATCTGCGGCGTGGTCTGTTCCTGACGCGTGCGGTAGATCAGCACGTTGCTCTTGACGCGGAGCAGATGGTCGCCGTCTTCGTGCTCCCGGGTGCGGATGTTGGAGACGAAGTGACGCACGCGCGAGGGCGGGTCCTCAGCCCACGCGTACTTCGTCTCGCCACGGGCCACCCGTGAGTTGAGCGAGCCGAGCGTCTCGTTCAGGTGGAACGTCGACGCGGTGAAACCCTTGCCACGAGCTCGTTCGACCGTCTCGCGGACGGGAACCTGATAGACGATGTCCGGGCTGACCATGGTGCTGAGCCACTCGCGCTCGTTGTAGTCGTCCAGCAGTTCGCACTCGAACATCAAGAAATCGACTGCCTCGATGTGGCGCGGGTCCGCAATGGACAGCGGCGGCTTCGATGGTGCCGGCGAGTCTTCCACCCGGAGACCTCCTCGTAACTGAATACAATTTTGGATGCATGCAGAGTCTGCATACAGTTCGCGGTCCCCGCAAGGGGGCGCCGAGTTCTGTTACACGCCCGTCACAAATTTGTCTGTCGCGGACGGAATACCTCCGGAACGAATATCGGCCCAAGACTTGCGCCGCCGGGGGTTTGCCAGCATCCTAACTGTATCCAAAGCTACATACACTTTAGTTAGGTCACCCAAAGTTCGGTCGTCACAACGCTTCTCGACCGATCCGCCCCATGCAGTGCTCCCCCAGTCAGCCCAAACGAACCGCTACACACGCGAGGGACCCACTATGAAACCGCCTCCGTTCGACTACGTCGCCCCTTCCTCGATCGAAGAAGTCCTCGATCTGCTGTCCGATGCTCAGGACGGTGCATCGCTCCTGGCGGGCGGCCAGAGCCTGATGCCACTGCTCAACATGAGATTCGCCCGGCCCGAGCTCATCATCGACATCAACCGCGTGGACGGGCTCGACGGCATCGTCGTGTCCGCCGACAAGGTGACCGTTGGTGCCACCGTCCGTCTGGCCACCATCGAGCACGATGCCGAGGTCGCCGCGGCCCTGCCGATCCTCGCGACGGCAGCGTCCTACGTCGCCCACCCGCAGATCCGGGCCCGCACCACCATCGGCGGCACGCTCAGCCACGCCGATCCGTCCGCGGAGATGCCCACCGTCGCCGTCGCCCTCGGCGCGACGATCAACCTCCGCTCGAAGACCGGCACCCGCTCGGTGTCGGCCGAGGAGTTCTTCGAGTCGACCTTCACCACCTCGAAGGAAGCCGATGAACTGCTGGTCTCGGTGGACTTCCCGCGCGAGGCCGGCATGACCTTCGTCTACGACGAGATCTCCCGCCGCCAGGGCGATTTCCCGTTCGCCGGCCTGTGCCTGGGCCTGTCGGTGCGCAACGGCGTCGTGGCGAGCGCCCGTGCCGCCGCCGCCGGTGTCGCCGACATCCCGCAGCGCCTCCCCGCGCTCGAGGCCGCGCTCGTCGGCCGGTCCATCGCCGAGGCCACCGAAGACGCCGCGGCCGCGGCCGCCGGTGAGGCCAACCCGCCCACCGACATCCACGGCACCGCCGCCTACCGGCGAGGACTCCTCCGGTCCCTCGTCCGTCGTATTTTGTCCACGCTTGACGAGGAGCAGAAATGACCGAACCGACCAAGTCGATCACGTTCACGCTGAACGGATCCGAGTGCACCAGAACGGTTCCGGTCCGCACTCTGCTGAGTGACTTCCTCCGCCACGACGAGGACCTGACCGGCACCCATGTCGGCTGCGAGCAGGGTGTCTGCGGCGCCTGCACCATCCTGGTCGACGGCACCCCGGTCCGGTCGTGCCTGATGCTGGCCGTGCAGGCCGACGGCGCGACGGTCGAGACCGTCGAGTCGCTGGCCGAGGCGGGCGAGCTGTCCTGCTTCCAGAAGGCGATGAAGGACGAGCACGGTCTGCAGTGTGGCTTCTGCACCCCCGGCATCCTGATGAGCGTGACCGCGGCCCAGCGTTGCGGGCGCACGGTCGAAGACACCGAGACCGAGGTTCTCGGTGGACACGTCTGCCGCTGCACCGGTTACACCGGCATCCGCTCGGCGATCCGCAAGACCTGGACGGAGGCCTCCGAATGACCCCCACGGAAACCAACCAGAACTCACTGATCGGCGCGTCGGTCGCCCGCGTCCAGGACGACCGCATGCTCGCCGGTCAGGGCTGGTACGTCGACGACATCAAGGCCACCGACGCCCTGCACGCCGCGGTGCTGCGCAGCCCGATCGCCGCCGGTCGCGTCACCGGCTTCGACGCCACCGAGGCGATGGCCGAACCGTCGGTCCGCCTGGTGCTCGGCCCCGACGAGCTCGAGGCCGGCCTCGACACCCTGCCCGCGCCGTGGCTCATCCCCGGCCAGCAGGAGGTCGACTTCGTCCTGTTCGACCGGCAGATCCGCTACGTCGGCCAGCCGCTGGCCATCGTCGTCGCCGAGAGCCGCGCCGCCGCCGAGGACGCCCTGGAACTCATCGAGCTCGACTTCGAGGAGACCCAGGCCATCGTCTCCATCGAGGAGGCCCGCGCCGAGGGTGCCCCGCTGGTGCATCCCGAACTGGGCTCCAACCAGGTCGGCCAGATCCACTTCGGTGATCCCGTCGACGCCCTGGAAGAGGCCTTCGCCAAGGCGCACACGGTCATCGACCGGGTGTTCACCATCCCCCGCATCAGCCACAACTCGATGGAAGCGCGCGGCATCCTCGCCGAGTGGATTCCGGCGACCGGGCAGATGACCATCCATTCGAGCACCCAGGTGCCGCACATGGTCCGCCAGGACGTCGCCAAGGCGCTGCGCCTGCGCGCCGACCAGGTGCGCGTCGTCGCCCCCGACGTGGGTGGCGCGTTCGGCCTCAAGACGCTGCTCTTCCCCGACGAGGCCTTCGTGTGCCTGGCCGCCAAGACCCTCGGCGCCAAGATCAAGTGGATCGAGGACCGCTCCGAGGCCCTGGTGTCCAGCTACCAGGGTCGCGGCCAGCTCGACCGCGCTCGTCTTGCCCTCGACGCCGACGGCAAGTTCCTGGCCCTGCACGTCGACCTGCACGGCGACGTCGGCGCGCACTCGTGCACCGGCACCGGCGGCACCGGACCCTTCCAGGTGTCGGGTCTGATGGTCGAGGGCCCCTACAAGTACGCCGACGCCGCCGGCGCGACGGTGACCGCGTGGTACACCAACGCCGTCCCGACCGGCGCCTACCGCGGCTACGGCATGCAGGAGGCCACCTACGTGCGTGAGCGCCTGGTGGACGAGGCCGCCCGCGTGATGGGCATCGATCCGGTGGAACTGCGTCGCCGGAACATGCTCACCGAGGAGGAGCTGCCGTTCGTCACGCGTCTGCAGATGCCGTATGACTCCGGTGACTACCCGGAGTCCCTGCAGCGTGCGGTGGAGATGGCCGCGGGCAAGAACGTCACCTCGACCGACCGGGTGCGTCGCGGCATCGGCTACGCCTCGTTCACCGAGATCACCGGCTTCGCCCCCACCGCCCTCACCGAGGTCTTCGGAATCCACTGGAGCACCTGGGATTCCAGCAAGGTCCGGGTCAACGAGGACGGTTCGGTCACGGTGTTCTCGGGTCTGACCGCGATCGGTCAGGGCGTCGAGACGGCGTTCGCGCAGATCGCCGCCGACGTGCTCGAGGTCCCGCTCGACCGCGTCTCGGTCCAGCTCGGTGACACCGCGGTCTCGCCGTTCGCCAACATGGCCTCGCAGGCCAGCCGCGCGCTGACCATCGGTGGTCCGGCATTGTTCGACGCCGCCACCCGGCTGCGCGACCGCATCCAGACGCTCGCCGCGAACACGCTCAAGACCGAGCGCGACAACGTCACCTTCGACGGGGACAAGTTCTCCACCCTCGACGGCTCGGCGTCGGCGACGTGGCAGGAGGTCGCCCACCGCGGCTGGATGGGCTGGGGCCGCGGGGACAGCGACAAGATCGCCCTCGAGGAGCTCGGCGAGTACGACCCGCCGAGCATCACCTACGGCTACGCCACCCACGCCGCGCAGGTCGCCGTCGACCTCGACACCGGCAAGGTCGACGTCGAGAACTACTGGCTCGTCCACGACGCCGGTGTGCTGGTCAACCCGATGATCGTCGAAGGCCAGATCGTCGGCGGCGTCGCCATGGGCTTCGGCACGGCACTGCTGGAAGAGGTCGTGTACTCCGATGCGGGACAGCCGCTGACGACCACCTACCTCGACTACCTGCTGCCGGCGTCGGAAGACATCCCCGAGATCGAGATGGAGCACACCGTCCATCCGAGCGCGATCACCCCGGGCGGCTACAAGGGTGTCGGCGAGAGCGGCACCATCCCGCCACCCGCGGCCATCGCCAACGCCGTGGCGAACGCCGTCCCGGAGATCGCCGGGAACCTGGTCGCGCTGCCCATGTCCCCGACCCGGGTGTGGACGCTGCTCGACAAGGCCGGCCTGACCCGCTGATTTGCACCAACCATCTAGAAAAGCAAGGCAGACAACATGATTCTCGAAAACACTTTCTCGGTTCCGGCCGGAATCGACGAGGCGTGGAAGTTCCTCAACGATCCCGAGCGCGTCGCCCCGTGCATGCCCGGCGCCACGCTGGACTCCTTCGAAGGCGATGACATCGCCGGTCGGGTGAAGGTCAAGGTCGGCGCCATCCAGATGAGCTACAAGATGAAGGGCCGCTTCGTCGAACGCGACGACGAGAAGCACCGCCTGGTCATCGAGGGCGCCGGCAAGGAGAACCGCGGCGCGGGCACGGTCAACGCCACCGTCACCCTCACCCTGACCGAGAACGGTGCCAACACCGACGCTCTCGTCGAGACCGACCTCGCGATCACCGGCCGCCCGGCCCAGTTCGGTCGCGGCGCGCTGGAGGACATCGGCGGCAAGATCGTCGGCCAGTTCGCCAAGAACCTGGCCACCCAGTTCGACGAGCCGGCCCCCGCCGTCGAGGAGACCGCCGCCCCGGCTGCTGCATCCTCCACCGACACCGCGGCCCCCGCTGCGGCCGCGTCGGCACCGAAGACCGCGGCCAAGCCGGCCGAGGCCGAGCCGCTGGACCTCGTCAGCGTCCTGGGCCCCGACCGCGACAAGGTCATTAAGGTCGCCGCCGCAGTGCTCGTCACCCTCGGCCTCGGCTTCCTCCTCGGCCGTCTCACCAAGCGCGGATAGGGGATTCGGCCATGATGCGCGACGTACTGGGGACGATCACCCGGTGGCATGACGCAGACATCGACTGCGCGATCGCCACCATCATCTCCTCGCAGGGATCGATACCGCTCCCCGTCGGCAGCATCATGGCCGTCTCCCGCGACGGCGCAGTCGCCGGAAGCATTTCCGGCGGCTGCGTCGAAAGCGACATCTTCCACGAGGCCCTCGACGTCCTCGACACCCGGGTGCCGGTCATCCGCACCTACGCCATCGACGACGACGAGGCCGGCTCCATCGGCCTGATGTGCGGCGGCTCGATGCGCGTCCTCGTCCACCCCGCCGGACGCGCCGACCTGCCGGGCCTGTCGGCCGTCGCCGACCCGCTGCCCGAGACCGTGCCGGTCTCCGTGGCCACCATCGTCTCCGCGGGTGAGCTCCAGGGCCGCACGATCGTCACCGTCGGCGACCAGGTCGCCGGCACCCTCGGCAATCCCCTCCTCGACGCCGAGGTCATCAAGCAGGCCCGCCGCCATCTCGAGGCAGGCTCGGCGGTCACCGTCGACATGGGCGTCACCGGCAACTGCCTCGAATCCGATGTCAGCGTGCTGATCTCGTCGACCGCGCAGCCGCCGCACCTGATGGTGTTCGGCGCCGTCGACTTCTCCCGCGCCCTCATCCGCTCGGCCAAGGCCCTCGGCTACCGGGTGACCCTCTGCGACGCCCGGCCGGTGTTCGCGACCCCCGAACGGTTCCCCGAGGCCGACGAGGTCGTCACCATGTGGCCGCACACCTACCTGGAATCACAAACCATCTCGGCGTCGACGCTGATCTGTGTGCTGACCCACGATCCCAAGTTCGACGTGCCGGCGCTGACGGTCGCGCTGCGTTCCGGCGCCGGCTATGTCGGCGCGATGGGCAGCCGCCGCACCCACCACGATCGTCTCGCCCGGCTGCGCGCCGCCGGGGTCACCGACGACGAACTCGCCCGCCTGTCCTCCCCCATCGGCCTGGATCTGGGTGCGGTGACCCCAGAGGAGACCGCGATCTCGATCCTGGCCGAGATCATCGCCCAGCGCCGCGGCGGCACCGGCAGCCCGCTCGGCCGCGTCGACGGACCGATCCACCGATCCGTGGTGCCCGCGCTCACCGCCGGCTGAGCCGGCTCTTCCCCACCGCCGGCTGAGCCGGCTCGTGAACCTTCTGCCCCCGGGTGTGTTTGTCCCCGGGGGCAGAATCCATTCTCGGGTGAAGCAACTTGGTGCCGTGGCCATTTCGGGTCTGACTGTTCCCGGCACGGTCGACCGTCGGGTACGGTCCTATTTCCCCGGGCGTCTGTTCTACGGGTACGCCTGTCCCGCAGGCGCGTCTAGCCCCCGGCGAACGGGGGCATCACGTCGACGCGGGCGCCGACCTTCGTCGACAGCTCGCGGGTGAACTCGCCATCGCCCCGGCCGTCGGCAGCGGGGCCGAGCAGGTAGCCCGCCACCGCGAGGATGCGACCCAGGTCCGGGCCGTGCCGGTCGACGAGCACGGTGCGCAGTTCGCGCAGATCCGCGCGGGCGGTCAGGTGCACGACCTCCGACCGGATCCCGGTGACCGCCTCCGCCGCCGCGAAGTAGCGCACCTCAACCGCTTTCGTGCCGTCAGCCACCGATTGCTCCCATACTCCGTTGCGGGGGAACGAAGTCCGCTGCTGCGACTCCGTGTCCGGCCCATTTGTTCCACATGGCGCCACGCCACAGATCGGCGATGTCGTCGTCGGAGGCGTTGCCGCGCAACGCCGCCCGCAGGTCGGTCTCGTCGTCGCTGAACAGACACGACCGGACGGTGCCCTCGGCGGTGAGCCGGGTGCGGTCGCAGTCCGAGCAGAACGACCGGGTGACCGAGGCAATGATGCCCACCGTGGCGGGTCCGCCGTCGACGAGCCACTGTTCGGCCGGCGCGGACGGGTCTTCCCGACCGGTCGGGGTCAGCGTGAACCGCGCGCCGAGGACGTCGAGCAACTCCTGCGCCGACACCATCTGATCGCGGGTCCACGTCTGGTCGGCGTCGAGGGGCATCTGTTCGATGAACCGCAATTCGACGCCCTCGTCGAGGCACCACTGCAGGAGATCCGCGGCCCCGTCGAGGGTGTCGGGCATGAGGACCGCATTGACCTTCACGCGCCCGATGAACGTTTTGGCGGCCCGGATGCCCGCGAGGACCGAATCGAGGCGGTCACGGCGCGTCAGGGCCGCGAAATGGTCCCGGTCGACGGTGTCGAGGGAGATGTTGATGCGGGTGAGGCCGGCCAGCGCCAGACCTTGCGCGCGGTGTTCCAGTCCGACGGCGTTGCTCGTGATGGCCAGCGGCACATGCGGTGCGACGTGCACGCAGCCGCGGATGATGTCCTCGAGGTCGCGGCGCATCAGCGGTTCGCCGCCGGTGAAGCGCACCTCCTGCACGCCGAGCTTGTTGACCGCGATCCCCACCAGGCGGACGAGTTCACCGGCGTCGAGGAGCCGGTCACGGGGAATGGCGGGCAGGCCCTCGGCGGGCATGCAGTAGGTGCACCGCAGCGAACACTTCTCGGTGATCGACACCCGCAGGTCCCGTGCGACCCGGCCGAACCGGTCGACGAGGGTGTCGACCAGGGGCCGGTCGGACACGTCGGCCGTCGCCGTCCGGATGGACGGCATGCCCATCGCCACCTGCACCACGAAAGTCCCCGTCCGGTCCGTCGATTCCTACTACATACAGAATTGTATTCAGTTGATCTTGGCTGGTCCGGTGGCAGTTCGCAACCGCTGGCGGCCGAGATCTCCGGCGGGAGCCCCACCGAGGGGAACCGGCGGCGCTCCGCGTGCGTCTCATCTCCGACCGGCCCGAGACGTGCAGGAGGAATCGCCATCCCCACCGAGCTGCTGTGCCGATGAGCATCACCAAGTACCGGACGAGCTCGGGCGCGGCCCGCTGGCGGGTGACGTGGCGCCTCCCCGACGGCCACACCCGCAGCAAGGCGTTCGGCACGCTGCGCGAGGCGCGGGCCTTCGAGGCCGAGACGATCACCGCCCGCACCCGGGGCGTGGTGTTCGATCCCCGGCGCGGCGACGCGGTCCCGGTGTCGGCGATGTACGCCTCCTGGCTGGCCACCCGCCAGGATGTGACACCGAAGGTCCGGCGCGGCTTCGAGGACAACTGGCGGCTGCACGTGGCCCCGGCGTTCGGGACCTGGCCGGTGACCAAGGTCGACCGGGAGTCCATCCAGGCGTGGGTGAACGCGATGGACTGCTCGCCGCGCACCAAGCGGTGGCGGCATTCGCTGCTGCGGATGATCCTGGCGCACGCCGTCGCCGACGGTCTGCTGGTGAAGAGCCCCGCGGAGCGCACGGTGTTCCCGCCGCTGGACCTCGCCGAGCACCTCTATCTCACCCACGCCGAGGTCGGCGAGCTGGCGACCCGTTGCGGCGCGCAGGGCGACATCGTGCGCATCCTCGCCTACACCGGGTTGCGCTGGGGTGAGCTCACCGGCCTGAATGTCGCCGACGTCGACCTGGTCCGTCGGCGGATCGCGGTCCGCCGCTCGATGACCCAGGTCGGCGGCACGCTGATGACCGGAAAACCCAAGAGCCGGGCCGGGATTCGCACCGTACCCCTCCCCCGATCCCTGGTTCCGGTGCTGGCGGCCCGCATCGACGGCCGGCCCCGCACCGCGCCGGCGGTCACCTCCCCGCGAGGAGCACGGCTGAGCCGGGAGAACTGGGTGCGCGCGGTGCGGTGGCGCGAGCAGGTCACCGCGCTGGGCTATCCGACGCTGCGGGTCCACGATCTGCGCCACACCTATGCGAGTCTGGCCCGCGCCGCCGGCGCCGATCTGCGGCTGCTGCAGGTGGCGATGGGCCATGCCTCGATCACGGTGACCGCCCACACCTACGCGGACCTGTTCGACGGCGAGCTCGACGCGGTGGCCGATGCCCTGGATGCCCGCGTGGTGGAGATCACCGGGCCGGCGGTCCCCGACGAACGGTGACCGGCACGGCCGACACCGACCCCGGGAACCAGAAAAACCTCCCGGAGGAACCGGGAGGTTTTCGTGGTGGCCAGAGTCGGGATCGAACCGACGACCTTCCGCTTTTCAGGCGGACGCTCGTACCAACTGAGCTACCTGGCCCTAAGACAACCGGCGCATCCGGTAAACCGAATGCGCCGGTCATCTTTTGGCGACCCTGACGGGACTCGAACCCGCGACCTCCGCCGTGACAGGGCGGCGCGCTAACCAACTGCGCCACAGGGCCTTGTTTAATTGTTCTGTCCGACTCTCGTTACCGAGTGCCGTCCAGGCGTACCCCCTACGGGATTCGAACCCGCGCTACCGCCTTGAAAGGGCGGCGTCCTAGGCCGCTAGACGAAGGGGGCCGGTCTCGCTTCTCCGCTGGGAGCTCGCATAGCTTATGACACGTTTCGAGCAAACCACAAATCGTGTGGTCAGGGGCCTAAAACGGCCATTTTTGGTGCATCTGCGCAGGACGCGTGGAGACCCTTGTTCGGAGCGTTGCGCGCAGCTGCGCGACGCACGTGCCGGTAGCCGGTTGCGGATAGCTCGTGCGCCCTCGCGACACACGTGTAGGCCCCCGCTCGGACAGCTGGAGGAAGCTGTAAACTCGTCGACGCCCCGGCTAGCCGGGGCACGCCCCTATAGCTCAGTTGGTAGAGCTACGGACTTTTAATCCGCAGGTCCCAGGTTCGAGCCCTGGTGGGGGCACTCCTTCCGCGCCACATCCCCATCCCAATGCCGGGATTTCCGCGGTCTGCACCGGACTCTCGCGCCAAGTTGATGATCGACTACCAGCTCCCGATGGCCTCGACGTCGGGCCTGATGGACGAGATCTGGACTTCAAGGACGGCACCCCGCCGGACAACGGTTCCATCGGGCGGCCCGGTTCGCTGTCCGCCACTGCCGGGCGCAGGACCGCGATGGGTGTTCATGCTCTGCGACCGCGCCACCGGATACGTCACGTTCGTTACCGGTCGCCCCGCCGGATCCGGCGCATGCGACGGCGCACTGATCGAAGACCGACGACGGGTACCGCACGGATCCGGCGGTCACCTCGACGCCGCCGGTCCAGCCGCATTTCACGACTGCCTGAACGGCACCGTCAAGCCGCCCTGCGCATCACGACGGGTAGCTCGCTGATCAACAGTTGCCGCTCGGCGATGGCGGGAAGCATGAAGTGGGGCAGCACACCCCACCGACACTCTCGACTACAACCTCTACCGGCAGGGCACCGGCGTCATCAGGGCCGCCCCGAACTGCAGGCCGACGCCAACCTGCGTATCGATGTCACACCCGGCACCGGGCCTCGGCTTTGGGCGGTGGGCCACGCCGCCACCTTGGGCACCGGTGGCTCGTCCGGTGGCGCAGTGATCTACGCCCATTCCGGCGTCATCAAGCTCAAGTCGAACTCGGGTGACTGGAGCTTCACCCGTCAGTCGGCAATCGCTGACGCCACCGACGTCATCACCGAACTCAATGCGCTGCTCACCACAGCCCGCACGATAGGAATGTACGCCTCGGCATGGCACCGACTCGTCCAGGTAGGTGCCTATGCCGCCGTGGTCGCCGACGACGGGGAGCACCTCAACCCGGTCCAGGTGGAACCGATCACCGTCTCAACCGCCAAGTCGCCCGATTCCCGGCGCGGCTCGCCGCCGAACTGGACAGGCTGGACGCGGTGGCCTCTCGAACTACGAGACGGCCGAACCCAGACGCTGATTCAGGATCGGACCCAACGACGCCGAGTATGTCGCCGTCATGTGGGTTTTGTCGCGGTATATCAACACTCCGCCGATCACGACCGGGCACTGGTCGCCAGGACAGATCCAGTCGGTCATGTCCACGACGACTACACCCGGCACCACGCCCGCGGCTTCGCGTTGACTCCGGCCTTGATACGTGATTGCCGCGTTGCGCGGAGTGGCGCATGAGCTGAGCGACTCCACATGGGTAGCAACGCACTCCGGAGGCACATCGAGCTTCGAACGTGGAGTGTCCTGCAGTATCACAACCTTCACGCCGGCGTCACTCAGTTTCCTCCACGCCGAAGCCAGACCATCGGCCATAGTCTTGTCGATCGTAGAGTGATCCAGGTTGGAGATAAACGCGATATCGGGCTTCTGCGGCCCGGTCAGCTCGGCGAGCAACGCGTTGTTCCACTGACGGCACTCCCGGTATGGGGACTCTTTCAGCTTGATAGTTCCGTCGAACAGCGGGCACGACGATTTCGTGTACGACTGCAGTTTCCACTTTCGTTCGACCGCAACATAATCCAGTGCATTGACCCACTGGGCCGCGTGCGAGTCTCCAACGATCGCCGCGGTCACCGTCCCCCGCCGGTCTCCGAAAGTGCAGGTCTTGACCCGTACTTCACTTTGCTCGACGTGGCATTCGTTCGCATACACCGGGGGGTTATCCTGCTGCGCCGCAATCGCTGTCGGGCGGATTCTCGTAACGGAATCGACCACCCGTCCTTCAGGGCTGGCCGACGGGTCCGCTCCCAGGAGCATCGCACCCATCGGCGTAGCCTTAACCATTTTCGTCGACGGTAAACCGATCGACGGGCCCGTGCCGGTTGCACCGCTTGCGATGACCGGAGGCAGCGGGGCTGCAGTTGTTGGACGCGCTGCCGGGTTGGCGGTTGCAACCAGAATGCCCACGATAACCGTGATGGCGATACCAATGACCGCCATCCGGAGGGACGCGAGCGTCGAGGAGGTGAGGGACTTCATGTCGCGAAAGGGTTGCTCGACGAACCGGTACGACAGCCATGCTGGGATCGCCGATGCCGCGACGAGGATCACACCCTCCCTGACGGTGACGGGACGGAGGCCCTCCGTGATCCAGTACCCGCCGATCACGACGAACGGCCAGTGCCACAAGTACAGCGAGTACGAGAGATCGCCGATGTACTGAACGGGCTTCGATCGCAGCACCAGTTCAGCGCCACGCCCGCCGGCGTTGTCGCCGAACGCGAGCATGAGTGCGGTCCCCACGGTTGGTACGAGAGCAATGTAGCCGGGGAACGGTAAGTCATCGGCGGCGAGTAGGAACCCCGTCGCCAGAATCATGGCGAAGCCCGCCCAGGTGAGCGTCGCGCCGACCAAAGACGGCACACGCGCGAGATGTACGGCGGTGAGGGCGACGAGTCCACCCAGCGCGAGCTCCCAGATCCGGGTCGTCGTGACGAAGTAGGCGGGGCCGGATGCCACTTCCGAGTAGTAGATTGACCAACCCAACGAGAGGGTGAACGCAATAGCCGTCAGCCATACCACCGCACTGTGCAGACGATTTCGAGCTACAGCACCACCGATGAGGGCAAGTAGGACTGGCAGGACTATGTAGTACTGCTCTTCGATCGATAGCGACCAGAAATGTTGGACCGGGCTCGGAGCGGAGTCCTGGGACAGGTATTCAACCGATCGGTCCGCCAGCCGCCAGTTCACGATATAGACGCCCGCGTTGAGGATGTCGAAACCGGTGTTCCACCAACGCGAGACCGGTAGCACCAGGACGGTACCTACAGCGATCGCAACTAGGACTGCGACGCTCGCGGGAACAAGTCGCCGGGCGCGGCGAGCATAGAAGGCTCCGACCGACACCTCTTGCGACTGACTCGTCGACAGCTCGCGATACAGAATCCTGGTCATCAGAAATCCGGACACGACGAAGAAGACGTCGACGCCGACGAACCCACCTGGCAGGAATGGAACACCAGCGTGCCAGATCAGAACAAACAAGACCGCGATCATCCGAATACCCTGAATGTCACGGCGTTTCGGAGCAGTAGCTGCCTTCTGTGGCCGTAGTGAACGGACGCCGCGATGCGGCGTGGTCGGCGTGGTCATTCAGTCCCCCCAGCAATCGTCCGACATGGACGAGATCACTTACAGGGCCCTATCTTCACCCATCGCGCGCCATCTCGCCCGGTTCGGCCAGACAAACTACAACCACGATCACCCGATCGTATGACATTGATTCCCAATGTGTTTCGCAATGCGAACCACAGCCGCAGACGACGACATCTCCCGATAACCATCACCGCCCGGTCATGGAAGGCTGCGAAGGACCGTATGGACATCATTTCTGCTTACCGAGAACTCGGAAGCTATCGCGCCGCACCCGAGGTGTGCGGTACCACCCACAAGACCGTCAAACGTGTGGTGGACCAGTTCGACGCCGACGATCAGCCACCAGATCGTAAGGAACGGGCCCGCAACTCCCGCAACTCCCGGAACTACAATGCTGTGGCCCAGCTGGTTGCTGAGCGAGTCGAGCGGTCACACGGCCGGATCACCACCAAGCGCCTGCTGCGGGTAGCGCGACGACAGGCTATTCGGGTTCGGCCCGGAAATTCCGTCGTCCGGCGCCCACGAGAAACACAGTGGCGTCGTGGGCATCGTCATGGCCGCCGCCCGGCAGTGTGGGCACCGGGCGACTACCTCGTCATCGATTGGGCCGTGATCGGCGGGGTGCACATGTGCTGCGCGATGTTGGCGTTCCCGGTGGCGGTTCGTGCGGTTCGCCACTAACGAAACAGCCACCACCACAATCGGATTCATCGCCGAAGCCTTCGAGGAGATTGGTGGAGTGCCTGACAAGGTGCTTGCTGATCGGATGGGCTGCCTCAAGGTTGGAGTCGTCGCGAACGTCGTCGTACCAACGCCCATGTATGTGCGGTATGCCACCCACTACGAGTTCGCCCCGGATTTCTGTCACGGCGCCGATCCGGAGTCGAAGGGGATCGTGGAGAACCTGTGCGGTTACGCGCAGTCTGATCTGGCGCGACCATTGTGGACCGAAGCCAAGATCCGGCACTGGCCGTGACGACGTGCAGCTAGATGTGCATACTGCGAACCGGGCCGCGCGGGATTGGTGGCGAGGTCAACACCCGCCGCCACAGCGACACACTGTGCGTGCCCGTCAACCAGCTCGATGTAGAACGAGAAGTCTTGTGGACGTTGCCATCTCTGCGGGCTCAGGTATGTCCACTACCGGTCACCCACAAGGTCGACCGCCTCTCCTGTATCCGGTACGCCTCGGCCCGTCGGCACCACCGTGACCCTCATCCAGGACGGTGCGCGGCTCCTGGTCGCCGAACCCGCCTCGGGCGAGGTGGTCGCCGAACATCTGCTGGCCGCACCCGGCGAGGTCGTCCTCGACGAGGCCCACTACGAGGGCTGCTACGCCCACCGCCCCGTCACCAAAACCGTGGAACCGTTCGACGTGGCCGCATCCGCCATCCCAGCCATCACCTTCGAGCACCTGTCGTCTCTGGAATGAGTTCGGGCCCGTCGTAAACTCCGCGACGCGAATCCCACACCGTCGCACGGTAGTGCTACAGAATGGACTCAACGCGAAAGGATCGCAATGGGCACCGGTGAACGCGACCACCTCATCCCGGCCTGTCGAGTTCCGCGGCACACACCGCCATCACTCTGGCGTTGCGGTGTCACCGCCGCAACATCCGTCCGCGATCTTGTGTCCACCGGCGACCTGACGAACTGCATCGACTTCCCAGAGCTCGGCATCGGCTCCAAGGTCTATGAAATTGCGCACGCCTCTGCCAGAAACTCAGGCGGGTGGTGCCTCGAGTAGTTCCATAGTCTCGAGAACTCGAAAACCAAATGGGTGCGCTTCACTAGCACCGACTCCGCCAACAGACCTCGAAGCACACTTCTCAGAGGACCTGAGACCCACGCCGCGTGACAGTGCCCGGAACCAGACCGCGCGCACGGCCCACCGAAATAATGACGAACAACACTAGCGCGCTCACAAGACGTGTTCAGATCATGGCGATTCCCTGATCGAGCTCGTTCCAGGCTCGGTACTGCTACCAGTTTCGCCAAAGCAACCACGAACGCGTCATTGAGGACACGAGACCGAAGCCAACCCGAATACATCGCGTCGTCCAAGTCCACATTCACCACAATCGACGACGAGTGAGAATCACCCAAGCGTGCGCGCAGAGGACCCGGCCAAGGAGCGCGCACGGATATTACGACGCAGAAGACGTGCCGACCTTATCGACCGACATATCGTCAGCGTTGTTTTCTACGTTAACGCCGTAATACCTAAATCGGTAGGGACTCTGACGAACCGGTGTCCCATTAATCACAACGCCCATTGCATGCACTCCAGCCGTATCCATTTGACGAGTTGTGTCAGACAGTTCATGCTTCGCGCTCTTATCGATACGAACGACAACCAGCACGCCATCAACAAGACGCGATACCACCTGTGCATCCGTAACGGGCAAGCACGGAGGCGTATCAACAACTACGTACTCAAACGAGTCCCGAAGCGACCCGAATACGTCGCTCGCCTTTCTCGAACCCAGCAACTCGGCAGGATTCGGCGCGATTGGACCGCTCGGCAGCACGTCGAGACCTGCGACCGATGAATGCTGTATGCAGTCAGTGAGGGTCGCTCCTGTTGAAAGGATCGTCGTCAAACCCACTGAACCTGTGAGATTGACCCTGCCGGCCACGCTCGGGTTCCGCAAATCGGCGTCCACGAGCAGGACCGAATGCCCGGCCTCCGCCAATGAGGCGGCAAGATTCAGCGCGACAGTGGTTTTGCCATCACCCGGACTCGGACTTGTTACAGCAATCATCCGCGCGGGTGAGTCCACGTCCATGAAAGACAGATTTGTCCGCAAATGGCGGAAGGCTTCTGCCGCTGGGCTACCGCCCACACCGAAATTAACCACGTTTCGGTCGACCGCAGGGTCATCGGGAAGGTCGCCAAGGATAGGGAGCTCAGTGACCTCCAAGACCGAGTCCTCACTCCGAATCCGAGTATCTGCGCGCTCGACGAGTACCACAATGCCAATCCCCATACAGATACCCAGCGTGAGGGCAATCAGCACAGTCCGACCATACCGGGGCGAGACCGGTGCGTCATCTACGGTCGCAGGCGAGACCACAGTCAACTTGGCCAGAGGGTCGCCGCCGGCGCTAGGCACCTCCAGTACCTCAACGTACTCAATAAGCGCCTGTGAAACTCCGGATGCCAAGCGGGCAGCAAGATCAGGATTCGCATTCTCAGCGGTAACTACCAGCAGAACGGTGTCCGGACTTGTTGAAACGGACAGCGAATCCTTCGCTTCGTCTTGCTTGAGACCGACTCCGGTGGACTCGAGCGCGCGACTGACTATCACGTCAGAGTCAACAAGTTCAGCGTACGACGCGACACGCTGGGCTGAAGCCAAGGAATTCTGGTACGAAGCACTGG
>NZ_BAHE01000002.1 GCF_000298235.1 Gordonia namibiensis NBRC 108229
GAAACCAAGCCCCCACTCCCTGAGGTGCGAGGAGCGGTCGACGCCACCACTTGCTCCCTGAGGTGCGAGGAGCGGTCGACGCCACCACTCGCTCCCTGAGGTGCGAGGAGCGCTAGCGACGAGCCACGAAGGGCTGGTGACCAAACAGTCACCAGCCCCTCGTATTTCGCTGTCAAACCCTACGACGCCACCCTTCTGCTCCCCGGGGTGTGAGGAGCGTCGACACCACGGCCGCTCCCCGATATGAGTGGAGCGTTAGCGACGAGCCGTACCGAGAACACCGTTCGCATGCTCCCGACACTCCTGAAGGGAGCGGATATCCTTTCGTCCTCCACGTTCGCCGGCCCAACGCGAAAAGTTCGTCCCTGTGAGCACCCTCCGAGGGCACACTGCCCTCGGAAGCCGCTGAGATGGACGAAATTTCACCCCGCCCGGCCCGCTGTGCGGCCCGGCCCCCTATACCGGGGCACGATGCCCGAAATGACGTCGCGCGCGACGTCAATCCGGGTGAACGACTACGGCCGAGGTCCCACAGCCGGAGCGATGTCGCATGCGACGTGATTCCGCACCCGCAGATCGGATGCGATGAACGCCTCGTGCCTGACTCGCCACAAGGGCTGGTGACCAAACGGTCACCAGCCCTTCGTGTTTCGTTGTAGAACCCCTACGAAGCTGCGAGAATCCCGATCTCGAAGATGAGGGTGTCACCCGGCTCGATGCCGGCGCTGGGCTGGCCCTGGGCGTAACCGTCGGCCGACGTCATGGCGACGCCCACCTTCGACCCGACCTTCTGCCCGGCGATCGCCTTGCTGAAGCCTGGGATGACGCCGTTGAGCGGGAAGTCGACGGGGGTGCCGCTCTGGTAGGCGCTGTCGAACTCCTCGCCGTTGCGACCGTTGACGCCGACGTAGCAAACGCTGACCGACGCGGTCTCGGCGACGACGGGTCCGTCACCCTCGACGAGGGTTTCGACAACAGTCTGGTCGACGCTGAACGGCGACTGGACGGTGATCTTCGGCGCCTCGTTCTCGGTGGCGGCGACCATCTCCATCTCGCCGGTGGCGCCCTTCAGGGTCCACTGGGGCTTGGCGCCGTCCTTGGCCGAGGCGGTGGGGCAGCTGTTCGGTGCCGAACCGGTGTCGGTGCTGCCGGCCGCGGCGGTACCGGTGGCTTCGGTTGTGCCGGAATCGGAATCGGAGTCGGAGCTACAGCCGGCCACCGCGAGGACGAGGGCCGCGCCGAGCGCGAGCGTCGCATTCTTCATGTTCACCCTGGTCACGCTACCCGAGCGGACGCGGTTCACCGAGCGCCGCTACCACCCAGAATCCGGGCCGCCCGAGCCAGATCGGCACGGATCGCCCGCGCCGCCGGCCACCGGTTCACCGCCAGTACCGGTACGCCCATGGCCGGCACGGTCAGCGTCCCCTCGGCGTGGACATCCGTGCCGCCGTCGGAGCGTTCCTGGAAGCCCAACGTCAGCACCGCGTCGACAGATCGCCACCCACCGACCTCCCGCCACAACCGGTGCGGCTCACAGTCGGTGACCTCCAACCGCGGACTGATACCGGGTACGACGGTGACGTCGGTCCAGCTGGTGCCGACGTCACCCGCCCGGTCACCGATCACCTGCAGGTCGTCGATTCGGCGCAGACTCGACTGCCACGCAGGCCGATTGCTCGGATCGGTGAGATAGTCGAACGTGTCCGCGACGGGCGTCGGGAACGCCACGATGTCGTCGATGATGGTGAACCGGGCGGGGGTCAGCATCAGCTGATGAGTCCGGCGAGCTGGTCGATCTCCTCGATGGTGCGCGGGGAGACCAGCATCGTGGTGACACCGCAAGACTCCCAGACCTTGATCTGTTCGCGCACGTAGTCGAGGTTGCCGACGATCGCGGAATCCTCGACGACAGCATCCGGGATGATCTGCGCCGCTTCTTCTTTGCGATCGGAGCGGAACAATCTGGTCACCTCGTCGACCACGTCGGAGTACCCCATGCGGCGGTACACCTCGGCGTGGAAGTTGGTGTCCTCACTGCCCATTCCGCCCATGTACAGCGCGAGGAACGGCTTGATGGCGGCATAGGTGGCGGCGCGGTCGTCGGTGATGACGATCTGGGCGGTCGCGATGATCTCGAAGTCCTCGCGACTGCGTCGGGCACCCGGCTTGGCAAAACCCTCGTCGAGCCAGGCGTTGTAGGTGTCGGCCATGCGCGGCGTGTAGAACAGCGGCAGCCAGCCGTCGGCGATCTCGGCCGCGAGCGCGACGTTCTTGGGTCCCTCGGCGCCGAGCATGATCGGGATGTCGGACCGCAGCGGATGGGTGATCGGCTTGAGCGGCTTACCGAGTCCCGACGCGCCGTCGCCGTTGTAGGGCAGCGGATAGTGCGGCCCGGCACTGGTGACCGGCGCCTCCCGCGCCCACACCTGACGCATGATGTCGATGTACTCACGCGTGCGGCCGAGCGGCTTGGCGAACTTCTGTCCGTACCAACCTTCGACGACCTGCGGCCCGGACACACCGAGTCCGACGATGTGCCGACCGCCGGACAGATGGTCGAGCGTCAGCGCGGCCATCGCACATGCAGTTGGAGTGCGCGCCGACAGCTGCAGCACCGAGGTGCCCAGCCGCACACGGCTCGTCGACGACCCGTACCAGGCCAGTGGGGTGTAGGCGTCGGATCCCCAGGCCTCGGCGGTGAAGATGGAGTCGAAACCGGCCTGTTCGGCGGCGGTGACGAGATCGGCGTGACCGGCCGGCGGTTGTGCGGCCCAATATCCCAGTTGCAGACCGAGTTTCATCAGTTGGCTCCGTCCGTGGTCTCGGCAGCTGCTTCGGCTGCGATCTGATCGAACTGTGCGCCCATCGCCTCGGCGAGGGCCTGCGCGCCCGAGAGCGGCCGGACCATCACCATGAAGTCGTCGATCTTGCCGTCGTCGTTGACGTGGATGAAGTCGCATCCGGTGACGGCCTTGCCGTTGACGTTGGCCTCGAAGATGAGCGCCGAGTCCCGGCCGCCCTCGTCGTTGATCTCGCGCACGTAGCGGAAGTCGGTGAACACGCGCAGCACGCCCCGCAGGATCGCCGAGGTGATCGCCTTGCCCGGGTACGGCTTGAACGCGACCGGGCTGGTGAACACGACGTCGTCGGCGAGCAGAGCCTGCATCGCCTGCGCGTCACGTGCCTCGACGGCCTCTCGGAACTGCTTCATGCATGTCCTCCTCATCCACGGCAGGGGCGCCGTTGTGCGTACTTCTCCGCTCGACGCTAACCGATCTCCGACGCCGCGCGGGAGCCATCAACACGACGAGCGCCACCGCCAGCACGCCGATGCCCATCCAGCCGACCGCGGTGATCGATTCGGACAGTACGACGACCGCCAGAACAGTCGCGACCGCCGGTTCGATGAGGGTGATGGTGGTAGCGGTCGAACTGTCGATCCGTCCCAGTCCACGGCTGAACAACACGTAGCCGAGGAACTGCGGCACGACGATGAGGTACGCGAGGACGTACAGACCTTCCGGATGCTCGATCACCGAGGGCACACACACCGCGACCACGGGCAGCAACAACACCCCGCCCAGTCCCATGACGCCACCGGCCGACGCTCCGCGGGGCAGTTCCTGGTTCATCAGGCGTCGCATCGCCCACGAGAAACCCGCGTAGGTCGCGCCCGCTCCCAAGCCGAGCGCGACACCCCAGGCCGACGCGGTGCTGCCGGAGACGGAATCCCCGTGCGACGATTCGCTGCGCGACAACGCCAGCGCGACACTGCCGGCGATACCCAGCGCACACGCGACGCACCACCTTGTCGTCAACGCCCGACCGTCGGCGACGCGTTCGATCACCGCCGAGAACAACGGCGCCGACGCCAGCGACACCACGGTGCCCAGCGCAACACCGCCGATGCGCATCGAGCCGTAGAAGCACAGCGGGTACACCATCACGCAGACACCGCCCGCGAGCACCGTTGGCCATAGCTTCATCAACGACGGCCACGCGGCGCGCACCGCCCGTGCGTTGATCGCACCCTGCAGCAAACCACCGCCGGACATCGCAATAGCACCGATCGTCACCGCACTGAGCGCAGGAGCTAGTGCAGCGGCGGTCCCCGACGTGCCCCACAGGAACGCGGTGAGGGTCACCGCAAGGATTCCGGCGCGTTCGGAGGCGCGCGGGTGTTCGCTCATCTCGACGCGTCGACGTGTGTAGGCAACGGGTCGCGCGGCATCGGGTGGCGGGCATAGAACTCGAGGTGACGAAGTGCCGCGTCCTCCCACGTCAACGACGCCGCCAGCGACCGGCCGGCCTCGACGCGCGCCGGGTCCGGCGTGAGCGCGTCCTCCAGCGCTTCGGCGAGTTCGGGGACCGTCGACGCGTAGGCGACTGCGTCGCCGAACACCTCACGGAGGATGGGCAACTCACGGGTCACGACCGGCCGACCCGCGGACAGCGCCTCCATCGCGGCCAGCCCGAACCCTTCTTTCACCGACGGGAACGCGAACACCCGACTGGCCGCGACCAGCGTCGGCAGCTCGTCGTCCGGCACGTTGCCGAGCACGATCGGTTCGACGTCGAGTTCGGTACGGCGACGGTCGAACTCGGCGCGGTAGTCCCGATAGTCGAACAGGGTCTCGCCACCGGCGAAGACCAGCGACAGCTCCGGATGCCGCTCCCGCAGCAGGGCGTACGCGTTCAGCAGGTCGATGCTGCCCTTCCGAGGTTCGATCCCGCCGACGGCCAGCACGTACTCGCCGAGCTTGCCGGTCCACCGATCACGCGCCTCGACAGCTTCCGGCATAACCGACGCGGCGTCGGCGAACCGTTGATACGCAACACCATTCGGGATCACGTCAGGTGTGAACCCCCAGCCGTGATGCACCTCGTCGGCGACCGCCCGCGATACACAGATCCGCGCATACGGATTCACGACGGCCTTCTTGTGGCATTCGACGAGGATCGGCGTCGTGAACTGGTCGAGGTGATGGATCGTGCGGATGCAGGTGCCGACGGCGTTGGCGCTGATGCAGTCCTGGGCGTGCACGATGTCGTATGCGCTTGTGTCGAAGGCGTCGCGCAAGGTGTCGATGGATCGCACGATGCGGTCGGTGATCGTCTCGTTCTCGCGATCGGGGAACGGCACGAGCCGCAGCGTCACCGCCGGGTCCACATTCCGGAAGAACCCGTCGTCACCGCCACGCGCCAGCGACCAGACCGTCACGTCGACGCCGATTCGCGCCATCGCCTCGGCGAGGTTCAGCGTGTGGACCACGCCGCCACGCGGTTTCGTCGAGTAGGTCAGCAGCGCGACGCGCGGTGAGGGGGAGTCCACACCCGTCATGATAGGTCCGCGGCTGTCCCGGGCTGAGGGCTCGCGCTTCGATAGGAGTCGGGTCGCAGTTCGGCGAGATGACTCAGCACGCGGCGGGCGCGATCGATCTCCGCGTCGACGTCGACCGTCACGCTGGCCAGCCCACCCTTCGACCGCGTGGTGGCCAGGATATCGCCGCCCGGTCCGACGACCTTGGCCTGCCCGAGGAACCGCAGCGATCCCATCACGCCGGTCTGGTTCGACGACACGACGAACACCTGATTCTCGGCCGCGCGGGCGCAGTCGTACAGGTCGAAGAGCCGCGACTGCCGATCGGCGGGGAGCCGGGTGGCACGATCGGTCACGCTGGCCGGCCACGCCGACAGTGCAGCGATGATCCGCGCACCGTCGAGGGCGAGGGTCCGGGCCGACTCCGGGAACGTCTTGTCGTAGTCGATGAGCATGCCGATCCGGCCGACCGGGGTGTCAAAGGACCGGAACTCGTCACCGGCCGCGTAGGCCAGCGACTCTCCCGCGGGCTGATGGACCTTGCGGTGCGTGCCGAGAATCCCGTCCCCGGAGACGCAGACCGCGGTGTTGAAACGCTTGTCGCCATCGGCCTCGGTGTAACCGATGCAGACCGTCGTGTCGCGCGCGGCGGCGATGAGTGCAGCCAACTCGGGCCCGTCCGGATCAAGCGCCGGCGGCAGCTCGTCGGGGTCGGGGTTCTGCAGGTCGCCCAGATAGCCGCCGAGCGTCGCGTCCGGGAAAACGAGCAGGTCGACGCCGTCTCGCGCGGCCGCCTCGACGATGCCGACGGCCTTGGACACACCGCGCTCCACGTCGCGGCCGAAGTGCGCGGCGAGAGCACCGAGGGTGACAGTGCTCATGGTCGAACAGTACCGACCGAGAACCGGCGAGAGGGCGTCACCCGGAGTCCGATCATGCGGCCCCCAGCCCGGTGACCGTGGAGGCCACCGCGACGGTCACCGCACCGTCGGGCCACCGCAGTCGCACGCCCGGTTCCGAAGTGAGACGCCCACAGTCTGCGATGGTAAGGGCGTCCGGCACGGGCACACCGGCACGACGACCCGGTCGGTCTGTACTGAGCATCGCGTACCCGGGGAAGCAGGTCAGCCACGCGCCCATCGACGCGTCGTTCGGCCGCGGCACGGCGGTGACGTCGAGTTCGGCTCCGGTGCCCGACGCCTCGGCGAGCATACCCAGCGTTCCGGCGATTCCCGCCATGCTCACATCCTTCGCCGACGCCGGTCCGACCCTCGCCAGATGACCTGCCATCGCACGCAATTCGTCGCTGCTGCGTGAGCTCGTGGAGTCCCATTGCCGGTCGTGATAGCCCGGTCGCCACGACCCGCCGAGGTCTGCATGCAGCGTGACGGTGTCTCCGACTGCGCCGCCGCCGGCCCGCAGCGGACTGGGCGTGGTGCCCAACGCCGTCACCGACAGCGCCGACGGCACGCCGACCTGTGTATGACCGCCGAGAACCGGTGTCTGCCAAGCTCGTGCGGCTGCGGAGATCCCCCGGATGATGCGGGTCAAATGCGAGGTCGTGGGGGCGCCCACCGCGTCGAGCAGCCCGATCGGACGCGCACCCATCGCGGACAGGTCGTTGATATTGACCAGCACCGAACACCACCCGGCCCATTCCGGGTCGCGTTCGATCATCGACGGAATGATGGCATCACACGCCGCGATCACATCGGTGCCAGGTAGCGGCACGCCGTCGTCACCGCGGAATCCGGCTGCGCCGAGGCCTCCGTCCTGCTCGGCAAACGGTGCAAGTGCCTCCGCGAGGACTGCTTTGGTGCCGTCGACGGTCCGCTGGATCCGGTGGACCGGCCATCGCATCTCCCGGTGCGCCTGACCCGCGATCACCGGACCGGCCCCGCAGTCATCCCAGCCGAGCCGCCGGAACATCCTCGCGTAGCGGTCCTGCACCGTCGCGTCGAAACGTAACGCGCCCTGCTGTTCGATGTGCGCACACGCGGCGCGCACGAGCGCTGGACCGATACCGGCCGCGTGCCCGGGATCGGCGACCACGAGCCGGCTACCGAACCACCAGCCGATGTCTTCGGTGTCTGCCGATCCGTCCCACCGCATAGGAGCGACCCGGACACCACCGGCGATCGCGCCGTCCGGCAACGTCGCGACGAGGACCACCGTGCGCGGGTCGCCGTCGGTGTCATCGAGATCCGTACGGTCAAAAAGCTGTTGCTGCTCGACGAATTCGCGGTACCGCATCGCCCGGTAGGTAGCGTGCTCGGCGGCGGTGTCGGCGACCGTGATCAGGAAGTCCGGTCGTGCGACGACACGACGCCGACCGGCGAGGATCGACAACTCAGCCGGCCGCTGCTCCTTGAGTAGCCCCGGAGCCTGCGGTGCGACGTGAGGCTTTTGCTCCTTGAGTAGCCCCGGAGATTGCGGTGCGACGTGAGGCTTTTGCTCCTTGAGTAGCCCCGGAGATTGCGGTGCGACGTGAGGCTTTTGCTCCTTGAGTAGCCCCGGAGCCTGCGGTGCGACGTGAGGCTTTTGCTCCTTGAGTAGCCCCGGAGCTTGCGGTGCGGTGTGCGGTTTCTGTTCCTTGAGTAGCCCCGGAGCTTGCGGTGCGGTGTGCGGTTTCTGTTCCTTGAGTAGCCCCGGAGCTTGCGGTGCGGTGTGCGGTTTCTGTTCCTTGAGTAGCCCCGGAGCTTGCGGAGGGGCGTATCGAAAGGACTCCACCATCTCAACCACCCACCGTCGGCAGAATGCTGCATGCTCCGCAGGCCGCGCATCCGGCCCGCTGGTCGGCGCCGGTCATGCCGATCAGGGTGAGATGGCTGGCGACTTCGCGGCTGATCTTCTCCACGATCGCCGGGTCCGGTGCCGACGCTTTGTCGACGTCGACCGCGAGCGTCCCCGCGTGAGGACGGAACGGCACGATGAACGGGTAGACACCCATGTCGGCGAGTTCCTTGGCGCCGGCGATCATCTCGTCGGTGTCCTCGCCGAGTCCGACGAGCAGGTAGGTCGACACCTGGTTGCGCCCGAACACGCGCACGGCCTCGGTCCAGGCGGCGCGGTATTCGTCCATCGGCACCGATGACTTGCCGGGCATCCACCGCCGCCGCACCTCGTCGTCGAGGGATTCGACGTGGATGCCGATCGCGTCGGCACCGGCCTCGCGTAGTTCGGTCAGGACGGCGAGGTCGGCGGGCGGTTCGCACTGGACCTGGATCGGCAGGTGGGGGACCGCGGCCTTGATTGCGCGGACACACCGCGCGAGGTGCCGGGCCCCGCGGTCGCGGCCATTGGTAGTGCCGGTGGTCATCACCATCTGGGTGATGCCGTCGAGTTCGACTGCGGCACGCGCGACCTCGGCCAGTTGCTCCGGCTTCTTCACCGCGATCGTCGACCCCGACCGCAGCGACTCCTCGATGGAACAGAACCGGCATCGCTCCGACTCGTCGTACCGGATGCACGTCTGGACCACCGTGGTCGCCAGGACGTTGCGTCCGTGCAACCGTGCGATCTTCTCGTAGCTGACGCCGTCGGCGGTCTGCAGGTCGTAGAACCCGGGACGTCCGATCGCCTCGACCTCGATCCCGACGTCCACCCCGTCGTACAGGACGCGATCGCCGTCGAAGACGAACGGACTCTGCGGGTTCCGCGGGATCGCGGCATGCAGGCCGTCGACCATCAGGTGGCCATCGTCGCTCGGGCCGGCGCCACCGGTCCGCTGTACGGGCGGCTCGCCCCGAATCCCGAGCAGTGCCAGGTCAACTCGTGTGGATACCGTCATGGGTACTCCTGGTTGGAATGTCAGTTTCACGTCTGCTGCCATCGGCGTACGTAGTGCCACTCTTGCTTCGGAGTGCGGCCAACTCCGCTCCCTGAGGTGCGAGGAGCGCCAGCGACGAGCCACGAAGGGCTGGCGACCGCCACTCCAAAACCCGACCACCCGCACCCCACGCCACCCACCTACTGCGCCGCCGCCAACCGCGGTCGGCCTTGGTCCAGAGCACCCACGATGTGCTCCGCCACGTACCGCGCGTCCCGGTCGATCCCGAGGAACCGCCCGGATCCCCAGGTGTGCATCCACGGCAGTCCGACCAAGCTCAGCCCGGGCACCTCGGTGATCCCGCGCGTCTGCATCGGGCGGCCCCCGCCGTCGAAGGCGCTCGCTTCAATCCATCGATATTCAGGCCGATACCCGATGGCCCAGATGATCGACGTGACGCCGTCCGCCGCAAGATCCAGTTCCGCAGGGTCGACATCCGGAGCCCAGACCGGCTCGTACCGAGAGGGTTCGGGCGCCTCGATCCCCAGCGAGTCGATATGCCGGTCGATGTCGCCGCAGATGGAGTTGTAGGTCGCGTCTGCCTTGTCCAGCGCGTCCGTGAGCGTCGGCGCGAACCGCAGCGTCGAGTCCTTGCCGTCGGTGAGCATCCCGTAGAGCCGCATGCCCTCGACGGCGAAGCGTCGTAGGTCGATGTCGCGGCCACCATCGCGGCCGGTTACGTAGTGATTGGTCTTCTCCTGCGCGGCACGACCACCCGGATACTCCTGCGTCGGAGTGTCGTAGAGCCCCATGTCCGACAGCCACGTCATGCAATCCCGGCCCCGGTAGAACCGTGCGACCCGCGGTGCGTTGCCGACCGCCAGATGCACCTGCCGACCGGCGAGATGCAGATCCTCGGCGATCTGCGTCCCCGACTGTCCCGATCCGACGACCAGCACCGCACCCTCGGGCAGCTGCTCAGGATTGAAGTACTGCTCGGAGTGGATCTGATGCACCGTCGGGTCGAGCGCCGACGCGAACGCCGGGATCACCGGCAGCGGATACCCGCCGGTCGCGATGACCGCCTGGTCGCACGTCACCGTGCGGACGCCGTCCGGACCGTCGAGGGTCAGCTCGAATCGATCGGCGTTCAACCGCTGCAGGCGGGTCACCCGAGTGTGCTCGACGAGCGGTGCGTCGAAGGTCTGCAACCACCCCTTCAGCCACTCGACGACCTCGTCGCGAGTCATGAACCCGTCCGGATCGGGACCCTTGTACGCATACCCAGGCAGTCGACAATGCCAGTTGGGGGTCACGAGAGTGAAGTTGTCCCAACGCTTGTCGGCCCAGGCATGCACTGCGGTCTCGGCTTCGACGACGACGTGCTCGACGCCGGCCTGCCCGAGATACCAGCTGACCGAGAGCCCGGCCTGCCCGCCACCGACGACGACGACCGGTATGTGTGCCGGGGATTTGATTGCGCTCATGAGTCCTTCTCTCCGCTGGTTGAGCCGGGATGGAGCGAAGCGACGACCGGTGTCGAAACCGTGTGCGCGGGCAGTGGCGGGTACATCGACACGACCTCGACCTCCGCCGAATCCGGATGTCGCGCAGCGTCGCTGACGATCGCCTCGGCGGACGCCGCCGCCGACGTACATGCGAACCCGTACTTGGCTCGCACTCGTGCGCTGGCTTCCTCGAGCGCGGTGGTCGCTCGCAACCGAAAGTCGTCGACCCTGTACGACCCCGGCGCGAGGTGATCGTGCAGGACGAGGCTGGGGGAGTAGTACTGGCGGAACAGCCCGTCGGGCCACCGCACTTGGACGGTCATCTCAGGCATGAGCGAGGTCCCGCCAGGCGAGGTCGTCGGCGTTCTCCGGTTCGGTGAGCAGGCCGTACTTCTCTGGTCGCCGGTCCCGCAGGTGGAACATCCCGGCGCGCATCGCGGTGAAGCTCTTGCAGATGTCCACCTCGGCGACCGCGAGTCCGCTGCCGAGAAGCGTGGTGTCGAGGATGTTGCCGCCCGGGTCGACGATCTTGGCGTTGCCCACATATCGCAACGACCCGAACGTCCCGCTCTGGTTCGACGCCACCCAGAACACCTGGTTCTCCAGAGCTCGCGCTGCGTCGAACAGATTGAACCGGTAGGTCCACCGGTCCTCCTGGAGGTTCTCCGCGGTCGCGGTGCGAGCCGCCGGCCACGCCGACAGGCTTGCGATGATCTCCGCTCCTTTCAATGCCATGATGCGTGCTGCTTCGGGAAAGGCCTTGTCGTAACAGATTTGGAGCCCGATGCGTCCGACTGGAGTGTCGAAGACCCCGTACCCGTCGCCCGACGAGTACGACATGTTCTCGCCCAGCGGCTGATGGACCTTCCGATAACTGCCGTAGATCCGATCGCCGTCGAGAACAGCGGCCGCGTTGTAGCGGGTCTCGCCGTCCTCGCCGAGTTCGCAGAACCCGATCGCCACCACCAGGTCTCCGACGATGGACTGCACCCGCGCGATCTCGGGTCCGTCGAGGGAGATCGCCGGTGGCAGCGACCGTGCACTGTTCTTACGGGTGTCGCCGTGGTTGCCCAGCGACGACAGGTACCCGCCGATCGCCGCCTCCGGGAACACCAGGAAGTCGACGCCGCGTGCCCGCGCCTGAGCGACATATTCTTCGATCGTCGCGTAGTTCTGTTCGAGATCGCGGGTGAAGTTCGCCGCGACTGATCCGATGGTGGTCATAGGATGTCCCAGGGTCGGTGATGCGGAAAGTGTTGTCTCGCTGGTTGAGTGGGTTGAGGGGTTAGCGACGGGGCTCGCTCTGCTGGTTGAGTAGGCGAGGAGCGCTAGCGACGGGTTCTGCCCTGCTGGTTGAGTAGGCGAGGAGCGCTAGCGACGAGCCGTATCGAAACCAGCCTCAGACCATGTAGGTCGAGTTGATGATCGCGCCCTTGCGTGCGTAATGGATGATCGCGTCCTGGACGTCGAGCGGGTGCGCCGGGATGACGCCCTCGATCAGGTCCTCTTCACGTCCGCCGTGCAACGCGAGGCCGAAGCGGCAGCAGAACACGGTGCCGCCTTCGGAGATGAAGGTCTCGAGTGCGTTGTTGATGTTCTGCTCGCCGGGGAATCCGGAGTCGCCGGTCGTCGGAAATCCGCGTGTGGCAAGGCAATTGATGGCGCCCGGCCCGTAGAAGTACATCGCGGACTCGAAGCCCTTGCGTAGTGCGCGGGTCGCCTGCAGGACCGCGACAAACGAGACCGACGACTCGTGCGCGATGCCGTGCACCAGCGTGAAGTACGTTTCGCCGTCCTCGGCCTGATAGTCCGGGAAGATCTTGGTGCCGCCGTAGATGTTGGACCCCTTCGGCAGCGAGGGGTGCGGGATCTCCGCGAGCGATGCGGCGATGTTCTCGGTGATGGTTTCGTCGAAAGAGGGCACAAGGACTCCTGGAATGGCGGGACGACGGCGCGCGTGGCGGCTCGGCGTGTGAGAATGCGGATCGGGCATCGTTGCCCAAGAGCGGCAGATCGGTAGGACTTCGATCTCATCGAGTAGCTGACTGCTACGTGAACCAGTTCACCCCGCGACGATTACCGGGTGGTTACCGCTGGAATAAATGGAGGCGCGGTCGGCGTAACACGACGCACGACGGTGCCGGAGCCTCAACCGCTCGTCAGGACAGCGGGATGGTCCGGGCACTAAAATGTCCGACGAACCGGTCGGGTCGGGGGTCTGACCGGTTCATCGGACGTAAGTCAGCATATCGTCTGTGTCTCCGCAGGTCGAGCGCGGGATCCGCAATTTTGTGACCTGTTTCTCACGGATTCCCGACTAATCCGACCTCTACGGCACCGTAACCAGCCGTGACGTCGTACGACCGGACTACATGGGCTCGACGACCCGGCTCCTCGATGTTCGTTTGACCTTGTGCTCGGACGCCGGGCGCAACGTCATACGGAATCGGGCACCGCGCCGCCCGGGCAGCACGCCTGGACCGCCGCCGCACCGCCTGCCGGCGGGCCGGCACGGGCCCTGGACCAGCGACGCCGCGCACCCCCGCCGGCCGACTAGCGACGGCCGAGCGGAGCGAGGACGCCGCCCACCCCTGCTGGCCGAGTAGCGACGACCGAGCGGAGCGAGGACGCCGCGTATCGAGGTCACCAACCACCGATCAGGCGCAAGCTGGATCCATGCTCACCGCAATCCTCTACGGCCTGATTACTGCGGTACCTATCGCGATCGGTGCTGCGATCGGTCTCCGCTGGGATCTCCCGGCGCGAGTCCTGGCGACGCTGATGGCGTTCGGCGCGGGCACGATGATCGCCGCGGTCTCCACCGAGCTCTTCGAGCCGGCGTTCAAGCAAGCCGGCATCGGCCTCGCCGGGGTGGCGCTGTTCCTCGGCACCGCGGTCTACGTGATCGCCGACCACGTCGTCGAGACCAAACTCGGCTCCCGCGCCATCGGTCCGGCACTGATGCTCGGTGTCTTCCTCGACGGCGTTCCCGAGAACAGCGCGCTGGGTGTCTCTCTCACCGCTGGCGGCTCGCTCGTGCTGGTGGTGGCGATCGCCGTCGGCAACGTGCCCGAGGCGGTGAGCGGGGCGTCGTTGATGAGACGCGAACACGACATGTCACTGCGCTACGCGCTCGTGATGTGGGTGGCCACCGCGGCGATCCTCATCGGCGTGACCGTCGGCGGTTACGCAGTCTCCGACGCCATCTCGCCGACCGCGGTCAGCATCGTCCAGGCCTTCGCCGGCGGCGCGACCCTCGGCGTCCTCGCCAACGGACTGATGCCGGAGGCCTACCGCGAAGGCGGCTGGTGGGTCGGCCTGGCCACTGCGGCCGGCTTCCTGCTCGCGTTCGTCCTGGGCTGAGGCGTCAGTGGGTCGGCGTCGCGTCCGGATCGCTCGCGACGTGACCCTTCGCCAGGTCGTGCATCGCCCGGAAGACCCGCTTCGACGCCTCGGCCCACGGCATGAGGATCGGGAACACATGGAACATTCCGGGTTCCTCCATCGCGCGCACGGGCACCTCGGAGTCCGCAAGCCGTTCCGCGAATTCCCGTATCCCGTCACGGAACATCTCGTCGGCGCCCCAGCAGACGAAGGTCGGCGGGAACCATTCCGGATTCGGTTCGGCATTGATCACCGACACCCGAGCGTCGTTGGGCTGCACCCCGTGCAGATAAGGCGTCACCGGGATGTTCCACGGCAGCACGTCGTACTGGGCGTTCTCGGTGATCGACGGATGGTCGAGGTCGAGATCGATCTCGGGGGAGAAGAGCGCCAGCGCACCGGGCTTCGGTAGACCCTGCTCGTGCAGGTGCGCAACCAGCGACGCCGCGAGCCCACCGCCGCCCGAGTCCCCGGCGACGATGATGTGGTCCGGGGTCACGCCACGTCCGAGGAGTGCCTGGTACACGTCAGCGGCGTCGAGAATGCCTGCGGGGAACGGGAATTCGGGTGCCATCCGGTAGTCGGCGATGAACACCTCAAAACCGGTGATCCGCACCAGCGACGACGCGAACGCCGAGTACATGATCGGCGACGTCCCGATGTACCCGCCGCCGTGCAGATACAGGATCGTCGCACCGATCTCCTGCTTGTCCTCGTCCTCGTCGACGTAGGCGTCGGAACTCGCCTTCGCACGACACCACAGACCGGGCACGCCACCAATGGTGTCGTCGGTGAGCTCGACGCCGTCGGTCAGTTCGACGAACGGCGGCATCACGACGCGGCAGATGTCGTCGAGGATCTTCTCCATCGACCGGAACTCCTCGATCGGGAGCCCCATCGAGTAGCCCATGAACGCGCGGATCGACTGCCGGGTGACGGCCTGGCCGACGTTGTCGAGTAGCCCCGACGGCCCCGACCACGGCTTCTTGAACGGCACGCGAGCGAGTCCGCCGAGCATGCTCGACGCCAGTCCGACGACGGTCAGCGCCGTCAGGGGTCCCGACGCGGTCTCGACCTCGGGACGATCAGCCATCACCATGCCGCTCAGGGTAGCGAGGTGGGTCACCACCGGCTGCCGCACAACCACCGGACTGGGGTCCCGCCGGGCGGACGTGGCAGACTATCGCGGGTCCCGTAGTCCCCGAGAACCCCGTGAGGCGGCGATGGAGATTTCTGCCTTCCCGGCTCAGCACGAGGTCGGGCGACCCGCCGTGCCGTTGGAATCGGCGCAGGTCACGCTGGGTGACGCCCTGGAGGCGAACCGCGCCCTGCAGAAGTCGGCAGCGGTCAAGCTGTTCGCGGCCACCAACTCGGCTCTCTACGTGACCTTGATGGAGCGTCACCTCGATTACGGCACAAAGATGTCGGAGGTCGAGCTGACGATGCGCCTCGAACGCGACCTCGCCGAACTCGACCTCACCGAGGATCAGCCCACCGGCCTCGAACTGGTCAAACTGTGGGCCCGTCAGGGCTGGCTGCACCGCGTCACCGACACCACCGACCCCGACGCCCCCAACCTGTGCCATCTGACCAGCGAGGCCCGCTCGGTCCTGGACTTCATGCGCCGCCAGCGCCGCGAGGACTCCATCGCCACGGGCGGCTCGATCACCGGCATCGCCGCCGAACTCCGACGCGTCGCCGGGCAGGTCAGCAACGACCCCGAGACCATCCGCCTCGAGCTCGAGGCCCAGATGTCCGACCTCGACGCCGAGCTCGCCGACCTCGAAGCCGGCCGCCGCCCACCGGTCGACCTCCGCGTCGCCGAGGACTCCGCCCGCGCCATCGGCTACCAGATGGAGCAGATCATCTCCGACATCGGCCAGTACGGCACGATGCTCGACCGCATCACCACCGCCCTGCTCGACGACCCGGGCGACTCCGACCTCGCCTACCGCGACCGTCAGCGCCAGCTCTTCGACGACTACGAGGCCCTGCTGCAGTCGTCGCAGTCGGCGTCGTACCAGGCGTTCAGCCAGATGATCCAGGACCCGGAGCGCCGCGCCCGCCTCAAGGCCGACATCGACACCATCATCGAGAACTTCCCCGGCATGGACGCCGGCCTGCGATCGGTCATGGACAACTTCTTCGGCCTGGTCACCCAGCAGATGGCCGAGGTCGGCCGCACCCGTCAGCGCTGTGCCCGTCGTATTCGACGGTTCGTTGCGTCGGGCACCCTCGAGCAGAGCCGCGGTCTGGCCCGTCAGCTCAACGACGCGCTCGCCACCGCCAACGATCTCCTCAAGACCTCCCTCGCGGACCGCCGCCTCGGCTACGAACTGCCGTTGGCCGCCCCGACCCTCAACTCGATCGGCCGCCTCGCCTTCGAGATCCGCGAACACGTCCCGCCCGCCCCGGCACTGCCTGCCGGTGGCGCCGACGCCGATCTGGCCGCGTTCGCGTCGATGACCGGGCAGGTCGACACTGTCGAACTCACCGAGACCGTCAACAAAGCCGTCGCCGCCGGCCCGGTCGCGCTCACCGACGTCATCGAAGGCCTCGACGAGGCGTACCTCGCGCACGTCATCGTGCTGTGGTCCTGGGCCCAAAAGCAGGCCGCGGCAGGGGAGAAGGTGCCGATGACCACCGTCCGCTTCCGGTCCCTCCTCGGGGAGGACCACGCCATCGAAGTCCCCGACCTGACCTTCACCGAACCTATTCCGACTGCGGAGGTCGACGCCGAATGACCACCACCGACGAGACCAACGCCGGCTCCGACGAGACCCAATCTTCGCTCCCTGAGGTGAACGCGGAGGCCAACCCCTCGCTCCCTGAGGTGCGAGCGGAACGAGCCACGAAGGGCCCCGACCTCCCAGACGAGTTCGCCGGCTTCGACGATCTCCCCACCGTCGCCAACCGCGCCACCTCGCACGCCCCGAGCGCACCGCGCTTCGACGGCGACGTCAGCGAGATGCCCGACCGCGCCTGCTGGGCGCTGCAGAACCTGCTGGCCCGCCGCTATGTCAGCGGTGACCGGCAGCCGCAGCTGTGGTCGTGGGTATCCGAGTACCAGGACGTCTTGCGAATCCGCCTGTCCGAGCTCGACCTTCGCCTCCGCCTCGTCGACGAACTCCAGGTCGCCTTCGTCGAGCAGGCCGGCTACGACTCCCGTTGGGGCCGACGCATTCTCAAGCGCGAGACCGTCCACACCTACGACGCGATCCTGGCGCTGCATCTCGCCAAGTACATCCGCGCCGCACGCGACGAGGATGCGCTGATCACCCGCGAGGAGATCCACGAACTCTTCGCCGGCGTCACCAACACCATCGACCGCGACCTCGCGCTCTTCGACAAGCGCATCGAGCGGGCCATCGACAAGATGGAAGAGCTCGAGTTCCTGCGCAAGCAGCGCGACGACGCCGACACCTTCACCGTGAGCCCGGTGATCTCCGCGGTCATGACGGCGTCGGTGATCACCGACCTGCAGCGCCAGTTCGAGCAGTTCATCGGTTCCGGCGACACGGGGGATGAGCCGCCGGAGAGCGCAACCGACGATCCCGCCCGGCCCGACGACGCCGAGGACGGCTTCGGCGACGACGAAGGAGACGACTGGTGAGCGTCGACCAGTACCACCTGTCCCGGTTGCAACTGATCAACTGGGGCGTGTTCGACGGGTATCACTCGATCCCGTTCAGCTCCAACGGTTCTCTGATCACCGGATCGTCGGGTTCGGGTAAGTCGTCGTTGCTCGACGCCATCTCGCTGGCGTTCCTGCCCGACCACCGCCGCAACTTCAACGCCTCGGGTGACGCCACCGCCGCCGGCTCGTCGAGCGGCAAGCGCACCGTCGGCAAGTACGTGCGCGGCGCGTGGGGCGAGCGGCGCGACGGCACCAACGCGCACCGTGAGATCATGTACCTGCGCGGCACCGGCCCGGCGTGGGCGGCCATCGCGGTCACCTACACCTCCACCTCGGGCACCGCCATCACCGGTCTGGTCCTCAAGTGGCTGGCCGCGGGCAAGATGACCGACGCGCACAGCTCGTACTTCATCTACGACGGCGACGCCGACATCGTCGACGCCTGCAACGAGTGGGCCGCCTCCAACTACAACTCGGCCAAGTTCCGCGACCGCGGCTGGCGCGGCGGACCCGGCGAGGGCAAGTATCTCTCGACGCTGTACTCGCTCATCGGCATCCGCGGCTCCGACGCCGCGCAGCAGCTCCTCGGAAAAGCCAAGTCGCTCAAGAGCGTCGGTGGTCTCGCACAGTTCGTGCGGGAGTTCATGCTCGACGCCCCAACCTCCATCGTCGGCATCTCCGACGCCCTCGAGCAGATCGACCCGCTCGTCGAAGCGCGTGAACTGCTCGACGTCGCGCGCCGCAAGCGCACGATCCTCGGCAACATCGAGGAGGTTCACGAGCGGTACGCGAGCGAGTCGGCAACCTTCAGCGTCCTCGACACCATCGACAGCACCACCATCCGCAGCTACGTCAACAACCTGCGGATCCGCAACGCGCAGCCCGAGGTCGCCGACCTCGACGACCAGATCACCCGCCTCGACAGTGATCTCGCCGCGCTGACCACCCAGCACGACCAGCTGCGCCAGGACCACAGCCTGCTGCTGGCCCGCATCGCCACCTCCACCGGCGACCTCGCCCCGCTGCGCGAACAGCTTGGCGGCGCACAGAAGCTCAGCACCGAGGTCACCGCACGACGGAACGCTTACGAGGACAAGGTCTCCGCACTCGGCTTCAGCGCACCCACGAATGCCGAAGGCTTCTGGTCGCTGCGCGAGGAGCTCATCGAAGAGGCCACCAAGATCGACGGACAGCTCGACGCCGGTCGCGCCCACTACGCCGAAGCGCTCGCCCGCGAGGTCGCCGCCCGTAGTCGCCGCGACACCGCGCAGGAAGAGCTCGGCCGCGTCGAACAGGCCGGTTCCGCCCTGCCGCGCACCGAACACGAGATGCGTCGCGTCATCGCGCACGCGCTGCAGATCGACGAGTCCGAACTCAAGTACGTCGCCGAACTCGTCGAACTCGACCCCGACGAGGAACGCTGGCGCCTGGCAGTAGAGAAGGTCCTGCGTAACGCCGGCCTGCGACTCCTCGTGCCGGACAAGCACTTCCGCTCCGCCCTGCGCTTCGTCAACTCGCACGACATGCGCGGCCGTATCCAGCTGCACCAGGCCGAGACCCGACCCATGCCCGACGTCGAGCCGGGCACCCTGGCGTCCAAACTGCGGCCCGTCGACCCCGGCCACCCGTGTGCCGCCGAGGCGATGACCATCCTCGCGCGCCTGGGCAACCACATGTGTGTCGACAACCCGGGCGAGTTCTCGCAGTACGCCAAGGCGGTCACTGACCAGGGTCTGCGCAAGGACTCGGCGAAGCTGGCCGTCAAGGACGATCGCCAGCAGCTCCGCCGGTCGCAGTATATCTTCGTCGGCGACGTCGAATCCAAGATCACCGCGCTGCGCGACGAACTCGCCTACGAGGAGCGCGCTTTCGAGGACGCCCGTGAGGACTGTGCCGAACTCGACCGCGAACGTTCCGCCAAGGAACGACGCCGCGACGCCTACCGTCGTGTGTGCGAGCAGTTCACGCAGTGGAACGAGATCGACGTCGATTCCGTCGATGATCGCGTCGATCAGCTCACCGACCAGTACGACCTCCTCATGGAGGAGCACCCCGACGTCGAGGCGCTGCAGCGCAAGGCCGAAGACCTCTGGGAGCAGGTCCGCAACGCGATCTCGCAGGCCGCGCTGGTCAAGGACAAGATCGCCCGCCAGGACGAGCGCCGCACCCAGCTGCTCGACCTCATCGACCGGCTGAAGCCCGAAGACGTTCCCGCACAGGCGGAGAAGACCCTCGACGGCTTCCGCGAGGACCTCTCGGCGACGCTCGACGTGCTCAACCCCGAGCCGTACCGCCAGGAGATCGTCAAGGCCGCCGGCCGCGAACGCGACCGCATGCGCTCCGATGCTCGCCGTTCTCGCGATGAGCTGGCCCGGATCCTCGACACCTACGACGAGGAATTCCCCGACGCCATCCCCAACGACAGCGACGACTTCGACGAACGCATCCACGACTACGTCGCCGTCTGCCGCCGCATCGACGAACGCGAGCTACCGTCGGCCTACGAGCGGATGCGCCGCCTCATCACCGAGCAGGCACCCGGTGCGATCCTCGGTCTGCACATGGCGGCCGACGCCGAGGAACGACGCATCGTCGAGCAGATTGAGCGTGTCAACACCGGCCTCGGTGCGGTGGCGTTCAACCGCGGCACCCGCCTGCGGCTGGTCCCGGGCCGCAAGAAGCTCGCTGCGGTCGAGGAGTTGACCGAGAAGGCCCGCCAGATCTCTACTCGTGCAACAGCGGTCAGCTTCGGCGACGAGCAGGCCATCCTCGAGCAGTACTCCGACATCCTGCTGCTGCGCGAACGCCTCGCCGGCAACACCCCGGAGGACCGCCAGTGGACCCGCGACGCCCTCGACGTCCGCAACCGCTTCGACTTTTACTGCGAAGAGCACGACGCCGCGTCCGGCGAGACCATCCGCACCTACTCGAATGCCGGCGACAACTCCGGTGGCGAGCAGGAGAAGCTGATGGCGTTCTGTCTCGCCGGCGCGCTGAGCTTCAACCTGGCCAGCCCGCACGGCAACGACAACCGGCCGATCTTCGCCCAGCTGATGCTCGACGAGGCGTTCTCCAAGTCCGACCCGCAGTTCGCCCAGCAGGCGCTGAGTGCGTTCCGCAAGTTCGGGTTCCAGCTGATCATCGTCGCCACGGTGCAGAACACCAGCACGATCCAGCCGTACGTGGACAACGTCGTGATGGTGTCGAAGGTCGAGGCAGGGCCGGATCTGCGACCGATCGCGACCGCGACGTCGACGACGATCAAGGCTTTCTCAGAGCTGCGGCGGTCGAAGAGTCAGTTGTCGGTCTGAGTCGACTGGTCAACTCCCTCGTCGGTGACGATAGGCACACAGGTCTGCGGATCACGCCTACAGGCAGTCAACGCCAGACGTGATCGGTGTAGTCCGGGTAGGCGACGGTCCCCGATAGTGTCGGTCCGCTCTGGCATGCTGAGCAAGCAAGCGGCGATCGGACTCCTTGCTAGGTTGTCGGTTTATCCGGTGCTGTGAACAGCCCGATGTGATGGTTCCCAGTTGCTGGGAGCGGAGAGCGAGAAGGTATGTCACCGTCAAGTAAAGAGGCCCAGCGAGCAGAGCTGCACAAGACGATCTGGCGCATCGCAAATGATCTACGTGGAAGTGTAGACGGCTGGGACTTCAAGACTTACGTGCTCGGCATGTTGTTCTATCGGTTCATCTCCGAAAACCTCACCGCCTACTTAAATAAGCTTGAACACGAGGCTGGAGACGCGGACTTCGATTATGCAGAACTCGACGATAAAAATGCCGAGTTCGGCCGCAAAGATACCGTCGATGAAAAGGGATTCTATATCCTGCCGTCTGAGCTTTTTCAGAACGTGCGCCGGCGCGCTGCACGAGATGTCAACCTGAACGAGACTCTTGAACGGGTCTTTAAGAACATCGAAGGTTCGGCGATCGGCACCGACAGTGAAGACGACCTCAAGGGTCTGTTCGACGACCTCGATATCAACAGCTCCAAGCTCGGCAACACCGTCGCCAAACGCAACGAGAAGCTAGTCAAGTTGCTCGACGCAATCGGGGACCTTCCGCTCGGCAACTTCGAAGACAACTCGATCGACCTGTTCGGCGATGCCTACGAGTACCTCATGCAGATGTACGCGTCCCAGGCCGGCAAGTCTGGTGGCGAGTACTACACGCCGCAAGAAGTCTCCGAAGTGCTTGCCAAGATCACCGTGGCTGGTAAGAAGCGGGTCAACCGGGTCTACGATCCCGCCGCTGGCTCAGGATCGCTCCTGCTCAAGTTCGCCAAGGTGCTGGGCAAAGAGAACGTAGGAGGCTTCTACGGCCAGGAGATCAACCTGACTACCTACAACCTCGCCCGCATCAACATGTTCCTACACGATGTGAACTACGAGAAGTTCGACATCGCCCACGGCGACACGCTCACCGATCCCGCGCACTGGGATGACGAGCCGTTCGAGGCAATCGTCTCCAATCCGCCCTACTCGATCAAATGGGAAGGCGACGCCAACCCTCTCCTGATCAACGACGATCGGTTCGCTCCGGCGGGCGTACTTGCACCGAAGTCCAAGGCTGACTTGGCATTTACAATGCATATCTTGTCATGGCTGGCGGTCAACGGCACGGCGGCGGTCGTTGAGTTCCCGGGTGTGCTCTACCGCGGTGGTGCAGAGGCGAAGATTCGCAAGTATCTGATCGACAACAACTACGTTGATGCGGTGATTCAGCTGCCGCCAGATCTGTTCTTCGGCACCACGATTGCCACCTGCATCATTGTGCTCAAGAAGTCCAAGAAGGACAACAGCGTACTGTTCGTCGATGCATCGGCAGAGTTCAAACGCCTGGGTAACAAGAACAAACTGCTTCCGGAGAACCAGGAGCACATCCTTGACACCCTCGCGGCTCGCGAAGATGCCGACCACGTCGCGAAGCTCGTGGCAAACGAGGCCATCGCGGCTAACGACTACAACATCGCAGTATCTAGCTACGTCGAGCAAGAAGACCTACGCGAGATCGTCGATATCGCCGAGTTGAACGCCGAGATCGCCCGGATTGTCGTTCGCCAACAAGAGCTCCGCGCCTCGATCGATGAGATCGTGACCGGGCTGGAGGGTGTGCAGTGAACGGCGTCAGTACGGATGTTCGCTGGTCCTCTCTGGGTGAAATATCTACGCGAGTGTCAACGGGTGCCACGCCGAAAGCTAGCACCTCAGATTATTACGATGGTGGAACTATTCCATGGCTTCGTACAGGCGAGGTGACGTTCGGTGATATTTGGGATACCGAAATCAAGATCACCGATAAAGCAGTTAAGGAAACAGGTGCATCTTGGATCAAGGAAAACTGTGTGATTGTTGCGATATCGGGGGCTACTGCTGCTCGATCGGCTATCAACAAAATTCCCTTGACGACAAATCAGCATTGCTGCAATTTTGAGATTGATGAGTTACAAGCCGACTATCGATATGTTTTCTACTGGGTTAGTTCTAGATATCAAAAACTAAAATCACTCGGTCGTGGAGCCCGTGCCGATTTGAATGCGAAATTAATTAAGAATCTCCCAATTGCCGTGCCTCCGCTTGAGGTTCAACGGGAGATTGTGCAAATATTGGACAAGTTCACTCGGCTGGAAGCAGAGCTGGAAGCAGAGTTGGAAGCAGAGCTGGAAGCCCGCCGCCGCCAGTATGACTTCTATGCCGGTAAATTGCTCACGAACGATGATGACGTGGCTCGTGTCCGATTCGGTGATGTCGCCACGATCGTTCGAGGAGCTTCGCCACGACCGATCCAGAAGTTCATTACGACATCTGCGGAGGGCGTTCCTTGGATAAAGATCGGCGATACGCCCCCTCGCGGTAAGTACATCACCGCTACTGCTCAGCATGTGACTCCGGAAGGTGCCGCTAAGTCTCGCCGTGTTGGTCCGGGAGATTTTGTGTTGTCGAACTCAATGAGTTTCGGACGGCCATATATATCGAAGATTGAAGGCTATATCCATGACGGCTGGCTAGCGATTAGCGAATTTGAGGAGTCGTTTGTCGCGGACTATCTGTACTACCTGCTGCGATCCGAGCCCATTCAGGAAGAGTTCGCACGTCGAGCTGGTGCTGGGACGGTCAAGAATCTCAATGCCGAGATCGTGAGGTCGGTCGAGATCCCATTGCCGCCAAGGGAGACGCAAGAAAAGGTAGTAGCGCTACTGGACAAGTTCGATGCTCTCGTCAGCGATCTGAGCGTTGGACTACCTGCTGAGCTCGCAGCTCGTCGTAAGCAGTACGAGTACTACCGCGACAAGCTGCTGACCTTCGAGGAGGCCACAGTATGAGTGAGGCGAAACCACGCAAGTACGATCCGATCGCCGTCTCCGCAGAGAGTACGGTCGTCGCTGAGTATGTGCCGGATGCTAGGTCCGAGGCTGCGTACCAGTCCGAGGCTGCGCTGGAGCGCGAACTGGTCAAGCTGCTGGAGTCGCAAGCCTACGAGCACCTCGCGATCACTTCTGAAGCGCAGCTGGTGGCAAACCTCCGTGCTCAGCTAGAGGCGTTGAACCACATCACGTTTTCGGACGCGGAGTGGACTGACTTCTTCGACAACAAGATCGCCGGGAAGAACGATGGCATCGCGGAGAAGACCGTGCGTATCCACGAGGATCACGTCCAGATCCTCAAGCGTGACGATGGCTCAACCAAGAACATCACGCTCGTGGACAAGCAGAACATTCACAACAACCGGCTGCAGGTCATCAACCAGTACGAGGTTGACCGAGCCGATCCTGCCGACGAGGACAGCGCGGGAGGGCGCTACGCCAACCGCTACGACGTGACGGTTCTGGTGAACGGTCTGCCGATGGTGCATATTGAGCTCAAGCGGCGTGGTGTCGATATCCGCGAGGCGTTCAACCAGATCAATCGGTATCAGCGCGACAGCTTCTGGGCGGGCTCCGGCTTGTTCGAGTACGTGCAACTGTTCGTGATCAGCAACGGCACCTTGACCAAGTACTACTCGAACACCACTCGAAGCCAGCACCTCAAAGAAGGGCAGAAGCCAGGCAAGGGCCGCAAGACGTCGAACTCGTTCGAGTTCACGTCGTGGTGGGCGGATGCGCAGAACAAACCGATCCAGGATCTGACGTCGTTTGCGAGGACCTTCTTTGCCAAGCACACGTTGCTCAACATCCTCACCCGCTACTGCGTGCTGACCGCCGATCGACTCCTGCTGGTGATGCGTCCGTACCAAATTGTCGCGACCGAGCGAATCCTGCAGCGCATCGACATCGCCACCAACTACAAGAAGCTCGGCACCGTGGAAGCCGGCGGCTACGTGTGGCACACCACGGGCTCGGGCAAGACGCTGACGTCGTTCAAGACGGCACAGCTCGCGTCGAAACTACCGAGCGTGGAGAAAGTGCTGTTCGTCGTCGACCGCAAGGACCTCGACTACCAGACGATGCGCGAGTACGACCGCTTCCAAAAAGGTGCGGCGAACTCCAACACCTCGACGGCGGTGCTGAAGAAGCAGCTCGAGGACCCGACCGCGCGGATCATCATCACGACGATCCAGAAGCTCTCGACCTTCATCAAGGCAAACAAGAACCATGCGATCACGGGTGAGCACGTCGTGATCATCTTCGACGAATGTCACCGTTCGCAGTTCGGTGACATGCACACCGACATCACCAAAGCGTTCAAGCGCTACAACCTGTTTGGCTTCACCGGTACCCCGATCTTCGCCGAAAACAGTGGCAGCGGCGGCAACCCACAGTTCAAGACCACCGAGCAGGCGTTCGGTGAGAAGCTGCACACCTACACGATCGTGGACGCGATCACCGACAAGAACGTGCTGCCGTTCCGGATCGACTACATAAACACGATCAAGGTCGGTAACCCCGACGACAAGCAGGTCTCGGCGATTGACCGAGAGAAGGCGCTGCTGGATGAGCGCCGCATCGGCGAGATCGTCAAGTACACCCTGGAGCACTTCGACCAGAAGACGAAGCGGTCGTCGAGTTACGAACACTCGGTAGTGACCAACGTGCCACAAGCGACTCGCACGCGCCGCCAAGCCGAAGCGCTACGCGAACGCAAACGAGTGCGCGGCTTCAACGCCATATTCGCTACTGCCTCGATCCAGGCAGCACGGATCTACTACAACGTGCTGAAGTGGGAACAGGAGAAGCTGCCCGCTGATAAGCGCCTCAAGATTGGGCTCATCTACTCCTACGGCGCCAACGAAGCTGTCGACGACGGCATCATCGACGATGAGGGATTCGAGACCGACGATCTCCCGACCGACGCACGCTCGGCCCTCGAAGACGCGATCATCGACTACAACGAGATGTTCGGCACCAGCTACGACACCAGTGCCGACAAGTTCCAGAACTACTATAAGGATCTGTCGCAGCGGCTGAAGAACCGCGAGCTCGACCTGGTGATCGTGGTCAATATGTTCCTCACCGGGTTCGATGCAACCACGCTGAACACCCTGTTCGTGGACAAGAACCTGCGCGCGCACGGACTGATCCAGGCATACTCCCGCACCAACCGCATCTTGAACTCGGTGAAGACCTACGGCAACATCGTGGCCTTCCGCGACCTCGAAGACGCCACCAACAAGGCGCTGGAGCTCTTCGGCAACAAGGACGCACGCGGAGTGGTGATCCTCAAGCCATACGGCGAGTACTACAGCGAGTACTCCGAGAAGGTGAACGAGATGCTGTCGGCGTTCCCGCTTGGACAGCCGATCGTCGGCGAGTCCGCGCAAAAGGAATTCATCGCGCTCTTCGGGCAGATCCTGCGGCTGGAGAACATCCTCACCTCGTTTGATGATTTCGCCGGCAACGAGATTCTGACCGAGCGCCAGGGTCAGGACTACCGGAGTGTCTATCTCGATCTGTACGCAGAATTCCGGAAGGGTACCGACGCCGACAAAGAGTTGATCAACGACGACGTGGTTTTTGAGGTCGAACTCATCAAGCAGGTTGAGATCAACGTCGACTACATCCTGATGCTTGTCGCCAAGTACCGCGAAGAGCACGGCGGCGATGGCGAAGACAAAGAGATCCGCGCCGAAATCTCCCGCGCGGTCGACGCCAGCCCGACCTTGCGCAACAAGAAGGATCTCATTGAGGACTTCGTCGACTCGGTGTCGGTCGACGGTGCAATCGACGAAGAGTGGCAGGCATTTATCGCGGCCAAGCGCGAAGCTGAGCTGGCCGATATCATCGAGGATGAGAATCTCCGAGCAGACAACACCCGCGACTTCGTCGAGACGGCATTCCGTGACGGTGCGCTGCGCACTACCGGTACTGCGATCACCAAGGTGCTGCCCCCTGTGTCCCGATTCGCGAGTGGTGGCGGCCACGGTGAAAAGAAGCAGCGTGTAATCGGACGTCTTTCGGAATTCTTTGAGCGCTTTTATTCGCTGTGAGTGGGCATGCAGCGTGCTGTTCATTGTAGATTCAGAGCTGGCAGGCGTGTTTACCTATAAATCGAGAAGACCGCCTAACTAAATTTGGGGTAAATATGAATGATCACCACGCTACGACGAGTGTGCAAGACTGGCTGCGCGACTCGGTGCCCGACATCATCGGACGCTTAGGTGTTGAACGAGGCGTAGACCTTGCTTTGCGGGTTATTTTCGCACGCTGGGCCACTCTTCAGAGTGACTCCGGGCATGCTCTGTGGAATCGCATGCGCGGGGCGATCAGCGACGAGGAATTGGTCAAGCAGTACCGAATCCTGTCAGTTTTTAAGGATGAAAATAACGACACTCTGGGGGAGTCGCGTGAAGCGGCGTACATGATTAGGAAGTTGATTCACGAAATTGACGCTGCCATTGACCCGTTTACGTTCATAGGCGATTCGGAGATGCTCTGCACCTATTTTGACTCTACTCTAGAGTTACTGGATCGTCTCGGTAAGCAAGCCGGAGAGGCAGACACCCCGCCTGCGCTAGCAGTACTTATGGCCGAACTCTCTGTACATCCAGGGGACTACGTTGTTGACCCTGTATGTGGGAACGGCACAGGTTTGATCGCTGCGTCACGGAGTCGGCCCGGGGTCCGAGTCGCAGGCTTAGATATCAATCTCAGGGTCGCCCGAAGGGCGCGGATGCGATTTCTATTGAACGATATTATCGAAGGTTCGGGTATTGACTGTGGTGATGCTTTAGACTACGACAGCTCATTCGAGAACGTCGCGGATGTCGTAATTGCCCAGCCGCCATGGAATGTCACTCTCAGTGAGCAACAGCAGGCTAGAATTCGTGATCTGGCTTCTCGACTATTCGATCCGAGAAATACGCGAGAATTCTTGCGATCGGATATGCCTTGGGTTTTACTTGCACTTGATGCGATGCATTCGACTGGGCGCGCCGCCTTGATTCTTTCCGGATCTAGTGTGAGCCCGTCATGCAGGTTGGCTCATGAACTACTTCTGGACTCCAATGTCGTCGAGGCAATACTTGCACTTCCAGCTGGGATGTTCACTCACACCGGTGTATCGGCAACGATGTGGCTCCTACGCGCGCCGGACCGGAAGCGCGCACCTGCACCGGTTCTGATGGTTGATATGCAGCCCCTTGTCGGCCTGGATCGACGCGGGCGACCACTGATAGAACAGTCGACGCAAGCTCGGGTTGTGGATCTAGTATCTGCATTTCGTGACCATGGCGAGGTTGACGCGCCCGCTAACTTGGCTGTGGTACTCCCGAGGCATCAAATCGACACCAAACGAGGTCTCCATCCGAAACATTATCTAGAACCGGCACCAAAAGAATTCTTGACTCATCCAGAGCCGAAGGATTCGCTCCTTACTGAAGTTAGTCTAACGAACTTCAAAGCTTTCGGGGACCGTACGTCGATCCCCTTGGCGCCCCTGACGCTCATTTACGGAGCAAACTCTTCCGGTAAGTCTAGCGTGATTCAGTCACTACTATTAATCAAACAGTCAATGGAGGCCCAGAAGCTTGTCACTCAAGGGCCGATTGTCAATGTAGGCAGTTTCGGAGGAATAACCCACGGTCATGTCGCACGCCATATTGAGGTAGCGCTTAAATATGGAGTAATTGAGGACTGGATTCCGGACGAGGGCACGGCGGATCCTGCGCTATCCCGAGAGGTATCGTGGGTTTTTCAACAAGATCCTCAGGGTCAAGGGATAGCGACCGAAGCCAGATGGCGATTTGGCGACTACTCTATAAAGTTCGTGAAGCAAAGTGATTCGTCGCGGACGTCAATCGATCTGCATGCGGCGGAATCGGCTTTTCTTGGGCTAGCGGGTGGAACTCTTCTCTATCCCTTCGATTCTCGCCAGATTAGGGACGGGGATGAGGACGAACAGCAACGACGACTTCGAAGTAGGGAGAGTACGGCGCGTCGCGTTCTGCGCATTTTGCGGGATGTGGAACTCGACTATTTACCGATGGGTGGCACAGCATTGCTGCCTGCAGGTCATGGAGGTCTTCCGGCTTTGCGCCCGCGGGTGAGTGATCGTGAGGAAGGGGTAGTTGCCTCGTACCTCAACCGGGCTGCGCAACTTGCTTCGGGTATCTCAAACGAGGTGGCGAGTCTACTAAATTCGATCGTCTGGCTTGGCCCACTTCGGTCTGCGCCGAAGCGCGTTTACGATCGAGCAGACGTGGACGAGATGTCTGGGGACGGTCGACATATTGCAGTCTATCTGTTCGATCACGCCACGGTAGTTGAGCAGGTGAACGAATGGCTTGTACGCCTCGAAGTTCCCTACAAACTTGATGTGGTTCCAGTTACTACCGGCGACGCGGCTAGTCTTATCGGTGAGCTCGTTGCGATCGCCCTGACCGACAGGCGTTCTGGGGTTACGGTTACGCCGGCGGACGTGGGCTTCGGGATAAGTCAGGTTCTCCCGATTGTGGTGGAGCTCCTTGCTCGGAGAGATTCAGTTATCGCGATCGAGCAGCCTGAAACTCACCTGCATCCGCGCTTACAGGCACGTTTGGCGGATCTATTAATCGACTCCGCTCAAAAAGGCGCGCGAGGAAACCAGATTCTTGTCGAAACGCATAGTGAGCACCTCATGCTTCGCGTCCAAAGGCGGATTCGAGAGGGTGCGCTCGACCGCGACTTGGTTTCCGTTCTTTATGTTGATCAAGATTCGTCGGGATCTGGTACGGTGAAGCCGCTACGACTGGACTCCAATGGAGAATTTCTCGACGAATGGCCAGACGGATTCTTCGACGAACGCCTTGAAGAGCTGTTTGGAGAAGTCTGATGCTTGCCCGTATTGCCCTTGCGTCGGACGCCTTGTCGGTTGGAGGCCTCCCTCCCGCGGTTGCCAATCAGCTGCACGAAGGTCTATTGCGTGAGATCCAATCACATGGTCGTCTGATCTTTCTAAGTGCACCAGAACGGAATGCACTTGTGCGAGCCGTAAAGTCTGAGGCGGAGCTACCTCACACGGCCCGAGCGCGCTGGATTGAGACACTAGTCTTCCTTCACAAGCAGCAGAGGATCTCAGTTGGCGGTTCGGAGGATGACGACACTCTAGCGCTGGCATCCGTTCGCACATTGAATGATCTGCGACGTGTTTGCGCTGGTCACGTTGAGGTCGCAATCGTTAGTGACGCAGCATCCTTGCCTCTCGGATTGCCCGAAGACACCGGCCTTTTGACTGATCATCAGGCGGCCATCGAGGTGGCAACACCGGCTGCTGTGACCACCAGCCACACACTCGCGAAGCATCGCCGGCGGGCGGAGCGAGGGTTTTCGGAAACGGGCAGTAGCAGGGATTCGTTTTGGGACGATGTGTTGAAGCCTATGGCTGATGGTGCACGGTCGGCGACGGTCCTGGACGGTTATCTCTTTCGAAGTCTTTGGGATATGGAGGATAACAAGCCGTGGACAAGGAACTGGCGCACGGAACAGGTTGTCTGGCTGCTACGTAATCTAGATTCGGTTATGGCTCCTGGTGCCGAGGTAAGGCTTATTTCTAGTCGAGGGCAGTCTGGTGGACGCGATGTGCCTACAACGGCCGACATTATTTATGGTGAATGGGAGCCGCCTACTTCGGGTTCACTGGGACGTGTTTCAATTTCCGTTTGGGAAGGTGTCGGGTCGAAGCTTCGGTTCCCGCACGACCGGCATATACGATTCAACTACGGTGTTGCGCTTCAGTTTGCTTCAGGATTGGACCGGTTACGCGAGACGCGAATAACTGACCCGGACGGGATGAGCTGGCAATACCGGTGGGATTCCGACGCTGTCGGGGCTCTCCGGGCAAGCGAAAGGCGCGCTCTCGCGCTGCCGGGTATCCGTACTGAGGTTGTCGTCGAACGGGATTGATCCAGTCGCTGGGTAGGGAGCTTGTGTTGCAGGGACTTCCGATCTTGTTCTGTCGGAGTGATAACCTACAACCGTTAGGCGCGTTGTCTGGATCGCTGCACGCACCGGACGACGTGACCTCTGGAGTTCGCGCGTTCGTCTGGCTTGTCGGGGTTGGCTGGATGTGGAAGGACCGGATGACGTTCTTTACGGAGATTGAGTCGCGGTAGGCATGTTCCAGAAAACTGCAAGGCAGATCTGCGCCGAGGCCGTATTGCCCTCGGCGAGAAGGGTGCAGCGCCATTTGGGCCCACACGAGTCGCGTCTGCTTGGTTCGTATGTCGAATTGTGCGTCCGATAAGAGGACATGTTCGTGACTCTGATGGCGGTAGAACTTCCGGTACATGCGTAACATTCTCGTTCGGATGAGGTGTGCAGTCTGTCCCATACCTCAACTTTGAGTGTCGGTCAGATCGTGTGGGACTTTATGGCGCCAGATGAACTGTGCGACCGGGCTCAACTCGAACAACGCCGCGGACCTGTGCGTCGATGTCGTCGGCAGTCAGGTCGACGGCAACCACCCGGAGTCGCGCTCCGGTTGCGCGCACGGTGTGGACTACCTCGCTCTGAGCCATCCCGGCGTACACGAGCGTGCCCTCATCCAGACCAGCCTCGGTGACATACGCATGCAGCTGGTACAGGTCGTCCTGCCGGCCTTGTTCATGCTTTTGGTCCGCGCTCAAGCGCTGCGCCACTTTGTACTTGACATCGCCGATGAACTCCCACCGGCCGTTCCTGCGCATGCCAAGATCTGGGATCAAACCGATCTGTCTTCCGCGGTCCAGGGTCAAGCGGCCCTTCCATGACGTTGGCATTTCCGTGTCGTCGGCTCCCAGCTCCTCGCGTATCAGAGCCCGGACGTAGTTTTCGACGATGCTCGGCATGTTCAGTACGAAGCCAGGGACCGGCACTGTGCCCGACGTGATTGTCACCGATTGCGAACGCAGGACGAGTTCCGCCAGCCGTACTGCGGTCCGGTAGTGCGCATTGTGGCGGGACCATACGATTTGTTGCGCTGTTCGTAGCGGCTCGTGAAGGAGGCCCACCTCCCGAACTACTTTCCACACTGATGCTAGATCGGTGTGGGTCCTAGTTGACAACTCGGACAGCCTGCGAAGTGCGTCGCAGGCCGCTCGCAAGACTTGGTTCTCCGCAGTGTGGTCGTCGTGGACGGTTGCGTCGACGGGAACGGGAACTGGCAGCGGGCTTCGTATGTAGCGAGCGACGTCGATCCGTCCTTTGACATGGGAGAGAGTCAGTCGTTCGGTTCGGTAGGTCCGATAGATGCCGAAACCGAACGCGCGTATGCATGCCCGAGCAAACAGTGCAGCGATCGCGTCCGTGACTGATGTCGCGGACAGACCCGCGACGTCGTCGGGACGCCACCCGAACGGGTCAGCAGCCACTCCAATCATGTGGATAATGCGGAAAACTGGGACCTTCGGTGTGACAACGATGTGAAGGTCGTCGACCGTAGCCGCTCCAACTCGTGCACCGGGAATGACTCGGACGCAACCGTTCTCGGCAGGTTCAAACCGAGCGTCGAAAATTTCTCGAACCTGGCGTTGCTGGGAGAGAGTCAACGCGACCGGGTTGCCACGTTGATGCTCAGTCAGATTCAGCATCAGTATCGGAGTGCGTGACGGCTGACTTGAGGGCATCGAAGTCCAGTTCGGCGAGACGGTGCTGTTGTCCATAGAAGTACTCGGTAAGTGTAGGTAGCACCGTGTGATTCCATGCGCGGCGAGCGCGTTTCTCGGTTAGGTCCTTTCGTAGGAAGTGGCTCGGTCCGATGGCCTGGTCGCGATCCCGAATTCGCTGGTTGGCAAGCAGGAGAAAGTCATTGAGCCAAGTGAGTGTCGGCGCATGCCGATCTAGCCAGTGAGGCAGGATATCGTCGAGTGGAGCTTCCCCGGGGCGGACGTCCCGGAACACAAATCGTCGGCGAAGTGCGGCATCGATAGCGGTGATCGAGCGGTCCGCGGTGTTCATAGTGCCGATAATGAGAAGATTCGGTGGTAGCTGAAAGCGCTGCCCGTAGGTCATGGTGACCGGCTCGTCGCGGTACTCGAGGAGGAAGTACAACTCGCCGAAAACCGCCGGTAGATTGGCGCGGTTGATCTCATCGATGACGAGCACGTGCGGTCGTTCCGGTTGTGCCGCTGCTTCTCCGGCGAATCGAACGAGTGGCCCGTCCATCACAACGAACTGACCGGGGGATTCGGGGTTGGGGCGCAACCCTTGTACGAAGTCTTCGTACGCGGTGCCCGGGTGAAACTGGACGAGTGCTGTGTTGTTGCCTGCGAGGTAACGCGCGATTGCCCGGGCGATGAAGGTCTTGCCGGTGCCTGGAGGGCCTTCGAGGATCATCTGACGTTGTTCATCGAGCATCTCCAGGGTGTCGTCGAGCCAGACCATGCCGGCGTCGCTGTGGATCGACAGCGTGGCCTCGAGTTCCTCTCGGCTCGGCCTGTCCGCGTCGGAGGAGGGGGCCTGATGCCCAGGGTCGTCGGCGCTGATTGCGATATCAAAGTCGTCCGGCGGAGCTACCTTCTTGCCGGATCGCCACGCGTCGAACGCGGTTCGCATAGCCGGACTCCAGTCAGTTTGCGAACTGTCCAAGCGGACGAGGCTGTCGGCGACGACGCTGATTGCCAGTCGGCTGACCTCGGTGTTTGTCTGCTCGGCGATAGCTGTGCGGAGGCTGTCGATCCGCGAGAGGTACGCGGTGTAAAGCTCGCCTGGTGTCGCTGATTCGGCGACGGGGTCGCGCCGAGTTAGCCGTTCCTGCGTCGAGATAGTCGCCGCTGCGCGAATAGGGAGATCATTCTTGGTTCCGAGAAGGACAGTTGATATTTCCTCGAGGTACTGATCGGTACTGAACGGTTCGTCGCCAAGCCATGTGGCGATTCGATCAATAAGCAGTGCTTCGCCCCACTCGGCGGTGTGACTTAGCAGCTCAGTTAATCCATGAGGGTCGTGGCGAGCGTGATCGAGAAGGAGGCTATCGCCGGCTTGGCCGAACACGCCTTCTAGCGCATTTACGATCTCCGTTTTCGATGCACCCAACACCCGCGCTGCGGCCGCAATGGTGTCGGCGAGCTCGTCAGCAGTCGTCTTTACGTCGTCGACTGAGCGGAGTGCCCAAGCCGCCCAGAGGGTTTTCTCCTCGGACAACGGCCGCCAGACGTGACGGTAAGGCGGGAGGTAGACGTTGAGGGCGTAGCTATCGCCGTATCGAATGTTGGGTTCGAGCCAGTTTCGGAGGTCGTTCGCGTCCTCGACCCCACCGGTGACGTCCGCAAATGCGGACGCGATCCTCTGTCGGTCGTCGCGGCTAGCGCCACCGATCGCGTATTCGGGAAAGAGGATGTGTTCCAACAAGTATCGGATCGCCCAGACACCGCGATCATCGATCGCCGAAATGGTCTGTTCAAACTGCTGCCAGTCGCGCAGCGCCGTGGCGCGGGCATCCTCGGGGAGTGATGTAAGAGTTTCAACTGTGCGAATGAGGTATGCGAACATCCGCCATCGCTGCGTTTGGTACGCGGTGCCAACTCGTGCCAAGCCCGCACGCAGGGGCGGGACTAGGTCCGAGGGAATTCCGGTAAGCGTATCCCTCCATGCGGCAACACCATTGACCGCAGACTGTTTTGTGTTCACGCCGACGGCCGAAGTGCTCACCGGCAGGAAATAGACATATAGAAGCTCTGCGGCAAGCTGAATGGCGTCATCGTTTGTGTTTGCGAGCTGGCGTTCCAACTTCTGAAAGAAGCTGTCGGTGCCGGCGTCAGGACTGTCGACGAAGTTGTCGATCAGCTCTCGGACGGCGGCGGGATAGTCCAGTGGGCGACCGCTGAAGAGCGAGGTTCCGTCGATCAGGGCCTGGCGCCACCGTTCGGCGGCGTCGTATATCGGCTGAGTGGAGGGGTACGGCATTCGAAAGCTCGTCCGGATGTCACGAGATTTCAGCGGCGGCTGCGTGTACTTGACCCAGCTCGGTTGTGTCAGGAACCACCCGATGTCTTGGGTTGCATCGTCGAAGACGAAGCTCTGCAGGGCTACGGCGTAGTCGTTGTCGTCGCGAAGTCGCCAGACCGCGCCCTGGTACGTGTAGAAGAACCAGTCGCGGCGGGTGAAGTCAGCATCCCAGTCAACGTCGATGTGATCGGTGTGTACACTCTTGACGACGCCTCGGGCTTTAATCGTCATCACCGATACAGGTTGCCCGTGATTGTCAAAGGGCACGTCGGAATACCTGACATAGGTCGACTTGATCGCGATTCGATCGCTCAGTCGGATGTCCGAGGCGCGTTGGTCTAGACCATCTTGGAGACGCCAGATCCCGTCGCGCACGAACTCGTCGGTGGAATCGTGGTTATCAATGCGGGAACCGACGAGCCACGACCCCGGACTGGACGGGGATTCCGTGCTGATGCTCTCCGACGATGCTGGAAGTTCAGTTCTGTCGGCGAGCCTGCGGAAGAACTCAGCACCGTGGTTGATCTGGGAGAGCGTGCTGATGCTGCGGATGCCTCGTAATGCCTCATCAGGTAGATCCGATCGACGGATGTTCGTATGTACCCAGGTGACTGGTCGACGGTGGCGGTGGGTCTGAGCGTCGGCGGCAAAGAAGTAGTTTCCACTGATCTTGCCGACTCGTAGGTGCACCCCGTCCTGGCGTGGTGCAACGACGACGTCTCCGGTGACGAGTCGATGCGCGAACCGATCCAAGGTGCCTGCAGCCATCGCGACGCTCATGGGAGTCTGCTCCGCGTCGGATCGTCGGATCAGGTCCTTGACTACGCCGGGGGTGGTGGCTTCGCCACCAAGGTTTGGGACCATATCCCATCCGATGGTGACGACCCCAAGGGATTCGAGCTCGGCATCTAATGTGTCGTTGCGGACTAGCCAGACTGCGGACATGTGCCGATTCTGTCAGGCACACGGGGAAGTGTGCGGGCGGATCAGTTCACGTCGTCGGCCTGCGAGCCCAGGACCATTCCGAGCACATCCGTTACGTAGGAAGACGACTTCCTCGAGGTTGGATACGAGACCTCGGATCGCCGACCTCACAGAATGCGTTGGACCTGTCCCCTGAACGATTGATTTCGAGGGCGTTGACTCTAATGACCAGGATATGTGGGCTGTCGGGCGACAGTTACTTACGCTAACCGACGCGGTCGACCGCTATTGTGACTCTCGATTATGGAGAGCCGCGCTGATGCGGCCTGAGTTAGTGGGTTGTGTAGTGGCCAGTCGAGAGAACGACGTCGATCTGAAGGATCGCGTTGGCAGGTTGATGCAGTTCCTCCGGGAGATGGTGAAAGCCCGGACACGACCGGTCCTCCGGGTAGAGGATCACGAGCGGATTCAGTGGCTTTTCCCTGGTAGTGCACCTTTCCAGGTGGACCACGCTGCGAGCGCCGGCGACGTAGTTGTTCAAGCGGCGCGCGTGCACCTCGAGGAGCCGCCCGCGTTGCCTCAGTCGCTCTTGTCGTGGCTGACCGCAACCGACGACGTCGTGCGCAGCGACACTGCTGGACCCCAGTTTCGAGAACCCGAGCCGCTCGGATCTACGCCTGTACCTGAGGTCGAACGTGCTCGTGCGGAGTACCGCAGCTGGTATCAGGATTGGACAGCATGGGCGCAGACGGATCGACAGCGTCGACCTCACAACGAGCTCTACCAGGCCCTCACAGAAGTACTGCACGAGCTCAACGCACGGCCCGAGTCGGTTGAGTTGGTTGTTGCGTCCGGGCTGCTGACTCTTCCACCGAAGATGACTGACGGTTCGCGAGTTAATACGCATCTCGTGACCCAAGAAGCGACTGTCGAACGGGACGAGTCGACCGGTGACCTCCTCGTGAGACTCGTAGAACTGTCCTCCTGTCGATTGGAAGACAGTGAGCTTCTCACTGGCCTTGAGATCTTTGACCAGTCGGGAAGTCGGACACTGCTCGCGCAACTCAAAGAGTCGGCGTCCCCGCTCGATCCCTCGATCCAGGTGTTCTTGAAGGGTTGGGCGGCTCGAGCGCTGGGTGTGGAGGTATCGGTCACTGACGCGGTCGAACCGCCGACCACCACCTCTGCCGACGTGTCACTTGCACTCGCGCCGGCTTTGGTCCTGCGAAAGCGCGGCGCGTTCGCGCTGGTCGAGTACTACGACCAGATGATCCATCAAGCCGAGCAGGTCTCAGCGAAGACTCCACTCGGCCTCGCCCAGTTGGTTACTGCCATCGAGGCGGAGGAACGGGTCCAGTGGTTGGAGTCCACCGGTGCCACGGCGCCGCAGGAACTTGCCGAGGATCCGCTGTTTCCGCTGCCGGCGAATGCTGAGCAGTCGAAGATCATTGAGCGACTCGGTGGCGACAGCGGTGTCGTTGTAGAGGGCCCTCCTGGCACGGGCAAGACGCACACGATCGCGAACCTGATGTCGGCATTGCTGGCCAGAGGGCAGCGTGTGCTGGTCACCAGTGAGAAATCCCAAGCGCTGCAGGTTCTTCGGGACAAACTTCCGGAAGACATGCAAGAGCTTTGTGTCTCGATCACCGACTTGTCACGCGGCGGTTCGCAGGAGCTGAACCGCAGCGTCGCCACAATCGCTGAGCGAAAGACGTCTTTCATTCCTGAAGCGTCCGACCGCACGATCGCGGACCTTACCGACAAGCGTGAGCAAGCCCGCGCACGGCGTTCGACGACCCTCGAATCGATCCGAGCTCTGCGCGAAGCCGAGACGTTTCAGCATCCCGAAGTAGCTCCGGGATATAGCGGAACGCTGGCCGCCATCGTCCGTCTGTTGGAGGAGAAGCGCGAACGCCTGTCCTGGTTGCCGGGTCCGCTCTATGCGTCCGAACCGCCACTGACTCCACCGGAGTTCAGGGAGTTCGTGCGACTCCTTGCCCTTCAAACACCAGGTCACGCAGCTCGGGCTGATCAAGTCTTGCCGCCTCTGGAAGGCTTGCTCCCCAGCGCAGACCGGATGGCGCATCTGTTCGAGGCTGTCCACCGCCCGCCGGTTGATCTTCCTTCCCAGACCCGTGAGCTCGTTGAGATTATCGAGAGTGTCGACAACGACACTGCGCAGCAGGTTCTTACGCAATGCGACGCGCTTAGGGACGCAGCTGCCACCGCCCGCGGGTTGTCACCGGAGCACCAACAACTCGCCAACCGTGTCCTCTCAGGTGCGGTCGATCATCTATGGGCGCGCGTCCAAGACCTGGACCTCTTCGTACAGGAAGCGAGTCGGTGCGACCAGATGGTTCGCAGCGCTGTGGTTGAGGCACCTGCTGTGACCCGCGGGGCACTCCGAACTGTGGAAACGTGGCTCGCCCGACTGCAGGCTGGTGCTGAGTGGAAGGGGCGGTTCCGCCGATCTGCAGAGCAGAAGGCGTACGACGAGCTCAACCTCAATCTCACCGTCGACGGTGACCCGGTGCAGCGTATCGAAGAGCTCGAAATCGCTGTCGCGCACCTCAAAGCGCTCGACGCAGTCGAATCTGCACGGCAGACATTTGCCGACCTCGGCCTGGATCTTGGCAGCGCGCCTGCGCGGTCGGCACAGGTGAACGATCTCGTCATTGCTCGACGAGACCTGTCGACGATTGAGCGATTGCTGGCGACTAGTCACGACCTCAAGGACACTCTGTATCGCAGCACTCGTCGTCAGGTCGTCGTCCGCAGTATCGATGAGGCCGAGAGCTTCTCTCAAGCAGCGTCAGCAATCACGCTCGAACTCCAGCGGCGGTCCGCGCGTCACGAACTGGCAGTGATCACGGACGAGCTCCGCAATGCCTTCGGTCCAGCTCTGGCGTCTGAGGCGCACGACTTGGTGCAGAGCATTCAGGAGGCCTCCCGGCAGCGTTTCGACGACGCGGTTGGGGCGTATCTGCATGCGCAGCAACAGCAACGTGAGTATCGGGATTGCCAGGCAATTGTGCAGCGTGTGCGCTCAGCCTCACCCGCGCTAGTTTCCGAACTCGCCGCGAACCCGTCCGACCCCGATCTGCTGACTCGTCTCGACTCAATTCACGACGCGTGGCACTGGCGACGTGCACACGACTGGGTTGAACAACAACGGACCCCCGGACGCGAAGCACAGCTCAGCAGTGAACTTGACGCGGTCACCGCTGACATCAGCTCTCTGACATCCAAATTGGCAGCTGAACGCGCATGGAAGAGCTGTCTGGAGCGCATGAGTGCCAGCGAAGTCACTGCACTGCAGTCCTATCGCGACCACATTCGCAGCATTGGCAAGGGAACCGGCAAGCACGCTGAGCGGTTTCGACAAGCAGCCCGGACCGCGATGCGGGAGGCCCAGAGTGCGGTGCCGGCGTGGGTCATGCCCACGCAGCAGGTGCTCGCGTCAATCCCGCCGCAGCCCGGTGCGTTCGACGTCGTCATCGTCGACGAAGCCAGCCAGGTCGACATCACGAACCTGTATTTGCTCTGGCTGGCGCCGCGCGTCATCGTCGTGGGCGACGACAAGCAGTGCACACCAAGCGAAGTAGCTCTGGGTGGTCTCGACGACGTATTCACCCGCCTCGACAACTACCTCGGTGATCTACCGGACCACGTCCGGAATACGTTCACTCCGCGGTCGAGCCTGTTCTCCCTCTTGCGATCGAGATTTGGTCAAGTTGTCCGGCTGCGTGAGCACTTCAGGTCGATGCCGGAGATCATCAGCTGGTCGAGTAATCAGTTCTATCGTGACGCTCCGCTGGTGCCGGTCCGTCAGTTCGGTTCCGATCGGTTACCGCCGCTCAGAAGTACATACGTCACCGGCGCAACCGTCACCGGAAAGAACGCGACACTCGCCAACAAGGCGGAGGCCGTGGCAATCGCAGACCAAGTGCGCGCATGCCTTGACGACCCGCAGTACGAAGGCAAGACGATGGGAGTCGTTGTCCTACAGGGTCAGGGTCAAGTCACCGCGATCCAGAATGCGCTCCGAGGAAACATCTCGGAGGACGAGTGGGATGAGCGGCGGTTCCGGGTCGGGACTCCGCCTGACTTCCAGGGAGACGAGCGGGACGTCATCTTCCTGTCGTTGGTCGTGGCACCCGACCAGAACTTCCAGTCTCTGACGCGCACAGAGTTTGAGCAGCGCTTCAACGTCGGCGCCTCCCGCGCGAAGGACCAGATGTGGCTGTTCCACTCAGTAACCCTGGACCGGCTGCGCACCGGTGACCTACGCAAGTCGCTCCTGGAACACATGACCTCCCGGACCGTCGCAACAACCGAGCCGGTCCCCGAGAACGTGCCGAACGACGTGCGAGATCCGCGTTTTGACAGTCTCTTTGAACAGCGAGTGTTCAACGAAATCGTTGCGCGGGGCTACCACGTTAATCCGCAGATCCCGGTGAACAACCGTCGAATCGACCTCGTCGTGACCGGCAGTGCGTCGCGCTTGGCAGTCGAGTGTGACGGGGACGCGTTCCACACGACACCCGAACAGCTGCGGGAAGATCTCGAGCGTGAGATCGAGCTTCGACGTTGCGGCTGGACTTTCTGGCGAGTGCGGGAATCCGAGTTCTACGCCGGTCGCGTCGAAGCAATGTCCTCCCTATGGGCCGAACTCGACAGACTGGGAATCGAGCCCGGCGTACAGCTTTCGAACGATCCCTCGACGGTCTCGACTGTCGTCGTCGGCGGCGGCGCCAATGGGCTAGACAGTCCCACGGATGATGGACCGCCGGTGCCTCCCATTGAGAACCGCGGTGATGAGCCGGATGACGGGGCACTATCCGACACCACCCCCGTCGAAACAATCGTAGAAAAGACGTCGCCGCCGATTGAGCAGAACTCTGCGTTGACAACCGTCGAACAGAGGTTGCCGTCCGAGGCTGACTACGTTCGGATCTCGGACGAAAGTCTCCGGGACGCGATTGTTGCCGGTGCGCCACACTATCGATCGATGAAATCGAGGGAACTCGCGGCGCAGTTCCAGGTTCCTGAACCGCAGGTTGAACGGGTACTACGCGACCTTTTCGCCGAGACCGCTAAACGCCGGCACGATGAGTCCGACTACAAGCCGGGCGTGAACGCTCGAGACGACTTGTTGCGTCGCGCTGCATCCGAGACCGAGACCGAGACCGAGACCGAGAGCGAGAGCGAAAGCCCGACGCCCGCCACTTCCCCCGCGCAAGGGACACTTCGGAATGTGTTGGTGGCGGCCGCGTGGCCGAGCGTTCCACTGACGATCGACCGTGCGTGTCACATCTCGAGACTCGATGAGAGCGCTACGCGAGACCTGCTCGATGCGTTGGTGGAGGACGGTCAGCTAGATGAGATGACCAAAGCCGGCACGATGCTGTGGGTCCGCTCGCATGGGGCGAAGGCTTGAAACCGTTACGTGCCTGGCAACAGGAGGCGCTGGACGAGTGGCGCAGGCGAGGACGACGAGCAGTCATCGAAGCAGTTACTGGGTCAGGCAAGACTGAAGTCGGAATCGCTGCCACGCTCGAGGCGGTGGCCGACGGTCGCCGGGTCCTCGTCGTCGTACCGTCGCGAGATCTGCTCCGCCAGTGGCATGAACGCCTCGTGGCGGCAAGTGGCGCGTTGCGGGTCGGGCGACGCGGCGACGCCTATCAGGATTCGTTTCGCCATTTCGATGTGATCGTTTCGACCGTGCAGTCGGCTGTGATGCCTGCTGCCGAAAAGCCGCCGACTGGGTCGCTCGTGGTTGCAGACGAGGTTCATCGCTACGCCGCGGAGTCTTTCGCGAAGGTCCTTTCTGATTCTTTTGATCATCGTCTGGGTTTGACAGCGACCTTGGAACGGTCGGACGACGGCATCGACCGAGTGCTGTTGCCATTCTTCGAGAACGTGATCTCTGGTTGTACCTACGAACGCGGGTACGAGGACGGCATCCTCGCGCCCGTAAATGTGGCCCTAGTGCCTGTACCGTTCTCGCCACGCGAACGGGCACGTTACGACAACCTCGACGAGATTGCTCGCGGGGAGCGAACCAACCTGATCAATAAATTCGGTTGCCGGGCAGAACCTTTCGGATCGTACTTGCAAGACGTGCAGTTGCTCGCGAAGGACGACTTCAACGGTGATGCATCCGTCAGGTCTGCGCGACGATACCTTAAGGCATTCTCCGATCGCCGCGACCTGCTCGCGTCGATCTCCGGCAAGGAGGAGGCGCTCGCCGCGATTGCGCCCGTACTCGAACGGTCGAGTAGAGCGCTTGTTTTCGCCGAGACGATGTCGGCTGCCGCATCTGCAGCAGAAACTCTTCTGCAAGTAGGAATCGCGGCGGCGCCATATACGAGCGACCTCACTCGGAACGAGCGGATTGCGCTCCTCGGCCGCTTCAAACGCGGAAGCCTCACAGCTTTGGCTGCTCCTCGTGTTCTCGACGAAGGTATCGACGTTCCTGAAGCGGACGTTGCGATCGTCCTCGCTGCGAGTCGCACTCGGCGTCAGATGATCCAACGAATGGGTCGAGTGCTCCGACCAAAGGCCGACGGACGCGCCGCGGTGTTCGTCATTCTCTACGCCGAAGGCAGCTCCGAAGACCCGGAGAACGGTGCGCACGGGACCTTCCTCGAGCAGCTCACCGAGATCGCGCAAAACCTCGAAACTGTGGAGGTCCACAGCGTCCCAGCAGTGGTGAAGGAGTGGCTACCCGAAGTGAAAGACCACGAGGGCCAGGCGCTCACCGAGAATGACCGAGAACTCGCTGAGACTGCAACGGCCACGGTTGCGCAGAGCGCAGCCATCATTCAGCGAGCTAGTTCGCACATTCGAAGCGTCGTCGCGAGTGCGGTGCGGTTCAAACGATGTGAAGGCGTCGACGAGATCCTGCGGGAGATCGTCGATCTGGGCCCTGATGAAGCTGAGATTCTGATTCGGCGGTTCGGTCTCGATGGGGAGGAGCCACTTGACAACAGCAGCATCGCGGCTCAGCTCGACCGAACCTACGACGAGGTTGTGCAGCTAGGCGACGACGCGCTGGGGAGGATCCGGCTACCTGGGGTCTCATCGAGGGTGTCGGATGACGGCTCGGCAGCCACCTGCGCGGAGCATATAGAGGGACAAAACCAAACGCCAGTCAGGGAACCTGAACTAGGTCAGAGGCATGATCCACCACTGGTCGAACATCCGAGCCGCCGCGCAGGTGACAACTCAGCGCACGTCGACGTTGAGAAGGGGCCGCAGAAGCCGTTCGGCACTCGCCGAATTCAGCTTCCAACCAAGACCTCCGACCGCCCCCGAAACCGGGAGACAGGCAATAGGGTTGCCATCTACATGGAGTGCGAGGGCGGTTTCGTCCCTGGGGCAATGCTCGACACCAGCGACTGGAGCGTCGTTCTGGACTACGCGATTGTCGGTCGCCGCAACTTCGAGGGCCCAGATGAGGCCGCTCGCGCGCAACTCCGTTTCTATGGGGATTCCGAGCGATCAACCGTCGACGGTTGGTCGCTGTGGAAGGTGAAGAAGTCCGGTCAGCCGATCACGAGCCTCAGGACGATGCCCACAGAAGTTCAGGCGTAAGCCAGCGGAAGGTCACTGCCGACCTTGTCGACGGTGACCTTCCGTGTATGCGGTTATACCGCATAGGGGCTGGGCGTTACGTGCGGTTGTGTTCATCGAAGTTCAGACGCCGTCGAAGTTCTCCGGACAACGGCGTGAGCAGCCGATATTTGACTGTCATCGGCTGCGAACCCTCGTGTCCCAGAGGGATGACACGACCAAGGTATGTGAACGGGTCGCTCGGCTTGCGACGCATCCACAGCTCGATAGATTTTCCAGTGGCTGGAGCTTCAAGAATTTCTCGGCCCTTCTTACCTTCGGGTTTGGTCGAGTTCTGCGAACTCCATACGAACAGATCCGGACCTTCGAAGTGCTCGACGTATTGGATGCTGTCCGAACGCTTCTCAAGGGTCACGAACAGAACGGCGTGTCGCGCGAGCGATACATGTCCGGACCGCCAGTTGCCGGGATTGTAGGTTTCCCCGTAGAGCTCCGGTACGTCAAAGCTCTTGAGTTGGTCGCCGATTCGATCTGCTAGAGGATTGATGTCACTCTCGGAGAGTTCGGTCACGAGACGTGCCGCTTGCAGTATGTCTGCTCCGGTGGTGATCTGTCTCGATCCGTCCGCCGACTCCAGCACGAGGTTGCTGTCGATCTTCCTGACCGTCGCCAGCTGCCGTTTCGACTGACCTCCATGTTCAACCTCGGCGAGAATTGTTTCACCGATGAGTTCGGTCGGAGATCCGGCCGACCCCCACTCGAACAGCAGCGGTTCTCCGGCGAGAACTCCGCCGCTCGGATCGAGCGCTCCCGCATCAGCGAAGCAGACGAACTGATTGCCGGAAGATAGGTCGATGTCGGTGCGTTCGCGCACAGCGATGCTGGAGCCGATTGTTCCTCCCGACCCTGAAGCAAGTCCAGCTCCGATCGCGGTAGTAAAGCTGCCGAACAACGGAAGCTCCACTCGGCCACCGTCATCAGCACGTTTTGCCCGGAGCGTGAGCTGATCGTCCTCTTGCACAAGTTCGACTGTATGTACGTGCCCGGGATACCCGGCGGTCGGGCCGAACCAACGTTTGAGCAATCGTGGTGCGAAATCTTCGTTCCCGCCTGCGCGGATGGCGTCGATTGCGACAGAGGAGAAGACGGCTTCATAGGTGGCACCCTCGGCTACCAACTTCACGTCGCCGGCCGGAAGGTCGGCGTACTGTCGTCGATCAAGTAGTACCGACGGGAGGCCGTCGACGAGTGCCACCCGACAGGGCCATCGGCGTTTGGTGACTGCGTCCTGCTTCAGGAGATACTTTGCGAGGCGATACTCGATGAGTTCGGCCGCCATACTCTCGAAGACGTCCCGGTGATCGGGTGCGATGTTGAAGTTCGGGATCAAGCGTTCCGCGTCCAGACGGAACAAGTGGTCCCGGCGCGACGACGAGCCGTCCGCGCCGGTCAACCGAGAAAGCGGCCAGCTGAGCCAGTACGACCTCCACTGCTGCTCGGGTGCGTGCTGAAGGTCGGGGAACTGGGACTGAGGCACTTCGCGTGCGAGACGTGGGTCCGCTAACAGCAGCTGCCGTGATGTCGACGCATTGTTCGCCACTGAGTCCCCAGTACAGAATCGCCCGTCGTGCAACAGCGCCCGCATCGCGATCAGCTTGTAGCACTTCGTGATGTCCTCGACCTGGATTGCTCGGAGCACGTCGGCGTGGGAAGAATAGACGGCTTCCTGTCGGGGGCCGAGGAGTCCCAGAGTATCCAAGAAGCCAAACCAACCACCGGGCCTTGATGAGACGGTCGCTGGGTCGTGTCCTGCTCGGAATGTCTGTGCCGCTGTCGGTCGAAGTCCTTCATCCTCCTGATACGAACGGCAGTATTCCTCGACTGCGTCGGATGCTGTCGTGCGGGTCAATGACTTAAGCATGTCGACCACGACGAGCTCATAGTCAACCGAACAGCCAGGGGGGAGGTCGAAGTCGCCGTCCTCCATGGCTTGTAGGACCTGCAGCGTCGTCGGCGCGGTGCGTTTCGCGAGAGAAAGAATGGTTCTTGGTTTCAACAGGAACGAACGATGGTTGCCGATGAAGTCGATGACAGTCAGCGCGTCCTTGCCTTCCGAAATCCGGAGTCCACGTCCAAGTTGCTGCAGAAAGATGATGGATGACTCTGTCGGGCGAAGCATCAGGACGGTGTCAATGGTAGGCACGTCCAGGCCCTCGTTGAAAAGGTCAACTGCGAACACGACTTCGAGCTCACCGTCCCGCAGAGCGTCGATCGTCTCGTTACGGGGCGCGCTGGACGGACCACTGTGAACGGATGCACAGCGGACACCACGATCAGCAAAGAAGTCAGCCATGAAGTCTGCGTGATGCTTCGACGCACAGAATGCGAGCGTGCGCTGCCCCTTCCGTGATCGCCACTCGTCGAGCGCTGCTTGAGCGCGATCCTGGGTAGCAAATGCCGCTTCAAGCGCCTCGGGGTCGAACCGTCCGTTGCGCCATGGGATTGGCTCGAAATCCACCGGGTCCGGGACTCCCCAGTATTGGAAGGGGACTAGCTCGGATCTTCGAATTCCATCTACGAGGTCGCAGTCGTACACGTGGTTATCTGCGCACAGCGCCAATAGGTCTGCGCCGTCCATCCGGTCGGGCGTGGCGGTGAGACCTAGCAGAAACTGGGGGGTGAAGTGGTCAAGCACGGCACGGTAGGTAGTGGCTGCCGCATGGTGGAACTCATCGACGACGATGTAGTCGAATTCCTGTGAGTCGAACAGCTCGAGATTGCGCGACAGAGTCTGTACCGAGGCGAAAACGACGTCAGCCCGATAGTCGTCGTGTCCACTGAAGTACAGTCCCATGCTGGCCGTAGGCATCAGGCGTCTGAACACGTCCCGACTTTGTATGAGGATCTCCTCGCGGTGCGCGAGGAACAGCACCCTTGGTGCGCCGAAGCGCGCAACATCAAAGGCGGCGAGCCAGGTCTTCCCCAACCCCGTAGCGAGGGTGACCATTCCGGCCCTAAACCCTTCGTCGCGGGTACGCGCGAGTGCTTGTAGGGCTTCTAGTTGAATCGGTCGGGGAGACGGCACCGGTTCCGGTGAATCTACAACTTCGATGACGGCCGGAACGTGCTGTGGCGCAGGTCGGTAGTCGGCGATCAACTGATTCGTCAGCGGGATACTTCGGTGATCCGACCATAGATCCTCGAAGCCGCGCTTGAGATCCTCGATTGACCCGACGTGCAAGCTCCACTCGATCCCGCCGCTAAGGCCGGAGCGACTCAAATTGCTGCTTCCCACAAATGCTGCCTCGCCAGCGCCTGCAGCGGACGAGTAGAAGAGATACGCCTTCGGGTGGAAGCTCGTTTCACTGTCTTGAAAGATCTTGACCGCCAGCTGGCCTGGGTAGTCATCGGCCAGGTCATGCAGCCTGGCCAAGGCGAGAGGTTCGGTGAGGCCTAAGTAGTCGGTCGTCAGAATTCGGACAACCGCACTCCGGTCCAACGCATCACCGAGTGCACCAGTAAGTAGACCAAGCCCGGACATTTTAATGAAGCTGACCACGATGTCGATGCGATCCAGGGAGGAGTTGCGGAGGTGGGCGACCAACTCCGGAAGAAGGTATTTGGCCCGGCCATCGATCAGGACGGGCGAGGCCGGTACGAGGCCACCATCCGCTGACTCAGTCGGCGCCAAGTAGTTGCCCCGTTCCGGGATGACGTGCCGAACGCCTCCGCGCGGGTCTGGAACGTCGCCCTGTCGTCGAGGGATGACATGGATATGGAGGTGATTGATCGTTTGGCCGGCGGCGCGCCCGGCGTTGAAACCCACGTTAAAGCCGTCGACGGGACCGTGTTGCGCCAGGATCACGTCCCGTACTTCGTCGACCAGTCCGAGCAGGTCTGCTTTCTCCTCGGCTGTCGCGACCCACCAGTCCTCGATCTCTCGGCGCGAGATCACAAGGGCGTGGCCCGGACTGACCGGGTACGCATCCCAGATCGCGAACGCCGATCGGTTTGAAGCGATCCACTCGCTCCGAGGGATATCTACAAATGGGGACTCAATTGGGTTCATTCAGGCACTCCGAAATTCTTCTGCAAATACTCTCGACAAACACGTCAGGTGACGCGGCGTCGACAGGTCGATTCGTATAGCTCCATTGACATCGAGTGAACCAGAACGCGCGCCACCACTCAGATGGAGGGCCGCGCCACGATTCCAATCGGGAAATGGCATTACCCGTTGGGTCGGAGACGTTGCGCAACATCGCCAATCGCGTCTTCGAACCGTTCCCTGCCGCCGGCGGTGTTCAATCCACGCATGGAACAGTGCGGGATATTGCCGCCCGGTACGTACACGCCGGACCGGTTGACTCCTGCTCGTGTCCATCCGTCCCGGGCTGCCGCGCCGAGTAGCAGCACGATCTCGAGGTTGGGTAGCAGGTCGACGACTTCACGTGTCCAGCGAACGGCACGCGCACGTTCACTCGGGGTGGATCCGCCGTTCTTCTCGCCGGCAACAGGGAACGGAACAACATTCCAGTGCACGACGTCAGCCTACTCAACGCCGTGTCGCGCGTACGCTTCTCGGCAGTTTCGCGCAGTGCGATCGTTGTTGTCCAGGCTGAGAAGTCCAGAGCCGGTTCCGGCTTCGGCCTTCGTGGACGGGTTGTCGAGCAACACCAGCATCCGTGCTCGAACTCCACCGGCGTCCGGGTCGACGTACGGAACATGACCGTGGGGGAGTCCTTCAGCGTCGGCGACGCGGTTCGCCAGCTCGTTGAGCGGTGCGACGTGTGGCTCCCAGATTCGAGCCAGCTTGGCTCGCACGACCTTGGGGTCTGCGTTACGCCTGTTGAATGCCATAGTGTTTCGCGCTCACTGCGGTGGGTCGACAGATCACGAGGCGATGGCTGGGAAGACGACGACCGAGCCGTCCTTCTCTTGAAGGATCTCGATGGTCACCTCTGATTGGCGAGCGCTGAGCTGAACTGACTGGCCGAGATCGCGCAGACGACGGGTCGTCTGCAGCAGTTTGTCGACCTCACCGGAGGAGAACACTACGTCCCGGATTCCATGCGAGCGGTCCAGTTGCAGTGCCGACAACCGGAGGATCACAGTCTCAAGGCGCTGTTCGAGTGAGTCGACATCCCGCTTTTCGGCCTGCAACGTCGTGACGAACCGTTCGAACGGGTTGCCTTCGGAAAGCTGAGCATGCTCGACGGCCTGCAGGATCATGACACGTTGTTTCATGGCGATGGCCAATTGGGCGAGCTCGACGTGGATGTAGAACTCACCGTCGTCCTTCTCAATCGTTGGAATGAGTTTGGCAAGCTGGTTGAGTTCGACCTTGTCGCCACTCAGGTTGGTGAGTTCCTTCTCCCACTTGGCAATCCGCGACTTTGCGCGCGAAAGTGCTTCTTCGATGGCGAACACCGTCGAGTCGAGTCCCAGGCTGGCGCCGATGCGTCCCTCGTCGAGAAGTACGGAAGTGGCCTTGACGATCGCGCCGCGGCATGCCTCCAAGCTGTGCTGTTCTGCCTCGAGGTTATCGGCGATGAGTTTCTCGAGGAGTTCGGTGATCCGTTCCATGGTCTTCTGCCGTTGCTGGTCGGCGTAGGCGCTGACGCCGACCGCGACAGCCATGAGAACGAGCGGCGCGGCGATGGTCAGCGCTCCGGCACCGGCTGCGGCAACACCTGCGGTGGTCGCCGAGCCGGTCGCGGCGCCGGCAGCGGCTGCCTTGCCCGCGCTCACCGGAACGAAGGAGGCCTGCGCGGCAATCTTGGATCCGTCTGACAGCGCACTGTGGATGCCATTTGCGGTAGTAGAGGACGCAATCGGCTTCACGATTCCGGAAGCGAACTGCGACGCGAACTTCGGGGGTACGACTATCTTGTACAGCGTCTCGCCACCGTCCGGGACGACATTGGGGGTCTTCTTCACGAGCTCCGACAGCTGCGTGGCCAGCGGACTCACGCCATGCAGGTGAATGCCCTTCGACCTGTCGAGTGCCTTGGGCACATCGTGCGCCTCGAGAGTGGTGAGCGGGATGTCACTGAGTGCTGCGAGAGCGGTCCGAAGACTATCTAGTCGCTCGCGAGTGAGCGCGTTCTCGCCGATCACGGCGGGCACGTCCGCGCGATCCGTCGCGATCGTCCACACCGGCACCGTCGTAGGGTTCTTCGACAACCCGCCACCTCCGCCTTCTGCTACCGAATGAACCGAATGTAGCGGATACGGCTGACACCCGTTCCGTTCGTCCGATCAGTCGACACCAGTACCCGGAGCGCACGATTTGCGTTGGTGGTCGGGTCATTCGACCCACACCGCCATGAGTCAGACACGGCTCGGCGGCCGGAACAAGGTGCGAAAGATTGTCGGGAGAGTGCCGTAGCGTCACGAGTCGCAATACACGCACTGCCCAAGACCGGACGCGCTCGTAGGGGCCCGCGATGAGGTCACCGGTGCCAGGAAACCAACGTCCGCACTCCGCAAGCATCCTGAAGACGAGGTTGAATTGTTGCCGTCACATCGAGGCTGGGCTCTGGTCGACGTTGAAACGTCCGGCTTGAACGCGAGCCGCGACCGCGTGCTGAGCGTCGCAGCCATCGCCCTCGACCGCAACGGTCAAACCGAAGCCGAGTACTCGTCGTTTTTCAACCCGGGATGCGATCCAGGCCCCGTGCACATCCACGGGCTCACGCCCGAAAGACTTCGCGGTGCGCCCACATTCGATTCAGCTGTCGCCCAACTGCACGAGTTGTTGTCCGGCCGAACTCTGGTGGCTCACAACGCGAACTTTGACCACGGATTTCTCGTGGGAGAAGCCACGCGAGCTGGCGTGACCCTCCCGATCACTCATCGTCTCTGCACGGTTACCCTCACACGACGCTTGCAACTCGACGTGCCCAACGCCCAGCTCGCGACGCTCGCCCGTCATCGGCAGATACCGCAGCTCGACGCCCACAACGCGGTTGACGACGTTCGGGTGCTCCTCGAAGTCTTCCGTCGCAGCCTCGATCTAGCGGACAACCTCGGCTTGCAGCTCCCGGTTGTGGCGTGCAGTACCACGTCGCGTGCATACCCGGACAACGTCGCCCACGTGCCCTGCCCGTGGGCAGACCCCGGCCGATTCGATACCGGTGTCGGACTGGTCCAAGGCACCAAGGTGGTCATCACCGGTTCTACGACGCTGCCACGTCTCGCGCTGGCTCGACGGCTCACCGACGCAGGCCTCGACGTGATGAACAGCGTGAGCGGGAAAACGGGCCTGGTGATCGCGAATTGCGGAGTCCCAGATAGCCGCAAGCTGAGGGTCGCGCAGGACAAGGGCATCCCCATCGTCGACGAGGTCACCGCCCTGCGGCTCGTTGAACGAGTCGTCCCGGGAACCCCGAAGTCCGTCCCTGTCATCGAGGTACTGCCGAAGCCCCCGTCCACGCGTTCCTCCCAACAGCCGGCGACTCTACCGTGGAGTGGGCGTCGAGTCCTCGTGCTCGGTGGCGATCACGGTGAAGCGGCCGCGATCCGATCTCGTCTGACGACCTTGGGTGCGACTCCGGCCATCAACTTCACCGCCGGCGTCACACACCTCCTGGTGCTGGATGGTGGCTACTCGGATCCTCGGATACGAAAAGCACATGACAGGCAACTTCCAATCCTCGAATCGCATCACCTCCACACGATGACGGGCGAAACGCTCACGGATGCAGCAGAATCCACTTTTGCGGCCGGCGTTGAAACTCCAGCACCAGTACCCAGAAACCTGGCGCCTGGTGCGGTGATGGACGTCCCCTTCGACATCACCGAATTCACCGTCAACATCGCCTGGGCGGCGGATCGATCTGCGCCGTTCGAAGTAGATGTCGTCGCCTTCGAATTGGACCGAGACCACAAAGTGCTGTCCGACGACGAGTTCGTCTTCTACAACCAGCCCTCCAGCCCGGACAGCGCAGTACGCCTGTGCATCGACGGAGATCGGGAGCAGGGGATAGCGGTCGACCTCTCGGCGGTAGGTGAAGACGTCGACCGCATCATGGTCGGCGCATCGATCGAGACGGCCACCTTTGGTGACGTCGGAGCACTATCGGTAACCATCGACACTCCCGAATTCAGCTTCGCCACAGCGGTACTCGATGCAGCGACGACCGAGCGATCGATGATCGTTGCCGAGATCTACCGCCGTAACGGCATCTGGCGACTCCGTGCGGTCGGGCAGGGTTACGACGACGGCTTGGCCGAGTTTGCGGTGCGACATGGCGTGGAGATCGACGACTAAGCACGTTGCCCTGAGGCGCCGCTGCCGTTCACAGCGGCGCCACCCGCGGTTCAGCTATGGGTGGCGGATGTTTCCCGAGACAGTTAAGCGGTGACGACTTCGCGGCGAAAGCTGGAATCCCGCCGACGAGGTGATCCGCGACGTCCGAGCACTCCAAACGAGGCGTTTGGGACGACCTAGGCCTACCTCTCAGACCTAGTCATGCAAGAACTTCGTCATCGGTATGCTCTCGATCCCTGACAGTCCTTCGCTGAACGTCGAATTGAGCTCGCGCCACCCGAGGTTGAGTACGAAGGACGTGGCGGAGTCGGTGTTGACGGTGAAGTAGAACCGCTCCGGCTGGTCGCTACGGAAGTACCTGGTTGCGGGGGAGAACCCACCCGGGTCAGGTTGGTCGAGCTGGTCCCATCCAGGAGCGAGGCCACGATCCAGCCAGCGGGTATTGATCGACTCCACCAAGTCCGGAAGGACTCGGCTCCGAGTAGGAGCAGCGACGCGGCGGGCGATGAAGTACTTTGCGGCGTCATCGAATGTCCCGAACCAGGCGTTCGCAGTTTCAGGGATGAGCGTTCCCCGGCTACGGCCCGAGAGGCGTATCAAGAAGTATCTGGGTTCCTCTACTATCGAATAGTCGGTATAGCCGTCTGAGTCCTCTGCCATTCCGGGACCCCGGGGGATGATTAGCCGTCCACCATCCAGATAAGGACGTCCGTACAGTGGTGCGGCACTTTCTAGGTGCCCTGAGTCCTCAAGTGCTCTCTGCACCTCCGACCAGTAATCGAACGATGACAACAGGTCCGGCAGGCCCCTCCACTTATCCATCTTGAGCCCCGTTCGGATCCCTGATCACACCAACCTCCTCGCGGTCGGTTATCGATACTTCGTAATTCGCTTGTCTATAACGACCCACTGTTCGCTGTCGCATCTTGGGTGCACTGATGGTGCTCAATGTTGCGTACTTGCGCTCGGCGCAACGTTGTAAGAGACGGACCGGGAGCGTTAACTACTACGCCGCTCGCAGCACCGCCACCAAGAACTCCGAATTCGTAGTGAACCGGCGGACATCCCAGGCCGACAGCAGCACGTCAGCCGTGAAGCCGGCCGTCGACGCGTCGTCGAGGAACTCATCGAACGGATAGTCCCGGCCGGCCCCGAATCCGATGACCGCGCGACCGTCGTCGCGCAAGTGCGCCCGCAACCGACTAAGCACGGTGACGCGCGTACTCGGTGCCAAGAACGTCATGACGTTGCCTGCGGACACGATGATGTCGAACGGTTCGTCGATGCCACGGGCCGGCAGGTCGAGTTCGGCGAGGTCGTTAACTAGCCAGCGCGGTCCCGGGTGATCCTTCTCGGCCGCGGCGACGAGGACCGGATCGACATCTACTCCGACAACGTCATGACCCACCGACGCGAGGTATCCGGCGATGCGTCCGGCTCCGCACCCAGCATCGAGGATGCGGGAACCACGGGCCGCCATCGCGTCGATGAAGCGGGCCTCACCGACAACATCCTTTCCCTCACGCTCCATCGTGCGGAAACGCTCGACGTACCACTGCGAGTGTCCGGGATCCTTGGCGACTTGCTGCATCCAGAGGCTCTTTTCCACCATGCGACGCATTGTCGCAAAGACTTTTGATCCTAAGGCGAGAGAGCCGCCCTCACACGCAGCCGGTCGCCGTCGCAATATTCGCGACGGCGACCGGGGAGCGCGAGTCATCTGCAGCGAATGCCGCCCGAGGGCGGGTGCGCTGTCGTGCTGGGTGGTGGCGAGACTCAGGCCTTCGCGGCGAGCTCCTGCTGGTACTTGCGGGTCATGTGGTCGACGGCCTCCAGCTGCGTCGCAGCATGGCCTTCGCGCACGGCACGCGCATGTTCGGCGGCGTCGAGCGTCGCCTGTGCCTGTCCCTGGAAATGCGGGAACACTTCCTGCGCGAAGAGTTCCGCGGAACGCTTGGTGTCCTGCGGGTTCGCCCAGTCGTGGCCCATCTGCAGCAGGCATCCAAAGCCGCCCGACTGGTCCCACAGCCGCTGGACCTGATTCCGAGCCTGTTCAGCGGTTCCGATGACGCCGATGCCGGCTTCGTTGATGAAGTCGATCATCTCCGTCAGCTTGCTTCCGGAGACAGCCATCTGCGGGAACGCCGCGACGTGCTGGAAGTAGTCGAACCATTGCTCGATGCCGTACTCGACCTGCCGGTACGCCTCGGCTTCTGTCTCAGCGATGTGGAACGGACCTGCAAGGGTCCACTTGCTGCGGTCGACGGTGACATTGTTGGCCGCGGCCCGTTCCTCCATGATGTTCCAGTGGTGGCCGAGGGCGTCGAATCCGTCGGCGGAGAGTGTCGCGCCGATCGACAGCAGGCCGAGTCCGTGGGTGCCGGCGAGTCGAGGACCGGTTGGCGACGCCACTGCGGCGACCACCACGTCGATGCCGTCAGCGGAGTAGGGCGCCAGCTGCAACTTGGCATCGTACAGCTCGTGGGTGCGGGTCTTCGCGGACACCGTCTCGCCACGGAGGAGTCGCACGACGATATCGAGGTTCTCCTGTAGGAGCTCGCGGGTGTCGGTCGGGTTGAGGCCGATCATCGCGGAGTCGGTCGGTAGGGAACCGGGGCCGACACCGAAGATGGTGCGGCCGCGTGTCAGGTGGTCGAGCTGCATGATGCGGTCGGCCGCCCACAGGGGGTTGTGGTAGGAGAGCGAGGTGACGCCGGTGCCGAAGCGGATCCGCTTCGCTCGCTGTGAGGCTGCGGCGATCATGATCTCCGGGGAGGCGATGATCTCGCTGCCCGCGGAGTGATGTTCGCCGAACCAGGCTTCGTCGTAGCCGAGATGGTCGAGGTGTTCGACCAGGTCGAGGTCGCGTTCGAGTGCGGCGGTGGGGTTGCGGCCGGGTGCGTGGAACGGTGCCATGAAGTATCCGAAACGAAGCCTGCTCATGGGATCTCCTGTCGATCTGCTCGGCCGACGGTCGTGTCGGCCACGATCCCGAGACTAGGAAGTGTGTGACTGCCGCCACAGTGCACGAAAGTGGACGGTTTGCTCAGCGACCCTGATCGCCAGGCAACCGCGGAACCGTTGCACGGTGTTGCATGTGCTCCGCGTCACACTTGGACCGGTACAGTTCGGGGATCGCTTCCAGAGGAAGGAGTGGGCGTTGGTCAGTCAGTCGGTCGCGTTGCCCGTTGCTGAGTACGAGCGGGTGTTCGCCATCCTCGACGTGTGTTCGCAGGCGGAGACCCTCGACGCGTTCAAGAACGTGTTGATGGGTGCGCTGCACGAGCACTACGACTGTCTGAACACCACCTTCTTCGCCGGCCCGACCTTTGTCACCGCGTTCTCGGATCCTGACCCCGTGGTCACGGGGCGGATCATGCCGGTGATCGACGAGTATCAAGCCCGCTGGTATCCGAAGGATGTCTTCGCGTCCACGCAGTCGCGGGCGGCACTGTCGAAGAACCCGGCGATCTCAGCGGGCAAGCTCGGCGGACTCGCCGGTGACTCGATCAGCTATCTACAGGACTTCCTGTACCGCAAGCAGTTACACAGCGCAGCCGTGATGCATCTCGACCTCGCGAATGACTGCCACGGGTTGGTCGGGCTGTTCGACTCGGAGGGTAGGGAACCAGACCGCGTTCGGTTGCACGCCATGGGGTTGCTGTCGCGGCAGTTATCGAACCTCGCGAAACTGCTTCCCGGGCAACCGTTCCCATCGTGGCGGGAGTGTCTGTCGCCGCGGCAGATCGAGCTGGCCGAGCTCGTTGCGGACGGGCATACCAATGAAGAGATCGCGTCGATCCTCAACCTGGGAGTCGACACGGTGAAGAAGTACGTCAGCCGGGTGTTCACGGCAACGCGGGTGAGGAACCGGGCGGAGTTGGTGAAGCTTGTCTGTGTGGGTGTGGATAGCTCGAGCCGGAACTGCGGCGCTTAGGCGCACTGTGGAGGCGGTCCTGCTGAAGAATTGCCTGCGCCTCCGCATAACAGCGTCAATGTAGCTTCGGGCCTGGGCGTCGAAGTTGATGCCTACTGCGGGATTTGGGCGACAGTAGCTCGCAGAAAGTCGGCCGCTTCGGTGCATAGCTGTTCCGTAGCGGGTGGATTCGAGCCCATTCGGGTAACCGAAGTTATGACAAGGGCATCGCCGGACCTAACGTAGACCGTGCAGTCTCCTGGGCCCATCGATTCGCGAAGCACGGGTCTCCCATTAATTTCAGCGTCGGGTAGCCATGAGGTACCTGCTCGATTCAACTCTTTGTGACCGGCAAGGCCGTCCTCAGGACGTTGAAGGTTCCCCACGAACTGTGCGATGGAAGATCGCCTGTCGTTGATGTACTTCCATTGGCACCCTCTGGCGGTCTGAAAATCGGAAGCGGCGACGTCTTCTACGGTGTCCGGATCTAACCCGAAGCGGTTCACAACCTCAACGGACACTTGCGTACACGGTTCATACGTCGATCCGTCGTTGTTGATGCTCCACCTGTTCGGGAACTCGGTTTCGAAGGGAAGTCGATTGCCTGCATCGTCTGTCTGCCGGATTCCTTCAGGTTTGAGGGATGGCGCAGCGACCGACGACTCGGCGACTGGTTGTGCTTGTCCTGTTTCCGTCCCGCAGCCGCCGAACGAAAACACGGTGAACGATGCTAGTGCTATCGCGAGTCCAGTAGCACGAGGATCAGGCATCGAAACCCTCAGCCCCGGCGACGTCGGTGGCTTCGAAATCCGTTGCAGCGCCTCTGCACTGGTGCGCCAAGTCGCTGGCCCGGTTTGCCTGCGCCGCAATATCGGTGGAGAGTGCAGTGATTGCACGCCTCAGTCCGGCCGTGACGTCACGTCCTTCGACGCAGTCTCCTAGGTGATTCGACTTTCCTACTGATTTCAAATCAAAGAACGCCCCATCAAGCGTTGCTGCCACCTCTGCTGCAACGTCGGCGCGTTTCTCCCACAACGCGCGCTCGGAGCGGAGTTGGTAGTCAGCCCCGTCCGGACTCGATGGCACCGGTGGGCCCAGTCTGGGAAATACCGAGTCATCTGAGAACGGTGTCGTCACAAGTCCCCCTCACGCTCGCGCGCCCCGACGGCGCCCCACCCTCGCCGAACAGACTAGCGTGACCCGACGATTCCGCCATCTGATCCCACTAGCTGTGGAGTCTGAACCCTAGGCAGTCCACGGAAGCCAACTCGCAACCGAACTCGTACGGAATCGAGTACGCCCCGCGACCTGCTCAAACTGGGGGAGGGTGCGGTGAAGCCGTTGAGGACAGGTGTGGCCACCGAGCCCAAGCCCGGTGGCCACACCTTAATAACGACCCACTACGCCCGTCGACGCCCCCGCTTACGGTTCGCGAGGTGGTATGAGTCCCGCGATATCTTCGACGCGTACCCCGCACCCTCGACCCTCGCCTGCGCGCCCAGCATCTCGATGCTCCGCAACTCCTGCTCGATCAGCGCGTGCTCCTCAGGAGTAGCGAACGCCGACGCCCGTCGAAGTTGTGAAGCCGACTCGCCCAGCAACTGGTTCCCGGCATCCAGGTCGCCGGCCTCGAACGCCTCCGACGCCCGGAGCTTCGCGGCCTGCCCCTGCTGGTACAGCCGCTCCGACTCCACCTTCGGATCCGGCACGCGACCCGACGCCTCATCACCCGGAACCACATTCACCGAGATCGGCAGCGACACCGTGTGTTCGGTGAGTGTCGCGGTCTCCACGTACCGGAGCTCGAGTGTCGCGATCTGCGCCAGCCCGAGTGCGGCGAGACCGTCGACCTTCATCCGCAGCAACAGCTTCCGCTCCTCGTGGGCGTAGAAGTCCCCGAGCTCGATCATTACCTCGCCGTCGGCGGTCTGGTGTGCCGGCAGGTCGTTGTACAGCGACAACTCCTTGACCTGCGGGACGAATCGCACGGTCAAGGTCACCACCTGCGCCGACTTCGATAGCAGGCCCTCGACCTCGCCGGCGATTGCCGCGCCCGCGGCATCCGGGTTGTCGGCGAACACGTGATTGCCGTTGCCCGCCCGCGCTATCGCGGACAGCAGTGTCTCGTCGTAGCCGCGCCCGTAACCGAGCGTGGACGAGACGATCCCGTCCGCGGCAGCCTTCGACGCAACACTCGCGAACTTGTCGACCTCGATGATCCCGCGGTTCACGTGACCGTCGCTGATGATCAGCACCGTGCCGCCCCGGATCCCAGCGGTCTGAGAACTACGGCGCAACTCGCGCAGGCCGAGCAGGTAACCCGACGAGAGATCGGTGCAACCACCGGTCACGATCGACCCGATTGCGTCCACCGCGCGCTGCTTGTCCGACAGGGGAGCGGCGGGCACAACGACCTGCGCGTCGTCGTCGAAGGTCACCACGCCGAACGCATCCGACGGATCCAACTGCGCGACAACGCCGGCCAGAGCCTTCTTCGCACCCTCGAGCGGATTGCCGGACATCGACCCGCTCCGGTCGAGCACCACCTGCAGGGCAGTGGGGGTGCGTTTGGATTCGGGTCCCGCGGGGGCTTGCAGTTCCAGCAGAACGGTCACTTCATCGGCGGTCTCGTGGGCCACCATCTCGACGTCCAGAGCAGCGGAGAGTTTCATCATCATTCCTTCCTCCGTCTCGGCATCCGATCGAGACGGCGACTTTGCGCGAATCTGAGTTTAGTGCTTTGCGCAGACATTCGCATAGTCTTTTGCTGTGACCACTCGTTCGACGACGCTCACCGACTACCCACGACCGAACGTGGCCGTCGACATCGCGGTCCTCACGGTCTCCGACGGCACGCTGAACGTGGTGATCCAGCGCGACGAGGAGGGGAGAGTCGCGTTGCCGGGGCGGTTCGTCCGGGAGCGGCACACCGTCGAGGAGACGGTGCGCGAGGTGCTCGAACTGAAACTGGGGCTCTCGCCCGATCACGTCCGCCCGCACCTGCTGGCGGTCTTCAGTGATCCTGACCGGGATCCTCGCGGGTGGACGATCTCGGTCGCGCACGCGGTGGCCCTGCCGGCCGTCGAATTGTCCGACGCCATAGGCGAACTCGCGCCCGTCACGCCAACTGGGCAGCTGGCGTCAGGGGAGCAGGTCCTTTACGACCACGCCGAGATCATTGCAGCGGCCACCGACAAAATCCGCGAACGCTACGAAGACCAACCCGACCCGGACAACCTTCTGCGACCCCCGTACACATTGTCGGAGCTGCGGGAACTGCATGAAGCGATCCTCGGGCGGCGCCTGATGCGGGACTCGTTCAATCGGCGGGCGCAGCCATTACTTGCGCCGCTCCTCGACGCCGAGGGGAAGCCCGCGACGCGGGTCGGTGGTGGCCGCCCGGCACGGTTGTACGCGAAGGATGCGCCTCCGACGGCGACGTTCGGATGGCGGTTGCCGAGCCCACCCCCGGACGACGATCAGTAGTGGGCACGGAGAGAGCGAGCTCGGCCCGCGGGAGTGGTCTCCGAAAAGGATTGACGTTCAGGCAAACTTCAGCGGCATGCGTTTTCGATGTGCGCATCCCTGGGCCCGGTGAAACCGAGCCGCCGGCTAATTCGCAACTGTCCCCAAAGACAACTCGACCGCGATCACGGCGTGATCGCGGTCGAGTGGGGTGCGCTGGACACGGGGTGTTGAGCCAATGTCACGCGCAGTTGCTCAGGAAGCAGCGTTCATCACGGGTGCACGCCGCGCTTGTTGAGCCAGACCTGGGGGTTGATCTTGGTGCCGTTGGCGTCCCAGACCTCGTAATGGAGGTGGGGGCCGGTGGACTGGCCGCGGTTGCCCACGGTGGCGATCTTCTGACCGGCGGTGACGTGCTGTCCGGGGCGGACGAAGCTCTGGTCGACGTGCCCGAAGACGCCGGTGGTGCCGTCGTCCTGCTTGACGCGGACCCACTGGCCGAAGCCGGAGGCCGGGCCGGACTCGACGACGACTCCGTCGGTCACGGCATAGACGGGGGTGCCGATCTTGTTGGCAATGTCGACGCCGTTGTGATTCGAGCCCCAGCGTGCGCCGTAACCCGAGGTGACGGTGCCACTGACGGGCTTGACGGCCTTCCGCATGCCCGGGGCGCCGGGGGTGAAGACCGACGGAGGCAGGATGTCGCGGGCGAACTTGTCGACCTCAGGCGGCAGGACCAGGCCGGCCGGCATCTTCACGTTCTCCGGCAGCGCGATGTGTGGGGCCGGCGGCTGAGGCGCGGGCTGGGCCGATGCCTGCGCCGCGGTGCCGACCGTCAGGCCGGCGGCGCCTGCAAAGGCCACGAGCGCGGCAGCGCGCACTGCCTTTCGGCTGCGGGTCTGGGGTGAGTGATGAGCGTTCAGGAAATTCAAGGGCACAGCTTTTCTGTTTCGGTAACGATTAGATCTCGTATCGGACACGACGAGGCTAAACACGCGGACCTGAGCACAGCCTTAGAAATCGGCCTCAGCGTGGTCGGGCTCACTCGGAAACGGGCGATTACCCAGGTCAGAGTGGGCCCGGTCACCCTTTCAGGCGACGCCCGAGACACTCACGCAACGGCTCGTACGGCGACGCCGCGCTGGGTGCCGCGTCCGGGGTCGCAAAGACAGGGGATGGCGATCCCGCACCTAACCGGCTGCCGAACGCGACACGGTGAGCCGACCCTGTGGACGGCCGCGAGGAGATCCGGCGTCGGGTGATCTAGCATCATCCGGCACGGGGATGAATGTCGGGGGATTCGATGACTGTCACGTATGCGGGGGAAGTGCGGGCGTACCTGTCCGGTTTCGGCGACCCACCGATGCTGTACGCAGCACTACGCGAGACGCAACTCTCGGTACCGCTCGATGTCCACGGCCGTTTCTTCACCCTCAAGCAGAGTGGGCTGCGGTGGATGCTGGCGTTCACGACTCCCCAGCGTCTACGCGACTTCGCCGACCTGACCGAGCGCGACTCCGCCGACATCACCTATGTCGAGGTTCAGGGACAGTCGCTGATCGACGACGTCCTCGACCAAGCCCCGGAACCGACGGGCCTCGTCGTCGACTGCGCGACGTCGGAGATGATGACCTTCCCGCCGACCAAGGACCTGACTCCGCACTGTTACTACGACGACGAGGGCGAGATCGTTCGATGACAGACAACCTGGGCGTCAATCCCGCCGACATGGAGAAGGCCAGCGCCGGGATCAATGGCGTGATCGACGCTCTGGGGCAGACCGGCGTCGGCTCAGGATACTCCGCAGGACTCGGTCGCGGTTACGGCGATCTGGATCTCGACGGCAAGACAATCGGCCACGCCGACCCCAAGGACGGCCTAGAGGAATACTGCGATCGTTGGGAGTGGGGCGTCCGCGCGCTGGTGACCGGCGCCGCGGAGCTCTCCAAGGGCCTCGGACTGGGCGCCAGTCACTATGAGCGCGAAGAAGAGTGGGCCGCCAACCAGCTCAAGGACTGGGCGATGGACCTTGTCGGTGACCCGAACCTGACGGCCGAGCAGATCAAGGAGATGTCCTTGGGCGATCTGTGGGACCACAACCGCAACGCGGTGACCAACCCCCAGTGGGCGCTGACCCCCGAGGAGATGCAGCGCCACAAGGAATTCTTCAGTGCCACCGGCGCGACGTTCCTTGATGACGTGGGGGCGATCGGCCGGCACGCGGTCGATCCGACGTCCCTCGTCACGGACACCATCGACGGCTTCCAGAGCGACGGATTCACCGCCGACACCCCGACCGAGCCCGGTTCTCCCGCCCCGCGCGTCGACCAGTGATCGGGGCGGCCTGAATGGGCATGTTCGACTTCCTTGAGGACGGTAAAGAGTGGCTCGGGGGCGTGGTCGACGGCGCCACCGACCTTCTCGGGGACGGTCTCCGCAGTGTCGGTCTGGACAAGATCGCCACCGGGGCCGAGGATTTCGGCGACAGCGTCGCCAACTCCCTGGGCGCTATGCCCGACGAGAAGGAACTGGAGGAGTCGAAGAACCCCAAGGAGCTGGTCCTCGGCGACCCCGGTGGAATCCGGGATCTCGCCGAGAAGTTCACCGGATTCGCCGGCAACTTCACCAGTGCCGGCGAAGGTATCCGCGGCATCTCGGCGGGCGACTGGACCGGGGACGGCGCCGCCGGCTTCCGTGATGCCACCGCGAATCAGGTTCCGAAGTGGTTCGCCGCGGCCGACGCCGCGTCGAAAGCCGCCGCCGCGCTGTCCAGTTGGGCCGGCGTGGTCGAGTTCGCGCAACAGAAGGCGGCCGAGGCCGTCCGCGTGTGGGAGGAAGGTGAACGCAAACGGGACGAGTGGGTCAAGGCGGCCGACAAGTACAACGAGGAACTCGACGACTATCAGAACGATCGTCGCGACACCCCGCCCGTCCACCCGGGGCCGGATCCATGGCCGGGATACAAGGCCGAGGCCGAACGGATCCTGAAAGTCGGCCGTGACCACCGCAATTCGGCGGCGCCGGGAACGAAGGCCGAACTGAGTAGTGCCGCGAACATGGCGCCACCGATGCCGTCGGCGTACGAACAGGCAACGATGACCGCGAAAGACGTGGGCACCGCTGGCTTTACCGCGTTCAACCATTTCGAAGCCGGCATGATCGGCTCGGTGACCGAGGTCGTCAAAGCCCTCAACATGCTCAACCCGACGAACATCTACAACGTCACCAACCCGCACCAGTACGCACGCAACACCGCGGGCATGGCGGCAGGCCTCGTGCATCAGGTGGCGAATCCCGACGAGTTCGTCCGCGGTTTCATCGGTTCGGGGTGGTCGGACGATCCCTCTCAGGCCCTCGGCAACTTCACCGGCAACGTTCTCATGACGGTAGCGCCGGGGCCGAAGGGAACATCCGCGCTCACCGCAGGTCTCAAGAGCACACGTCATCTGCCGTCGCCATCATCGTCGACGCCCCGCGTCGGGTCTGTGTCTCATGCACCTGGTGCGTCGCCGATTGCACCGCACTCATCGCCGTCCACACCCACCGTCACGCCCGCAAACCACGGTGCCACACCGTCTTCCGAGCTGCTCGGTAGTCATGGCCCCGAACTTCCGGTGACACATGATGGCCCGCCGGTGTCACGAGTCGACACCCCGACACCACATGCACCTGTCGACGCACCGTCGACAACTCCATCGTCGGTGCCGGATCGGGGCACACCGGCCGGGGGAGCCGTTGACTCGACGCCGATTCCGGGACCCGACGCGCCGACAGCACGTCCTGATACTCCCGCATCGTCTCCCGATCAGCCCGTCGGTGGAGGCACGTTCGACAACTCTGCACCTTCCGGCACGCACGGCGACGGCCCATCGCCCACGTCAACACCTGAGTCGACGACGGCGTTCCATGGAGACGCGCCGGATCCGTCGAGCTCCGATGTCGGAAACAGCACGGCTGGCTCGCGGACGCCCGGTGACGACTACCCGCCCGGACCCGACCGCGGCGAGACGACCACGCCTACGGGTGCCGGCGCGGTCGATCACAACCCAGATCAGGCCGGGACGCCCGCCAACCACACCCCCGGCCACTCCGACACCCCCGCTCGCGTCCCGTTCGACCGCAACGACGCACCCGGTGACCTCCGTAGCGAACCGTCTTCTGTCAAGACCGATGGCGACCCCGCCGCTCGAAACTCCGCGCGCCCCGATGAAACGGCACCAACCGACCGCGACGCCTCTGGAACGACCCACCACGAACCGACTCCGCCCAAGACTGATTCCCACGGTTCCGGACAGCACCCCGCCCGTAACGACGAGCCCACCGGTGCGCATCCACCGAAAGCCGCCGACGAACGCGGCGGTCCAACAACATATCCCACACACGCCGACGCGGACACGCCAATACCGGGAGCGCGCCCGACACCCGTGGCGCCCCACGGTGACGGCCCACCCTCCGGGGCCCACCAGGGGGCCGACACGCCGACCCGGAGCCCGTCGGAGAACTCGCCGGCAACTCCGGTTGCGCCGGTCTCCGGCCATCACGCGGCGTCGACACCGCATTCGACAACCGATGGCGGGCAGCCGAAACCCTCAAACACTCCGGGCGGCGCAGCGACGCCGACCAAGACCGACACCCCCGCGGCACCACCGCGGATCCCCGAGCACACTCCCGACCGCACTCCACCCGCACGGTCCACCCCTGACAGCACCGGCCACGCCCGCGAGAGCGACCGCGCCCGGCCCGCGCAATCACATTCCCACCACGTGCCCGAACCGGCGGTCCGACACATGCCCGACCGCGACCCGGGTACTCCCACCCCACGGGTCACGCCTGACGACCGGTCGATCCCGCCGGCGGTACTCGCGGACCGGCCGGTTTCACCTGACCGACCGGCCACTCCGAACCACCGTCCGACGACACCGGATTCCGACGCGACGCCTCGCGATCACGATGGGCCGAATGGTCCGAAGTCCGAGCCCGAGATCGACCACGACACGCGTGAACCCCACGACCCGGCGGTGCCCTGGCGTACCAACGAGGACGCGCCGGACGTTGCGGGCACCAGCGCGGGCAACGAGGCGCCGTCGCAGTGCCGCGCCGACGGAGAGCCGGTCAACGTCGCGACCGGCGAGTACTTCCTCCCGCTGACCGACGTCGAACTACCCGGCGTGCTTCCGCTGCGTCTGACGCACCGGCACCGTTCGCGGTATCGATGGGGCCGCTGGATGGGCCAGACCACACCTTCGACCCTGGATGCACGAGCGATCGTCGGGGAGGAGCTCGTCACCATCGTCGATGGCGACGGAACGTTGACGAATTTCCCGAAGCCCGACGGTGATTCGGTGTCACGGAGTGTCAACCCGACTGATTGGGAGCTGCGCACGACCCCAACCGGTGGTTACCAGGTCACCCACATCCGCGACCGCGTGAGCTGGTTCTTCATCCCGATACCCGAACTCGACGGGGTGGACGTTCGCGCCGGTGACATCGCGGTGTCGGCGATGACCGACCGTCACCACAATCGGATCGAATTCATCTTCGACCAGCGCGGTCGGCCCAAGACGGTGGAACACTCCGCCGGCTATCGGGTCGAGGTGCAGTGCGACGGCGCCCGCATCCTCGGCTACCGGCTGACGGCGGGCCTGGGCGGCGTCGCCGTCGATCAGCAGCTGTGCACCTTCGACTACCACCAGGGCAATCTCGCGGTGTCGACGAACGCGGTCGGTGCCACAACGTATTTCGCCCACGACGACGCTGCGCGGATGACCTGGTGGCGCGATTCGCTGGGTATGGAGTACTGGAACCGCTACGACGATCTCGGACGGGTGACGATCCAGTCCGGCATGAACGGTGTTTGGTCGGGCCGGTTCAGCTACCAACTCCGGCCCGACGGCAACGGTTCGTACACGACCTATCGGGACGCCGTCGGCGCGACGACCGTCTACGGCATCGACACCGACGGCCGGGTGCGTCAGGAGGCCGACGCCGCCGGACGGATCAGGGCCACCGACTACAACGCCAACCGTCAACCGCTGTCCATCACCAGTCCCGGCGGCGCGCGCACCTTGCTGCGCTACAACGCTTCCGGCGACGTAGACTCGATCACCGCGCCGGACGGCAAGGTCACCGACATCGCGTATGCCGAGCCCGCCTGTCCGGTACGGATCGTCGAACCGGGCGGCATCACGACGCGGATCTCCTACGACGAGAACGGTTCACCGGTCAGCGCCGTCGACAACGCGGGCGCCGTCACTCGCTACACGTACGACGAGCACGGTGCGCTGACTTCGCGAACCGATCCCGACGGCGTCGTGGTGCGGTATCGAAACAACGGTGCCGGCCTGCCGGTCACGATCGCGGACACACTCGGCAACACCACGCGGATCACCTACGACGGCTTCGGGCGGCCCACGGAGGTCGTGGATGCCGAAGGCGCACGGACAGCTGTCACCTACGACGCGATGGGCAACCGGACCAGCGTCACGGCACCGGACGGCGGTCAGTCGCGCTGGGAGTACGACGGAGAAGGAAACTGCGTCGCGCACACTGACCCGGTCGGCACCGTAACCCGTTGGGAGTACGGGCACTACGACCTGCCGGTTGCACGCATCGACGCGGACGGGTCCCGCACCGAATTCAGTTACGACGCCACCCGGCGACTGATCGCGGTCACCAACCCCGACGACCTCGTCTGGACGTACATCTATAACGCCGACGGCTCACTGGCGTCGGAAACCGACTTCAACAACGCCACAACGACCTACACCTACGACGATGAGGGTCGTCTCGCGTCTCGCACGAACGCCGCGGGCCAGACTCTGTCGTTCACTTACGACGCAGCGGGACGGCTCATCAGCGACCGGACTGCAGATCCCGTTAACCCCGACCTCGACGGAGAGACAACCGCATACAGCTTCGACACAGCCGGTCGACTCGAGAGCGCGGCCGGCGTCTTCGGTCGGTGGCACACCAGCTATACCGCTGCCGGACTACCGCGACTCACCGGAGTCGACGACGGTCGGACCGGCTGGATCATCGAATCTGTTTGGACCGGTGCTGGTCGGCTCGCATCCCTCACGTCGCCGACAGGTGTCGCGACCCGATACGGCTACGACCCGCGTGGTGTTCTCGACTTCCTGTCCAGCGCGGGTCGAGCGTGTGACATCACCTCGAGCCCGACAGGCCGGGAGCAGCGGCGTCGCTTCGAGGGCTCAGCGATCGATTCGACGTGGGACACGGTCGGTCGTCTTACCGGACGGTCTGTGATGGCGGTCGCGGACCGCCCGTCGGCCCTGAATCTCGGCATCGGTGGCGCGAACGCGGGGGCGAAGCGCCCCGATCGGACTGTCGCAGCTGCCGAGTACAGCTACCGCACGGACGGAATTCTGACGAGTTCGACGACGACATTGCTCAATGGTCGGACCGACTACCGAGTGGACGTGCTCGGGCGCGTGGTCGCGGCCACTGGTCCTGCTGGGACCGAGCAGTTCTCGTACGATTCGACCGGCAACATCACCGAGTACGCGTCTACGGGCGAGGACGGCCTCGGTCCCGAGGTGCGAGGCAGCAACCAGTCTTCGCTCCCGGATGCGCGAGGCGCCCGCGACCAATTGCTCCCTGAGGTGGGAGGCGCACGCGACCCGATGCTTCCTGAGGTGGGTGGCGCACGCGACCCGTTGCTCCCTGAGGTGGGAAGCGCACGCGACCCGTTGCTCCCTGAGGTGCGAGCGCAGCGAGCCTCGAAGGGCCGCCGCCGCTACTACGGCACCCTTCTTGTCGACGACGGCCGTACGTCTTACCGCTACGACGCTGCTGGTCGCGTTGTGTCGATGAGCCGCCGTCGATTGTCGCGCAAACCGGATGTGTGGCACTACGTCTGGGACGCTCACGATCATCTGCGGTCGGTGATCACGCCAGACGGCACGGTGTGGAGTTACACGTACGACCACGTCGGACGGCGACTGTCGAAGACGAACCAGTCGACCGGCGAGACCGCACGCTTTCACTGGCACGGAGAGCACCTCGTCGAACAGACCGAGATGGTGTCCGACGACGCCGACTTGCGGTTGCAAGCCACCACCTGGACCTATTCGCCTTCCGCGTACGCGCCGCTGGCGCAGACGGTCACATCTGAGCCGATTGGCCTGACCGAGAGTGCGGTCGACTCGCCCCACGCAAACGACCAGGACCACGAATCCAGTCTCAACCTCGGCAGCGCTACTCCCGCGGCGCCTTCGGTGCGCCACTGGACGCAGTCCGAGATCGACCGTGAGTTCTTTGCGATCGTCACTGACCAGATCGCCGCGCCGGCGGCCCTCGTCGACCCGACCAGCGGGGAGGTCGCTGGCCGCTCGGTCCGGACTCTGTATGGCGAGACAGCCTGGACCGGCGCATCGACGCCATGGTCGTACCCGGGTCAGTATTTCGACCCCGAAACGGGCCTGCACTACAACCGCCATCGGTACTACCACCCAGCCAGCGGACGCTACTTGAGTTCCGACCCCCTCGGGCTCGCACCGGCGCCGAACCCGCATGCGTATCCTGCCAATCCGGCAGTTTCGTGCGATCCCGTTGGGCTGATGCCCTGTACCGGGGATGAGATCGTGGACACGTATGGACCCCATAAACCTGGTCCGTTACCCGACCAGACGCGTGACTCTTTTCGCGGTGCTATCTATACCGAGAAGGTGACAACCGAACCCATGACCCTGTACCGCGTAGGTACCGCAGGAGATGGGCCCTTCGGAAAGTTCTGGACGCGAGTCGAGCCTCTCGGACCGATACAAGCGCGCATCGACAGTGCGCTTAATCCCTTGTGGGGTAACAAAGCCACCGCCGTGACCAGGATCGAAGTGCCTGCCGGAGTCCGGTACTTCGAAGGGTTTGTTGCGCCGCAGGACGTGTATGCTGGCGGCGTGTTACTCGGCGGTGGAAATCAGATCGTTTTCCGTCCGGAAATGAGGATCCCCAACGACTGGCTCCGTGTATCCGCTAAGCCGTTCTGAGAATTAGGATCAATTGTTGAATAGAGAGCTGTGTAGCGTCGCCAAGGCCGCGCTGGTCCGTTTCTTTGAAACATACGAGGAGTCGACGGTCGTCTACCTCGAGTTGCCTGATACTCCTAACTGGAGAGCGCTCGACAATTATTTCTATCTCGGCGAAGTGCAAATAATCGATGACACCTCGATTAGGGCCGACCTCGGATACAGCTGGAGCGTTTCGCTCATCCCCTCGAAGGTTGAAATAAGCGGCGACTTATTCGAACTCACTATTTCGGGCAGCGACCTTCATCTAGAGTCTTCGACGATTCATCGGAAGTACCACGAGGGCTGGGTTCGCTTCTACGTAATCCCGAACACTGACATCACTAATGCGGCGCGAGACGAGAACGGTACGAAGCTACGAGAACTCCAGTTGGCAATATACGATGCTGAGGATTAGGCGGATATGATGTAAGGGCGTCAACGGTTTCGTAGGTGCTTTGTCGCTCGCAATGCGCGTATCGAGTACGAAGCTCTGGTGTCCATCTCGCCTGCTCGACCGACCGGCCCGGGGACGGAGTACCGATCTACCGGCCCCCGATGTCACCGGAAACGTCAGGCACGAGCCTGCCGGCGTCTTCCGATCTTGCGCATCGCACCGATCAGTCCGAGGCCGACGCTGGGTGCGAGATCTCCGGCGCGGCTGATTACCCCTCGCCATCGCGGGAGTACGCGGAACACCTGACGGCTGTTCATGAGTTTCATACCGGCACGGACCACGGCCGCCTCGTCGAGCGGTCGGGGGCCGGCGAAGAGCATCGCGGCGCCGGGGTCGTTCGCGTGTGAGGTCACCATCTGCGTGTTCACGACATCCGGGCAGAGTGCACGAACCCGGATGGGCAGACCCGCGTGCCGCAGATCGCCCTCCAGCGAGGTCGTATAAGACAACACTGCGGCTTTGGTGGCGGCGTACAGCGCCAGCCCGGGTACGGGAGCAAGGGCCGACAGGGACGCGACGTTGAGGATGACTCCGCCACCGGTGTGGCGCATCTGCGTAACCGCGGCAGCCGATCCCGCCATCACACCACGCACATTCACGTCGAGGATGGTGGCGATCTCGTCGTCGGAGTGCTCCCACGCCTCTCCCGCGAAGAGCACGCCGGCATTGTTCACCCAGACGCTCAACCGCCCGAGCGCGGCAGCCTCCTCGGCAATCCGACGATGCGACGGGATGTCCCGCACGTCCTGCTGCAGGCCGACCGCGCCGCCGCCGATCTCGGCCGCGGCCTTCTCGGCCGCTGCGCCGTCGACGTCGGTCAGGATCACCCGGTGCCCCTCCTCTGTGAGACGACGGGCGAAAGCAAGGCCGATACCGCGACCGGCGCCGGTGACAACTGCAGTGGTGGGCATCCCCGGACTCTACTGTGCGTCGCTCCGCCCACATTCGACGTCTCCCGGCGGGGCTCGGTTCCGCTGCCGAGCCCTTATGGTGAACTCATGGACACCGACGCCACTCGTCGTCTCGAAGAACTCGCGCACATCGAGGCCATCAAGCAGCTCAAGCATCGCTACTGGCGTGCCTGTGATGCCAAGGATGTCAACGGCTTTCGAAGCTGCTTCATCACTCACGGAGCGCGTATCGACTACGGCCCGCTCGGCACCTTCGACGACGCCGAACCGATGGCGAAGATCTTCGACCAGGTGGCCGGGCACAAGGTCGACGGCAAGTACGTCATCTTCGACATGCACCACGGCTTCCATCCCGACATCACGCTGACGTCGGAGACCACGGCCACCGGTCGCTGGACGTTGAAGTTCCGTCAGGTGAACCTGCTCGACCGCACCGAGACGGTCATGACGGGGGAGTACGACGACGAGTACGTCGTCGAGGACGGCGAGTGGAAGATGTCGGCCAGCAAGCTCACCGAACGGTGGTCACTGCGTCGTCCCCTCGGTGACGACGCCACGGTGCACGCCGGAACCTTCTCCGACTGACTGTCGATCGCCGACGCCGGCGGCCGATCATGGCACGGTGGAGGCATGTCGGAACCCGAGCACACTCCCGACGGCCATCACGTCGTCATCAACGGCCGCAAGTGGCGTGCGACGGATCCCCTCATCCCCGACGACCGTCGGTCCGAACTGCAGTCGATCCTTATGGCGTGGCGTCGCGAGGTGAAGCGCACGAAGGGTGCACCCGAGTCGCGCGCCGGCGTGCAAGCGGCGAAGGTCGCCCTCGGGGAGCGCGGAACCCCGTGGTGGGAGCAGTCCGACGACGAGCGGCGGGCCCGCTGGGAGACGCGGGTGCCGAGGCCGGGGGACGAGTGACCCTCAGCGCGGTAAGAGGGATTCGGCCGCGTATCGCCCTGCACGCTCGAAGGTTTCGATGATCTTCAGGTCGGGGTCGAGTCGCCAGTACCGCATCGTCGAGACGTAGATCGCCGCCACCATCTGGGCCAGGAACTCCACCGGATGGTCGGTGCGCACATCGCCCTGCCCGTGCCCCGCGTCGATGAGACGCCGAACCTGCGCGGTGAACAGATGACTGCGTTCCGGGTTCTCCGACGCCGAGTAGATCCGTTCGATCTCGCCGGTGACGACGCGCATGTAGTCGGGGTCGGCCTCGGAGGTCTGGGCGAAGTCGATGAACACGCCCACCACGCGGTCGTAGGTACTCATCGGTTGCCTAAGCATCGAGTCGACAACACTGCTGAACAACCCCATCAGTTCGACGTACAGCGCGCCGACCAGGTCGTCCTTGCTGGGGAAGTAGTTGAAGAAGGTCGCCCGGGAGACCTCGGCGCGTTCGGCGATCTCCTCGACCGTCGCGTCGGTGCCGCGTGTTCCGAGCAATTCGCGGGCAGCGGTCAGCAAGCGGTCACGCGTCTGCTGCTTGTTCTTTTCCCGACGTCCGACGGGCGCGGCATCGCTCATCCAGTTCCTCCGTCGGGTCGTCGAGCGCCCAGGTGGGCTCGTGCTGACCAATTCTCGCATTCGGCCACCGATTTCTGGATGGTCGTCTAACTTTTGCCTCTAAGTCCACTGTGACGCACGACACGTGTCTAGCGCCAGGGTTCCACGAGGGGTGGTGAGTGCTCATGCGGGTCAACCGGCCCCGGCGGGGTGGGGCCATCGGTGGGCGCTCGACGACGGCGACCGGACCGCAAGCCGGCGTGGCTCTGGCGTGCCCGGCTCGTCGCTGATCTCTCTAATCATTTGTGCCGCAACAGGATCAGGCACCACTTAGTTTCCCAAAACTACGCATAACCGACACCGGTCGGGCTTACAGTCACCACGGCGCCGACCACCGGACCTCCGCAGCTCACCGCGAGGGCGTCATTTCATCGAAGGGATCGCAGTTGAAATCACCAGTTGCACTCAAGCGCGTCATACGCGCGACCACCGTCATGGGTTGTGCGGGAATCCTCGCCCTGGGCGGCCTGACGGCGTGCGCCGACGACAGTTCCGACAGTTCGAGCGCAGGCGAGACGAGTCAGCTCCCGAGCAACGCCGCCACGGGCGACGCGGTCAAGATCGGACTGATCGTGCCCGAGGGCGGTGCGGTGACGACGCCGATGGTGCGCGAGGGCAGTAAGGCGGCCGTCGAATACCTGAACAACAACGGTGGCGGCATCGGCGGCCACAAGATCGACCTCGTGGTCTGCAAGCAGCAGGAGGAGCCGGCGTCGGCGACCAAGTGCGCGAACCAGATGGTCGAGGAGAAGGTGTCCGTCGTCGTGTCGCCGCTCGGCGCGCAGGGCGCGGTCATGCTGCCGATCGTCGTCGGCGCCGGAATCCCTTACGTCGCACAGGCTCCGGTCTCGCAGGCCGAGATGGCCACCCCGAACGCGTTCATGCTGTCGGGCGGCATCGTCGCGGTGCTGGCCGGTCAGGCTGCCACTGCAGCCAAGGACGGCCTGAAGAAGGTCAACCTGATCATCGGTGACTCGGGCGACGCGGCCGGCTCGGTCAAGGCACTCGGCGAGCCGATGTTCCAGCAGGCCGGGGTCGAGCTCAACGTCGTCACCGTCCCCGTGAGCGCCGCCGACCTGACCCCGCAGATCACCGCGGGCCTCGCCGACAACCCCGACGCGGTCGCCATTCTCGGCGACTCGCGCCAGTGCATCTCGATCCTCAAGACCCTGCAGACGGTCGCACCGGACGCCAAGAAGTACCTGATCGCCAGCTGCCTCGACAAGCCGGTCCTCGACGCGACCGGCAACGAAGCCGTCGCCGGCGCCAAGGCGTTCACCACGGTCAACGTCAGCTCCGACGATCCGAGCGTGGTCCTCTACCGCAGCATCATGGCGCAGTACGCACCCGACACCGACCCCGCCGGTCTCGCCTACATCGGCTATCAGGCTGTGGCAGCGCTGGGTGAGCTCAAGGGCCTCGAGGGCCCCGTCGACGCCAAGGCGTTCTCCAAGGCGCTGTCCGAGGCCAAGGACATTCCGCTGCCCGCCGCACCCGGAATCACCCTGACCTGCAACGGCACCGCGTTCCCGCCGCTGACCGCCCTGTGCAGCAAGGCCGTTCTGGTGAGTGACGTCAACTCCGACGCCAAGCTCGAGAACACCACCGTCGTCAACAACTGACAGTTCCGAGAAGATCGGGGGCCGCGTTCTGCGCGGCCCCCGATCGAGGAGTTCCATGACCGATCATCTCGCCTTCCTGATCCTCGGCCTCGGCAACGGCGCCGTCTTCGCCGCGCTCGGTCTCGCCCTGGTGATGACCTTCAAGAGTTCCGGCGTCGTCAACTTCGCCACCGGCGCCGTGGCTCTCTACGCCGCCTACACGTATGCGTTCCTACGCAAAGGGGAACTCCTCAACCCCATACCGGGTTTCCCAACGACGATCGACCTGGGATCGGACGTGGGCGTCGTTGTCGCCGTACTGATCTCGGTGATCATCGCCGCGATTCTCGGCGTCATCCTGTACCTGCTCGTGTTCCGACCGATGCGCACGGCACCGGCGTTGGCCAAGGCTGTCGCCGCCATCGGCCTTATGCTCGTCATCCAGGCGCTCATCGCGCTGCGGGTCGGCGAGAACGCGCCCAGCGTCGGACCGATCTTCAAGATCGACACCTTCAAGATCGGTACCAGCGTCGTACCCACCGACCGCCTGCTGCTCGCGGTCGTCATCGTCGGCCTGTCGATCTGCGCGGGACTCGTGTTGCGCTACACCCGTTTCGGTGTCGCGACCGAGGCCGCCGCAGAATCCGAGAAGGGCGCGCTCGTCACCGGGCTCTCACCGGACCGGATCGCCGTCGCCAACTGGGCGTTGTCGTCGGCCACGGCGGGCCTCGGCGGCATCCTCATCGCGCCGATCGTGCCGCTCAATCCGGTCGCCTACACGATGTTCATCGTGCCGGCGCTCGCTGCCGCACTCGTCGGCAACTTCACCGCGATCTCGGTGACCGTCGCCGCCGGCCTCGTCATCGGAATGCTTCAGTCCGAAGCAACCAAGCTCCAGACCACGTGGGACTGGATGCCCGACGCCGGTGTGGCCGAGGCGGTTCCGCTGATCCTCATCGTCGGCTTTCTGCTTCTGCGCGGGCAGCCCCTGCCAGGACGCGGCGCGGTCATCCGCCAGGACCTCGGACGCTCACCCCGTCCCGACCACCTCCTGGTCCCCGGCATCATCGGTGTTGTCGTCGCGGTCATCGCACTCCTCACCACCTCCGGCAGTCTGCGCCTGGCCGTGATCGCCACCATGATCTACGGCATCATCGCCCTCTCCCAGGTCGTCGTCACCGGATACGCCGGTCAGGTGTCGCTCGCACAGCTCACCCTCGCCGGGGTCGGCGCCTACACGCTGAGCCGGATGACCGAGAACCTGAGCCTGCCGTTCCCGGTCGCGCCGCTGCTCGCCGCCTGCGCGGCCATGGTCATCGGCGTCATCGTCGGCCTGCCCGCGCTGCGGGTGCGCGGTCTGCCGCTCATGGTGGCGACGCTGGCGCTCGCGGTGTTCTGCGAGGCGTTCTGGTTCCGCAACCCGTCGCTCAACGGCGGACTCCAAGGCGCACCGGTCGATTCGCCGTCGCTGTTCGGGATCGACCTCGGCATCGGTGCCGGTGAAGGCTACCCACGACTCGCCTTCGGCATCCTGTGCCTCATCGTGCTCACGGTCGCGGCCTACGCCGTCGCAGCGCTGCGTCGAAGCGGGTTGGGGGCGTCGATGCTCGCCGTACGAGCCAACGAACGGTCCGCGGCGGCGGCCGGGATCAACGTCGGGGTCACCAAGCTCATCGCCTTCGCGATCGCGTCCTTCCTGGCAGGCCTCGGCGGCGCACTGCTGGCCTACCAGCAGACCCTCGCCACCGCCGGCACCTACGCCGTCTTCGCCGGTATCGGACTCTTCGCGGTCACCTACGTCGCCGGCGTCACCTCGATCTCCGGGGCGATCCTCGCCGGCGTCATCGCACCCGGCGGCGTGATGTACTTCGCCGTCGACAAGTACGCATCCTTCGGCGACTACTACATGCTCGTCAGCGGAATCCTGTTGGTGCTCACCGTCGTCACCAACCCCGACGGCCTGGTCGGCTACCTGCACAAGATTCCGTACCCGGGACGACGCATCGCGCCGAAGGCCGAACAGCCGGTGGAGACACTCACGACGCCGGTTGCCGATGCACCCACGCCGCCGACCGGCTCGGTCATCCTGTCGGTCCGTGATGTCACCGTCCGCTACGGAGCGGTGACCGCCGTACGCGACGTCGACTTCGACGTCCGGGCCGGTGAGATCATCGGACTGATCGGGCCGAACGGGGCCGGCAAGACCACGCTGATCGACGCCATCAGCGGCTTCGCACCGGCCGACGGCACGGTGTCGCTCGACGGCGCGTCGATCTACGGTCTGGCGCCACATCGTCGCAGCCGCGCCGGACTCGGGCGCACCTTCCAGGACATCGAACTCTACGGTGAACTGTCCGTCGCCGAGAACCTCGCGATCGCAGCACAACGCGCACCCGGCGACACGTCCGACAACGTGCGAAAAGTGCTGCAGATGCTGGAGATCGACCATCTCCGCGACGTCCCGGCCGCCGACCTCTCCCAGGGGCAGCGTCAGCTGGTCGCGGTCGCCCGTGTGCTCGCGGGGCAACCGAGGGTGGCGCTCCTCGACGAGCCGGCGGCCGGGCTCGACAGCACCGAGAGCCGCTGGCTGGGTGATCGCCTGAGAGCCGCACGTGCACATGGGGTCTCGATGGTCCTGGTCGATCACGACATGGACCTCGTGTTGAGCCTCTGCGATCGGGTGATCGTGCTCGACCTCGGTGCCGTCATCGCCGACGGCACTCCCGACGAGATCCGCACGTCACCGGCCGTCGTCGGCGCCTACCTGGGTACGCCGTCGTCGGCGATGGCCGTCGAACCAGACGCGACGGACCCGGATCCCGACGTCGAGCGCAACCGTGCCGAGGTAGTGGAGGAGATGTCGTGACGGTGCTGGAATGCCGCGGACTCGACGCCGGGTACAGCCGCGGGAACCCGTGTGTCCACGGCCTAAGGCTGTCCGTGGACGCGGGCGAGATTGTCGCGCTGCTGGGGCCCAACGGTGCCGGGAAGACGACCCTGCTGACGACCCTGGCCGGATTGCTACCGCGTCTCGGCGGTGACGTCACCGTCGCCGGACAGTCGGTACGACCTGGCGATGCCCGCGCGGCCGTCCGCGCCGGACTTGTCCTCGTACCCGACGACCGGGCGCTGTTCAGGCGCCTGACCACCCGACAGAACCTGCACCTGGCATCACGACTGCGGGGACGGGCGCGTGCGGAAGCCGTGGACACCGTACTCGGCCACTTCCCGTCACTGACCAAACGGCTGACGGTGTCCGCCGGTGACCTGTCCGGCGGTGAGCAGCAGATGCTCGCCATTGCGCGTGCGCTGCTGCAGAACCCGAAGGTGCTGCTCATCGACGAGCTCAGCATGGGATTGGCACCCATCGTCGTGGAGTCGATCCTCCCCGTCCTGCGCCAGGTCGCCGACGCGGACCGCACCGCGGTCGTCCTGGTCGAGCAGCACGTGCGGCTCGCCCTCGACATCGCCGACCGGGCCGTCGTGCTGGTCCACGGCGAAGTGGGACTGGAGGATTCGGCTGCCGTGCTGTCGACCGACATCGAGCGGATCGAGGAGGCCTACCTTGGGACGGCACGCGCGTAGACGACCCCGTAAACGGCTCGCCGCGGCGTCGGCCGTCTCGCCGGAGAGTCTCGGGTCAGGCGGTCTCGGACTGCGGCCGGTAGATGGCGTCGGTGATGCGGTTCGCGATATCGGCGTGGGTGAGGAACCGCGCGGGCGACAGCAACTCGGCACACACCGCGCTGACCATGAACTCGACGGCGGCGTCGGGGCTGGGGGAGAGGTACCGCGCGATCGGTGACTCGATGATGAACGCGAGTGCGCGGTCCGTGACGATGTCGATCAGGGTCGGATGGCCCTCGCGGCGGATCAACCACGGCGTCATCGACCCCGCGTCATACCGCAGAGCGGCCTGCACCAGCTCGTTGCCGGCGTTGTAGTCGAGGACCTCACGGACAAGCATGTAGATCGTGTCCCGCGGGTCGTCGGTAAATCTGAGGCGGCTCAACATCACCCGTTCCAACGCATCCAGTTCGGAGGAGACGATGGCCGAGATCAGTTGGTCGCGTGAGGCATACCGGCGGTAGATGGTGGCGCGGCTGATGCCGGCCTCCTTGGCCACCGCGGCGAGTGTGAGCGCGCCGACCCCGACGCGACGAGCCACGGCCCGTGCCGCGCTCGTGAGGTCTTCTCCGCTCGTCATGCCGACATCGTAGATTACTCCTGGTGAAACACTCTTGCGGAATTTGTCTCACACGTGAGACGCTTCAGTCATGTCTGTATCAGACCTGACTCGGACCAGTTCGCGCGAAACCGGCGGCGAATCCCCGTGGGATTCCCAGCACGAAGAGTTCGACTACGAGGTCGACGACATCGAGGGCCAGATCCCGTCCTCTCTGCGTGGCGCACTGTTCCGCATCGGGCCCGGTCGCTTCGAGATCGGTGGGCACCCGATGACGCATATCTTCGACGGCGACGGCATGGTGTCCCGATTCGACATCTCGCCCGACCGCATCCATTACCGCAATCGGTACGTCCGCACGCGGAGCTTCAAGCGCGCCAACGAGACGAAACTCCCACCGAAAGGGTTCAACACCCAACGCGTCGGCGGTCCGCTGGCCAACGCGCTGAAGTTTCCCGAGAACCTCTCCAACACCAGCGTTCTCGTCCACGACGACGTGCTCTACACGCTCTGGGAAGGCGGACGACCCCACCGCCTCGACGCCGAGACACTCGAGACGCACGGCAGCGAGTCCTTCGACGGCGCGCTGAAGCGCATCGGCGCGTTCTCCGCGCATCCGAAGATCGACCCGCGCACCGGTGACGTCTTCAACTTCGGCCTGGACTTCTTCCCGCGTCCGGTGATCCGCTGCTACCGGCTCGACAAGTCCCGACGCCTGCACAGCGTCGGGACGGTGCCGATCCCGAAACTCGGCTTCGTCCACGACTTCGCCTTGACCGAGCGGCATCTCGTGTTCGTGCTCGGCCCGCTCGTCGTGAGCCGACCCATCCCGGTTGCGCTGGGCATGCGACCGTTCGGCGAAGCCCTGTCGTACAAACCGGAGTTGGGCACCACCATCGTGCTGGTCCCGCGTGACGGCGGGAAACCCACACGCATCGAATACGATTCGCTCTTCCACTTCCACGTCGCGAATGCGTACGAATCCGGACCCGAGACCGTCGTCGACATCGTCGCCCACGACGCGACCGGCGGCTGGACGCAGTGGAACAACTTCCTGTGCAATTTCCGCGAGAAAGCCGGGCCCGCGTTCGGCGGAACACTGACCAGATTGCGGATCAACCGCAACACCCAGGCGGTCACGCGCGATCCGTTGAATGATCTCGGATGCGAATTCCCTCAGGTGGATCCGCGGTTCGTCACCACGACGCACCGCTACACGTACCTGGCAGAGGCCTCGGTGCGTGGTGGCGACCCCGACTCGATCACCACCGTCGACACGACGACCGGCGCCCAGGATCGATACACCACACCGGGCAACACCGTATGCGAGCCGCTGTTCGCCGAGGACCCCGAGAACCCAGGCGAGGGTCGCGGCTGGTTGCTCAGCCTCGAGCACCGGCCGTCGGACAAGCGGTCCCGGTTGATCGTGCTGAAGGCCGACCGTCCCAGCGACGGGCCGGTCGCCGTCGCAACGCTTCGGCATCACGTGCCCATGACGTTCCATGGGGCGTTCAAGCCGGCTGACTGAGTGGGTTGGCTGGCTTCGACACGGCTCCTCGCTGCGCTCGTCGCCTGCTCAACCAGCGGTTACTTCCGCTGGCCGAGTAGTCCTGAGGCGCTAGCCGAGGGGCGTATCGAGGTCAGCCTTCCGCTCCCTGAGGTGCGAGGAGCGTTAGCGACGGCGGAGTTCCTGCTCCCTGAGGTGCGAGGAGCGTTAGCGACGGCGAAGTTCCTGCTCCCTGAGGTGCGAGGAGCGCTAGCGACGAGCCACGAAGGGCTGGCGAGAGGGGTTGCCAGCCCTTCGGAACGCTCTCCGCAAGCTCCGGGCTCCTCAGGGAGCGGGGTATGGACAGTCACCGATTGCTATCCCTCGAGATAACTCGCGCGAGCGGCCTTCATCGCGTCGATCCGGCGTCGTAGCAGTTGTTCGGCGGCATTGCGGTCCGACTCCGACAGGTCGCTGTCGGCCAACGCGGCGAGACGTCCCTCCTCGGCAGCGATCTCATCGGTCAGCAGGTCCGCCGACATCTCGCGGGTGAGTAGGTCCTGGTCTACCCAGTCGGCGGCCGGGATTTGTTCGACGAGTTCGTGGTCGGGGCGTTCGGTCATGACGTGCGCTCGAATCGAAACAGCTTGCGGGCGTTGAGTTCGACCATCTTGTGAACGTCCTCGTCGGGGACGTTGACCATCTGCTCGGCGACGACCTTCCGGCTGTTGGGCCAGTTCGAGTCTGAGTGCGGGTAGTCGCACTCCCAGGTGATGTTGTCGATCCCGACCGCGTAGCGGTTGTCGATCCCGTGCTGGTCCTCGATGAAGCATCCGAACATGTGCTTGCGGAACAGATCCGACGGGCGGACCGTCTGGTCGATGTTCTGGTAGTAGCGGTGCTTCTCCCACGTGGCATCGATGCGCTCCAGCATGTACGGCACCCAGCCGATCCCGCCTTCGGACAATGCGAACTTCAGCTTGTCGTGACGGTGGAAGACCGGCGAGAACAGCAGGTCGGCGGTCGCGTACATCGAGTTGCAGCCGAACAAGGCGATCATCACGGCCATCGGTGCTTCCGGTGCGGTGATCGGCGGCTTTCCCGACGTGCCGAAGTGGATCGACAGCACCTGGTCGTGGTCCTCGCAGGCGTCGAAGAACCGATCCCAGTGGTCGGTGTGATAAGACGGAAGGCCCAGCGGCACCGGGTTTTCCACGAACGAGATCGCGCGGGCACCGCGGTCGACGGTCCGCTCGATCTCCTTGATGCACAGGTCCACATCCCACAGCGGCATGATCGTCATGGGGATGTAGCGGTCGGGTGCGGTGGGGCACCACTCATCGAGCACGTAATCGTTCCAGGCCTGCACGCAGAGCAGGGCCAGATCCTTGTCCTCACCTTGCAGGAACACGGTGCCCGCGAACTTCGGGAATGACGGGAAGCACAGTGCCGCATGAACTCCGTCGATCTCCATGTCGGTGATGCGTGCCTTGGGGTCGTAGCAGCCCGGCAGCATGTCGTCGTAGCGAACGGGCTCGGCGCCGTACTCTTCGGGCTTCTTGCCGGCGACCGCGTTCAGACCGATGTACGGGTAGACGCGACCTTCCCACTGCCACACCTGCGCAGGGGGATTGCCCTCGTTCATCACCTTCTCGATGATGCGGGGACCGGCGTCGAGGTACTTCGACGGCAACCGGTCCTGCCAGAGCATCGGGTGCTCGATGAGGTGGTCGTCGGTCGAGATCAACTGCATGTGGTCTTGCAACGGCATGGTGGATGCCACTCCTCAGATCAGGGGAACGCTGTCGGTCACGCGTAGGGGGTCACTGTGCGTGTCCCGCTTTGGCTTCGGCGTCGCGGGTGAGGCCTGCGGCGAGGATCAGTTCTTCGTGCAGCTCGAACCACACCGTGTGATACGAGTCGGCGATCGGCTTGGCGAGCCACGAGGTGTCACCGGCAGACAGTTTCGCGAGCGCTTCGTCGAGTTTGGTGCCGTATCTCGACAATCGCGGCACGTGACGTCCGGCTTCGTCGACAACCGCCGAGACGCGCTCATGAATCCGGGGGAGCCGCGCGAGTACACCGGCGTCGTAGGACGCGTCGTCGTGGGGGTTGGGCTGACCGTCGCGCAACTGCCAGTCGGTGATGAGTGCCTTGAAGTCGCCGTTGACATCCCGGAATGACGAGTAGGCCGCCGCGAAGGCGTCGGTGTCGATGTCGGCGCGCTCGGCAGCGAGCAACTCGGCGAGCTGCTCACGACCGGTGTCGCTGATCCGCACGAGCGGTCCCTTGGCGATCACGTGCTCCGCGGCGACGAGCTGGTCCAGGGTCTGCTGCAGTTCGGCGGCATCGAGTCCGGTGGTCGCGACCAGCTGATCTGCCGTCGCCCGGCCCTTGAGTCGAACCGCTTGCAGCACATCGAGTTCGGTCATCGGATGCATTCTCCTCGAGTCGGGTTCAGCGTTTGGCGATCGTCAGATCGGACGAGTCGATGACCCAGGTCGACGGGGTGACACCCTCGTCGCGCAGCTGATACTTCAGGACCTTGCCGGTCGCGTTCTTCGGCAGCTCCGGCCGGAACTCAATGTAACGCGGTACCGCGAAGTAGGGGAGCTTGTCCAGCGACCAGGCGCACAACTCCTCCTCGGTCAGCGTCGACCCGTCGACGAGGATCGCCGTCACCTTGATGTCGTCCTCGGTGAACTCCGACGGCACCGCGTGCACGGCGACCTCCGACACGTCCGGATGACTCCGGAAGGTGCGTTCGAGTTCGAAGCTGGAGATGTTCTCGCCGCGGCGACGCAGATAGTCCTTCTTGCGGTCGACGAACCAGAGCCAGCCGTCGTCGTCGAATCGCCCGACGTCACCAGTGTGGAACCAGAGGTTCCGGGTCACGGCGAGGGTGGCCTCCGGGCGACGCCAGTAGCCCTCGAACATGATGTGCGGGCGCCGCGGGCGCAAAACGATCTCACCGGGCCGGCCGTCGGGGACCTCGTTGTCCTCGTCATCGACGATCCGGACGTCGAAGTCGTCGTTGCGGCGGCCGGCGCAGCCGAGCGGCGGGGACATGTGCGATGGCGTGCTGGTGATGTAGGTGGCCTCGGTGAGGCCGAACACCGCACTGCCCGCGGACTTCACGCCGAAGCGCGTCCGCCACGTCTCGATCAGTTCCGGGGTCCACGGCGCGCCGCCGACCTGGACGATCTGGCCGTGGCAGCGCAGCATCTCCGGGGTGTCGGGCATCGAGGCGATGAGTGAGATCATCACGCCGAGGATCGAGACCCGGCGTGCGCCGGTGCGTTCCACCTCCGGCCAGAAGTTCGAGAGGGAGAAGCGTGGGGCGATCGCCAGCGTCGACTGGTTGACCGCGGTCGCGAGTACCGACGTCGCTGCCGCGTTGAGGTGGAACAGGGGGAGCGGTGTCCAGAGGGTATGGGTCCGATCGCGTTTCGCGGCACTGGTCGCGGCCAGGTTCGCCGCGTAGTTGTGGCTGATCATGCAGCCCTTCGACGGCCCAGTCGTACCCGAGGTGTAGATCAGCATCGACAGGTCGCGGTAACCGACCGCTGCCGGAGTGAACTCGACGCCGCCGCCGGCAGCGTCGAGGTCCGCCAGGGGTAACGCGGTGATGCGATCGAAGGACGCGCTCGCCTCGCCGCGGAAGGCGAGATGCGTCAGTTCGGGCAGCCCGTCCTCGATCTCCACGAACCGCTCGGCGTACTCGGATTCGACGATGGCGACCTTCGCGCCCGAATCCGCAGCCTGGTGACGGAGGAAGTCGGCCTTCAGTGCGGTGTTCACCGGCACCCAGATCGCACCGAGTGCGTTGGCCGCAAACCAGGACACGACGGCGTCGGCGTTGTTGTCCAGTACGCACAGAACGGTGTCGCCGGGACCCACGCCCAGCGACCGCAGACCGGCCGCACGACGCAGCACCCGGTCCCACACGTCGCGGTAGGTCAGTAGCTCGCCCGAGAAGTCCAGGAACACGGTATCGCCGGCGTCGCGGACCGCACGCTCGACGATGTTGACGACGGTGTCGGTCCGGCCCGGACCCCAGGTGACGGGTGGAGCCGAGGAGGCTGCCGTTTGGGATGTACCAGCGGGCTCGGTCACCGCAGTCATTCGTGATCCCCCGAGGTCTCGGATTCCAAGGCGGCGCGGGCCGCGGTGAGTTTGTCGAGCAGCGTTGCAGCACCCGCCGATGGATGCACGGCGTCGATGATTGCTTCGAGTTCGATCAGTTCGGGACTGTCGGAGATCTTCCACGCGGTCAGCTCGAGGGCCCCGGCGCGGACCTCGCCGTTGTTGCCGTCCACGGTCACGACCTGACCGGCGAACGAGGTGATCGTTCCCTCGCCGCAGCCGACGACGGCCGGACGTCCGATCTCACGGCTGACAACCGCGGCATGCGATGTTGCGCCGCCTAGTTCGGTGACGACCGCAGTGGCGGCGAGCATGCCGTGGATGTCGTCGGGACTGGTGGTCGCACGGGCCAGGATGACGTCCTGGTCGTCGGCGGCCTCGAGGACCTCATCCGGGTCGGTGATCACCACACCGCTGGCGATGCCCGGGCAGGCAGGTAGTCCCTTGGCGAGAAGCTTTGCAGCAAGGCGCGTCTCGGGTTGCAGTGCGGGCTTGAGCAGGGTCTCGATGTGCGACGGTTCGACGCGCCGCACGACTTCGCGATCGTCGATGACGCCCTCCGCGCGCAGCGATAGTGCGAAACGCACTGCGGCCGCCGCGGACCGTTTGGCGTTGCGCGTCTGCAGGATCCAGAGCTTGCCTTCTTGCACGGTGAACTCGATGTCCTGGACATCGGTGCCCAGTGCTTCCAAGGTGTGCGCGCTCTGCAGCAATTGACGGTGAATGTCGGGCTGAGTGTCGGCGAGAGCGTCGATCGGGTCGCAGTCGTGCGTGCCGGCCACCACGTCCTCGCCCTGGCTGCAGGCGAGCCACTCGCCGAACGGCTCCGGCGCACCGGTCACCGGGTTGCGACTGAACAGCACGCCGCTCCCGGAATGGTCGCCCAGATTGCCGAAGACCATGGCCTGCACGACCACTGCGGTGCCCGCGTCGTCATCGAGACCGTGGTGGGCGCGATAGGCCTTGGCCCGGTCGGTGTTCCACGACTCGAAGACCGCCTCGATCGCGCCGCGCAACTGGGCCCAGGGTTCCGTCGGGACAGCATCGGATCCGTCGAGGACGATCTTCGAATACATCTGCCGGAACCTGGACCGGGTGTCGGCCGCGAAGGCGTCACCGCACTCGGCGGCGAGGGCTGCGTGAACCTGGTCATCGATGCCGAGATCGAGGACGGTGTCCATCATTCCGGGCATCGACTGGGCGGCGCCGCTGCGGACGCTGACGAGGAGGGGATGTGCGCCGCGTCCGAACGTCCGCCCGGTCTCGGACTCCAGCCACTTCAGTGCTTGACGTACGTGGGGCCAGATGCTGTCCATGACCGCCGCGGGGTCGCGCTGCCACTCCCGGCAGGCGGCGGTGGTGATGGCGAAGGCGGGCGGAACCGGCAATCCGTGCCGACGCATGGCGTCGAGGCCGTACCCTTTGTTACCCACGAGCATTCGATCGAGTTGCACCGATCCGTCCAGCCGGATCACGTGTTGCAACCCGCTGCCGTGGCGGTCCAGCGTCGCGGTAGCTATCGTCCTCGCCTCCTCAGTACATGTATAACTATGTCATACAGGTGTGGCCGGTGTCACGAAGACGGTGACTTGAGCGCGAGGAGCTTGAAGATGACCCGAAACGGCACGTCACGGCAGCCTGCGGCGGGATTCAGTCCCTACATCGACGGCCGGTGGATCGACTCCGACGGACCCGTCAACGAGGTTCTCGACCCCGCCACCGAAGAGGTCATCGCGCAGGGGCACGACGGTACGGTCCGGGACGTCGACGCCGCCATCACCGCGGCGCGGACCGCATTCGACGACGGGCCCTGGGGGCGCATGTCGGGTGTGGACCGGCGTCGGATTCTGACCAGATTCGCCGAAGCACTCGACAAGCGGCGCGCCGACATCGCCGACCTGGTGATCGCGGAAACCGGCGCGATCCCGGCGATCGCCGAACGCCTGCACGTGGGCGTCGCCCTCGACCACCTCGCCTGGGCCGTCGAACAAGCCGACCGCGACCGGACGCGCCCGCTGCCGCCTCTGCCCGGGCACACCCTGGGGGCCGGCGTCGTGGTGAAGGAACCGTGCGGCGTCGTCGGAGCGATCAGCGCCTACAACTTCCCGTTCTTCCTCAACATGGCCAAACTGGGCGGGGCACTCGCGACCGGGAACACGGTCGTCCTCAAACCGTCGCCGATGACCCCGCTGGAAGCCTTCGTACTCGTCGACGCCGCGCACGACGCCGACCTGCCCCCGGGAGTCCTCAACATCGTCTCGGGCGACGTCGAGGTCAGTCAGGCGCTCACCACAGACCCGCGCGTCGATGTCCTCACCTTCACCGGATCCGAGCGTGTCGGTGCCCTCGTCAGCGCTCAGGCCGCCCCGAACATCACCCGGGTCCACCTCTAGCTCGGCGGGAAGTCCGCGCTCATCGTCCGTTCCGACGCCGATCTCGCCGACGCGGTCGGCTACGGCATCCGGCAGATCATCACCCAGGCCGGCCAGGGTTGCGCGCTGTCGACCCGCCATCTGGTCCACCGAGACGTCTACCGCCAGTACGTCGACATGCTCGCCGCCGCTGCATCACGCGTGAAGACGGGATTGCCGCGTGAGGACGGCGTCGGTATGGGTCCGCTCATCCGTGAAGACCAGGTGGCGAGGGTCGAACATTACGTCGACCTCGCCCGCCAAGCCGGTGGCGTCATCGAGACCGGGGGAGCGCGCACCGCCGGACTGGACCGCGGTTTCTTCTACGACCCGACAGTCATCACCGGCCTCGACAACTCCGCGACCACCGTCCGCGAGGAGATCTTCGGTCCCGTCGCCGTCGTCCTGCCGTTCGACGACGACGCCGAGGCGGTTCGGATCGCCAACGACAGCCCGTACGGGCTCGGCGGTCACATCTACAGTGCGGACACCGCAACGGCTTTCGCGATGTGTCGCCAGATCCGGTCCGGTTATCTGGCCATCAACGGCGGTGCCGGTGCCATGCATCCGGCCGCTCCGTTCGGCGGATTCAAACGCAGCGGGCTAGGACGCGAGTACGGCGACGAAGGACTCGAAGCGTTTCTCGAGACGAAGAGCATCAGTTTCCATGCGGGGTGAGTGGTTTCGATACGCCTCGTCGCAGGCTCCTCGGCTACTCAACCAGCAGAGGTGGCGGCCGCTGCGACCCAATGGCGAGGAGGGCCCTTCGTACGCTGGCCGAGTAGCGACGACCGAGCGTAGCGAGGCCGCCGCGTATCGAGGTCAGTCCGTGACGTCCCATTTCAGCGGGAGGGCGGTGAGGCCCGACACCGAACCGACGTGGTCCTCGATCGTGGCGTCGCCGGGGACCCGGTAGTCGGGAATGCGTTTGTGCCACTCCTCGATCACGATCTCGAGTTCGAGGCGTGCCAGGTGGGAGCCGAGGCAGCGGTGTCGTCCGGCGCCGAAGGCGATGTGGCGGTTCGGGCTTCGGCCGAAGACGATGTCCTCGGCGTCTTCGAACTCGTCGCGATCCCGGTTGGCGGCCGCGGTGGACAGGACGACGCGGTCGCCGGCCTTGATCGGGCACCCGCCGAGTTCGGTGTCGCTCTTGACCACCCGGCTGGTGTTCACCACCGACCGCGCGCGCAACATCTCCTCGGAAACCTCACGCGGGGTGACGGTTCCGTCGACGATGAGGGCGCGCTGCTCGGGGTGCGCGGCCAGGTAGCGGAACGTGTAGCCCAGCGCGTTGGCGACGGTGTCGAGGCCGGCCATCCAGAGTTGGAAGGTCATCGACAGTGCTTCTTCGTCGGTCATCGGCCGGCCGCTCTTGAGGGGCTCGGTGACGATGACGCTCATGAGATCGTCGCGCGGATCGGCGCGACGGTCGGCGAGCATGGCGGCGAGGTAGCCCATCACCTTCTTGCGCACGCCGAGCCGGATGGCGAAATCAGGATCGTCCTCGGGCTTGGTGTGCATCAGCGAGTCGATCCACGCGAGCAGCATCGGGGCGTCGTCGACGGGCATGCCCATGATGTCGAGGAAGACGCGCGTCGGGAGATCCTTGGCGAACTCGGCGACGAACTCGATCCGGCCCTTCGATGCCAGGGCATCGATGAGATCGCAGGCGAGCTGCCGGATGTCGTCGGCACGTTCCGCGATCGCCTTCGGTCCGAAGTGCGACGAGATCAGGGCGCGGTACTCGGTGTGCATCGGCGGGTCGATCTCGACCGGAATCCAGCGCTTCTTCTTCTCGTACGCCTCGTCCGGCTCGAAGGCCTCGACCGAATCGCTCGAAAACGTCTCCCAGTCCTGGAATGCTGTGAGGACCTCGTCGTAACCGAGGACGTACCAGACCGGACGCGGCGCCGAGGTGCGGTTCACCTGCACCGGGCACGCGTTCCGAAGCTCGTCCCACCGGCCGAACTGGTCGGCCCGGGCGGCCTCGTCGGTGCGATGGTCGAAGGTGGTGTCGTAAGCGCTGCCGCTGGGCGCGGTCTCGGACATCGGTGGTTGCCTCGCAGTCTCGTCGGCACGGGGTTCGCAAGCCCAAAGCTACCACCGGCATCGCTAACTTAGTTACCCTTCTCGGAACTGGCCTGTCCGCACCCCAGCCCGACCCGCGCCCGAGGGAGCCCCGACGTGAGACTGCGACTCGACCGAGACCTCTGTGTCGGTCACGCACAGTGCTTTGCCATCGACCCCGACCTCTTCCCGATCGACGACGACGGCTTCAGTCTGGTCGAGGATCAGGAGGTACCGGAGGACCAGGTCGCTGCCGCACAGGCCGGCGTCAATGCCTGTCCGGAACGCGCGCTCCGACTCGAGGGGGACGCGTGACCGCCACGGCGACGGGGGACTGGCGGACACGCCTCACCGATCTCATCGCCGACTACCGCTCCCGAACGCCGGATGAGTCGAAGGACCGCTACCAACGCGCCCGGGACTGGCAGGCCGAACTCGACGACCACGGGTTGGCCGCACCGGCGTGGCCGCGCGAGGTCGGGGGCCTCGACCTCGCTCTCGACGACCTGCTGGACTACTACCGCATCACCTCCGCAGCGAAGGTGCCCTCGCATCCCTGTCCGCTGTCGATGATCCTGGCGCCGACCCTGATCGCCCACGGGACCGGCGAACAGAAGGAACGCTTCCTCAAGCCGTTGCTGCGTGCCGATGAGCTGTGGTGTCAGGGGTTCTCGGAACCCGCGGCCGGCAGCGACCTCGCGTCGCTCACCACCCGCGCGGTCCGCGACGGCGACGAATACGTGGTGACCGGGCAGAAGATCTGGACCAGCCAGGCCGATCGCGCGGACTGGATCTTCGCGCTGGTGCGCACCACGCCACTCGAACCGGGGACCAAGCGATCCGCCTCCGGCATCAGCTATCTGCTCATACCGATGACCAGTCCGGGCATCACCGTCCGGTCGTTGCGAGACATCAGCGGCGCAGCACATTTCGCGGAGGTCTTCTTCGACGACGTACGCGTCCCGGTCGCCAACCGCATCGGCGCGGAAGGGGAGGGGTGGTCCATCATGCGCACCTCCCTCGGCCACGAACGTGCGACCGCGTTCCTCGCCGACGAATTCCGCTACCGCAACACCGTCGACCGTGTGTTCAGGCTGGTCATCGAGCAGGGACTGGCCGACGATCCGCTCGTCCGGCAGTGGGTCGCCGACCTCGAGATCGGCGTGCAGTCGGTCGCACAGAACGGCGCCCGCGCACTCGCGGCGGTACTCCGCGGGCAGGATCCGGGTGCGGTCGCTTCGGTCAACCGGCTGGTGAAGTCGGAGTTCGAACAGCGGCTGCACGCCCTGGCGCTGCGGGCGACAGGTGAGGCGGCAGTGCTCGATTCACGCGCCGACGGCGCCTGCGACGGCGGCCGCTGGACCTACGGATACCTTATGAGTCGCGCGACGACGATCGGCGCGGGTACTGCCGAGATCCAGCGGAACACGATCGCCGAGAAGGTTCTCGGCCTGCCGTCGTCGCGAGGGGAACACGTCGATGAGTCATCGGCTGTGGCGGCCGGCGAACCGATGGCGGTGGCCGACGACGACGAGCGTGAGTTGCGCGCTGCACTTGCCGGAGCGCTGAAGTCGGCCGTCGACCCTGCCCACCTACTCGACCGTTCGCGCGCGATTGATTCGTCCGACGCAGGGCTCTGGTCCGATCTCGTCGGGTTCGGGCTACCTGCGTTGCATGTCCCTGCAGAGGGAGGGGGAGCAGGTGCCGACGTGCGTTTGCTGTGTGCCGCCGTCGAGGAATGCGCGAAGGTGATCGCGCCGGTTCCCCTGCTACCCACGGTCGTTGCAGCATCGATCCTGCATGCAGCCGGTGCCGCGGAAGCGTTGAGCGCCGTCGCAACCGGGACTGTCATCGTGCCGGCGTCACTGCCCACGGGCCCCGCGTGGGGTCGTCCGGGTGCATCGTCACCGGCCTGGAACGGTACATCGTTGACGGGCGAACAGCGTCTGGTGCAGGGCGCCCCTGTCGCGTCGTCGTTCATCGTTCCTGCCCAGCAGGACGGTCGACCGGTGCTGATCCTCGTCGACGGTGAACCGGAGACGGTCACCGTCACCGCCCAGCAGGCGTTCGATCGTAGTTCGACGGTCGGGACGGTTCGATTCGACGCTGCACCCGGAACTGTTCTGACCGAGGGCGACGCGGTCGAGACCGTCGCGGCACGCGTCCGGCCCATTGCGCTGCTCGCGCACGGCGCGGACGCGGTCGGCGTCGCCGCGCGGGCCGTCGCACTGGCCGTCGACTGGGCGGGTCAGCGCGAACAGTTCGGTCACGCCATCGGTTCGTTCCAGGCCGTGTCCCACCGGATCGCCGATGCCGCAGTCGCACTCGAGGGTGCTCGCAACCAGGTCTTGGGTGTCGCGGCCACGGTCGACGAGGGCGTGGTTCAGGGTGCCGACCTCGACTGCGCCGTCGACCTGGCCGTCGCGTCCGCCCTCGACGCCGCGATCACCGCCACCGAGAGCTGCATCCAGGTGCTCGGCGGCATCGGCTTCACCTGGGAACACCCGGCTCATCTGTTGCTGCGACGGGCGCGCTCGATCGCGGTGCTCGCAGGCGGCGCGGACACCTTGCGCGATCGGGCGGCGACGCATCTCCTGTCGACGAAAACATGATTACCGCCTCACCCGACGAAGTACACTTGGTAAACCTTGTGACGGTCTTTCGATGCGATGAGAGGGGCGCTTGTGCGCGTATTGATTACCGGGGTCAGCGGTCTGGTGGGCCGGACCACGGCTGCCCGGCTGGTCGGGGCCGGCCACGACGTGGTCGGGCTCAGTCGCAGCGCGCCGCTCGAACTACCTTCGCAGGTCACCCACATCCGCGGTGACATCTCCGACGACGCCGTGCTCGCGAAGGCCTGCGAGGGCGTCGACGCCGTCATCCACTGCGCGTTCATGCTCGACGCCCGCGAGGGTCTCGATGCCATGGAACGCACCAACGTCGGCGGCACCCGCAAGCTGATCGCCGCCGCCGAGAAGGCCGGTGTCCGCCGCGCGATCTTCCTGTCGTCGGTCACGGTCTACGGACCCCGTAGCTCCAACGACGAACCGCCACGTACCGAGGCGAGCGGCGCGACCCCACACCCGGACCAGCCCTACGCCGTGCACAAGGCCGAATGCGAGCGGCTGTTCGAGCAGTCCTCGCTGTCGTCGGTGCTCGTTCGCGCCGCGATCATCCTCGGTCGTGGCACCGACAACCGCCTGCAGGAGAACCTGGCCGGCGCCAACCACATCGGCGCGAGCGGACCCGAATATCCGTGGCAGGTCATCCATCACGACGACGTCGCAGCGTTCCTCGCGCTGGCCATCACCTCCGACCAGGAGGGCGTCGTCAATCTCGCCGCTGACGAGCCGGTCAGCCAGCGCCGTATCGCCGAGATGCTCGATCGCAAGCTGCTCGCTCTACCGCGCGGTGCGATGATCAACGCCGCCAAGGTCGCCGGCGGGATGTTGCACATCACCGCGGGCGAGGTGGCCGCCGCGCTGCGGATGCCGATGGGCGATCTCACCGAACTCCACGAGAAGTGGGGCTTCACTGCGGTGTGGAACGGCCCGGACACAGTTCTCGACACCCGCCTCGCCGTCGTCGGCCGCACCACCAGCAAGGGGCGCGTCGTCGCGGCCCGAGGGCGGATTCCGTATCTGCACCAGATCGCCGCCGCCGATACACCTGCGCCGGACGGTGCGCCGCTGGCGTATTCGGGTCCCGAGGATCTCCGCGGCGAGTTCGACACCCCGATCGATCGGCGTTTCCCGGTCTACTCGCAGACCAACCTGGCGGAGGCGCTGCCCGGTCCGTCGACGGCGCTCACGCTCGACGTCCAGGGGCGTGCATTGCGCGGCACCACGTCGGCCGTTGCCGAATTGCTCGGACTGCCAGGCGCTTTGGGCACCGAGGCGTCGGCCCGCCTGCAGGCGGTGCACGCCCACCGCATGTACATCAACGCTTCCGCGACCTACCATGTGTCGCTCGCGATGCCGGGCACCAATCCCGACGAACTCGCGGCCCAGTTCACCGGAACCCACGCCGACGAACTGCCCGGCGGACAGTCCGCCATCGCCGGGACCTACCAGGGTCCCGCCCAGACCGCGGCGTCGAAGGCCAAGTCCGCGGCGGCAGTCGGTGCACGGGTGGTGTCGCTCGTCCGGTCGTCGGCACTCGACGTCGACGAGGTCCGCGCACAGACCGCACGACTCGAGGGTTTCCTCGACGAACTCGACACGATGTCCGACGCCCAACTCCGGCAGGTGTTGCTGCTCGCCGGCGATCTGCTGGCCTACGCCTGGACCGTGCAGGGTGTGGTCAACCTGCTCGGCGGAGCGGCCCTGACCGTCGCGTCGAAGAACTCCGAAGAGAACCTCGACCTCGGCGACGATCTCGAGAGTGGCGCAACCCTGCGCGGTGTGCGCGAACTCGCGCTCGCCGCGGCCGCCGATCCCGACGTCCTCGCCCTCCTGACCGACCGCTCGCCCGGCCTACCCGAGCGCGTCGCCGAACAGGCTCCGGCGTTCTGGAAGAAGGTGTCGATCGCACTCGACCGTTTCGGTCACCGCGGGCCCGCCGAATCCGAGTTCGACGCCAAGTCTTTCTCCGACGACGTCCACAGCTTCCTGGTCACCGTCGGCCGGGCTGCTGCCTCCGCCGAGGCGGCGCCGGACCACAGCGGCGCACCCCGCAAACTGTCGGTGCCGCAGAAGATCGCGGCCAAGCTGCTCCGGCAGCGTGAACAGAACCGGGACCGGTGCGTTCGCCTCACCTGGATCATGCGCCGCCTGGTGCGTGAACAGGGGCGCCGCCTCACCGCGCAGGGCCGCATCGACGCCCCTGACGACCTGTTCCACCTCACTCTGGGCGTCCTCATCGACCCACCCGAGGGTGTTCGCGAAACCATCGCGCGTCGGAAGGCCGAGCGCGAGAAGCTCGAACAGCTGCACATGCCGCCCATCTTCGCCGAGAAGTGGCAGGCCGCCGAGGTACTCAAGCCGCTCGAGGCGGGGGAGAAGCTCGACGGTATCGGGATCTGCGGCGGCAAGATCGTCGGCCGTGCGCGAATCGTGGAGCCGCACACCATCGACGACGTCGAACCGGGCGAGGTCATGATCGCCCACGTCACCGACATCGGATACACCGCACTGTTCGGACACGTCGCGGCGGTCGTCACCGACATCGGCGGCGTCATGTCGCACGCCGCCGTCGTCGCCCGTGAGTTCGGCGTCGCGTGCGTTGTCGACACCCAGGTCGCGGCGTCGCGCATCCCGAACGGCGCCCTGGTCGAGGTCGACGGATCCGCCGGAACCATCACGGTTCTCGAACTCGGATCGGCCGATCAGGCTGCGCTGGTGTCGAATCCGGGATGAGCGTACGCACTCCCGGCACCACAACGGCAGCGATCCGTGCCGTCGTCTTCGACTGGTCAGGGGTCCTCACCGAGTCGCCGCTGTCCGGACTGCGCCGGTACAGCGTTGAACTCGGGCTTCACGAGACGGCTCTCGATCGCTACATCCGCGGCGACGAGGAATTCTCGAAGGTGGAACGCGGGGAACTGTCGGTTCGTGACTACCTCAAGGGTGTCTGCGTTCGGGTCCGGGCGGAGCACGGCGTCGAGATCGAGATCCGACGCCTCGGCGCCGCGATGGCCGACACCCGCACGCTCCGCCAACCCATGCTCGACCTCGTCGCCGAACTCAGCGAGCATTACACCCTCGCCGTGCTGACCAACAACGTCGCCGAGAACCGGGAACACCTGGCGACGACGCTGCCGCTCAACCACTTCGCCTTCGTCCTCAACTCCGCGGATGTCGGGGTGCGCAAACCGGATCCGCTGATCTACCGGGAGTTGTTGCGTCGCCTGGATTGCGAGGCCTCGGAGGTCGTGTACATCGACGACTTCGCCGAGAACCTGCCGCCGGCAGCTGACCTCGGCATGTCGACGATCGAGTTCACCGATCCGGAGAACCTACGAATCCGCCTGGCCGAGTTGGGTATCTGAGCCCCGCCGGCCGAGTAGGTCCGAGGGGCTACCCGAGGACCGTATCGAGGTCAGCTCGGCGAGTGGTTTCGACACGGCTCCTCGCTGCGCTCGTCACCTGCTCAACCAGCGGAGTGCGGCCCGCACTGCGCTCGTCACCTGCTCAACCAGCGGAGTGCGGCCCGCGCTGCGCTCGTTACCTGCTCAACCAGCGGAGTGTGCGCTCGTCGCCTGCTCAACCAGCGGAGGTCAGTCCATGACATCCCGGACGCGAGTGTTCTCGTGTCCGGCGAGAAGGGCCTTGTTGGAGTTCTTCATGTGACGCTGCCAGTGGGCTGCGGCCTCGGTGCCGTCGCCGGCGCGGACGAGGTCGACGAGCTTCTGGTAGGAGCGGATGAGCTTGGTGTACTGCGAGCGCGGCATCGGGCCGTCGTGGATGGTGCTGGCGATGTGACGCTCGGCGATCTCGTGGAGCATGCCGGAGATCATCGCCATCGCCGAATTGCCGGACAGCTCGATCATGCGGCGGTGGAACCAGACCGACGCCTGGGCCATTGTGCCGTCTTCGTATGCGTCCTTGAGTTGGTTGTCGATGATCGACTGGAGTTCGTCGAACGCTTCGGTGTTGCCGGTCTCGGCGAGCATCTCCGCGGCAGCGGGTTCGATGACCTCGCGGGCCCGCATCACCTCGGCGATCGTCGTCCCGGACAGCTCCAGCAGGAGACCCGCGGGACGCGCGACGATCTCGGGGCCGGGGACACGGATCCGGGCACCGGTACGGGAGCCGCGACGCACCTCGACGAGGCGCTCGGACTCGAGGACACGGACCGCTTCACGCAGCGTCGGGCGGCTCACCTGGAAGTGCGCCATGAGATCCGCTTCGTGGGGAAGGAAGTCACCCTCCTTGAGCTGACCGTCGACGATCATCCGGCGCAGAGTGCGTGCCACCAGCTCAGCGGTTTTGGGGGACCGGATCGCACCGGTCGTGGTCGCGGGGACCATCATGGGAGCCAGGTTGACGGGCTTGGTCATGGGCGCCTTCCTCTTGCGTAACCACCGACGCACCCGAAGTGAGCGCGATGGCCGAACCGGATCTGATCACCTGGCCGATCTGATACACCCAGTTGTCAAACCCAGTAATACAAGTCGAGTCTACCCAATCGCGGCGAGTCGGTCGCCGGCAAAACCGATCGCGGCGTCGTTGAATCGTGCACGTGCCCTGCGCCCGACGAGAAAGCTGGGGCACGACAGGAATCCGACGTCGGGGAGATCGGTGCGTTTGCCGAGCATCTCGCTCGCCTGCGCGGTGTCCCCGCAGATCGCGATCGACCACAGCATGTCGTCGGAAACATGGTCGCCGATCGTCGTCGGCGACTCACGGAAGGCCCGGCGGATTGCTGCGACCTCGTCCTGCCAGCCATGCAGTTCGACCAGCGGGTCGTAGGTCTTGACCGTGAGGTAGAAGGCGATCTGGCGGCGTGCGGCGGCGATCGCGGCCTCGGGATCGTCGTCGTCGACGGCGGTGATGACCCATCCCCAACGGGTGATGTCGTCGACCGATCGTCCGGAATCCGCTGCCCCGAAAGCGAGTTCGGGTGCGACCGCCTCTGACCACCAGCGGTCGGTGAAGATGCCGTGGCCGAGGATGCCGTCGGCGTCCCGGCCGACCGTCCGCACCATGTACTTGTTGAACGCGCCGATGAGGATGGGTATGTCGAGTGCGCCGAACACCGGGGCGCGCACATCGGCATCGATCGAGTAGAAGCGACCATCGAACGTGATGGGTTCACCGTTCTCGGCAGTGAGGAAGGCGCGGATCACCCGGATCAGCTCAGACATCCGCGGCGCGGCGTGACTGGAGTCGACGCCGAACCAGTCCCGATTCATGCGGAAGCTTCCCGCTCCCAGCCCGAGGAATACGCGTTCAGGCGCGAGCCGATGAAGATGCCGCAACGCCGAGGCATGCACGAACGGCGACCGCGCGAACGCGTACGCGATGCCCGGACCGACAGCGGCCGACGACGAGCCGAGCGCCATTTCCGTCGACGTGACATAGGCGTCGACGTCGGCGAACTCGCCGGTGCAGAACGCGATCGCGCCCGCAGCTTCGGCGGCCCGTGCCTGTTCGGCACCCGGCCAAGGCAGGCCCCACTGCATCGCATCCTCCGCACGTCGCTGGGTGGGGTCGGTCGACGACCGACCCCTCGGCAAGTGTAAGCAGGATAACTTAGTGATATATCTGGGTTGGCATATGCATTTGCCCCACCTGCGACGAAACCTTCTACGGTCACCTAGTGAACTATGTAACCTACCTGTGTGGCCCCGCAGATCTTTGTAGGGCAATCCACTCGGGCACCGAACCAGCGGGCACCCGGAGGCAGACCACACCGAGAAGCAGGCCCAGACAGGAATCGCTCGATGACATCGAAGAACCCGGCGGCCGGGATTCCGCACTCGCTGCACCGCTTGTGGGATGCCCCGGACGACGCCCGGATGGTTCACAGCGACGGCGAATGGTTCTCGTGGGGCCAGATGCGGGCGCTCGTCGAAAGCATCGAACGAGCGCTCTACGACGCCGGCCTCGGCCCGGACGCACGGATCGCCACCGTCCTCGGCAACCGACTCGAGTCGATCGCCGCGCTGATCGCGGTGATCCGTACCGAACGCACGCTGGTCACGCTGAGCCCGCTCCAGCCGCCGACCCGCCTTGCCGCCGACGTCCGGCAGAGCGATCCGGTCGCCGTCCTGGCACCTCCCGGGTATTGGGAAGAACCCGAGTTCGCGGGCGCAGCAGTCGATTCCGGGGCGTGGGGATTCAGCATCGAGATCGATGTGCCGGTGACCACGCGGCTCGCCGGAATCCCTTCGGGGGCGGAGTCCCATCACCGCGGTGTGGCGATCGAGATGCGCACGTCGGGAACCACCGGAGATCCGAAGCGGATCCCGCTGACCTACAAGCAGATCAACGCGTCCCTCTACTCAGCGGTGGCACACGCCGGGGTGACGATCGCGGAGGCGCCGCCGTTCAGCGGCCAGCCCGCCCTGATCACGCTGCCCATCGTGCACATCGGCGGCATGTTCGCCCTGCTTCAAGGGCTCGTGCAGGCCCGGCCCCTCGCGATCCTCGAACGCTTCACCATCGACGGCTGGCGCGCCGCCATCCGCGACCATCGCCCCATCGTGGCGGGTCTCCCCGGCGCGGCAATCGGTACCGTCCTCGACGCCGACGTCCCGGCAGAGGACCTGTCGAGCCTGCGTGCGCTGAACGCGGGTACAAGCCCTGTCGACCCCGCACTGGTCGATAGGTTCATCGAGAAGTACGGCATCCCGATCCTGATCGTCTACGGCGCCACCGAGTTCTCCGGTGCGGTCGCCGGTTGGACGATCAAGGACTTCCGCAAGTCGTGGAAGGCCAAGAAGGGGAGTGTCGGACGACCGTTCCCAGGTGTCGAGCTCAGCGTCGTCGACGAGGCCGGTTCGCCCGTGCCCACCGGGAACACCGGGCGTCTACGCGTGCGTTCGCATCAGTCCGGCCGGGATTCCGAATGGCTGACCACCAGCGACCTCGCCCACATCGACGACGACGGGTTCCTCTACATCGATGGCCGCGCGGACGACGTGATCATCCGGGGCGGCTTCAAAGTGTCTCCGGACGTGGTTGCACGCGCACTGAAGACTCACGACAGCGTCGCCGACGCCGCGGTCGCCGGTGTTCCCGACCCTCGTCTCGGTGCAGTCCCGGTCGCCGGCGTCGAGGTCCGGCGCGGCGAGCGCCGGCCCAGCGGTTCCGAACTCCGCGACCACTGCCGCACCCAGCTCACGCCGTACGAGGTGCCGGTCGCGGTACACGTCCTCGACGAGCTGCCTCGATCGGCGTCCCTCAAGGTCGACCGTCGCAGGCTCCTCGAGTTGTTCGAGTCCGCTGTTCCCGAATCCGTCGCGGGCAACGGCGAATTCGCACCCGACCCGACTGCCCGAGACCTACAGTCTTCGGTGGGAAAGGACTAGACGATGACTGACTCAACCGACACCGGTACCGCCCACCTCCCAGGCACCGGCCGGGTGGCCGGGAAGGTCGCGCTGGTGACCGGAGCCGCCCGCGGGCAGGGCAAGAGCCATGCGATCCGGCTCGCCGAGGAGGGCGCTGACATCATCCTCTTCGACCTGTGCCGCGACATCGAGACCAACGGCTACCCGCTGGCCACCCCACGCGATCTGGAGGAGGCGGCCCTCGAGGTCGAGAAGACCGGCCGCCGTGCCATCGCCGCCGAGGTCGACGTCCGGGACCGGGGAGCGCTCGACACCGCGATCGCCGCGGCGGTCTCCGAGTTCGGGCGCCTCGACGTGGTCGTCGCCAACGCCGGCATCTGCCCGCTCGGCGACGGACCCGTGGAGGCCTTCGCCGACGCCTTCGACGTCGACCTCGTCGGGGCGACCAACACGATCCACGCGAGCCTGCCGCATCTGACCGCAGGCGCATCGATCATCGCGACCGGCTCGGTCGCCGCGCTGCTCGCCGCCGGATCCCAGGGCGGGCCGTCGGGTGCCGGCGGTGCGGGGTACGTGCTCGCCAAGGAGATGCTGACCACCTACATCCACCGGATCGCCAGAGTGCTGGCACCGAAATCCATCCGCGCCAACATCATCCACCCCACCAACGTCAACACCCCGATGCTGCAGAGCGGGCCGATGTACCGGCAGTTCCGTCCCGATCTCGCCGATCCGGGACCCGACGACGTCACCGCGGCGTTCGCGTCGTTGCAATCCATGCCCGACGTCCCGTGGATAGAACCCGCCGACGTCAGCGACACCGTCGTCTACCTGGCCTCGTCGGAATCCCGCTACATCACGGGCCTCGACCTGACCATCGATGCCGGCGCAACCCTGGGCCGAGGAGGCCGCTGATGACAACAACCGAGAAGTCCGGGACAGAGAAGTCCGGCACCACGGGCAAGATCACCGACGAGGACATCGAACGGGCGAAGGCGCAGATCGGGATCCCGGTCAAACAGCGGGACATCCCGTGGAACACACTGCCGCAGGCCGATTCGATCAGCCACTTCGCATTCGGCTGCGGCGACGACAACCCGCTGTTCCACGATCCCGAGTACGGACGCACCACCCGCTGGCACGGACAGATCGCGCCGCCGACCTACCCGATCACCACCGGTCTCGACCAGACCCCGGCGTTCGCCGACGAGGAACGCAAGAAGCTGTTCCGGGGACTGTTTCGCGGCACCGGCAAGTACTACTCCGGCGTGAAATGGACGTGGTATCAACCCATCTACGCGGGCAATCCGATCTACTCCGAGGTGTACACCCTCGACGTCCAGGTCAAACAGAGCTCGTTCTCCGGCGGCCGGTCGGTGAAGGAGACCTACCGGCACCTCTACGTCGATGCCGCGGGGCGTCCGGTCGCCACCCGCGACGAGTCGTACATCAATGCCGAACGCAGTGGCTCGAAGAAGGCCGGGAAGCTCCGCGACGTCGAGCGCAAACGGTGGACGCCGGAGGAACTCGAGGAGGTCGAGGCCGCCTACGAGGCAGAGGTCCGTCAGGGCGCCGATCCGAACTGGTGGGAGGGCGTCGAGGTCGGTGCCGAACTCCCCGCGGTCATGAAGGGACCGCTCGGTGTCGTCGACATCATCAGCATGCACATGGGCTGGGGGTGGGGCGGATACGGCATCGGCCCCCTCAAATACGCACACCAGGCACGCAAGCGCATGCCGGCGTTCTACGAACCCGACGAGTACGGGATGCCCGAAGTCGTCCAACGGCTGCACTGGGATTCGGCACGCGCCCAGGAACTGGGCATCCCGGCGGCGTACGACTACGGGCAGATGCGCGCGGCCTGGGTCAGTCACCTCCTGACCAACTGGATCGGCGACGACGGTTGGATCGTCGACATGGATCTCACGTTGCGGGGCTTCAACTATCACGGGGACACACATCTGTGCACCGGTCGCGTCATCGAGAAGGGCGCGACCCCACGGGAACCGATCACCATCGAGGTCGCCGCGACCAGCCAGCGCGGAGAGGCCACCACGCAGGGAACCGCGAGAGTGCTCTTGCCTTCTCAGACGATCGGGGCGGTGATCCTGCCCGAACCGGACGAGGATCTCCGGGCGCGTGGCGCACAAGTGGTCAGCCGGCTCGGCGGCAAGGTCGGGGAGACGTTGCGCCGCAACGGTCTGGCCTGACGGTCGTTCGACAACACCGGGCCACGGGAGGTCTCCACGTTGGCGAAACAGGTGCCGCGGAAAGTGCCGCGGCAGGAGCGATCTCAACGCATGGTCGCCGGGATCCTCGACGCCTGCGCGACTCTGCTCATCGAGCGCGGGTACGACGGTGTGTCCACGCACCGGATCGCCCAGGAAGCCGAGATCAGTCCCGGCAGTCTGTATCAGTATTTCGCGAACAAGGACGCCATCGTCGCGATGACGGTGGAGCGGATGATCCAGAAGATCGCGACCGAGTTGCTATCCGCACTCGAGGTCGGCACCGACGCCCCGCCTCAGGAGCAGATCGCAACCGTCGTCGACGCGGCACTGACTGCCGCCGAACAGAATCGCGAACTCGTCCGGGTGCTGGTCGAGCAGATGCCGAGGCTGGGCGGCTCGACCGAGATCCGCCGGGTCGAGGAACGTGCACGGGAGATGATCGCGCAGTACCTCCTCACCAGCCCGGCCGCCGAGAATCCGGACCGGCCACCCACTTTGGTCTGGATGGCATTTCAGGCCGTTCAACAGCTCAGCGTCCGGTACGTTCTGGACCAACCTGACATACCCCGTGAGGAGTTCGTGACCGAACTGTCTCGCCTGCTCGTCACACTGGTCGCTCCCACTCCCTAGAGGCGCCTGCTGATCCGAACGATCGGCGAATTTCGCCGAATCGTATATGCAAGAGTTATCTAACTAGGTAAGCTCGCTCGTGCACACGTGGTGTGATGCAGGCTACATCGGGGGTAGGGAGTTCGAATGGCCGTAGCGTCCGATCCCCAGCGCGGCGCCGAGCCCGCTGTCGGAAAGGTCGGGCCCGCCGGGGAGGGCGACGCCGTCGGCGAGATCGGGGAGTGGGGCAGCGGCTACGTCAAGCGCCACCCCAAGGCCTCGCTCGAGACGGTCGGCGAACAGTTCGTTCTCGGTCTGCGCTCGATCCAATGGTTGTTCACCGACATCGTCACCAGGAAGTTCCCGTACCGGGAATTCGTCGAGCAGGCCGCGTTCATGGCACGGACCGCCGTGCTCCCGACGCTGCTCGTCGCGATCCCCATCGGCGTGACGCTCTCCATCCAGTTCGCGCTGCTCGCAGGGCAGGTCGGCGCGACCTCGCTCGCCGGCGCAGCGAGCGGACTCACCGTGATCCGCCAGGGGGCACCTCTCGTCGCCGCGATCCTGATGGCCGCAGCGGTCGGCTCGGCCATCTGCGCCGATCTCGGCTCGCGCCAGATACGCGAGGAGATCGACGCCATGGAGGTGATGGGCGTCCAGGTGGTGCGGCGTCTCGTGTCGCCTCGGCTGGCCGCCGGGGTCGTGGTGTCTCTCGCACTCACGGGTCTCACCTGCTTCGTCGGCTTCTTCGCGGGCTACCTCTACAACACCTTCGTGCAGGACGGCACCCCCGGCAGTTTCGTCTCGACCTTCGCGTCGTTCGCAACCGTCGGGGACTTCATCCTCACGATGATCAAGGCGGTGGTCTTCGGTGCGATCGTCACCATCGTCGGATGTCAGAAAGGCCTGTCCGCCAAGGGCGGTCCGGCCGGTGTGGCCAACGCGGTCAACGCCTCGGTGGTCGCCTCGATCCTGCTGTTGATGATCGTCAACGTCGTCTTCACCCAGGTCTACGAACTGGCCTTCCCGCGGCAGGGGTTCTGATGACCGTCGCACGGTATTACCCGCCGGGAGTCGGCCCGCTGCTGACGGGCCTGCGCAGGATCGGTGGCCCGATCACCCAGGTCGGCCACATGATCACCTTCTTCCTGAGAGCGGTCATCAACGTCCCGACGATGCTGCTGCACTACAAGCGCGAGTTCGCGCGTGTGCTCTCGGATGTCACCTGGGGCAACGGGTCGATCGTGGTGGGCGGCGGCACCGCCGGCGTCATCATCGTGCTCGGCGCGACCGCCGGTGCGATCGTCGGTATCGAGGGCTACAGCGCCCTGGAACTGCTGGGCATGGGCCCGGCCACCGGATTCATCTCGTCCTTCGCCTCGACCCGCGAACTCGCCCCGATCATGGCGGCTCTCGCCTTCGCCGCCCAAGCCGGTTGCCGTTTCACCGCTCAGCTCGGGGCCATGCGGATCTCGGAGGAGATCGACGCGATGGAGGCCATCGCATTGCGGCCGATCCCGTACCTGGTGACGACGCGCCTGATGGCCTCCGTCGTCGCCGTCATCCCGCTCTACATCGTGTGTCTCGGAGTGAACTACCTCGTCTGCCAGCTGGTCGTGAGCATGTCGGGCGCCGGGTCGTCGGGCACCTATCTGCACTACTTCACCCTCGTCCTCAGTGGAACCGACATCGCCTACTCGATCCTCAAAGCGGTTGTCTTCGTGTCGATCACGACGACCATCCAGTGCTACTACGGCTTCTACGCCTCGGGCGGCCCACAAGGCGTCGGCGTCGCCGCGGGCCGGGCGATGCGTACCGCCATCACCGTGATGATCATCGTCAACATGCTGCTGACCATGGCGCTCTGGGGCGTCAACGCCGGCGCGCGGTTCGGAGGCTGACATGCAGTTCCCCTTCGAATCCGAACGTCGGCTCGGCAACGAGCACCTGTTCCTGCGCGGACTGGCGACGATCATCGTGGCGGCGATCGTCGTCGGCGTGCTGATCGCCAAGTCCAACGGCGATCTCGACGAACACGTCGAAGTGAAGGCCATGCTCGAAGAGGTCGGCGACGGCCTGCCCACCCGCTCCGACGTCAAGTACCGCGGCGTTCTCGTGGGTGCGGTCGACAAGGTCACCCCCGCCATCGACGGCGGCACCAACGTCGTCGACATCGATCTGAAACCGCAGTACGCCAACGGGATCCCGTCGACCGTCACGGCCCGCGTGGTGCCCGGCAACGTCTTCGCGGTGTCGTCGATCCAGCTGATCGACAACGGACCGGCCCCACACATCACCGACGGCGCGGAGATCTTCCAGGACGACAGCGAGGCGACGATCCAGTTCCAGACCGCGCTGACCAAGTTGCGCGACATCGTCGGCGCCATGAGCCGCTCGCGGTCGGATTCGACCGTCGGTGTCATCACCGCACTCGCCGAGGCGACCGACCGGCGCGGCGATGACCTCGTCGCGGCCGGCCGACAGCTCGAGCAGATCGTCACGGAGACCAACGCGCTCATGGAGCCCGGCGACGGCCCGTCGACGATCCACTCGTTCAACGACGCCGTCCGCGGACTCGACCGGTCCGCGCCCGACCTGCTCGACGCGGTCCACAGTTCGGTGGTGCCGATGCGCACCGTCGCCGAAAAGGAGATGGCGCTGACCAACTTCCTGGCCGCAGGCGCCACGACGCTCGGCACCGCGACCACGGCCATGGACAACAACACCGCGCGGATGATCACCATCTCGACCAACCTGACCCCGGTCATCGGTGTACTTGCCGACAACGCACCGTCGTTCGTCCCGATCACGACCCGGCTCGCGGTGGTCGCCGACAAGTTCAACGAGCACGTCTACGACGCCGACACCGGTTTGGCCACCTCGAAGATGATCCTGTCGCTGTCGCCGAACCGGACCTACGTCCGCGCCGACTGCCCGCGCTACGGGAATCTCGAAGGGGCGAGCTGCAAGACGGCCCCGGTCTCCGCGCGTCCCTACGGATTTCCCAAGCAGCTCGACCCGAAGAAGTATGAGCTGCCCGCCGGCCACAAGCTCCCGCCCGGATTCAAGCTGCCCGCCGGACTGATGGGCGGCAACGTCGGACCCGTCGGCAGCAGAGCCGAGGTCGAGCAACTCCGCAAGATCCTGGGCAAGGACGCGACGCCCGCGGCGATGATGCTGCTCGCACCGCTGTTGCGCGGCAACAAGGTCGAGATCAGCCCGGACACCGGTGACAAGAAGCCCGCCGCACCTCGAGCAGGGGAGGGAGGTCCTCGATGAGCACGTTCCGGAAGTCCCTCATCACGCTGTCGTTGTTCCTCGTCATCTCACTCGTGCTGTCGTGGTTCGTCTATGTCACGTTGCAGCGCAACGTCAACGGGGCCACCCGCGAGTACAGCGCGGTCTTCACCGACGTCAGCGGGCTGCGTCCCGGCGACGACGTCCGGGTCGCCGGCGTACGGGTCGGTCGGGTCGACAAGATCGAACTCGAGACGACCGTTGCCCGGGTGACCTTCGAGGTCCAGGACGACCAGACGCTCTACACCAACACGCGGGCGTCGGTGACCTACCAGAACATCATCGGCCAGCGCTATCTCGGCCTCCTCGCCGGTGACACCGACTCCTCGGCCGAACCACTCGGCGACGGTGGCGAGATCCCGCTCGACCAGACCGAGCCGTCCTTCGACATCGCCGGTCTGCTCAACGGCTTCGAACCGCTCTTCAGCGTTCTCGACCCCGACCAGGTTCAGAACATCACCCAGACGATCATCACGGCCCTGCAGGGCGACAAGGGATCGTTGACCTCCCTGATCGCCCAGACGTCGACGCTGGCCGAGTCCTTCGCCGGACCCGACAACGTTCTCGGTGACCTCATCGTCAGTCTCGACCAGGTGACCGCATCGCTGGCCGGTCAATCGGGGAGCGTCGAGAGCCTCATCTCGAACATGCGCGATGTGTTCACGACACTCAATTCCCGGCAGGGTGAGCTGGTCAGCTCGATCGATCAGATCACGCAGACGATCGGTCGAACAGCAGTGGTCTTCAACAACATCGAGCCCAGCCTCTCGGATCTGGTGGCGAGGGAGCCCGGGTTCACCGGTCACATCGTCAGCAATGCCGAGAAGTTCGCGTACCTGTTCTACAACGTGCCCCTGGCGATGCAGGGCCTCGCCCGCTTCTCACAGGAGAGCACGGCGGCGAACGCCTACATCTGCAACGTCAACGTCACGATCGTCCCCGGCCTGTCGCACATGATCCCCGGCATCCTCGCCGGGGTCACCCCGGGCGGGAAGATCCAACAATCCCCGGTCTGCAGGTGAACATGCTGAACAAGATGAGGTCGATGAAGCGACCGTCGCTGTCGAAACCGACGTTGTCCAATCCGTTCAGGCGGCTGGAGGAGCAGAGCAAGTTCAAGCTGGGGATCAGCGCCATCCTGATCCTGTGTCTCGTGGTGCTGGCCATCGTCGGCATCGGCCGGCTGGGCATCGGGGACAAGACCTACGACGCCGAATTCGTCCAGGCTGCACAGATTTCCGGTGGCGACCAGGTCACCGCGGCCGGCGTCCCGATCGGCACGGTCACCGGAGTGAGGCTCGCCGGCGACCGAGTGATCGTGTCGATGAAGATCGACGGCGACGTCGAACTCGGTGCCGACACCAAGGCGGCCATCAAGCTGACAACGCTGCTCGGTTCCCGGTACGTCGAGATCCAGCCCGCGGGTGAGGGCCGGGTCCCCGACGACGTCATCCCGCTGGCCAACACCTCGGTGCCCTATGACCTGCAGACCGCCTTGGCGAACGCCACGACCACCTTCGAACAGGTCGACGCCAAACGCATCGCGGATTCGATGACGGTGCTGTCCGACCAACTCGACGGGGCACCGTACGTGATGCCGCAGGCGCTGAAGAACATCGAGAACCTCTCGACCATCATCGCCGACCGACGGACCCAGATCGGCCAGCTCCTAGCCAGCACCAACGAGCTGACGACCGCGATCCGCAATCAGCAGGTCGCGTTGGGCCAGATGGTCGTTCGTGGTGAGCAACTCGTCACCGAGCTGGTGACCCGCATCAACTCGTTGCAGCAGCTGATCAAGTCCACCACCCGACTGATCGGCAACCTCCATCAGATCGTCGGCGTCCAGGGTCCGCAGGTCACCCAGTTGCTCCAGAACATGGAGACCCTGCTCGGCGCCGTGGCCCGCCGGGAAGACGTGCTGCGGAACACGCTGCAGATCATGCCCGTACCGATCCGCAACTTCGCGAACGCGACCGGCTACGGCAACAATCTCGAGTTCGGCGCTCCTGCAGGCGCTCTCGTGGACGCGTGGATGTGTGCGGTCAGTGGGCAGGCGAAGATGATGTCGCTCGCCGAGTACTTCAAGGAGTGCAAGTGATGTCCAGAGTCATCGCACACCCGCTGCTGATCCTGGCCGCGGCGGCGCTCCTGCTGACCGGGTGCTCGATCGGATCCAATCCGTTCGAGGAAAAGATCACCGTCACCGCCGAATTCGACAACGCCAACGGCCTCTACGTCGGCAACTCGGTGGACGTGCTCGGGATGTCGATCGGGAAGGTCACCGAGATCGAGGCGAAGGGTGGTTATGCGCTCGTCACCATGGAGATCGACGGGGACATCAAGATCCCGGCAACCGCCGAGGCCGTGACCGTCTCGACGTCGATCCTCACCGACCGTCACGTCGAACTGACCCCCGTGTATCGCGAGGGGCCGACGATGCAGAACGGCGACACGATCGGCCTCGATCGCACCCGCACACCGATCGAGTTCGACCGGATCCTCACCATGGTCGAGCGGCTGTCGAGCGAACTCGGCGGCAACGGTGACAGCCAGGGCGAGGGCCCGGTGGCCGATCTGATGGCGGTGAGCGTCGCGATGACCGAGGGCAACGGTCAGTCCATGCGGGATGCCCTCGGCGATCTCGAACGCGCGCTGCGCCTCAGTGAGGACGGCGGCGCACATTCGCGGCGGGACATCACCGCGATCGCGGCGAACCTGGCGAAGCTCAGTGAGGCCGCCGCGAACAACGACGCCGTGATTCGCGACCTCGGTTCCGGATTCGCTCAGATGTCGTCATTCCTGGCCTCGGAGGACCTGGGCACCGGGACCACGGGAAAGCAGCTCAACGAGCTGCTGAAGGAAACCCAGGCGCTGCTCATCACCAACCGCGAGACGCTCAAGAACACGCTGTCGAGCACCAACACCGTGACCACCGCGATGGTCGACTACCGACGCAATCTGTCGGAGTTCTTCGACATCGCGCCGATGCTCATGGACAACGTCTACAACGCGATCGACCAGGAGGCCGGCGCACTGCGCGTGCACGGGCTGGTCGACAAACTCCTGCTGGACGGTCAGGCAGTCAAGGAGGTGTGCAACCTGCTCGGCCTACGCCAACTCGGTTGTTCCACCGGAACACTGCAGGACTTCGGACCCGACTTCGGGGCCACGTCGATCCTCGCTGCACTCGTGGAGAACGCCAAGTGAGCGCCCGGGCACGGCGGAGCGTCGGCAAACCCGCAGCGGCTGTCGCCGTCGGTTTGGCCGCGGTACTGGGAGTCAGCGGGTGCGGGGTCGGACTCGAGCAACTCCCGCTGCCGGCGCCCGGGGCCTCGGACTCCACGTACACGCTGACCGCTCGATTCACGAACGCACTCAATCTTCCTCAGGGGGCCAAGGTGCGTGTGCTCGGTGCGGATGTGGGCTCGGTTGCGACGATGAAGGCGGAGAACTTCACTGCGATCGTCGATCTCCGGATCCAGTCGTCCACCTCGCTGCCGGTCGGTACGACGGCCGAATTGCGTTCGGCCACACCGCTCGGCGACGTCTTCGTCGCACTCGAGCCGCCTCCCGAGGGACAGGACGACAAGGGCGAACTGCAGAACGGAGGCCAGTTGTCGATCGACGACACGTCGTCGGCGGCCACCGTCGAAGAGGTCCTCGCCACCAGCGCGTTGCTGGTGAACGGTGGTGCGGTTCGCAATCTCGTGAAGGTCGTCAACGGCCTCGGTGAAGCGGTCGGCCCGGACGGCGAGTCGGTCGCGAATCTGGTCGACGAGTCGACCGATCTGATCTCGACCCTGTCCAACCGTACGGGCGAGATCAACCGTGCCATGCGTAACACCAGCGACCTCGCGACCACTCTCGGTGCGCGACAGAAGGATCTGTCCGCGGCGATCGGTGCCGCGGCGCCGGCCGTCGGGGCGTTGTCGGCCAACACCGGTCAGGTTCTCGACATGGTGGCCAACGTCGACCGGCTCACCGAACTCATCGGACAGTTCCCCTCCATCAAGGGCACCGACAGCCGTAGCACCATCGCCGACATGAACAAGCTTTCCTACTGGTTCAACGCGGCGTCACTGAACCCGAACGCCAACATGAATGCGGTGAATTCGATCCTGGCGCCGCTGATCAAGGCCTCGAGTTCGACCTCCGCACACGCGAACATCGACATCGAGGCAATCGCCTTGGGGGTCGTCGGCGACCCCAACCACAAGGCCGACCCCGGGATGCGCGTGCCGGACGCTACGGACGTGATCAACGTGATCGGCAGCATCTCCTACCTGCTCGACAAGCTGTACAAGCAGTCGACAGGAGGCCGGTGATGGGAATCCGCCGTGCAGCACAGCCGGTCGCGGCCGGACTCGTCGGAGCCGTCCGTTGGGGTAGGGCCCGACGCCTCGTCCTGTCCGGCGTCGCACTCGCGCTGACACTGGTCCTCGGTGTTGCCTACCTGCTCTTCGGCGCCCTCCGCATCAACCCCGGCGCATCCCAGATGACCATCCGCGTCAACCTGCTCAACTCCGGCGGACTGCTGGCCGGCCAGGACGTCACGATGCGTGGTGTGTCCATCGGCCGCGTCTCCGCTGTCGACCTCAGCGAGTCCGGTGTCGTCGCGGTGGTGCGCGTGTCCACCGACACCAAGATCCCCGCCGATACTGCCGTTCGGGTGTCGGGACTCTCCCCGGCCGGCGAGCAGTACCTGGACTTCCGTCCGGCGAACGGCGACGGCCCCTATCTGACCGACAACGCCGTCATCGATGCCGAACGCACCACGACGCCCACTCCCATCGCCGAGGTCCTCGAAGGCCTGCAAGGGACGCTCGACCAGATCAACCCCGAGGAGTTGGAGGTCGTGGTCAAGGAACTCGGCGTCTCGCCTCAGGGAGTGGAAAAGCTCGACAACATCGTCAACGGCGGGATCTTCATGCTGTCGACGCTGCACACCGCACTGCCGAACACCACGTCGTTGCTCAAGTCCAGCAAGGTGATGGTCGGGACGCTGGGGGAGACTGCACCGAAGATCCGGACGATGTCCGCCGACCTCCGCAATGTGTTCACCGGCGTGGAGAAGATGGACGGCGGGTTCCGGCGCCTCGTCGACCAGGGGCCGGCGACCATGGCCGCGGTGGACACGATGTTCGCCGACAACTCGCCCACGATGGTCCAGCTTCTCGGCAATCTGGTCACGATCTCGAAGCTGTCGTACCTGAGAGTGCCCGCGCTGGAGGCGATCTGGCCCGACCATCGCGGTTCGGTGCTCGAGGCCATCGGTTCGACGTTCCGTGACGGCGGCACCTGGGGCATCGTCGACGTCTACGAACGCTACGTCTGCGACTACGACCTGCCACGGAAGCCGCCGGCGATCCCGGATTATCCGATGCCGTACCTGTACACCTACTGCAACGATCCCGACCCGGCGATCCTCGTCCGCGGTGCGCGCAACGCTCCGCATCCGGCGGGGGAGGAATACCTCTCCGGCCCGCCGCCGAACGTCGACCCGCGGGCGACTGCCGATCCGCCTCCGCGCGGCCCGCTGACCATTCCCACGCCCTATGGAGGACCGAAGGTTCCGCTGCCACCGCCACCGCAGTGACCCGCGGCGTGTCCACACGCCCGGCGGAACCTCCACCCTCGAGAAAGGAATCACCATGAAGACCGATATGGCAGTCGAGACCGACACCGACGCAACTGATGCCATCGTGACCGACCAGGACGACACGACCTCGACCACCGTCGACGACAGGTCGACCGAGACGGAGTCCGAGACGAAGGCCGGGAAGGAGTCACCGAAGTCGACGACAACATCGACGCGCAAGAAGTCGGCGAAGGGCGCCGACGCCACCACAGACGACGACAGCGCCGAGACCGAGCCCTCCACCGGAGATGGCGGACGTCCGGTGGGACGCAGGCCCGCCCGATTCGGTTGGGGCGCCGCAGGCGTTGGATTGCTCGCGGTCATCACGATCGCAGCCTCCGCGCTGGCGATCGTCTTCGGCCTCCAGCTCAAGAACCGCATCGACGTCGAGAACGCCGGTCAGGAGGCCCTGCGGACCGCGGAGAACTATGCCGTCGCGCTCACCAGCATCGACACCCGCAACCTCGACCGGGACTTCGCGCGCGTACTCGAAGGTGCGACCGGCGAGTTCAAGGACATGTACTCGAGTTCGAGCTCTCAGCTGCGGCAGTTGCTCGTCGACAACCAGGCCACCGGCAAGGGCACCGTGATCGACGCGGGGATCAAGTCCCAGTCCGAGAACAAGGTCGAGGTGATGCTGTTCGTCGATCAGACGGTGACGAACACGGCCAGCCCGGATCCTCGCCTGGATCGCAGCCGCATCCTGATGACGATGGAGAAGGTCGACGGACGCTGGCTCGCATCGAAGGTCGAACTACCCTGATCGTTCTGGCGAATCCGATCCCCGCACATAGGTGACGAAGTAAACTATGTCGCACCCGGCGTCCGATGTTGGCGCCTGCATACGGCGGGAGACCACACCATGCAGCAGACCTTGAAGGCCCTGGCCGAGACGTCGTTCGCGATCTCTCCCTGGGCTCCGGCCCCCAGACCCTCGAGTGTCGGCGAGGTGGACGCCGCCTTCTTGACCAAGGTCTTCGCCGCCAAAGCGCCGGGGGCGGTGGCCGAGAGCGTGACCCGGCTCGACGGCACGTCGGGAACCACCGACCGCAACCGCCTCGGTATCCAGTGGAACCGCGTCGGCCTCGACGCCGGGCTGCCCGCCAGTGTCTTCATCAAGTCGACGCCCCTGAACGCGAAGAACCGGACCATGGTGGCGGCGCTCGACATGGCGGTCAACGAGGTGAAGTTCTACGAGCAGATCCGTCCGCAACTAGACGATTCGATCGCCCCGAAGTCGTACTTCGCGCACGCCGGCCACGGAGCCCGGCATCTGCTCGTCCTCGAGGACCTCGAAGCCGCCGGTGCCACTTTCCCGTTCAGCATCGAAGAGATCACCCTTCCGGGGGTCGAGGCGATCATGCGAACGCTGGCAAAGGTGCACGCGCAGTTCTGGAACAGTCCTCGGCTCGCGTCGGAGCTGCCGTGGATCGCCCCCGAATCGGCGCGCCCGGGATTCCCGTTGCTGCTGTGGCAGTTCCGCAAGGTGCGCAAGACGATCCTGAACGACGAAAGCGTCGAGATCCCGCCGGCCGCGCGGCGGATGGCGGAGTTCGCGAACCAGAACGACAAAGCGCTGCATGCGAAATGGGAGCAGGGGCCGCAGACCATGCTGCACGGCGACTCCCATATCGGGAACACGTACCTCAAGCCCGACGGCACTGCAGGCCTCCTGGACTGGCAGGTCATCCACCGCGGCCCGGGTCTGCGCGAGGTCAGCTACATGATGACCCACTCGACCCCCGCCGACATCCGCCGTGGGAACGAGGAGAAGCTCCTCCGGGCCTACCTCGACACCCTCCAGGACGAAGGTGTCGACGACGCGCCCACTTTCGATCAGGCGTGGGAAGCGCTGCGCTTCTTCGCCTTCGACGCGTGGGACTCCATCGCCATCTGCAAGGTGTGGCCGGGACTGCAGCCGCCCGACCGTGTCGAACTCGCCTTCGCGGCCGCGAACTCCATGGTCGAGGACCTCGAGGTCGACAAGGCCATCAAGGCGGCCCTCGCCTGAGCACCGGCACCGGATCCGACCGAGCGCGCCGTCCCACAGTTGGACGGCGCGCTCGTCGTTCGAGGACCCGCTGTGCACGAGTCCCGCCCGGTTGACGACCGGAATGCGAGCACTTCGCACGGGAGCAATGATCAGCGTCTTCGTGGTCAGTGAATCAAGTTGCCGTACAACCATTTTGGAGACAACAATGGTTGCTGTGAGCGCGCCCGAAAGCGAATAGAATACGACTGGCTTGTCGCGTTATTCTCGGTGCCATGGTGATCCAAGACACAGCACGACCCGCTGTTGAGTCGACCCCGTCGGTCGCGCCTGTGCCGCACAAGCGCACGGTGTTCGACCGGGCGGTGGACAAGTCCTTCCAAGGGATCCGCGACGAGTTCTTCCGCAACGTCCAGTTCACCGAACCCAAGGGCGATCCCGGGTGGTTCGGTCCCGGCAGTGCAGTCTGGTACATCCACGAACATCTCCCGACGGTGCAGATCGCGATGGGTGCCGCCGCGATGATGGAGACCCTTCACCCCGACATGGCGTGGATGGCCTACGAGCACACGCGCGCGATCGAACGGATCAACGGCGTCCCGACCGGGCAGTTCGACGAGAAGGCGATGTCGTCCCGCTCCGGCCACACCCTCTCGTTCTTCTTCGGCGTCGCGATGGCGTCGACCCCGGTGGCCGAACGGGTGTCGAAGACAGTTCGCGGGATGCACAACCGCATCGAGGGTGTCCGTCCCGACGGTCATCCCTACAAGGCCAGCGACCCTGATCTGCTGACGTGGAACTACTGCACCCAGGCGTGGGCGCTCGCGGCGTCGCACCAGGCGTTCCATCCTGACCCGCTGAGCGATGACCGTCTCGAGGAGTTCTTCCACGACTACGCGCGGATGGGTCGGGAGCTCGGGGGAGCGAACGTGCCGACCACCAAGGACGGTGTCGACAAGTACCTCGCCGATTCGCTGCCGTTCCTGGCCGTGACGATGCCGACCGTCGAGCTCCTCAACCCGACCGCTCCGTGGCGCTACCCGGCGTGGCAGCGTCCGCTGATGACCCTCGTCGACTGGGCGATCCAGGACCTGCACCCGGAGTGGGCGCAGAAGCTCATGAACACCAAGCAGTATCCGAGGCCGGTTGCCGCCGCCCGTCGACGTGCGGTGAAGGCGCTGCTGGGTTCGTTCCGCGGCGGCAAGATGAAAGAGGTCTACGAGTCCTACGAACGCGTGGGCGTGCCATACCCCCGGAACTGACCGATCAGTTCTCGGCGCGGGCCCGCAGACACCACGTCTGCGGGCCCGCGCCGCGTATCCGGGCAGCGTCGTTGACATGCAAGCATTCACTTGCCTATCGTCAGGTGTGGCCGACGTGTTCCATGCTCTCGACGATCCGACGCGGCGTGCGATTCTCGACGAACTCGCCGACCGCGACGGTCAGACGCTGTTCGAGATCTGTGGACGACTCACCACGAAGCGGGGCTTGAGCCTGACCCGCCAGGCCATCTCGCAGCATCTCGGGGTACTCGAGGCCGCCGGACTGGTCCACACCGAGAAACGCGGGCGCGCCAAGTTCCATTACTTCGATCCGGCGCCGCTGGCAGAGATCACCAAACGGTGGCCGGTGACACGAAAGGCATGACATGCGAATCACATTGACCTCGATCTTCGTCGACGACCAGCGCAAGGCGCTGAGTTTCTACACCGACGTACTCGGCTTCACCAAACACCACGACATCCCCATGGGGGAGAACACCTGGTGGCTCACCGTCAAGTCGCCGGAGGCGCCGGACAGCGCCGAACTCCTGCTGGAGCCGGCCGGGCACCCAGCGGTGAAACCCTACCGAGACGCGCTCGTCGAAGACGGAATCCCGTTGGCGCAGTTCACCGTCGACGATGTCGAGGCCGAGTACCGACGCCTCCGGGAACACGGTGTCGTCTTCACTCAGGAACCGACCGACATCGGTACCGCGGTCGTGGCGGTCTTCGACGACACCTGCGGAAACCTGATCCAGCTCGCCGCGATCAAGGAAGACTGACGAGCGGGTCCTCTCAGAGTTCGGTCGCGCGCGGATGACGCGGCTCGTAGAGTCCGATCGACGCGCCTCCTGGCAACCGGAATCCGGTGAGAACGCCCCATCCTTCATCGGTGACCTCGTCGAACTCGACGCCGGATTCGGCCAGCTTCGCCATCGTCTCCTGCAGGTCGTCGGCCATCAGGTACAGCTCGTGGCGGGTCTCGCCGTCGGTGGGATGCACCGCGAGCTCGGCGGGCGGCAACCTGAAGATCAGCCAACCGTGCCCCGCGTCGACATGCGGATACTCGAGGACGTTCTGGAAGAACGCCCGGTCCGCATCGGCGTCGTTGCTGTAGATGATGACGTGCGCACCCGAGATGGCCATGACTCCACGATTGCAGACCGGCGCCGATCGGTGGAAGAGAATGATGCATGGCCCGCTCGAAGGTCCGCGTGCGGTTTACTGGTCCGATGAGCAATCTCGCGTCCAGACTCACGTGTGCCGCACTCGCCGCGGGCGCTGTTGCGGGTGCCGTGGTCGGCGTCGGGTCGGCCGCGGCAGCGCCCGCGGTCCTGGCCCCCGGGACGGAAGGCCTCGTTCCCGGCCTCGCCGCGTCGTACACATTCGCCTCGAACGAGGCTCGGGCGCAGGGGATTCCGATCTGGATCACCTCGGGGAAACGGTCCGACGCCGAGCAACGGCAGCTTTGGCGGAACGCGATCGCCACCTATGGCAGTCCCGAGGCCGCCCGACGCTGGGTCCTGCCCGCCGAAGAGTCGCCGCACGTTCGGGGCAAGGCGGTCGACGTCGGTCCGTGGGAGGGTGCAGCCTGGCTCGAACGCCACGGTCACCGGTGGGGGTTGTGCCGGACGTTCGTCAACGAGTGGTGGCATTTCGAGTTGGCTACCACGCCGGGGACACCGTGCCCGCCAATGTGGCCGGATGCCGCAGTCCGGGCGGATCGGCGCGGGAATTGAGCCATCGGTCGTAGGCTGTCGATCGACGGGTCGCACGCTCGTCATCTCCTCACACGGACCGAAGGCCGGTCCTCGTGATCAGGAGGTCGACCATGCACTACTCACTCTTGCTGCACTACCCCGAGCACGACGCCTCGACGCTCGGCGACGAAGCCATCCAGGCCGGTCAGGCCGCATTCTCGGCCTACACCCGTGCGCTGCAGGATGCCGGCGTCCTCGTGAGTGCCGAAGTGCTGCGGCACTCGACCGCCTCCACGACGATCCGGAAGGTCGACGGCGAGCTCGTCGTTCAGGACGGACCCTTCGCAGACACGAAGGAGCAGCTCGGCGGAACGATCATCATCGATGTCGCCGACCTGGACACGGCCATCGAGTGGGCTCGTCAGGCGCCTCCGATCGAGTGGGGCGTCATCGAGATCCGTCCCGGTGCGACGTACACCATGAACGGGGTCTGGACCCCCAACAAATGACGCCCAACCGATGACCGGGGAACCCACGACCCGGGGCGGGGCGCACGCCGCCGCCGATCATGCCGCACGCGAATCGTATTCGCGGCTGGTCGGATTTCTCGCCGCGGCATCCGGCGACCTCGCACTCGCCGAGGACGCATTGGCGACCGCCTTCGAACGCGCGCTGAGCACGTGGCCGGTGAACGGCACACCCGAGAATCCCGCCGCGTGGCTGCTCTCCGTTGCCCGTAACCATCAGCGCGACGTCTGGAAGTCCGCGGCACATCGGAAGTCGACCGAACTCGACGACCGGGCCGACGCAGTGGGGGAGGTCAGCGTGACACCCTTCGACGAACTCGACCCCGATGCCATCGGCGACAAGCGTCTCGAGCTGCTGTTCACCTGTGCGCACCCGGCGATCGACCCCGCCATCCGGACACCGCTGATGTTGCAGGCGGTGCTCGGGTTCGAGGCAGCCGATGTCGCCGCGGCGTTCGCGGTGGCGCCTGCGACCATGGCACAGCGTCTCGTACGCGCGAAGCGACGCATCCGGGACGCCCGCATCCCCTTCGTCGTGCCCGACCGCGCCGCGATGCCGGCACGCCTCTCGGCAGTACTCGAGGCGGTCTACGGGTGCTTCGCCATCGCCTGGAACGAGACGAACGGTTCTGGCACCGGCGCTGTCGACTCGATGGCCGGGGAGGCGCTGTATCTGGCGGTGACGCTCGCCGATCTCCTCGACGACGAACCCGAGGCATGGGGCCTGGCCGCTCTCATCGCGTTCTCGTTGTCACGGGCGCCCGCCCGTACCGGACCGTTCGTCCCTCTGGAGGAGCAGGACACCGACCGGTGGAACAGAGACCTGATCCGCGAGGGCGAGGCGATGCTCAATCGTGCCGCCTCCCTCGACGCACCGATGGGACGGTTCCAGCTCGAGGCCGCGATGCAGTCGGTGCACACCGATCGCGCACGCACCGGTGTCGTCGCCTGGGACGCCCTCCGGTCACTGACGACCGCGCTCGTCGCCGTCACCCCGACCCTGGGTGCACGGGTGGCTCACGCGGCGATCGTGGGGCACGCGGGGTCACCGGCCGAAGGTCTGGCCTTGCTCGACCAACTCGAGTCGGAGCACGATCTCGACGACTTCCAGCCGTTCCACGCCACTCGTGCGGATCTGCTGTTCCGCAACGGCGCGACGGCCGCCGCACGGCACCACTACGAGCGTGCCGCAACGCTGACACGTGACCCTCATGTCCGCGAGTGGCTACACCACCGAGCGGGTGGCGGGTACTGATCCCTATTCGGGTGGCGACGTTCGGGTCGCGACGGACGAGACCCGGTGCCATAGGAGTGGGCTAACTCTTCCATAGGAGCAAATCATCGGCTGCACAGCGCTTTCCGCACGGTTCACGGCCTAGGGTGATGACTCGGTACGACAAGTCGGACAACGGGTGTCCGCCGCCATTGGGAGGCCGAAATGACCGCAATCGCCGAGGCCATCACCGACCTGACCTCCGAGCCCCACCGCTCACGCCGCAACCACTGGAACAACCAGGTCCGCCGGCACGCGCAGATGACCCCCGACGAGCCCGCGCTCACCTTCCTCGGCGAGACCCGCACGTGGAAGCAGATCGAGGAGCGGTCCCGTGCCTTCGCCGCAGCGTTGAGCCGACGCGGCGTGGGATTCGGCGACCGGGTCATGATGGCGCTGCTCAATCGGACCGAGTACGCCGAGGCGATCCTGGGAGCGACCCTCATCGGCGCGATCGCAGTACCGGTGAACATCCGTAACAGTCCCGGCGAGATGGCCTACCTCATGACCGACAGCGGCGCGGAGGTCGTCGTCACCGAGACTGCGCTGACCGGCATCGTCGACGCCGCACGCGAGCTCAGCGGGGTCGCGGACACCGTGATCGTCGTCGGCGACAGCGACACACCCGACCATCTCCGGTTCGAGGACCTCACCGCCGAGGACCCGTCCGACCTTCCGTTCGTCGACGTCCCCGAAGACGCCGTCGCGATCATCATGTACACCTCGGGCACCACCGGCCGGCCCAAGGGCGCGATGCTGACCCATCAGAACTTCCAGTCGCAGGCCGTCACGTCGATCTCCACGACGAATCCGCAGGTCGGGGACGTCGCGTCGATCGTCCCGCCGATGTTTCACATCGCCGGTCTCGCCACCTTCGCGATGGTCTTCTACCGCGGCATCCGCGCGGTGATCCACCCGCTCGGATCCTTCGATCCCGACGTCATGCTCGACACCCTCGAGCGGGAGGGATCGACGTCGGTGTTCATGGTGCCCGCACAGTGGCAGGCCGTGTGCGCCGCTCAGCAGGCCCGCCCCCGCGCCCTCCGACTGCGGCACCTCAGCTGGGGCGGGGCGCCCGCGTCGGACACCGTGCTCAACGCCATCAACGAGACATTCCCCGGCGTACTCAACATGACGTCGTTCGGGCAGACCGAGATGTCACCGGTGACCTGCATCCTCGAAGGCCGGGACGCGCTGCGCAAGATCGGGTCGATCGGCAAGGTGGTGCCGGCCGTGACCGCACGGATCGTCGATCCGCTCATGAACGACGTCGAGCCCGGTGAGGTGGGGGAGATCGTCTATCGCGGCCCGACCCTGATGAAGGGGTACTGGAACAAGCCCGACGAAACCGCCGACGCCTTCCGCGGCGGCTGGTTCCACTCCGGCGATCTGGTCCGTCAGGACGAGGAGGGGTTCCTCTTCGTGGTCGACCGCGCCAAGGACATGGTCATCTCCGGCGGGGAGAACATCTACTGCGCCGAGGTCGAGAACGTCCTCTACGGCCACCCGAGCATTGCCGAGGCAGCGGTCATCGGACGAGCGGACCCGAAGTGGGGCGAGGTGCCCGTCGCCGTCGTCGTCCTCGCCGACGGCGTCGACGACCTGAACCTGGCCGAATTGGAGCCACATCTGAACGAGAACCTGGCACGGTTCAAGCACCCCAAAGACCTCGTGATCGTCGACGAGCTGCCGCGCAACGCCGGTGGCAAGGTGACGAAACCCGTGCTGCGACAGCGCTTCGGCAGCAAGGACGCCGGTTTGTCCGATTGACCCGCCGAAAGCTCACGAGCAACCCGTCGAGTCTGCGTAGGGTGTGACGCAGACAACTGTGATGCAGGCAACAATGTCGAGCATCGCACGATCGACACGGGAGCCAGTGAATGACCGCAACCTACGAAGCCACCGCCGATCTGACCACCGAGCCGTATCGCTCGCGCCGTAATCACTGGAACAACCAGGTTCACCGGCATGCGCTCATGACGCCGGACAAGGTGGCGATCACCTATCTGGACAAGTCCACGACATGGAAGCAACTCGACGACCGGTCGAGGGCTTTCGGCGCGGCGCTGAGCCGACTCGGCGTGCAGTTCGGTGATCGCATCCTGATGGTGCTGCTCAACCGCACCGAGTACGTCGAGGCCGTCCTCGGTGCGACGCTGATCGGCGCGATCCCGGTTCCGGTGAACATCCGCATGAGCCCCGCCGAGGTCGCCTACCTCGTCTCGGACAGCGGCGCCAAGGTCATCGTGACCGAGAAACTCCTCGCACCCCTGGCCGACGCCGTCTCTGCGTCCACCGGCGGGATCGACACCCTGATCGTCGTCGACGGCAGCGAGAACCCGCAGCACCTCGAGTACGAAGGCCTTCTCGCCCAGGGTGATGCGGACCTGCCGGCCGTCGACGTCCCCGAAGACACCGTCGCGGCGATCATGTACACCTCGGGCACCACCGGAAAGCCCAAGGGCGCCATGCTGACCCACCAGAACTTCCACGCCCAGGCGGTGACCACGATGGCCACCACCGCCAACGCGGACGCCGACGACGTCGCATCGGTGGTGCCGCCGATGTTCCACATCGCCGGCCTGGCCGCCTTTGCCCCGGTCTTCTACCGTGGCGTCCGCGCCGTCATCCACCCGCTGGGCGCCTTCGACCCCGACGCCATGCTCGACACTCTCGAAAGAGAAGGCACCACTTCGGTGTTCATGGTGCCCGCGCAGTGGCAGGCGGTGTGTGCGGCCCAGAAGGCCCGTCCGCGAACGCTTCGTCTGCGCAACATCAGCTGGGGTGCCGCCCCGGCGTCGGACACCGTCCTCAACGCCATGGGGGAGGCTTTCCCCGAGGCGCTCAACATGACCGCGTTCGGGCAGACCGAGATGTCCCCGGTGACGACGATCCTCGAGGGAAAAGACGCACTGCGTAAGAAGGGTTCGATCGGCAAGGTGGTGCCGGCCGTGACCGCGCGCATCGTCGACCCGCTGATGAACGACGTGAAGCCCGGCGAGGTGGGGGAGATCGTCTATCGCGGACCCAATCTGATGAAGGGCTATTGGAACAAGCCCGAAGCGACCGCAGAAGCTTTCCGCGGCGGGTGGTTCCACTCCGGCGACCTCGTCCGTGAGGACGAGGACGGTTTCCTCTTCGTCGTCGACCGCGCCAAGGACATGATCATCTCCGGCGGCGAGAACATCTACTGCGCCGAGGTCGAGAACGTCCTCTACAGCCACCCGGCGATCATGGAAGCAGCCATCATCGGTCGCGCCCACGAGAAATGGGGCGAGGTGCCGGTCGCCGTCGTCGTCCTCGCCGAGGGTGTCACCGATCTGACGCTGGCCGAACTGGAACCCCACCTCAACGAGAACCTGGCCCGTTTTAAGCATCCCAAGGACCTGGTCATCATCGACGAGCTGCCGCGCAACGCGGGCGGCAAGGTCGTCAAGCCGAAGCTGCGCGAGACCTACGGCAGCAAGGATGCCGGACTGGCCGACTGACCGCTCCCGCGAGCACGAACGAATCAACCCGCCACCTCGTCGAGGTGGCGGGTTGATCTTCTCAGTGGTGGGTCTGTCCGACCGTCACTTCTTTTTCTTCTTGTCCTTCGCCGGGCGGGTGGCCGCGAGTTCCCGGCCACGCCGGCGGTAGCGCCAGATGAACCAGCCGACGGCGATCGCCAGGACGATGCCGATGATCACGCCCCATAGTGTTGCGGCGCGGAATCCGGGTGCATCGACGTCGAAGATGCGTTCACCCGCGTGTGCCCCGTTACCGCCGCCCGCGACGACCGCCAGCGTCAGCAGATTCGGGATCGCGACGATGATGCCGAGCACCGCGAATCCGATGGCAGGGACGTTTCTCATCCGGCTGCGACTCAGGAACGCGAACACAAAGAGCAACAGCGGGACGAACGTGCAGACGACACCCAGCACGAGGCCGGTCCAGACTCCGCTGGCCATCGACCCGTCGACCCGGCGACCGATCTGCCCGGCCCACCAGCGAGGTAGGAACGCCTCCAGGATGAAGTAGGTGATCACCAGGAGGGCCGCGATGATCAGGCCGATGACGACCTTCTTGACGATCGTGTTCGCACGTTCGGCGGCCGTCGGCTTCAGCGGCGCCTCGGTCGTCGTCGGCGTTGCCGGTGGTGTCGAGCCGGCTGTGCCGGGCGGCATGTCGCCGGCCGGTGCCGACGTGGGCGGGAGCGGCGTGGTGTGCGACCCGGGCGGCGGATCGACCGGATCTGGCGAATGGCCCGAGAACTGCTCGTTACTCATGAGGCCGAGTGTAAGCGCGGAAGATGACCTTTCAGGTGCGACGCCGCCGACCATCTGCACACGGCAGAGAATCGGCTTCTCGAATCCCGCCGTAGATTCCCCGCCGCACGATCAACGGCTGCAGTACCGCGTCCACCGACCACGCGGGAAATCGGAATGCCCGACCGTTCGGCGCGAACACCTGCAGGCCGTCATGCTGCGTGCCGAGAACCGACCCCCACCGTCGCCGGGGCGGCACATAGCTTCGTGCGCGGCCGGGCCGACGTGACAGGTCCGCGCGGATGTTGTGGGCGAGCAGCCGGTCGGCGCGGTTGCGTGCCGAGCTCCGAAGAGCATCGGTCGCGGCGATGTCCCCGACGGCGTAGACGAGCTCGTGGCCGGGAACCCGCAGTTCCGGTGTCACACGAACGAACCCGTGAGCATCGAGGATCTCCGCGGGCAGCCAGTCCGAGTTCGGGGTGACCCGACCGATCGCCCAGAGCACCGCGTCGGCCTGCACGGGTTGTTGCCCGGTGGACCATTGCACGGGTCCGGTGGTGAGCTCATCGCAGGCGAAACCGTCGGGCACCTGCGCTCGGTGCCCGCCATGTACTCCGACGCCCAGGCTGCGCAGGCGCGCCGACACGTTCTGCCAGGTCCGACGGTGGTGACGGGGTAATGCGCGGTCGCCGGGGTGGTAGAGGTCGATCTGCTTGTCCGGCCACGTCGCGGCCAGGTTGGCGGCGGAACTCACCGCGGCGGCGCCACCCCCGATCACCGCGATCGAATCCGCCTCCGCCAGCCGGGAATGCGCCGCCGCGAGGTCACGGTCGACGTCAGCCGGTGACTGGAGGCTCGGGCGGCGCCAGAAGCCGTTGCGGACACCGGTTGCGATCACCAGGGCGTCGAACGGTTCGACGTGCTCGGTTCCGTCGGTACCGGTGACCGTCACCGTTCGTCCGTCGAGGTCGGCCGCGGTCAACGATCCGTGGACCGTGCGGACACCGTCCAGCTTGCGGAACCGATCGAACGGGATCCGGTAGTCGCGGGCCCAGGCCTCTGGCCGGCTGAGACGTAGCCCGAGTTCCTGACCGCTGACCAGCCCGGGCTTCGACGAGATCCCGACGATGTCGGCGTGCCCGGACAGATGGATCGCGGTCAGTACTCCCGTGTCACCGAGGCCGGCGATGACGACGCGGGGTCGGGTCACCCCGGGATGCGCTCGGTGGATTGCGGTGGTCGGGCACCGCGCGGCGGCCGGGGTACGAACAGCGACACCCGGGCGACGACGTCGGCGTAACCGGGGCGTCGTGAGAGGCTGCGCTGCTCCATCATCGGGATACTCGCGCCGAGGAACATCGCCAGCATCACCACGACACCCACGAGCAACCACCACCAGTCGGAGGGTGCGGCGGCGATCCCGAACAGCGCCATCGCAACCCAGAAGGAGAACTCGCCGAAGTAGTTCGGGTGCCGGGACCACGACCAGACGCCGGTGTCCAGGACCGCTCCCGGCGTGCGATGTGCCGTGAAGCGACGCAGCTGCGCGTCCGCGACGTACTCGAGGGCAACCGCGGCGAACCCCACGACTGCGCCCAGTGCGGTCAGCCAGGCGAGCGTCGAATCCGGTTGCGTCACCGCCACATATACCGGGACCATGCCCAGGAACACCTGGATGGTGGGGATGACGTGGATGGCGAACAGGTCGACGACGATCGCCGCACCACCGGCACGCTCCTTGAGCATCCCGTAGCGCCAGTCCTCGTGATCCAGACCCGGCCACCCGGTCGCCCAGTTGGCGGTCAGCCGGATCGCCCACACCCCGACGACGACGGCGATGACCCAGCAGTGCACGGCGTCAAGGCCGACATCGCCTGCCGCCCACCAGTACACCAGCAGCACGGGTGGGATGACGCTCCAATAGGCGTCGTACATGCTCGAGTTCGCATACAAGCGGCTGAAGCCGAAGATCACCAGCGTCGCCCAGAGATCGGCGACGAGGGTGTCGAGCCACAGGTGGCCGGTGTCGGGCCCCAGCGACAACCACGCGGCGGCGACCCCGAGGGCCACCACGTAGGCGATGATCACACGCACGAACGACGTTGTCCGGCTCATGATGTCTCGTCCCTGCCGTCGGCGGGTCCGAGTTGTTTCTCGATGGACCCGACCAGTTTCTCGGGTTTGGTTGCCGGCGCGAAGCGTTCGACGACGACGCCGTCGCGATTCACCAGGAACTTGGTGAAGTTCCACTTGATCCGACCGCCGAAGACTCCCGACTTCTGTGTCCGCAGCCATTCGAAGAGGGGGTGGGCGTCCGGTCCGTTCACGTCGACCTTGGCGAACATCGGGAAGGTGACGTCGTAGGTCAGCGAACAGAAGTTCTTGATCTCTTCCTCGTTGCCGGGCTCCTGGTGTGCGAACTGATCGCACGGGAAGCCGAGGACTCGCAGTCCCTGGCCCTGGTAGTCGCGATGCAGCGTCTCCAGCCCCTGGTATTGCGGTGTGAAGCCGCACTTCGACGCGGTGTTCACGATCAGCAGTGGGTCGCCCCGGAACGTCGAGAGGTCGACCGGTTCGCCGTCGATCCCGGTCGCGGTGAAGTCATACGCGGAAGTCATGTCGCCACGCTACTTCCGGTCGGCGCACAGCAGCACGCATTGGACCGAAACCGCGCTGCGTCGTGTCAGTCGCCGAATCGCTCGGTGCGGATCCGGGACGGTTCGTGGCCGGCGTCGACCATCCACTTCGCACAGTCCTCGACGAACCGGTTCGGTCCGCAGATGTACACAGTCGGCGAGCGCGACGGATCCATCGTGAGCGCGGCCAGCTCCGCCGAGTCGAGGCGCCCCGGCGGTCTCGCCGAACCCGCGGGTGCGACGCGTGTGTGGACCAGATGGAGGTCCATGCGGTGGTGCTCCATCAGTTGCCGGATCTCGTCGCGGTAGTAGACGCGCTCGGGGCTGCGCACCGAGTAGACCAGGGAAAAGGGCGTCAGTGGTGCGTCGACCTCGCGACTCCGGATCATCGACATGAGCGGCGCGACCCCGGAACCGCCGCCGATCATCTGCACCGGGCGGTCGTCGCCGGAAGCCCACGTGAAGTACCAACCGTGTGGGCCGCTGATCTCCAGCGGGTCGCCGACCTCCACCACGTCGACCAGATACGGCGACACCTCCCCGTCGTCGAGACGTTCGACGGTGACCTCGATCGATCGGGTCTCTCGGGCGTCCGACACCGAGTAGGCGCGGGCAGTCGAGTAACCGTCCTCGGCGGTGAGCCGGATGTCGACATGCTGGCCGGGCAGCACGTGGATGGGTTCGGGCAGGGCCAACCGCAGAGTACGTGCGGACGGGGTGATGTCGACGACGGAGGTGACCGTCGTCAGCAGCCAGTCGGTCACGAGTACCGCTGCTCACGCCAGGGGTCGCCGTACATGTGATATCCGCGCTCCTCCCAGAAACCCGGGGTGTCCTCAGGCATGAAACGAAGGCGCCGAACCCATTTCGCGCTCTTCCAGAAATACAGGTGGGGGACGAGGAGTCGGGCGGGCCCGCCGTGTTCGGGTGCCAGCGGCTCACCGTCTAAGGTGTCGGCGATCCACCCCTGTCCGCCCGTCAGGTCGGCGAGCGGGACGTTGGTGGTGTACCCGCCGTAACAGTGCGCCATGACGTACGGCGCCGGTTCGAACGGCAATGCTCCGAGCAGGGTGTCGAAGGAGACCCCTCGCCATCGCGTGGCGAACTTCGACCACCGTGTGACGCAATGGATGTCGGTGGTGATCTCGCCGTGGGGCAGCGCTTGGAACTGCTCCCAGGTGAACGTCGAGGCGCGGTGTTCGGCGGACTGGACCGCGAGCGACCATTTCTCCAGGGGCACCGACGGTGTGGGCTCGGCCGACAACACCGGGAAGTCGAGAGTCGTGTACTGGCCCGGGGGCAGGCGGCGGGCATCGCGGTCGCGGCGGCCCACGAAACCCCGGTTGACGATCGCCATAGACGCGGAGTCTACGCGCAGGCTCCCCGAGGGCCGAACGATGAGGTTTGGCCGAACGCCGGATGTGGGCATTCCGAAGAATGGCGATCAGTGAGAACGACACCGTCCGCTGGAACACCTCGCAGGGCGAGACCGAGGGAACCGAGGAGGAGAAGCGCACCAAGGAGTTTACCTTCGACGGCCAGAAATTCAAAGCCAGTGAGGATGAACCGTATTGGATCGTGAAGTCGTCGAAGACCGGCGCCAAGGCGGCGCACAAGGAGTCCTCGCTGACCAAGAAGTAGGAGCTGCGGGACCGCGAGACCTCGTATAACCCGTTCGAACCCGGTATCGTCGGGAACTGTCGGGGCCGAATCCGTCGCACACGAAGGGTTGTCCCATGGCCACCGACTCACCTCATCCCACCCGAAAAGCTCTGCGCCGGAACGTATTGGCGTTGCTCGCGGTTCTCGCTGCCCTCCTCGCGACGCTGGTGTCCGTTTCGTCCGCCTCCGCAGCGCCGACCCCGACGATCGTGCTGGTACACGGAGCCTTCGCGGACTCGACCGGCTGGGACGGCGTCGCGACGCGGCTCTCCTCGAAGGGTTATCCGGTCCAGCGCTTCGACAATCCTCTCCGCGGGCCTGCTCACGACTCCGCGCTCCTGGAGAAGAAACTGGCCGCCATCGACGGACCCATCGTGCTCGTCGGGCATTCGTACGGAGGCATGGTCATCACGAATGTCGACGACCCGGATGTCGTCGCCAACGTGTACATCGCTGCGTTCGCCCCGGCGCAGGGCGAGTTCGTCCAAGGGTTGCTGAATCCCATCGTCTATCCCGGCAGTCGACTTCTTCCGCCGGCGCTGCAGGTCAAGGTGGTCGACGATCCCACAGGCGTGGCGGGACGCAACCTCGACGGTTACATTGCGCGGCCGTACTTCCGGGAGGTCTTCGCACAGGACGTGAGTGTGGCGACCGCGGCCGACATGTTCGCGCATCAGAAGTCCGCGGCGCTCGTCGCCAATCTCGAACCCTCAGGTCCGGCGTCGTGGACGCGGGTGCCGAGCTGGTACCTGGTGTCGGGACAGGACCGGGTGATTCCGCCTGCACTCCAGCGCTTCATGGCGTCACGCGTCGCGCCAGGACACACTTCGGAGGTCGGCGCTTCACACGTGTCCATGGTCTCCCACCCGGCCGCGGTGACCGCCGTGATCGAGAAGGCCGCCACCGCTTAGCGGCAACTCGGTCTCTTTTGGGGCTTCCTCATCGGCTGCCGTGCAACGATCGTGGCGATCGTCGATCCTGGAGGTTCGCCATGTCCACCGGAGTATCCGACGTCACTGGGCGACCACCTGCCGATCTCGCCGTCGACGTCCACGGTCTGCACAAGTCCTTCGGCAGATTCGATGCACTGCGAGGACTCGACCTGACTGTTCGACGCGGCGAGGTCCACGGCTTCCTCGGCCCCAACGGAGCCGGCAAGTCGACGACGATCCGGGTGCTGCTCGGTCTGTTGCGCGCCGACGCGGGCGAGGTCCGCCTGCTGGGTGGCGATCCGTGGCGCGACGTCGTCGAGCTTCATCGCCGGCTCGCCTACGTCCCCGGCGACGTCTCCCTGTGGCCGTCGATGACCGGCGGCGAGATGATCGATCTCCTCGGCGCGATGCGCGGCGGACTCGACGAAGAGCGTCGTGCCGACCTCGTCCGACGTTTCGAACTCGACACCACCAAGCGGGGACGCCAGTATTCGAAGGGCAACCGCCAGAAGGTGGCGATCGTCGCCGCCCTGGCCTCCGACGTCGAGCTGCTGATCCTCGACGAGCCGACCTCGGGCCTGGATCCGTTGATGGAAAGCGTCTTCCAGGACGTGGTCGGCAAGGCGAAATCCCGTGGTACGACGGTCCTGCTGTCGAGCCACATCCTCGCTGAGGCCGAGACCCTCGCCGATCGACTCAGCATCATCCGCGACGGCGCGATCGTCGCCACGGGCACCCTAGCCGACCTTCGCGGCCACACCCGTACTTCGGTCCGTGCCGACCTCGACACCATCCCCTCCGATGAACAGCTCGCCGAACTTCACGATGTCGCCGTGGACGGTCACCGTCTCGGTGCCACAGTCGATTCGGACCGGATCGGCGACGCGATGACGATGCTGACGTCGTGCGGCCTACGGTCGCTGACCGTCGAGCCGCCGTCGCTGGAGAGCCTGTTCCTCCGGCTCTATGAAGCCGAAGGTGCGATGCCGGGGGAGCGGTGAGATGACCGTCGCCTCGATCGCCGGTACACGACCACTGTTGAAGGCGTCGCTGCACCACGAGGGAAGAACCTTCGCCCCGTGGATCGTGCTGCCGACTGCGTTGGCGGTGTCGTCGGTCCTCGTGTACCCGTGGCTGTTTCCCGATGCGCTGGAACGAAAGGCGTTCGCGGCGACGGTCGGGGCCAACCCGGCGCTGGGACTGATCTTCGGTCCTGCCTACGACCTGTCGACGACCGACGGCTTCACCGCGTGGCGCAGCCTCGCCCTCGGTGGGTTCATCGCGGCGCTCGGTGTGATCTTCGTCGTCGTCAAGGCCAGTCGCGGACAAGAGGACTCGGGTCAGGCCGAACTACTGGCATCTGGTGTTCTCGGTAGGTCGTCGCGACTGCTGGTTGCGCTGGTGATGGCGATGATGTGCTCGGTGGCGATCGGCGTCGTGTCCGGCGTGACCACCGGTCTGTGCGGCGGCGCCTGGGGCCCGTCGATGTTGCTCGGTGCCGGATTCACCGTCACCGGTTGGATGTTCGCCGCGGTCGCGGTGGTCAGTGCACAAGTGGGCGCCGATGCCCGTGCGGCGACGACCATTTCGGTGTCACTGCTCGGTGTGCTGTTCATCCTCCGTGGGTTCCTCTACTCGGTCAGCGCACCGACCTGGACGACCTGGGCCAACCCACTCGGCTGGATCCAGGAGACGCGGCCGGCGACCGGTGACCACTGGTGGCCGCTGGGACTCGGGGTCGCATTCGCGGTCATGGTGGCCGGAGTGGGCTTCGCGCTGCAGGTCTCGCGGGACTTCGGGCAGGGACTGATCCCGCCGAAACCGGGCCCGCGGAGGGGCCGCATCGGATCGCCGACGGCCCTCGCCATCCGACTCAATCGAGCATCCATCGCATCGTGGTCGGTGGCCTTCATCGGACTCGGCGTCGTCTTCGGCTACTTCACCCGATCAGTCAAGAGTCTGCTGGAGACGAATCCGGCGCTGGCGATGGTCTTCGCGTCCGGTGCCGCGTCGCCGGCCGACCTGATCTCGGCGTTCGTCACGACGATCTTGAGCCTGGTCGGGATCATCGCCTCGGTAGCGGGTGTGCAGATCGTCAACCGTGTGCGCACCGAGGAACTCGAGGACCGAACCGAAGCGGTTCTCGCCACATCGGTTGCCCGCGTCCGCTACTTCGCCGCGAGCGTGCTGGTGGCGTTCCTGGCGTCGGCGGTGTTCCTGTTGGTCGCGGGGGTGGTGGTCGGTGTCTTCGCGTCGACCGCCGACATCGGCATCGGCTTCGGGAACGCGCTGCTGCAGGCGGTCGTGACGGTCCCGGCAACGTGGGCGGTCATCGCCTTTGCGGTCGCGGTGATCGGGGCCCGCCCCATGGCCCGGCCGGCGATCTGGCTCGGCGTGCTGGTGTCCTTCGTGATGACGATCCTGGGGCCGAGCTTCAAACTGCCCGGCTGGGCACTGGGTTTCAGCCCGTTTCATCACGTTCCGGACGTGGCCGCCACCGGTACGGACTGGTGGGGCCTGTTGTGGATCGGCCTGGTGACCGTCGGGTTCCTGCTGATGGGCTTCACCGGTTTCCGACGCCGCGACATCCCGTGAGGCAATCAGATGCGTATGACGTCGAGCCCGGGTTCCGGGCTCGACGTCATACGGAGAATCGCGTGGTGGCCCCGAAGACAGGTTGCGTTGTGTCCCGGAGACCGGGACACAACGCAACGTGATCAGTTCTGGCCGAGAGCCTCCGCGAGGCGACGCCACTGCTCCCGCGGGAACCCGCGGTGGTCCTTCTGCAGGACCTGGACGCAGACATGGTCGGCACCGGCGGAGCGGTGCTCGCCGATGCGGCCCAGGATCGCCGACTCGTCACCCCAGACGATCAGGGCGTCGAACAGCCGATCGCTGACCGTGTCGAGGTCCTCGTCGGTGAAACCGAGGCGGCGGAGGTTGTTGGCGTAGTTCGGCATGGCGAGGTAGCTCGTGAGCCACTTGGTGCCGATCGAGCGCGCCTCGTCGCGGTCTGCGGCGAAGATGGCGGTCTGCTCGGGTGCGAGCAGCGGCCCGGCGCCGAGGGTTTCACGTGCGGTCGCGGTGTGGTCCGGTGTCACCAGGTACGGGTGCGCACCGAGCGTGCGGTCTGCGGCGAGTCGGAGCATTTTCGGTCCGAGGGCCGCGAGAACCCGGCTGTCTGCCGGTACCGGCGTCGGCGCCGAATCAAGTCCGTCGAGGAACGCACGGGTGGTGGCCAGCGGCTTCTGGTAGCGACCCGCCTCCTTCGCGTCGATCAGCGGTGCGTGGCTGATACCCAGGCCGAGAAGGAACCGGGGACCGAACTCGTCGGCGAAACTCGCGTGCGCCGCAGCGACATCGTGTGGTTCATGCATCCACATGTTGAGGATGCCGGTGGCGATCACGGCCTTCTTGGTGGCACCGAGGAGGTTGCGCACCGAGTCGAGAACAGGGCCACCGACGTCGGGGATCCACAGGGCGGTGAAGCCCAACTCGTCGAGCTCGGCTGCGGCTTCCGCGGCCTCCCCGGCGTCTCCATAGCGTAGTGGCGAACTCCAGATTCCAACCCCGTCGAGATTCATGTTCTCGACCCTACCGACGACATCCGGCGTCGGGGTACGAGCACCGGTTCACGCGTTGGTCGATGTTCCCGGTGCCGTCTGGGCCTGGCGGGCGTCGAAAGCGGTCGTCAGCTGTCGGAACACCTTGATACCGACCGCGCCGACGACGATCACGATGATCCCGGCCACCGCGCTCAACTCCTCGGTCAGCAGACCGGCGATGCCGATGGCCAGCACGTAGCCGGGCACCCAGTCGAACAGGTGGAGCATGCTCTGCGGTGTCTCGTCCGTGAGCCATCCTTCGCGCAGGGCAGCGTGGTAGGTGGCGTAGTCGGGGTAGAACTCCGTGAACGAGACGGCGAAGATGATGCCGCCGATCTGAATGATCCAGCCCGTCCAGAAGTTGTTCGAATCGTCGAGCACCAGATCCCCGACGGCACCCGAGATCGCTCCGACCGCGAACCCGACGACCCACGCCCACGTGATGACGTAGTTGATCCGCAGGAACAGCGGACTCGTCCAGAGTTCCTTCTCGGTGGTTTCTCGGGCGTACTGCAGGGTGAACGGCCGGCGCACGATGATCGAGCCGAGGGCGAAGGCGACCAACGCGACGTTGGTCATCTCGCCGCCCCATTTCTCCAGCCAGCCGATGACCCCGGCCGAGGCGAACAGAGCGAGACCGGCCATCGCCGCGAAGTAGACGACGTCGAACAACTCGAGCAGTTTGAAGCTGCTGCCGCGGCGGTGAGTCCCCACGACGAGGAGCAACGACAGGGCCAATGCCGAGGCCGCTGCTTCTTCGAAGCGGCCCGGGCCCGTCACCAGTGCCATCACGATCCACGGCGACATTCCCGCGAAGGGGGAGTTCAGAAAAGCTGTCAGTACACGACGCGCTCCCGACTCCGGCCCGGTTCCCGAAGCCGGTCGGTCAGCCGCCGAGTTCTCCGGCGCGTTCGACATGTCTGAATTGTGGGGCTTTCCTGGTGGTTCCGCACCGATCTGGCGAAATACGTTCGCAAAAAGTGCCGATAGGCGCCTGATCGCAGCGATCCCGGGTCAGACCTGGGGTGCGATCACCACCGCCGAGTTGTGGCCGCCCATGCCCAGGGAGGTCTTCAGTGTGGGGCCCGCATCCAAAGGCGTCAGTCCGTCGAGAAGTTGTGGGATTCCGTCGGAAACACTCGGCGGCGCCGGGATCTCACCCCGGTCGTATCCGAGCAGCGACGCGGCCAGCTCAACCGCACCCGCTGCGCCCTGGCAGTGCCCGGCAAGGGGTTTGACGGAGAAGACCTCACTGTTGGGCAGCATCGTCTCGGCGATGGTCGCCTCGGCGCGGTCACATTGCCGGGTTCCGGGACCATGCGCGTTCAGGTACCGGATCTCGTCCCCGGAGAGACCGGCGGTCGACAGCGCCTGTTCCACACAACCGACGACGTTCGTGAGCTGCGGATCGATCGAGGTGACGTGGTAGGCGTCGTGGGACATGGCCCCGCCCAACACATCTGCGTAACCTTCGGTCTCGCGGTTGGTCATCGTGAAAGCGATGGCCGCTTCGCCGAAGGTGAAGCCCCGGCTGCCTTCCTGGAACGGACGGCAGGCGTCGAGTGCGTCGGTATCGGTGATGGCGACGCCGAGTTGGACGAACATGCCGACCACTTCCGGCTTGGCCGACAGATCTGTGGCGACCACCAGGACGTCGTCGACGAGATCGGCGTCGAGCCATGACTTTGCCGTCACGATCGCCGCCGAACCCGAGGTGCACATCGCCGACACGTTCATTGCCGGACCGTGAAAGCCGTACTCCTGCATGAGCAGCGACACCGGCGTGGACGGTGTCACCGACAGATACTGCCGGCCGGTGTACTGCCCTGCACCGGAGGCCACCATCGGATACATGTCGAGATCGCCGAGCACGCAGGCGTGCACCAAACCGACGCGCGAACCGGCGCGCCAACCGTGCGCGATCGCATCCTCGATGGCTTCCCGCGCCGCACTTCGCATTGCGCGCGCGAAGCGGGTGTTCGCGTCGGCCTGGTCGCCGCCCTCCGGCACGCGCACTATCCATCCCGGGCCACCGTCGTCTCCGGAACCGAAGCCCTCGTGCAACGCGGCTGCGGACTTCCCGGAGACGAGGCCGTTCCACAAGGCCTCTCTACCCCAGCCGTATCCGGTCACGGCCCCCACACCCGAAATGGTCGATCGATGATTCGTCATTGGTGAACCCTCTTCATGGATTTTTGAATTGTCGGCAGTTCTGCGAGGTCATCTGACCGAACGCCACCTCAAGAATCCCCCAGAGAGCGGCAATCGACTCATTTCGCGACGGACGGGGTTTCCACTCGACTTTCGCACGACTCTGCGTCGTTTTAGCCCACCCGACACCCCCTTTTTGGGGGAACATGGACGGCGGGGTTGGAGCAAGGCCGGGGGGAGGGACTGACGCAGTGCCGGAATCGATGCCTACGGACGGTGGCCACAGTGATCTCGTCGCACCCCATGCCGAGCCCATGACCCGATCCAACGATGCCGCGGTGGCCGAACGCTATCGCCTTCTCCTCGAACTGAGCCCGGACGCGATCGCCGTACACCAGGACGGTGTCATCGTGTACGTGAACTCCGCGGCGCTCGACTTCGCCCGGGTCGCCGACCGGGAGGAGATGCTCGGCCGCCCGATCACCGACTTCGTCCACCCCGACGAACTCCCGCACATGATCGAGCGGATCGTCAGCATGGGCGACGAAGCCGGCGCGGCGACGTATCCGGAGGAAGTCGTGATGGTCGACGCCCATGGCGTGTCGCGTCCGATGGAGGTCACCTCGGTTCGCACCGTCTGGCACGACAAACCGGCGTATCAGGTGATACTGCGCGACATCACCGCGCAAAAGGCCATCGAAGCGGCACTGCGACGTCAGGCGGCGCTGCTCGATCATGTCAGCAACGCTGTGATCGCCGTCGACCGGAACATGACGGTGCGGTCGTGGAATCCCGCGGCGGAGCAGATGTACGGCATCACCGCCGACGACGCCGTGGGTCGCGAGCTGGGTTCGGTCACGGGCGGCAACCTCGACGTCCGGGCCGCGGTGGCCCTGGGCGGCACGGTCGACCAGCTCCACCGCCGCGCGGACAACAACCGGACCTTCCTCGCCCATATCTCGGTCACGTCGATGGACGACGGCTTCCTGATCGTCGCCGAGCCCACCCGCAGACCGCTGATCGAACGCCTGGGCACCATCCTCGCCGCGCTCCATCAGGCGGTCGTCGTGGTTCGGGCGGACGGCAGGATCGAACTCGCGAATCCCGCGGCGGCGACCATGCTCGGCCCGCAGGGCGTTCCCGGTTCGTTCGTCCACGATCTGCCGCTCGACTTCGTCGACGGTGAGTCGCCGATCGTCCGCTGCCTGCGGACGCGGACTGCGATCACCGATGCCACGGCGACGATCAACACGCCGGGTGGCGAGCGGTGGTTGTCGTGCAGCTGCCGACCGATCGACGACGACACCACGGAAGCGGTCGTGCTGGTGTCATTCGCCGACATCACCGAGCGCTACCGCGAGCGCACCCGGCTGGCGTGGGACGCGGTCCACGATCCGCTGACCCGGCTGTACAACCGGGCCGGGATCCTCAACGAACTCGAGTCGCACATGGAGGCACTTACCGATCACGACACCGATTGCGTTGCAATATATTACATCGATCTCGACAACTTCAAACTCGTGAACGACTCGCTTGGTCACGCCGTCGGCGACGAGGTCTTGCACACCGTCGCCCAACGACTTGCGGGTGCGACGCCCCGGGAAGGCGCGGTGGGGCGGATCGGCGGAGACGAATTCGTCCTGGTCACCACCCACACGAAGGCGAGCACGCCGGCAGAGATCGACCGCCAGATCGAGTCGATACGCGCCGCGATCAGACCGCCGGTGAGCGTGACCGACCGCAGCGAACCCCTGACGGTGCGCGTGAGCATCGGCGTCGCCACCGTGGCCGCCGGCGACCGCTCCACACCCGCGGACCTCCTGCGGGACGCCGACATCGCCCTGTACCAGGCGCGCAAGGCATCTCGGGAACCATATGTCCAGTTCCGGACGCATCACCGCGAAGAGCTCCAGCGCCGTCAACGGATCGAAGAAGAACTCCGGCGCGCGCTGGTCTCCGACCCTTCCCAGCTGGAGATCCACTACCAGCCGATCGTCTCCACCGAGAGCGGGCAACTCGTTGCACTCGAGGCCCTCCTGCGATGGAATCATCCCGAACTCGGCTCGATCCCGCCCACCGAGTTCATCCCTCTGGCAGAGCAATCCACGCTCATCGACAAGGTCGGCGCCCATGTCCTCGCCACGGCCTGCGCCGAGGTGGCCGGAACACCACAGCTGCGGCAGGTGATGCTGTGCGTCAACGCATCCCGGCGTGAACTCACCAACGAGGAGTTCCTCCACCGTCTCCGCGAGACGTGTGCACAGACCGGGATGGATCCCCGCTCCCTGTGCCTGGAGATCACCGAGAGCGCACTCGCGCCGCTCGAGAGCGGCCTGCTGAACCTGCTGCACGCCATCCGGGCTCTCGGCATCAGCATCTCGCTCGACGATTTCGGTACCGGCGCTTCCTCACTCAGCGAGCTGTACCGGCTGCCGGTCGGCATCCTGAAGACCGCCAAGGCATTCGTCGACGCCCTCGGGGAGAATCCGAGCGCACGCACGATCCTCGCCGGCATCGTCGACGTCGCCCACGCGATGGGGGTCCGTGTGATCGCCGAGGGAATCGAGACCGCTGACCAGGCAGCCACGATCGCAGCCGTCGGCTGCGACCTCGCGCAGGGATACCACTACGGACGACCGAAACCGCTCGCCGAGATACTGACCGGGACGTCGGTGATCTCGACCACGCGCGACACCCCGGACGAGTCCTGACCTGGCGATCCAGACCAGATCGATACCGACGCGTGCTCGGATGTGCGCCGCCCGGCCTCACCGCCCGAGTAGATTAAGCGCGAAAACGTCGGAGACGACGACCATGCAACCGGACAGCGAGGTCACGGACATGTCCCAGGATTCGTGCTGCACCACACCGGCGATCGGGGTCAGGTGATGGCCGACCCGCAGCAGCGAGAGATCGCCGAACAACACACCGCAAAGGTCATCGGCGTCACGGTCGCCGCGGCCGTCGGTGGTTTCCTCTTCGGCTTCGACAGTTCGGTGGTCAACGGCGCCGTCGACTCGATCGAATCGAATTTCGGTCTCGGCAAACTGATGACGGGCTTCGCTGTTGCGATCGCGCTGCTCGGTTGCGCGCTCGGCGCCTGGTTCGCCGGGCGACTCGCCGACGTCTGGGGCCGCAAGCGCGTGATGCTGCTCGGCTCGGCGCTGTTCATCATCTCGGCGATCGGTACCGCCTACACACAGACGATCCCGGATCTGCTGCTCTGGCGCGTTCTCGGCGGTATCGGTATCGGCATCGCGTCGGTCATCGCGCCCGCCTACATCTCCGAGATCGCTCCGGCCCGGTACCGCGGCGCACTCGCCTCGATGCAGCAGCTGGCCATCACCACGGGTATCTTCGCGGCACTGCTGTCGGATGCCGTCCTGGCCAACAGCGCCGGCAGCGCGGCGAACACTCTCTGGTGGGGCCTGGAGGCCTGGCGCTGGATGTTCCTCGTCGGCGTGGTCCCCGCCATCGTCTACGGCGTTCTCGCACTGCTGATCCCGGAATCGCCGCGATACCTGGTGGGCCGCAACCGGGACGAGGAAGCCGCTCGCATTCTCCAGACGGTGACCGGAGAGAGCGATCCGCTCGACCGCGTCAAGGAGATCAAACTGACGGTCAAGCGGGAGTCCAAGACCTCGATCAAGGACATCGCCGGCCCGTCGTTCGGGCTTCATCCGCTGGTGTGGGTCGGCATCTGGCTCGCGGTCTTCCAGCAGTTCGTCGGCATCAACGCGATCTTCTACTACTCGACGACGCTCTGGCAGTCGGTCGGCTTCTCCGAGAGCGACTCGTTCAAGACGTCGGTGATCACCGCGGTCATCAACGTGGGCATGACCTTCGTGGCGATCCTGTTCGTCGACCGCATCGGTCGGCGGAAGCTGCTGCTGGCCGGTTCGGTGGGTATGTTCATCGGGCTCCTGATGGCGAGTGTGGCGTTCACCCAACAGATCGGCGAGGGCGAGAACGTGTCGTTGCCCGATCCGTGGGGCGTGATCGCGTTGATCGGCGCCAACCTGTTCGTCGTCGCCTTCGCCGCCACCTGGGGTCCGGTCATGTGGGTGATGTTGGGGGAGATGTTCCCGAACCGGATCCGCGGCGTCGCTCTCGGCGTGTGTACCGCGGTCAACTGGCTGGCCAACTTCACCATCTCGATGCTGTTCCCCCCGATGACCGATTCCGTCGGACTGGGAATCATCTACGGCTTCTTCGCCTTCTGTGCCGCGGCGTCCTTCGTCTACGTCTTCAAGAAGGTCGAAGAGACCAAGGGTCTGGAACTCGAGGACATGGATTCGGTCGCAGAATCGCGGTTGTCCCGATTGGCCACCGCCCGCGGAACGCACGACAAGGCATGACCAGAGGAGCATCGGCGCATGGTTGACCTTCGAGACCTCGCCGTGCCGGTAGTCGGGGCGCCGATGGCGGGCGGGCCGACCACACCCGAACTGGTGGTCGCCGTCAGCGGTGCCGGCGGACTCGGCCAGTTGGCCGCCGGGTACCTGTCGCCTGAACGCGTCGCGGCCGACATCGCGGCCGTACGCGCCGGCGGCGTCGACACCTTCGGCGTCAACATCTTCGTTCCCGAAGCCGAGCCGGTGGATCTGGACGCCGTGGCCCGCTACCGCGAGCGGTTGCTCGACTACGCCATGTCGCTCGGCGTCGAGTTGCCCGCCGTCGAGGAGCTCGGGGATGATGACGACCACTTCGACGCCAAGATCGCGTTGATGTGCGAAGAGCGGGTCCCGGTCGTCTCCTTCGCGTTCGGCTGCCCACCGGCGGATGCGGTCGCCGAACTACGACGACACGGTTGCACTGTCGGGGTCACGGTCACCACCACAGACGATGCGGTCGTCGCCGCGGAGGCCGGGGCCGACTGGCTCTGCGTGCAGGGACCCGACGCAGGCGGACATCGCTCGGTGTTCGACCGCCGGACCGAACCGCCCACCCAGCCACTCGACGACCTCCTGGAGGCGGTGCGTGCTCGCGTCGCACTTCCGCTGGTGGCGGCCGGGGGAGTCGCGACCCGCGATCGAGCCGACCGGCTGCGGTCATCCGGGGCGGCCGCCGTTCAGGTGGGCACCCTTCTGCTGCGTACCCGGGAGGCCGGCACGAAACCCGCTCACGCCGATGCCCTGGCCGATCCGGCGCGCACCGAGACGGTGGTGACCCGCGCGTTCAGCGGACGTCCCGCGCGGGCGCTGCGCAACCGCTTCACCGACGAGTTCTCCGAGGCCGCGGTCGCCGAGTATCCGGCGGTCAACAAGCTCACGGGAGGCATCCGACGCGCCGCCGCCACCGATCCAGACGGCATCAACCTGTGGGCCGGGACCGGTTTCCGCGAGGCGGTCGTCGAGTCCGCGACGGATACGATCCGTCGTCTCGGCTGATTGATGTCGCGGCCTTCGCCGCGTCTCGGCGCCTAGACTCGGGGGCACGACCCGAGGGGACGCCATGACCGTGCAGGAGATGCAGCAGTCGGCGGAACCGGACACCGTGAGTCCATCCGACCGGCCGCGATCGACGACGCCACGATCCGATCTCTAGGACGCCCGATGGCCCGTCGTACAGTCACGAAGCCCGCCGATCCCCCTTCCCGGGAGATCGCGGACGATCTGAGCGCAGCCGGTTTCACCGACGCCCGGGTCACGGGACGCGGCGGCTTCGGCGTCGTCTACCAGTGCCACCAGCCTTCGCTCGACCGGGAAGTGGCGGTCAAGGTGCTGCGGACCGGTGGCGATGAGACCGACCGGGTGCGGTTCCTCCGCGAACAGCAGGCGATGGGGCGCCTGTCCGGGCACCCGAACATCGTCCACATCCTCGAGGCCGGCGTGACGCGGTCGGGATTCCCGTTCATCGTCATGCCTTTTCACGTCCGAGGATCACTCGACACCCGTCTCCGGCGGCAGGGGCGCTGCGATGTCGCCGACGTCATCGACCTGGGCATCAAGATGGCCGGGGCGTTGGAGACCTCACATCGTGCCAGCGTCCTGCACCGCGATCTGAAACCGTCGAACATCCTGCTCACCGAGTACGGGCAACCACAGCTGACGGACTTCGGCATCGCCCGCCTCGCGGATCGGGACGACACCAGCCGTGGTCTGGTCCTCGGAACCCCCGCCTACACCGCACCGGAGGTCCTGCGCGGCGACTCGCCGTCGGTGGCCTCGGACGTGTACGGGCTCGGCGCCACTCTGTACGCCGCGCTCGCCGGGCGACCGGCGTTCGGACGCCGCAAGAACGAGGACCTGGTCGCCCAGCTCCTGCGGATCACCACTGACGAACTCCCGGACCTGCGGGCGCAGGGTGTTCCGGAGCCGGTGTGGACGGTGATCGCGCGGTCGGTGTCGCGGACGCCGGCGGATCGCTGTGCGACCGCACTCGAGTTCGGCGAGGCACTGCGGCGGGTCGGCCTCGAACTCGGCCTCCCTGTCGCCGACGTGCCCGTTCCGCTTCTCACCGACCTCGACGGCCCCACGCGCATCGACACGGACTCGTCGATGGACACGTCGGGGTACCTCCACCTCGGCAGCCCGGGCAGTGGGTCGGAGTCCGGGCGCCCACCCGTCGTCGCCACCAGATACCGGCCGCCGGTCCTGGCCCACGCCACGGTTCCGCGCACGCGGTTGCTCGAGCGACTCGCGACCGACAACCGAGCCCGTCTGATCCTGATCCACGGACCCGCCGGTTACGGCAAAACGGTTCTGGCCATCCAGTACGTCCAGGCGGCCGAGGCCTCCGAGGGTAAGACCGCCTGGTTGGCGATCGACGAGGACGACAACACCCCCGCCTGGTTCCTGTCCCACCTCGTCGATGCCATCAGCGTGACGTTGCCGGGCCTCGGTACCGAGCTCACCCGGACGTTGGAGGAGTACGGCGAGGGGGCCGAGCGGTACGTGTTGACCACGTTGATCAATCGCGCCCACACGACCGACGAGCACATCCGCGTCGTGCTCGACGACTGGCATCGGATCACCAACCCGGAGAGCCGGGCGATCGCACTGTTCCTCATCGACAACGGCTGCCATCACCTACAACTGGTCGTCACCAGCCGTACCCGCCTGAATCTGCCACTCAGCCGCCTCCGCGTGAAGAATGAACTGATCGAAATCGACGCCACCGCTTTGCGTTTCGACATGGACGAGTCGCGTGAGCTGCTCATCGGCGGCACCGGGTTGTCGATCGACGACACCGATGTCGCCGAACTCGAGGAGACCACCGACGGGTGGGTGGCCGCCCTGCAGCTGGCGTCGTTGGCGCTGCGCGAGCATTCCGATCCGCGGTCGGCGATCCGACAGTTCTCGGCGAATCACCGGGAACTCGGCGACTATCTGGCCGAGAACGTCCTCGACAGTCTCGACCCCGATCTGCTCGATTTCCTGCTGGCGACGTCGGTGGCGGAACGGATCTGCGCGTCCCTCGCGACCGCGTTGACCGGTCGGCGACGCGCGCAGACCGTGCTCGAGGAGATCGAGAAACGCGACCTGTTCCTCACCCGGCTCGACCCCGAAGGGCAGTGGTTCCGCTTTCACCATCTGTTCGCCGACTTCCTGCGTCGCCGACTCGAGAAGCAGGAACCCGACCGCTGCGACGAGCTCCATCGGCGTGCCGCCACGTGGTTCGCCGACCGGCGCATGTTCAGCGCGGCCGTCGATCACCACCTCGCCGCAGGCGACGACTCCGACGCGATGGACCTGGTCGAACGCGAGGGCTACGACATGCTCGAGCAGTCCAAGATGATCACCGTGCTCGGCCTTGCCACGAAACTCCCGCTCACGACGCGCCGGACGCGGCCCGATCTGCAACTGGTGATCGCCTGGGCGCACGCGCTGCTGCACCACCGGGCGCCGGCGAACACGGCGCTGGCCTACATCGACGCCGCACTCCCGGCCGGGTCCGAGTCCGACAGCGATGTCGCCGACATCCGTGCGGAGACGGCCCTCATCCGTGCCGCGATGACCGTTCTCGACGACCAGCTCGACGGCCTCGACGAGGCGGTCGAGGCGTGTGTCGTTCGTGCCGACAATCTCCGTCCGTGGGTCCTGTCCGGTGTCGCCGCGATCGCGTCGTTCCGTGAGGTGCAGCGTTTCGCCTACGACGAGGCTCGGGACTGGCAGCGCTGGGCGCGGCCGCACCATCGGCGGACGAACGGGCCGTTCAGCGTCATCTACGGGTACATCCTCAACGGCGTGGCATCGCGGGAACAGCTCGATTTCGATGCGGCCGAGGCAGCGTTCCGTCACGCGATGAGCCTCGCCCGCGCGTCTGACGAGGACCGGTCCTACGGGTCGCGCCTCAGTGGCGCGCTGCTGGGGGAGTTGCTGTACGAAAAGGGTCAGGTCGCCGAGGCTGTGCGGCTCCTCGACGACACCTACAACCTGGGCGGGGAAGGCGGCATCGTGGAGATCATGCTCGCCACCCATGTCGTCGGAGCACGTGCGAAACATGCTCTCGGGCAGGATGATCAGGCCGCTGAACGCCTGGACACCGGGGAGCGGCTGGCGCAGGCACTGCACCTGCCGCGAATGGCGGCGCACATCACCGCCGAACGTCTCCGCTCGGGAATCGGCGCGTCGGCCCTCACCGCGGAGTCGTTCCCCGCCGCGATGCCACACGACCTATCCGACGGCATCGTCCAGGTCACCGCCGAGAAGACCGAGGAAGCGGCCATCCGGGCGCTACTGGCCGTCGGCGACGATGACGCCCACCACGAGGCGTGCCGTCGCGCACGCGCCCTCACCGCATCGATCGACGAGCAAGCCCGACCGCGAGCGGCGCTCAACGCCCAGCTGTTGCTGACCGAATGCGTCGCCGCGAACGGGGCGAACGCCGAGGCGGAGGAACTGCTGCTCCCGATTCTCGACCGCTGCGCTCGGCTGGGTCTGGTGCAGCCCGTGCTCGACGCGGGACCCGCAGTCCGACAACTTGTCCGGAGACTCGGCACCACCGGGCGTGGGGAGGTCGATCCCGCGGTGGTCCCGTTCCTGGACAGGTTGTCCTCGACGCCGCGCGCCGAGTGACCGGCGGCGAGGTCAGTGCCGGTCGAGCTGGTTCAACGTTGCGACGACCTCGGCGTAGTCCCCACGGGACTCGGCGTGACGGAGGAACTTGACCCGTTCCACCTGGATCTCGGTGGCGTCCGGCTGCGAATCGATCAGCTCGACCACCTCGGTCACGAAATCGTCGAGGGGCATGGCGAATTCGCTGTCCCGCTGTCCCGGCATCAGGTCGGTGCGGACCGCCGGCGGTACGAGTTCGACAACCTCGACCGACGTTCCGTCGAGCTGCAGACGGAGAGACTCGCTGAGCATGTGGATGGCCGCCTTGGTGGCGTTGTAGGTCGGCGTCACCCGGAGCGGGGTGAAGGCCAGACCCGACGAGACGGTCATGATCGTTGCGTGCGGACGTGTCTGCAGGTGCTCGATGAATGCACCGATCAAGCGGATCGGTCCGAGGAGGTTGGTGGTGACGGTCGCCTCGGCGGTCGCGAGGAATCCGGCAGGCGAGGTCCAGTCCTCGGTGCGCATGATGCCGGCCATCGTGACGAGTACGTTCAGATCGGGATGGTCGGCGATCACCGATGCGGCTGCGGCGTCGATGCTGTCGGGGTCGGTGGTGTCGATGGCGACGGTGTGGATGTCGGGATGTTCGGTGCGGATCTGTTCGAGGAGTTCGGTACGCCGACCACCGACGATGACGGTGTTGCCCTTCTGCTGAAAACGGAGGGCCAGTGCGAGGCCGATCCCGCTGGTGGCGCCTGGGATGAAGATGGTGTTTCCGGTGATGTTCATGCACTCAGTGTTCGCCCGGGTCTGCGGGACATCCAGAGAGCCGTCATCGGGGGATCGGCGATCCCTGGCTGAGGCGTCGGCGTGCGAGCGATACTGCGCAAGTGGATCGTGATGCGCTCGCCGGCTTCCTCGTCAGCCGGCGCAACAGCCTCCAGCCGTCGGATGTCGGCCTGGTGACCGGTGCGCGCCGCCGGACCGCCGGCCTGCGACGTGAAGAGGTCGCACAGCTCGCGACGATGTCCACCGACTACTACACCCGACTCGAACAGAAGCGCGGACCGCAACCGAGTACGCAGATGCTGGCGGCATTGGCCCGTGCACTGCGGCTGACGCCGGATGAACGCGACTACATGTACCGCGTCGCCGGGCACAGTGCTCCCGATCGCGTCGTCGGCTCCGACTACATCGCACCCGGTCTCCTGCGGGTTCTGGACCGACTCACCGGCACCCCCGCGCTCATCCTGTCCGCACTGGGGGAGACGCTGGTCCAGAACGATTCCGCGCGAGCGCTGTTCGGCGACGTCAGCCATCTGACCGGCTTCGAGCGCAGCGCCATCTATCGGTGGTTCACCCGCCCCGACGAGGAGCGACGCCGCTACCCGGAAGACGACCATGATCGCCAGAGCCGCGCCCAGGTCGCGTCACTGCGAGCCGCCTACGGTGTCATGGGCGCACGGTCCCGTGCCGGCGAGATGGTGCGCGAGTTATGCCGTCGGAGTGAGGAGTTCGCCTCCCTGTGGGAGACCCATCTGGTCAGCCGACGGTTCGAGGACCACAAGACTCTCGTCCATCCCGAGCTGGGACCCATCGAGGTCGACTGTCAGGCACTGTTCACCGAGGACGAGACCCAGGTCCTGCTCGTTCTCACCGCGGCTCCGCGAACCGACGCCGCTGCCAAGATCGAGCTGCTCAACGTCCTGGGCACGCAGCAGATGAACCCGAGTCGCGAATGACGCTCAGCGAGAATCGGGCTCGACGTTGTTGATCCGCCGCCCGATCGCCGACACCTGTCGTAGTTGGGTGCGGGTCAGACGGTCGACGACGAGCCGACGAACGTTGGCGACATAACCCGGCGCAGTGGCCACCACCTTCTCCCATCCCGCCTCGGTCAGCACGGCATTGGTGAAGCGTCCGTCCTCCGGACACTGGTAGCGGCGAACCCATTTCCGCTTTTCCAGCCGGCTCACCACATGGGAGAGCCGCGAGAGGGAACCGTAGGACATCTCGGCGAGCACACTCATCCGCAGGGTGCGATCGGGCGCCTCGGAAAGCGCTGCGAGGACCTCGTATTCGAAGTGGGTGAGCTGAGCGTCGCGGAGCAGTTGGGCGTCGAGAGCGTGGGGGAGCCGGGCCAGCGCCGTGGCCACCTGGATCCAGGCGTCCATCTCCTCGTCGTCGAGCCACTCGGGCTCCTGCTCTTCGGACACCCGGGCAGTCTAACGGATCGATTCACTTGAAGCGTCACTTGACTCTTCAACTCAACCCACCTAGGTTCGTCAATTGACACGTCAAGTCAACCCTCTCGAGTTCAAGGCGGTTTCCATGTCCAATCCCATCGTCCGCAGCGTGGGAATCCTCCTCGCACGCATCGCCATCGGCGTCGTGTTCCTGGCCCACGGCCTGCAGAAGTTCCAACAGAACGGCTGGACCGGACCGAAGGCCGGATTCGAGATGATGGACGTTCCGCTGCCTGCCGTCTCCGCGTTCCTGGTCACCTGGCTCGAGATTCTCGGCGGCATCGCACTGATCGTCGGCGCGCTCACCCCGATCGTCGCGATCCTCTTCGTCATCGACATGCTGGGCGCGCTGTTCATCACCCACATCGACAACGGCCTCTGGGCGTCGGACGGCGGCTACGAGTTCGTGCTGACCCTCGGCGCCGGCGCACTCCTCCTCGCCGTCGTGGGCGCAGGCCGGTTCAGCGTGGATGCGATCCTCGGCACCAGGCTGCCCTGGCTCGCCGTGGACGGAAACCGTCCGGCAACTCCCGTCGGTGCCGCCAACTGACCGGACACGCAACCGGTTTCGGACCCGCAGCAATGCTGCGGGTCCGTTTTGTACCGGAGTAGATTCACGCGCAGTGCCCACCTCACCGAAGGACCCCCATTGCCCTGGATCCTCCTTCTCGGCGCGATAGCGTCCGAGGTCGCCGCCACGTTGTCCCTCAAGGGTTCTGAATCGCTTCCCGCCCTCTACGTCATCGTGGTCGTCGAATATGCGACGGCATTCCTGCTGCTGGCCGCAGTTCTCAAGCGGGGGATGGGGATCGGCGTCGCCTACGGCGTGTGGTCGGCGACCGGCGTCGCCCTGACAGCTGTACTCGCGTCGCTGATCTTCGACGAGGCGTTCAGTCCCGTCATGGCGGTGGGGATCGTGTGCATCATGATCGGCGTGGTGCTGGTCGAGTCGGGGTCCTCGTCCCACGCACCTGTCGCGACATTGATCGACGAGGCCTGAACGTGGGGTACGTCTTCGTCATCCTCGCAATCGTCGCGGAGGTCGGCGCCACCCTGGCACTCCGCGTGGCCACCAACGGGCGGCCGCGGTTCTACGGGATCGTCGTGACCGGCTATCTCGCCGCATTCGCCGCGCTGACGGTGGCGCTCCGGCAGGGTGTTCCCCTCGGCGTCGCCTACGGGATCTGGGCGGCGACCGGCGTCGCAGCGACGGCCGTCGCGGCTCATTTCCTGTTCCGGGAGCGGCTCACCCCGAGGATGCTGGCCGGCATCGGCGTGATCGTCGTGGGGGTGCTGCTGGTGGAGCTGGGAGCGGTGCATTGAGACTCCCCGGAGTCGGTCGATCGACCAGCTCACCCGGCGCTCTATACCATGTCTGAATCGACATGTCTCGGTAATCCGTGATTTTGCTCATCTGCTCCTGTGCTTATCCTGAGGAGCGTGACCCCCACAGTAGGTAGTTCCGTGCCATCGGGACGTATTCGCAACACCGCGTTCGCATCGAAGGTGATGTCCGCCGACGACGCCGTGAAGTACATCCAGCCCGACGACACCGTGGCGATCAGCGGTTTTGCCAGTGCCGGAACACCAAAGGTCATGATCCCGGCGCTTGCCGAGAAGATCAGAGGCGCCCGGGCAACCGGCTCGAATTTCACGATCAACCTGCTGACGGGCGCTTCGGTCTCCACCGAGACCGAGCGCCTCCTCACCGAGGTCGACGGCATCGCGCTGCGTATGCCGTACCAGTCGGAGAGCACCGCCCGTAAGCGCATCAACGACGGCCGGATGGACTACGTCGACATCCACCTGTCCCACGTGGCGCAGCAGGTCTGGGTGGGCTACTACGGCCAGGTCGACGTCGCCGTCGTCGAGGTTTCCGGGATCACCGAATCGGGGGAGCTGATTCCGGCCGCGTCCATCGGCAACAACAAGACCTGGCTCGACGTCGCCAAGAAGGTGATCCTCGAGGTCAACTCGTGGATCCCTGAGGCCGTCGAGGGCATGCACGACATCTACTACGGCACCGCGTTGCCGCCGGACCGCAAGCCGATCCCGCTGACCCGTGTCCAGGACCGGATCGGACAGCCGACGTTCCGGATCGACCCGGCAAAGGTCGTGGCGGTGGTGGAGACCAACTGCCGCGACAGCGCCAGCCCGGTGACGCCGCCCGACGCGATCAGCGAGGCCATCGCCGGTCACGTCCTCGAGTTCTTCGATTACGAGGTCCGCAACGGCCGGCTGCCCGCCGACACTCTGCTACCGCTGCAGGCGGGCATCGGCAACGTCGCCAACGCCGTTCTCGGCGGTCTGGACCGCGGCCCCTACAAGGGGCTGACGTGCTACTCGGAGGTCATCCAGGACAGCATGTTGCGGCTGATCAAGGACGGGACCGTGGCACACGCGTCGTCGACCGCTCTGGCGCTCAGCGAGTCCGGCATCGAGGAATTGACGGCCAACGTCGACTTCTACCGGAACCACATCACCCTGCGTCCGCAGGAGATCAGCAACCATCCCGAGGTCGTCCGGCGTCTCGGTGTGATCGCGATGAACGGCATGCTCGAGGCCGACATCTACGGCAACGTCAACTCCACGCACGTGATGGGCACCAAGATCATGAACGGCATCGGCGGTTCGGGCGACTTCGCACGCAACGGCTACGTGTCGTTGTTCATGAGCCCGTCCACCGCGAAGGGCGGTGCCATCTCATCGATCGTCCCGATGACGCCTCACGTCGACCACACCGAACACGACTGCCAGGTGATCGTCACCGAGCAGGGACTCGCGGACCTGCGTGGCATGTCACCCCGGCGCCGCGCCCGCGAGATCATCGAGAAGTGTGCGCACCCGGAGTTCCGGCCGATGCTGAACGACTATTTCACCCGCGCCGACGCGATGCCCTCGGCCGGCCAGACCCCGCACATCCTCGGTGAGGCGTTCAGCTTCCATCAGCGGTTCATGGACACCGGCTCGATGCGCTGACCCGTTCAGCGCGGTTCGTCGTCGCGCTGATCGTCCGAGGTGCTCTCGCCGTTCGTCCTGTCCTCGCGAGGATTGTCGAAGGTCACGTCGATCTCCTGGAACCCCTTGTTCCGCTGCGCCCGCACCTGCGCCGCATACGCGGCTTCGTCACCCTTGGTGAGGATGACGTTGTCGGTGAACGGCGTCAGCAGGGACCGCGGATACAGGTGGTCCACGCGCACGGCGTTCGCTTCGAGGCAGAAGACCAGCACGATCGTGGTCACGTAGAGGAATGCGAGCAGGCCGAGGACGATCGCGAAGACACCGTTCGTCGAGCTCGCATTGGCGATGACGCGCTCGACATACACCGCGCCGAAGGTCTGGATGACCTGCCAGCAGATCCCCGCCGCGAGCGCGCCGGGGAGTACGTCGCGCACGGACAGGTCACGTGCGGTGCCGAACCGGAACGCCACGATGAACACGCACGTGCTCAGCACCACGGAGCCGAGGATCGCGAACCACCGCCCGGCGACACCTAGCTCGAAGCTCGCGGCGATGCCGTTGACGACGGTCAGTCCGATGACGGCGAGGCCGACCGTGGACAAGAGCACCAACCCCCGCAGTCGCACGAAGATCGGGTCCGGTCGTTCGTTACGGGGGACGGCCCAGATGGTGTTCATCGCATTCTGAGCCGCGACAGCGACGCCCAGGCCGCCGTACAGCGAGACGAGCACACTGATGATGAGTGCCGGGACACCCCCGCTGAGCTTTTCCGGCTCACCGAGTTGGCTCCCGATCACCGGGATCTGACTCATCGCCGAGTCGAGGATGCGCTCCTGCAGCGCCGGATTGTCGGCGAGCACGATGCCCAGGATCGTCGAGAACAGCAGCAGTAGCGGGAACAGCGAGATGAACGCGTAATAGGTGCACAAGGCGGCCAGATAGGCGCCCTGGTCGTCGACGAACTTGTAGATCACCGCGAGTGGGAAGCCGGTTGCCGGGTGTCGTCGCTGGAAGTCGTCGATCCGTTCCGACAGCGACACCCGCTCACCCTCTGTTCGTCGTCCAGCCGGTCTCACCGGCACCGCCCGGGCGGCGGGTGTGCTGACTGTATCCCGGCCGACAGCCGATCAGCCGTAGCCCGGTCCGTGCCGCGCTGAATTCGATCTGTGCCTCAGTGAAACGGGTTCGCGGCCGGTACACCGAGGGTGCGCAGCGGCCAGCCGAGCCGCCAGTACGCCAGCCCGACGATCCCGCGGGGAAAGAAGCGGTGCGTGGTGGTGACCTCGGTGCGAGCAGGATCGCCACCGAGGTCGCGGAGCGCGTACTCGACGAACCCGTTGCCACGCGAGTCCTCGCACACCTGGACGCGGAGGAACTCCGGCTGCTTCTCCGCGATCACGCGTCCTCGCCGCTCGAGGGACTCCCAGACTGCGTCGGGCGTGCCGTCCCCGACTGTCGTGGACGTCGTCTCGAACACTTCCTCTCCGGCCCACTCCGGGTCGGTCGGGATGGGTTCGGCCGCCGGGGTGTCCGCGGTCGCGTTCGCCCATGTCGCGGCGTGCGAGCCGCGTTCGGCACGGCTCAGCGTCTCGACGACCGCCCGGCTGTAGGGCGTCAGGTCGCCCGGCGGGCGGGGGATGATCGAGTCGATGTCACGGTTCCGGCACACGGCGTCACACTCCAGCGACTCGATCAGCGGTCGCGCGATCTTGCCCCGGATGGGGGTCACCAGGCGGACCCACCGGCTTGCCACCGATGGAGTGAGGAACGGGAGAACGACCATCGTGCGGGGACGCAGACCGGCGACTTGCGCGTAGACCTGCATCATGTCGCCGTACTCGAGGACGTCCGGACCACCGATGTCCCAGGTCCGGGACTCCGGGACCTCCGCGGTGGCGGCCTCGACGAGGTAGTGCAGCGCGTCGGCGACGGCGATGGGCTGGATCTTGTTGCTCACCCAGCGCGGTGTCGTCATCGCGGGGAGGCGCTCGGTGAGGTGGCGGATGAGCTCGAAGGATGCCGACCCGGATCCGATGAGAGTCCCGGCCTGCAGCGCAACGGTCTCGATCGACGACTCGATGAGGATGTCGCCGACCTCGGCCCGCGATGCCAGGTGTTCGGACAGTTCGGTGCCCTCAGGATGGAGGCCGCCGAGATAGACGATCCGCGATACGCCGCACGCCTGGGCAGCCGCCACCACGTTCTCCGCGGAGCGTCGTTCCTCGGCCGCGAAGTCGGCGTCGCTGCTCATCGAGTGCACGAGGTGGTAGACGACGTCGACGCCACGGAAGGCAGAGATCAGCGAATCCCGTTCCGAGAGATCACCTTTCACGACCTCGGCGCGCGAGTCCGACGCCCATGGCGCGTCGGACAGCTTCGACGGTGTCCGCGCCAGCGCACGGACGCGATGTCCGCGTTCGAGCAGCCGGGGTGCCAGGCGGCCTCCCACATAGCCGGTGGCTCCGGTGACCAGGCAGGTTCGCGCTTCGTTCACATGACTCCTCTGTACCTTCGGGCGGTACCCCTCAGGCTAGGAGCGGAAACGTCGGCCGCGGCCTGGTCGGGGGGAGTCGGTGCCGGATCGTTCCCAGCGGCCACGGGTTAATAACGCTCCGTCTCAGGTGTTGCCCTGCTCGAGGGGCGAGTTCACGAACCAGAGACTCTCTTCGTGCAGGCGTTCGCTCCGCCAACCCGTTTCGGTGCGGACCATCGAATGGTGATAGTTGCCGCCGCAGGTGCTGAGTTCGGTCATCCCCACGAACTGCATGGGGTTGTAGAACATCGCCCGGACCTGTGCACGGTCGCCGTCGAACGAGTACTCGATGTTGGTGATGAAGTGCTGACTGACCGAGACGAACGCGAAGTTCTCCTCGAGCCACGCGGCGATCTCGTCCCGATTCCCGGCTCGCCCGGCCGGAGCCGAGGTGTAGTCGACGGTGGCGTCTGCGGTGAACACCGACCGCCAGAGATCCCAGTCCTTGGTGTCGACTGCACGGGCGTACCGGTGGAGCGTGTCGGCTATCTCGAATCGGTCCGCGATCTCCTGGGTGTTCACGACTCTCCGTTCTGGTCGCGCTGCGCGACGCCTCGGTGGATCCACGGGTGGGGAAGCGCGCCGATTCACGTTGCCGCAGTAACACTTCAGAGTGAGGTCGACCTGCTCCACGCTGAACTATAGACACTCGAGGACCGCAGCACGTGCGGCTCCGCGATACCGATCGCCGGCGTCAGGAGGCCAGGAGGTTGCTCACCACGCGGAGATCGGCGACGAAATCGTCGAACGCCTTGTCCCGCTTGTCCGACGGCCCACGCAGGATCGACGACGGGTGAACGGTTGCGATCACGTCCTCGACCCGTTCGGGACCGACGTCACCGTCGTCGGCCAGATTGAACAGCTCTCCGCGGTGCTGGGTGAGCCGAAACTTGCTGCCCAGCAACGCCTGTGCCGCGGTTGCTCCGAGACAGACCACGATGCGGGGTGCGACGGCGTCGAGTTCGGCCAGCAACCACGGGCGGCAGGCGACCACCTCGGTGCGCGAGGGTTTGTCGTGGATCCGACGTTTCTGACCGGCCGCCCGGGTGAACTTGAAGTGCTTCACCGCGTTGGTGACGTAGGTGAGTTCGCGGTCGATGTCGGCGGCCTCGAGCGCACGATCGAACACGCGTCCTGCCGGTCCGACGAATGGCTCACCCGCTCGATCTTCCTGGTCACCGGGTTGCTCGCCGACGAACATGATCGTCGAGCCCGGCGAGCCGGCACCGAAGACCGTCTGATCGGCCGCCTCGTAGAGGTCGCAGCCGCGGCACGTGCGCGCAGCCGCGATCAGATCGTCGAGGTCGCGCGAATTCGGCAGGTACTGTTCTGCACCAGGGAATGCCATGGCGCTCCTTCCCGGCGATGCTCGGCCTGGGTCGGACTTACCCGGACGCGCAGGACATCACACCTGGTCAGTTCTTCGGCGAGGTTGCCGCCTTACCGTTCAACCACCTCAGCGCCTGTAGCTCGGAGGTCAGGCCGACGCCGTGGCCGAGGAATGTACCCGGCAGGATGACCGGCAGATGCATCGTCTCGACCGTGACATCAGCGCCCTTGGCGCGCCAGGACCGCACCATGCGATCGGTTCCCCGTGGATCGACCACGTCGTCGCCACGATTCTGGCTCACCAGCACCGGCATCCCCGGGGCGACTCTGCCGAGTCGCTGGTCGTTCACCGCCGTCAGCCACGGCTCCTTGCGCAGATGCGCCGCGATCGGACGGCCATCGCTGGTGTAGAAGGTCGTGGGTACGAACGGCAGCATTCTCAGCACGTCGAACACACAGTACGAGTTGACATCTCGCAGAACACTGCGACCGAGCGGGTTGAACGCGGCGAGGAACTTCTCGCGATGCTGCGGATACGCGGCGATGAAACCGTTGACGACCCAGCCGACGCCACCGCCGAGGAGGCTCCCGTCTCCCAGTCTCGCCAGGTCCGCGAGATCCGGTGCCGGAGCACCCGCGAAGGCCGCGAAGATCGGGAGTTCGGGGGCGTATGTGCCGGCCAGTTCGGCCGCAGACCCGGCCGCGAACCCACCCTCGGAGTAACCCCACAGCGCAACCGGGGCTTTCGCGCTCACACCGAACTTCGGGTTGCGCGCCACACGGGCCATGTCGAGCATCGACGTCCCGAGCGACCTGCGGTTCAGGTAAGGGTGATCGCCGGGCGTACCGAGTCCTTCGTAATCGGTCAGCGCCACCGCATAGTTGTTGGCGAGCAGCGCTCCGATCGCGAGCTCCTCGTACGCCTGCCCGTAGCGCAGCAGACGCGACGGAGCGCATTGGTCGCCGGCACCGATGGTTCCCGACCCGACCACCACGACCGGACGCTCGCCGCGTCCGGTCCACGGCTTGCGGGGGACCAGAACGCTTCCGGTCACGGCCGTCGGACGGTTCCTCGCGCCGGTGCTCGCATACATGACGGTCGTCGTCCGGGCGTCGATGTTGGCGCCGGTGAACGGGATGACCGCGGCATAGGACGGCGCCGACTTGATCAGCGACCCGGGCTGCGGGTCGAAGGTCGACGGCGGGTTGTAGAAGGCGGCGTAGGGGTCCGCCGTCGACGACCCGGCACCGACCAGTGAGACGGTGGCAGCCACCGCACACGCCACGACGACCGCTACCCAGCGGCGTCGGCCTCGTCGCACGCGATCACCGCTGAACTGATTCTTTTCCCGACCCCCGTTGGACATGTGTCCATTAGTCATGGCGTCGGCCCGTTTGTCAGCAGATCCGAGAAAATCGCCTCTCGGCGAAGACGACGGTCTGGGTCAGTGACCCCGCGCTCGCCGCAGAGCGGCGCGCGACACCAACCCGGCGGCGGCAGCGGCCGCGACCCACGGCCCGCCGACGAGAATCGGATCGAGCCAGGCGTGGTTGTTGTCCACCCGCTTGCGCCCGACCCGCGACGACCAGCCGTGGTGACTGAGTTCGGTCCCGATGCCCGTCTCGGTGAGGGGATTGTCGGGCCGCCCCTCGGCGATCGACCGCACATGAGCCTCCGCCGCGGCGACGCGATCGGCCCCGATGAGGATCAGCCAGTGTGCGGCCCGACCCTCGCTGAATCGGTAGGCGGATCGTCGGATCACTCCGGACAGTCCGCTCGGCGGTGTCGAGGTCCCGAAAACCGGTGTGAGAAACGCATGTTCGTTGGATCGTTCTCTGGACTCACGGTTGGGTTGATCTTCCGGGACGTCCCAGTGCACGCCGGCGGCCGGCCCGACGGGGAGTTCCTTCGGCACGGCAGGGCGGTTGGCCGGGTCGGCGTCGACGCCCCAGCCGGGTATGCGGTCGACGAGCTCGGTGGTGTCCGGGTCGTTGGGTCGGTCAGCGGGATAGGCGGGCATGCTGTTCTCTCCTCAGCCGGCGTCGGCGACGATGATGGGCTTGATGCAGCCGTCGAGCTTCGACGAGAAGATGTGATACCCGTCGGCGATGTGCTCGAGCGGAATGCGATGCGTGACCAGGTCATTCGGTTTGAAATAGCCGTTGCGGATGTGTTCGAACAACCGGGGCCATTGGCGTTTGACCGGGCACTGGTTCATGTTGATCGTCAGGCCCTTGTTCATGGCGTCGCCGAACTTGACCGCGCTGAAGATGGGGCCGTAGGCACCCATCACCGAGACCGTGCCGCCTTTGCGGACCGAGTCGATGGCCCAGTTCAGGGCGACCGGCGATCCGCCCTGCAACTTGAGCTTGGCGGCGGTGACGTGCTGGAGGAAGTTCCCGTCCGCTTCGGCTCCGACGGCGTCGATCACGCGGTCGGCGCCGATGTTGTCGGTGATGTTCTTCAGGTGGACGATGATGTCGTCGTAGTCGGCGAAGTTGTAGGTCTCGGCGTAGGCGAAGGACTCGGCCTTGTCGAGACGGTATTGCAGGTGATCGATGACGATGACGCGCCCGGCACCCATGAACCACGCCGAGCGGGCCGCGTACAGCCCCACCGGACCTGCCCCGAACACGATGACGGTCTCACCCTGACGGATGTCGGCGAGCTGTGCCCCGAAGTAACCGGTCGACAGCGCATCGGTGAGCAGGAGTGCGTCTTCGGGATCCATCCAGTCGGGGATGACACTGGGCCCGACGTCGGCGAAGGGCACCCGCACGAACTCGGCCTGCCCGCCGTCGTATCCGCCACAGGTGTGCGAGTAGCCGTAGATCCCGCCCACCGCAGTCGCGTTCGGATTCACGTTGTGACAGTTGGAATACAGGCCCCGGGCACAGAAGTAACAGGTGCCGCAGTAGACGTTGAACGGCACCATGACACGGTCGCCGACCTTCAGGTTCTGCACGGACCCGCCGACCGACTCGACCACGCCGATGAACTCGTGACCGAACGTCATGCCGGGCCGGGTGTCCGGCATCATCCCGTGGTAGAGGTGCAGGTCGGAGCCGCAGATCGCGGCGTGGGTGACCCGGACGATCGCGTCGTTGGGATGCTCGATGCGGGGCATGGGTTTCTGTTCGACACGAACCTTGTACGGGCCTCGATAGACCATTGCCCTCATCGTGTCGGTGCTCGTCGACGCTGTCATGTGATGGCGGGTACCCGGCTGCTTTTCAGGCAAACGTCGCGGTCGGGAGGCCGCGACGACCGACTCCGGTGCGACGGGAGTAGTGCTGGGGGTGTACAAAAGGACCCGGTTCATCTACGAACCTCGAAAGGATCGAGCAATGTCAGTGGTGTCGTATGTGATCGCCGGGTCCGAGGCGACCGGTGGCGCGGGAATCCAGGCCGACCTGCGTACTTTCGCTCAGCTCGGCACCTACGGCGTCGGAACCATCACCTGCATCGTGTCCTTTGATCCGAAGGCGGGCTGGGGCCATCGCTTCGTACCGGTGGACGCCGGCGTCATCGCCGACCAGATCGAGGCGGCCACGGTTGCGCACGAGCCCGAGGTCGTCAAGATCGGCATGCTCGGAACCCCCGCGACCATCTCGACGGTCGCCGAGGCGCTGGCATCGCGGACCTGGCGACACGTGATCGTCGACCCCGTCCTGATCTGCAAGGGTCAGGAACCCGGTGCGGCCTTCGACACCGACAATGCTCTGCGCGCGGAGATCCTCCCGCTGGCCACCGTGGTCACGCCCAACCTGTTCGAGGCCGCCACGCTCGCCGGCATGGACGATTTGACCAGCGTCGACGATCTCGCCGAAGCGGCTCGTCGGATCGCCGACCTCGGGCCGAAGTACGTCATCGTCAAGGGCGGGGTCGGGCTCGCCGGAGACGAAGCCGTCGACGTCGTCTTCGACGGCAGCGACATCACCATCCTGCGTGCGCCGAAGGTGGGTGACGAGCGCGTGTCCGGCGCGGGTTGCGTGTTCGCGGCCGCGACCACGGCCGAACTGACCAAGGGCACCGACGTCCTCGACGCGGTCCGAGCGGCCAAGGAGTTCACCCACCGCGGGATCGTCGGGCGCATCAGCTCGACGGCGCCGTTCGACGCCGTCTGGCACGGACAGCAGTAGAGCCCGGACGCAGGTCCGCGCCCACCCGCCGGAGCGGATGGGCGCGGTTCGGTCGTTCGAGGGTCACTCGGTGGGGACGACCTTGCCGTCGACGGTCACCTCGACCTTGTCCGTGGCCTCGGTCCAGGTGATCTTGCCGTGTTCGAAGGTCGACTCCTTGACCCCGTCCTTCTCGGTCTCGTCGCTGGTGGCGACGCCGAGCGGACCCTGTGAACCGCCCTTGCCGTCGGGGGAGGGCGCACCCTCTTCGTTGCGCGGCACGTTCCAGGCGTCGCGGATCTTGCCCCACGTGATGTAGGCGGGGGTGTCCGCGTCGTCGTCCTTCGCGGTGATGACGCCACCCTCGAACTGCTGGAACACGACGCCGTTCTCCCCTTCACCGGCCGCCTCGGGGCCGATCAGCGGTTTGCCCAGATCGGCCTTCTGCGCTTCGGTCGCCGAGTCGTACTTGGCTGCGATCGATCCGCTGAGCGTGACCTTCGCGCCGTCCGGGGCGGTGAGTTCGACCTTCTTGTCGTCATCGGCGACCTCCGACTTCGCCGAGGAGATGGCCGACTCGGCCTTCGACGTCCCGGACTCGACCGCACCGGACACAGCCGAGGACACCGCGGACGTGTTGTCGTTGTCGTCGTCGTTGCTGCAACCCGCCAGGCCGAGCGTTCCGATGGCCACCGCCGCTGCCGTTGCAACCAGACGTCGTGTGACGCTGTTGTGCTTCATGACTTCCTCTCGGTTCACAACCTTCAGGATCAGGAGGGCCACTGCCCACCCGCATCGGACCCTAACGAACAAAATCCGCTGATGTGGATGATCTTCGATACCGGCGCGTCATCGCCAGACCGAACGTGTCGGCATCTGACGTCCCGGGTATGCGACCGGCAAGCCCTCGGCGCCGAGCCGGCGGCGGCATCGTCGAACACAGAGGAGAACCATGACGGAGACAGTCGCCGACGTCATCCTGAAACGCCTACGCGTATGGGGGATTCGGCAGGTCTTCGGATACTCGGGGGACGGGATCAACGGATTGTTGTCGGCATGGGTGCGCGCCGACGACGCCCCTCAGTTCGTGCAGTCCCGCCACGAGGAGATGAGCGCGTTTCAGGCCGTCGGGTACGCGAAGTTCTCCGGCGAGGTCGGCGTGTGTGCGGCCACGAGCGGCCCGGGAGGGATTCATCTGCTGAACGGCCTGTACGACGCGAAGCTCGACCATGTTCCGGTGGTCGCCCTGGTCGGACAGACCGAGCGTTCCGCGATCGGTGGGGCCTACCAGCAGGAGATCGACATGCACGCGCTCTTCAAGGACGTGTGCAGCGGCTTCGTCCAGATGTGCACGGTGCCCGAACAGCTGCCGAATCTGCTCGACCGTGCCATCCGGGTCGCCCAGGCCGAACGGGCACCGACCGCCATCATCTTCCCGTCTGACGTCCTCGAGCTCGAGTACGAACCGCCGGCCCAGGCCTTCAAGCAGGTGCCGTCGAGCTTCGGTGTCGAACCAGGGACCCCGGTACCCGACGAAGGTGCATTAGCGCGGGCCGCGGACATCCTCAACGCCGGCGAGCGTGTCGCCATGCTCATCGGACAGGGCGCCCGTGACTGTGTGCCCGAACTGACCGAGGTCGCCGACATCCTCGGCGCCGGCTGCGCGAAAGCCCTTCTCGGACGAGATGTCCTACCCGACACGTTGCCCTGGGTCACCGGATCGGTCGGTCTGATCGGCACCACGGCCAGTCACCGCATGATGACCGACTGCGACACGCTCCTCACCGTTGGGTCGAACTTTCCGTACTCGCAGTTCCTTCCGCCGTTCGGACAGGCCAGGGGCGTGCAGATCGACAGCTCGGCGAAGCTTATCGGCATGCGGTACCCGAATGAACTCAACGTCGTCGGTGACGCCCGGGCCACGTTGCGCGCGCTGATCCCGATGCTGGACAGGAAGCCCGATCGCTCCTGGCGCGAGAAGGTGGAGGCCGACGTGTCGCGATGGTGGTCGACCGCCGAGCATCAGGCGATGACCGCTGCCGACCCGGTGAACCCGATGCGGATCTTCCACGAGTTCTCGCTGCGTGCACCGAGCGACTCGATCGTCACCGCCGATTCGGGCAGCGCCGCCGACTGGTACGCGCGGCACATCGTCTTCCGCGACGGCATGCGTGGATCGCTGTCGGGGACCCTTGCCACGATGGGTCCGGCGGTTCCGTACGCCATCGGCGCCAAATGGGCGCATCCCGGCCGGCCCACGATCGCCTTCGAGGGTGACGGCGCGATGCAGATGAACGGGCTCGCCGAGATGGTGACCGTCGCCCGCTACTGGGAGCAGTGGGACAACCCGACCTTCGTCGTGGCCGTCTTGCACAACAACGACCTCAACCAGGTGACCTGGGAACAGCGAGCGATGTCCGGATCGCCGAAGTTCCCACCGTCTCAGACACTTCCGGATGTCGACTACGCCGCATTCGCCCGAGAGATCGGTCTCACCGGGATCAACGTCGACGACCCCGACCGACTCGGCGAGGCGTGGGATGAGGCGCTGGCCGCCGGTCGCCCCGCGTTGCTCGATGTCCGGTGCGATCCCACCGTGCCGCCCATCCCGCCGCACTCGACCCGCGAACAGGCCAAAGCCCTGAGTGAGGCGCTGGTGAAGGGCGACGAGGACGCCTGGGACGTGGCGAAGAACGTCGCCAAGCACAGCCTCGAACAGTTCCTACCGGGCCGACACCGCTAGCGGGACCGGTTCACGGTTGACCGCGCTTCGGCGTCTGCTCGGCGACACCGTGGCGCAGCGGCGTGGTCGCCTCCGCTGCGGTGTCCGGTCCGACAGATGACCCGGCGTCGGCTCCCTGAACCGGGGGCGCCTTGGCGGGGTCGCCGGCGGACGGTTCCGCACCGGCCTCGAGTTGTTCGATCCGCGCGGTCAGGATCTCCTGCACCTGGACGCGGCCGGCGGTGGACCGCTCGTGTTCCAACAGCTGTCTGACCTGGTCGAGCTGGAGAGACCTGATGCGGTGTGTGATGTCTCCGACGGATAGTTGGTCGAAGTCGGGTAGCGGGAGTTCAGGTGTTGCGCTCATGTCGTGGGCGTACCCGGACAGACGCTTTCCTAACGTGGTTCGACGGGATCGACCGGGCTCGGTGCTGTCCCGCCGCCGGCTGAGGCATCCTGGATGCAGTATCACGCCGCACAGCCCAGGAGTTTCAGTGAGCGCACCAGAACACGTCGACGTCCTGATCGTCGGAGCCGGGATCTCGGGGATCGGCGCCGCCCGCTATCTGCGGACCGAACAGCCGTCGAAGACGTTCACGATCGTGGAGGCACGCGGCGCTGCCGGCGGCACCTGGGACCTCTTCCGTTACCCCGGCATCCGCTCGGACTCGGACCTGCACACCTTCGGCTACGAGTTCAAGCCATGGACGGACAAGCAGGCGATCGCCGATGCCCCACGCATTCTCGACTACCTGCACGAGACCATCGAGGAGAACGACCTCACCGACCACATCCGGTATCACCACAAGGTCCTCTCCGCCGCCTGGTCCTCGGACGACGCGCGCTGGCTTGTCGACATCGAACGAACCCACACCGGCGAGCGCACACAGATCAGCGCGGGATGGATCTTCTGCGGTTCGGGTTACTACGACTACGACGAGGGTTTCAGCCCCGAATTCGTCGGCGAGGACCGGTTCCGCGGCCAGATCGTCCATCCGCAGCACTGGCCGGAGAATCTGGACTACGCCGGGAAGCGCGTCGTCGTGATCGGCAGTGGCGCAACGGCAGTCACACTGCTGCCGGCGATGGCCGACGAGGCAGAGCACGTGACGATGCTGCAGCGGACCCCCACCTACGTCATCCCGCTACCGCGCGAGGACGCCCTGGCCAACACGCTCAAGAAGATCTTCGGTGACGAGCGGGGATATGCGCTCACCCGCCAGAAGAACGTCGCCCAGCAGCGAATCCTCTTCGAACTGTGCCAACGGTTCCCGAAGGTCGCACGGCGGATGATCCGGAAGATCAACAAGTCGCAACTGCCGGAGGACTTTCCCGTCGACGTCCACTTCAATCCGCCCTACGACCCGTGGGATCAGCGTCTGTGCGTGGTGCCCGATGCCGACCTGTTCCGCACCATCCGGGCAGGCAAGGCGTCGATCGTCACCGACAGGATCGCATCCTTCACCGAGACCGGGATCCTCTTGGAGAGCGGTGCCGAGATCGAAGCCGACATCATCGTCACCGCAACAGGTCTCAACATCAAGATCATCGGCGGCATCGACCTCACCGTCGATGGGGAGCCTGTCTCGCTGCCGGAGACCGTCGTCTACCGCGGCATCATGCTGTCGGGAGTTCCGAACTTCGCGCTGGCGATCGGGTACACCAACGCCTCGTGGACGCTGAAGATCGGCCTGCTCTGCCAGTATTTCTGTAAGTTGCTCGGTTACATGGACTCTCACGGCCACCACGCGGTCTGGGCGGTCGCCGATCCGGACATGCCCACACGTCCGCTACTCGACTTCGGCGCCGGCTACGTCCAGCGCGCTCTCGACACCCTGCCGAAGCAGGGACCGCACGCACCGTGGGTGATGTCGATGAGCTACTACGCCGACCGCCGTCTGTTCAAGGGCGATGTCGCCGACGAGAACCTACGGTTTGCCCGGGCGCGGCAACCCGAGGTGCTCACGTAGCGTCGTCGAGTTCGCGGCCGTCCGGTTCACTCCGACGCCGAGTCCCGCCCGACTCCCGTCGCCCCAAGCGCTGGGCGACGAGACCCACCCCGAAACCGTGCAGCACGACACTCGCGAGGACCGTCACCGTCATCGCGTACAGCGTCTCGTTGGCGACCATGCCGTCGAGTTCGTTGAAAGCGAGCAGCCCGAACACGATCGACGCGGTCCCGCGCGGTCCCAGCACGCCGATCAGGAGACGGTCACGCGGGCCGATGTCGGTGCGCAACAGTGCCAGATAGACGGGGACGATCCGGAGGACGGTCAGCGCGGCCAGGGCCAGGACGACGATCTGCCAGACGAACCCGAGTTCGAAGACCAGCACGGCGGCACAACCGAAAACGAACCACATCGTGAGTGCCGCGAGCGCGCTGACGTCGTCGGCGAGGCGCAGTTGCTCATCGCCCGGACCATCGGCTCGTGCCGCCTTGTAGGCGATTCCACAGAGGAAGGCCGCGACGAAGCCGTTGCCGCCGAGTTGTACCGAGCATCCGTACGCGAGGATCGGGATGAGGACGAGGCTGATCCGGATGGACTGTTCGGTGGCCAGCTCGCGACGCATCGAGAAGTTGGTCAGTCGCGCGGCGAGGAGTCCGATGACGCTCCCCGCCAAGACCGCCCACAACGCAGACGGCACCGCCTGTTCGAGTGCTTCGGCGGGGGAGGAGGCGTGCTTGTGGTCGCCCGCGAGTGTCAGCGCGAAGATGAAGAGCGGTGCGATGATGCCGTCGTTGTAACCGCTCTCGATGTTCAGCAGGTGTCGTACCCGTGTGGGGAACCTTCGATCACGAACCAGCGACGAGGCCGGCGTCAGATCCATCGGGATCACCACGCACGCAATCAGGAGTGCGACACCGACCGACATCGAGGGAAGAAGAGCGACACCCAGAAGGGTCGCGAGGGCAACGGACAGCGGCATCGCAATGACCAACAGCCGCAGCGATGTTCGTCGCTCACCGGCGAAGTAGCCTCCACGCACCTCGATCGCGTCGACGAACAGCAGAAGGGCGAGAATCAGTTCGACGACGGGTTCGGCTGCGTCGGTGTCGAGCGCGTTGCCAATCGAGTTGTTGGTGGTCAGCCCGATCACGATGCCGGCGACCACCATCACGATGGCCCCGGAGATCTGGAGCCGCGACAACCGGCCCGCGACCAGGGTCCACCCGACGATCACCACGATCGCGATCAATACGGGGGTCATCGACCTCGCCCACGTGTCCGCATTGACGGATCGTATCCCGACCGGCTGCGTAGATCGGGTAAGGCGCAACGAGATCGGTACACCTGGGGAGCGACCGGAGAAACGGACTCGGCGAGGACCGCCCGTGTCGGGGCGAGGACGCGGATAGGCTGACCGCCATGGATTTCGAGGACATCTTCACCGCGGTGGCGGTCGCATTCGAAGCGCTCGGCGCTCTGGCCATGATCATCGGCTTTCTCATCGCGCTCGTCCTCGGCGCGCGGTCGCTGTCACGCAAGGAAGCCGGAAGCGAAGCCTTCTCGATCCTCCGGACAACCCTGGGCTCGGCAATCCTCCTCGGCCTCGAGATCCTCGTCGCCGCAGACCTCATCAGGACGATCACCTCGAAGCCCTCGATCGAGGACGCAGTGATCCTCGGGATCATCGTGGTGATCCGAACGGTCCTGTCGATGTCCATCCAGATAGAGATCGAGGGCACGCTACCGTGGCGGCGGGCCGTGCTCACCAATGGCGGCCGGCTGCTCAGCAAGGCGGTGGCACGCGACGCGGCTGCGAGTCGAGCAGCCAAGGAATCGTGATCGGCTGACAGACGACAGTGGTGGCGACCCCACTCCGCGTCGACGCATAGTGGGAGGGGACGACGGTCGCCCCCCGGCCGTCGACAGATGGGAGCCCCGACCATGACCACGATCCGCCGCGCACTGATACTCGTCGACGTCCAGAACCAGTACTTCGACGGCCCGCTGACGATCCAGTACCCGCCCCGAGACACGAGCCTGCAGAACATCGTTCGACTCATTGACCATGCGGAGGAGCAGGGCATCCCCGTGGTCGCGGTCCAGCACACGTATCCGGCCGACGCACCGGCGTTCGCAGAGGGTTCGCCATCGTGGGAGTTGCACCCGAAGGTGGCTGAGCGGGCGACACCGTCGTGGAAGCGGGTGCGCAAGAACCTCGGCAGCGTGTTCGCCGGCACCGACCTGGCGGACTGGTTGCGGGCGCAGGACGTGAACACCGTGACGTTGGCGGGTTACATGACGAATAACTGCGACCTGGCCTCCGCCGCCGGCGCCGAGGAACTGGGCATGGCCGCCGAGGTGATCTCCGATGCCACCGGTGCCATCCACATCGCGAACGCCGCCGGGAAGGCCTCAGCCGAGCAGGTTCACAACACGTTGATGGCGATCCTCAACTCCAACTTCGCCGCAGTCGCCACCACCGAACAATGGATCGGGGCCAGCGCCGGGGGAGCTCTGCTCGACAAGGACAATCTGGTCGCATCGGCGGTCCAGGGACAGGCCGCGTTCGGCGACTGACCCCTCGACTTCCTCGCCGAACCCACCTGATCCGACGCCCACCCGGGGCGTCTATGCCGATCGTCATAGAGTAGCGTGGACCGAGTTATAGCGGTCGTCATAGTGCGTGAGGAAGTCTTGACATGCCCACACTCGCCGAACTCGTGTCGGGTTTCGACCCGACCTCTGAATTCGTTGTGCCCACACAGTGGACGCAGGGTCGTACCGCCTACGGCGGACTGACCGCGGCCATGTCGGTTCTCGCCGCGCAGCTGACCGAGGGTAAGCCGCTGGCACCGCTCAAGTCGGCACAGTTCCTGCTCAGCGCGCCGGTCGTCGACTCCGCGACCTTCACCGCACGCCGACTCCGCGAGGGGCGGTCGGCCTCGAGCGTGGCCGTCGAAACCGTCAGCGGGGGACAGGTCGCTGCGCACGCATCACTGATCTTCGCGCAGCCGCGTCCGAGCGCGATCAGTCATGACCAGGTCGGCGTTCCGGAGGTTCCGGCACCGGAGGAATGCGCACCGTTCGGCGACGCGTCGGCGCCCCTTCGTCCGGCGTTCGTCGACAACATCGAAATGGTTCAGGCGGGCGGCACGGTGCCGCTGGCCAACGACGGGGATCCGCGGTTCCGCGCCTGGGTGCGGCATCGCGGCGCCGAGGGAGTCGATCCGGCAGTTGCTCTCGTCGCGCTCGCCGACGCCCTGCCGCCGGCCACGACGGCCGCGTTCACCGAGTGGGCACCGGTCAGCACGATGAGCTGGTCGCTGCACATCTGCACCGACGACCTGCCGAAGCCGACCGACTGGATGCTCTTGGAATCATCGAGCACCTTCACCCTCGACGGCTACTCCCATCAGTCGATGACCCTGTGGGACAGCGCATCGCGTCCGATCATCCAGGCTTCTCAGACGGTGGCACTGTTCGCCTGACCGTCCCCAGAGAGTGGTATGACGTTGTGCTCGGGTCACGGGCACAACGTCATACGCGAAATTCGACTGAGCAGCGCGGCATCAGCCGCCGTGAGATTCCCTGAGGGCCCGGCCCTTCTCGATGTCCTCCTGGTGGATCTTCTCGTTCTTGTCCGAGACGGTGGTATCCCGAGGCGGCAGCTGTAGGCGCTCCTCGGCAGCCATGCCCGCCTGGAGCTGACGCCCACGCTCGAGTTCGGCGTCGAACTCGGCACCGAAGAGCAGGGCGAGGTTGGTCAGCCACAACCACAGCAGGAAGACGATGACGCCCGCGAGCGCGCCGTACGTCTTGTTGTAGCTACCGAAGTTCGACACATACAGCGCGAACGCCGCGGAGGCGACGATCCAGGTGACGATCGCCAGCACCGCCCCGGCACTGATCCACCGGAACTTCGGTTGCTTCACATTCGGTGTGGCCCAATACAAGACGGCGACGATCACCACGACGAATACCAGCACCACGGGCCAGCGGACGATGTTCCACACCGTGAGTGCAGTATCACCCAGGCCGATCGCGTCGCCGATGGACCGGGCGATCGGCCCACTGACCGCGAGCATCAGGGCCACGGAGGCGGCGAGGATCAGCGCCACCAGCGTCACCAGCAGCATGGCAGGTCGAAGCTTCCAGATCGGACGCCCCTCATCTACCTCGTACATGCGGTTCATCGCGCGTCCGAACGCGCCGACGTATCCCGATGCCGACCACAGGGCACCGACGAGACCGAGCACCAGGGCGAAGCCGGCACTCGGCGCGGACACCAGCTGCTCGACGGGCGCGCGCAGCGTGTCCACCGCATCCGACGGTCCCAGATCCTCGACCATCGTCAGGACCGCGTCGACCGTCTTCTCTCCCTGCCCGAAAACACCGAGGAGAGAGACCATGGCGAGTAGTGCGGGAAACAGCGACAGCACCGAGTAGTAGGTGAGCGCAGCCGCCAGGTCGGTGCACTGGTCGCGGGAGAACTCGCGGGCCGTCTTGCGCAGCACGAACATCAGTGACGGTTTGGTCAGATCGGTGGGCGATTCGGGCTTGCGGGGATCGTCGGGATCGGCCCGAGTCGGGTCATCGTCGACGTCCCGACCGGTCTTGTCGATGGTCTGCTCGTCCTTGCTCATACCCCGGTGTAGCCGCCGGGTTCGCAGACCAAACTCTCCGTCCCCTGACCAGGCGAGACGGGGGGAAGGGAGCGCACCCCGGTGGCGGTCAACCCGCCGAGGCGACCTCACGCGACAGGGCGAGCTCGCGGCCTGCCGCGCGCGCGTTCTCCTCGGCCTCGAGCTTGAGTTCCGCCGCGACCTCGGTGAAGGCGTCGAGTGCAGGATTCACCCCGACGAGCGTGAACTGGCGTTTGACGACCCGGAGGTCGAGGCCCCAGACATCCTCCAGCACGCGGCGCAGCCACGGCGTCGAATGGTCCCAGCCTTCCTTCGGTGTCCCAGGGTCGTAGTTGCCACCCTGGGTCGTGACCAGGACCCCGGGCTTGTCCGCGCCCGACCACGCGCCCCGCACATGCGACGAGGCGTTGCGCCGTGCGTTCGGGTTTCTGGGAAAGCGGTGGAACGGCATTCTCATCGCGACGCTCATGAACGGGCCGGCGGGGTTCGCCGAATTGCGTTGCGCTGTCGGGGGAATCAGCGATTCGGTGCTGTCTAGCCGACTTTCGGAGCTCACCGAGGCCAATCTTGTCGAGCGCCTGGTGGATCCCGGACCGCCGGTATCGGTGTCCTACGAGCTCACCGAATCGGGACGCGCACTCATGCCGGCGCTGACCGCCCTCACCTCGTGGGCGTGGGAGAACCTGCCCCCGTCGGCGTCAGCAGACTGACTCGGCGAATCAGGCAGCCCGACACACCTCGTCGACCACGCCCTGCAGATCGCTCTGGATCATTCTCGTCAGTGCGGCCGGCGTCTCGTCCTTGAAGCCGGCGAGGTCGACAGGGTTTCCGAAGGTCACCATCGGACGAGCTCGATCACCGTGGGGCGGGTAGGCAATACCGGCGGACACCAGCGTGACGTCGACACCGGCTTTCAGGGCACGGTAGGCAATGTGGCCGATGCCCGTTCCGAGCTTCTGCAGCCGGGTGACGTCGCCCTCGTTGCAGGTTCCCTCCGGGAAAACGGCGATACTGTCGCCACGGACCATCCGCTCGACGCAGACACCGAACATCTGCCGACCGGCTTCCGCGGCGGCCCGAACACCGTGATCCTTCTGACGGAAGACCGGGATACCGCCCAGGGTGTCGATCTTGCGTCGCTGTTCCGGATCCTCGAAGAGCTCGTCCTTCGCCAGCACGCGCATGTGACCGATCCGGGGACGGAGGGGCGAGCGGAAACCTGCTGCCGCCAGGACCAGCGGATCGCGCTCGGACACGTGGTTGGCCGCGATCAGCAAGGGCTTTCTGCTGCGGACCGCACGAACCAGCCGATCGCGAGCTGTGAATCGCACGACGGGCCGGATCCTGGCGGCGAGCACCCCGTACATCAACTTCGCGCGCACACGATCCTGCTGGTGGTCCAGATAGTGCGCGTACACGGCTTCAGACTGGGTGAGCTCTACATCCACGTAAGTTACGGTACCGTAGGTTAGCGTTCCTGCCCAAAGAACAACGAAATCCGTTCAGCCCGTCGGCCGCGTAGAACCGCAGGTGACGGGCTCGCACTGACGGCGGGTCAGTGATCAGTCAGGCACCACAACGGCACGGCCACGAAGTTCATTCGCCGCCAGCCGTCGGTAGGCCTCGACGCCGTCATCGAGTGAAAACCGCTCGACTGCCACCTCGAGAACACCATCGCGTGCGAGATCCAGCACCTCGATGAGTTCGTCACGTGCTCCCCAGTACGGTGCCCGGACCGACACCTCGTAGGGCTGGGTGAAGAAGCCGACCTTCGCCGCGGCGACCATGTCCCCGATGCCCACGATCACCACGTCACCCATCGTGCCGACGACGCCCATCGCGATGTCGAGAGTGGGTTGCAGGCCGACGAAGTCGAAGACGGCGGTCGCACCGTCGTTCCCGGTGATCTTGCGGACGCCAGCGACGGCATCTGCGTCGGAGAGCACCACCTCGTGAGCCCCGACCTCGCGGGCGAATGCGAGCTTCTCCTCGCTCACGTCGAGTGCGATCACCCGCGACGGGGTCAGGTGGCGGAGCAACTGGATTCCGACGTGCCCGAGACCACCGGCTCCGATGACCACCGCCGTCGTGCCACCCACGAGCTTCGGGAGCGAGGGTTTGATCGCGTGGTAGGGCGTGAGACCGGCATCGGTGAGCGAGACCGCGGCCACCGGGTGGAGTTCACCGAGGGGCGCCAGGTGACGTGCATCGTCCACGAGCAGGTACTCGGCCATCGCACCCTGGTTTCCGAGACCCGGTGGTGCGATGCCGAGTTCGCCGGCCCGGCTGCAGTAGTTCTCGAGGCCGCGCGAGCAGAAGTGGCAGACCCCGCAACCCCACGCTCCGTACACGGCCACCGAGGTGCCCTCGGAGATTTCGGTGACACCGGTACCGACCTCGGCGACCACGCCGGCCCCTTCGTGGCCGAGCGTCATCGGCAGGGGATAGGGGAAGCCTTCTTCGGGCAGGTTGAGGACGAAGTCGTCGGAGTGGCAGGCACCGGCTGCGGTCACCTTGAGCAGCACCTGCCCCGGGCCCGGCGCGGGCTTGTCGACCTCACGTAGCTCCGGCGGCTTGCCCGGCTGGATGATCTGAATGGCCTTCATGCGCACACCTTTCGACCCGGCGGAGAGGGGGAAACCCGTCTTCCGGTCTACTCGGCCGGTCGTCAAGGCAGGCGTCTTCCGGCGAACTCGGCACGATCCTCGCGACGTTGCGGTTCGGTGTTCACCACCGGCGGGACGGATTACGCGCCGCGCACTGCACACACTGCCGGGCCGCGGGGAGCACCTCGAGACGCTCGGGATCGATGATCTCACCGCACGTCTCGCAGCGGCCGTACGCTCCGCGACCGACCCGCTCGAGGGCAGCGTCGATCTCGTCCAGACGGACCCGCGATCGTTCGAGCTGGGCCACCAACTGGCCGCGCTCGACGGCGAGCGTCGTCCCTTCTGGATCGTGTTCGTCGTCGGAGGCGGCGTCGGCGGTCGCCTCGATGACGGCGGCCAGGCGGGCAGACAACGACTCGATGAGCGTCGCAGTTCTCTCGCGTTCGGCGATCAGCGATGCTTCCGATTCGTGCGGGTCGGACCGGGTCACGACCGCACCCGGGTGTGTCGTCTCACGGATCCATTTGTACGCCGCATGTCCGACGATCGCGTTCACTCATGAACGTCGCGGAGACCGACGGCGCCGCGCAGGCCGGAACAGTTGACGCACCCCACGCAGCCGACGCAGTCCGTGCACCGGACGCAGCCGACACATCCAGCGCATCGCCGGCACAACAGACAGGCCACGACACCGACACTGCCTGCGACCCCGAAACTGATTGCGGTGGCGAAACTTCCGGCGACGAGAAGACTGGCCATCGTCACCGCCGAACCCGTCACGATCGCGCTCGCCACCGTAGCCGCCGAGGAACTGACACCGGCACTGGACACCGTGCCGGCCGACCCCGCGACGGCAGCGCTCGCGACGGTGCCGACCGAGCCGGCAACTGCCACGCTCGACGTGGTCGCGATCGAACCCGCAACCGCGGTCGAGTTCACGGTCGAGGGAGAATCGACGACAGAGATCCCATCACGCGTGAGCGTCCACATGAAGTCCATGGTCGCGCAGTCGGAGTGCACACGCTGGGGTTCAGAGGCAACTCACCGCTGTTCCGCGGAACCCTCCGGCACTCAGGTCCCGCAGAACGTCTGAAACGCCGAAGTGAACTCGTCCGACGCAGGGGCGGTGTACTTGACCCAGTCGACGCGCCGGTCGAACGGGTGCGTCACCACGTCGAGCAACTCCTCGAATGGCGCGAGGTCGCCCTCGTGCGCGGCACGGAGCGCGGCGTCCACCATGTGGTTACGCGGGATGTAGAGCGGGTTGACGCGGTCCATCGCGTCAGCGGTGGTGCCGTCGTCGCGGCCGTGTCGTGCGAGCGTCTCTCGCCATCGTGGGAGCCAGGGCGCCGAGAGCTCCCGTGGGAGGAGCTGGTCGAGGGGAGCCGTCCGTCCGCGGAGTTCGTCGGCGAGCGCACGGAAGGTTCCGGTCCAGTCCGCGCGGTGTTCTGCCATCAGGCCCAGCAGGTCGTCGATGAGGGCGTGGTCGACGAAGGCGTCGGCCAGCCCGAGCTTGGCGGACAGACCCTCGTTGAGGTGCTGCTCGTACAGACCGTCGAAGGTGGACAGGGTGGCGGTTGCGATGGCGATCGCGTCGTCCGGCGTGGGGCTGATCAGCCCGAGTAGGGTTTCGGCGAACCGTGCGAGGTTCCATTTCAGGACGGCGGGCTGGTTGCCGAAGGCGTAACGGCCGCCGTGGTCGATGGAGCTGAACACCGCCGCCGGGTCGAAGGCGTCGATGAATGCGCACGGTCCGTAGTCGATGGTCTCACCGGAGATGGTGGTGTTGTCGGTGTTCATCACGCCGTGCACAAAACCGACGAGCATCCACTGAGCGACGAGGCGCGCCTGCCGTTCGACGACGCGCTCCAGCAGCTTCGCATAACGATTCCCGGCGCCGGTCGTCGGCAGATCGGTCAGGTCGGGGTAGTGGCGGGCGATCGCGTAGTCGGCGAGGGGCTGCAGGATGTCGCCGTTACGTGCGGCGAACTCGAAGGTGCCCACTCGCAAATGACTCGATGCGACGCGGGCGAGTACAGCCCCGGGCTCGACGCCGTCGCGGTGGACCCCGCGCCCCGTCGCCACCACCGACAGCGACCGCGTGGTGGGCACACCGAGGGCGTGCATCGCTTCGCTGATCAGGTACTCGCGCAGCATCGGTCCGACGACTGCGAAGCCGTCTCCACCTCGCGAAAACGGTGTCGGGCCCGAACCTTTCAACTGCAGATCGACACGGTGACCTTCGGTGTCGAGCAGTTCGCCGATGAGAAGAGCCCGACCGTCGCCGAGTAGCGGGGCATATCCGCCGAACTGGTGTCCGGAGTACGCCGTCGCCACCGGCCTGCCGTCGGCGGGCACGGCTGCGCCGGCCAGGATCGCGACGCCGTCGTCGGAGCGCAAGGTCGCAGGATCGATGCCCAGCGACGCAGCGAGCTGATCGTTCACGACGAGAAGCTGCGGATCGGGCACGTCGGCGCCGCGCCATTCGACGGTGAGCGGCGTCAGCTCGTCGGCGAAAGTGCTCTCGAAGCCGGTGATCGCGTCGGAAGTGCGGGCGGGGGAGTCGGTGGCAGCCACTCTTCGAGCGTAACCACTCATCGCGATGTCCGACTTTCGCCGATCCCTAGAGGGCGATGGCAGCGCCGCAGATGCCGCAGGACTCGAACTCGCGGCGCCCCCAGCGGGCGATCGGGATGAAGAACACGGTGAACTGCTTGAACTCCCGCATGCGGGCCCACTGGGTGGTGTTGTGACAACGGGGGCAGGTCCGGGTCTGTCCTGCGCCGAGCTGCTGCTGCTTGGGGCCGTATCCGAAGAGGAAGAACACTCCGTCATCGTAGGCACGACACCGACCGACGTGCCCGAGCTCGGATCGACACCGGACACCCACCAGTCGCACGCGTGTGCGAACATGAACGCGTGAGCTCGCAGAAGAGGACCGGCCTGACCGCCGGTGACCTGGAATCTCTGTCCGCGGCACTCGCGGCCGGCAAGCGTGTGACCGTCTATCTCCGTGACCCGATGCCGTCGCTCGGACTCGACGCCGGAACATCGGCACGCGTCCTGTCCATCGAGGGCTCGACGGTGACGGTCCGACCCAAGGGCGTCGACGATCAGTTGCCCTTCGAATCCGACGAACTGCAACGCACACGTTCCGCCGCGGCACCGGCCAAGTCCGCTCCGCGTTCCGCCAAGACCGTTGCCGATCAGACGTCGACGCCGGCCCGCCCTGCACCAACACCGAAAGCAGCTGCAGTGGAACCGAAGCCGACACCCGAGCCCGCTCCGCGTCCGGAGGCCACGCCGGCTCGCGCGGCCGCGCCGAAGCCGGCTCCGGCCAAAGCTGCACGACGGTCGAAGACCTCCACGGCTGCGGTGAGCGTGACCATCACGTCAGCGGGTGAGAGCACCTGGACGGTGTCGGTGGCGCACGGCAGCAAGAAGGGCAAGCCCACCGAGGTGACCGCGGACCGCGTGGCCCGCGCCATGCAGGAGCTGGGCGACGACGCGGCGATCACGGCGGTGGACGAGGTCATCGAATCCGCGCGCGAGGCCGCACAGAGGAAGATCGAGGAACTCACGCGCGAACTCGAGAACGCGCGAGCCGCGCTCGCCCACCTCGACGTCGGGCCCGCCGAGAGCTGACTGGTGTCATCCGGCCGGCGGGGCGAAGAATTCGAGCGCGATGTTGTCCGGGTCGCGGAACGATATCCCTGATCCGTAGTGGGCGTGTTTGATGTCGCTGTGCGCGATTCCGGCCTTGTCCAGACGCGAAACCCACTCCTCGAGTTCGGACTGGGTGCAGGCGAACGCGATGTGGTCCAGTCCGACGTTCCGTTCGTCGAAACCGGCGGTGTCCGGCCCGCTCGAGGTATGGGTGTGGAGTCCGAAAAGCGTTCCGCCGCCGAGTGCGAAGACCGTGTGATGGAAAGCCCCGGATTCTTCGTCCTCGTCGAGGACAGGTTCGGCGTCGAACAGTTTCTCGTACCAAGCGGTACTCGCGGCCAGGTCACTCACAGTGATCGCGACGTGGGTGAGCGCGGGAAATGCAGGCATCGGATGCCTCCTCCAGGAAGGGCGCCGGATGGAACTCCGGGCGCACCGACAGTTTATCGCCGGAGCCCAGGACCAGACCGCACGTTCTACCGATCCACGACTTGATCAGGTGATGGACGCACGCCACCGACCAGCCGTACTGACCGGCGCCCAGAGATACGTGGTTGTCCACGTGTGCGGCCCCCTTCGGGTACATCGGGTCGAGGCTCGGCAGCCCGACCGTTGCACGAATGACACGTGCACAGCTGACCGATTCGTGACATCGTCGCTCCGGACGGGTGAACACTGGCTCCATGAGCCGTAGGAGATCTGCTGTCGCGGCCGGCGCCGCCACCACCGCGGCCGCGGTTGTCGTTCGTGACCTGTTTCAGCGCAGACATTCGTTGCTACGCAATTACCCCCTGATCGGGCATGCGCGTTACCTGCTGGAGACGGTCGGTCCCGAGCTGCGCCAGTACATCGTCGCTTCGAACGACGAGGAGCGTCCGTTCAGCCGCGACCAGCGACGCTGGATCTATTCCTCGTCCAAGAAGGAGAACAACTACTTCGGGTTCGGCACCGACAACGACGTCGAGTACACATCCGGTTACCCCGTGATCAAGCATCGAACATTCAATCCGGGTTCGGCGCCGGCCTCGACACCCGAGGCCGGCCACGAGGTCGTGCTGCCCTGTGCAAAAGTTCTCGGCGAAGCGCGCCGGCGGAGGAACGCATTCCGTCCGGAGTCGGTGGTCAACATCTCCGGGATGAGTTTCGGGGCTCTGTCCGCGAACGCCATCGAGGCCTTGAATCGCGGGGCCGCCCTCACGGGCGCGCTGCACAACACCGGCGAGGGCGGGATCTCGCCCTATCACCGACACGGTGGCGACCTCGTCTTCCAGCTCGGCACAGCCTATTTCGGCTGCCGAGACGCACAGGGACGGTTCGACCTCACCCGATTGAAAGACCTCGTGGCCGAAGCCCCGGTCCGCGCCTTGGAGATCAAACTCAGCCAGGGAGCCAAACCCTGCCTGGGCGGCTTCCTACCCGGCCCCAAGGTCTCTGCGGAGATAGCCGCGACGCGCGGCGTCGCCGCCGGACGTGATTGTGTGAGCCCTTCACGCCATGCGGAGTTCACCGACGCGGACAGCATGCTCGATTGGGTCGAGCTCCTGGCCGCCGAAACGGGTCTGCCGGTCGGGATCAAATCCGCAGTCGGCGACATCGATGCCTGGTATCAGATCGCCGACCTGATGGCGGACACCGACCGTGGCGTCGACTTCATCACCATCGACGGAGGAGAGGGCGGCACCGGAGCTGCGCCCCTGTTGTTCTCCGACTCCGTGTCGCTGCCGTTCCTGCTCGGTTTCAGCAGGGTTTATCGGGTGTTCGCCGAGCGAAACCTCCACGAGCAGATCACGTTCGTCGGAAGCGGCAAGCTGGGTCTGCCCGACAATGCGGTCCTTGCGTTCGCACTCGGGTGCGACATGGTCAACGTCGCGCGCGAGGCGATGCTGTCGATCGGTTGCATCCAGGCCCAGAAATGCCACACCGACACCTGCCCGACCGGCGTCGCCACCCAGAACAGCTGGCTCACAAGGGGACTGGTGCCAGACGAGAAAGCAACTCGAGCCGCGAACTACATCACGACGCTGCGGCGTGACCTGGTCAAGGTGTCGCAGGCCTGCGGAGTGGAGCACCCCGGACTCATCTCGACCGACTCAGTGGAGATCGTCGACGGCAGGCAGGGTTCCAGCCCGTTGCATGAGGTGTACGGATACTCGCCGGGTATGGGTCTGCCATCCGAAGCGGATCGCGCCGCGGTGATCCGGCTGATGACCGGCCAGGGAAGTGGCGGGTCGGCGCCGCCATCGGCAGCGGGCCCGAGCTGAGCAGAGCACGCGGCGGACCACCCCAGCCGCCGGTTCGGCCGCTCAGTCCGGGTCGGCGAACTGTGGTTCGCGCCGGGCCATTCCCGCGTGTACCGCCTCGAGCTGGTTCGGTGAACCGATCAGCTCGACCTGCAGTTTGCTCTCGAGCAACAGCGCGGCCGACGGGTCGGCCCCGGTCCACGTCTCGTCGTAGAGGCGCTTCGCGGCGCGAACCGCGTGCGGGGACTTCGCCGCGATCTCGTGCGCGAGCTCCAACGCGCGGGCGAGCGGGTCGTCGGCAGTGCCGGTGACCAGCCCGAGTTCGTGGGCCTCGGCTCCGGAGAGCACACGACCGGTGAAGGTGAGTTCCTTGGCGACGTCCGCCCGAAGGAGACGCGGAAGCGTCTGGGTGATGCCCATGTCCGGCACCAGACCCCACTTGACCTCCATGATGGACAGTCGCGCATCGGGGGTGGCGTAGCGGATGTCGGCGCCGAGCGCGATCTGCAGGCCACCGCCGAAGCAGTTGCCGTGAATCGCGGTGATCACCGGTGCCGGCACGTGGCCCCAGTCGAGAGACACCCGTTGCGCATGGTTCCCGCGGTCTGCGTCATCGCGATCCAGCAGTGAGCCACCCAGTTCATCGCCGCCGAGGGAGGAGATGTCGAGACCGGAACAGAAACTCTTCCCGGCTCCGTGGACGACAACCGCCCGAATTCGACGATCCGCCGCCAGTTCGCTTGTCACGGCCAACAACGCATCGAACATCGCGGGGTCCAAGGCGTTGTGCTTCGCCGCTCTGTTGAGCGTGACCGTCGCGACGCCCGCATCGTCGACATCGAGCAGAATCCGTTGTTCCGTCATCGTCTTCACCACCTCGCTGTGTGTCGTCCGCCGTGCAATGAGCCCGGCCGCGTACTCCGAGCGCTTACACTACGGCCGTGGCGGAATCTGTCTGGGAATTCACCGAATCCGATGGTTCGGTTGTCGTGCGCACCGACGTGGGCGGACGGGCGGCGCGCACCGGCCACCGACTGATGATCGCGATGCGCACCTGGTCGGCGTCGGTGACGCTGACCGACCTCGTACCGACGAACCTGAAGGCCACGATCTCGGTCGACTCGCTGCATGTGGAATCCGGGGAAGGCGGACTCACCCCGATGACCGGGGCCGAGAAGTCGCTGGCCCGGGTGAACGCCCTGAAGTCCATGGACGCCGAGAAGTACCCCGAGATCGCCTACGAGGCAAGCACTTTCAGAGCCACGGACGACGGTTACCACGCCGACGGAGTGCTGACGATCCACGGCAGGTCACGCCCGCATGCGCTGGACCTACAGGTCGTCGAGACCCCTGATGGCTGGCAGATCTCGGCCGAGTCCACCGTCACCCAGAGCGACTTCGGGATCAAACCGTACTCATTGATGATGGGCACACTGAAAGTCGTCGACGACGTCCGCATCGTCGTCGAGGCCGCCCGCACTCGCTGACCGCCGAAGAGACGCACGCCGGGCCGAGCCCGGTGCCGGCGCCATCCCGGTCGGTACGCTCGAAGGTGCCCGATTTGTCGGCCAGGCCCGCCCGCGCTCAGCGGCCTGGGCGGACGAGTCCGTCGGACACGCACGAGCTGGAGAGAACCATGGAAGCACTGATCTTGATCGCCCTCATCGTCCTGATCGTCGTCGGGGTGGTGGTCGTCGCACAGCAGCGCTCCGGCACCAACGCCGCTCGGACCCTCGACGATGCAAAGGCCGACGCGCGACAAGCCATCGAACGTCTCGGCGGGCAGGTGTTCATGCTGGTGGGCGACGGACCGGCCTCTAAGCAGGCTCTCGCCGACGCCGGGGAGCGCTATACCGCGGCGGGGTCACAGATCGAGCAGGCCAACTCGCCCGCGCAGGCGCGCCTGGCCAAGCAGACCGCGATCGAAGGTCTCTACTACATCCGTGCGGCGCGGGTCGCGATGAACCTCGATCCCGGTCCCGCCATCCCCGAACTCGAGGGTCAGCAGAGCGCAGGCAAGGTCACCGAGGATCGCAAGGTCGAGTTCGAGGGACGTCAGGTCGAGGCGTCGCCCAACCCGTCCGATCGGACGCCGAACTACTACCCGGGTGGCCGCGTCGCCGGACGTCCGGTTCCGGCCGGCTGGTACTCCGAGCCCTGGTGGCGGCCGGCGCTCGTCGCAGGCGCCTGGGGAGTCGGGTCGATGTTCCTGTTCTCCGCGATGTTCTCCGGCATGGCCGGCGTCCCGTACGACGCTCAGGGCTTCGAGAGCGGCGTCGGTGACGGATCCGACATGGGTGCCGTCGAGGGCGGCGCCGGAGGCGACGATTTCGGCGGCGATACAGGCGGAGACGGCTTCGGCGGAGACGGCGGTTTCGGCGGAGACGGCGGCGGCTTCGGAGATTTCGGCGGCGGATTCGACTTGTGATCACCGGCGGATCGTCACAGAGCGCTGATCACCGGCCGCGGCGCGCGTAACCTCGGCGGACGCCACTTCTCCTGCCACCCCGTCTGCGCCGGCGTCGCGTGGGATCGGTGATCCGTCAGGAGCGAAGGTGCCTCGAGGTGTCGCCGACATGAGTGATGTCCCCGTAGTCGCGACTCGCGAAGTGCCAATCACCCTCGTCGTCGACGACGAACGTGTCGTGGTGTCGGCCGACCATGACGACATACTCACCGTCCGGGCCATCCTGTGTGACCGTGTATTCGCAACTGGCAGCTGCGCGGCCTTGGTCGTCGATCTGGATGGACGGTTCCCCTAGAACGTGACGGGTGCGCGGCGTCCCGTCCTCGTAGAGGATGACGGTGTCGCTCAACAGTTTCTCCACGAACGGACTACCCGCGCCGATCTGGTTTCCCGAGACGAACACTTTCGCTCGGTCGAAAAGCGCTGCGACACCGGCCAGGTCACCGGCATCCAGGCGTTGGACGTAAGTGGCCAGCAGGGTCGTGATGACCGACTCAGGTGATGCCATCACGCACTCACCCGGACGGGTAGCGTGCGGAGGCGTCGGACGAGAAGACTTCGCTCCCACTGAGGATCCGCGGTGTCGACGGTGAACCCGCCCGGTGTGTGGTCGAGGAGATGTACGACCGCGAGGCGCCCCTCCAGTCGGGCGAGCGCCGCGCCCACACAGAGGTGGATTCCCTTGCCGAACGCCATGTGCGAGCGTCGATTCACCGGATCGAGGTCGATCCGTTCCGGGCGGTCGAAGGTCTCCGGGTCGCGGTTGGCCGCACCCCACATGAGGTACAGGTGTGAGCCGGCCGGGAGGTCGACATCGGCGAGGACGGTGTCGGTCACGACGTGGCGATAGTGCCCTCGGAATGGCGATTCCAACCGCAATGACTCCTCGACAAAGAGTGGGACGAGCTCACGGTCGCGGCGAAGTTCGTCGACGACGCGCGGATGGCGGCCGAGCAGGTACACGGCGCTCCCGAGCAGGCTCACGGTCGACTCGGCGCCCGCCGCGACCAGTTGCAGGCCGATCATGACGGCGGTGCCCTGGTCGAGGTCGCCCTGGTCGACGAGCCGGGCCAGATCGCCCATCACGTTCTCGCCCGGGTCGTCCATCGCCCCGTCGAACGCTGTCGTCAAGTAGACGCTGAGTTCGCCGACGGCCTCGGTGGCCGCCTCGAGCTGGGCAGGGCTCACGACGCCGTCCAGGAGGACGGTCGCAGCGAACGACCACCGGACGAGGTCGTCGATGTCGTACGTGGGGAATCCGAGCAGTTCGGCGACGACTGCCATCGGCAGGCGCTGGGCAACCGCGGTGACCCAGTCGAGGTGGTCGTCACGGAGCCCGTCGAACCACAGACGCTCGTGAGTGGCGGCGATGAACGGTTCGAGTGCACGGACACGTTTGGCCACCAACGACGGCATGACCATCGCGCGGTGGTTGCGGTGGATCGGGTCGTCGGCCGTGGCCAACACGTGGATGGGAGAACCCAACTCGGCTATCGGGTACTCCTCGACCTTCCTGTCCTCTTTCCACACCATCGTCGCGGTGAGATTGGAGGAGAATTCTTCGGGTCGGGCGACCGCCTCGGCGATGGCATCCCATCCCGTGACGAGATAGAAGGTCGAGTCACCGATACGGCTGACCGGTGCGGTCCGGGTTAGGGCCAGGAGTTCGGTATAGGGGTCATCGAGATCATGCACTCCACAAGGGTGTACGTCACCGTCCCTCGCGTTCAGCAGTATCGGCAGAGGCGAAACGATTGCCGCGTCTCATTGGCCTGCGATCGTCTCAATGGACCGCGTTGACCAGCATTTATCCGTGGACCGAAGGTGTCCTGCGGTCTCACGGTGAGATCGCGCAGACTGCGGCCGGCGTCGATCAGGACCGGGCCCGGGCATGGCGGACACTAGTCGGCGACCGGTTCGATCGACACGGCACTCGCCGTCAGTTCTTCGCCGCACCGATCACATGCCAGGCGCGGACGGAACTCATGTCCCGTGCCGCGGTGCGTGAAGATCAGCGCGGGACCTTCGGGGGCGCGGAACCAGCGTTGGCCCCAGGTGATCATGAAGACGACAACCGGGAAGAAGGCCACCCCCTTGGGGGTCAGGCGATAACTGACCCAGTCCGGGCGGTCGGGATTGGGTTCGGTGTCGATGGCCCCCAGCCGGACGAATCGCGCCAGCCGATCGGCGACCATTGTCGGTGGAGCGCTGGTCCGTTCGGAGAACTCGCCGAACCGTCGAGCACCAAGGAACAGTGCGCCGAGTATGGCCGCAGACCACCGGTCACCGATGAGCTCCATGGTGTGCGGGATGACCTGGGAAGGCTGTTTGGCTCCCGCCGAGCGTCGTCGGGTGATCGAAGCGGGCACGCTCCGTGGCCACGCACCGCTCGGACCGAGTTCCGCAACGACGTCGTGGGCCTCGACGCCTGCGCCGCACTCGCCACACGTCGTTGCGGGGGAGAAGAACTCGCCGCATCCTATGTGCCGCATCCGCGGTAGCGGGGGAGTCGCCGGTGGCGCCCACGTCTGCTCCCACGCCCACATCGTCAGCAGGACGGTCCAGATGTCGGCGCCGCGGCGAGTCAGCACGTATTCGTAGCGGTCCGGGCGGTGGGCGTACTGCACGCGGTCGAACAGGCCCTTGTCGGTGAGCGCCCCCAGGCGCGCGGACAACACGGAGTTGGAGATCGCACCTTCGCGCATCCAGTCGCCGTATCGTTTGGCACCTTCGACAGCGTGCCGCAGGATCCACAGATTCCACTCGTCGCCGAGGATGCCGAGGGTCACCGCGATGGCATTGTCGCCGCCGGGCTCCAGGCTGGTGAAGCTGTCGCGGTCTGGTTCCACCTCGAAGACCCTAGTCAGCTCGACGCGGCTGTGTCGTCACCGGGGAGCCGACGACGAAGCTCACGACCGTCGTGGTGCTCCCGCCGATGTTCAGCGTGGCCGCACGACGTGCGTCGTCGACCTGGTAATCACCTGCGCCGGCGACGATCTGACGATGACAATCGAGGAGCATGCGGATTCCGGTGGCGCCCACCGGGTGCCCTCCGCCGAGCAGACCACCGCTGGGATTCATCGCGACCCGGCCGTCGATCTCGAGCTCGCCGGATTCGATCGCCTTCCAGCTCTCACCCGGCGCGGTGAGTCCGAAGTGGTCAATGGCCATGTACTCACTGGTCGTGAAACAGTCATGGGTCTCGATGACGTCGAGGTCGTCGACGCCTGCGATGCCTGCCCGACCGAAGGCATCGGAGATCGCCTGGCGGACGTGGGGAAACATCAGCTCGTCGTCTGCACTGCGGGCCAGCTTGTCCTCCAGGAGCAACCCGACGGTGCGATGGCCCCAGCCCAGGATTGCCGACAAGCCCGTCGTCTCGAGTTCCGGGTGCGCCCGTCGGTATCGATCGGAGACCAGCACGACGCCGGCACCGCCGTCGGTGAGTGGGCCGCAGTCGATCTTGCGGAGGTGACCCTCGACGATCGGGTTGGCGGTGTCGTCGGCGGTGAACGACTCCGGTACGTGTTCCCAGCCGCGAGTCTGGGCAAGCGGATTCCGACGTGCGTTGCGGGAGTTCAACTCTGCGATCTGCCACAGATGCTGCGGATCCAGCCCGTAGCGCTTGTCGTATTCCTCGGCGATGCGGCTGAACATGTACGGCCACATGAAGTTCGCGTCCTGACCTTCTTCGCCGATCCACGCCGCGCCGGCCATGTTGCGCGCCCCGTCGTCGCCCGGGACGTTCTTCTCGAGTTCGGCGCCGACGACGAGCGCACAGTCGTAGCGTCCGGACTCCAGATCTGCCATCGCGGCGAGAATCGCCAGAGACCCGGACGCACAGGCACCCTCGTGCCTGCTCGCCGGGATGCTCCACAGCTCCGGGACGACCGACGCAGGCATGGCGCCGAGGTGCCCCTGACCGGTGTAGACCTGCCCGAAGGCATTGCCCACATGAATCACGTCGATGTCGCCGACCGGTATTCCCGACGCCGACACCGTTCCCGACACGACCTCATCGAAGAGCTCGGGGAGTCCACGCCCCTCCTTGGTGAGGTTCCGGGCGAAATCGGACTGGTATCCGCCGGTGATCCATACCGTCCTGTCAGTCATCTCGCCGCACGCCTTCCTCACGCAGTAGAACTACAACAGCGAGAGTAACCACATCAGGCGGCTGACGGTAACCCTTGACAGGTTCACGCAGGTCGGTCACTCTCGTAACTGTAGTGACCGGCCCGAAGGAAGTTGAGTCGATGGAGATCGAGGTTCTGGGCAAGCTGCTGTCGACGCTGCCCGCCGACGACGACCACCCGTATCGCACCGGCCCGTGGCGTCCTCAGACCACCGAGTGGAAGGCCGATGACCTGACGGTCGTCGCCGGCGAGATCCCCGCCGACCTCGACGGCGTGTACCTGCGCAACACCGAGAATCCGCTGCATCCGGCAGTCAAGAACTATCACCCTTTCGACGGCGACGGCATGGTCCACGTCGTCGGCTTCCGCGACGGGAAAGCTTTCTACCGCAACCGATTCGTACGCACGGACGGAATGCTGGCGGAGAACGAGGCGCAGCGTCCGCTGTGGGCCGGTACCGCGGAGATGCCCGATTGGGCCGAACGCGAAGACGGCTGGGGCGCTCGGCGACGGATGAAGGATGCGTCGAGTACCGACATCGTGGTGCACCGGGGCACCGCCCTGTCCAGCTTCTGGATGTGCGGCGACCTCTACCGACTCGATCCGTACTCGGCGAGGACGTTGGGCAAGGAGTCCTGGAACGGCGCATTTCCCTACCATCTTGGAGTGTCGGCCCATCCCAAGGTCGACGACCGGACCGGCGAGATGCTGTTCTTCAACTACGGCAAGGAAGCGCCGTACATGCACTACGGCGTGGTCGACGAGAACAACGACCTCGTCCACTACGTCGACATCCCGCTGCCCGGCCCCCGGCTGCCACACGACATGGCGTTCACCGAGAACTACGCCATCCTCAACGACCTGCCCATGTTCTGGGACCCGGAACTACTGGAGCACAACGTGCATTTCCCGAAGTTCCACCGGGACACCCCGTCGCGGTTCGCCGTCATCCCACGGCGCGGACAGCCCTCCGACATCAAGTGGTTCGAGGCCGATCCCACCTACGTGCTCCACTTCGTGAACGCCTATGAGGTCGGCGAAGAGATTGTGTTGGAAGGGTTCTACCAGGGCGAGCCCGAGCCGACAGCCGACGGAATCACCGACAAATGGCAGCGCGCCTTCCGTTACCTGGCGCTCGATCACTTCCAGTCGCGCCTGCACCGCTGGCGGTTCGATCTCCGGACCGGTCAGACGACCGAAGAACGACTGACCGACACGATCACCGAGTTCGGCATGATCAACGGCCGCCACGCCGGCAGCAAGCACCGCTATGTCTACGCCGCATCCGGCGTCGACGGATGGTTCCTGTTCAACGGGCTCGTCCGCCACGACACCGAGACCGGCGCCGAGGAATCGTTCCACCTCGGCGAGGGGGTCTTCGGCAGCGAAGCGTCGATGGCTCCGCGCGTCGGCAGTACAGGTGAGGACGACGGCTACCTGATCACTCTCACCACCGACATGAACGACGACGCGTCCTACTGCGTGATCTTCGACGCGGCGCGTGTCTCCGACGGCCCGGTATGCAAACTCGCACTCCCCGAACGCATCTCCAGCGGAACCCATTCCACCTGGGCAGCGGGCAGTGAGCTACGCCGGTGGCGGGAGACCGACACCGCCGCCGAGGCGGTCGGCCTCTAAGTGAAGACGGTTCGCTCGTCGCTTGCTCGCGACGTCTACGTATACGACGCAGTCCGCACGCCGAAGGGCCGCGTACGTCGCTCCGGCGGAACACTCGCCGACGTCCCTGCCCACGAGCTGCTGGCCGGCCTGTTGCGCGCGCTCGCCGCGCGCGGCCTCGACCCGCACGTCGTGGACGACATGGTCATCGGCACCAGCACCGCAGCCGGAGAACAGGGGAGTGCCATCGCACGCGCCGCGACGCTGTGGGCCGGCTGGCCCGACACGGTGCCCGGCGGCGTGGTCTCGCGTCTGTGCTGCTCCGGCATCGACGCCATCGGATCCGCAACCGCACGAGTCGCATCCGGGATGGCCGACGTGGCCGTGGCGGGCGGCGTGGAGTCGATGTCGCGCGTCCCGTTGCTGCACGACAAGCCGGCGTTCGCGTTCGACGGCGACCTCCGTGACCGGACCGGCTTCGTGACGATCGGCGTCTCGGCAGATCTGACCGCCGCCGACGCCGGGATCACCCGCGACGAGCTCGATGCCTACGCGGTCCGCTCACATCACCGAGCCGTCAAGGCCCCCACATCCATGTCGGTCGTCCCGGTGATGTCGCGCTGGGCGACACTCGCCGGCGACGAAGGAGCCCGTACTGACGCCGACGTGATCGGATTCGGCGCTTTGCCGACGCTTTTCGAGGACGACCCGTCCTGGGATCTGGTCGCCTCCCGACTGCCGGATTCGACGCGTCCGGCCGGCGGCCTGCACACCATGGCCACGGCCCCGCAGCTTGCCGACGGTGCGTCGGCGGCCCTGCTGGGTGGTGCGGAGTCGGAGCAGACCCTGGGATCGCATCCTCACGCACGCATCCTTGCCGTCACCCAGGCGGCGGTCCGGTCACCCAGACTGACCGCCGCGGTGGACGCAGCGCGAAAAGCATTGGCACAAACCGGTCTTCGCCCGAGGGACCTCGATGTCGTCGAGGCCAACGAGTCCTTCGCCGTGTCCCCGCTGCTGCTCACCCGCGAACTCGATCTCGACCCCGCCCGGGTGAACCCGAACGGCGGCGCGTGCTCCACCGGACACCCGCTCGGCGCGACCGGCGGTGTGCTGCTGGTGAACGCGCTCGATCACCTGGAGCGCACCGACGGCGAACTCGCTCTGCTCACGATTCCCGGCGGCCTCGGACTCGGCGCCGCAGCGATCGTCCAGCGCCTCAGATAGGCTGACGGAATGGCGAGCAGTGCCAGAACTATGCCGTGGTTTAACTTCGGACCGCAGCGAGTTGCGACGCGATCGGTACGTCGAGGTCGGCGAGTGCATCGCGGTCGACCGGCAGACTCTGTGCCAGAACGCGTTTGCTGAACATGAACTCTTGCGGGCGATTGACGCAGTCGGCCGCGATGAGTTCTCCCGCCCGCAGGTAGAAGCAGGCGAACTCGCGGTCCGTTGTCGGGTCTCCGCGGAGGACGACGGTGTCGTACCCGGTGTTGAGTCCGGCGATCTGCAGCTTGAGATCGTACTGATCTGACCAGAACCACGGAAGGGCCGAGATCGTCGTCTCTTTGCCGCACATGGTGGCCGCGGCGACCTTGGCCTGCTCGCCGGCACTGGGTACCGACTCGAGCCGAGTCTTCCCGTACCGCACATCGTGATACGTGACGCAGTCGCCGGCCGCGGTGATCCGAGGATCGCTGGTGCGCCCCTGCGCGTCGACGACGATGCCGTCGTCGACGGCGAGCCCGGCCTCGTGCGCCAACTCGACATTCGGGCGGACACCGATCCCGACGATCACGAAGTCCGCCGGGACCATCTCGCCGTCGGCGAGGCGCACCGCGGCCACGCGACCGGTTCCGTCGTCGCCCTCGAAGCCGACGACGGCGGCATCGGTTCTGATGTGGACACCCTCGGCTTCGTGGATCCGACGGAAGAAGTCGGAGACCTCCGGTGCGGTGACCCGCTGCAGAACACGGTCGGCGGCCTCGACAACGGTGACGTCGAGACCGAGTTTGCGCAGCGAAGCCGCAGTTTCGAGACCGATGTAGCCACCGCCCACGATCACGGCGCGCCTGCTGCCCGGAACGTCGGCGCGGATCGCCTCGACGTCCTCGGCGGTCCGCAGGTAGTACACGCCACGGAGTTCGGCTCCCGGAATCCCCAGGCGCACAGGGCGGGCACCGGTACACAGGGCGAGTCGGTCATACGACAGCGACTCACCATCGCTCAGGACAACGCGCTGCTCGGCACGATCGATGCGTTCTACCCGGGCACGACGAACCCGGATGTTCTGCTTGTCGTAGAACTCGGTTCCGCGGATCAGCAGGTCATCGATCCCGACGGTGTCCGCAAGGTACGTCTTGGACATCGGCGGCCGGTGGTAGGGCAGGTACGGCTCGTCGCCGATCAGGACGATGTCGCCGTCCCAACCCGACGACCGCAGCTGGGCACTCAGTTGGGCACCGGCATGGCTGGCGCCGATCACGACGGCACGTCCCGAGGTCATGACGGTGTCTTGGGCGTGAGTTCGACCATCAGCTTGCTGTACCCACGGACGAAGTTGGACTGCACGTACTCGGGCTCTTCGAGCACCTTGATGTCGTCGAAGCGCTGCAGCAGTTCCTCCCAGAGGATCCGGAGCTGCAGTTCGGCGAGACGGTTGCCCATGCATCGGTGCACGCCGTAGCCGAAGGCCATGTGGTTCCGCGCATTCGGGCGGTCGATGATGAGCTCGTCGGCACGCTCGAACTTGCTCTCGTCCCGGTTGCCCGAGGCGTACCACATCACCAGCTTGTCGCCCTTGCGGATGAACTGCCCGTTGAGGATGGTGTCCTTCGTGGCGACCCGCCGCATGTAGGCCAGCGGCGTCTGCCAGCGGATGATCTCCGAGACCATGTTGGGGATGAGGCTCGGGTCGGCCTTGAGCTTGTCGAATTCGCCGGGGAACTTGTTCAGTGCGTAGACACCGCCCGACATCGAGTTGCGCGTGGTGTCGTTTCCGCCGACGATCAGCAGCGTCAGATTGCCGATGAACTCCATCGGCCGCTTCACCAGGTCCTTGGTCTTCTCATTGGACTGCAGCATGCTGATGAGATCGAATCCCGGTGCCTCCCCGGCCTCCAGACGCGCCGCCTTGTCATGCCACAGTTCCGCGAACGCGCGGACCATCTCCAGAGCGGCCTGGAACACGACATCGGGATCGCTGCTGCCGCCGGTCGCCTCCTCGCTGCCGGCCGCCAGGTCGGACCAGCGAACCAGCTTACGGCGTTCGTCGTACGGGAAGTCGAGGATCGTCGCGAGCGTCCGCGCCGTGATCTCGACCGAGACCCGATCGACCCAGTTGAACGGTTCGCCGACGGGAAGGTTGTCGAGAACCTCGCACACGCGTTCCCGGATCAGCCCTTCCATCTCCTTGAGGTTTTTCGGTGCCACGACGCCCTGAACCGCCCGGCGCTGCTCGTCGTGTCGGGGCGGGTCCATCGCGATGAACATCTCGACGTCGAGACCCGGTGGGGGAGTGCCGATCACGATGAAGGGTTCGGCCGAGAAGGTTTCATGCTCCTTGTCGACGGTGAGGATGTCGTCGTACCGGGTCACCGACCAGAACGGGCCGAAACGACTGTTCGCCTGATAGTGGACCGGCGCCTCGTCGCGAAGGCGGGCGAAGTAGGGAATCCACTGACCCTGCCGGTACATGAACGGGTTGCTCATGTCGATCTCGTCCAGACCGACTTCGTCCACCGGCGGGATGGGCTTCTCCACATAGGATTCCGGCCGCGTCTCGCCGAGCAGCCGAGCGCGGGTCTTGTGGAAGAGCTGGAGGCCCTGAACCTGACGGTCCAACGGGATGTTCGCCTGCACCGTCTCAACGACGCGGTCGAGGATCTGCATCAGTGGTTCTCCGATCGGTTCAGAACTGGAATTCGGGAAGATTGACGACGAGACCGTCGTGTTCGGCGGAGAGTGCGATCTGACACGACAGTCGCGAGTTCTCCTGACAGTCGGGATTCATCTCGAGCATCTGCGCTTCGGTGGCGTTGCGACTGCCGGTCGCGGCGGCCCACTGTTGGTCGATCATCACGTGGCAGGTGCCGCAGGCAGCGTCGCCGCCGCAGTCGCCGTCGATTCCCGACACCGCGTTGTCGGTCGCGACCTGCATCAGGTTCTGACCCTCGACGAACGGGACTTCCTGCTTCTCTCCGTCGTAGGTGATGAAGGTGACGGTGGCCATGAGTTCCTCCTCGAATACCGCCCTGGGCTGTGACGGTCACCACTAGGTGTTGGCAGTGTCAACATAGAATGAACCACGATGTTGTCTCTGTCAACATCCATTGGCATGAAAGGAGGTCGTGGCGGGTTCACCCAGGTCGGGGGACTCGCGCAACCTCGGTAGAGTGACCGCCATGGCATCGGAGCGCACCACCTATCACCACGGCAACCTTCGCAATGCCCTCATCGACGAGGCCTGGGAGCTGGCTCGCAGCAGTGCTCCCGAGAAGGTGACCATTCGCGAGGTGGCGCGGCGCGCCGGCGTTTCCCACAACGCCGCCTATCGGCATTTCGCCGATCGTCAGGAGCTGATGACGTCGATTGCCGACCGCGCCCTCGCAACACTCGCCGATCTGATGCGTCAGCGGATCGCGACGGTTCCCGACGACCAGGCACCCGAGGTGGTCGCGCGGTCCCGATTCCGCGAGACCGCGCGAGCCTATGCCCTGTTCGCAATCGACGAACCGCATCTGTTCCAGGTCGCTTTTCACGCCGAGTTCTCCCGACCGGGCGTCAACCCCGACGTGTCGGCGCGCCGCGACGGCCCATACGCCATCCTCCACAGCGTCCTCGACGAGATGGTGGCTGTGGGGGAGATCCCGACCGAACGCCGCCCGGACTCCGAGATCGTCTGCTGGGCAGCGGTTCACGGTTTCGCCGAGCTCTGCATCAAGGGACCGTTGGGACTGTTGCCCGACGCCGAACGCGAGAACTACTTCGATCGGCTCATCGGCACGATTCTGCACGGACTCAAGGCGCCGCTCGCCTGACACCGACCGCCGATGGCGCTCATCGCGGATCATCCGCCTGAACTTCTGTGTCGCACGACGATTCGACTTCTTCCGGATTGCCCACCCGCGGCGTCGCGCTGACGTATGTTCACCAGAACCCAATGCCGAGGGAATCGGGTGTCTCCGCACGGGCGAGTCCGCAGATGCACTGCTGCGGAACTATCGGACACTGCGGAAGAGGTACCGATGTCAGCCAGGATTCGCCGGAGCCGAACGACGCGCGTGCTCGCGGCCATCACCGTCAGCGGGCTGGCGGCCGTCGGGACCGCCTGCGCCCAGCCCACCGAGGCGAGCACAGGGGAGTCGCTGCGGATCGTGCTGGGTTCGCCCCCGCCGGCGTCGCAGATACCGCTGGTCTACGGCGTCGGGGAGTACGGACGCGATTCCGGGCTGGACCTCAGCGTCGACGGGAACGTGACGATCACCGGCACTCACACCGACGCGGTGAAGACCTTGTCCGACGGCGATGCCGAGGTTCTCGCAACATCGTTCTCGGCGATTCTCGATGCGCGGGAGCAGGGCAAGGATCTGAAGGTGTTCTGCCCGTACGTCAGCATGGACGACTTCGTCCTGGCCGGCGCCGATGGTGTGGACACGGCCGGCCAACTGTTCGAACCATCGACTCGGGTGGGTGTCGACAGCCCGGGCGGCGCAGGGGCCATCGTCCTGAATGCGCTGTTGAGCGGCATCGGTGAGCCCCGTGACGTCCACGAGATCCCGAATCCGCGAATCATCGAAAGCGCAAACGCCCGAACCAAAGCCTGGGCCACCGGACAGCTCGACGCCACCGTCATTCACGACACGCAGTTCGACGCCGCCCGATCAACGGTGAACCGACCGGTGTTGATCGCCACTCTCTACGACAACGCCCCGGGTTTCATCAAGGTGGCCCAGGCCGCCGGGCGGACTGGCTCGCACAGAACCGAGAACTGGCCGCGCGGTACTGTGCCACCACACTGCGGGCGATGACGACACTGAAGAGCGACTTCGCACTGTTCCGAGCGGCGGTCGGCGAGTACGTTGACGAACCTCCGTCCGAACAGTCGCTTCGAGAGCTCTACGACCTCATCCAGAAGTATCCGTTCTGGACCGAGGACGGCGGGCTCTCCGAAGACAGCGTCGGGTTCATGATCGACATCGCGACCGAATCGGGCGTCCTGACCGAGCCGATGAGTGCCGGCGATGTCGTCGACCGGGAGACGCTGCGTCGGGCGGTCGAGCTCGCGGACACACCGTCGACCGGTTAGCTCTCCTTCTTCTCCGAGGGCACGTCATTGCGATCCGAGTCGGGCCCGGGCGCTTGGCGTTCCTGCTCGACCAGTTCCTTGGTCCGGAGCAAACGCAGGGCCGTCACCAAGACGATTCCACCGATGATGTTGAACGCCACGGTGTACCAGAACCACGACAACCAGCCGACGACGGTGACGCCGCCGCCGACCTGGATCGCACCGAAGATGAGCAGCGAGTCGAGGACGGAATGGAACAGCTGTAGACCCGCGAGCAGAAACGCTGTTCCGACAGTCGCCGCGATCTTGGCCGGGTCGGACGACGTACCCTGCTGCATCCGGGTCAGCAGGGTCATGACGGCTCCACCGAGGACCGCCAGGCAGATGCTCTGCAACGACAACGGTGCGTCGACGAAGTGATGTGCCGACTCTGACAGCGTCTCGTTCCATTCCGGAAACGATCGCGTGATGAGCCACATGATGACCCAGCCGCCGAGGAGGTTGGCCAGCAGCGTACCGACCCAGAGCTTGATCAGCTGAAGGACAGATCCCTTACGCGCCACCACCGCGGCGATGGGCATCAGGAAGTCCTCGGTGAACAGCTCGCTGTGCGCGAGGTAGATCGCGATGAGTCCGATACTGAAGGCGAGGCCGCCCAAGAGGTGGCTGCCTGTCTCGTGGACGACGGCCAGCATCGCCATGACACCGAGTCCGACCTCCAGCCCGCCGAAGAAGCCGGTGATGAGCACTGTGCGCACCGCCCGGTACAGGCGTTCGGTGCCCTCGGTCACGACTTCGTCGAAACTCTCCTCGAGCTGCTGTTCGAGGGGGCCGTCCGCGCGACCGGCCGCGCGTCGATCGTCCTCGTGGTCGCGCTGGTTCGCGGTCATCGCGCGATTCCTCTCGGAACGCGGGGCAGGCGGCACGCGCCGCCCCTGGGCGGTCCCGCGCTGCTGCAGGTGCGACCCAAATGCTACGCGTCGTCGACGACCACCCAGGGGAACCGACCAGTGCGCAATCGGCGTGTTTCACCGGCGACCCCGGGCCATTTGTCGCGAAGGGGCATCCGAACGGGTTGCGACGCAGCGGTTTCCGGCCCGTGGGCCACTGCCGTGGAGAGTGTCAGGCCGGCTCCAGCGCCCGGTTCGCCTTCTCCAGAGCGGCGAGCGTTCGCAGGATCGAATCCCGCTTCGCGGTCAGGTCCGACACCTTGGCCTTGCCACTCAAGCCGGAGTCCTTCTGCGCGACCGTCAGGCGTTCCTCGATCTCGGCGAGCTGCGCCAGCAGGTTCTTGGCGCGGCTCATGAGTTCGGCCCGGTCCGGCCGGGTGACCCCGGACTTGTCGTTCTGGGTCTTGGGGGCCGGCGTCTTGCTGCTCGCCTTCGGCGCGTTGGTCGCGGTGCGGGTCGCGACGCGCTGTCCCGGCTTGGACTTGCTGCGCGTAGGCGTCTGCGAGCGGGTCTGGTTCAGCAGCACCCGGGCCTCGCGCGCGGCCACGCGGTGTTCGTGTTCCTCCTCGTCCTCGGAGGCGAGCGATCCACCCAGGGGCCGCAGACCGTACAGGCCGACGAACTCGCGGGCCGCAGCGATGGTCTGTTCTGCAGTGCGGCAACGCCCGCAGCGCGGTTCGCCACGGAGTTCGGCGATGTCCTCGGTGGACGAGCACCACACGCAAACATGCGAAGTGAGGTCGGTCATGAAAGCATCGTCAGCAGCGGAATTCACGTGAGAAAAGACTACGGCACATGGCTTTTCGTTCTGCAGCGGGGTTGCACCCTCACTCCGACGGGTGGTCCGGAGGACGATCTTCCGAGGACGCCGCCGCCTCGATGACCTCCGCAAAGGGCGACGATGTCTTCGCCGCGACCCATGACAGTCGACGACGGCGACTGTCATGGGTCGCCCAGACGGTATCTAGCCGTCCAGAATGCGCGCGTCACTGTCCGCGAGTTGGTCGCGTGAGGTGTCCTTGAGCGCGACTCCGGATCTCCCGAGTTTGCGGGCGCCGTCCACCAGGGCCGCGGTGATCGCGGCGGCGGTCGTGTAGTCGAGACCGTCGGGCGGGTGGATGTTGGAGATGCAGTTGCGGTCAGCGTCATGGCGTCCCGCTTGCGGGAGATGGGTGAGGTAGATGCCGAGACTGTCGGCGACCGAGAGCCCGGGGCGTTCGCCGATGATCATGATCATCGTCTGGGCACGGAGGGCTTCGCCGATGTGGTCGCCGAGTGCGACCCGGGCCTGGGTCGCGATCACCGGGGGAGCGAGCGAGTAGCGCTCGCCGAGGGTGTCGAGGAGCGCGTCGAGCAGTCCCCGTCCGTGGTCGGCGAGTGCGCGCGGTGAGAGTCCGTCGGCCAGCACGATGGCGAGGTCGGCGCCGGTGTCGGGCAGATGAGACAGGTCCGCGGGCTGCCGTCCGAGATCCGGTCGCCTCAGGTACTCGCCGCGGGAATCGGCCCGGCTCTGCACATGCAGTGCTGGTTCCATGTCGAGTTCGCTGATCTGCCGGGTCAGGTCGTCGACGTCGAGAGGTTCGTGCACGGCGTCGCGCGCAGCGGAATGAGCAGCCTTGAACTCCAGTACTCGACGCGAGGGGAGTGAATTCCCGGCCCGGCCCAGGCCGATCCGCGCCTGGGTGGTCAGTCGTAGGTCGGCCCAATGGTCCTCGGCCGGTTGATCGGCGGCGTTCATCGGGCCACCGTCAGCGAACGCAAGGGAGAGTTAACCACGTCGACCGGCAGGATCCGCCCATCGGTGTCGGCCATCCCGAGCCCCGCCAGCCAGGTCTCGAATTCGGGAGCGGGTCGGAGGCCGAGTGCCTGACGCACGTAGAGCGCGTCGTGGAAGGACAGACTTTGGTAGCCGAGCATGACGTCGTCGGCGCCGGGGACGGCGATGACGAACGCCGCGCCGGCGACGCCCAGAAGGGTCAGCAGTGTGTCCATGTCGTCTTGGTCTGCTTCGGCATGGTTGGTGTAGCAGACGTCGACCCCCATCGGGAGGCCGAGGATCTTGCCGCAGAAGTGGTCTTCGAGACCGGCGCGGATGATCTGTTTCCCGTCGTAGAGGTACTCGGGTCCGATGAACCCGACAACGGTGTTGATCAGGAGTGGTTCGAGAACTCGCGCCACCGCGTATGCCCGTGTTTCCAGGGTCTGTTGATCTACGGGTTTGCCGCCGGTGCCGAGATGCGCATTCGCCGACAGCGCGGAGCCCTGCCCGGTCTCGAGGTACATCACGTTGTCCCCGACGGTGCCTCGCTTCAGGGATCGGCCGGCTTCGTTGGCTTCCCGCAGGATCGCCATGTCGATCCCGAAACTTCGGTTGGCGCCTTCGGTTCCGGCGATCGACTGGAAGACGAGGTCGACCGGTGCGCCTTTCTCGATGAGGTCCACGGTGGTGGTGACGTGGGATAGGACGCAGGATTGCATCGGGATCCCGAAGCGCTGCCGGATGTCGTCGAGCAGGTACAGCAACTCCGACGTGGCGTGAGGTGAGTCGGTAGCCGGGTTGATGCCGATCACCGCGTCTCCGCAGCCCATCAGCAATCCGTCCAGAGTCGCTGCCGCGATACCGCGCGGATCGTCGGTCGGATGGTTGGGTTGCAGTCGGGTGGCGATGCGCCCTGGGAGACCGACCGTGGTGCGGAAGCCTGCGGTGACCGTCGCGGCCGCGGCAACCAGGATCAGGTCCTGGTTGCGCATGATCTTCGACACGGCGGCGACCATTTCCGGGGTCAGCCCTGGTGCCACAGCGGCGATCTGATCGGCACTGTCTGCGCGAGTCGAGGTTTCGAGGAACCAGTCGCGCAATCCGCCGACGGTAAGATGCGCGATCGACTGGAACGCCACCCGGTCGTGGGTGTCGATGATCAGTCGGGTGACCTCGTCGGACTCATACGGGACGACTTGCTCCTCGAGGAAGGCTGTCAACGGTAGATCGGCGAGTTGCCATGCCGCAGCGGCCCGTTCGGCATCGGACTCGGCGGCACACCCGGCGAGTTCGTCGCCGGAGCGGCGTGGAGTGGCCTTGGCCATGAGTTCGACCAACCCGTCGAAGGTGTAGGTGGTACCCGAGATCGACTGGGTGTAGATCATCGCAGGTCGTCCTCCGCCTCGGCGAGGGCAGCGAACTCCTCGTCGGGAGAGTTGGCGACGAGCTTGTGGCGGCTGTACACGGCGAAGTAGAGCATGAACAGGGCGAACACCCCGAGGCAACACAAGGCCGCCACCACGTCGACGAGGAACGTGGCGATGACCGCGATGACCGCGACGACGAGGGCGAAGCCGGTGGTCACGACGCCGCCGGGGGTGCGGTACGGGCGCTTCATGTCCGGCTCGCGGCGACGGAGAACGATGTGGCTGACCATGATCAGCACGTAACTCGACGCGGCACCGAAGACGGCCATGTTCAGCAGGAGGTCGCCCTTGCCGGTCAGTGACAGCAGGAAGCCGATGACCCCGGGCACGATCAGTGCGAGCGTGGGCGCCTTGCGTCGGTTGGTCACCGACAACACCGTCGGCAGGTAGCCGGCTCGGGAGAGTGCGAACAACTGGCGCGAGTAGGCGTAGATGATCGAGAAGAAGCTCGCCACCAGACCGGCGAGTCCGATGTAGTTGACCACCTTGGCCATCGACGAGTCGCCCAGAGCCTCGACCAACGGGTTCCCCGACTCCGACATCGGACCGGCACCACCCGCGCCGGTCGTGAGGAACAGCACGGTCACGCAGGTGACGAGCAGGACGCTGATCGCGGCGATGATGCCCCGCGGAACATTGCGTTCGGGATTGGCGGTCTCTTCGGCCGCCAGCGGTACACCTTCGATCGCCAGGAAGAACCAGATCGCGAACGGAATGGCCGCCCAGATACCGATGTAGCCGAACGGCAGGAAGGACGACGACCCGGCGGCGTCGTTGGGTGCGATGTCGGTGAGGTTGGCGACGTCGAAGTGTCCGATGGCGGTGATGGCGAAGATGATCAGACCGACCAACGCGATGGCGGTGATCGCGAACATCACCTTCAAAGCCTCACCTGCGCCGGACAGGTGGATCCCGATGAAGATCATGTAGACGACCAGATACACCCACCAGCCGTCGGTGATCCCGAACAGGTTCAACGACTCGACGTAGGCGCCGATGAATGTCGCGATCGCCGCAGGGGCAATCGAATACTCGATCAAAATCGCAGTGCCCGTGGCGAATCCACCCCATGGGCCGAGTGCGCGACGGGCGAAGGTGTAACCACCGCCGGCCGCAGGCAAAGCCGAGGACAGCTCGGCCATTCCCAGTACCAGACACAGGTACATAGCGGCGATCACGACCGCGGCGATCGCGAGACCGCCGAAGCCGCCGTGTCCGAGACCGAAGTTCCAGCCCGAATAGTCGCCGGAGACCACGTAACTCACACCTAGACCGGCGAGCAGCAGCCAACCGGCGGTGCCGCCCTTGAGCTGCCGCTTGGCGAGATAGTCCGCCGACTCCGCGTGACTGTCCACGCCACCGATGTGGTGGTGCGGACTCTGAGATTCGTCGATAGCCATGACCGGCCTCCTCGGGACAGGACCTGGACCCAGTTACCCAGGCCATACTGATCCGTAAACGTGACGCCTGACATTAAGGCGAGCAACGTTGCAACCAGGTTGGTCAGGTGGTGGGCTGTCCGAAAGGGCAGGGAACGTAGCGGTGAGACGTCGGGACCGACATGCCGCCCGATCGGCAAGACTGGGCGAGTAGGTGCTCGGAGAGGCCCTCAGCGCAGTGCGGCCACGACCTGGTCGGCCATCGCCTTCTGACCGAGTTCATTGGCGTGCATCGCCGGGAAGCTGACCGCACCCAACGTCGGCTCGACCCACCGCCGAGCGCCCGCGCATGCGTCGTGGCCGGCGGAGACCTTGGTCATGTCGACGAAGGTGGCCCGTGTGGTTGCGGCGGCGCGGCGCATGGCGTCGTTGAGGACGACAAAGGCACGGTGAAGGTATGCGGTATCTCCGGGCGTCGTGAGCAACGACGCCGAGCAGAGGGCAGTGCCCTTGGCCGGGAAGATCTGCGGATACCCGACGAGGACCACGCGGGCCCGCGGCGCGGCGCGGTTGATGCCGCGCAACGCTTTCACGAGGTCGGGATAGGTCGAGGACTTGATCTTGTCCACAAATGAGGTGCCGTACCTGTCGCGGCACGGGGTGGCCGACAACGGCGCCGACAGCCAGGCCTGCTGGCAGGCCGACGTCGCGAAACTGAAGAACCCGTTGTTGTTCGCGCCGATCGTCAAGGTGATCAGGCGGGTCGCCGGTCCTACCGCCTTGATCTGCGGTCCCTGCCACAAGTGTTGCGGCCGAGTCAGATCCTCGGTCGTCGCGCCTGAGCAACTGGCATCGACAACCGGGGTCCCGCGTCGCTCTGCGACGAGGTGGGAGTAGTTGACGAGCGAGTTGGAGCAGAACATCGCCGCATTCGTCGCCTGGGGAAATACCGATGCGCCCGCGCTGTAGCTGTCACCGAGATTGACGTACGGATGCCCGTCGGCTGCCTGGGCCGCGCCGGCATGGACGAGTCCGCCGACAAGGGCGGCGGCGGTGGCCGCCGTGGTCAGCATTGTTCGGATGCCGAGTCGTCGGCGCTTGCTGTGGCCGTACGGCACGGGCATTCGGGGCACTCCAGATCGTGGTGCTCATGTTACTGATGTTGCTGATGAGACTAGCACGACTGGGTCCGAACCAATCCACGGTCACGCGTGAACTTTCTTTGCGTACATCGAGACGTCGTGATGAAACAACTCAACTTAGTGAGGGAGTCGGGCGAGCCAATCCAGCAGTATGCCGGTGAGGCGTTCAGGGGCGTCCAGCTGGATGAGGTGGCCCGCTTCAGGGACGATGCGGAGTTCGGCGCCGGGGATGGTGCCCGCGAGCATGTGCGCCCGGTCGAGAGGAATCCAGGTATCCCGTTCACCCCACACTATGAGAACCGGAAGTGCGAGCTGGTCGTAGCGGTGCTCGATGTCGCGGGTGTAACGCTCGTCGGCCTGCTCTATCTGTCGATAGAACGCGGCCTGACCGTCGTCGCCGAGCCAGGGGCGGACGAGCGCGTCGTGGTCGAGGTCGCGAATCGGGCGGTGCGCGGCGCCGGCGACGTACTCACGGACCAATGCTTGGTGTAGGGCCGCGGGTAGTTGCGCGAATACGTCAGCATTGTCGGCTACGAGTCGGAAAAATGGTGAGCCCCAGGGACTTAGGGCTACCACATCAACCAACGCCAGCGCTCGGAATACGGTGTTGTGAAGAAGGTGCGCCCGCAGGCTCACCGCGCCGCCGTAGTCGTGTGCGATGACGATGGGTCGATCGAGGCCCCATGAATCAACCAGTGCGGCCAGAGCATCGCCCTGGACGGCGAGGGACACGTCCTGGCCGTCGAATTTCGAGGATTCTCCGTAGCCAGGCATGTCCCAGAGGTAGACCGTGTGCCGTTGGGCCAGCGCGGTGGCGATGGGCCTCCACAGCCATGATGACCACGGGGTGCCGTGACACTCACAGGCAGGACGTCCGACAGCAGCTTAGACAATGCGATTCTGAAGGGGCATTGAAGTTCAGCTATTCGTCACTGTGACGTTTTATTGAGGGTGAGCTGCTTATAGGAGAAAGGGGGCTAGCCGCCAGGAATGCGACGCGATCGACAACGAAAGAGGACTTCGGTGAGCGTCGCTATGCACCTCGACCGAGGATCGACCCGACAAACCACGCCACCGCGTGCCGGCGATCGAAACCAGTTGCGGAACAGGCCGACAGAGCTCGCCGGTATTTGTGCCAGCTGCCCAGCTGGGCGTCGAACACGAGATGCTGGGGCTGCAAGAGACCGCTCAACTCGTCCTAGTTAAGTGCCGATAAGATACATTATGTCAACTAAAGTACTGCATATTGCATCAGATGCATCAACTCGCGCACTCCTCCAACCTTGCCCCCGCAAGCGCCAACCCAACTGCTACACAGCGACATTCGGAGCATCGAAGGTTCCACGACGCCACGAGAGCCTAAGCCTGTGGCGTGGCAACCAACCGATCCACGATCCGTTGACCTGGGGTCTTGACTTGATGATGCATCAGATGAATCATTGATGCATCAGATGAGACACGGCCTGGAGGTGCCGATGGCGGTTGACGATGTTGGACGCGCCTATCTCGTCAGTGCTGTCCGGCCGCTGCATCCCGAGGAACAGACCATCGCAGAGATGCTGCAGGGATGGCGCAACCAGCAGCTCAGCCGCAACCTCCGGTTCGAGACCATCGATGCCCGCATCAAGCAGGTCGAACGGTTCATCGATCACTCGAATGAGCACCCGTGGTCCTGGACAGTTGCGATGGTCGACGAGTTCTTCGGCGATCTCAGATCGATCCACAGTCTCTCCCAGTCCTCCATCCGCGCCTACCAGGTCGGCCTGCGGCAGTTCTGCTCATACATCAGCAATCCCGACTACGGCTGGGACCGCGTCTGCGAGGAGCTATTCGGCACCCATCCATCGCAGGTCTTCTTCGACTGGAACACTGCCCAGCACGTCCAAGAGAACGAGTCCAGGCCAGATAAGCGGGCATTCACCAAGCGCGAGATTCAAGACTTCTTCGACCATGCCGACGATCAGGTCTCGACGATCGCCGCATCGGGACGCAAGGGGTGGCTGCCGGCCTACCGCGATTCCGTGATGTTCAAGCTCGCCTACTCCTACGGCCTTCGCTTCAACGAACTCGCGCACCTGCAAACCGTCGACTTCGCGCGAAACCCTCATGCCAAGGAGTTCGGCAAGTTCGGGGTGGTCAACGTCCGATACGGCAAGGCCAAGAAGGGGTCGCCGCCAAAGCGTCGTGGCGTACTTACTGTCTTCGACTGGACCCCCGAGGTCATCACCGACTGGCTCGCCAACGGCCATGCCCACATGGACGACGGCATTGACCTCTTCCCCAGTGAACGCGGCAACTTGGTCTCAGAAACCACGCTGATTCGACGTTTCCGCAGATACTGCGACGATCTAGACCTGTCGCCAGGGCTCGACCTCCACTCGTTTCGACGGTCATACGCAACCCACCTGCTCGAGGATGGCTGGGATGCGATGTTCGTCCAGCACCAAATGGGTCATGAACACGCATCCACCACCGCAATCTACAGCTGCGTGAGCAGCGATTACCGGACGAGGACCTTGCGTAACGCACTCGACGCAACACTCAATGCCGCACTCTCCCCCACCGAGAAAGGTGGCGCATCATGAAGCGCGACGTCGACTACACCTGGCGGCTCGCAGAACTCATGGCCAACCACCAGATGCACAACAGCACCGACCTCATCCCCCGACTCAACGAGCGTGGCATCACGCTCTCGCGACCGCAGGTCTACCGCCTAGTGCACCAGCGCCCCGAACGTGTCTCCCTCAAGCTCATTGCAGCTCTGTGTGACATCTTCGACTGCGGCCCTGAGGACCTCGTGACTGTCACCGCAGCCAACGCCCGAAATAAGGCCGCCAGCGCTGGCCGCGAGAACGTCGTCGAGCTCAACAAGGCAGTACGCCCACGCCGAGCGAGGATCATCAGTGACGACGATTGAACCCCGCCGACGGAATACAGTCCGAGGCCGGCCCAAAGCAACCGACGGCCAACTGGAATGCGTCCGCTGCCAGCGACACATGCGTAAAGCTGCGGTTACGTGGCCGGATGGCAAGGTGTGCAACTCGTGCTTCTACGATGCCACGAGCCTGTTCGGGTCATGCCCAAGCTGCGGCATGGAGCGCATGCTGCCAGGACGACTGGAAATCGGTGATCAGCCAGTATGCCGAGACTGCGCCCGCATCCGACAGGACTACCACTGCCGCTCGTGCGGCCAGGAAGCCCGTCCATACCGCCGCGGAATCTGTGCTCGCTGTACCCTCCGCGCAGATCTCGAACACGATCTGATTCGCGACGACACACCCTCCGAAGTCGCCACACTGATCCACGCACTCTGTTCTGCCGACAGACCCGAAAGCGTGCTGACATGGAAGCGATCAGCGAAGGTGCAACCCCTTCTATCGGCGGTGGCGTCTGGCGCCACAGCCCTTACCCATGAGGGCCTCGACGCATACGAGCCGACTGGCAGACACGTGGAACACCTACGGTCGATCCTCGTACACCACAAGGCTCTACCACCCCTCGATAAGTACATCGCCTACTTCACACGGTGGCTCGAAGACAAGCTCGCCGCAGTGGAGAACGACGAGATCAAGCGTCCAGTCCGACAGTTCGCAACCTGGCATCATCTACGCCGGATCAACGAACTAGCTCTCGCCGGCAAGCCGACGCGAGGACCTGTGCACACTTCCAAGCAGGAAATCACTGAGACACTTCGGTTTCTCGAATGGCTTGATGCCGAGCAAGGCCGCACGATCGCGACTTGTGTCCAACAGGATGTCGACCAATGGGTTATGCCAGGCCCGACCACACGCCACGCAATCCGAACGTTCCTGATCTGGGCCGCCAAGTCACGAATCAATCGCTCCGTCACTCTCGGATTTCGGCAAGCAAGATCCGTGCGCCTGCTCACGCAAGAAGAGCGCCTGGCGTGGATCCAGGAACTCTTACAGGGTGACAGTGAGTCACTCCCCTACCGTGTTGCCGGGACTCTCCTACCCCTGTACGCACAGCCGCTCGTCAAGGTGGCTGAATTCCCTATGGAGAAGGTAGTCATCACACCCGACGGGCTAGCACTGCAGCTTGGCGATCCGCTGTCTCCCGTTCCAGAGCCCTTTTCTGCACTACTCCGTGAGCACATCTCGAGGAGACCTAACCTACGCACGACCGGCGCAGGAAGCCCCTGGCTGTTTCCTGGCTTCCGCCCGGGCGAACATATCCATCCCAACACGCTGATGGATCGGCTCCGGTCCCTCGGTATCGACCTTCTCGGCGCACGCAACACGGCTCTACGTGAACTTGTCGCCCAAGTTCCAGCGCCAGTCGTCGCCGAGATGCTCGGGTATAGCGATCAAGTCACGCAGAGACACGCATCTTTGGCCGCAGGCCCATGGCAACGCTATGCGTCAACCGATCCTCGGCAGGTAGGGCGACGAGATACTTCGTAATTTTGCAATAAGACCCCAGTAACCGTTCGTTAGCTTTTAACTTTACCCGCATCTGCTATTCAGAGTAAAGGAACCAACAGTGCCACTCATCTGGCCGCCCATTAGTCGAGACGATCTACGGGACGCCGCTAAATTGGCGGGATTCGATACTCTGTTACCGCTACTCCTTCGGAGACTTATCCTTGAAACGTCACCCAATCTTACGCATATCGATATGCCGGGTGGGTCGGGCGTTGCATCCGGCGGCTTCGACGGAGTAATCTGCAACGATTCTGTCACTCCATTCGTGCCTGAGGGAACTTCAGTATGGGAACTCTCAGTCGGCGGCGGAAATGGCAAGGCCGAAGAGGACTACCTCAAGCGCACGTCAGGTCCAGACGGATTGCCAACCACCCAAGTTACCTATATCGAAGCAATACTTGAACCGTGGACGAAATCCCGAGACTGGGCGACCACGCACCGCAAAGAGGGGCGTTGGCGCGATGTTCGGGGATACAACGTCGACCAGATACACACATGGTTGGACCAGGCGCCGAGCACGATGGTGTGGCTCGCCGACCAAATTGGACGAACTATTGACGGTGCGGTTTCCCTGACGTACTGGTGGGAAAAGTTATGGCTGGCAACGACATCGGTTCCGCTAGAACGCGCAGTAGTACTTGCGGGACGAGAGAACGAATCAAAGAAGCTCCTAGAGCTACTGCGAGGACCGAATCCGATTGTTAACTTGGGAGGCGACATCCGGGCGGAGGAGGCACTTGCCTTCATAGCGGCAACACTAACCTCCGAAACGCCAACAATTGAAACTCAGCGACTCTCCGCACGTACAATCTGGATTCGGAGCGCTGAGGCGCTCGATAAGGTCGCTCGCCAGACCCAGCCAACAGTCTTCGTTATCTCTGATCCGACTCTCACACACAGACTTTCAAATTTGGACCGGCACAAGTATCTTATTGTTTCCGCTCCACACATGCTCTCGGCCGACATCGTACTTCCTCGACTCGACAGCCAACTGGTTGCAGCACAGCTCGAAAAGGCTGGGCTTGAGCATGACGAGGCAAGAAAACTAGGAGCCCTGGGCCGGCGTAGCCTGCTAGCTTTGCATCGAACCCTTGGTATCCATTCCTCCTTATTCTTGCCCAGCTGGTCTCAACAACCTGACGCCATTACCCGGCGTCTCCTGCTCCTCACGGCATGGAACGAAGGCAGCCCCGGAGACGAAGCCACAGTGGCAGAGTTCTTCAATCTGGAGATGAACGAAGTTCAGTCGGCTTGCGAGCGACTCTCAGCAACTACTGACATACCCTTCACAAGCAAAGTCGGGACCACCTGGCATGTCACAGCGCTCGAGGACTCGTGGTCCCTGATTGGCGGGAGTCTGACGGCGACTGATCTGGCGGCGTTTCGCGGCATCACCATCAAGGTACTAACCGAGATTGATCCAGCAACACACCTCCCCCGCGGCGAACGCTGGAAGGCGGGACTCGCAGGCGCACGCCGACAACACTCACACGATCTACGACGTGGCATCGCAACTTCCCTCGCCATCCTGGGGAGCCTCGACATTCCAATTCCTTCCACTGGGTCGACTTCGAGCCGATTTGTTCGCAATGTCGTAAGAGAGATCTTCGAGTACGCTTCAGCTGACAAGGACTATGTCCGTTGGGAGTCACTATCAGACATCATCAGCCTTCTCGCGGAAGCGGCTCCTGAAGAATTCATCGAGGCCTTGCGCTCGGGGCTATCGACGGACGCCCCACTCCACGTCTCAATGTTTCAGGACAACAATGACGGCGTCGACATTCTTAGCCCAAACTCACCGCATTCGAATTTCCTGTGGGCACTCGAAATGCTTGCTTGGTCCCCCGATTACATCGACGATGTAGTCGACCTGTTGGCCATGCTGGCCGAAATAGACCCGGGAGGAAAGCTGCAAAATCGCCCGGAAGCCAGCCTTTTCGGCATTCTGAACGCATTCCATCCGAACACCTACGCAAACACCGTGGACCAGACTCGATGCATCGAAACTATCGCTAGCAGACATCCAGCAGTTGGCCGGAAACTAATGATCGACCTCGCATCTGACGCTCGCAGCATGGTTATCGTGAGCTCAAAACCGCAGTTCCGGGAATGGGCGAAGACCCACGAACGAACCATGCATGACGTATTCGCAATCAAAGAAACCGCGTGTAGGATCATTGCCGAAACGGCCACAACGGCAGATGAGTTTGTCGAGGCCATCGAACATATCGAGAATTTCCCTTCTAATCAACGGCAGGCAATCCTCTCGAAACTATCAGATGCCAAAGATTCGAAATCAAGAAAAGAGATAGTTGAAGTTTACGAGTGCCTTCGGCGAAAGATTGCACATCATGCTGAGTACGCCGACTGCGATTGGGCTATGCCGGAGGCTTTACTAGATGAGCTCCGGACTGTACGTGATCTCTATCTACCAGACACTCCGAGCGCGCGATACAGATGGTTATTTGCGCCAGGATTCATACAACTCGGCGATCTGCGCAGGCGTGATAACTGGGAACTGTATCAGACCGAACTTCACAGGCGTAGAGTCCATGCTGTATCCGAAGTACTGAAAGAGGGCGGTCTCGATTCCGTTGAAGAGTTTGCACGTAGCGCCGAGTTCCCAAACCTCGTCGGAAACGCGCTAGCTGAATGCGATAACAACTTCGACACCGTATTCATTTCCTGGTTAAATGAAGAAGATAGTATCCGGAAGTCAATTTCGGCAGGATATCTCTCCTCAAGAATTAGAACCGACGGAGAAGAACTTGTCGATCAACTGCTGCGCGTTTCGCCCCATGTCGCAGTCAAGGCTGCAATCCTGAACCTGACCGAGCCTGGACTGGCCTTGCAAAAGGTTGCAGACATGTCTGATGAAGTTCAGGAGGAGTTCTGGAGGAGGTTTTCATATCTGGGCCTCGGCCAGAAATTCTCAATGCTTAAGGAGGTTGCACACTCACTACTGTCGGTAAAGCGACCTGCGGCAGTCATTGACTTCATCCACCTTTACCTTGATCGATGCAGAACAGACGTAATTATGGCGAGGTACGCTGCCGACGCGTTTGAAATGATCGTCAAGAGTGACGGTGTTGACGAACCGGCAGGCCGGTTCAGTGCGTATGAGATAGAGCGCGTCTTTGAAATGCTCCACGCGCATCGTGATGAGATAGGGACTAACCGACTTATTAGGCTGGAGTGGATGCTATTCCCGATCAGTGGTCTAGAGGCGCACGCACCCAGCCTTCATCGGGCAATCATCGAGGATCCTGGGTTTTTTGTTGAGCTCGTAACTCTCTGCTATCGAGAAGATTCGAGCGAACCCAGCCAGCCTGAGGAAGACCGAGCTGATCAGTATCGTGCCGACCAGGCGCTTCGTGCCTACGAGGTATTACGGACATGCCGCTTGTGTCCCGGCCTCTCCGATTCTGGTTCGGTCGATCCCGACTCACTGCACGAATGGGTGACGTCTGCTAGATCTCTTCTTAAGTCAAAGAACCGCGCATTAATTGGCGACATCGTGATCGGCGAGTTACTGGCTAACGCCCCCAGTATGTCCGACGGGGCTCCAATCCACGAGACCGTGAGAGATCTCCTCGAGACACTCCGCAGCTCCGACGTCGAGCGTGGGCTGCGCACAGGAATCTATAATTCACGGGGTGTTACAATGCGCGGAATATATGACGGTGGTGCGCAGGAGTTTGATCTGGCAAACGAGTTCGACAACTTCGCCAAATCGGCGCGAAAGTGGCCACGCACCCGTCAGCTCCTCACGGAACTCTCGGAATCCTACAGGGCAGAAGCCCATCGCCTCGAAGCTGCGACCGAACGGAAAAGGCAGGGAATCGAGTAGCACGTTAAGCGCGTCAACTAAGCCCGCACAGACAGACGGGCAAACGCTGGTAGTTCGTAGTCTGGCGCTGTTGCCGAGTACCCACGGGCGATATACTGTCGCTGCTCAGCAGCCCGGGTTATTTGACTTCTTAACGCCCTTCGATCAGGCTCTGATATCGGTTCTTCTGGAGCCCAACTGCCTCGAAACGGACGACTAGCAGACCTGAACAACGGGAGTTCAGGTAAAGATCCGGTTGACCTCGGGGTCGGTGGGTTCGAACGTAGTCTCCTAGCCGGAACATGCAACGATTGGACTCGAATGCTGGCTAGTTGACGCACACGAAGCCTGCACCAGGAAAATGTAAGGCAAGACGTGATTGATCCGTTGTATATCACGAGATTAATTTGCCCTCACTCCGTGATCATTCCACCAGCCAGCAAACCGCACGTGGTACTTGACCACTATCGCCTCCTCAGGCTGCTCGGATTCAGGATGCCGTCGGTCGCCAGTCCGCCGAGTCGAATACGCAGCGATCGAATATGCAGGGTTACCAGTAAACCGCTGCATTTGCATCAGACGCAAATCACTCGCTCCTCCCGCCTCACCACTGCCCGCCCGTCGAATATGAGTCGCGCTCCAAAACGGAGAACCTTCAGTTTCGGTGCATGCACCCAGCATGCGACGCCAGCCTCACGGACTTTGCCCCAACCGAATTCGTGGCCTCGCAGCACCTGACGGTATGGCAGTTCTCGAAACTCGAGCCCGGCGGTCGAAATCGGTTACAACGCGAGGGCCTGCGGCGGACCTGCGAGACCAGCCTTGGACTGCCTACTCAGATCGTCGAGAATCTCGAGATCGCCCGCCTCCAGGCCGTCGAGAGCGATGCGCGCGAGTTCGGTCGGCTGGTTGAGCAGCGATTCGGGTAGCTCCATGCCGGCTTGCTCCGCGTAATCGAGCAACGTCTGGGTGGCGATCAAGCCGGGCACCAGAGCACTGACCAGAGTCCCCTGTCCCGCCAACTCCACCCGGACGCCGTTGGTCAGGCCCCACTCCGCAGACTTCGCCGCCGCATAGGCGGTGTTGCCGTCGACCGTGTTCCATGCCGCGGCAGAAAGGACATTGAGGATGGCACCGCCGCCGTTGCGGGCGAGAATCGGGGCGAAAGCGCGGATAACCCGTAGTGTCCCATAGTAATTGGAGTCCATCACAGCACGGATGGCGTCGAGCTCACCGGTGACCAGATTCCCGCCACCGGTGAACGCGGCATTGTTGATCACGACATCGACGTCGTCGGCGACCGCGGCCGCGGCATCGACCGATTCCTGATCGGTGATGTCCAGGCGAAGAACCTGTACACCGGCGACGTCGATGAGTTCCGGCCGCCGTGCCGTTGCGTAGACCTTGGCACCTCGGCGCACCAACTCGGTTGCCAGGGCGTGGCCGAGACCGCGATTGGTTCCGGTGACAAGTGCTGTGGCGTTGGCAAGATTCATTTCATCCCCTCGGGTCGGTCCGGCCGACAAGGTGACCCATCGGTCCGCTTACTCTGGCGACGTTAGCACGTAATCGGACCGCGTGGTCACCTTGTTAGGATCAATCCATGCCGTCACCCGACCGCCCACTACGCGTGGATGCCGCACGTAATCGGCAGTTGCTGCTTGCCGCGGCCGAGGAAGAGTTCGCCGCGCACGGCTTATCGGCTTCGGTCGCCCAGATCGCTCGCCGGGCCGGCGTGGGCAAAGGGACCGTCTTCCGACACTTCGCCAGCAAAGAAGACCTCATGGTGGCGATCGTGGCCGGCCACCTCGACATCCTCATCGACCGCGCGGAACAACTGGCGCAGGCCGACGACCCGCTCGCTGCCCTATTGGAATTCCTGACTCTCGCAGCCGACGAACGGCAGCAGCATGACGTCGATTTCCTCTGGGCGGTCAGCGATGGCGACGCCCGGGTCATCGAACTGCGCATCCGACTGCACGGTGCGATCGAGGCGCTCGTCCACAACGCCAGAGAAGGCGGCAGCATCCGAGATGACGTGACCGCTGCGGATATCTTCCTCTTGATGTGCGCGCCCGTACACGTGGTCAGCAACCTGTCCGATCCCGATCCCGAGCTCTGGAAGCGCTACCTCGCGATCATCTTCGACGGACTCCGTCGAGAGGGTGCAACTCCGCTCCCCCAGCCCGCGCCGGCGCTGCCCTGACCCGCCGCCGGCTTCGGGGTGAACGCGTCGGTCAGCCGCAACCCGTCGACGCGCCGAGCACGTTGCAGAGCGCCTGCAGAGCGTCCGGTTGCGCTCGGTAGAAGACATTCATCCCGCGCCGTTCCGGAACGACCATCCCAGCCTTTCGGAGTTGACCCAGATGATGGCTGGTCGTCGCCTCGGTCAGCCCGACGGCCGGCGCGAGGTCGCAGGTGCAGATCCCCTCCCCTGACTCGTCGGCGAACAGGATCGAGAGCAACTTGATCCGTACTGGGTCGGCAAGTGCCTTGAGCCGCAAGGCAATCTCGAGTGCGGCGTCGTCATTCAGTGGCGCAGCCGATACCGGAGCGCAGCAGATGGGGGCACTGATATCGACGACTGGCAACGTCTTCGGCATGAAGTCATCGTACGCAGGTTTCTTGACATATGTCGAAAAGGTGGCATCCTGCGAGTACTCCGTCAGTTCGATATATGTCTAACAGGTGAAAGGTGGTTGTCATGTCCCGCATGCAGCTCGCACTCAACGTCGATGATCTCGATGCCTCGGTGGAGTTCTACTCGAAGTTGTTCAACACCAGCCCAGCGAAGCTCAAGCCGGGGTATGCCAACTTCGCGATCGCCGAACCACCCTTGAAGCTGGTGTTGCTGGAGAATCCCGGCCAGGGAGGCACGATCAATCATCTCGGTGTCGAGGTCGAGTCAAGTGAAAAGGTCCACGCCGAGATCGCCCGCCTCTCCGGCGAAGATCTGTTCACCCAGGAGGAGATCAACTCCACTTGCTGCTTCGCGAAGCAGGACAAGGTGTGGGTGACCGGGCCTGCCAACGAGAAGTGGGAAGTCTACACCGTGCTCGCGGACTCCGAGACCTTCGGTAACAGCCCCAAACTGCTCGAGCAGACCAGCACAGAGGACGTAGAGGGAACAGTCTGTTGCGGCGGCAGCACCGCCGAGGGCGTCGATACGCGCACCGCCTGTTGCTGAGCACTCGTTGCGATCTCGCGTCCCCGTCTACCGCTCGGATCGGTCGGCGAGGGCGTGGATCCGGGCGGTGATGTCGTCGCGGATCAGACACCTTCGTTCGCTGCCGCCGATTGGACTTTCTCCGTCGGCGACTCGAGGTGGCTGGGAAACCGTCGGCGCAACGCCAGGCTCACATACACCAGGGCCACCAGCACGGGCACCTCGATCAGCGGTCCGATCACCCCGGCCAACGCCTGACCTGAGGTGGCCCCATAGGTTGCGATTGCGACCGCGATCGCCAGTTCGAAGTTGTTGCCGGCAGCTGTGAACGCCAGCGTCGTGGTCCGCTCGTAGCCGAGCCCGAGTAGCGCACCCATCGCGTACCCGCCACCCCACATCACCGCGAAGTAGACGAGCAGCGGCAACGCAATCCGGGCGACGTCCCACGGCTGGGACGTGATCTGTTCCCCTTGCAGAGCGAACAGGATGACGATGGTGAACAGCAGACCATACAGAGCCCACGGACCGAGTCGCGGCAAGAACGAGTCCTCGTACCACTGACGCCCTTTTGCTCGTTCTCCGAGCCGACGAGTGAGATACCCGGCGAGCAACGGAATCCCGAGGAAGATGAGCACCGATTTCGCGATCTGCCACGGCGAGGCGTCGATCGTTGTCTGTTCCAGACCGAGCCAACCGGGCAAGACCGACAGGTAGAAATACCCGAGAACGGCAAACATCACCACCTGGAACACCGAGTTCAACGCCACCAGGACGGCGGCAGCTTCTCGGTCACCGCAGGCAAGGTCGTTCCAGATGATGACCATTGCGATACAACGAGCCAGGCCGACGATGATCAGTCCAGTGCGGTATTCCGGGAGATCTGACAGCAGCAGCCACGCCAGTGCAAACATCAACGCCGGACCGACAATCCAGTTCAGTATCAGCGACCCCACCAGCAGACGACGATCGCCGGTGACCGAGTCGAGCCGGTCGTAGCGCACTTTGGCCAGGACCGGGTACATCATCACCAGAAGGCCTGCAGCGATCGGCAGTGAGATGCCATCGACCTCCACTGCAGCCAGCGCGTCGCCGAGTCCGGTGACCCACCGGCCCAACAGCAGACCGGCCACCATCGCCGCCCCGATCCACACAGGCAGGAACCGGTCAAGCAATGACAACCTTCCTGCTACCGCCGCCTCTCCCCCACTCACTGCCAATCCTCACACGAACGGGACTCACCCTGCACTGCGGAGAGATCCTCCAGGAATCCGGAGAGTTGTTGCAACACAGACGCATTGATTCTGTAGTACACCCACGTAGACCGCCGCTCACTGGTCACCAGACCGGCCTCACGCAACACCTTCAGATGATGCGAGATCGTCGACTGCGACAGATCGAACGGGCCCGAGATATCGCACACGCATGCTTCGCCACCAGGATGCGCAGCCACCTCCGACAACAGACGCAGCCGCACCGGGTCCCCAAGAGCCTTCATCACCGTCGCCGCATCAGCGAACCGCTCGTTATCAAACCCAGGCCAGGCGGTTGTCACCGCGTTCTGTATCGACACTTGTCGATATTGACAATCATCGAATCAGTGGTCAAACCCAAGCGGCGCGTGGCGTTGGTCCTCTATTCCAGAGGCGAGGCGATGCGTTCGATGCGCGGCAACGCGATGGCCAGGACAGGTAGGTACGCCACCGCCCAGAGCGGGGCGCCGAAGCTGAGAACACAACCACCCGCCACCGGGATCACCTCATGTCGCGTGGCGTTCACGCCTCCCACTTTCCAGGCCCACGACCGTCCGTCTACGAACTCGGTGATTTCGAAGGGCAGGGGCACCCCCGCGATGGTCGTGATCGTTCCTCGTACCCCGGACGCCAACTCGGCGTCTCCGAACACACGTGCCCCGGTGACGGTGGGCCCCCATCTCGGCCAGGAGCTCACATCGGTGATGGTTGACCACACCGCTTCGGGAGGCAGGTCCATCCGCACTTCGGCGGTCGGCATACCGTGTCGAAACGAAGTGCGAACTCGCAGTGCCGAGCTCAGCGAGGCGGGGAACATCGAACCATCGTCGCAGAACGTGGCCGGGAGGGCGCCAATCGCCGCGCGCGGGCTCGACCATCTGCTCTGGGTCACGCCGACGTCGCCATCACCATCGTGGGAGGGCGCACTGCAGGCACGGTCGCGCGAATTCATCGAGTGTGGTGGTTCGGATCGACTCGCTGCGTAGCGTCTCAGACCCGGCGCAGCCAGGGCTGGGACGGATCGACCCAAACCTGATCCACCGGACCGATACCCGTCACGGCGATCACGGCCGGTTCGGCGGCATCAGCAAGAGCACCGTCGAAGTGCGGGGTGCCGGCGACCCGCTTGACGAACGACCCCGCCGGGGCCGGCACGGCTGCCCCGGGATCGAAGTCCGAACCGCTGTTGCACCACCACACCCCCGAGACCACCACGCACAGCCTGTCCGTGCGATAGAAGTGAGGAGCGCTCATATAGCCCGGATACCACTTCATGAGGACGAGGTACTGTCCGTACTCTTCCTCCCCGCCTGTGAGCGTCGCCCTTTCCACCGATTGCGCCGGTGTATCCGGCGGTGACTCCCACCGGATGGCATCAGGGAGACGGATGATCGTCTCAGCAGGATTCAGGCGACTCATCTGCGCTCCTCTCAAGACTCCGAAAACTGCTTGCCTCTCGCCTGTTTCGGCCGCTGGTCACCGGCCTTCCTCAGTTCACGCCGCGAGGACAACCCGAGCTTGGCGAAGATCCGACTGAGGTGCCATTCCACCGTGCGCGGACTGATGAACAGATGACTGGCGATCTCGGAGTTGCTGTACCCGTCTCCGGCAAGTCTGGCGATGTAGCTCTCTTGAGTCGTCAGTGTCGTCGTCGATGTGCGACTTCTGTCTCCACGCGAGATTCCGCCGGCGGCCTGGAGTTCCCGGCGCGTCCGCTCGGCGTAACCGTCGGCTCCCATCTGGACGAACATGTCATGCGCGGTCCGCAATTCTTTCCGCGCCTCGCCCCGACGATTCTCACGTCGTAGCCATTCGCCGAAGATCAAGTGGGTACGCGCAGTCATGACCTTGAGTGGCGAACGCTCCAAATGTTCTATCGCAGTGCGATACTCGTCCTCGGCGGCAGAGTCGGTGGCCGTCAGCGCCTTGGCACGCGCGCAGTATCCGAGCGCGGTTGCGGTTCCGGTTGTTTCGGCGAATTCGAGCATCTGCTGTGCGCCTGACAACGCAGTACTGGTGTCGCCGGAGCGGGCCGCGGCCTCGACCATCTCGTTCACCAGGTGGCCGCGCATCCCCACATCGTCGTACTCCAGGGCGGACGTGCATGCCGCCAGTGCCTCATCGTACTGGCAGAGGCCGTTGTTCAAGATCGCCAACGCAAACAGGACGACGGCGATCTCGCTGCCTTCGCCACGCGCCGTGGCATCCTCGATCGTGGTCCGGGCAAGTTCTCTGGCGAGGTCCTCTTGCCCGCGACATGCAGCGAGATAAGTCTGGATGGAGCTGTGCGGCGGCCCGCCGGTGGCAGTGGAGATTGCTTCTGACTGCGCAAGCAGATTCGCCGCCTGCTCGAACTCACCTGCCGTGACACATACCCCCGCGTAGGTGGTCAAGGCGGCGGGTAAGACCGTCAGTTCGCCTGCAGCGTCGAGCTGTTCGAGTTGCCGCTTGTTGATCGAGTTATATGTGTCCTGATCGAGCAGATCGAGTAACACGCGCAGCGTGATGTCGTGCGATCGTGGGTCCGCGAGACCGGCCGCGTCTTCTGTCAGATACTGGTTGATGGCCCGTTGCAACACCGGCGCGGCCGCAGCGTGTCCCTCGGCGAGGCGGAGGATGATTCCCTCGAGGAAGAGGTCGGCGGCCGTGGGCGGTCCGGCCGGCGGTGGGGCCCGTCGCGCGGCGGTTGCTATCGCGGTCGCAGATGCCCCGTCCTCTACGGAGAGACGCCCGACGATCATCGCAGCCATGAGTGCGTCGAGGTAGGTGCTGCGTGCGAGCGCTGGATCCAGCGGTTGCAGCCGTTGCGCGGCAGCCAACAACAACGGAGGTGCGTCTCGACCCCGTTGAGCGGCGAACGCGATCTTTGCTCGCACCAGGTCGGTACGTGCCTGAATCAGTTCGTCTTCGGTACCTGCGACTGCTGCCAGGAGCTGGGTCGCGGCCTCTGGATCACCCGCGTCGAGTTTCGACAACGCCGCGTCGAGCGCGCGTTCGGCCCGGCATCTGGGATCGGGCGTCAGTTCGACGGCGTACGCCAGAAAGGCTGCCGCCGCAGCGGCGCCGCCGCGTCGACGGGCTCGCTCGGCAGACCGGACGAGTTCGGCAGCGACGGCCTCATCCGGAGCGCTCACGGAATGCGCGCGGTGCCAGGCCCGATGTTCGTTCGCGGCAGGATCGGACGCCGCCTCGGCCAGTGCAGCGTGTGCCTGGCGACGCTCCGAAGGAGTTGCGTTGCGATAGATGGCCGAACGAACCAACGGGTGGCGAAACCGCAAGCGGGATTCGACGGTGATCAGACCGGCGCGCTCCGCCGGCACACCGGCGTCGGCGTCGATCTGCAGCTGCGCAGCCGCGGCCCACAGCCGCACCGAGTCGCCGGTCGGTTCCGCCGCCGCGAGGAGCAGCAGAGTCCGCGTTGCCTGGGGCAGTTCGTGTAGACGTTGCTCGTACTCCCGCTCGATCCGCTTGGCGACCGACGTCGCCGCCGCGAGTCCGTAGCCGCCCGCGAGCACGGCGGGAACCATGGCGTGCCGAAGTTCCAGCAGCGCCAACGGATTTCCGTCAGCTTCGGCCAGGATGTTCTCGCGAACTGTCTGATCCAACTGGCCGGGCATGACCTCGGAGAGAAGTCGGTCGGCATCCGCGTGGGTGAGCCTGTCCAATTTCAGGTCGGGCAGACCGTTGAGCTCCGGACGGGCCTCCGGTGTGCGGGTGGCGAAAACCATCACCACCCGGTCGGCGAGGAGCCGGCGCGCGGCGAACGTCAGCGCCTGCAGGGATGCGTGGTCGACCCACTGGGCGTCGTCGATCACGCAGACCGTCGGACGCTCCGCCCCCGCGTCCCCGAGTAGCGTCAGCACCGCCAGACCGACCAGAAGACGGTCGGGCGCACTCCCCTCGCGCAAACCCAGAGCTATCGCCAGCGCATTCTTCTGCGGATCGGGCAGCCCGTCGATGAGACCGAGTAGCGGGCCGCACAGCTGCTGCATGCCGGCATACGCGAGTTCCATCTCCGACTCCGCACCGACGATGCGCACCGCGCGACACCCGTTCTCGGCACCGGCGAGCATCACCGCGAGCAGTACCGTCTTCCCGATACCGGCTTCACCGTGAATGACGAGGACACCGCTCTCGCCGGCTCGGGCGCGATCGCACAACTCGGCGAGCTGCTGCTGTTCACCTTCCCGGCCGATGAGCGTTCTCCCCTCCGCTCTCCAGCCCATACCGGAAATCTTGACACGTGCTCTGGCCTGCGACGACAGGTTCCGTGAGACCCACAGTCCACCCGTCGGTTTCACGGGGATTCGTCCGCCCGTGGTTTCCACGGGGTCGGCGCGACGTCACCGGGGTGTGTGATTTGTGCAGTCGGGGCAGCCATGGTCAATCAGAAGGGTTCCGACAATGACCGACGCCAAGACCGTCCACGAGGTCACCTATGACCTACTCCGCAACCTCGGGCTGACCACAGTGTTCGGCAACCCGGGTTCAACCGAGCAGACGTTCCTGCAGAACTTCCCGGACGACTTCGACTACATCCTCGGATTGCAAGAAGCATCCGTGCTGGCCATGGCCGACGGCTACGCCCAGGTCACCGGGAAGCCGACACTGGTCAACCTGCACACCGCGGCCGGCACCGGCAACGCGATGGGCAGCCTCGTCGCGGCCTACCGCGCGAACACCCCGTTGATCGTCACCGCCGGACAGCAGACCCGCGAGATGTCGCTGTGCGACCCATATCTGAACAACCCCGAAGCCACGCTCATGCCTCAGCCCTGGGTCAAGTGGGCCTTCGAACCCGTCCGTGCCGAGGACGTGCCGGCGGCGTTCATGCGTGCCTACGCGGTCGCGACCCAACCTCCGGCCGGTCCCGTGTTCCTGTCCATCCCTCTCGACGACTGGAACAAGCCGGCGTCGGGTCCGGCTGTGGTCAGAACCGTGAGTCATCGGGTGCAACCCGACTTCGACCGCCTGCGCGAGTTCGCCACCCGGATCAGCCACGCCGAGCGCCCGGTGCTGGTGCTGGGGCCGGAAGTGGACCGCGCCGGCGCCTGGAACGCCGGCATCGCCTTCGCGGAGAAGCTGCGTGCTCCGGTACACGGCGGACCGTTGGCGCCGAGGTGTTCGTTCCCTGAGGACCACCCGCTCTACGCGGGACCGCTGCCTCTGACGATCGCCGGCGTCAATGAGGCGGTGGCGGGTTTCGATCTCGTCGTCGTCATCGGCGCCCAGGTGTTCAGCTACTACCCGTACGTGGCGGGCGACTACCTGCCCGACGGAACCGACCTGTTGCAGATCACCGAGGATCCCCACCTCGCGGCGGTCGCCCCCGTCGGCGACAGCCTGGTCGGCGACATGAACACCGTCCTGGACGAGCTGGTCAAGCTCGTGGACGTACCGGCCGACCGGAAGGCTCCACCCGGACTGAGCCGCAACCTGGGCGCCGACCTCCCCGTGTCGAACGCGCCGATGATGCCCAACGACGTCTACGCGGTCCTGCGTTCGGTCAAGCCCGACGACGCAGCGGTCGTCATGGAGTCCACCTCCACTTTGGCCGACCTCATCCAGTGGTGGCCGACCCGGCACACGGCCAGCTTCTTCGCCACCGGCAGCGGAGGAATCGGCTGGGGCGTACCCGCGGCGGTCGGCGTCGCGCTAGGCGACCGGGCTCGCGGAGTGCGGCGAACCGTCGTGGCCTCGATCGGCGACGGCTCGTTCCAGTACTCGATCCAGGCGATCTGGACCGCCGCACAGCACAAACTCCCGATCGTGTTCGTCGTCCAACGCAACGGCGAATACTGCGTACTGAAATCCTTTGCGCTGCTCGAGGAGACACCCAACGTACCCGGCCTCGACCTCCCGGGACTCGACATCGTCTCGCTTGCCGCAGGTTTCGGCTGCCGGACGGCGGAGGTGGACAGCACTGCGGATCTGACCCAGGAGTTCAAAGCAGCCCTCGAGGCCGACGGGCCCACCGTTCTCGTCGTGCCGACCAAGCCACATCTGCCGGCCCTGGGTTGAACGATGCCCGTCTACACGTGCACCACGGTGCAGTCGACGCTGAGCGCCGGAGTCAAAGCCCAGCTCGCCGCAGAGGTGACCAGGATCCACTCGATGATCAATCACGTGCCCAGTACGTATGTGAACGTCGTCTTCTGTGAACTCCCGCAGGACGCGGTGTTCACCGATGGGCAACCGGCGCAACCGCTTCTGATCAACGGATGGGTCCGCACGGGCCATCCGGAAGCACAGAGCAGCCAGCTGGTCGCGGAGGTCGCCTCGGCGGCTTCCCGAGTCACCGGCATCCCTGCGAAACGGGTCCTGGTCGTGATACAGAACAGCCCAGCACATCTGGCCATCGAGGGTGGTCGGGCGCTGCCCGATCCAGGCGAAGAAGAAGCCTGGTTACGGGAAGGCGCGGCCGAGGGATCGGAAGTGAGCTGATATGCCGGCTCCGCCCCGGCTCTGCGATCGCGTGCGGCGCATCGGCGCGCTGACGGTCATCGCCGCAGTGGCGGCCGCGATGTTCAGCGGATCGTCGGCCATCTCGGCCGCCGCTCCCCCGGTCGGTGCGCGGCCGACGGTCGTACTCGTGCACGGTGCGTGGGCCGACACCTCGAGCTGGGACGGAGTCGTGTCGGCGCTGCAGCGGCGGGGCTACGAGGCGCGCGCGATCGCCAACCCCCTGGAGAACCTCACCACCGATTCCGAGTACGTCGCGAGTTTCCTGAGGACGGTGCGCGCCCCGGTCGTCCTGGTCGGACACTCCTATGGGGGTTCGGTCATCACCAATGCAGCGGCGGGGAACCCCGGCGTGAGGGCACTCGTCTACGTAGACGCCGCGGCTCCGGCCGTCGGAGAGACCAACGGCTCGCTGAGCGGAGCGGATTCCGTCCTGAAGAAGAAGCCAGACGCAGAACTGTTCGACAAACTCCCGTATCCGGGCGCACCCCCGGGAGCTGCCGACCTCTACCTGAAGAAAGACATCTTCGTGCGGCACTTCGCCGGCGACCTACCCGCAGTCCACGCCACCCGACTGTGGGCGACGCAGCGCGCGGCGTCGACCGCGGCCTTCGGCACGCCGTCGAAGTTCGCGGCGTGGGAGACCATCCCCTCGTGGTACTTCATCAGCAGCGGTGACCAGATCATCACGCCCACTTCGGAGAAGGCCATGGCACGGCGGGCGCGCTCCCAGGTGACCATCTTCGACGGCGGGTCGCACCTCACCTTGATCTCCCACCCGGAAGCGGTGACCGCCGTGATCGAGCAAGCCCTCGCGTCGGTGCGGTGACACAGCCGCCATGACCACGACCACCCCCCGCTGGGACTCCCGACGCACAGCCAAAGCCGAACGACTCCAAGCCGGTAGCCGCTACTGCACAGGTAAGGAGATCACCCCGGACAAGCTCGGCGATCTGTTCCACGACCTGATCCGCCCGGGCGACCGGGTGGCGCTGGAAGGCGACAACCAGAAGCAGGCCGACTTCCTCTCTCGTACCCTGGCCGACTGCGACCCCTCACGAATCAACAACCTGCACATGGTGATCTCCTCGGTGTCGCGGCCCGAGCATCTCGACCTGTTCGACCGGGGCATCGCAACGAAACTCGACCTGGCCTACGCGGGCCCGCAGAGCGTGCGGATCGCCCAGATGGTCGAAGACGGCACCGTGCACATCGGCGCCATCCACACCTATGTCGAGTTGTACGCCCGGATGTTCGTCGACCTCGCCCCCGACGTCGTGCTGCTGTGCGCCGAACTCGCCGACCGCCACGGCAATCTCTACACCGGCGCGAACACCGAAGACACCCCGACCATCGCCGAGGCCGCCGCCTTCCACGACGGGGTGGTGATCGTGCAGGTCAACGAGATCGTCGACACCGCGTCCCTGCCCCGCGTCGACATACCCAGTGGCTGGGTGGATTTCGTGGTGCAAGCCGATCGGCCGTTCTACCTGGAGCCACTGTTCACCAGGGATCCGCGCCACATCGGACCCGTCGAGATCCTGAAGGCCATGATCGCGATCCGCGGGGTGTACGAACGGCACCAGGTGATCTCTCTCAATCACGGCGTCGGATTCGACACCGCCGCCATCGAATTGCTACTTCCGACATACGGCGAGACGCTGGGTCTAAAGGGCACGATCGCCAGACACTGGGTGCTCAATCCCCACCCGACGCTGATTCCGGCGATCGAATCGGGATGGGTGGACTCGATCCACAGCTTCGGCGGCGAAGCCGGAATGAACCGGTACGCCGCTGCGCGGCCCGACGTGTTCTTCACCGGGGCCGACGGGTCGCTGCGATCCAACCGGGTCCTGGCACAACTGGCCGGGCAGTACGCCATCGACATGTTCATCGGCTCCTCGTTGCAGATCGATGCAGAAGCAAACTCGTCCACTGTCACAGACGGCCGGCTGTCCGGGTTCGGCGGAGCTCCCAACATGGGCCACGACCCGCACGGACGACGACACACCTCCGCCGCGTGGCTGGACCTCGCACACGGCGACGGCGCGGGGCGTCGTGGCCGAAAGCTCGTGGTCCAGATGGCGCAGACATTCCGCCAGGGAGGTGTACCCACCTTCGTGGAAACCCTCGACGCCGTCACCGTGGGCGAGCAGGCCGGGATGCCATTGCCGCCGGTGATGATCTACGGCGACGACGTGTCCCACGTGGTCACCGAGGAAGGCGTCGCGTACCTCTACAAGGCGCACTCGCTCGCCGACCGCCGCGCCGCGCTGGCTGCGATAGCGGGTGTCACGCCGGTGGGACGCACCGCACATCCCCAGCAAGTGGAGGCGTTGCGGTCCGACGGCCTGGTCGCCTTTCCCGAAGACCTCGAGGTCGAGACCCGCCTCGCCGACCGTTCCCTGCTGGCCGCGCGCAGTATCGAGGACCTGGTCGCGTGGTCCGGTGGTCTGTACGAGCCGCCGTCGCAGTTCCGGGACTGGTGACGATGCGCGCCACAGCACCACTCGCCGACACCGAGATCGCCGACCTCGCGGTGGCAGCCATCCACGCCGAAGCCGACCTCACCCCGAAGCCGGGCCTCGTGGACCGGCGGGGACCCGGCGCGCACACCGACATGGACCTCGAGATGCTGCACACCTCAGCCGACTCGCTGCACACGGCGTTGGCCGCGTGCGCCTCTGCGGCAGCACAACCTCTGTCCGACGCCGAGCTGCGGACGAGGCTGGGCGAGATCGGCCGCGCGGGCGAACATGCGATGCTTGCAGCCACCGGACAGGTCAACACCCACCGTGGCACGCTATGGGCGCTGGGGCTGCTCAGCGCCGGGGCGGCCCGGGGCGGCGACGCCGTGACCATTGCGGCTCGGTTGGCCGCCATCCCCGACCCGTACGCCTCGTCGAGGACAACCGACAAGATGTCCCACGGGTCTCGAGTTCGCCGGCGTTACAACGGGTCCGGAGCCGTAGGCGAAGCGCAGGAGGGCTTTCCGCACGTGCGCCGCCACGCACTCCCCACATTGCGCGCCGCCCGCAGATCCGGAGCCGACGAGGCGACGGCACGCCTGTCGGCATTGTTGGCGCTCGTGGCGACGCTGGAGGACACGTGCGTGCTGCACCGGGGCGGTCCCCGCGGGTTGATGACTCTGCAGTCGGGCGCCCGGGCGGTGTTGAATGCTGGTGGAGTCGGTACAGCACAGGGCCGCCGACACTTCAACGCACTCGACGATGTGTGTCTGACGCAGCATCTTTCGCCAGGCGGGAGCGGAGACCTGCTGTCCGCCACTCTGTTTCTCGATGCGCTGGAGAAAAGGATCACCGAGTCATGCAGACCCTGAACTACCGGTTCCCGGCCCAGCAGATCCCGGCGGAGGCAATACACGTCGGGGTGGTCGCGTCGGGCGATCTCGAAATCCTCCTCGAGCAACCGGCGACAGGGGAGCCTGGCGACTGCGCCACCGTCCGTGTCCGCACCAGCGTCGATGGATTCGACACCATCTGGCAGGACGTTCTGGAGCGCTTCTTCACCCGCATTCCCCTTGCGGGATATTGGGAGATCAACGACTTCGGTGCGACGCCAGGAGTGGTGAACCTGCGATTACGCCAGGCCGGCGAAGCCGCATCGGCGACGGCGGCAGCATCATGACCGACACCGACGTCGAACTGTTGGCCGGTCAGAGCTGGCAGGAGCTCTTGGCACGACGCAGCTTCATAGAACTGGATGCGCTGAGTCGGGCGACCATGCTGCTCGATCCCGATTCGGTACGAGTGCTGGCCGGACCTTTCGACCGGATCGAGTCACCGTGGCTGGAGCGCCAGGGCATCACACCGCAGGCCGACGACGGCACCGTCATCGCCACCGGCACCATCGACGGGCATGCCGCCGTCGTCGCGGCGATCGAACAAGGCTTCCAGGGCGGTGGAACGGGTGAGGTATCCGGCGCCAAGATCTCCCAGGCGCTGCTGTTGGCGGCCTCGGACACCCGGGCGGGCCGGCCGACCGCCGCAGTCATCCTGTTCGAGACCGGTGGGGTCCGGCTACAGGAAGCCAACCTGGGGCTCAACGCCGTGGCCGAAATCTGCTCGGCGGTCCTGGATCTCCGGCCGCTCGCACCGGTGATCGGGTTGGTGGCCGGAACAGTCGGCTCGTTCGGCGGCATGAGTATCGCGGCCGGGTTGTGCAGTCGGCTGATCGTCACTCCGCAGGCGCGAATCGGGCTCGACGGTCCGGCTGTGATCGAACAGGAGGCCGGCATCGACGAATTCGAATCCCGGGACCACGCCTTAATTTGGGCGGTCGACGGCGGCGAGCAACGCTGCGCCATCGGATTGGCCGACGACCTGGTCCCCGACGATGTACACCTGTTGCGCGACGCGGTGATCGACGCAGTGCGTTCGGGTGCCCTCCCGGAGGGTGGGCACCGAAGCGAGCGCCTCGACGTGCTGGCGTCGCGGCTCGACGTGCTGGACCCCGCCGACGCGCCGTCTCCGTACGACCTCCGGACACTGTGGGGCACAACCTATGAACCGGTAACCGTGGCCGCGCCGGCCACCGCACGCGAAGACACCCATTCCCCTGTGAGCCGGGGCAGAACGTGGCTGCACGCGCTGACCGATGCGCTTCCGGAGCCGATCATCCCGTCGGTTCTGGCCGCGACGACGGCAGACGCACGCTATCTCGCGGTGGTCACGGACCCGGCCAACCGGTTCTATCGGGCGCGTCAGGGGCAGGTCGGCCTCACCGAATCGCTCGCCCTGGCTCGCGCGGTTCGAGAACTCGTCCAAACCGACCGGCACTCCGAGAACAAGCGGGCGATCATCGCGGTCGTCGACCTGCCCAGCCAGGCCTACGGGCGCTACGAAGAGATGGGCGGCCTACACCAGGCGATGGCCGCGGCCACCGACGCCTACCACTGCGCCCGTACCGCCGGCCACCCCGTGGTCGCGCTCGTGGTGGGTAGGGCGCTCTCGGGAGGTTTCCTCACGCACGGTTTGCAGGCGAATCAAATTGTCGCGCTGGATGACCCGGGTGTGGAGATCCATGCGATGCACAGGGAGGCCGCGGCTCGCATCACCCTGCGGACCGTCGACGAACTCGACGAGCTCGCGAAGACCGTCGCGCCGATGAGTTACGACGTCGCGGACTGGGCAACACTCGGCTTCTGCGACGGACTGCTGACTGTCGCCGACGCCGACAACCCCACCCCGGACGATGTTGCACGGGTCGACGCGGCGCTCTCCGACGCCGTCCAGCGCGCCCGCAGCGGCCCCGGCGATCTGTCCAACCGGCTCGAGTCCGACGCTGCCGTGACCACCAGACACGCCTCGCGTGCGGTACGCGTCGCTCTGGCGCGCGAGTGGAATCCCCGGTGACCGATATGCCTGCGCCTCGCCCGCACGACCTGTTGCGACTGTCCGACAGAACCTCATTACCCGCGGACGCGCCCGGCTGGGCAGCACAAGAGCTTCGGCGAACACCGTGGGTGGTGGTTCGGCGCGGCTCCGCGCCACACGGGCTCATCCCGGTCGGGGTGCGTGGGGACAACCGAGCCCAACGGTACGGAATGTACTCCCAACCCGACGACGTACATACGCTGGTCACACCAGAGTCATTGACGTGCAGCATCTCCACCCGATCGGTCGCGGCCATACACGCGCTACGCCTGGCACGCCCACTCCTCGATGCCACCGGCCTGGGATGGGGCCCTACCGGCAGCGTCGGCTTCGAACTCGCCACCGGCAAGCCCACTGCAACGCCCGACAGCGACCTCGATCTCCTGATACGCGCCGACGACCTACGAAACGAACTCCCCCTGTTGACATCGCTACATCACCAACTCCGAGCACTCCCGGCACGGGTGGATTGCCTGGTCGAAACCGCGTCGGGCGCACTGGCCCTCGCCGAACTGGCGGACAGCCGTACGGATCTGCTCCTCCGTACGCCGGGCGGACCGTGCCTCGTCGCACGATCGAGGCTGTCATGAGTTTGGCGCTTCTGTTCCCAGGCCAGGGTGCCCAGCACCCGAACATGCTCCGCGATCTCCCCGACAGTCCGGCGGTCGCGTCCACCCTGCACGAATCAGGCTGCCGCGCCGAGGCTCTCGACAGCGATACGGCATTGAAGGACACCTCCAGCGTGCAGCTGGCACTGCTCATCGCCGGAGTGGCCGGCGCGCGGGCACTCACCGAGGACCAGGGCCTGATCCCACAGTTCGTGGCCGGCCACTCGGTGGGCGCCTTCGCCGCCGCCGTGACCGCGGGTGTGCTCACACTCGCCGAGGCGGTGGCCGCCGTCGGACTACGCGGGCGCTTGATGGAACAGGCTTGCGCGCAAGGCGATTGGGGCATGCTGGCGCTGACCGGGCTACCGACGCGGGTAGCCGTGGAGTTGGTCTCCCAGATCGCCACCGAACACGTTCCGCTGTGGGTCGCCAACGTCAACAGCGCCACCGAGACCGTCCTCAGCGGCAGCGCGTCGGCTTTGCAGGCAGCGACGTCCGCGGCGCAGCGTGCCGGCGCACTCAACTCCCGACGGCTCGACGTCGCGGTTGCATCGCACTGTCCGGTACAGGAAGACACCGCGCGTCACATGGCGGAACAGCTCGCGTCAGTGCCCCGTAGAACCCTGACGGCAAGATGTCTCACGAACACGACCGGACGGGTTGCCACGTCGGCCGATGCCGTCCTCGACGACCTGGCGCAGGCAGTCTCCCGGCCGGTCCAGTGGTACGACGCCACCCGCCTGATGGGCGAACTCGGCGTCACTTGCGTCGTCGAAACCGAACCCGGCCACGTACTCACCCAACTGTTCTCCTCGGCCGTCCCGTCGGTCCTCGCCATCTCGTTGGCGGACGCCGGACTGTCCGCGACCGTTGACCGGGCGCACCGCACCTTGCGGAGCGAACAACCGCGATGACTGCCGTCGCACCAAGGGAATCCGATGGTTGACACATCGAGCACCGCAAGCGCGCTGACCTACGAGGTCGTCGTTGCCGACGGCGTCGAACGCCACACCGAACTCCGACTGCCCGATGGTGGGCCGATCGTGTCGTCTCCCCTGTCCTCGACGCTGATCCACGGCTGCAGAGAGATGGTTCTGGTCGACCCGTGCTGGACCATCCAGCAGACCACCCTGCTCGGCGACCGGATCGAGGCCACCGGCCGACGCCTGGTCGCCGTCTACATCACCCACGGTCACGGTGATCACTGGTTCGGTACAGCTCAACTGCTGAAACGTTTTCCAGGCGTGCAGGTCTATGCCACACCGGGAACGATCGCCCTTATGGACCAGCAGAACGCGGCGCGCCCGAGCTTCTGGGACATCCTGTTCCCCGGCCTCATCGGCCCCAGTCCCGTTCTGGCGAAACCCGTTTCGAGGCGCTACGGCCACAGTGGGTGGTCGCCGGTCACAAGAACAGGGATCTGCCGGACACCCCGACACGATCGACCAGACCCGCCGGTATCTGACCGACGCACAGGAACTGCTCGCCGGCAGACCGGCGCCACGAGAGTTCTATGACGCCATGCGCAAGCGACACCACCGGATCAACCTCGGCCCGCTCTGGAACAGCGCCGTTGGGTTGCTCAGCTGAACTGTCGCCCCCCCGTCACCAACTGAGACGCTTTCGATGAGTTGTCCCAAATCGGTCATACGAGATCGCCAGACCTGCTCCAATGACAGAGACAGCACGGACGTCGGCGGTGACTGAGAGGTCGGGATGGCGCACTACTACCCAGAACTGGCCGAGCGAGTCGCGCGGCAGGCCGACGAGTTGCCCGAGCTGTACGGCGACTTCGACTTCGACACGACCCCGGAACGATTCACCACCGACCCGGACGTGAAGTCGGCACTGCCGCGCCGACTGGGCGATCGCAACAAGTACCTGAACGACCCGCGTCTGATGGAGTTGGTCCACACATCGACCTTCTTGGCCGATGTACCCGCCGATCGGGTCGCTGCCCTGTCTGCGCGGTACCCGGTCTCCGAACTCGTGAACCTCGTCCGACGCGTATGCCGCGAGGGCGCGGAGAACGTTCCCGACGCTCCCCCGGAGATCGGCGAACTCATCGCGGTGATGCAGGAGAAGCCGGACTGGATCGACTTCGGTCTCATCGACGACGGCGCTGCGTACTCCCGACTGTATGCCGCGCTCGTGTCGCCCTTCATGACCCGAGGCGCATTCCTCGCGACCTTCACCAACAGCTATGCGGCACTGCCGATGACTATCACCGGCGCCTTGTCGGGCACCCGCGCCGCACACCGGGTCAACGAGACCACCGCCTACTTCGCGGTCACGGCACTGCCGGGGGGTCTCGAACGCTTCAGCGCGGGCTTCGAGGCCACCGTGATGGTGCGGCTGATGCATTCGATGGTCCGGTTCAACGCGTTGCAGCGAACCGGCCGCAACAACCGCAAGAAGCGAACCTGGGATACCAGGGTCTATGGTCTGCCGGTCCCCCAGATCGATCAGTTCCCGGCGGGCATGATCGGGCCGTACCAGAAGGCCGACAAAGCCGTCAGAGCGAACCGTGATCTGCCCTACGACGAGCGGGCGATGGTCGAGTTCCACCGCTACCGCGGATTTCTGCTCGGCCTACCCGAAGAACTGCTGCCCGGTTCCGCACAGGAGATCGTCGATCTGTTCAATGCGCGCGCCGCAACCTTGCGCTACGGCTACGACGACGACTGCCGCAAACTCGTCAGCTCCACCATGGACGCCTACCTGCGCCCGTCGGCGAGCACTTTCGACCGTGCAGCGGACGCCGTCGAAAAGAGCTACAGCAAACTGGCTTTCACCGCCACCTTCTGCGAGGGCAACTTCAAGAAGGCTGCCGACATGGGCGTCGACCTCTCGGTCACCGACCTCGCGCGAGCAGCGGCGACCGCGCCGTGGCTGACCAGCCGGTTTGCCGCGGTCCGCATCGCAGGCAGGCTCCCGGTCCTGCAGGATCTCGCCGACCAGTACATCACCGAGCTGGTCAAACGACGCCTCGACGACTACGGAATCCCCGAGTACACAACGGATTCCCGCGAGTACGCGCACTGACAACCAGACCGCGCCGGGGACGTCAGTTCGGCCGGATCGAGCGGTCTGGAAAGGTCAGGCGAGCCTCAGACCTGTCGGCACCCCGCTCGGGCGCTCGGAAGCGGGCGCCGGCGTGGCGCCGGCCCCGGAAACAGCAGCAAGCGAGTCGTCTCGCTTGGTGCCGGGGTGCTCCATGCGGCGTTGGAAACGTTCCATGCCGATGGTGAACACCGTGAGCCCCACTGGGGCGAACAGTCCCACGATGAGTGCGACCATGCGTCGTGCCTCCTGGTGTTCCGATACGTTGACCGGGAAGGTACTTAACCATTCGTTCGTATCGGTAAACATCGGATCTCGCTGCCGGCGACCGGAGCCCGAGCGCGAGCAGGCGGATCAGCGGGTGTCGATCCGGAACACTCCACAGCGGCCCGCGACGGCGGCGAATGCGTCGGGGGTGACGTCGGCGACCACGCCGGCGTCCTTCATCATCTTCGGGCCGTCGCTGCCCGACAGCTCGGGCCAGGCGCGGAGCACCGGGATCGCCTGATCGGCGGGCAGTTCGACGAGCCGGACGTCGGTCACATCGCCGCGGATCGACAGCTGTGCGAGTCCGTCGGCGGCGCGGACGTTGCGAGCCCAGTCGGCTCCGGGGAACCCCTCGAGGAGGTAACGCTCTCCGTCGAGGGTGATCACGGTCAGCGGCGTCCGCCGCGGCTTCCCGCTCTTTCTGCCGGGCACGATCAGGACCGGTAGCTCCTTCATCGCACCAAGGCGTTGGAGGAACAGGAACACCTTGTTCATCGGCTTGAGCCAGCGCGGAGGCGTGGCGGTTCGCGGTGACGTGGGCATGGTCGCTCCTTCCGGCGCCTTACTCCGTACACCGTACTAGGTTTTCGGTGGCGCGTACACCACCAGCGGCACGGTCAGCGTTGCACGTCGATCACCAGTCGTGTCGGATCGGTCAGCACATCGACAGTGAACGGCGCTCCGGGTTCGGACACTCCGATGAAAGACTGTGTGACGCCTTCGAATACGGGCGCGCCCCGCACCTCCACCACCGAGCCACCGGGTTGCGCACGAACCGGATCGGGGCCGTCATATGGCTCGGCGCCGCTGTCGCCGGGGTATGCCGACCCGGTGATCTGGACCTCCAGGATCGCCTCACCCGCGACGTCGACGGGGAAGCCACTTCCGTCCTGGAGCGCCTCGTCGACGTAGGCGACGCGCCAGCCGGGCCGCCCGTTTCCGCCGAGCTCGTAGACGACTCGATCGAATTCGTCGTGCCTGCCGGTCCGGATGTCGGTGACGGTGAGTCGGGCACCCTCACCCGCGGGCGCGGTCTTCGGTCTGGGGTTCCCGCCATCGGTCGCGACATCGGACGGCGTCGCACCGGGCATGGACGTAGGCGTCGACGTGACCGTCTCGGTCACCGTAGATGCGGCACCACCGCCATCGTCAGACTCGTCAGCAGAGCACCCCGCGACGACGAGAGCAGCGACGAACGGGACCAGCGCGGCGCGCACACGCATCATGAGCGCCCACGCTACCGGGGGTCAGGGCCAGAAGATGGTGCCGTTCTGGAAGTCCTGGGCGAAGCGGCTGCCGACGCGGTATTCGCCACCGAGCGGGACACCGTAGTACCCCTTCGCGGCGCCCTGCGCACGCCACTTCTGCAAGATCCCGCCCCACACGATCTGGGCGCCGCCGTTCGCCGACCAGGTGATCGTGCCGCCCTGGAAGTCGCTGGTCCGCCCCTTACCCGACTTGTACTCGTTGGTCGTAGGGAAGCCCAGCGCGCCACGCTCGGCGCCGATCTTCTGCCAGCGGGTCCGGATCGCGCCGCCGACCTGATGAGCCGTACCGCCGTCGACGGCGGGGTGCCAGTAGAACGAGACATTGCGGGCGAAGCTCTGGTAACGACCCTGCTTGGCCGAGGCTCGTTCGGGACCGGTCGGTGCGCCCCACTTCCAGGAACCACCGGTCTTGGAGTAGGCCTCCTCGATCTTCCCCCCGACCACGATCCCGTTGATCACCCGATCGGCCTGGGCGTTCGGAGCGAGAACAACCAGAGACATCGCGGCGGCGACGATCGCCAGGCCCGCCGAGGCATACCGCGACCGGCGACGGCCGGCGGCGGTCCGGGTGTCATCGGAGGCGCGTCGAAGCAGAGACGAGAGACCAGACATGGGCGTGATCATACGGATGCAGCGGATACGTCGTTAGGTCAGCTCACGATCCATGTCCCGAATCAATCGATCAACAGAGACGACACGAATAGTCGGAGCACTGCTCAGTATCGTCTTCTCGTTAGCTCGACCAGGTGACGTTTCAGCGTTTCGCGACGTTTTCGGGCGACGCTCTCTAGCTTTGGTCCAGACCTGAGCGGCGGAGGCCATATGAGCGATCAGACATCCCGAAGCGATGCGACCGAGGTATCCGCCGAATTCGGGTACAAGCCAGAACTGAAACGCACCCTCGGGTCCTTCCAGGTGTTCGCTGTCTCCTTCGCGTTCATCTCGGTGGCGGTCGGCATCTTCGGCACCTACGGGATGTTGCTGAACAACTCGGGGCCGGTGGGGATCTGGACCTGGCTGATCGCGTTGGCCGGCCAGCTGCTCGTGGCGCTGGTCATCGCACAGTTCGCCGCACGCATCCCGCTCAGCGGTTCGTCGTATCAGTGGGCCTCACGACTGGCCAACCCCCGCGTGGGGTGGATCTTCGGGTGGCTGACCTTCTGCTATCTGGTCACCGGCCTGATGGCGATCGACTTCGCAATGGCCAGCCAATGTCTGATGCCGCTCTTCAACATGGCACCTGACGAACAGACCGCCCGCGTCATCACGGTGGTCGTCCTGCTCGTGCAGGCGGCCCTGGCGATCGCGTCCACCCGACTCGTCGGACTGATCAACTCCTTGGCCGTGGGGGTCGAGGTCACCATTGTGATCGTGCTCGTCATCGCCTTGCTCGTGGCAGTGGCCGTGACCGGCGACGGCTCGGTCAGCAATCTCGGATCACGCGGCGTCGCAGTGGATTCGGCGAACTACTTCGCCTTCGGTGGCGGCCTGATGGCGGTGATGATCGTCGGCCTGGCGACCCTGGTCGGCTTCGAATCGGCGGCCAACATGGCGGAGGAGGCCAAGGATCCCCATCGCACGGTCCCCCGGGCGATCGTGGGTTCCGTTGCCGCCGCCGGCATCCTGGGGATGATGTTTCTCATCGGTCTGACGGTGGCCATCGACGACATCGCGAAGGTGACCGCCTCGGGGTCGCCGGTGGCGACGATCATGCGCGACCAACTCGGCGCCCCCACCGAACGAATCCTGCTGGTGGTCATCGCCATCGCCTTCTTCGGTGGCGGGCTGGTCTCGATGACCTCATGCGCACGTATCGTGTTCGCGATGTCGCGCGACCGCCGCTTCCCGGCCCACCGCCTCATGAAGCAGGTCAGCCCCCGTACTCAGACCCCGATTCCCGCAACCGTGCTACCACTGGCGATCGGGGTCATCGCGATGATCGTGATCCCAGGTGACGCGCTCATCGAACTCATCACTGCAGGAACCTTGTTCCCGGCGATCACCTACGGACTCGTCGTCACGCTGTATCTGGTCGTGCGCAAGCGCCTCGATCGACGGACCGGAGCCTTCGACCTCGGCCGATTCGAGCTGCCTGTCGCCGTCGTCGCTCTGGTGTGGACGGTGTGTGCCATCGTCATCCTCGTCTCCCCCAGTGACGCGACCGTTCCGGTCATCATCGTCGGAGGTCTGATTCTTCTCGGCAGCGTCTACTTCGCCTACATGTTGGTCTTCCGGCGAGAGGTCCTCGACACCGAACCCGGCCACGACGTCTTCGGCGGCACGGACGAGCGCCCGCGCGAGCACCCGGCCGCCGAGGATGCCGACATCTGAACCGGTCGTCCCGGGTTCGTGCCTAGTCGTAGAGGACGGCCCGTCCTTCTCGCCTCAGGACCTCGAGTCCCTCGCGGAACCGTTGGAGATACTCCGGGGAATGCGGCTCCCAGTCGGTCATCTCCCCGATGACCTGTACGGGTCGGTCGCTGCGATACGAATGCGTCGGGTTGCCCGGGAACTTCTTGTCCGTCACGTTCGGATCGTCTTCCACCGGGCCTTGCGGTTCGACGATATAGACCCGACAACGGCCGTCGCCTCGGGCCATCTCGGCAGCCAGGACCGCACCGTCCAGGACCTTCGTCATGTAGATGTAGTTGGCGGTGTGCTCGGGCCGATAGTTCGACTGATGGCCCGGCACCAGGTACTCGCCCACCTGTAGGTCCGCTCTGGTGCCATGAAACAACGCTCCGGATTCGTGCACCTCGAATCGTTCGGGTGTCTCGGCCATGTTCGCCACTGAAAAACCTCCCCGCAGCACAGTTGCCGAGCCATTGTGCACTCGCTCCCGGGTCTTGCCGCAAGCCCCGTACCCGCCGATAGACTGAAAGTGGAACGACACATTTTCGTCGTGCCCGGTCACGATTTCCCTACCCCGAAACCGCCGCTGCCGTGGTTCAATTCGTCGTGCGCGTAAGTCACTTGATCGCAACCGCCGCAGCGACTGTCCTGGTCGTCGGGACCGCCGGGTGCTCTGCCGGGGCCGGGAAGCCGGCCCCGCAGTCGTCCGCGGTGACCACGACAACGCAGGCTCCGACGACGGCTCCGCCCGTCCCCGAGTCCTCTGATGGACTCCGCATCGAACGGATCGAGTATCTCGACCCCGCCGAGGCCGACGCTGCCGAGAACTGGGCCAACCTCTATCTACCGGCCGGCGACCACGAGGACGGGTCCGTTCCACTGGTCACCATCATCCACGGCGGCGGCTGGGAAAGCCGCGCCGGCGCAGAACAATTCGACGACATGGCGCGTGACCTGGCCGTCCGCGGACTCGCCGTCTACAACCTCGAGTATCGCCGGGTCGGCACCGGCGGCGGATGGCCGACGACCTTCCACGACGTCGCCCGCGCACTCGACCACGTACCCACGATGGCCGAGGCACATCCGGAACTCAGCATCGACGACGAACTGGTGATCGGCCACAGCGCCGGAGCGCAACTGGCCGTCTGGGGCGGCACCCGGCACCGACTCGACGACGACGAAGTGGGCTCGCGGCCGGCTTTCGTCCCGTCCCGCGTGGTGTCCATCTCCGGCCCACTGGACATGCGCTACGCCGTGAACCACGGCAACGGCCGGGTCATCAAGCAGATCCTCGGCGGCACACCAGATCAGGTACCCGAGCGATACGCGTCGGTGGACCCGATCCAGAACCTCGACCCTGATCTGCCCGTCATCCTCTTCCACGGTCTCGCCGACGACGATGTGCATCCCAACAACTCCCGGCACTACACCGCCGCAGTCCACGCGGCCGGTGGCAGAGCCGAGTTGAATCTGGTGGACGGTGAAACGCACACCTCACTGGTTCACCGCAAGTCCCCCGCCTACCAGCAGATCCTCGACCGTCTCACCGTCGTGGCCACCACCGAACTCGCCAAACTACGCAACGGCTAGGGCCGCCTGGTGTGCGATCGATCGGGCGCGGCTAGATCGCCGCGTGCTGCAATCTGGCGGCGAAGTCGATATGTCCCTCATAACCGACCGATTCGGCGAAAGCTCGATACTGCGACACGATGCTCGAATAGGCGGGATCGCGGCGAGCACGTGCGAGCAGCGGACGCGATTGCTGTGAGACGACCTGGGTCGGACCCCAACGGCCCGTGTCCGGATATCTGTGCATGCGGCCGAGTATCTTCTCGGACTCGCTGATGTCCGACGCGCCACCACGATCCAGCAGCACAGCGACGAGAAATCCGGTCCCGAGGATTGCCGGCCCGATCCGTCCTGCGGCCCAGAGCTCATCCAGTGCCGCCCGCATGGTCTCGATCGCGTGGTCCCGCTCTCGTCGTCCGAACCTCGCCCGCTCACGGGCGGTCATGAGGGCGGCGATCGGGACGAGATAGACGCTGCCCCTTTTCGCCCACACATCGCGAGCCTGCTCCATCACCTCGAGGCCTCGTCGACGGTCGGCGCCGGAGTCGCGATTGAGCAAGACGATCCCCAACACGTACTCGGCGAACATCAACGCGTTGTCGTCCCCCACCCGCTCCGCGGTCTGCAACGCCTCCTCCCCGAGACGAACCGCGCGGTCGTCGGCGCGTAGGACGCCGAATTGGATCGCCAACCCGACGGTCCAGTTGAGGACGAGGGCGAAGTACTGAGGACTGTTGATCCTGGCCAGCTCGATGGCATCCTCGATGTCGGTCCGCCAGCCTTTCAGGCCTTGCATCCATCGGACTACTCCGCGGAACGCGGTCGCGGTGGCCAATGGCGACGCCAGTCCAAATCCGGCCCCTTTCGTCGGATCGCCACCGGCCAGATCGATCACCATCTGCGCACAGCGTCGGACCTGGTCGACATTTCCGGCTTCGAGCCAGTTGACGAACAGCGGCGGGGTCAAGGCCATCGTCAGGTTCGGGTCACCGATGGCCTCGAGTGCTGCAATCTGTTCCGATGACAACCGCGCGCCTTCAGCGATGCGTCCCGCAAAAATGAGGTCGGCGGTCAGGCCGGATCGACCGATCGCGAGAGACACGGCGTCTCCGGCTTGTTCGCACAATCGGTTCAACTCCGCGAAGCGGACGTCCGACCGGCGTACTCCGTAATCCTGCCAATCGGTCGCGCACAGCATCGTGGTCGGTGCGATACACATCGCCAATCGATCCGGATCGTCGTCGGGAATCGCCTTGGCGATCTCGGCTGCCTTCTGCCAGCTGGACCGCGCGACCTTCACGTCCCGGTTCATCGAGCGTGTCGCCGCGCGCATGTGCCATGAGTAGGCGGCTCGGAGTTCGCCTGCGGCACGGAGATGTTCGGCGATGATGGCCGCATTCCGATCCACGGACCCCGGTTCGGTCGACTCGATCGCCGAGGCCACGCGTCGATGCCACACGGCACGTTGGGATCGCAGCATCGAACGGTAGGCCACAGCCCAGATCAGCGGGTGCCGGAACATGTACTCGACCTGCTCACCGACCAGGACCTCGTCGAGGACTTCGGCGTGCAGGAGTTCGTCGACCGACGAGTCCAGGTCCAGAGCGGGAAGCAATCGGGCGTCGAATCGGACCCCGATGACCGACATTGCGAGGACAGCCCGCTTTGCTTGCGCACCCAGAAGGTCTATCCGCGCCTCGATGGTCGCCTGGATGGTGGCCGGCACCGCGACATCGGCGACATCCACGGCGGTGACGTAGGCACCGCGTTCGCCGTGCAGAACTCCTCGCTGCACCAGCTCACGCACCATCTCCTCGGCGTAGAAGGGGTTGCCGCCCGCCTGTTCGGCGACCTTGTCCACCAACTGTGCGACGGATTGATCGGTTCCCGTCAGGTCGGTGATGATCCGGACGACGTCGCCGTCGCCCAGAGGGTCGAGTTCGACCACCGGTGTATCGGTCACACATCGGAGGGCGCCGTGGTAGTCGGGCCGAGCGGTGATGATCACCAGCGTGGGAGTCCGTGGGACGGCATCGAGGAGCTCAGTCAGGGTTGTCTCACTGGGTTTGTCGATCCACTGCGCGTCTTCGATGATCGTCAGCGACGGTTCCGTCCGCGCCAGGGTTTCACCCTTGAGCAATGCCGTCAGGCGCCGGCGTTTCGCATCGGGTTCGATTTCGGGCAGCGACTGGCCGGGATCGGCGATGCCCACCAGATCGTCCAGCAACAGGAGGTCCTGGTTGCATGCGTCCGGAAACCGCGCACGGACCTGTGCTCTGGCCGCTCCCACATCGCCGTCGTCGAGCCCCAGCGCGGAGCGCAACAAACCGGCCAGCACGCCGAATGCGATGTCCCTCCGGTGAGTATCACCGAAACCCCAAGTGACCTCGAACCCGCGGGAAAGGGCGCGGGCTGCCGATTCGCGAGCCAAGCGGCTCTTACCGATCCCGGGCGAGCCGACCACGACGACCACGCCGCCCCGGCCACAGACTGTCTCGTCCATCATGTGGTCGACGACGGACATCTCACGACGCCGCCCGATGAGAGCGCTCTCGGTCGGCCTCCGACGTGCTATCCGCGGGGCGAGGGTCAACAACCGTCTCGCCTGCACCGGCCTCGTCGAACCCTTGATCCGCACCCATTCCGGTTCACCGAGCGCTGCCACGTCCTGAACCAACCGTGCGGTCGCCAGTGAAAGCATCACCCCGCCGGGCGGTGCCACGGATTCCATCCGCTGCGCCATGCCGACCTGGCGCCCGATTGCGCTGTACCCCAACGACGCATCGCCAACCGCCCCGGCGATCACCTCCCCGGAGTTCACGCCGACGCGGAGTGCAAACTCGACGCCGTCGCGCAGTCGCACATCCTCGGCGAGACGACGCGCCGACTCCTGTATCTCGAGCGCGGCCTGGCACCCCCGAAACGCGTGATCCTCCAACGCTTTCGGCGCTCCGAAGATCGCCATGACACCATCGCCGGTGAAATCGACGCGCCCACCGCGCCGCCGGACGACCGCAGCCGATCGCTCCGCCAGTGACGTGATGATCTGTTGCCAGCGCTCGGCGTCCAGAGCAGCCGCCAGGTCCATGGATCTGACGACATCGGCGAAGAGGACGGTCACCTGCTTGTATTCGGTGACATCACCCGAGTCAGTGGGTACTCCGCATTCGTCGCAGAACTTCGCGTATGTGCGCAACGTTGTACCGCACGATCTGCATGTCATGCTCGTCGTCATCCGAGCACCACCTTCGGTTTCCGAGGTGCCTCGGGACAAAGGATAGTCACCTGTCGACGAGCGTGGAACCCCGGAAGTCAGTGTCTTCGCCTACGACTCCGGTCTTACGACCCGTACACCCCCAACGGTGCCAGTGCGACGAAATTCGCAGTACCGACACACATTTCGGCTAACTAACTGCGGACGCACCGCTGCCCTCGACATCGTCGCAGGTCACCGGCGGCGCAGCGAGCGAGGTCACCGCGATCGCCGTCAGCTCCGTCCGGTCCACTCCGCCGTTCGCCAGGACCTCCATACCTCGGGTGACCGCCACGAAGCAGGCCGCAAGTGCGTGTGCGTCTGCCGCAGAATCGATCTCGCCGCTGTTCTGCGCATCGGTGATGCACTGGCGGTAGATCGCCTCGAGTCGGCTGAATCCGAATTCCTCGATCGCCGACGTGGCCACGTCCGAGTCCCGGTGAGCGAGGCGAAGCGCGTGCCGCTCGTCGCCTCGGACAGCCGTCGGAGATCGCCGAGGGGTCGCGGCGTGTGCGTAGGCGTTTGACGTCCTTCACCTCCGGGGTATTCGACTCCGCGCACACAAACTTCTGTGGGAGGCCAACGGTGAACAGCAACGGCACACGGTCAGATCGAGTCTCGGCGCAGTCCCTCGCCCTGCCGGGGGTGGTTCTCGGCGTCGGGTTGGGCGGGTTCATCGACGGAATCCTTCTTCATCAGATCCTGCAGTGGCATCACATGCTGACGAGCACGGACAGCGACCGCATCGGACTCGACCACTACCCTGCCGACACCGTGCACGGCCTCGAGATCAACACCCTCTGGGACGGACTGTTTCACGCCTTCACCTGGCTCGCCGTGCTCGTCGGGCTCGCGCTGCTGTATTCGCGTGTCACCCGATCCCGGCAACGATTGTGGACCTCTCGCGCACTGTGGGGTTGGGTTCTGGTCGGGTGGGGTCTGTTCAACCTCGTCGAAGGGATCGTCGATCACCACATCCTCGGTATCCACCACGTCCGCACCGGGGACGACCAAACTCTGTGGGACATCGGCTTTCTGATCCTGGGCGCGGTCCTCGTGCTGGCCGGATGGGCACTACAGCGATCTGCCGCACCACGCGCGACGCCGCCGGCGAAGCAGCACACCTCGGCGTCGTCGTGAACGTCGCCCACCAGGCAGAACCCGGTGCGATGTCCGCCGGTGCCCTGGCGGCGATGACGGTCCTCGTCCTCGCCGCAGCGATCTACCTCGTAGCCGCACGCCGGTGCCACCGGGAGCCGCGCGGATGGAACCACTGGCGCACCGCGAGCTTCCTCGTCGGGCTGATCCTGCTGGGATTTGCGTTGCGGCCCAGCATATCCGAATCATTTCCAGACCACATGATCGGCCACCTCCTGCTCGGCATGTTCGCTCCGCTGGGCCTCGTCCTGGGCGCACCCATGACGCTGCTCCTACGGACCGCGTCACCATCGACGACCCGGCCGCTGGTGCATCTGCTCAGATCCCGGCCGGCCCGCATCCTCACACACCCCGCATTCCTGCTCACCGCGGTCATCGGCGGATTGGTTGCGCTCTACTTCACGCCACTGTTCACCATCGCCGACGATCATGCCGCAGTGCATGCAGCGATCCACGCGCACTTCTTCATCTCCGGTTATCTGTTCGCCTGGATGATCGCCGGCCCCGACCCGGGGCCGGACCGCCCATCGGTGCGGATGCGGATCGTGGTTCTCGGTGTCGCGGTTCTCGGGCACGCCGTCGTCGCGCAACTGATCTACGCCGGCCTGTTCGTCGCCGTCGACGCTCCGCCGGATGAGCTCCGGACCGGCGGCACCCTCATGTACTACTGGGGCGACATCGCCGAGATCCTGCTGGCCTTGGCGCTCCTACTCACCTGGCGGCCGGACCATCGCGGGACGGCCGAGAACCGGGGCCGCCCAGCGACGCAGGCCGTCCCCGGGTGATTTCAAGGCAGTTTGTGCCACCGGCCGGACAAAATTGCACCCGTTTCACTAGGTGAGATTTGAGCGATCTGGTCGGTCCACCTTCGGTTCTCGACTCGACACCGGCAAAGTCGCCGACGACAGCAGAGCCAGCTTCTCGGCGTCTGCGCTACCCGGTTCCGGATGGAAGATGACGAGTTCGAGCCCCGGTGTCCCGTCGATGCTCATCCGCTCCCGGTACAGCGTCATCTCCCCGACCGTCGGATGATCGAACTGCATCGGGGCGCCGAACTGGGCCTTGACGTCGTGCCGTGCCCAGAGTTCGCGGAACCACGGACTCGCAAGGGACAACTCGCCCACCAGCTCGACGAACCGCGGGTCGTCGACGTCGGTGCCGACCGCTCGACGCAGGTTGCCGATCAAGCATCGCGTCGAGTTCCGCCAGTCCGGGTACAGGGCTTGATCGGCGGGTTCCAGGAACATGTCCCGAAGTTGGTTCCGCCCCACTGCGAACCGCGGCGACAGCGCCGTCGCCGAGGCGTTGGCGACCAGGATGTCGAAGTAGCGGCCCTCGACGTACGCGGGCTGACCGAGGCTCTCCACCAGTTTCTGAACGCCCACCGGCACAACCTCTTTGCGAGCACGTCGGCGGGGTCGTCGGGGTTGATCACCGACCAACGACAGCAGATAGGCGACGTGGTCGTCGTTGAGCTGAAGGACCCGCGCCAGCGACTCGAGGACCTGCGTCGACGGGTTCCGGTCGCGGCCGCGCTCCAGGCGCAGGTAATAGTCCGCGCTGATCCCCGCGAGCATCGCGACCTCCTCGCGTCGCAGACCCGGCACGCGTCGCACCCCCATGTCGGGGATGCCCGCCTCTTCCGGTGTCACGAGCCCGCGGCGAGCCTTCAGATACTCGCCGAGCGTGTTGGGCCGGTTGGTCATGCCATTCAGCCTAGGTCGAGCCGCGCGGATGAAAGGGGGTCCTGCCACACCCTGGGACAGCCGGAGCACTGCCGAATCGCGCGGCGCATCCATAGCGTCGACGACACGGCCCACCTCGGGCACAGACGGAAGGGATCCACTCATGACAGTCACGCTCATCACCGGGGCCAACAAGGGAATCGGTTTCGAGACGGCCCGCCGGCTGACCCGGCTCGGACACACCGTCTACATCGGCGCGCGCGACACCGAGCGGGGTGAGAAGGCCGCCGCCGAAGCCGGTGCGCGGTTCGTGCAACTCGACGTCACCGACGATTCGTCGGTCGCCGGCGCGCTCGCCCGGATCGACGCTCTCGAGGGACGCCTCGACGTACTGGTGCACAATGCCGGAATCTCCGGGGACTGGATCGTCGACGGTCCGACCGCCGCGCGGGTCTTCGACACCAACGCCGTGGGCATCGTCCGGGTCACCGAGGCGGCACTTCCACTGCTCCGCGAATCCGATCACCCACGGGTCGTCACGGTGTCCAGCAGTGCCGGATCGTTCTGGGCGGTGACGAACCCCGATCGTCCCGAACACGGTTTGACCGCCACGCTGTACGCGGCGTCGAAATCCGCGGCGACGATGCTCACGCTCCAGTATTCGAAGGCCGAACCGGCGATCAAGTTCAACGCGGTCGAACCCGGCTTCACCGCGACCGACATGACGGCCTCGACCGGAATGACCGGCGGACGGCCCGCCGAGGACAGTGCACGTACCGTCGTGCGCCTGGCGACGATCGGCCCCGACGGACCGACCGGAACCCTGCAGGACGAGAACGGAATCCTCCCCTGGTGATGGCGGGTTTGGAGGCCGGTCAACGGGGTTACGCTGAGACATGGTCTTCCAACGCGATGTCGCACCCGGAATCCATCGCCTCGAACACGCGTACACCAACCAGTACCTGGTCGAGGACGGCGACCGACTGGTGCTCGTCGACGCCGGACTGCCCCGCTCGTACGGGCCCCTGGTCGACGCGATCCATCACCTGGGTCGCGACGTCGATGCGGTGTCCGCGCTGATCATCACCCATGGGCACTTCGATCACGTGGGCACCGCACGGCGCCTGGCCAAACACTGGCGCATACCGGTGCACATCCATCACGACGACGCGTGGCTCGCAGCTCATCCCTATCGGTACGCGCACCAGAACGCCACCCGGTTCGGGGTTCCGCTGCGCAACCCGCCATCGTGGAAACTGCTCGGCCGCATGGCTTCAGCCGGAGCCTTCCAGGTCCGCGGAGTCGACGAGGCCCAGGTGTCCACCTTCGGCGAAGCCGCCGAACTCCCGGGGAAGGCCACGGTGGTGCCGACCCCTGGACACACCTTCGGCCACGTCTCCCTGCACTTCCCCGACCGCGACGCGGTGATCTCCGGCGACGCACTGGTCACCCTCGACCCCTACACCGGGGCACACGGGCCCCGGTTGATCGCCGGGTCCGCGACCGCCGACCTAGAGCGGAACCGAGCATCGCTCGACGCCCTCGCGAGCACCGGCGCGAAGTCCGTCCTGCCCGGGCACGGCGTCCCGTGGCACCACGGTGTGGCGGCGGCCGTGGAGCGCGCCCGCCACACCGACAGCTGACACCGGTCGGTCCGCCCTACTCAGTCGAGACGTTCGTAGATCGTCGCGTTCGCGAGACCGCCTGCCTCACACATCGTCTGAAGCAGGTACCGCCCACCCCGTTGCTCGAGGGCGTTCAGGCCGGTGGTGGCAAGTCGGGCTCCGCTGGCTCCCAGCGGGTGACCGAGGGCGATCGCCCCGCCGTTGACGTTCACCTTGTCCAGGTCGACGCCGAGCTCCTGGGCCCAGGCCAGTACGACCGGCGCGAAGGCCTCGTTGACCTCGAACAGGTCGATGTCGTCCAGGTCGAGTCCGCTGCGCGCGAGCACCTTCCGGGTCGCCGGGATGATGGCGGTGAGCATCAGGAGCGGATCGTCGCCGGCCACCGCGATCGTGTGGACCCGTGCCCGCGGGCGCAGTCCCAACTCCGCCGCCTTCTCCTCGCTCATGACGAGGACGGCGGCCGACCCGTCGCTGATCTGGCTGGCACTGGCGGCGGTGATCTTCCAGTCGATCTCGGGGAACCGCTGCGCGATCGCCTCGTCGTAGTACGCGGGTCGGAGGCCACCCAGACTCTCGAGGGTGCTGCCCACCCGAATCCCCTCGTCGGCGGTCAACCCGGCGATCGGTGCGAGCTCGGCGTCGAACAACCCGTTCTTGGTCGCCTGCGCCGCCAGTTCGTGTGCGCGCAGGGAGAACTCGTCGATCGCGGTGCGGGAGATGTCCCATCGCGCGGCGATCAGTTCGGCGGAGATGCCCTGCCCGACAAGTCCATCCGGGTAGCGGTCGTCGAACGCGACACCGTTCAGGTCCGACGCCCCCACCGCGGCCGAGCCCATCGGCACCCGAGACATCGATTCGACTCCCGCGGCCACGACCACGTCGTAGGTGCCCGCGATGACCCCCTGGGCGGCGAACGCGATCGCCTGCTGTCCGCTGCCGCACTGGCGGTCGATCGACACACCGGGTACCGACTCCGGATAGCCCGCCGCCAGCAGGGCACGCCGTGCGATGTTGAAGCTCTGCTCACCCACTTGACTGACGACTCCGGTGATGACGTCGTCGATCTCCGCGGGATCGATGCCTGTGCGGTCGACGATCGCCCGGAGACTGTGTGCGAGAAGGTCGACCGGATGGATGTCGTGCAGCCCACCCGAGGGCTTCCCTTTCCCGATCGGAGTGCGCACCGCGTCCACGATGACTGCAGTTGCCATGTCTGACCTCCATCTAGGTGGATCGTCGCCGACGATCCGCAGGTGGCTGACTTTTGTCGGCCATAGTCAGAGATCTACGCCCTGACTATGGTTCTGTCAAGCCAGGGTAGGATGGATCACATGATGAAGTTGGTGGGACCGCTCGCGGAACGTGACCGGTGGGAGGCGACGCACTGCTCGATCGCCAAGGCGGTCGAGCTGGTCGGCACCCGATCGGCGATCCTGATCCTGCGCGAGGCGTTCTACGGCGCGACCCGGTTCGACCAGTTCGCCCGCCGTGTCGGCATCACCGATGCGGTCGCGTCGGCCCGGTTGAAGGAGCTCACCGAGGCGGGTGTCTTCACGAAGGTGCCCTATCAAGAGCCTGGCCAGCGGGTCCGTTACGAGTATCTGCTCACCGCCATGGGCCGGGATCTCTTCCCGGTTGTCATGTCGCTCTGGCAGTGGGGCAATGACCATCTCCAGCCCGACGGCGCACCGCTAACGGTCACCGACGCGTCCCACAGTCCGGTTCGGGTCGGGGTGGTGACGGGCGAGCAGAAGACCCTCGACCCCGAGGATGTCGAGGTGAGGGTCAACCGCTCGGTGCGCTGAGCGCCCGGTCACGGATTCGTCGCAAGACGGATCCACCTGATAGTCTCGGGCTCACGTTCACGCGGTGCTGTAACCCGCTTGTTGAACCAGAGGCCGGGACGCTTACAGGAACCCCCGGTCTTGTCCAAACTTCCGCGGGCCCGGCGACCTACTTCGCTGCCGTGCGCCGCAGCTTGGTGTTGACGAATTCGCCCAGGCCCCAGCGTCCGAGTTCACGGCCGTAACCCGAACGCTTGACGCCGCCGAACGGCAGGCCCGGCAGGGTGGTGCCGTGCTCGTTCACGTAGGCCATGCCCACCTCGAGCCGGTCGGCGACCTCCTCGGCCTTCGCGGTGTCGGTGCTCCACACCGACCCACTCAGACCGAACTCCACATCATTGGCCAACGCCACGGCCTCCTCCGCCGAGGACACCTTGTACACCATGGCCACCGGGCCGAAGATCTCCTCGGAGTATGCGTCCATGTCGGGCGTGATGTCGGTCAGCACGGTCGGCTGGAAGAAAGCGCCGTCGCGATCGATCACAGCGCCGCCGGTCCGTAGCGTCGCACCCTGGTCGACCGCGGTCTTGACCTGGTCGGCGACGGTGTCGCGCGCCGAGATCGATGACAGCGGCCCCATACGCGTGGACGAGTCACCCGGGTCCCCCACCTTCGTCGCCTCGAACTTCTCGACGAGTCCTTGCACGAAGTCGTCGTAGAGCTCCTCGAGCACGATGAACCGCTTGGGCGAGTTGCAGGCCTGTCCCGCATTCGACAGGCGGGCCCGCGCGGCGATCGTGGTGGTTCGGTCCATGTCGGCGGAGTCGAGCAGGATGAACGGGTCCGAGCCGCCCAGCTCGAGGACCGACTTCTTGAGGTTCTCGGCGGCGACCTTGGCCACGGCTGCGCCGGCTCCCTCGCTGCCGGTCAGCGACACCCCGCGGATGGCTGGATGCGCCAGAAGCTCCGCGACCTGGCCGCTGCTCGCGTACACGTTCGCATAGACATCGTCCGGCACCCCGGCATCGTGCAGGATCTCGGCCATCAGCGCCGACGATGCCGCGCAGATCGATGCGTGCTTGAGGATGACGGTGTTACCGGCCAACAGGTTCGGAGCAGCGAATCGGGCCACCTGGTAGTAGGGGTAGTTCCACGGCATCACACCGACCAGCGGTCCGATCGGCGCCGTCTGGACGATCGACGACTCGGCGCCCTGGGGATCCAGTTCCTCGCTGACCAGGAGATCCGGGCCGTGTTCGGCGTACCAGCGGTAGATGTCGGCGGCGAGCTGCACCTCACCTGCCGCCTCCTTGGCCGGCTTGCCCATCTCGGTCGTGATCGTCGATGCCAGTTCGTCGGCCCGCTTCTCGTACAGGTCCGCGGTCCGGGACAGGATGGCCGCACGCTCCGCGACGTCGGTGCGTCGCCAGCTCTCGAAGGCTTCGAGCGATCGTGCCGCGAGTCCGTCGATCTCGTTGTCGGCGAGTCCGGGGAACTCCCGATCCGTGACGCCTGTGGTGGGATTCGCGGTGACGTAGGTGCTCACAGAGAACCGTCCTTCCGATGTCGGTGGTTCTGGTCGGCTGCGTTGATGGGCCCACACGATGGGGCGCAGCCCGAGTCTCGAACGGGTACCCGCGCGACCTCGGCGCAAACACGAACACCGCGGGCCCGCTCGCCACGCCGCGCTCCTCCGTTCGGACGAAACTCGGTGAAACCCAGGTCGCGAACACGCGGACACTCGTCCCAAACCTCGGCGGGTCGGCGACGTCTAGTACATGATTGAGCGGATATCGCCGACGCGGAGCGTGGGGGCGCACCGTCGGAAAGCAGTAGGGGGAGAAATGTCGATCTGGCAGAGAGCCGTCGTCCTCGCATGCGCGGGTGTCGTCGCCGTGACCGGAAGTCTGACCGTCGGGGGGTCGGTCGCCGCTGCGCCGAGCGATGGGTCGAGTCGTGAGGTGTCACGCGTGCTGTCCGTGTCGCCGACGACGCCGACGCGTTCGACCGTGACGGTCTATTCGGCCGCGATGGAGCGACCCGTCCGTGTCAGCGTGCTACTCCCCCGAGACCGTGAGAAGCCCCGCCCGACTCTGTACCTCCTCGACGGGATCGACGGCGGCATCTACACCAACTACACGCAGAGCGGTTGGACGTTCCAGACCGACATCGTGAAGTTCATGGCGGACAAACCGGTCAACGTGGTCATGCCCATCGGCGGGATGGCCGCCTACTACACCGATTGGCAGAAACCGGATCCTGTTCTGGGACGGAACAAATGGGAGACGTTCCTGACCAAGGAGCTGCCCCCGCTGATCGACAAACGCTTCAACGGCAACGGCCGGAATGTCATCGGGGGGCTGTCGATGGGCGCGTTGGGCGCGATGTCGATCGCCGTCCGTCACCCCGACCTCTATCGCGGTGTGGCAGCGTTCAGCGGCTGCCTCGACCAGGGCGCTCCCGAGTACCGTCAGGCCACGGCCGCGTCGGTGTCGACCCGAGGCGGCAACCCCGACAACATGTGGGGCCCGGTGGGCCACTCGACGTGGGACGACCACAATCCGGCCGCTCACGTGGACGCGCTGAAGGGCAAGCCGGTCTACGTCGCCGTCGGCAACGGCCTGCCCGATCCGTCGCTGGGAATCGCCGGCCTCGCCTCCCCGGTGGGCGGTGTACTCGAAGGTGTTGTTCTCCAGTGCACACAGAGTTTCAAGCGCCGGGCCGATGCCGCAGGCGTCAAGGTCACCTACGACTTCAGATCCGGACTGCACTCCTGGGGCTACTGGAACGAAGACCTACACCGTGCGTGGCCGACCATCGCCAGGGGACTCGGCGTTCCACGCTGACAGGGTCTGCCCAGAACTGTGCGTGGGACCGGGCGCGTCGCGCCCGGTCCCACGCACAGGTGTGACTATCCGGCGGTGAGCGCAGCTCGTCGGGATCGGCTGCGGACCGGCCGATGCACTCCGGCCGGTGCCTGCCGGAGGTCGAGTGTCCGGCGAGCCACCTGGAGGTGATGGCGGGCTATTCCCAACGCGGCGTGGTAACCGACCCGGAACTCGCTGTCGTCGGCGTCGGCGGCCCACCGCCCCTCCCGATCGAGACGATCCAGGAGTCCCTGGATGATGTCGAAGTCCCGGCGCAGACCCCCTGAGACCACAGCTGCGCCGACGAACGCGTCGGGACGGAGAGACTCGGTCGTGATCTCGTCGAGGACGCAGACGCGAGCGAATGTCATGCCTGCCCGGAATCCCCGAAGCAGCTCGGACTGCGGCCGCTCGACCGCGGCCAGCGTCGAGAAACGGTCGTGGAGATAGGTGAGGACCTCTGCGAGATGCGTGTTCTGTTCCACGTCATCCCACATTCTTCCGTTTTCGGATGATCGAGCTGTCTTCGCTCGCACGCTTCTTCTCGCGCCTCAATTTCAATTCTTGGCGCCGTTTTTTCGAACTGGAATTCTTTTCTGCCATGATTCCTCGCTGACATGAATGATGAAGTGAGGTTGGAGACCCACTCACCTCCGTGACCATAGCCCAGAAAAAATAAAAGTCCAGTCGCCGCCCATCGCGGCTCGTCTCTACCGCTCCGCAGCACTGGGTGTCACTTAATAACCTGCACCGCAGTTGCTTTCGAAGTAGAGCAGGCCCAGGAAGGAAGCCGACTGGCTTTTATATTTTTTTCGGCTAGAGTCCGTGTCACCGGCCCGACCGGCCGGTTTTCAGTGGAAGGAAGAGTCGCCGTGCAAGCGGTTGTCATGGAGTGTCGTATCCGGGTCTGCGCATCGAAGAGTCGGGTGAGGAAGTTTCTCGATCAAGCGTCTTCACGCGCATTCAACGCTTTTCCGAAAACGGTGAAGTATTCGCTTGTCGTCGAGGATTCCGACTCCCGGCTCCTGCGTCGGCAGTGGCATCGAGAAAACGACGTCGACGACTTCGGCGTGCCGGTGGGCAAGGACATCTGCTTCGCCTTCGCGGATCCTTCGGGCCGGCTGACGGAGTCGAAGCTGGAGAGCCTGTCGCGGGACATTCTCGCCGACCTCGAGCTCGACCCCTGGGACTCGGATTCGGGAGTCGATTCGCCGCCGGGAGGAGCTGCGGAATCGGTGCCCTGGATTCTCACCCTCAGCACCGACCCGGACCACATCTCACGCGCAGAGATCGCGGCTCGCCACCCGATGCTCGAGCTCCGCGCAAGGTCCCTGATCGCGACGTCCTGACGCCGACATCTCGCCACCTAGTAGAGGAAGCAACGATGACCACCGCAGCACCTGTCCCGACAACGCCCCTGACCCGCGATGTGCTCGAGCGTCAGCTGGCCGCGGAGATTCGCGATCGAGCCGTCGTCAGTGCCGAGGTCCTCGATCATCGCGCCGCCGGCGATCTGGACAACAACGACGCCTACCATCGCGCCCTTGAGCGTCTCGAATCGCTCGACCGGCGTCTGGCGCAGCTGTACGCCGCGCTGTCCACGGCAGATGCCGAACCGTCAGCAGACGGCACCGTCCAGGTCGGTTCGGTCGTCACCGTTGTCTTCGATCACGATCCAGCCGACGTCACCACCTTTCTGGTGGGAGCTCCGGAGCAGTACGCCCTGGTGGGTATGGACGTGTGTTCGCCCGACTCACCGCTCGGGCGTGCGGTGCTGGGCGCCGACGTCGGCGATGTCCGGACCTATCTGCTGCCGAACGGGCAGAAGAGCACGGTCGCGGTGAAAGACCACCGGATCGAGCTTCTCTGACGCAACGTGGCGGTGCATCCGGGGTCGCGGTCGTCCGGCGGTGCCCCGGTGAGAGCCGTCGTCGGGTCGGCCGAGGTCCGGACGAGCCGGCCGCAGCCGCCGGCTCGTAACCCGACTGCGACAGCCGAGGTGGTCGTCATCGCCCGACCGGGCGCGCTGACCACCAGGCTGTGCCGAACCCTCCGGAACCGAGGGCTGAACATCGAGATCGTGGACCCCGGGTTTGGTGGGCCGAGGGTCCGCGACACCGTCCCGGAGCGACGGATGACGGCCGGGGCGAGGTCGTGTATCGCCGTGCTGGGTCGCGCACCTCGGCCGCGGCGCAGGTGGTGGGACTGGCGGGGCCGTCGACTCGAACGACGACAGGAGGACGAACTGATAGACGCGGTGTCGATCGCCGCGTCGAACGCCCGCAGGCTCGGATTGCTGGTGGTCGCCGAAGCATCGAGACCCGATGAGACCGAGATCGCACGAGAACGTGCCCGGCACGTCGCACGCGTCGCCGGCTACGAGGCAGCCGTCAACGGAAACGCTCTGACCTCCACTTTCTATCTCGTGATGAGCACGTCGGAGCGATCTGCCAGGAATCTCACGGCGATCGTCGCCTGGGCGCGGCGTCGGACTGATTCACACATGTTTCCTGTCGCTCGATAGGCTGCGGGTTGGCGGTGACCCGATTCGGGGTGCACCGGCGTTCCGCACGAATCGAACAAGGAAGTGGTGGCCGCCGTGGCCGTGCTCGACGAGAAGATCAGCGATCTGTACGAACAGGTGGTTGCGCGCAACCCCGGAGAGGCCGAGTTCCACCAGGCCGTTCGTGAGGTCTTCGACAGCCTCGGACCCGTCCTGGCCAAGCACCCGCACTACGCCGACGCCGGCATCATCAAGCGTCTGACCGAACCCGAGCGGCAGATCATCTTCCGCGTGCCGTGGATCGACGACCAGAACCAGGTACAGGTCAACCGCGGATTCCGCGTCGAGTTCAACTCGGCACTCGGCCCCTACAAGGGCGGCCTGCGCTTCCACCCCAGCGTCTACCTCGGTGTGGTCAAGTTCCTCGGCTTCGAGCAGATCTTCAAGAACGCACTGACCGGGCTGCCGATCGGTGGCGGCAAGGGCGGTTCCGACTTCGACCCCAAGGGCAAGTCGGATCTCGAGATCATGCGGTTCTGCCAGTCCTTCATGACCGAGCTCTACCGCCACATCGGTGAGTACACCGACGTACCCGCGGGCGACATCGGCGTGGGCGGCCGCGAGATCGGTTACCTGTTCGGCCAGTACAAGCGCATCACCAACCGGTACGAATCCGGCGTCCTGACCGGCAAGGGGCTCGCCTGGGGCGGTTCGCAGGTGCGCACCGAGGCCACCGGGTACGGCGCGGTCTTCTTCGTCCGCGACATGCTCGCCGCAGCCGACGACAAGCTCGACGGCAAGACGGTCGTCGTCTCCGGTTCGGGCAACGTCGCCATCTTCGCCATCGAGAAGATCCAACAACTCGGTGGCCGCGTCGTCGCCTGCTCGGATTCGAGCGGGTACGTCGTCGACGAAGCCGGCATCGACCTCGAACTCCTCAAGGAGATCAAGAACGTCCAGCGGGGGCGCATCGGTGACTATGTGAACGCCCGTTCCTCGGCGCGGCTGGTCACAAACGGCTCGCTGTGGAACGTGCCCACGGACATCGCGATCCCGTGCGCAACGCAGAACGAGCTGAACGGCGCCGATGCCGCACAGCTCGTCAAGAACGGTGTCCGCGTCGTCGCCGAGGGCGCCAACATGCCCTGCACCCCCGAGGCAGTGCGCATCTTCGGCGAAGCGGGCGTCAGCTTCGCGCCCGGTAAGGCGGCGAACGCCGGCGGCGTGGCGACGAGCGCACTCGAGATGCAGCAGAACGCATCTCGCGACTCGTGGAGCTTCGGTTACACCGAGGAGCGCCTCTCCGAGATCATGACCTCCATTCACGATCACTGCCTGCACACCGCCGAGGAGTACGGCGTTCCCGGCAACTATGTGATGGGCGCGAACATCGCGGGCTTCACCCAGGTCGCCGACGCGATGCTGGCTCTCGGCTTGATCTGACCCCGGATCGGCCGCCGGTTCGCGAGCTCACCCGCGAACCGGCGGCCTTTTTCGTCGACGCTGTCGGCCGCGCGGACTATTGACACCTCGGTGACCACGGGTTTCACTGAGCCAACTCTCACAGGTCCGCGCGATTGGCAGGTCCCCATGGATATCGAGGTCTCTCCCCGTCACCCGGGCGTGCCGCTGCGATCCGGACCCGTTGCCGTGGTCCTCGCAGTGGTTGCGGCGGTTGTTCTCACAGTCGGGATCGCTCCGAGAGCAGCGGCGGCCCCGGCGAGTCCAACCGGTTTCGATCTCCCGTTCTCGGGCGCCCCGGCCTTCGAGCGCGTCGCGCCACCCAAGCTCACCAACCCGGCGCAACTGAACCAGCCACTCGGTCTCGCGGCCGCCAATCGGGTGGCCGCCGCCATCGGCTTGTCGCCGAAAGACGCTCTGTCCGAACAGCAGTACCGTGCACTGCTGACCGGCGGCGGGGTCGGCGGCAGCCGTGATGCCGCGAAGATCATCGACGCCTGCCTGCTCATCCTGACCAACACCAGGGGTCGCCCGATGTTCAGCGACTCCGTCGTCGGCAGCTACGGCCTGTACGTGAACAAGCAGGGCATGCTGCAGAGTCCGGCGAATGCGAGTGCGCCGACGCGACAGGTCAATTCACTGATCGCCCCCGGCGGCTACGTCGGCACCTGGCTGCGGAACAACGGAGCGCTCGACACACTGGCCGCACTCTATCGGTCGGCGTACACCGTCGAAGTCCCGTTCGGATTTGTCGCGCAACAGATGTCGGGAACCGCGCAGTTGGTGACGAACACCAAGGCGGGAGCGACAAGCACCGTCGGGATGTCGATGGCTCCCCCGCTCTGGATCGTGAACTTTGCACTGCTCTACATCGTCAAGCCCTCACTCGCGGCCGCGATGCCCGCCTACTGGGCTCCCATCCCGCCGCCGGTGGCCGCCGCGATCAAGGCGAGCCCCAACGGCCAGGTGCCTTACAGCAAGTACGCCTCGTACTTCCGGTGAATCACACGCCCGTACGAGAGTCGCGGTACGACGATAGGTAGTCAGTCCGTGGCAGGTGTGCACGCGATCGTGACGAGCGTTCCGGCGATCTCCCGACCTAGGGCCGACTTACGTAACGGGTTGTCCCGCAGTCGCATCGCGAGTTCGCCGGTGACGACGACAAGGACCTGTTCGGCGAGGTGGTCCGGGTCCGGGCACGGCAAACGAGCGGCGAGGTCGCGCAAGGTGTCCCGCATGTAGTCGGTGTCTCGTGTGACGGCCTCGGCGATCTCGGCAGGCGGGTCGGACATCTCGGCCGCGGTGCCGAGGAACGCGCACCATCGCGCGCCGTCCGGTCGTGCGGCGAACTCGTCGATGGCGTCGAAGATGGCGAGGAGCCGGCCCTCGTCGTCGGTCGCGGCGGCGATCGCATTCCCCCATGCCTCGCGCCACCGTGCGTGGCGTCGTTCGAGCGAGGCGGCGACGAGCGCCTCCTTGCTGCGGTAGCCCCGGTACAGCGTCGCGGCCGACACGCCCGCACGCGCGAGGATGGCGTCGACCGGCGTCGTCTCGATGCCGCGCGAGAACACCAGGTCATCAACTGCGTCGAGCAGTTTTTCCTCTGAGCTCTTGCGCATCCCCATGGTCGTCAGCCTAGTATCGAAAATATGAAACGCACGTTTTCGTTTGGTTCGGAGCGCGAGGGGTTGGTCGTGGTGACCGGCATAGCGTTCATCGCGGCGACCTACGGACTCGTGCGCCTCGCGTACGGGCTGTTCCTGCCCGACATCCAGACAGATCTGGCCCTCGACTCGGCCCGGGCGGGATACATTTCCGCAGGGTCGTCACTGGTCTATTGCCTTGCCGCGCTGTGCGGTTTCCTGTTCGGGCGACGGTGCCCACGTATGTTGATCGTCGTCGCCACGGCGACTGCGGCCGGCGGCGTCTGGGGCATGGCCGCGGCCGCGAATCTGGTCGTCTTCGGCATCTCCGCCGTGATCGCCTCGGTGGGGGCCGGACTGGCGTCACCGGCGATGGTGAGTGTCGTCAGGCGCAATCTCCCCGCCGAACGTATCGACCGGGGCCAGTCCATGGTCAACTCCGGCACCGGCCCCGGCCTCGTCGGCGCCGGCCTGCTGGCCCTGCTCTTCCTTCCCGGGTGGCGGCTGACCTGGGCGGTCATCGGCGGGATCACCGTGTTCATCACGATCGCTCTCCTGACGGCCGACCGGCCCGGTTCGGCCGATCGGGATGAGCAACGAGATGCCCTGTCCGTCGACTGGGTCCGTCGTCACCGAACGGCTCTGACCGCCGCGGTCCTGTTGGGTGTGGCGTCGAGCGCCATGTGGACCTACGGCCGCGCGATCCTCGTCGACACCGGCGGCTCGTCGCAGCGCGGCACGATCGTCGCGTGGATCATGATCGGGGTCGGCGGCGCAGCCGTGGCCGGATCCGCGATCCCGCTGGCGAAGTGGACCGCGACGTGCGCGTGGATCCTCAGCTGCTCGACGATGACGGTCGGCATCCTCCTCGTCGCTACGGCTCCGGGACAGATGGTGGTCGCGCTCGTCGGATGCCTGTTCTTCGGGTGGGGATTCACCTCGTCGACGTCGGCACTCATCGCCTGGACCTCGGCCATCGACGCCACTCGGTCCGCAGCAGGCACCGCACTGTTGTTCATCGCGTTGATGTTCGGGCAGGCCGTGGGTGCCACCGCCCTCGGCGCGATCATCACCGCTGCGAGTTACGCCGTCGCATTCGTGGTGGCCGCGGCGATCGCGGCGCTGTCGATCGCCGTGTCGACTCTCGAACGGACAGTCCGCCGAGCAGATGCCGAGGAGGCGGATGCGATGGTCGAGCCGGGGCGCGCGCCGTCAGACGAACCAGGACAACAGCTTTCCGCGGGACCAGCACCGACCGAGCGCGTCGCCGGCGACCTCGGAGTGCAGCCGTGTCGTTGACGGTTCGAAGACGGTGACGCCGATGATGCTGTGCCCCGACGCCGGACGGTCCCCGAGAGTCGGAATGGTGGGTGCGACGCCGACTCCCTCTACGGACACCCACGCAACTTTCCGTGCGGCGGAGGTCTCCCCCATCGCATGAACGAAGCGGCGTCGCCTCTCCGGCGGGAACCGCGACAGCGACCACGTCGTGAGGATGACGGGCAGAGCACGATCCGGGACACTCGTGACCGCCTCCGGAAGTACGGAAATCGGATCTCCCGAGATACGTTCCGGCGAAATCACTTTCGCCAGATCGATCTCGGCGTCGAGAACAGACCCGTCCGCGACGGCCCGCCGAATCCGGTCACGGCCGCCGGGGTCTCGAACGTCGAGCGGCGCACGGTCGAGGATCATTCGTACATCGACCTCCGGCAGCGGTGTCCTCGGTACTCGACCGTCACCCACCACCGAGCAGTCCACCTGCACCGGCGACGATGCATCGCCCAGATGCTGGTCGCCGCCGTAGGAGATCCCCACACGGTCGACGATGAGATTGAGTCCGAGGGGCCGTCCGACGTCGATCAGGCCGAGGTACTCGGCGTCGAGGCGCCGGGCAACCTCCGCGATGGCGGGATAGAGCACTGCATACCGACCCGCGTGGTCCTCAGACCGCCTGAGCACGCCTCAGGCCTCCTGCCGTGCGACCATCTCCGTGATCCAGACCGGCGCGTACGGCGAGATGCATCCCGGCGATGTCGGGTAGTCCTCGAGCACCCTTAGTCGCTCGCCGATTCCGATTGCGCGAGTGCGGTGTTCGGGATGCTCGATGCCGATCGTCGCCAGGCAGGTGTTCATCGCCCACTGCAGGCGTGCGGGGGCGTCCTTCATGCCGGCCTCAATGGTGTCGAGCAGCTCGGCGAGGTCGAGACCGTCGGGATTCTTGGCCACCCGCTCGGTCGTGAGGGCCCATCCGGCGCTCAGCGCCGCCTCGTCGGCGTCGTCCATCCACGCGAGGCGCAGCTCCTCCTTGTGCCCGTTCTTCTTCACCACGTAGTTGACCAGCCAGTCGTGCACCTTGGGGCGTGCGGCTTCGCGGACCATCGTGTCGAGCTGCGCGGCATCGAAGGCCTTCGGTCGACAGATCAGCAGCGCGACCAGCCGGGCCGCGGTGTCGCCGGTGGCCCACAGCGCGAGTGCCAGATCGTGCTGGGTCTTGAGTCGCTTGGCGACAGCCCGCAGCTTGGTCAGGTTCACCCCGTGGTCGTCCCCGTGTTTTTCGTTGACCGCACGAATCCTCGGGTCCTCGAGCTCGGCCAGCTCGGCGAGTACCTCTGCGACAGTCGCATCCAGGTCGGTACCGCTCGTCATCGATCTCCACCTCGTCCTCGCCCCGGTACGTCCGTTCGTCAGCCTACGACGCCCACTCAGGACCTGATCCCGGTCCACGTCAGCGGAGACCGCCACGATCGAGGGCCGCGCGGCATACGCTGGGGCAATGGCCTTGGTACTCGGACCGATTCTGCGGCACGTCGACGAGACATCTGCGCTGGTATGGGTCCAGACCGAGGCCCCGGCCGAGGTCGAGATCCTCGGGAGCCGGGCGCGCACCTTCGAGGTGCTCGGAAACCACTACGCCCTGGTCGAGATCACCGGACTCATTCCGGACACGACGATCGAGTACACGGTGACCGTCGACGGTTCCCGGGCGTGGCCCCTGCCGAGTTCGACCTTCCCGCCCAGCGTCATCCGCACCCGGGGTCCGGCGTCCGCCCATCATCACCGGTTCGTCTTCGGGTCCTGTCGATACCCCCGGGCCGAGGACCCCAGGATCGACCGGAAACTCGGCGTCGACGCGTTGGATTGCTACGCCGTCCGCATGCGCCGTCTGCCGGTCGCGGCGTGGCCGGACACGCTCATACTGCTCGGCGATCAGGTCTATGCCGACGAGCTGACCCCACAGGTCAAGGAGAAACTCGAGGCGACCAGAACCGCGACCAACGGCCCGTCCGACGAGGTGGTGAGCTTTCAGGAGTACGAAGGTCTCTACCGGCACACCTGGGGCGACCCGGAGATCCGTTGGATTCTGTCCACCGTCCCCACCGCGATGATCTTCGACGATCACGACATCCGCGACGACTGGAACACCTCGGACACCTGGCGCCGCGAGATGGAGAGCGAACCGTGGTGGCGGGACCGGATCCGGGCCGGACTCGCGTCGTACTGGGTGTACCAGCACCTGGGCAACCTGTCGCCTGCCGAGCTGGCCGCCTACGAGGACTACCGCGCAGTGAAGGACATCGACGGGGATTGCTGGCCGTATCTGGTCGACCTCGCCGACCGTGCCGACGCCGAAACCGACGGGGTCAAGGGGATCCGGTTCAGCTTTCGCTGGGACCTCGGTGCGAGCAGACTGACGATGATCGACTCCCGCAACGGCCGCATCCTCGCCGGCGGCGCACGAAAGATGGTGAGCGACGACGAATTCGACTGGGTCGAGCGTCAGGTGAACGACGACATCGAGTCGGTGGACCACCTGGTGCTCGGGTCGTCGTTGCCGTGGTTGCTCCCGCCCGTCCTGAGCGACGTCGAGACCCTCGACGAGATCGGGGCCCGGCACGACGGCTGGGTCGGCACACTGGCCGAGAAGGTCCGGCAGGGCGCCGATCTGGAACACTGGCCGGCCTTCTTCGATTCCTTCACCCGATTGAGTCGGATCATCAGCGATGTCGCCCGGCTCGGCACCGAGACGACCGGACCGGCGACGGTCAGTGTCTTGTCGGGCGACGTCCACCACAGCTACGCCGCACGAGCCGAATTCGACGAACCCACGAGCGCGACCGTGTTCCAACTGGTGTGCTCGCCGGTGCACAACGCCATTCCCCCGTACATGAAATCTGTGTTCCGCCTCGGCTGGTCGCCGCGCATCGCGCGGGTCGTCCGACGCTGGGCGAGCTTCCGCGGTTCACCGAAGCTCCCGGTCCGATGGCACAGCGAGGTGGGCCCGCTGTTCGGCAACACCATCGCGTCCCTGATCGTCGACGGCCGGGACGCGCGGGTCACCTTCGAGCAGCCCGATCTGAACGGCACCCTTCGTCTGGCGAGCGACCTGCCGCTGACGGGCCGGGAATCGGTAGAGAACGTGGGGACATAGCGCCGTCGTTCTCTACGAAATGCGGTCAGTCCAAGCAGAATTCGTTGCCCTCGGGGTCCAGCATGACGATGTGCCCGGCGCCGAGCGGAGGTGCGGGCTCGACGCGCCGGACCCGTCTCGCTCCCAGCGCGACGAGTCGTGCCGCCTCGGCCTCGTGGGAAGCCATGCGGTCGTCACCGGCGAGGCCCGGAGCCGCCCGGATGTCGAGGTGTACCCGGTTCTTCGCGGTCTTGCCCTCCGGCACGCGCTGGAAGAAGATCCGCGGACCGCGACCGTCGGGGTCGACCACCGCCGACGCATCGTTCCGGCGTTCCTCCGGTACGCCCATCGCCTCCAGCGCAGCGTCCCAGGTGTCGAATCCTGCGGGCGGCGCCTGGATCCGGTAGCCGAGCACCTCGGCCCAGAACGCGGCGAGGGCCGCGGGATCAGCACAGTCGAACGTCACCTGGATCTCTCTGCTCATACCTCCACTGTGGCCCTCGATGAGGACAGCCACGGTCCTCATCGCAAAGAAACTCTGCGGCGGTCAGCGAAGCCGTTCGCCGTACACGCGTCTGACCGCCATCACCATCAGCACGCGACGATCCGACACCATCACGCTGCGGTACTCGTCCCAGTCCGGGTGCTCGCCGGCGGCCTTCCGGTAGTAGTCGACGAGTGCCTCCACCTCGGGGCCGCGGGGATCGGCGCTCGGACCGATCAGCGTGACGTCCCCTTCTGCGGTCGCCCAGGTGTACCGGTCGGGCCCGGTCACCTCGAGCGCCGCGCGCGGATCACGGCGTAGGTTGACCGTCTTGGCGCGCCCCTCGGTCATCGACACGTAGATGGTGTCCGCGTCGCGGTCGTAGAACGGGGTCACCGGCGACAGTTGCGGAAGGCCGGAGGACTTGATGGTGGCGAGAACGCCGAGACGTGCTTCGGCGAGAAGGTCGCGCGGGTCGTACTCAGAGGTGGTCATGATCTGGGCAACTGCCCGCGGTCAGCGACTATTCCGGCGCGGCGGCCGCACCGGACCGGGCGCGGAAACCGGGCATCGGGCCACGAGGACCTATACCTTCATACGGTGTTCACGATCGGAATAGTGGCGGCATCGCTTGCCGCGGTGGCCTACGGACTGTCGACGGTCCTTCGCGCGCTCGGCGCCCGGAACGCCGCCGGGCCGGATACCGCAGGGGTCACGGCCGAGGGCGGGCCGTCGTTGCGCTCGACTCTCGACACCTTCCGCGACCCCGCCTTCCTCGTCGGCACCCTCATGGTGGTCCTCGGTTTCGCCGGCGGGGCCGTCGCCGCCCGACTGCTCCCACTCTTCCTGGCGCAGACGATCGTCGCCGGGAATCTGATCGTCACCGCGCTTCTCGGCAGCGCGCTCCTCGGTACGAAGCTCCGAGGCCGAGACCTGGGCGCGATGGGCGTCGTCGTGGCATCGCTCTGCATGCTCGGCGCGTCGGCGTCACACGAGGCCAGAACCGCCCACGACATGACCTTTCACTGGGCTCTCTTCATCGTGTCGACGGTGGTCGCGGTCGTCGGCCTGATCGTCGTCCGCCTACTCGGACGGCGCGGCGCGATCCTCGCGGGAGCGCTCGCCGGCGCGATGTACGGCGCCCTCGCGGTGGCGGTGCGCGTCCTCGACGGCGTGCACCCGTTCGACCCCGCAGCCCTGCTGACCGACCCGGCGGCCTGGACCATCGCCCTCGCCGGCGCACTCGCGTTCTACGTGCAGACCGTCGCGCTCCAACTCGGTCCCGTCAACGCCGTCACCGCGGTGCTCGTGGTGGGCGAGGTCGGGATTCCGTCGGTGATCGGCGTGCTGTTCCTCGGCGACCGCGCCGTCGACGGACTCGGGTGGCTCGCCTACGTCGGTTTCGCCGGGGCGATAGCGGGAGCCTTCGCGGTCGCGTGGCTCACCTCCCAACCCGACGGCAACGACGCCCCGCGCGGAGTTCCCGCAGGTTCGACCTCCTGACATTGCGACATTCTTCTCTATTTGTGTCTTTGGCCGTAGGATCGGCGCCATGGACGTGCGCGAGATCCTGACCACCATCCCCACCGACACCGCCGAGGCACTCGATCTGTTCGACTCGTGCGACGCGATCGACCCGGAGTTCATGATCGGCACCTGGCGCGGAGCGGAACTGCCGACCGGTCATCCCCTCGATGGATTTCTCGCCGCCAGCGGCTGGTGGGGCAAGCAGTTCGTCGACGCCGAGACCGTCCACCCGCTCCTCTTCCCCACCCGCGACCACACCGCGCTCTGGGCGATGAACCCGGCGATAGCCTTCAGTGGTCTCTCAGTCGCAGAGAAGACACCCCAGGTGAAGGCGATGTCCTTCGCGACACCGATCGCCGCCACCCGCTTGCTCAGCCAGACCCGGAAGGCACGCGCACGGCTGCGCACCACGCGTTATCGCGGCACCGACACCGCGACCATGGTCTACGACCAGCTGCCGATCAACGATGTCTTCCACCGACTGTCCGACGATTCGGTCCTCGGCGCCATGGATCTCAAGGGCTCACCGGCACCGTACTTCTTCGTGCTGCGACGCGATGACTCGCTGCGGCTGATCTAGACACTCAGAGATCGGCGAGCGCCGCTCTCAGCTTGTTCGCCTCGGCGACCGCATCACGAAGGGCGACCTTGGCCTCCGAGCGACCCTCCTCGGCGGTCGACAATCGCTGACGTGCGAAGCGCAGTGAGTCCTCGACGCGGGACAACTGCTCGCGAAGGTCCCGTGCCTCGGCGACGAGTTCGTCGACCTCCGAGGACGCCTCGTCCACCGCCGAAGACGCGTCGCCGAGGCTCTTACGCGCGGACTGCTCATCGTCCTCGGCCCGGGCGATCCGCGCCTCGAGTTCACGCCTGACCTCGGCGTCCTCGTCACTGTCCTCGCTCTCGTCGGCCGAATCCGTGTCGACGTTCTCCGGGTCGGCATCGTGGTCGTGACTGTCCTTGCGTTTCGACTCGTCCGGCGGGTCGGGCACGACGAAGACCCCTGCGGGACCGAACCCGCTGTACTCGGCTGAGGTGACGAGGCGTCCGTGTCGGAGGTCGGTCAGGATCTCGGCGTCGGCGATCGCGGCGCGCAGCGTCGTCGCGACCTCGCGAACCGCGCTGTCGGACAGCCCGACTCCGAGCGAGGACGCAGTGCCGGCCACCCCGTCGACGGAGGAGTTGATCAACTCCTGGCGGCGGCGGGACAGCTCACGCATCGTGTCGGCCGCCGAACGTCGTTGCGCCGCAGACAGGTCCGCGGCCAGCGCGGTCACCTGGTCGCAGTCATCGGGATTCGCGCGCACCCACTGATTGATCGCCCACGCGGCCTGCGTCGGCCTGCGCAATTTCGAGATGTCCTTTGCCAGAGAGGTTTCACCGTCGGCTTTGACCTCCTTGGCGATCTCGTTTCGCCGCTTCACGAACACGTCCGGCGTCAGGCCGTAGAGTTCGTCGACGATCTCGTCGTAGCGGGACATCACATCACCCGCGACCGGCAGGATGTCGGTTCCACATGAGCCGATCCTACGTCTCCGACGTCCCGCCATCCGGCACCTAGCTGGGCCTAAACTTGAACCATTCCAAAAAAGGGTGCATACTCGTCCACATGCTCACCGACGACGACTGCGCCACCCAGCTGCGCGCAGCTCGACTCCGCGTCACCCGTCCGCGGGTCGCGGTCATGCGCGCGGTGCATGCACACCCCCACGCCGACACCGACACCGTGCTCGGTTCGACGAGAGCCGAACTCGCCGACGTCTCCCAGCAGACGGTCTATGACGTGTTGGCCGCGTTGACATCTGCCGGTCTCATCCGGCGGATCCAGCCGTCGGGACACGTGGCCCGCTACGAGTCCCGTATCGGCGACAACCACCACCATGTGGTCTGCCGCTCATGCGGTGCGATCGGGGACGTCGACTGCGCAGTCGGCGCAGCCCCGTGCCTGACCGCATCAAACGACCACGGTTTCGTCATCGACGAGGCCGAGGTCGTGTACTGGGGCCTCTGCCCCGACTGCAAGGCCTGAACCACCGAAGATCCGAACACACCTGACCGGCCGGCCCACACCTGTGGACCGGGCGGGATCACGGCTGTGCTCAGCCTCCATCACCATTTCCCGAAAGGAATGACATGGCGCAAGAACACCCGCCGATCGCCGAGGCCAACACCGAACCCACCGCCGGCGGCTGCCCGGTCATGCACGGCAAGGCCAAGCAACCCACCGAGGGCGGCGGAAACCGTGACTGGTGGCCGAACCAGATGAATCTCAAGATCCTGCAGCACAATCCGGATGTCGTGAATCCCCTCGACGCCGACTTCGACTACGACGAGGCACTCAAGGACCTCGACGTCGAGGCCCTCAAGGCGGACCTGACCGCCCTGATGACCGATTCGCAGGACTGGTGGCCCGCCGACTTCGGCCACTACGGCGGCCTGATGGTGCGCATGTCGTGGCACGCGGCGGGTACCTACCGCGTCCAGGACGGGCGCGGCGGCGCCGGAGCCGGCATGCAGCGCTTCGCACCCCTGAACAGCTGGCCGGACAACGCCAACCTCGACAAGGCGCGTCGTCTGCTGTGGCCGATCAAGAAGAAGTACGGCCAGGCCATCTCGTGGGCAGACCTGCTGGTCTTCGCCGGAAACGTCGCGCTCGAGTCGATGGGCTTCGAGACCGCCGGCTTCGCCTTCGGCCGCGTCGACGAGTGGGAGCCCGATGACGTCTACTGGGGTCCCGAGCTCGAGTGGCTGGCCGATCAGCGGTACTCCGGTGACCGCGAACTCGAGAACCCGCTGGCCGCTGTGCAGATGGGCCTCATCTACGTCAATCCCGAAGGGCCCGAGGGTAATCCGGACGTCCTGGGTTCGGCTGCCGACATCCGGGACACCTTCGCCCGGATGGCGATGAACGACGTCGAGACCGCGGCATTGATCGTCGGTGGCCACACCTTCGGCAAGACACACGGCGCCGGGGATGCGAGCCAGGTCGGCCCCGAGCCGGAGGCCGCCGCTCTCGAGGACGCCGGTCTCGGCTGGCGCAGCTCGCACGGCGAGGGGAAGGGTGCCGACACCATCACGAGTGGTCTCGAGGTCACCTGGAACCCGACCCCGACCCAGTGGGACAACGCCTTCCTGGAGACCCTCTACGGCTACGAGTGGGAGCTGTACAAGAGCCCTGCGGGTGCCAACCAGTGGCGTCCCAAGGACGGCGCCGGCAACGGCACCGTGCCGTTGGCCTTCGGTGACGGCAAGACCCACCCGTCGATGCTCACCAGCGATCTCGCACTTCGTTTCGACCCCGAGTACGGGAAGATCACCCGTCGCTGGCTGGATCACCCGGAGGAGCTGGCCGAGGAGTTCGCCAAGGCCTGGTTCAAGCTGCTCCACCGCGACATGGGCCCCGCGATCCGTTACCGCGGCCCGCTGGTTCCCGAGGTCACCTACGACTGGCAGGACAACGTGCCGGTGCACGAGGGACCGCTTGTCTCCGATGCCGACATCGCTGCCCTGAAGACTTCTCTGCTGGAGTCGGGTCTCTCGGTCTCGCAGCTGGTGAAGACCGCATGGGCTGCCGCATCGTCGTTCCGCGGCAGCGACTTCCGCGGTGGCGCCAACGGTGGTCGCCTTCGTCTGCAGCCACAGGCGAGCTGGGAGGCCAACGAGCCCGCCGAACTCGCCGACATCGTCGCGAAGCTGGAGCACATCGCCGAGTCGTTCACCGGCGAGGCCGGCGCGAAGATCTCCTTCGCCGACCTCGTCGTGCTCGGTGGCGTCGCCGCCATCGAGAAGGCCGCTCGCGATGCGGGAGTCGAGGTCTCCGTACCGTTCACGCCGGGCCGCACCGACGTGGCGCAGGATGACGTCGACGTCGAGTCGTTCGGCTACCTCGAGCCCACCGCCGACGGTTTCCGCAACTACGTCGGTGAGGGCCTCGCTCAGCCCGCCGAATTCAAGCTGCTCGACCGGGCGAACCTGCTCACCGTGAGCGCACCGGAGATGACCGCCCTCATCGGCGGCCTGCGCGTGCTCGGTGCGAACTACCAGAACTCGGCACTGGGAGTACTCACCGACAGGCCGGGCGTGCTGACGAACGATTACTTCGTCAACCTGCTCGACATGTCCACCAAGTGGTCCAAGACCGACGACGAGAACGTCTTCGTCGGCACCGACCGCGCGACCGGCGAGCAGACCTGGACCGGCAGCCGCGTCGACCTGGCGTTCAGCTCGAACTCCCAGCTGCGCGCCCTGGCGGAGGTGTATGCCTCCGATGACGCCAAGGAGAAGTTCGTCAAGGACTTCGTCGCGGCGTGGGACAAGGTCATGAACTCAGACCGGTTCGACATCTGATCACCCACGGCAGCTGATCAGTTTCAGCCGGGCACGATGCGGCGGTACCCCTCGGGTGCCGCCGCATCGTCGTCTGCGGTGACGGATCTCGTTCTGCCCGGCAGGATCGCGATTTCGGAACTATGCTGGCGCTTTCCTCGAGGTGGCGGATGACCGTCGTGGCAGAAGGAGATCGCGATGTCCGGCGAGCACAAGTCCCTGGGGCACATCCGGCTGACCTCGCACAGCGGCGGAGTCGACGCCCCGCCCATCCACTGGGGTGCACCCACCGCGGCCGAGCGCGGTCCCGTCATCGGGACGACCGGAGTTCGCGCTCACCGCAACGTGATCGGTACCCACAGCGGGTCGTACAGCGTCTACCGAGCGCTGGCGGTGGCCGCCGGGGCGTTGGCCCGCGACCATCGCGCCGATCTGACCAACACCTCCCCGACCGACCACATCGGTCCGTACCCGCAATGGGGAGACCCGAAGGCGATCGTCTCGCTCGACCCCTGGGGAGCGACGGTCGCGGAGAGCTTCCCCGACAAGATCGCCGCCGGCTACGACATCCGACCGACCATCGCGGTCACCAAGGCGCACGTCATCCTCCCCGAGATCGCCGAGGCCATCGAGAAGGGGCGGCTCGTCCCCGACGGCAAGCTGCTGCTCCCGAGCGGCGCCGCCCTGGTGACGAAGGCGGCGGTCGAACCCGTCTGGCATCTGCCCGGTGTCGCCGAACGCTTCGGCTGTTCCGAGGCCGAACTCCGGCGGGTGCTGTTCGAGGAGACCGGGGGCATGTATCCCGAGCTCGTCACGCGATCGGACCTGGAGGTCTTCCTGCCGCCGATCGGCGGGCAGACCGTCTACGTCTTCGGCGACGCACGTGATCTCGCCGACCCGTCGGTCGAGCTGACCGCCCGCGTCCACGACGAATGCAACGGGTCGGACGTGTTCGGTTCGGACATCTGCACGTGTCGTCCATACCTCACGCACGCGATCGAGGAGTGCATCCGCGGTACCCAGCGCGGTGGCGTGGGCCTGGTCGCGTACTCCCGCAAGGAGGGCCGGGCTCTGGGCGAGGTGACGAAGTTCCTCGTCTACAACGCCCGCAAGCGCCAGGAAGGCGGTGACACCGCCGACCAGTACTTCGCCCGCACGGAATGTGTTGCCGGAGTTCAGGACATGCGCTTCCAGGAACTCATGCCCGATGTGCTGCACTGGTTCGGGATCACCAAGATCCACCGGCTCGTCTCGATGAGCAACATGAAGTACGACGCGATCACCGGCTCGGGTATCGAGGTCGGCGAGCGGGTCAACATCCCCGACGAGCTGGTGCCGGCCGATGCGCGCGTGGAGATCGACGCCAAGATGGCCGCCGGCTACTTCACGCCCGGGCCGGTTCCCGACGCCGAGGCGTTGCGAAAGGTCAAGGGCCGGGGGCTCGAGTGAACGGCCCTGCGCGGGACGACACCGCCGACCGGTCCACCGAGACACCCGACACCGACGTCGCCGCCGCCGCGCTGCTGCGGACGAGCACCGCGGTACGCGAGCGTTCGCGCCAGCTCCTCCACCGCGCCCGCGACGGTCGGTCCGCCTGGTTCACGGTCCACTACGACGCTCTCGGTGCTGCCGCGGACGTCGTCGTGGAAACCACCCGCGGTCGCTATCCCGACGGCGCGATCCCGTTCCACAGCCGCTGGCGCCATTTCGAGGCCGGCGGGGTCGATCGGCTCGGATCGCTTCGAGACGCGCTGCCGCCGGCGGACTCCCCCGACCACACCCGCGCCCTCATCGACGTCGTCCTGGTCAGCGTGCTGCTGGATGCCGGGGCCGGTCCCGAGTGGTCCTACCGGGAGGAGTCGACCGGGCAGGTCCTCACCCGTTCGGAAGGCCTCGGCGTCGCCAGTTGGGCAGCCTTCACCGCCGGGTTGTTCTCCGACGATGCGGCGCAACCACTTCGGGTCGACGCGGCCGGCCTCCGTGCGGTGACGGTCGAGAGTCTGGGCAGCGCCTTCCAGGTCTCCCCCACCAATGCGCTCACCGGACTCGAGGGTCGCGTCGAACTGCTCCGTCGCCTCGGCGACGTTCTCGCCGACGAGCCGACGGTGTTCGGACCCGACGGCCGACCCGGCGCACTGTTCGATCACCTGACAGCGGGTGGTCGGGCGACGGTGAGCGCCGCCGAGATCCTCAGCGCCGTATTGACCCACCTCGGCCCGATCTGGCCGTCGGACAACAGGATCGGCGGCGTGCCGCTGGGTGACTGCTGGGCTCACCGCGCGGTGACCGGACCAGGCCTCACCGCCGGATGGGTTCCGTTCCACAAGCTGTCGCAGTGGTTGACCTACTCGCTGCTCGAACCGCTCCTCTGGGCCGGGATCGAGGTCACCGGCCTCGACGAGCTCACCGGTCTCCCCGAATACCGCAACGGTGGACTCTTCCTCGACACGGGCGTGCTCGTACTTCGGGATCCGGACTGGGCCGACGTCGAATGGGAGGTCGGCGACCAGATCGTCATCGAATGGCGCGCCCTCACCGTCGCCCTGCTCGATGAGATCGCCGAACTCGTCCGCGATCGGCTCGGGACCGACGCGGCGACGATGCCGTTGGCCTGCGTCCTCGAGGGCGGAACCTGGGCGGCCGGTCGGGTGCTAGCCGGCCGGTTGCGGAACGGGTTGCCGCCCTTGTCGATCCGCAGCACCGGAACCGTCTTCTGAGAACCACGATAGGGGAACCCATGGGCACCGTCTCCGTCATCGATCATCCGCTGGTACAGCACAAGCTCACCCTGATGCGGCGGAAAGACACGTCCACCAACGACTTCCGACGCCTGCTGAACGAGATCTCCACCCTCATGGCCTACGACGTGCTACGCGACATCCCCATGCACGAGGTCACCATCGACACACCCCTGGAGACCACCACGGCGAGCGTGATCGACGGCAAGAAACTGGTGTTCGCTGCAGTCCTGCGTGCCGGCGCCGGGATCGCCGACGGCATGCTCGGCGTGGTGCCGGGCGCACGTGTCGGCCACATCGGTCTGTATCGCGACCCCAAGACGATGGTGGTCGTCGAGTACTACTTCAAGATGCCCTCGGATCTGCACGAGCGCGACGTGGTGATCGTCGATCCGCTGCTCGCAACCGGTTTCTCGGCCGTCGCGGCGATCGATCGGATCAAGGAGTACTCGCCGCGGTCGATCAAGTTCGTGTGCCTCGTCGCCTGCCCCGAAGGCATCGACGTCCTGCACGAGGCCCATCCGGAGGTCCCGATCTACACAGCCGGGGTCGACCGCGAACTCGACGCCAACGGATTCGTCCGGCCCGGCTTGGGCGACGTCGGTGATCGGGTGTTCGGGACGGCGTGAAGCAGACCTAAGACACCTGCCAGGCCACCGCGGCGCCGATCGCGCCGGTGGCGTTGAGAGCACAGTGCAGGGCGATGGGTGCGAGGAGGCTCGTGGTGCGCTGCCGTAGCCAACCGAGGACGAAACCCGCGACGCCGGTCGCGACCACTGCACCCGCGATGCCCGCGACCTGCGCGACGGTGCCCGACCCGAGAGTGTCACTGAGTCCTTCGTTTCCCTCGGTGAGGCCGGTCGAGGACAGGACGTGCCACAGCCCGAAAGCGACGGCACCGTAGACCAGGGTCGCGGTCGGGCTGCACAACCGGCCGAGGGTTCCCTGCAGGACGCCGCGGAACATCAGTTCCTCGGGGAGGGCGGTCTGCAGCGGAATGACCACGAACGCGGCCAGCAACGCTTCGGACGTGTCGTCGTAGCGGTCCGAGAGGAAGAACTCGCGGGTCGCGGGTATCGCGACGGCGGTCGACACGATCGCGGCCACGACGATCACCGAGGCGACGGCGAACGGGACACCCGCGCGCAGTTCTGTGCGGCTCAGTCCCAGTTCACGGCAGTCGAGGCCGCCGAGCCGCGCGATGAGCAGCAACAGGATCGCCGCCACCGGGATGATCAGCACCGCAAGCACGCCGGTCGAGCGGTGCGCCGTGATGTTGGCCGCGATCAGGGCCACGACGACCACTACGAGCAGCACCGCGTCGTGGCGTCGGGACGGTGCGGTCACCCGTCGAGTGTCGCGCAGTGCCGCGACCCTTGGCGCCGAACGCCACGCGGTGACCCAGAATGGTGCAGTGCCCGACACCGTCAACGTCCCCGAACGTCTCGAACAGCATCAGGTAGCGCTGTACCTGCTCGCGATCGGTGCGGGACTGGCCTTCGGGCTGACGGTGCCGTCGGCGGCCGAGTCCATGGATGTGGCGGTCACACCGCTGCTCGCCGCGCTGCTGTACGTCACCTTCCTCCAGGTCAGAGCAACCGACCTGGTTGCCTCCCTGCGTGACCGGAAATTCCTGTCGGTGGTCCTGGCGGTGAACTTCGTCTGCGTGCCGCTCGTCGTCGCCGCGTTGTCGCCCCTGTTGCCGGCCGACGACGCGATCCGGGTGGGCGCCCTGCTGGTCTTGTTGTGTCCGTGCGTGGACTACGTCGTCGTCTTCGCAGGCCTGGCCGGGGGCGACAGGCAGCGGCTGCTCGCGGCGACGCCGCTGCTGTTGCTCGCCCAGATGCTCGTCGTCCCCGTGTATCTGACGTTGCTGCTCGGCGACGGCCGTGACGTGATCGATCCGGAGCCGTTCCTGTTGGCGTTCGCGGTTCTCATCGCCCTTCCGCTGGCGTCTGCCTGGATCACGCAGGCATGGGCGGCGCGCAGCGATGTGGGGCGTCGTGCCGGTGACGTGGTGTCGACGACGATGGTGCCGCTGATGATGGCGGTGTTGTTCGCGGCGGTCGGATCCCAGGTCCCGCGTATCGATTCGCGGTTCGACGACATCGCCGGTGTCGTACCGGTCTATGCACTGTTCCTGGCCGTGATGACGATCGTCGGACTCGGCGTCGCCCGTGCCCTCCGATTCTCGGCGGAGTCGGGCACGGCCGTCGTGTTCTCCGGCGTCACCCGCAACTCGCTCGTGGTGCTCCCGCTGGCGCTGGCACTCCCGGTCGGTGCCGAACTCGCCGCGGCGACGGTGATCACCCAGACGCTCGTCGAGCTGATCGGGATGGTGATCCTCGTCTGGGTGTTCACCCGTGCGGTACGTCTGCGGGGTCTCAGACCTTCCCGGCGTCGTGCATGAGGATCGCCACCTGGACGCGGTTCGAGGCGTCGAGCTTGGTGAAGATGTGCGAGATATGCGCCTTGACCGTGGCGAGGCTCATGTAGAGCCGGTCGGCGATCTCTGCGTTCGACGCCCCGCGGGCGAGTTCGACCGCGACATCGTGCTCACGCGCCGTCAATGATTCGATCCGACTCACCGCCGAAGCGGATCGGGCTCCCCCGCCGTCGACGACCTGTTTGATCAACGCGGCGGTGACCGACGGACTCAGCGCGGGTTGCCCGGCGAGCACGTTGTGGATGGCGGCGACGATCTGGTCGGGCACGGTGTCCTTGAGAAGAAAGCCGTCGGCACCCATCGCGAGCGCGCGAACCACGAAGTCGTCGGCGTCGAAGGTCGTCAGCACGATCACCGCCGGTGGCGAGGGCAGTGATTTGAATCGTCCGGTGGCCTCGATGCCGTCGAGAACGGGCATGCGCAGGTCCATCAGGATCAGGTCGACCGGATCGTCGCAATGGATGTCGAGTGCTTCCTGCCCGTTGCCTGCCTCGGCGACGATGTCGAGCCCGGCGTCACCCCCGAGGAGGAGCCGGAGTCCCGACCGGACGAGCGGGTCGTCGTCGACGATCATGATGCGTGCGGTCATGACTGCCACGGTAGCCAGACGTGCAGCAGGAATCTCTTGTCGTCGCTGACAGTCGCCGACTGCCGCCCGCCGTGGAGGCCGACGCGCTCGGCGAGCCCGACCAGGCCGTAACCCGGCGCGGGTGGGGCGGATCCGGACGCGAGCGGCAACGGGTTCTCGACGAGAAGATCCACGCCGTGGTCGGGGCCACCACGGATGTGCATGGAGACCGGCGCGTTCGGAGAGTGACGGCGGGCGTTGGTCAGGGCCTCCTGCACGCATCGATAGAGCGTGCGCGCAATCGCCGGAGACAGTGCGGCGACGTCGATCTCACATCTGGCATCGACCCGCATCCCCAGCCGCTGCGCCTCGTCGACGAGCGCCATCAGGTCGGGTGTGTTCTGCGGCTCCTCCGGCGCGGCGTCGCCCGGGCCCTCCCGTAGGACACCGAGAACTTCGCGTAATTCGGTGAGCGCGAGGTGTGAGGTCTCCTGGATCGTGCGTGCCGTCTCGCGCACCTGCTCACCGGTCAGATCCGTCCGGTAGGCCAGTGCCCCGGCCGACATGCTCATCGCCGAGATCCGGTGGGCGAGAATGTCGTGCATCTCGCGCGCGATCCGCGCACGTTCCAACGATCGCGCCTGCTGCACCTTGGCCTGTTGCTCGGCTTCCGACGCGAGCGCCCTCGCCCGCCAGCTCGCGAGGAGTTCGCGCCGCGAGCCGATGTACATGCCCCAGGACACCATCGCCGCAGTGATGGCGACGACGACGGCGTACACCACGATCGCCGGATCGTTCTCCTCGGCGGGGGTGGAGAAGAACAGTGCCGCAACCACATTCGCGACCACGCACAACAATGACAGCGGGATGATCTCGACCCACCGCCGGCGGGTCGCCATCGACACCAGAGCGAGAGTCGCCGGCCCGAGCGACGTCGTCGACACGATCCCCGCGAGGTTGGTGAACACGGTCACCGCAACGGGATACCGACGCCGCCACCAGACCGCCGCGTATGACGCCACGCCGAGTGCGAGGTCGGCGAAGAACCACCAGCGCACCTCATTCCACAGGTATCCGGCACGAGTGCTGAACACGGCCGCGGACACCAGCAGCATGAGCGCGAGTCGCCACGCGTGACCTGCCCAGGTGAGCGGGGGTTGGTACTGCTCGGGTTTCACACCCGTTCACGCTAGTCGGACTGTGCATGCGTGACCTCCGACCATCGGATACGGCGCGTCTACGACTTTCGGCTGATGCACCTGTGGACCGGCGACCGATGTGGACGACGACCTGCTCCGACGACCATGGAACGCATGATCACTGTGCAGAACCTCACGAAAAGGTATGGCGACCACGTAGCGGTCGACGACGTGTCCTTCACCTGCCGACCGGGGCAGGTCACGGGCTTCCTCGGTCCGAACGGCGCCGGCAAGTCGACGACCATGCGGATCATCGCCGGGCTCACCCCGGCGACCTCCGGGGTCGCGCACCTCTACAGCGTCGACTACCGGACCATCCCGAACCCGGCGACGCAGGTCGGCGTCCTGCTCGACGCGTCGGCGCAGCACGCCGGACGGACCGGTGCCGAGGTCCTCCGATTGGCCGCGATGACGATGGGGATCAACGGAGACCGGGTCGACGAGATGCTCGAGATGGTCAGCCTCACACCGGAGGAGGCCGGGCGTCGGGTGCGCAACTATTCCCTCGGCATGCGCCAGCGTCTCGGTATCGCCGCCGCGCTGCTCGGCGATCCGAAGATCCTCATCCTCGACGAACCGGCCAACGGCCTCGATCCCGCGGGTATCCACTGGATGCGAACTCTGTTGCGCAACTACGCCGATCGTGGTGGCACGGTTCTGCTGTCCTCGCATCTGCTCCACGAGATCGAGATCATCGCCGACGACATCGTCGTCATCGGCAACGGCCGGATCGTCGCCCAGGGAACCAAGGCCGAACTGCTCGCCGGCGCGGGGTCGCGCGTCCGCTCGCTCGACGACGAAACCCTGCTGCAGGCACTCACCGCGGCCCAGATCGTGGCTCGCCCCAATGCATCCGGAGGACTCGACGTCGACGCGGACCCGGTGGAGGTCGGCCGCGCCGCGGCGGCGGTCGGCGTGGTCCTCACCGAGTTGCGTCCCGCCGATGGTGCACAACTCGAAGCCATGTTCTTGCAGCTGACCTCCGACACGCAGCGCGAGCAGCCCACTCTCGAAGGAGCCCTCTGATGACCGTCGCCGACTTCCGCGCACCTCTCCCGACCTGCGGCGGGATCGACGTCGATCGTCCCGGAATCCCGTTCGCGCGCCTGGTCAGGGTCGAACTCCGCAAACTCGTCGACACGCGGGCCGGCTTCTGGCTGACCGCATCGATCGGCGTCATCGCCGCGGTCATCATGGTCGCGATGCTCATCGCCAACCGGAACGATCCCGGCAACCTCAACCTCGGCGAGTTCTTCGGGATGATGAACATCCCCACCGCCATCATCCTCCCGATCCTCGCGATCCTGCTGGTCACCGGCGAGTGGAGCCAACGCACCGCGCTCACGACCTTCACCCTCGAACCCCGCCGGGAACGAATCATCGGCGCGAAACTGGTCGCGTCGATGATCACCGCGGTGGCCGCGGTCGCGGTGGCACTGGTCCTCGGGATCATCGGGAACAGCATCGCCGCCGTCGCCTTCGCCGACCCGGCCGGCGCCTGGGGGTTGAGCGTGGCCGGATTCGTCAATTCCTTTGTCATCCAGGCGTTCGGACTGCTGCTCGGATTCGGTTTCGCCGCCCTGATCCTCAACACCCCGGGAGCCATCGTCGCCTACTTCGCACTCCCGACCGCCTTGTCGGTGGTCAGCGAACTGGTCCCCTGGTTCAAGGACAACCTCGGCCAGTGGGTCGACACGACGCTGACCAACATGCCTTTCCAGTCCGGGGAGTGGGCCACCGGCGGCGAGTGGGCGCGGCTGCTGGTGTCCGGCGTCATCTGGATCGCGCTCCCCCTCGGCATCGGTCTGGTCCGCGTGATGCGGTCCGAGGTGAAGTAGGACATCCCGACCGAATCGGGCACGCAGGACCAACCGCCGGCGACACGGAATCGCCGGCGGTAACCGTGTGGGAGCAGTATCGGGCCGAAGTGGGCACAGACCATGTCGCAGACCGGCATCCGCTGCTAGGTTTGCCGGGCTCTCGAGAAAAGAGGAACCCACGTGTCGTCGTCGACCCCTGCCACCGGACCGGGCATCGAGCCCGCAGCCGAACCTGCAGAACCTTCAGAGGAGGCCGCGGGGTCGGTTGCGGAGTCGCCGAACACCACCGAAGACATTGCCGATGACGCCCGTCCGGCGTGGTGGCGGCGCCGCCTCGACCGCTTCTCCTGCGTGGGGCTGAGCGTTGCGCTCGTGTTCCTGTGGCTGTCCATGACACCGTCGCTGCTCCCCCGCGGCGCTCTGTTCCAGGGCATAGTCAGCGGTGCGTCGGCGGCGCTCGGATACTCACTCGGAGTGTTCTTCTCGTGGCTGATCCGCTTCATGATCTCGCGCGACAAGCCCTGGCCCGCCCCGATGCACCGGGTGTGGGTGGCGCTCGGCCTCGCCGCGATCGCCGGCACCGTCGTCATGCTCGTGATGTTCCAGCGGTGGCAGGATCAGATCCGCACCATGATGGACGTCGATCTGCTGTCCTGGACCGCCTACCCGCAGATCGCCGTCATCTGTATCGTGGTCTTCTTCCTGCTCATCCTGATCGGCCAGGCGTGGGGCGACGGCGTTGTCTGGCTGGTCCGCAAGATCGATCGCGTTGCGCCACCACGCATCTCCGCGGTCGCGGCGATCGCCGTCGCCGTGCTCGTGACGGTCTTCGTGCTCAACGGCGTGGTCGCGAACTACGGTATGCAGGCCCTGAACTCGACGTTCGCCGCGGTCAACGACGAGACCACGGCCGATTCCACACCGCCGACCTCCCCGCTGCGATCCGGTGGTCCGGGTTCGCTGGTGACCTGGGATTCGCTCGGACGGCAGGGCCGGATCTTCGTCTCGGTGGGCCCGACCGTCGAGGAACTGTCGGCGTTCAACGGCACTCCTGCGATGGAGCCGATCCGCGCCTACGTGGGACTCGGTTCGGGAGACGACCTGCGCGCCAACGCGAAACTCGCCGCCGAAGAACTCGAACGCACCGGTGGACTGCAACGGGAGGTCGTTGCCGTGGCGTCGACCACCGGCACCGGGTGGATCAACCAGGCGACCGTCGACTCCCTGGAGTACATGTACAACGGCGACACCGCCACGGTGAGCATGCAGTACTCCTACCTGCCCAGTTGGCTGTCGTTCCTCGTCGACAAGGAGCGTGCCCGCAAAGCCGGTCAGGCGCTGTTCGAGGCCGTGTCCGAGAAGGTTCGTGCGATCCCGGAGGCCGAGCGGCCCAAACTGGTGGTCTTCGGTGAGAGCCTCGGATCGTTCGCCGCCGAATCGGCATTCGGCACGATCCCGTCGCTCAACGCCCGGACCGACGGTGCGCTGTTCGTCGGTCCGACCTTCAACAACTCGCTGTGGGTCGACACGACCGGCAACCGCGACGACGGCACACCCGAGTGGCAGCCGATCTACGAGGACGGACGTCAGGTCCGCTTCATCGCCGATGCCCCGGATCTCTACACCGCCACGGCCGAGTGGGTGCCCGGCCGTGCGGTGTACCTGCAGCACGCCTCCGACCCGATCTCCTGGTGGTCACCGCGACTGATCCTGCGCGAGCCCGATTGGCTGAAGGAGCAGAACGGACGTGACGTCCTCCCGGCGATGAGCTGGATCCCGTTCGTGACCTTTCTCCAGGTCAGTGCAGACATGGCAGTGTCGACCGGGGTTCCCGACGGCCACGGCCACTTCTACCTGGCCGCGATCCCGGCAGCGTGGGCCGAGATCCTGCAGCCTCCGGGCTGGACCCCAGAGAAGACCGAGGAGCTCATCCCGCTGTTGAATCGCGACTGAACGCCGGGCCCCGGCCGGAGCAAGAACGGTCGGGTCGAATCGGCGCCCGGCGTTCCATACTCGAAGCGTGACCCCCACACCTGGTGATCGACCCGCGGACGAGCCGACGCCGAGCAATCGGCCTCCCGGCGAACGTGATCGTCTGCGCGAGTTGCTCGACGCCGTACTGGCCGACGATCACTCGAACCTGGACGAGATGGCGACCGGCGCGTTCTCGTCCCCGTTCCACTTCTCCCGGCAGGTGAGCCGAGGTGCAGGCGAGTCGCCGGTGGCGCTGCGTCGACGGGTCCTCCTCGAGCGTGCCGCCTGGTTGCTGCAACACGGCCGAACGGTCACCGAGGTCGCCTTCGACTCCGGCTACGAGTCCGTCGACGGGTTCGCCCGCGCTTTCACGCGCGCCTTCGGACACAGTCCCGGACGCGCAGCGTCGACCGCCACACCGGCCGAGCACAGCCACTGGCTGCCCGCACCCAACGGCATCCACTTCCACTCACCCACCGTGCTCTACGTCGACAACGGCACCCCGACCACGGAGAGCGCCGGCGACGTCCTGATGCTCATGGTGCGGCACGACCTCGACGACGTCGAGGTCCTGCTCGACGCCGCCAAGGGGGTCGACGACGACGACTGGACCCGGAGACGACTTCCCGGGCACGAACCGCTGCACTGGAACGGCCCGGAAGAGTCGCTCTCGCAGGTCATGTCGCATCTCGTCGTCGACAAACAACCCTGGCTGGCGACCATCGAGGGCGCCGACATGCCGCCCGACCCGCCATCGGATCTGCCCGCCCTCGTCGAACTCCACCGCGATCTGACACCCCGCTGGCTGGCCCTGGTCCGCGACATCGACCGCCGCAACGCCTGGCAGGACCGCGTCATCGACGCCCTGTGCGATCCACCCGAGTCGTTCCTGCTCTCCCAGATCGTCGCGCACGTACTGACCTTCTCCGCCCATCGTCGTCAACTCGCGCGGTGGATGCTGCGCGACACCGGGGTCGACGTCGGGGCGGCCGCGCTCGACCCCGACCCGATCATGTGGCACCGCAAGCACTCCGGAGGTTTCTAGATGCCATTCCGCTACTACACCGCGACCACCCTCGACGGCTTCCTCGCCGACGACCACGACAGCCTCGACTGGCTTCTGACCCAGCCACTCGAAGAAGGCGGGCCGATGAACTACAACGACTTCTATGCCGGGATCGGGGCCGCGGTCATGGGATACACCACCTACCAGTGGCTCCTCGACAACGAACTCGCCGACGGCAAACCATGGCCCTACGAGATCCCGTCCTTCGTGTTCACACATCGCACGATCACCCCGGTGGCCGACTCCATCTCCGTCATCGACGGGAACCCCGCCGACCACCGCGACCGGCTGACGGAAGCAGCAGGCGGCAAGGACGTATGGGTCGTCGGCGGAGGTGATCTCGCCGCCCAGTTCGCCGAGGCCGGGATGCTCGACGACATGATCGTCTCGATCGCGCCGGTCACCCTCGGGTCCGGACGCCCCCTCTTTCCGCGACGCTACGACCTCGAACTGCAGGAGTTCGCCCGCAACGGGGCATTCCTCTGCGCGCGTTACTCATTCGTCGGTGCGCGCAAGCCGCTCGCGAAGATCTGATCTTCCCCGAGCACCAGGGCAATCAGCCCTCTCCCACCGACTTTCGCAGCACATCGGAGACCTCACCGCGGGCCCACTTGGGCAGGATGAAGATCCCCTCCGCCTCGGCGCTCACCTTGCCGTTGCGCGTGATCGTCCCGGTGACAAAGGTTTTCACACCTACGACCCGGTCGACCCGCGCCTCACCGCGGATCCTGCCGAGCGGGGTCGCGCTGCGATACCGGACGTTGAGGGTGCCGGTCATACCCGGCACGCCCTGGAACTCGGCGGTCGAGCCGAGCAACTGATCGAGGATGAGGGCCAGGACACCTCCGTGGACGAGTCCTGCCGGGCCCTCGTAGGCGGCCCCGAGTTCGACCTCGGTCCAGGTGAACTCAGGCTCGTGGTGCAGCTCAACGGGTGGTGCGATCGGATTGCGCCGCCCCAGAACGGCATTGCCCCATGAACGCTTGGTGCCGTCGGAGTTGAACCGGATGCCGTAGGCACCGGGCAACTGGTCTTTGCGGAGGATGTCGGTGGCGGTCTCGATGAGCCGGCGTGCCTCGGCGATGTCGGTCTCGCCGACCTCGGTGCGCACGGTTGCGTCGATCAGTTCGCGCACGCTCCCGGCGATCGACGACGCGAGCTCGGAACGATACGCGAGCTCCTCGGGGTCGATGTCCTCCTGGATGTATCCGCTCATGGGTTTCATCTAACAGTGCGCCACCGGCAGTCCGCCCATCGGACGTCCTGACTGCCGAGTAAGCTCCCTCGCATGACAGAGCAAGCCTGGAATGAACGCGACTGGAGCGCGTTCGACGTCACCGTTGCCGACCGCATAGCCGAGGTAGCGCTCACCGGCCCCGGTAAGGGCAACGCGATGGGCCCTGACTTCTGGCGCGAACTTCCCGAGCTCTTCGGGCACATCGACACCGATCCCGAGGTGCGCGCCGTCGTGTTGACCGGCGCCGGCAAGCACTTCTCCTTCGGACTCGACCTCGTCGCGATGGGCGGCACCCTGGCCGGCGTCTTGGCCGACAACGCCAAGGCCGCCGCGCGCACCGAGTTCCTGGAGTCGCTGCGCAAGCTGCAGGCCGGGATCACCGCGGTCGCGGACTGCCGCAAGCCGGTCGTCGCCGCGATCTCGGGGTGGTGCATCGGAGGCGGCGTCGACCTGATCTGTGCCGCCGACGTGCGCTACGCGAGCGCCGACGCCAAGTTCAGCGTCCGCGAGGTCAAGGTCGGCATGGTCGCCGACGTGGGCACTCTCGCCCGCCTGCCGTACATCATCGGCGACGGCCACATGCGTGAACTGGCATTGACGGGCAAGGACATCGACGCTGCACGCGCCGAGAAGATCGGGCTGGTCAACGACGTCGCCGACGATCAGGAAGCCGTGCTCGCCCTCGCTCGCGCGACCGCCCGGGAGATCGCCGACAATCCGCCGCTCGTGGTCCACGGCATCAAGGACGTCCTCGACCACTCCCGCAGCGCCGCCGTGCACGACAGCCTGCGCTACGTGGCGGCCTGGAACTCGGCATTCCTTCCCAGCGAAGACCTGTCCGAGGCCGTCACCGCGGTCTTCGAGAAGCGCAAGCCGGAGTTCAAGGGGCGCTGACCTCACCGTCCGCTGCGGTGGACCTCAGCGCTCAGCGGGTGAGCTTCGTCGAGCCCGGCCAGCAACCGCACACCGTCGAGAGGTTGCCCGTGGGGCGCCCCGATGTCGACGCCGGGCACGGCTTCCCCGACCAGGTCGACGAAGCGCCCGCGGAGTCGGTCGTTGGCCGCCATCACCGTGCCCATCCAACTGATCCGCGCCTCTTCGCCGGGTCGGTGACCACTGCGTTCCAGTGCGGTCAGCGCCGATCCGGCGAGTTCGTCCGCGGCAGCGTCGACGATCTGTTGCGCGACCGCGTCACCATCCCGGGCGGCCGCGTCGACGGCGCGGGCGAATCCGGCCACCCGCGCCACGCGGTCCGGATCTCCCTGCACCACCATGTACAACTCGTCGAGCGGGCCGAAGGCCTCGGCGGCCCGATCTCGTAGAACCGTCGCGGTGCCGCGTCCGTCGAAGTCACGCAGCGCGGCGCCGATCCCGGCGCGGCCGATCCAGTAGGCGCTGCCCGCGTCACCGAACAGATGCCCCCAGCCGTCTACCCGGTGGATCCCGGCGGGCCCGACGCCGAGGGTCACGACACCGGTTCCGACCGCGGTGACCACGCCGAACCGGTCCCGGTTCGCGGCGAGGTAGGCGGTGACCGAATCGTGTGCCAGCGCAACCGAGGTCACCCCGAGGTCGGCGACCGCGGCGAGCAACGCCGACGGGCGCGCGGCCTGAGGTGTCAGTCCGGAGACCCCCGCGGCCATCGACCACGAGGCCTCCGGTATGTCGGCGTCGTGGAGGGCCTGCGCGATTTGTTCGACCACCGGCTGGTCGGTGCGGATCGGTCCGAGCTCGCGGTCGTCGGTGCCGGCCAGCGTTTCGATGCGCAGCCGAGTTCCCGTCTGCCCGCCGTCGATGAGGATGTGTCCCGTCGTGTGACCGCCCATGATGTGCACGCTATCCGGCGCCGTGCCGACGGGGCGACGATGCCATGTCACACTAGGCGGATGAAGGTGCGGCGCAGCCTCGCGATCAAGATCGGATCGATCCCCTGGATGCCTCGTTTTCTCCCACAGATCGTGGTGGGTGACAACGCCATTCAGACCGTCACCGGTCAACGGATGACCCTGCTCGACATCGCCGATCTCCCGAACATCACCATCCGGGTGGCGGGTCGGAAGACCGGCGCGATCCGGACCACCCAGCTCCTCGCGGTTCCCGACGGCGACGACTGGCTGATCGCCGGCTCCTATTTCGGTGGCCCCAAGATGCCTGCGTGGGTGTACAACATCCGAGCCGCCGACACGATCGAGATCGTCGTCGCCGGCGTGGTGTCCGTCGCGGTCCCGACCGAACTCGAGGGTGCCGATCGCGACGCGGCGTGGCAGAAGCTGCGCACGGTGTGGCCGAACTTCGACCTGTACGAGAAGCGCACCGACCGCCGGATCCCGGTGTTCCGACTCCGCCCCGCACCGCCGGCCGGGTAGGCCTGGGGCCGCCTGGTTTCGATACGGCTCGTCGCAAGCTCCTCACCTACTCAACCAGCAGCCACCCCCGCCCACGCAACCAGCAGATGACCCTGCCGGCCGAGTAGGTCCGAGGGGCTACCCGAGGGCCGTATCGAGGTCAGGTAACCGGCTCGGCGCTGAACGACGGGTTGTCGGCGGTGAGATCGACCTCCCCGATGAGGTATTGGATGTCGGTTGTCTCGACGCGGGGTCCGTCCCGGTCGTAGTCCGGCGTGTAGGCCACCCGCCATTCGACCGCGCCCGCGACGTCGACCGTGCCGAGGTCCTTCTCGCTCGGCGTCGAACCGGATCCGGCGTCGGGCCGCCGGAGCAGGTACCGCAGACCCGACAGGTTCCGGGGGGCGGTCCAGCGCACGCTGCCTTCGACCGCGGACCGGAACAGTCGCTGCGTACAGCCGGGCACGTCGGCTCCGGCGTCGGCACGGGTCGATGCCGCGCATCGGGTGAGTTGTGCCGAGACGGCGTCGCTGACCGCTGCCACCCCGGTGGGGCTGAGCTCGGCCATCACCTCAACAGTCATCGGCGCGCGCGGACCGGTCGGCGGTTCAGCGGCCGGGCGTCCGACGAAATCGGGGTCCCGCGAACCCCATCGCTGCGGACCCGGGAAGAGGAAGACGGTGTCCCCGGCCTTCACCTGGGCTCCGAACAGCGTCGGACTCGGCACCAGCAGCGACTCGATACGCACCTTGACCGCACCGTCGACGACGGCCCAGCCGTCCCCGGCCCGCGTCACCCTGATGGGCATGTCGACCTCGCGAGACCCGAGTCGATAGCGCGTCTGGACCGTCTGAGCGGACTCTCCCGGATCGTCGACCTCGATGTCGGAGATCGGCGTCTCGGCGCGCTGCTGGCGTAGGACTCCGTCGGTGAGGAACCGGGCGTCCGGACGCGGCGCGACGACGGCGAGGGCCGCCGAGGCGTCGGCGTCGGCGAGCGCGGTGAGATAGGTCCGGACAGCGTCGGCGGGCGTGCGGGCCCGCCCGTCCTCGCGGGACAGTCCCACGAGGAGAGCGGACACCAGCACGACCGCCAGGATCAACGCCCCGACGCCGACGGTGATCGTCCACCTGCGCCGGCTCATTCCGGGCGACCCGCCCGGGGCGTTGCGAAGCCGATCAGGAATCCGATCCGGCCGCGAACGACTCGGTGAGGCTGCCGGCGAGCAACTTCGCGAACTCGGCGGGATCCTCCAGCTCGCCCCCCTCAGCGATCACGGCCATGCCGTAGACGAGCTTCGCGGTCGGGACCAGCTTGTCGTGGTCGCCGTTCGCGTAGGCCTTGTTCAGCGCCTCGACCAGCGGGTGGTCGGGGTTGAGTTCGAGCGCCCGCTTGGACTTCGGGAACTGCTGTCCCGACGCCCGGTACAGCTTCTCCAGCTGCGGTGACATCGAGAACGTGTCACCCACGAGGCAGGCCGGGGACTCGGTCAGGCGCGACGACAGCCGGGTCTCGCTGACATCGTCGGACAGCGTGGTGGTCAGCCACGAAAGCAGGTCGGCGTAGGCCTTCTCCTGGTCGTCCTTCGACGTGTCGTCGGAGTCCTCGTCGTCGGCGTCGAGATCGACGGCGCCCTTGGCGATCGACTGGAATGTCTTGCCGTCGAACTCGGCACCGGCCGAGACCCACATCTCGTCGACCGGGTCGGACAGGACGAGGACCTCGATCCCCTTGGCGCGGAACGCCTCCATGTGCGGGGAGTTGACGATCTGCTGCCGGGACTCGCCGGTCATGTAGTAGATCGTGTCCTGACCGCTCTTCATCCGGCCGATGTAGTCGGCCAGCGTCGTGAGTTCCTCCTCCGAGTGGGTGCTCGCGAAGGACGACGCCTTGAGCAGCGCGTCGCGGTTGTCCGGGTCGTTGACGAGGCCTTCCTTGAAGACCCGGCCGAAACCGTCCCAGAAGGTGCGGTAGTCGTCGGGCCGGCTGTCGCGCATCTCGGTGACCGTCGAAATGACCTTCTTGGTGAGTCGACGACGGATCGCGCGGATCTGCCGGTCCTGCTGCAGGATCTCGCGGGACACGTTGAGCGAGAGGTCGGCGGCGTCGACGACACCCTTGACGAAGCGCAGGTACTCCGGCATCAGCTCGGCGCAGTCGTCCATGATGAACACGCGCTTGACGTAGAGGTGGATGCCGACCTTGCTGTCCCGCATGAACAGGTCGAACGGCGGCTGCGTCGGGATGAACAGCAGCGCCTGGTACTCGAAGGTGCCCTCGGCCTGCAGGGTGATGGTCTCCAGCGGTGCGTCCCAGGCATGGGACACATGCCGATAGAACTCGTGGTACTCCTCCTCGGAGACCTCCGACCGCGACTTGGCCCAGAGGGCCTTCATCGAGTTGATGGTCTCGGCCTCGACGACCGTCTTGGTCTCGGGCGCCTTGTCCGTGTCCTCGTCGGACTCCGATTCGGGCTTCTCGACGGGGACGGTCTTCTCGACGTCCATGCGGATCGGCCAGGCGATGAAGTCCGAGTAGCGCTTGACCAGCTGACGGAGCTTGGTCTTGTCGGCGTAGTCGTACAGGTGGTCCTCGGTGTCGACGGGCTTGAGCGCGAGGGTGACCGAGGTGCCCTGCGGGGCGTCCGGCACGTCGTCGATCGTGTAGGTGCCGTCGCCGGTCGACTCCCAGCGGGTACCGGTGGTCTCGCCGGCCTTGCGCGTGACCAGGGTGACCTTCTCGGCGACCATGAACGTCGAGTAGAAGCCGATGCCGAACTGTCCGATCAGTTCCTCGGCGGCGGCGTCCGAGACACCCTTCTCACGCGCCTCGGCCAGCGACCGGCGTAGTTCGGCGGTACCCGAGCGGGCGAGCGTGCCGATCAGTCCGACGACCTCGTCTCGGGTCATGCCGATGCCGTTGTCGGCGACGACCAGGGTGCGCTTCTCCGCATCGGGGATGAGGGTGATGTGCAGGTCGGAGGTGTCGACGTCGAGGTCCTTGTCGAGCAACGACTCCAGACGCAGCTTGTCGAGCGCATCGGATGCGTTCGAGATCAGCTCGCGCAGGAAGCTGTCCTTGTTGGAGTAGATCGAATGCACCATGAGATCCAGCAGCTGCCGGGTCTCCGCCTGGAACTCATGAACTTCGGGCTGAGCGCTCATCGCAGACCTCCATGTTCTGTTCTCGTATGTTCTGTTCTCGCGTGTTCGGTTGTCGACGTGGCGTTTCGGGGGCGTGGCCCGTTGCCGGACGCAGCTTCGACGCGACACGTCGTGACGGACACCGACTTTACCGAGAGCCGGTGTGGCTACCCTGGGTCGGGGACCGACTACCCCGGTCGCGGATGGTGCCCGAGAAGAACCACCCGCGGGGAACGATCAGGAAGCCAGGTGGATGGGTACGCCTCGACTGCTGCTGGTGCATGCACACCCCGACGACGAGTCGCTGTGGACCGGCGGACTCACCGCCCGTCACGTCGACGCCGGCGGCGAGGCCGACCTGGTCATGTGCACCTGGGCCGAGGGAACGATCCGCCACCGGGAACTGACCGACGCCGTCGACATCCTCGGCATGCCGCGACCGCCGATCATGCTCGGGTACGCCGATGACCGCCGGCCGGAATCGGCACCGGACGCACCCCGACTCTGCGCGGCGTCGTTCGACGAGCAGGTCCGGGCGCTGACCGCCCACATCCGCGACCTCCAGCCCGACATCGTCGTCACCTACGACGCGCTCGGCATCTACGGCCACCCCGACCACATCCATGCTCACCGGTTGGCGTGTGCCGCGGCCGACGCCGCCGCGTCGACGAAGCTCTACCACCGTGCCGGGCCGGCCTGGCGGGTCCGCTCGCTGTATTTCGCGACCATCCCCGAGTGGATGATGGACCTGCTCGCCCCCAGCCTCTTTCCCGAGGTCCCCCGCGAACAGCTGCCCGGCACACCGGAGTCCGAGATCGACGTGACCGTCGACGTGTCGGACCTGGCGGCACGCAAGAAGGCGGGGGTCACCGCACACCGGTCGGAGGTCGACCGCAGCCGCGCGATCGCCGGCTTCATGTCGCTGCCCGACGACATCCAGCACAAACTCCTCAGCGTCGAGTGTTATCAACGCCGCGACCTCGTGCCGGGTGGGTGTGAACTGGTCTGACCCTTCGAGGCTCGCTTCGCTCGCACCTCAGGGAGCGAGAACCGGGGTAGCTCCGCTCGCACCTCAGGGAGCGAGAACCGGGGTAGCTCCGCTCGCACCTCAGGGAGCGTGGAATCAGATCGCGCTGAGCGTCGACCGCAGCCCGCTGGCCCGCTGCACGCGTCGGTTGACGGCTGCGGCGAGCACGTCGGCGGTCCCGACGATGCGTACCCGGCTCCGGGCGCGGGTGATCGCGGTGTAGAGAAGCTCACGGGTCAGCAGCTCGGAACCGGCCGGCGGCAGGACGACGGTCACCTGATCGAACTGGCTGCCCTGGCTGCGGTGGATGGTCATGGCGTGGACCGACACGACGTCGGCGAGCTGAGTGGGGTGCAGCAAGCGGACCTCGCCGCCCCGCCGGAACGCCACCCGGACCGCATCCGACGAGCCGGGACGGTTCGCGGGCTGCGGATCCGCGTCCGGGTCGGCGATCACGACACCGGTGTCGCCGTTGAAGGTCGCGGTCTGGCGATCGTTCGCAGTCACCAGGATGGGTTGTCCCACATACCAACCCATGTGTTCGGCCTCGGTCGTGCCCAGCCAGTCGGTGATGCGCGTCGTCCAACCACGCACACCCCACGAGCCCTCGCGGTGCGCGCACAGGACCCGGTGAGAGTCGAGGGCATCCAGGGCTCCCGCCGCGTTGCCCGTGCGGGCCGCACTGCGCAGATCGCGTCCCCACGACAGGATGTCGCCGGCCACTCCGTCGAGGTCGTCGGGGGCGACCAGTTCGACATCGTCGATGTCCGGTGAGGTGACCAGCTCGAGGACCGCCTCGGGATCGCCGGCGTTGACGGCGGCCGCGACCTTCGAGATTCCGCCTCCGAACCGGAACTGCCGACGGAGCGTGATGACGCCGTCGGCCAGGCGTGCGACGTCGTCGGGATCGAGATCCTCGGCGGCCGGGTCGAGGCCCACGGCGTCGAACGCCTGCGTCAGTGTCGCCGGCGGACCGTCTGTTCCATCGGTTGCCGGGAGGTCGGTTCGTTCGACCAGGTCGGCCAGGACGGCGCCCGCCTCCACCGAGGCCAACTGGTGCGGATCGCCGACGAACACGACCCGCGCGTCGGGACGGACCGCATCGAGGAGACGACTCATGGCGGTCATCGACAGCATCGACGTCTCGTCGACGACGATGACGTCGTGCGGCAGGGTGCGCCCCCGTCCGTACCGCGGATTCGAGCCGGGGCGCCAGCCGAGCAGCGAGTGCAGGGTGACCGCGTGGGCGGTGACCGGCAGGGTGGACTCGGCCTCCACGGAGGCCTGGAGCTGTGCGGCAGCGCGCCCGGTGGGTGCGCAGAGTCCGATGCGGAGGCCGGGCCCCTGGAGACGGTCGAGGACGGCGAGGATGCGGGCGACGGTGTAGGTCTTGCCCGTTCCCGGGCCACCGGCGAGAACCGTCGTCCAGCGGGTCGCCGCGACCGCGGCGGCCAGCTTCTGCAGGGCACCGTCGTCGGGCGAGGAGTACACCGCCGCAACGGCTTCGCGGAGTGCTGCGGTGTCCACCGAGGGCGCGGTCTGCGACCGCCCGTCGAGGATCTCCCGGATCGTCTGCTCCTGCCGGAAGTACTTCTGCAGATAGACCAGCGGGCCGTCGACCGAATCGCGGACCACGAGCGGCCGCAACGGTCCGGCGTCACTGCCGGTGACGAGCGGGCTCACCGCCAACGCATCGAGAAGATCACGGGGCGAGGGTATCTCGACCTCCGTGGATTCCTGCCCTGCCGCGAGCTCCCCGATGCGGTCGAGAGCGAGGCAGGTGGAGCCGAGGCGGACCGCACGAACGGCGAGAGCGGCGCCGAGACGGGCGTCGTCGGACACCGGTTCACCGCACATCCGGACGAGCCGGTCGGTGATGTGCAGATCCGCGGCGGCGAGCAGGCCGGCGGCATTCCAGTCGGCGAGCGTTCCCGTCGCCGAATCCACGCGCTGAACATCGGGTGTGCTCATCGACCGCTCCCTCCGGTACCGGCATCCGCACCGGCCAGCGCGTCGGACAGTTCGACGACGAGCCCGACGGGCAACATCCATTCGAAGACACCGCAACCGGGCGGGGTTTCCGGTCCGGCCATGCCGCGCACGAAGTGGTACTGCACCGGTCCGAGATGCCGAGCCGGGTCGTAGTCCGGAACCCGCCAGCGCAGATAACGGTGCAGCGCAACCGAGTACAGCATGGCTTGCAGCGGATAGTGGGCGGCGATCATCTCCCCGGCCATGGCCTCGACATCGAAGTCCTCGACCACGAGATCGCCTGGACGGATGCGGTTGGTCTTGTAGTCGACGATCACGTAGCGTCCGTCGGGGATCCGCAGCACCGAGTCGATACTGCCGGTGAGGAATCCACGGAGGCGCCGGCCCGGCACCGCGCGCAGGTGGTCGGCGTAGGCCCGCAGCGGGTCCGCCTCCGGCAGATGCTCTTCCATCAGGTCGGCGAGACGGCCCAGGGTCGTGCCGCCTCCTGATGGCGCCTCGTCCGCGGGGCCGAGGGGCAGTTCGAAGTCGAGTTCGGCCAGACGATCACGGGGGTCGATGCTCCACAGGTCGCCGAATCCGAGTGGCGTGGTGAGCACGCCGATCAGGGCGGCGACGAGCCGGTCGGGGTCGATGTCGCCGGCGAGAGCGCCGAGTGCTCGCGAACAGAGTTCTCGTACATGGGCGTCGATGTCCGGCGCCGAGGTGTCGACGTATTCGAGGACCTCGTGGACAAGGGTTCCGAAGGCGGCGCCGAACGGCAGACCGTTCATCAGCGATGGCATCCCGGGACGCGTTGCGGCCGAGTCGGTTCCGGCTTCCTCTGCGACGTCGCCGGGAAGGGCGATGGGTTCGTCGTCGAGGATGTCGGTCACCTCGTCGTCGGGTTCGCTGCCGGTCTCGACGACCGAGGTCGACGGCCCACCCGGTGAACCGTGCGCGCCGTGGGCGGCGTCGGCGGTGAGGGCCGAATACGAGGTGCGGCGCCAGTCCTGGTCGATCCGGCGGTCGAAGTGCGCAATACCCAACACGGCAGGGTTGTCTGCGTCACCTGCGGCCGGAGCCACGGTGTCTGTGTCGAGCCGACCGGCCGGTTCGACCGAGATCGCCGGATCCCGCGCGGTGAGGGTGCGCAGGATACTCACGCAGTCGGCATCGGCCTCAGGGATCGGTACCTCCCCGGCGACCGTCCATTCCGCGTCCCCTGGCGAGGATCGAACGGCATTGTCGCGGCCGAAGATCAACCGGTGCAGTGGCCCGGTCGTGGAGTTCCGCGACGGCGCCCACCAGGCCACGACCTGCGACTGGGCGCGGGTGAGCGCGACGTAGAGCAGACGAAGATCCTCGCCCGCCACCTCGTCGGCGTAGCGACGGCGTCGTGCGGCGCGGTCCGGTGCCTGCTGGCCGCCCACGTCGAGCCGGCGGTTTCCCGTCTCGTCGTGGTAGGTGATGTTGCCGCGGTCGTTGATCCAGGTGCCGTCCCACCCGTAGGGCACGTAGACGATCGGGAACTGGAGCCCTTTGCTCGCGTGCACGGTCATGATCTGCACGGCCTGCGTGTCGCGGTCGAGGCGTCGGCTCTGGTCCTCGTAACGCTGGCGCGACGAGGTGTCGGTGACCCGTTCGGTCAGCCACTCGACGAGGGCGCTCAGTCCCCCACCGGTTTCGACGACGTGCTTGTTGCACAGCGCCGACACCTGAATGAGGTCGGTGAGGGTGCGTTCGCCGTTCTCGACGGTGAGAACCCGTGCCGCCACCTCATGCGCGTCGAACAGGCGCTGGGCCATCGCGGCGAATCCGCCCTGTGCGAAAACCCGCGCGAGCATGGACAATTCGGCACCGAGTTCGGCGATCTCGGGCTCCGCGGCGGTCGCCACCCGTTCGGTGGACCACCCGAAGAGCGTGGTCAGGGCAGCGATGCGCACCCGGTCCGAGCGTGACGGTTGTTCGACGGCACGCAGCACCCACAGCCAATGCTGGGCAGCCGATGTCGAGAAGACGTTGACACCCGACCCGATCACCGAGTTGATGCCGCGCTCGGCGAGCTCTCGCTGCAGCGGTTCGATGGTGCTGTTGAGCCGCACCAGGATCGCGATGTCGCCGGGATCGACGGCCCGGGAGACACCGTTCAGGTCGATCCGGTCGCCCCGGGCCAGGACGCTCGCGATGTCGTCGGCGACGTCGGCGGCGATGCGTGACCGCACCTCCTTGACGCCGGGGAGGTTGAACGAGTTGAGGGAGGTGAAATCCCGGCGGAGAAAAGCCCGTAGCCGGAACGGCGGACGTCCTTCGAGCCGGTTGCCGGCGAAGGCGGCCTGGACCGGGCGCGCCACGATGTCGGGATGTCCCAGCGTCGCCTCGCCATACAGGTGCTCCAGGGCATGCACGAGTGCGCCGTCGGAGCGACGGTTGACATCGAGCGCTTTCAGGGTGTCGGCGGACGACACCGCGGCGAGGTAGCTGAGCACCTCGGCCCCGCGGAACCCGTAGATCGACTGCTTCGGGTCGCCGACGAGGATCATCCGGCGATGGCCGTGGAAGCAGCGGCGAAGGATGTCCCACTGCAGCGGATCGGTGTCCTGGAACTCGTCGACGAGCACCACCGAGAAGGTGTCGCGGATCCGTTGGCACGCACGGTCGCCGACCACCTCGTCGCCGACGATCCGGTGCAGGATCTCCTGGAGGTCGTCATAGGTGCGCACCCGGGCGTCCCGCTTGCGGGTCTCGACATGCTGCCGCACGGCCTTGGCGAAGCTCACCCGCCGGGCCGCGACATGGTCGGCGGGTGAGCCGTCGGCGAGTGCGCTCTCGTCCGGGGCGAGTCGCACCGACGCCTGGCGGACGGCGTCGCGCGCGATCTCCCGCGCCTCGGCGAAGCTGAACTCCGGTGAGTCACTGGCCCAGAAGCCGCGCAGGTAGAGGTCGAGCGCGACCTCCTCGGTGAGTTCGTCGACCTCTTCGACGATGGAGTAGACGAGTTCTCGTTCGCCCAGGAAGCCCAGTGCCTCCAGCATCCGGTTGCAGAACGTGTGGGTGGTGGCGATCGTCGAGGCGTCGAAGTCGCTCAGTGCGCGGGCGAGGTTCCTCCGGCGCGTGCGAACCTCCTCCGGGGTACCGCTCGCCAGCTGTCGCAGCAGTGCGTCGTCATCGGCCTGCGCGGGCCCGGACAGGACCTCGGCGGGATCGGCCAGGGCGTCGAGCAGTTCACGCACACGGGCGCGCATCCGTTCCCGCAGTTCGGCGGTCGCCGCCCGGCTGAAGGTTACGAGCAGCATCTCCGAGATCGGTACCCCGTCGGCGAGATATCGCGCCGCGAGCCCGACGATCGCGTAGGTCTTACCCGTTCCGGCGCTCGCCTCCAGAACGGTGGTGTGCTGCGGCAGTTCGGCGGTGATGTCGAAGGGTTCCGGGCGTCTCATGTCCCCTCCCGGTGTTGTCCGACGGGAGCCCAGACCGCACGGGCCAGGCCGATGAACAGCGGTTCGCCCTCTGCCAGAGCGAGTTCCACGCCGCCGAGGACGCGGTCGGCAGGTGCCGCCTGTTCGAGCAGGACGTCGAACTCGACGTCGGCCAGGACATCGCCGCCGAACGCCAGCTTGAGGTAGCGGTCGTGGCGCGGACCGTAGGTGTCGTCGAAGACCTTGCGCGCACTGTTCAGGGCCCAGTGGCTCCGGCGACCGGGCCCGTCGTTGTCGACGAAGGTGAACGCCGGTTCCAGGGGCAACGGCAACGGGCGGCGCAGACCCTCGTCCCGCAGCCTCACGAGCTGATCGAGCAGCGGCACCGGGTCCTCCGGGCGTCGGAGCGTGAGCGTGGTGGTGCCGCCCCCGCGGGCGGCGCGACCCACCGACACCGCGGAGCCGACCCGGGCCGCGCCGGCATTGCCCTGGGTCGCGGCCGCCGCGACGGCGAGGAGCGTGATCCAGGCGCTCAGTTGCTGTTTGGCCTTGAGTCGCGAGTACGTGGCGCGGACGAGGCGGGCCTGTCCGTCGTCGGCGGTGAAGACGTCGCCGACCGTGCCGTGCACGCGTCGACCGTCGGGCAGCGTGACGAGGATGTCGAGGGTCTCCGGCGATCCCGGGCGCAGCGGTGCGACGACGCCGTGTAGGCGGGTGACCGCGCGCGAGATGGCCTGGAGCTCCCGGGTGCCGAAAGCGAAGGGCGGCAGGGTGCCCCGTCGGAGTTCGGCGGCCTCGCAGTCGCCGATCGGTACGCCCGACAGCATCCGGGTGAGGAAACGGTCGCCGATCCCCCACTTGTCGAGCGGGTCGAGCTCGACGTCGAGCTGATCGTCGTGCGGTGTCTCGTCGTCGGGGATGCGGGCGCCCAGCCGTTGTCGCACGAACGCGGTGATCGGGTCGACGTGGAAGTCGATGAGCGACGCGAGGTCGATGTCGGCGAGCTCGGGCGTCGGTTCGGGTGCGGGAAGGGTCTCCCGGGCCGCGGGGACGACCGGATCGGCCGGACGGCGCAGTGCCTCGGCACCGGCGAGCAGCGATGCGTCGTGGCTGAACGGTCCGGTGATGCCGGGGACACCGCCGTCGACGAAGTTGCGGGCGTCGAAGCCGTGCAGGGAATGTCGACGCACGATCGTCGGCCGGTCCGGCCCGGTGAGCCCGTCGAGGGTGTCGATCAGTTCGCTGACCACCACGGCGGGCGGGATGTGCCGCCCCGACACCGGGTCGGCGCCGCTGTAGAAGACGAGCAGGTTGTCCTGCGCGGCACCGATCGCGTCGAGGAAGCACTGCCGGTCCTCGTCCCGCGGGTTGCGTTCTCCCACCAGCGGATCGACACCGAGTACGTCGTCCCCGTCGATACGCTGCACACGCGGGAACACCTCGGCGTCGATACCGAGCAACACGATGACGCGGTGGGGCACCGACCGCATCGGGACCATGGTGCACACGGTGAGCTCACCGGTCCGGAAGTTCGACCGGGTCGGACGACCCGCGATCAGCGCGGACAGCAGGTCGCGGACGTCGGCGAGACGCAGCACCTCCTCGGTGCCGCCGAAGGCGTCCTCGAGCATCCGGATGGCCTGCGCGCGTTGCCAGTCGTCTGCGGGTGCGGTCGCGGTGAGCGAGCCGACCGCCTCGACGAGGGTCTGCGCCCAACGATGAGCGGGTGCGGTTGCGGTCAGCTCGGCGAGGACGCGTCCCAGGCGATCGAGGAACTCGTCGAGCCGGCCGACCAGGTCGATACCGGTGCTCTCCACACCTGCGAGAGGCAGTGCGGTGCCGAGCCATTCGTCGTCGGTCTCCTCGGCGACCACGCCGAGCGCGATGCGGTCGAGACCGGCGTCGAAGGTGCCCTGGCGGAAGCGCTCGAGACCGAACCGGGCGCGTTCGGCCGTCCCGAGTCCCCAGCGGACATTGCTGTGGCCCAGCCATTCCCGGACCAGCTCCAGGTCGTCGTCGGTCATCGCGAATCGTGTCCGGACGGGTTCGGTCCCGAGCAGATCGAGCACGTCACCCGCCGTCACCCGGCCGGCTGCGAGTTCGACCACGCCGACGACGGTGTCGATGACCGGGTTGACGTGACGGACCCCGCGGTCGGCGAGGCGCACACGCAGATCGAAGGCGGGGTGCGGCAATCCGGCCTGTCCGAAGGCACCCCGGATGAGCGGAGCGAAGGTCTCGACGTCGGGGCACATGATCAGGACGTCGCGGGGTTCAAGGGTCGGGTCGTCGGCGAAGAGGTGCAGCAACCGGTCGCGGAGCACCTCGATCTGGCGTTCGGGACCGTGGCACGCGTGCACCTCGACGGACCCGTCGTCGGCGAACTCGGCCGACGGTGCCGCACCGCTGCCGTTGACGGTCCCCGCGTCGTCGCGGATACCCGCCTGGAGGGCACCGAGCAGCGTGTCGGGCAGTGGCGTGTGCGGCGGATGGTGGACGTCGCGGTCGACGATGTCGCCCAACCGCAACTGGAGTTCCTGCAGGTCGCGAGACAGCCCGGCCAGCAACGGATTGCGGAGTTCGGGAACCGGACGGTCGCGGCGGCGCGGCGGAACGCTCACACCGGGCGCTCCCCCGGCGGACTCACCCCCGGAGGCGGCCCGGAGTTCGTCCCACAGCCGGGGACTCGCGTGCGGGACGAACAGATGGACGTCGTGATGAACGCTCACCGCGGAGATGATGTTGCGGAAGGACTCGGTGATCCGGGTCGGGCCGAACACCGACAGGCGGTCGGGAAGGTCGGCGACTCCGGGGTCGGAACGCAGCCGGTCGCACACCTCGCCCAGGACCTCCGCCGGATGGGGTTGTCCGATCTCCGCCCGTACCGCACGCCAGAACCCGGCCTGCCAGGCGAGGTCGTCCCGCAGCGGTCCACCCGCACCGTCGAGATCATCGCCTGCCGCCCAGCCTGCGATCATCGACGGACGCGATCGTCCGTATCGCTCGAAGAGTTCGGCCAGATGTCGCGCGGTCGCGTAGCGGCGGCCGATCCGGGGTGACGCGTCGTCGCCCGCACCGATGTGCCGCGCGATCACCGTCAGTTCGGGGTCGTCGATCCGTTCATCGAGTACCCGGAGCACCGGCCAGGTCAATTCGGCAGCGCGCCAGGGGTTTACCGCCGACAGCGGGGTGCCTCCCGTGAAGCGGTCCCCGGCGAGGACCGCAGCCGAGATCGCGTCCGCCAGCCGTCCCGGGCCGGTGAAGTCGATGTTGGCCGCGATGCCGTCGGACAGCGCGGGTCCGGAACCGAGCCGACGGGCGAGGTGCTGGGCGAGCCAGCGTTCGACACCGGCCGCCGGTACCGAGATGATCTCGGTACGCATCGGGTCGTCGAGCGGCGTGGCCAGGACCTCGGCGAGCGCTTCGGCGAGGGTGTCGGTGCGCTCGGCGCGATGAAGGATCAGCACCAGGCGCGATCAGCCCGCGGTGTTCGCGCGTGCCGAGTGGAACTTCACCGGTTCGCCCAGACTTTTCAGGAGGACCTCCCGCAGCTGATCCGGGATAGGCGTCGGCCGACCGACAGCCGGGTCGACGACCACCAGCGTCGTCTCCGCCGTCGCGCAGAGGACACCCTCCTTGTCGAACAGGCGCAGCGCCATCGTGAACGACGAACGACCGACCCGCCCGATGCACGAACGGATGATCACCGGGTGGGTGGAGTAGTGGACGGGCGCCGAGAACTCGATGTCCTGGCGCGCCACGAGGAAGGAGAAGTTCCGCGGCCCGTCGGAGATCCACTCGTGGAAGGAACGGACGCGCGCCTCTTCGAAGAGGCGCGAGATCTGCACGTTGTTGATGTGATTGTTGATGTCCATGTCACCCCATCGGAGATGGACGGGGATCTCGAGGACGTAATCCGGTGCAGAGGGTTCAGAAGCCACGGCAGCAACCTTAACGGCGGGACACGCCCACCGCGTACTGCGGTACCGACCGTGTCGAGACCGTAGACTCGCCCCCGGGGGAACGGCAGAGATGTGCAGGCAGGCAGTCGCCGCGGGTGCGTCTCGCCAGAGGGTGTGCCCGCGCGATTCGCGGGCTCGAGTCGGGCAGTGAGGGGCCTCGGGTGAACATCGACACGGCACGGGCACGTCTGCGCCCGGTGTCTGCGATGGACATCGACGACCTCGTCCACCTCGACAGCGACCCCGAGGTCATGCGTTTCGTCAGCGGCGGCACCCCGACCCCCCGAACGGTCATCGAGGACTGGGTGGTCCCGCGGGCCGAGTCCGAGCGCCGGATGTACGGGACCGGCACCTGGGTGCTCTGCGATCCCGCCACCGAAGCATTCCTCGGCTGGGCGTCGTTGCGGACTCCGCGTCACAGCCGACGCCCCGAACTCGAGCTCAGCTACCGCATCCGTCGGACGGTCTGGGGCCGCGGCTTGGCCACCGAGGCCGCCTTCGCACTCATGGCCTTCGCCTTCGACCATCTCGACACCGAACGCGTCTTCGCCAGCACCGTCGCGGGCAACATGCCCTCGCGGCGGGTCATGGAAAAACTCGGCATGACACTGTCGGGAATCCACGTGGGCGACGAAACCGTTGGAACAGGCATGCCGACACACCCACTCCATCTCGGTCCCGATCGGTACGAGGTGGAGTACCAGATCCTCAAGACCGAATGGCAGCGACGATCTCTGCGCTGGTCATCGGCGAGCGATCTGACCGCCTGACCGTGGAGCGGCACCATCCGGCCGGCCGTGACCCCGCTTATGGCGTCGCGCCACGCCGTCCTGGTCGCGCCCGGTCGCGCATCATTGACTACCGTTGTGGGCAAGCACGGTTTTGCCTCGATCCCCGTCGCACGCGGTTCGGCCTCGTGACGACACGAACCCGCACGGTACCGAAGCACGATCCGTCCCCCATCGAGCGAGAAGGAGATGTCTGGAGATGAGCAGCCCCGCCGCCCAGGCCCCCGCCGTAGCAGCCACCGACCGCAGGAAAGTGGTCATCATCGGCTCCGGCTTCGGCGGATTGTTCGCCGCCCAGCGTCTGGCGAAGGCCGACGTCGACGTGACGCTGATCGCCAAGACCACCCACCATCTCTTCCAGCCGATGCTCTACCAGGTCGCGACGGGCATCGTCGCCGAGGGTGAGATCGCCCCGGCGACCCGCGTCGTCCTGCGCAAGCAGAAGAACACCTCGGTCCTCATGGGCGACGTCTTCGACATCGACCTCGAGGCCAAGACCGTCTCCTCGCGGCTCCTCGAGCGCATCACGGTCACCCCGTACGACGACCTGATCGTCGCGGCCGGTGCCGACCAGTCGTACTTCGGCAACGACCACTTCGCCGAGTACGCGCCGGGTATGAAGACCATCGACCACGCCCTCGAACTGCGCGGCCGCATCCTCGGCGCCTTCGAGCAGGCCGAGCTGTCCCACGACCCCGCCGAGCGCGCCAAGCTGCTCACCTTCGTGGTCGTCGGTGCGGGTCCGACGGGTGTCGAGCTCGCGGGCCAGATCGCCGAGATGAGTGACAAGACCCTCAAGGGTGCGTTCCGTAACATCGATCCGACCGAGGCGCGGGTCATCCTCCTCGACGCCGCGCCGGCAGTGCTGCCGCCGTTCGGCCCCAAGCTCGGCGGCAAGGCCGCAGCCCGCCTGGAGAAGATGGGCGTGGAGATCCAGCTCAACGCCATGGTCGTCGACGTCGACTACGACGGCCTGGTCGTCAAGGAGAAGGACGGCACCACCCGCCGCATCGAGTCGCAGTGCAAGGTGTGGTCGGCCGGCGTCCAGGCCAGCCCGCTCGGCCAGCAGCTCGCCGAACAGTCCGGAGTCGAACTCGACCGCGCCGGACGCGTGAAGGTCGGACCGGACCTGACGATCCCGGGTCATCCCGAGGTCTTCGTCGTCGGCGACATGATGGCCGTCGACGGCGTGCCCGGTGTCGCCCAGGGCGCCATCCAGGGCGGTCGGTACGCCGCGGACGCGATCAAGGCCGAACTCAAGGGCCAGACGCCGGACCAGCGCAAGCCGTTCAGCTACTGGGACAAGGGGTCGATGGCCACCATCTCGCGGTACTCCGCGGTGATGCAGGTTCCGGTTCCGGGCTTCAAGAAGCCGTTCGAGACCGAGGGATACTTCGCGTGGCTCGGCTGGCTCGCGCTGCACCTCGTCTACCTCGTCGGGTTCCGCAACCGACTGAACACGCTGATCAACTGGTTCTTCGCCTTCACCACCCGGGGCCGCTCGCAGCTCGCCGTCACCGAACAGCAGGTGTACGCGCGTACCGCGATCGGACAGTTGTCGGCGCTGGAGAAGCAGGCCGCGGAGGGCAACGGCAGCGGGCCCGACGCCGAGGCCGCCGAGACCGACTCCGGAACGGTCGACTCGAAGGCCACCGACGCGTCGGGATCGGTACCGACCGAGGGCAAGGACGCCGTCGGCAAGGAGTCCGAAGCGGCCAGCTGACGCCGACCCCGACAGACCTACAACAGCGCTGGTCCCCTATCCGTTGGGGACCAGCGCTGTTGTGTCGAGGGCGTCGGTGAGGCGGCGCGTCGCCGTCACCGACGAACCGAGCGCACTGGTGAGGGTCGCCTCGCCGGCCAACCGCAGGCGGGCCGCGAACTCGCTCGGGTGCACTTCCTCCCCCCGATCGTCCGGGTAGCGGAAGACGCTGCTCATCGCACGATGGCCGATCGCGGCGGCCGGTGTCGACGCACCCAGGGCGACGCGATGGGCCAGCCACACCTCTCCGCCGACCGTGACCCGTAGGCCTCCGGTCCACGCTCCGGTGCGGTCGCGCTCGATCCGGTCGAGATCCGTGGTGGTCGCCCCGTCGATCTGCACCGACCGGCCGATCTGCACATGTTCGTACAGATCGAGGACCGCGGTCGGGTCGAGGTCGGCGACGATGTTCGAGGTGTGGACCGCGCCGCCGGCGACCACGGTCGGTTGCGGATCGAGGCGCAGGCGGCCACCCGCACCCACCTCGATGTCCCATCGCGCACGGGAGTCCGCCCGGTCGCGCGCGGGCAGCGCGATCGTCGCGGCGACGCTTCCCATACTCAGGTGCGCACCGGGCTCCACCCGGATACGAACCACGATCTCGTCGCCACCCAGCGGCGTGGCCGCGGTGCCGATCAGCTGGGCGTGGCCGGGTGAGGTCACCCGGACGGCGAGACCACCGGTCGCGCTGTGCCGCACACCGCGGTCGGCGGTCGCGATGATCTCGACGTCGGTGCGCATCGCTACCCGGTCGTCACGGGCGCGGCGAGCTGCTCGCGAACCCAGGCGAGCACGTCGGTGGCCGCCGGGTCGTCGGTCAGCGAGATCATCGCCGTCGGCCGTCCCTCGCGGACGTTGTCGGCATCGCGCCGCATGACCCCGAGGTCGGCGTTGACGCGCTCGGCCAGGTCGGTCTTGTTGATCACCAGCAGGTCCGAGAAGGTGACGCCCGGACCGCCCTTACGCGGGACCTTGTCGCCGCCGGCCACGTCGATCACGAAGATCTGGACGTCGATCAGACCCGTCGAGAAGGTCGCGGTGAGGTTGTCACCACCGGACTCGACGAGGATGAGGTCGAGCGGCGGGTTGGCCTCCACGAGGTCGTCGATGGCGTCGAGGTTGGCGGTGATGTCGTCGCGGATCGCGGTGTGCGGGCATCCGCCGGTCTGCACGGCGGTGATCCGCTCGTCGGGCAGAACCGCGTTGCGGCGCAGGAAGTCCGCGTCCTCGGTGGTGTAGATGTCGTTGGTCAGCACGGCCACCGACAGTTCGTCACGCAGTTGGCGGCAGAGCGCGGCGACCAGGGCGGTCTTGCCGGAGCCGACGGGACCGCCGACGCCGATGCGCAGCGCCTCACCGGGTTCACGTTTACGCCGGGGCCGGTCGTGGTCGTGGCTGTGGGGCTGCCCGTCGATGAGATGCGGGGGCATCGTTGACTCCTCTTGATCGGGACGTGCAGGAAGGTACCTGCCTGATTTTCAGGACATGAAGAGCGGCATCGGTTGCCGCTCATGACGTTCGGCGAACACGTCGAGGATCGGGTCAGACAGGTCGGCGAGGCCCACCGCCGCTTCGGCCGCGACACGTTCACACTCGGCGCCGAGTTCGGCGATCATGATCGAGACATCCGCCGGGTCGAGCGCGAGCAGGCGTTGGCCGGCAGTCGCCGACCCGCTCATCGTGGTGTACACGAGGACCAGTGCGGTGTGGAATCCCGACAGCGACGACGCCGCGCCGATCGATCCGCTGATCACCGGGAGATGCGTCGTCGGCTTGTGTGCCGACCAGTCGTGGTCGGGGAACATCCGGCGGGCGAGCCGGACCATTCCGCGACCTTGCGCGAGCGAGGCCTTCCGGGCCGCGGCCGACGGTGTGCGGGCGTCCATCTCTCGTTGTGCCGCAGCGACTTCGAGCACCCCGTCGGTCACCGCGGCGGCAACCGAGGCCGCGACGAGACCACTCGTCGTCACACGGCGGTACAGGAAATCCGCGAGATCGGCTGCCGTACGGATGAATCCGTCCGCGATCGCCTGCTCCACACCGCCGGAGTGCACGTGCCCGCCGACCGGCAGCCGGGAGTCGGCCAGGGACAGCATCATCGCCAGCGGGGCGTTCGCGGGCGAGGACTGCGTTCGAGGACGGTCGGACATCAGAACAGGAAGTATCGCTGTGCCATCGGCAGTTCGGACACCGGCTCGGCATCCCACACCTCGCCGTCGACCTTGACCGTGAACGTGTCGGGGTCGACCTCGATCGTCGGGCACGCGTCGTTGTTCACCATGTCCGCCTTGCCGACGCCGCGGGTGTTCTTGACCGGGACCAGACGACGGTCGACGCCGATCCGCTCGGCGAGGTCGGGGTCTGCGCCGGGGGCGACGAAGCTCACCGACGTGGCGGCCGCCAGCTTCGGTGCGGCACCGAACATCGGGCGCGGCAGAACCGGCTGCGGTGTGGGGATCGACGCATTCGCGTCACCCATCGCCGCCCACGCGATCGCGCCGCCCTTGATGACCAGATCGGGCCGGACACCGAAGAACGCGGGGTCCCACAGGACGAGGTCGGCGAGCTTGCCCACCTCCACCGACCCGATCTCGTCGTCGAAACCGTGCGCGACGGCCGGGCAGATCGTGTACTTGGCGATGTACCGCTGGGCACGGTTGTTGTCGGCGCGACCGTCTCCCGGCAGCGCTCCGCGCTTGCGCTTCATGACGTGTGCGGTCTGCCATGTGCGCAACACCACCTCGCCCACGCGTCCCATCGCCTGCGAGTCCGAACCGATCATCGAGATCGCGCCGAGGTCGTGCAGCAGGTCCTCGGCGGCGATGGTCGACGGACGAATCCGACTCTCTGCGAAGGCCAGATCCTCCGGCACCGTCGGGTTGAGGTGGTGGCACACCATGAGCATGTCGAGGTGTTCGTCGAGAGTGTTCACGGTGTGCGGCCGCGTCGGATTCGTCGACGACGGAAGCACATTCGGGTACGCCGCGACCGTGATGATGTCGGGCGCGTGGCCGCCGCCGGCACCTTCGGTGTGGTACGCGTGGATGCTGCGCCCGGCGATGGCGCCGAGCGTGCTCTCGACGAAGCCCGCCTCGTTCAGGGTGTCGGAGTGGAGGGCGACCTGCACCCCGGTCTCGTCGGCGACCCGCAGGCAGGCGTCGATCGCGGCGGGGGTGCTCCCCCAGTCCTCGTGCAACTTGAAACCCGAGGCGCCCGCGCGGATCTGCTCGTGCATCGCGGCCGGACTGACCGTGTTGCCCTTGCCCAGCAGGGCGATGTTCATCGGCCAGTGGTCGGTCGCGGCGAGGATCGACGCGAGATGCCAGGCGCCCGGCGTGACGGTGGTGGCCTTGCTGCCCTCGGCCGGACCGGTACCGCCCCCGATCAGGGTCGTGATGCCGTTACCGAGCGCCTCGTCCATGATCTGTGGGCAGATGAAATGCACGTGGCAGTCGATTGCGCCGGCCGTGACGATCTTGCCGTTGCCGGCGATGATCTCGGTCGACGGTCCGATGACGAGGTCGGGGTGGATACCGTCCATCGTGTCGGGGTTACCGGCCTTGCCCATCGCGACGATGCGTCCGTCCCGGATTCCCAGGTCCGCCTTGATGATTCCCCAGTGGTCGAGGATCACGACGCCGGTGATGATCGTGTCGGGAGCACCGTCGGCGCGGGTCGCCCGGCTCTGGCCCATCGACTCGCGGATCACCTTGCCGCCGCCGAAGACCGCCTCCTCCCCTGCCCGGCCGGGGCCGCCCGAGAGGTCGTCGGTGACCTCGATGAGCAGATCGGTGTCGGCGAGTCGGATTCGGTCGCCGGTCGTGGGACCGAAGAGCTGCGCGTAGCGGTCGCGTCCGAGTGTCGCCATCTCACTTGCTCCCGTCGGCGTCGGCGGCGGGCGCCGACGAGCCCACCGGCCCGCATTCACCCGGCGGATCCATCGAGATCCCGTACACCTCACGCGTTCCCCCGAGCGGGACCAGACCGACGGCCATCTCGATGCCTGGCTCGAACCGCACCGCGGTCCCGGCCGGGATGTCGAGGCGTCGTCCGTGCGCGAGCGCGCGGTCGAAGTCGAGTGCAGGGTTGGACTGCGGGAAGTGAACATGACTGCCGACCTGCACCGGGCGATCCCCCGAGTTGACGACGGTCAGCTCGACGACGTCGGCGCCGGCGTTCAGCTCGATGGTGCCCTCGGCAGGGATCACCTCGCCCGGGACGATGGAGGAGCGTGTGGCAGTGGGTGGCGTACCCGACATCTCGGCCTCTCTTCGGCAGCTGGAAATCGGTTGGCGGAGCGGAGTTCAGGCGATCGGGTCGTGGACGGTCACCAGCTTGGTGCCGTCCGGGAACGTCGCCTCGACCTGGACGTCGTGCAGCATCTCGGGCACGCCGTCCATCACGTCGTCACGTCCGAGCACCTCACGACCGGAGGTCATGAGCTCGGCCACCGACCTACCGTCGCGGGCACCCTCGAGGACGTGGTCGGTGATGAGCGCGACCGCCTCGGGATGATTGAGCTTGAGGCCGCGGGCCTGCCGCCGTCGCGCGAGTTCGGCCGCGTAGGAGATCAACAGCCGTTCTTGTTCATGCGGCGACAGTCGCACCGGGTTCGCTCCTCGTAGGTGGCCGACGGGTGGTCGTGGTTGTTGGCGGTGGAGTCATCCTGCCACGCCGAGGAGACCTCGGCTCGTCGACGGGTGACGGCGAACCGGGGACCGTACGGCTCACGGGTCGGGCGGTCAGATCGTGACCATCCGAAGGGGCCCGGGAGCCGGAGACCGATCGGCTATCGGGCTTCGATGTTCTGTAGACGCACCTGCGTCTTGGCCAGCAGCGTGCCGTCCTGGTCCACCATGTCGACAGCCCACAGCTGCTGACGTCGACCGCGGTGGATCGGCGTCGACGTCGCGGTGACCGTGCCGGTGCTGACGGACTTGAGGAAGTCGGTGTTGTTGTTGACGCCGACCGCGGTCCCTCCGATACCCGTGTCCTGAAGCCAGAGGAAGCCGCTCATGCTCGCCACGCTCTCGCCGACCGCGCAGTAGACACCGCCGTGGACGATCCCGAACGGCTGGTGGTGGCTCTCGGTGATCTCCATGGTGGCGACGATCCGATCCGGACCCGCCTCGACGACCTCGAGTCCGAGCACGCCGTCGAGTCCCTTGCCGAAGGAGTTCTGGAGGATCTCGTCCGCACTGTTCGCAGTCATGGCGTCAAGATTGGCACGCCCGTCCGGCCTTGGCGATACCGACCCGGGAACACCGATGCCGCCCCCGACGTTGTCAGTCCAGACAAACCGAAAGGCCCCGCACCTCGATGAGATGCGGGACCTTCCGTGGCGTGGACCGGGGGTCTCTGCAGCCCTCAGGACTCTCGCGCGGTCCGACGTGACACTTAATGTAGGCTAGCCTTACCAACGTGTCAAGGGGTCGGATGAAAGGCCACGTGAGAGGCGAAACCGCCTGCGCGGACGCGACAACCGAAGAAGACGTGAGCCTAGGGGCGCACAACGGGAGGCACAGCAGTAAAATGCGAAAGATGAATGGGCTTGGCGACCTCGAGCGCGCGGTGATGGACACATTGTGGGCCGGCTCCGAACCGAAGACCGTCCGGCAGGTGCACGCCGAACTGTCCCAGGATCGCTCGCTCGCCTACACGACGGTCATGACCGTCCTGCAGCGTCTCGCGAAGAAGAACCTCGTGACCCAGATCCGCGACGACCGCGCCCACAAGTACGTCCCCACCCACCCCCGTGAGGACCTCGTCGCGAGTCTGATGGTCGACGCCCTCAGCGAAGCCGACGCTCCCGGGTCCCGGCACGCAGCCCTCGTCTCGTTCGTCGGACGGGTCGGTGCCGACGAGGCCGCGGCCCTACGTCATGCTCTCGATGAACTCGAAGCCGCCCGAGGAACCCGCGACACCGGTTAGATTCGCGGCACACCCCCCAACAGCCCACCCCTGAGGAAGCCCACCGGATGACCGCCCTGCTCTTCGGCATCGTCAGCCTGGTGCTCGCCGGACCCGTACCCGAGGCACTGTCCCGGGCCAAATGGCCGATCAGAGCGCCACGCGCGGCGATGACGCTGTGGCAGGCCATCGCACTCGCCGCCGTGTTGTCGGCGTTCAGTTGTGGCCTGGCGATCGCCGCCAACCTCCTGGTGATCGGGGCCGACGGCACGCCGACGACGCATCCGCTGCACGAGATCGACCGCTTGGGCCTCCCCCTCTGGCTGGCCTGCGTGGGCGTCTTCGTCCTCACCCTGCTGGTCGGCGCCCGCCTCTTCTACACGACGATCCGCGTCGGACTGCGCACCCGCGCCCGTCGCAAGGCCCACCGCCAGCTGATCGACATCCTCGATCGCTGCGACCGGACCGACGCCGATGACCCCCTCTACGCGCGCGACGTCCGGATGATCGACGTCGAGCAGCCGCTCGCCTACTGCCTCCCCGGCCTGCGCCAGCGCGTCGTCGTCAGCGAGGGCGTCGTCCACCGACTGACCCGCGACGAGCTCATCGCCGTGATCGCCCACGAGCGCGCACATCTGCGGGCCCGGCACGACCTCGTCCTCGAGGCGTTCATCGCGCTGCACGAGGCGTTCCCGCGGTTCGTCCGCTCCAGTTCGGCTCTCGGCGCCGCCGAACTGCTCGTCGAAGCCCTCGCCGACGACCAGGCCGTCCGAGCCACCGCTCCGACCACCCTCGGCCGCGCACTCGTCGCCTGCGCCGATGCGGTCGCTCCCCGCGGCGCGATGGCCGTCGGCGGGCCGACCACTCTCACTCGCGTCCACCGGCTGCGCGACGACCGCCCCGCCCGCTGGATCGCGGTCAGCGCCTACGCGACCGCCGCCGCCATCCTGGTGCTGCCGACCCTCGCGGTCGCGATCCCCTGGCTCACCGAGCTCAACCGCCTGATGTCGGCGTTCTGAGCCGTCCGAACCAGCTCGGTGAACACCTTTCGCACGTGGCCCGAATGGTGAGGCAGATCGCCGTATCGGATCGTGAGGCAATAGGCTGTCGGGCATGAACAACGTCGAGGCATCGTCACCTTCCGGGAAAGCTCAGATCGGCGTCACCGGTCTGGCCGTCATGGGTTCGAACATCGCGCGTAACTTCGCCCGCAACGGGTACACGGTCGCGCTGCACAACCGCAGCGTCGCCAAGACCGACGCACTGCTCGCCAACCACGGCAGCGACGGCAACTTCATCCGCACCGAGACGGTCGCCGAGTTCGTCGCCGCGCTCGAGCGCCCCCGCCGCGTGCTGATCATGGTCAAGGCCGGCGACGCCACCGACGCGGTGATCAACGAGCTCGCCGACGCGATGGAGCCGGGCGACATCATCATCGACGGCGGCAACGCCCTCTACACCGACACCATCCGCCGCGAGGCCGCGATGTCGGCACGCGGACTGAATTTCGTCGGCGCCGGTATCTCCGGCGGTGAGGAAGGCGCCCTCAACGGCCCGTCGATCATGCCCGGCGGACCCGCCGAGTCCTACGAGTCGCTCGGCCCGCTGCTCGAGTCGATCGCGGCCCAGGTCGACGGCGAACCCTGCTGCACGCACATCGGCCCCGACGGCAGCGGCCACTTCGTCAAGATGGTCCACAACGGCATCGAGTACGCCGACATGCAGCTCATCGGCGAGGCCTATGACCTGATGCGCAAGGCCCTCGACATGCCCGTCGCCGAGATCGCCGATGTCTTCCGCGAATGGAACGGCACCGAGCTCGAGAGCTACCTCATCGAGATCACCGCCGACGTGCTCAGCCAGGTCGACGCCGAGACCGGCAAGCCCCTCGTCGATGTCATCGTCGACGCCGCCGGCCAGAAGGGCACCGGCCGCTGGACCGTGAAGTCCGCACTCGACCTGGGCATCCCGACCACCGGCATCGCCGAGGCCGTCTTCGCCCGCGCCCTGTCCAGCGCCACCGACCAGCGCGTCGCGGCCCGCGGCCTGTCCTCGGGCAACCTCGGGGACGCGCCCACCGACAAGGCGCAGTTCATCGCCGACATCAAGACCGCGCTCTACGCCTCCAAGGTCGTCGCCTACGCCCAGGGCTTCGACCAGATCGCCGCCGGCAGCGCCGAGTACGGCTGGAACGTCGACCGCGGATCGCTGGCCACCATCTGGCGCGGCGGCTGCATCATCCGCGCGCAGTTCCTCAACCGCATCCGCGAGGCCTACGCCGACGATCCCGAGCTGCCCAGCCTGCTGCTCGCCCCCTACTTCCGCGAAGCGGTCGAGGTCGGCATCGACAGCTGGCGCCGCGTGGTGTCCACCGCCACCCTGCTCGGTATCCCGGTGCCGGCCTTCGCCTCGTCGCTGTCCTACTACGACGCCCTGCGCGCCGAACGCCTGCCCGCCGCGCTCACGCAGGGTCTGCGCGACTTCTTCGGCGCCCACACCTACCAGCGCGTCGACAAGGAAGGCACCTTCCACACCCTGTGGAGCGGCGACCGCTCGGAAGTGACCGAATAGGAGCCTGCGAGAACCGGTGCGATTCATCGAAGGCCATCGGCCGACCCACGACCTGACCTACGACGATGTCTTCATCGTCCCCAACAGGTCTGATGTCAGTTCGCGATTCGATGTAGACCTGTCGACGTCGGACGGCAGCGGGACCACCATCCCGATCGTCGTGGCGAACATGACCGCCGTCGCGGGCAAGCGCATGGCGGAGACGGTCGCGCGCCGCGGCGGACTCGTGGTCCTCCCGCAGGACCTCCCCATCGAGGCCGCCGCGTCGTCGATCGCGTTCGTGAAGTCGCGCCACCTCGTGGCCGACACCCCGGTCACGCTCACCCCGTCGGATTCGGTGACCGACGCGGTCGCGTTGATCCCCAAGCGATCCCACGGCGTCGCGGTCGTCGTCGAGGACGGACGCCCGGTCGGTGTCGTCACCGAGAAGCGCTGCCGGGACGTCGACCGTTTCGCCCGCGTCCGTGACGTACTCGATCCCGACATCGTCACGCTGCCCGTCGAGACCCCGCCGCGCGAGGTGTTCGACGAACTCGGCGACCTCCATCTCGGAGTCGCCGTACTCGTCGACGCCGACGGCAGGCTGGCGGGTGTACTGAACCGCGTGGGTGCGCTACGCCACGCGATCTACGAGCCCAACGTCGACGCGTCGGGCAAGTTGCGGATCGCCGCCGCCGTCGGGATCAACGGCGACGTGGTCGGCAAGGCCCGAGCCCTCGTCGCCGCAGGTGCCGATGTGCTCGTCATGGACACCGCGCACGGCCACCAGGAGAAGATGCTCACCGCACTGAGATCGGTCGCCGACGCGGACCTAGGTGTCCCGATCGCGGCGGGCAACGTGGTCTCCGCGGAGGCAACCCTCGACCTCATCGCCGCCGGCGCCTCGATCATCAAGGTCGGTGTCGGTCCGGGCGCGATGTGCACCACCCGCATGATGACCGGCGTGGGTCGACCCCAGTTCTCCGCGGTGGCCGAGTGCGCCGGGGTCGCAGCAAGTCACGGTGCGTCGGTGTGGGCCGACGGCGGTGTCCGTCATCCGCGCGACGTCGCCCTGGCCCTCGCCGCCGGCGCGTCGAACGTGATGGTCGGTTCCTGGTTCGCCGGCACCCACGAATCACCCGGCGATCTCCTCGAGGACGAACAAGGTCCGTACAAGGTGAGTTTCGGCATGGCTTCGAAGCGGGCCGTGGCGGCGCGGTCGACCGGCGACAGCCCGTATGACCGCGCCCGCAAGAGCCTCTTCGAAGAAGGGATCTCGACGTCCCGGATCCGGCTCGACCCCGATCGCCCCGGCGTCGAGGACCTCATCGACCACATCTGTGCCGGGATTCGCAGCACCGCAACCTATACCGGGGCCAGGAACCTGCGGGAGCTGCACGACAAGGTCGTCCTCGGAGTCCAGTCGCCCGCCGGTTTCGCCGAAGGGCGTCCCCTGCCGGGCGGGTGGTGACGTGGAGATCCTCATACTCGTCGCGAGTCTGGTCGGCTTCATCGCCCTCACGTTGGGCACCGCGCTGTTCGTCGCGGCCGAGTTCTCGCTGACCGCACTGGAACGTTCGACGATCTCGGCGGATGTCGCCAAACGCGGAGACCGGCGCGCACGGCTGGTGCAGCGCGCGCATTCGACGCTGTCGTTCCAGCTGTCCGGCGCCCAACTCGGCATCACGATCACCACCCTGATCACCGGCTACATCGCCGAACCCGTCCTCGCCCGCATCATCAAGCCGCCACTGGAAGCGGCCGGCGTGAGTCCGTCGGTCGCCTCGGCGACCTCACTGATCCTCGCGCTGGTGATAGCCACCTCGCTGTCGATGGTTCTGGGTGAGCTGATCCCGAAGAACCTTGCGATCGCCAAGTCGTTGGCCGTCGCGCGTGCCACATCAGGCCCGATGACGGCGTTCTCCGCGGTGTTCCGCTGGGCGATCCGGGGGCTCAACGGCACCGCGAACTGGATCGTCCGCCGGTTCGGCATCGAACCGACCGACGAGCTCGCCTCCGCCCGATCACCGCAGGAACTCGTGTCGCTGGTCCGTAACTCGGCCCGACGCGGGGCGCTGGACGAGCAGACCGCGACGCTGGTGGACCGTTCCCTGCGGTTCGGTGAGCTCACCGCCGAGGATCTGATGACCCCGCGGGTCACCATTGACACCCTCGACCGCGAGGACACCGTCCGCGACCTGGTGATCGCGTCGTCACGCACCGGGCACTCACGCTTCCCCGTCGTCGTCGACGGCGACCTCGACGACCTCGTCGGCGTGGTCCACATCAAGCAGGCCTTCACCATCCCGCCCGAGCGTCAGGCCACCACGCGGGTCACCTCGATTGCACGCAGCGTGCCGCGCGTCCCGGCCAGCCTCGACGGCGACGCGCTGATGCAGCGCATCCGGGCCGACGGCATGGAGTTGTGCGTCGTCATCGACGAATACGGCGGGACCGCGGGCATCGTCACCACCGAGGACCTCATCGAGGAGATCCTCGGTGACGTCACCGACGAGCACGACGACGAACGCGCCGACGTCGCGATCGACGGCAACGGCTACCTGTGCGCGGGCCTGCTGCGCATCGACGAGCTCTACGACGCGACCGGCTATCACGCGCCCGACGGCCCGTACGACACCCTCGGCGGTCTGGTCATGTACTGCCTCGGACGCATCCCCGAGGTCGACGACGTCGTCGACCTGCCCCGCCGCTCCCCGGTCGGCGACGGCGACGACGACTCACCCGAGATGCCCGAGACCCGCGACGACATCACCTGGCGGGCCACGGTCGCCCAGATGGACGGCCGGCGCGTCGACGTCGTCGCACTTCGACCGGCCCCGGCCGGCGAGTTCCTGGGAGACGAGCCACGAGACACGGAGGCCGACAATGGGTGACCTCTGGGCTGTCGTACTGGCCTTCGCGCTGCTCGGCGGAAACGCCTTCTTCGTCGGCGCCGAGTTCTCACTGATCTCGGCCCGCCGCGACCGGCTCGAGGCGCTGGCCGAGAGTGGCAAGAGTCGCGCGCGGACCGTCATCAAGGCCGGCGAACACCTGTCGCTCATGCTGGCCGGCGCGCAGCTGGGCATCACGATCTGCTCGATCCTGCTCGGCCGCGTCGGCGAACCGGCGGTCGCGCACCTCATCGAGAAACCACTCGAACTCGCGCACGTGCCGCACGCGCTGCTGCACCCGATCTCGTTCGCCATCGCATTGTCGCTGGTGGTGGTCCTGCACATCCTGCTCGGTGAGATGGTGCCGAAGAACATCGCACTCGCGGGACCCGAATCGGCGGCCATGCTGCTGGTTCCGGTGCATCTCATGTTCATCCGCCTGGTGCGTCCGCTGATCTCCTTTTACAACTGGACCGCCAACATCTCCCTTCGCCTGATGCGCGTCGAACCGAAGGACGAACTCGAGTCCACGGTGTCGTTGGGTGAACTCGCGCAGATGCTCGGCGAGTCCAAGCAGGAAGGCCTCATCGACGCCGAGGAACACGAGCGCCTCACCCGGGCCCTGCAGTCCATCGGCCGCACCGTCGCCGAGGTGATGATCCCCCTCGAGAAGATGCGCAGCGTCAAGGTTCAGGTGTCGGCGACCGGCGGGATCGGGCCGACGCTCGGTGCCGTCGAGAAGGCCGTCAGCGAGACCGGGTTCTCCCGCTTCCCGGTCCGCGGATCCGACGGCACCTTCACCGGCTACCTGCATCTGAAGGACGTCCTCGACGAGATCCTCGACGAGCACATCGGCCCCGACACCATCATCGGTGTCGACAAGATCCGCCCGTTGCCGGTCATCGCGTCCACCACGCCCCTCGACGAGGCGACCACTGTGCTGCGCCGCACCAGCTCGCACCTCGGCGCGGTGGTGGACGACAACGGCCGCACGATCGGCATCGTCCCACTCGCCGATCTCGTCGAGGAGTTCGTCGGCAACGTCCGGGACGAGACCCATCGGGTGTGAGCACCATGACCGTGTACGTGGAAGAACAGACGGTGTTGGCGGGCCATGAGTGGCGCGCCCGCCGCGACGACCATCAGCGTCGCGTTGACGCGCTCATCGGCCCGTACCTCGAGGCGCGCCGCAAGGGCGGGAAGCATCCCGTCATCGACTTCCTGTTCACCTATTACTCGTCGCGGCCGTCCCACGTGCTGCGCTGGCATCCGGGTTTCGGCGTGCAGCTCGAGGACGCCGACGAGTTCCTACCCCTGCGCGGCTACGAGCGAGCCGGCTCCGGCGTTCGCGTGGGCACCGACTATGTCCGGCGTCGCCAGGACGCCTTGCAGGCAACCGTGGCCCTCCTGGGAGCGACAGCCGCGCGACCGGCTCGCCTGGGCTGCTTCGGACTCCACGAGTGGGCGATGGTCTACCGCACCGACGAGACCCGGCACGACATCCCGCTGCGCTTGGGCGCCGCGGGCGTCGATCGGGTCGTCGAACAGATGCCTTTGCGCTGCACCCACTTCGACGCCTACCGTTTTTTCACCGAGCCGGCCCGGCCGCGCAACGAGCACGAGTTGAGCCGCGCGTCGCAGGTCGACCACGAACAACCGGGCTGCCTGCACGCCACCATGGACCTCTACCGGCACTGCTTCACCCTGGCGCCGCTGCTGCCCGCCGACCTCACCGTCGACTGTTTCGGGCTCGCCCTGCGCGCCCGAGATCTCGACATGCGGGCGAGTCCCTACGATCTGCGCCACCTGGGATACGAGCCGGTCCCGATCGAGACCCCTGCCGGACGAGCCGAGTACGTCCGCGAACAGTCGGCCATCGCCGACGCCGGAACACAACTCCGTGCGGAGTTGTTGGGGCGGTGTACGCACCTGGCCGAGATCGCCCGCCACGCCTAAACAGGACGCCTGTACGGTTCAGCCTTACCGGCTAGTAGCATGGATCTCGTCTTCATTCGCTCGAGAAAGGCAGTCATGTCGGACCGGATCACCGTCAACGGGTTGCAGGTCGCTTCCGTCCTGTACGACTTCATCAACAACGAGGCGTTGCCCGGTACCGGTGTAGAGGCCGACGCCTTCTGGTCGGGCGCAGCATCGGTGATCGCCGACCTCGCCCCGCGCAACCGCGAGCTGCTCGCCGTCCGCGACGATCTGCAGACCAAGATCGATGCCTGGCACCGCGATCACCAGGGCGCCGACCTCACCCCCGGCTCCGCCGACTTCGACGCCTACAAGAGCTTCCTGACCGAGATCGGCTACCTCGCCGAGGTCCCCGCCGATTTCCAGATCACCACCGACAACGTGGACCGCGAGATCGCCGAGACCGCCGGCCCGCAGCTGGTCGTGCCGGTCCTCAACGCCCGCTTCGCGCTGAACGCCTCCAACGCCCGCTGGGGTTCGCTGTACGACGCCCTCTACGGCACCGACGCGATCCCGGAGACCGACGGCGCCGAGAAGGGTTCGTCGTACAACAAGGTCCGCGGCGACAAGGTCATCGCCTACGCCAAGGACTTCCTGGACAAGGCTGTCCCGCTCGAGCAGTGCAGCTACACCGACGTGCGGTCCTTCGCCGTGGTCGACGGCGCGCTGCAGGTCACGCTCGACGGTGACGCAACGTCGACGCTGGCCGATCCGGCCGCGTTCGTCGGCTACCGCGGCGAGGCCGGTTCGCCGACCTCGATCCTGCTGCGCAACAACGGACTTCACCTCGACATCGAGATCGATCCGTCCTCGCCGATCGGTTCCACCGACCCGGCCGGCATCAAGGACGTCGTCGTCGAGTCCGCGATCACCACCATCATGGACTTCGAGGACTCGGTCGCCGCGGTCGACGCCGAGGACAAGGTCACCGGCTACCGCAACTGGCTGGGCCTGAACAAGGGCGATCTGTCCGAAGAGGTCACCAAGGGCGGCAAGACCTTCACCCGTGTGCTCAACGGCAACCGCGAGTACACCGCTCCCGACGGCACCGCCTTCGACCTCCACGGTCGTTCGCTGCTGTTCGTGCGCAACGTCGGTCACCTGATGACCAACGACGCGATCCTCGACGCCGACGGCAACGAGGTCCCCGAGGGCATCCTCGACGGTCTGGTCACCTCGCTGATCGGCATCCATGGCCTGAGCAGCGAGGGTCTGCAGAACTCGCGGACCGGTTCGGTCTACATCGTGAAGCCGAAGATGCACGGCCCCGACGAGGTCGCCTTCACCGTCGAGCTCTTCGGTCGCGTCGAGCAGGTCCTCGGTCTGCCGAAGAACACCCTCAAGGTCGGCATCATGGACGAGGAACGCCGGACCACGGTCAACCTCAAGGCCTGCATCAAGGCCGCCTCGGAGCGCGTGGTGTTCATCAACACCGGCTTCCTCGACCGCACCGGCGACGAGATCCACACCTCCATGGAGGCCGGCGCCATGGTGCGCAAGGCCGAGATGAAGAAGCAGAAGTGGATCGCGGCGTACGAGGACTTCAACGTCGACACCGGTCTGCACGCGGGACTGCAGCACAAGGCGCAGATCGGTAAGGGCATGTGGGCCATGCCGGATCTGATGGCCGACATGCTCGAGCAGAAGATCGGTCACCCCAAGGCCGGTGCCACCACCGCATGGGTGCCGTCCCCGACCGCCGCGACCCTGCACGCACTGCACTACCACCAGATCGACGTCTTCGAGCGTCAGGACGAGATCGCCAAGCGCGACCCGGCCTCGGTCGACGACATCCTCACCGTGCCGCTGGCCGCGAAGACCGACTGGTCCGACGAGGAGAAGCAGCAGGAGCTCGACAACAACTGCCAGTCGATCCTGGGCTACGTGGTCCGCTGGATCGATGCAGGTGTCGGATGCTCGAAGGTGCCCGACATCCACGACGTCGCGCTGATGGAGGACCGCGCCACCCTGCGTATCTCCAGCCAGCTGCTGGCGAACTGGCTGCGTCACGGCATCGTCTCCGAGGCCGACATCGTCGCCTCGCTCGAGCGGATGGCGCCGGTCGTCGACCGTCAGAACGCCGGCGACAAGGCCTACAAGCCGATGGCCCCGGACTTCGACTCCAACATCGCCTTCCAGGCGGCCAAGGAGCTGATCCTCGAGGGCACGACGCAGCCCAGCGGCTACACCGAGCCGATCCTGCATCGCCGTCGCCGCGAGTACAAGGCCGCCAACGCGGCCGGCTGACACCCCGGCCACGACGCACTGATACGACCGTGCCGGTCCCCGATGGACCGGCACGGCGTATCGTCGTACCCTGCGCTGCACATCGACCGGGTGGAGCCCGGGGACAGCACGCTCAGAGCAGGGAGGGCATCAGCGTTGGCACATCATCGGAACCGCGGGGAGAGCATCCGGAACCGTGGCGTCAGCCGAGGTGTCGTCTTCGCAATGCTGTCGATCCTGCTCGTCGCGGCCATCGTCGTCACCTGGCGAGACCTCGGCGACCGCATCAACCGGCAGGCCGACGACGCCGCCGCGCAGTGCGTCGAAGGTGCCACCTCGGTACCGATCATCGCCGATCCCGACATCGCACCCGGTCTTGCGGCGATCGCGACCTCGTTCGCGAACACGAAACCGGTGGTCCGTGACCACTGCATCACCATCGCCGTCCGGCCCGGCGACGCGAAGATCACCCTCGACGGTCTGACCGGGACGTGGGAAGCCGACTCCATGGGCGCCTACCCCGCCGCCTGGGTGCCGCAGTCGTCGGTGTGGTCGGCGGATCTGGCCTCGGCCAAACCCGATCTGATCGAGGGCAACTCCCGTTCACTCGTCTCGACACCGGTCGTCCTCGCGGTCTCACCAGAGCTGGCCAAGGCCGCCGGCGACCAGCTCGACTGGTCACAGATCCCACTCTTGCAACAACGGGACGCCTCGCTCACCGAGTTCGGCCTGCAGGGCTGGGGCTCGTTGCGCATGGCGATGCCGATCGGCGCTCAGTCCGACGCGAGCGCGCTGGCAGCTCAGGCGGTCGCCACCCGCGTGACACGGACAACCGGCCCGCTGACCACTGCCGACGCGGAGTCGCCACGGGTGACCTCGAGCGTGAAGGCGATGCTCGGCGGCGCGCCGCTCTCGCCCGACGGAACCCCGCAGGGCGCGGCCACCGCGATCGCCAATGCCGCCGACCCGGCAAAGGCCGGTATCCACGCCGTGCCGATCACCGAGCAACGACTGTTCCAGATGACCAGGACCGACCAGCCCGCGAAGTTGGCCGAGGTGATCCCGTCCGGGCCGACTCCGATCGCGGACTACCCGGTCGTCCGTCTTTCCGGACCGGAGGTCGGCGACGTCGCAGCCGACGCGGTCGCGGAGTTCATCTCCTACGCCTCGCAGCCCGAACAGCTGCAGCTGCTCACCGAGCTCGGCTTCCGCGGCGACGCCCCGATGCCGGCCGCCACCGCCACGGTCACCTTCCCCCGTACCCCCAACCCGATGCCCACGCCGGAGGACGGCGCGATCGTCGCGATCAACCGCGTGGTCTACGGACCAACGAGTGTGCCGGCGAGCTCTGCGGTCTCGCCGGCACCTTCGGGAACCGCGGGCGGATAGCAGACGCCCGAGTCGTTTCGATACGGCTCGTCGCTGCGCTCCTCACCTACTCAACGAACAGCTGGACGACTCGACGCTGCACTCCTCACCTACTCAACGAGCAGGTGGATGACTCGACGCTGCACTCCTCACCTACTCAACGAGCAGGTGGACGGCTCGACGCTGCGCTCCTCACCTACTCGACGAGCAGATGAGGAGCGGAGCCACGTTCACTCAGGTCAGCTGCTGTAGGCCTCGATCGGCGCGCAGCTGCACACCAGGTTGCGGTCGCCGTACACGCCGTCGATACGTCGCACCGAGGGCCACACCTTGGCGCGGGCACCGGCCGACGGGAGGCCCTGCGGGTAGACCGCGACCTCGCGCGAGTACGGGTGGTCCCACTCGCCCACCAGCGCCTCGGCGGTATGCGGTGCCCCACGCAGCGGGTTGTCGTCGACCGGCCACTCACCGCTGCCGACCCGATCGATCTCCTCGCGAATGGCGATCATGGCGTCGCAGAACGCGTCGATCTCGTCGAGGTTCTCGCTCTCCGTGGGCTCGACCATCAGCGTGCCGGCCACCGGAAAGCTCATCGTCGGCGCGTGGAAACCGTAGTCGGCCAAGCGCTTTGCCACGTCGTCGACCGTCACGCCGGTCTCCTTGGTGAGCGCTCGCAGGTCGAGGATGCACTCGTGCGCGACGAAGCCGCCCTCTCCGGTGTACAGCACCGGGTAGTGGTCGCCGAGCCGCTTGGCGACGTAGTTCGCCGCGGTGATCGCCGTGAGCGTCGCTCGACGCAGACCGGCCGCACCCATCATGGCGATGTAGGCGTAGGTGATCGGCAGGATCGTCGCCGAACCGTACGGTGCCGCGGCGATGGTCGCGGTGCCGGGCAGCTCGTCGGCGAGGGGGTGTCCGGGCAGGAACGGCGCGAGGTGTTGGCGAACCGCCACCGGTCCGACGCCGGGCCCGCCGCCGCCGTGCGGGATGCAGAAGGTCTTGTGCAGATTCAGGTGGCTGACGTCGCCGCCGAAGTGCCCCGGACGCGCCACGCCCACCAGCGCGTTGAGGTTCGCGCCGTCGACGTAGACCTGCCCGCCGGCATCGTGGACGGCACCGCAGACCTCGCGGATGTCGTGCTCGAACACGCCGTGGGTGGACGGATAGGTGATCATGATGGCGGCGATCCGGCCCTCGTTCGCGGCGATCTTCGCGCGCAGGTCCTCGAGGTCGACGTCGCCGTTCTCCCGGCAGCCGACTACGACGACGCGCATGCCCGCCATGACCGCCGACGCGGCGTTGGTGCCGTGGGCGCTCGACGGGATCAGGCAGATGTCGCGGTCGAGGTCGCCCCGGCTGCGGTGGTAGCCGCGGATCGCGAGCAGTCCGGCGAACTCGCCCTGGGAACCCGCGTTCGGCTGCAGGCTCACGCGGTCGTAGCCGGTGACGGCGACGAGCCAGTCCTCGAGGGTGGAGATGAGCTCGCGGATGCCGACGGTGTCCTCGACGGGTGCGAACGGGTGGAGACCCGCGAACCCGGGCCACGTGATGGGTTCCATCTCCGTGGTCGCGTTGAGCTTCATGGTGCAGGAGCCGAGCGGGATCATGCTGCGGTCGAGCGCGATGTCCTTGTCGGACAGGGCCCGCAGGTAGCGCAGCATCGCCGTCTCGGTGCGGTACCGGTTGAACGCCGGATGCGTCAGGTACTCGCTCGTGCGGTTCTCGATGGGCCGCGCGAAGTCGAGAGGCTCCACGCCGCCGGCGCCGAATGCCCGCAGCACGCCGTCGAGGTCGGCCTCGGTGGTGGTCTCGTCGCAGGCGATCGAGACGGTGTCGGCGTCGACGCGGCGGAGGTTGATGCCCTCGCGACGGGCCTGGGCGACGATCACGTCGGCCTGGCCGGGCGTGTGGACCTCCACCGTGTCGAAGAACGAGGCGTGCGCGACCGAGAAGCCGGCCGCCGCCAGCGAATTCGCCAGGCGGACCGCGGCGTCGTGGGTGCGGCGCGCGATGGCCCGGAGACCCTCCGGTCCGTGGTACGACGCGTACATCGCCGCCATCACGGCGAGCAGGACCTGCGCCGTACAGATGTTGCTGGTGGCCTTCTCGCGGCGGATGTGCTGCTCACGGGTCTGCAGGGCCAGACGATAGGCGAGGTTGCCGTCGGCGTCCTTGGAGATGCCGACCAGGCGACCCGGCAGCTGGCGGGCATGCTTCGAGCCGACCGCGAGGTAACCGGCGTGCGGACCGCCGAAGCCCATCGGCACGCCGAAACGCTGGGTGGTGCCGAAGCACGCGTCGGCGCCCTGCTCCCCCGGCGGCGTGATCAGCGTCAGCGCGAGTAGATCGCCACCGACGGCGACCAGTGCGCCGCGCTCGTGGGCGGCGTCGATGATCGGGGCGGCGTCGACGATCCGGCCGGACGCGCCGGGCACCTGCAGGACGACGCCGAAGAAGTCACCTTCGGGCAGACCGCGGTCCGGTAGCTCCGGGTTCAGCGACGCTTCGACGACCTCGATGCCGAGCGGCTCGGCGCGGGTCTCGATCACCGCGCGGGTCTGCGGGAAGAGGTCGGCGTCGACGACGACACGCGGCGACTTCGACTTGCCGGCGCGCCGCAGCAGCGTCATCGCCTCCGCGGCCGCGGTGGCCTCGTCGAGCATCGACGCGTTCGCCACCTCCATGCCGGTGAGGTCGGCGACCATGGTCTGGAAGTTCAGCAGCGCTTCGAGGCGTCCCTGGCTGATCTCCGGCTGGTAGGGCGTGTACGCCGTGTACCAGGCCGGGTTCTCCAGGACGTTGCGCAGGATGACGCCGGGCGTGTGGGTGCCGTAGTAGCCGAGACCGATCATGGAACGGGCAACGGTGTTGCGGGCCGCGAGTCCGCTGAGTTCGGCGAGCACCTCGCTCTCACCCTGCGGCTGCGGCAGTGCACCCAGGACGTTCGAGTCGAGTTCGTCCGCGATGACCGCGGGGATGACGCGATGGGCCAGCTCGTCGAGGGACGACACACCGATCACCGAGAGCATGCGCTGCGTCTCGTCGGGGTCGGGTCCGACGTGGCGGTCCACGAAGGTGACTGGCGCTGACGACGTGTCGGCTGAGGGCATGGTGAGGGCAACCTCTCGCAGGCGCCGGCGCGGTGCCGGCAGGCTCGCCCTCCCCCTCTGTCATGTCGCCGGCCGGTGGCCGGGAGACGCCTGAGAGATTCGGTGCCACGCGGCGTTGCGTGACGACCTTTCACCGTGGGCGGACGACGAGTCGTCACTTTCCAGAGACGCCGTCACCACCACGGTCCGGGTGCCTGAGAGTTTGACGGAGAGGTGTTGCTCCTTCGGCGGTCACCTTGGACTGCTCGGTGACGCTCTCCCGTGGCGTAGCGACGCGCGCACCAGTGTACGCAGGTCGACGTCGCGTTGGTCCAGACGACGTCGGGAGAGTCATGAGGATCACGCGCTGACGCGCGCGGATGCGTTCTAGCCGGTGCGGCGGGTGCGGTTCTTGCGGCGTGCCGCGAGTTCGTCCTCGGGCGCTGCCTCGCTGACGCCGCCGTCGGCCCGTTCACCCGGGAAGTCGGCGATGGTGCCGGTGAGTTCGCGCATGGCGCCACTGACCGCGATACCGAAGACGCCCTGTCCGCCCTGGAGGAGGTCGACGACCTCTTCGGCGGAGGTGCACTCGTAGACGGTGGTGCCGTCGGAGAAGAGCGTGATCTTGGCCAGGTCCTCGACGCCGCGCTGGCGGAGGTGGTCGACTGCGACACGGATGTTCTGCAGGGAGATGCCGGTGTCGAGGAGACGCTTGACGATCTTGAGGACGAGGATGTCCTTGAACGAGTACAGACGCTGGCTGCCCGACCCCGCGGCGCCGCGGATCGACGGGACGACCAGCGAGGTGCGTGCCCAGTAGTCGAGCTGGCGGTAGGTGATGCCGGCGATCTGGCAGGCACTCGGCACTCGGTAGCCGACGAGCTCGTCGGGCACGGTGTCATCGGGGAAGAGACCCGGTGCGACCTCCTCGAGGCTGCCCTGCGTCGGGCCCGCGGGACGATCGGTCACAGCATGGTCGGGTGACGGGTCGCTCGACGTCACTTCACTGTCGACCGGACGATCGCCCACTTGATGTCTCCCTCGCAAAGCTCGGACCGGATGCCGCATCAGATGCCTGACATCCACGTCCACAGTACGCGGTCCAGGCCCTGCTCGGGTCAGCCGATCACATCTTCATCGGCCCCTGAGTGGTGCGCGATGTCGAGTTCGACGCTATGCCGAGCGGGACACCGGATCAATGCGACGCGCCATGAAGCTCAACCTCAAGTTGAGATTGAGACAAATGGTGACCTCCCGGTTGCCGTTCCGTAACCGGGAACCGCGTCAGGCGCCGCTGGCCTTGAAGTCGTCGGGCGAGACGTTGTCGAGGAATTCCTTGAACTTCTCGACCTCGTCCTCTTTGGTCTCGTCGACCGCCTCGACGGTGGTGTCCTCGGGCTCTTCCTCCGGGATCAGCAGGCCGGCCTCGGCGAGAACCTCTTCGTCGGCGATGATCGGCACCTCGGCACGCATCGCGACGGCGATGGAATCGGAAGGCCGCGCGGACACGCGGAGATCACCCGAGAAGATCATCTCGGCGTAGAAGGTGCCCTCTTGCATGTCGACGATGCGCACCTCGAGGAGCGTCTGGCCGAACTCCCGGATGAGATTCACGATCAGATCGTGGGTCAGCGGGCGCGGCGGCTCGATCCCCTTCTGCCGCAAGGCAATCGACGCGGCCTCGCTCTGCCCGATCCAGATCGGCAGGTAGCGCTCGCCGTCGACCTCACGGAGCAGGAGCACGGGCTGGCTCTGCGGGGGCTCGACCCTGATGCCCACCACACGCATCTCGCTCATCTCGCACCTCCCAGACGCCTCGTAGGGCGATCGATTGATGTCCTCGACGCTACACCGCTCAGACGATGGACGGCGGCCGACTCGCTGCTGGGCGATACGACAGCTCCAGGCCGCCGGGAACACCCGAGGGCCTGGAGTGCGCTGGTCGAGAAGGAGTTCAGTCGAGCACGTCGCGCACGGCCGCCTTGACCAACTGCGTGTGCAGGGTCACCGACAGCGCGGCGATCTCGCGAACGAGTTCTTCGGCGCGGTCGCGCGCGCCGGTCCCCTTGCCCTTGGCGATGGGGTTGGCGATCTGTGCGACCAGGCCGGCCTCCCGGTCCGCAGACACCTTGAAGGCACGCAGATGGCGTGTCTCCAGGCCATAGCTGGCGAGCGCCGCGGCCGCCTCGACGAGGCGGACCGCGTCCTCGTCGAAGAAACCGGCCGGCCCCGGGGTCAGCAGACCGTTGCGCTGCAGTTCGGTCACGAACGCCGAGTCGACGCCCGTCCGCTCGATGAGCGTCTCCCGGGACACGCGACCGGCGCGCGCGCCGAAATCGGTTGCGGGTGCCACGGTGCCGCGGGCCGTGGACAGAGCCACGGTCCCGCCGGAACCGAAGCCACCGTTCCCGTTGTCGATCGCGTCGAGTTGTTCCTTGATGACCTTCAGCGGGAGATAGCGGTCCCGCTGAGCAGTCAGGACGAAGCGCAACCGTTCACAGTCGGCTTCGCTGAATCGCCGGTAGCCGGACGGCGCCCGCTCCGGGGTCACCAGACCCTCCGATTCCAGGAACCGGATCTTCGAGATCGTGATGTCCGGGAAGTCATCACGCAACTGGGCGAGGACCGTGCCGATGGACATCGATCCCTCGCCGCGAGGGGCCGTGGACGCCGTCACGACTTATCAGGCGTCGGCTTCGTCGCGCGGGCCACTCAGAAAGACCAGACGGAACTTGCCGATCTGGACTTCGTCGCCGTTGCTCAGCGATGCGGTGTCGACGGGCTCCCGGTTGACGTAGGTGCCATTGAGGCTGCCCACGTCGACCACCTGAAACTCGTTGTCGCCGAGTCGGAATTCGGCGTGACGACGGCTGACCGTCACATCGTCGAGGAAGATGTCGCTGTCGGGGTGCCGACCCGCGGAGGTCGTCGGCTGGTCGAGGAGGAACCGCGATCCCGCGTTGGGTCCCCGCTTCACGACAAGCAGCGCGGTCCCGGGAGCGAGTCGCTCGACTCCCGTCTCGGCCGGCTCACTCGAGGTGCTGGTTCCGGCATCGAGTTCATTGATGAACTCCTCCCGGAACACCGAGGTGGTCTCCACCGGCGCCTCGAAGTCCCTGTCGTTTTCGCTCACCACTTCTCCTTCGTCGTCGTCAGTGCAATCGCACTGTCAGTGCACACCGCACTGTTCGGCCAACCGCACTGTCCGGCCGTCCACGTCTCCGGTCCCGATCGCGGTCTCGCGTCGGTTCGGAATCGGCTCTCGCCACGATGGCCGGTTGAATCTACATGACATGTGCGGACGGGTAGATCTCGGAGCGTGATCGCGAAGTCGGTTCACGTCACGCCTCTTTCCCACTGCCGTAACCGTACCGGTCATGTAGATCGCACCGGCGAGCGAGTCGACTCCGGCACGGTCGATCATATCGTCACCGGGGCGATCAGCCAGGTCGATCAGAGCCACCGGGACGGATCGGCGGGAACTCTTACCCTTCGATGACGGCGCGGTACCCCGCGGCGTCGAGAACATCACCCAGTTGCTCTTCGAGGGTCGCCTCGTCGGCGGCCTCGATCTCTACCAGCCAGCCTTCACCGTACGGGTCCGAATTGACCAGTTCCGGCGAGGCGTCCAGTGCGTCGTTGACCGCGCTGACGGTACCGGTCAGCGGCCCGAAGATGTCGGAGACACTCTTGGTCGATTCCACCTCGGCGAAGGATTCGCCGACGGCGACCTCTGCACCGGAGTCGGGTAGCTGCACGAACACCACGTCGCCGAGTGCATCCTGGGCGAAGTCGGTGATGCCCACGCGCACGGTCGTCGGTCCGATCTTCTCGATCCACTCATGTTCTGCGGTATAGCGCAGGTCTTCTGGCACTTTGCTGTCGGTCACAAGGGCCCCTTTCGTTCCCGTCAGACTCTACTGTCTGGCGAGGTGTCGGCCTGACGACGCGACGGCATGTGTCGCATCACCAGGATCGTCTGATACCAGTACAGGACGAAGGACCACAGGTAGAGCCCCACACCCCAGATCATGAACGCCCACCCGATCGGGTATGCGAAGCCGCTCACCGGATCGAGTTGACCGGCGAGCAGCCAGGGGAACGCGCTCATCAGCGCGAAGGTCGCCGCCTTGCCGATATAGAGCACCGGGAGGGCGAGAACACCGCGCGAACGCAGCAGTGGCGCCGTCGCGAACAGCAGCACATCACGTCCGATGATGATGCCGATGAGCCACCACGGGATGAACTCCCGCACGCCGAAGGCCAGCGGGATGATCACGATGTACAGCCGGTCGGCGGCCGGGTCGAGCAGGGCCCCGATCCGCGAGGACTGGTCGAGCAGGCGGGCGAGTTTCCCGTCGAGCCAGTCGGAGACCCCGGAGAAGATCAACACCGCGAAGGCCCACCCGTCGGCCTTCTCGACGAGCAGCAGCCAGAGGAAGACCGGGATGAGGACGAGCCGGAGCACACTCAGCGCGTTCGGCACCGTCACGATCCGGTCCGGAGCCGGCGTGGGTGCCGCCTCCGGATCGGTCACCGGAAGATCCCGATGATGCCCTGCAGCGTCTTCGCCCCGCCGGAGGAGAAGAGGTTGTCGTGGACCATGTAGGTCCACGTCGTCGTCGAGCGGTGCAGATCCGAGGAACCGAGGTCGACCCCGTCCGGGGTGATCTTCGCCTCCCGGAACGTCTCCCGCGCCTTCTCGAGCGCCTGGGCGGGCAGATCGGAGAACTCCGCGAGGATCATCCGGTGGAACTCGTCGAGCGGGCTCTCCTTGCCCAGCGATCGCAGATGGATGCTGGCCCGGACATCGGAGACGAACGCGAGATGGTCGGCCCATGCGCGGTCGAGGTGATAGAGCACGATCTCGCGGGCCGCCTGGCTCAGCACCTCACGTGGGACGGCGTCGACGGCGACCTCGGTGTCGACCTTCGACGGTTCGGCCGCCTTCTCCGCATCGTCCGACTTCGCGGGCTTCTCCCCCGCCAGTTCGGCGTAGCGCTCCGGCTCGAGTTCGGCGAGCTCGTCGAGCGCGGTGTCGGTGGTGAGGATCTTCATCCGCCGGTCGACGATGATGTCCCGCTGCTGGTTGACCAGCTTGTTGTAGCGCCAGGTGTTGGCATGCAACTCCAGGCGCACGCCCTCGGCGATCCGCTGCGCCTGCTCGATGAGGTCGATGCGCTTGCTGCCCATCGAGCCGTCTGAGTTGGGCGACACCGGATCACGCTTGAACGCGAGGTTCTTCGTGACGACCGGGTCCTCGAGGCTGGAGAAGAAGACCGACGTGCCGGGGTCGCCCTGGCGTCCGGCGCGACCTCGCAGCTGGCTGTCGAGACGTTCGGTGTCGTGCCGTCCGGTGCCCACCACGCACAGTCCGCCGAGTTCGACGACCGCGTCGCGGGCGGCGGCGTCATCGGCCGAGCCGCCCAGCCGGATGTCGGTACCGCGGCCTGCCATCTGCGTCGAGACCGTCACCGCGTTGCGCGCACCGGCCTCGGCGATGATCTTCGCCTCCTGCGCGTCGTTCTTGGCGTTGAGGACCACCGACGACACACCGGCCTTCTCGAGGAAGTACGCGAGTTCCTCGGATTCGGCGACGTCGTGGGTGCCGATGAGGACCGGCTGGCCGGTCTCGTGGATCTCCTTGACGTAGGCCACGATCGCCTCGACCTTGTTGGCCTTGGTGTCGTAGACCCGGTCGGGCAGATCGGTGCGGATGTTCTCGGTGTTCGGCGGGATCTGCGACACCCGGAGGTCGTAGAACTGCCGGAACTGTTCACCCGCGGCGAGGGCCGTACCGGTCATGCCGCACACCTTCGGGTAGCGACCGATGAGCGCCTGCACCGTGATGGTGTCGATGACCTCGCCCGAGTCGGTCTGCGCGAGACCCTCCTTGAGTTCGACGGCCGCCTGGACGCCGTCCGGCCAGCGCTGCAGCTGGGCCACCCGGCCGCGCGAGGCGTTGATCAGGTGGACCCCGCCGTCGCGGACGATGTAGTGGATGTCGCGTTCGAGCAGGTAATGGGCGTGCATCGCGATGCTGACGTGCACGAGTGTCGAACCGACGTGCTCCTCGCTGTAGAGGTTGATCCCGCCGAGTTCCTCTTCGACGAAGGCCGCACCCTCGTCGGTGAGCGTCACGTTGCGACCCTCGGCATCGATCTCGTAGTGCTTCTTCTTCATCCGCGACACCACGTCGTGGATGGCCTGGTCGGGAACCTCGGTCTCGGTCGATCCGGCCAGCACCAGCGGAACGAGAGCCTCGTCGACGAGCACCGAGTCGGCCTCGTCGATGATCGCGACGTCGGGCTTGGGTGAGACGAGGTCGGCCTCGGACAGGGCCAGCTGGTCGCGGAGGACGTCGAATCCGATCTCGTTGACCGAGCCGTAGGTGACGTCGCCGGCGTAGGCGCGTCGACGCTCCTCGCGGCTGGAGTTCTCCGAGATGGCATGCACCGCAATGCCGAAGACGTCGAAGAGAGGCTTCATCCACTCGGCGTCGCGGGTGGCGAGGTAGTCGTTGACGGAGATGACATGGACCTGGTGTCCTTCGAGGACGTGTCCGATCGCGGCGATCGCGCCGGCGAGCGTCTTGCCCTCACCGGTGGCCATCTCGACGATGTCGCCCTCGAGGAGACGGAGCGCACCCTGCAGCTGGACGTCGAAGGGACGCAGGTTGATCGAGCGGTCCGCGGCCTCGCGGACGAGCGCCAGGAACTTCGCCCGGTCGCCGGGCTTGGACCCGATGTCGAGCTTCTCGGCCTCACCGACGAAGGCGTCGTCGGCGAGTTCGGCGGCCCAATCGGTGTGGGCTTCGGCCTCCTTGATCACACTCAGCGACTTCGACTGATTGCGAGTCGACTGGGCGCCCAGAAGTCGCCACATGCTGTTGGTCAGCTTTCCCACCGAAACACTTCTCCTGATCGTTTCCCGGCCAACTACACGACCCGTCGGGCCTCGCGGCGCCGTCAGGTCAGCAACAACGGTACGCGGCCCCTGGTAGAGCGGGGTCGGCGACATTATGATCAGTCCACCCATTTCGCCGACGGCGCATTCGCCCCTGCTCCCCTGACCCTAGGACGGCCGATGAGCGCGACCTTCCCGAGCAGGACACGCCGACGACTGGTCCGGGCCGTCGTGGCCGGGTTCCTGGTGGCGAGCGGCGTCGGACTCGGTGCGTTCAACGCCTGGTGGGTCGCCTTGTTCTTCGGCGTTCCGCTGGTCGTCGTGGGGATCGTGATCAGTCCGCGCGCGTCGCGGGTCTCGGAGCTGCCGGAGTTCCGGCGCGGCGTCACCCGGGACGGCCCGCAGATCGAGGTCGGGGCGCTCACGCGCAGTACCCTCACCGCCGAGGACATGCAGCCCACGATGGTGACCGCGACCGTCAACCCGCCGAATGACACCGCCTACGAGGCGCGGTGGATCACCTCGATGAGCAAGGGGCATTTCCAGGCACTGGCGTCGAACCCGTTCACGACCCTCCCGCCCGACCAGTTGCCGTCGCGCGGTCAGACCACCACCCCCGAGTTCGACGACCATCCCGGCCGGCTGGCGATCATCTACCCGGCGGTGACGCTGGTGACGGCCGTCGCGCTGCTGTTCGGTGTCGCCGAGAGCTGGACGATCTCGGTCCCGTCGCTGCCGTCCTTCGGTTCGGCCGTCGACATCCCCGGCCGCGACGACGCGGAGGCCTCTCTTGCCGAACGCCACCAACGACTCCTCGATGAGATCGTCGACCACCTGGGCCCCGGTGCGACCCGAAATGTGTTGCGCCTGAGCTACAACCTCGACTCGACCTCCGATCAGGCCATCGTTTTCGATCCCTCCAACGGCCGCGCGACGAACATCAATGTCTGGGACGGTGGTTCCAACGCATCCGCGATGCCCACCATGGACCGGGCGGACAAGACCTTCGACGCGGCCACGATCAACGCGGGTGCACTGGGTGACATAGCCGGGTCCATGCAGGCCGAGGTCACGCCCATCGTCTCGGACGCACGACTCGACGGGTTCGAGATCCGACGCCCCACAGCGAACGAACCCGTCGTCCTCACCGGTTCCTTCGACCCCGGAGACGCCTTCATCCGCGACATCGAGATCGAGGCCCACACCGACGGCGCCATCGCAAAGTACTTCGACCCCGCGATTTTCGACACCGCGTTCACGATCGCCCGCTCCGCACTGCCACTCGCCGGGATCGCCCCGAACGCACCGGTACTCGACGAGTTCGTGATCCGCGGCATCGCCGACAACACCCCCATCATCAGTGCCAGCAGCATCCAGAACAGTGGCGGTGTCCTCTTCCGGTACACGACCCTGGCCCGCAGCGGGCAGATCGTCATCGCGCCGGGCAAGTTCCCGGACGTCTCCGGCAGGGAGGGGCGCTACCGCCCGGACGGCTTCGCCTTCGACGCGATCTCACCGCAGTTGTTCGATCGCGTCCGCGACGACGCGATGAGGCGCGGCTCGATCCCCGAATACGACCGCGGCGCGGTCGCCATCGACGTCACCGAGCCACACCTCCACGACGACACCGATTTCGTGATCCGCGTCGAGATGGCCAGGGTCGACGCGTCGAAGGGCATGTACACACTCGACGGACAGTTCATCAAGGCGGCGCACTACTGACCTCACGCGTTGGACTTGCCGGCCTCCAGTGCACGACGCGTGACTGCGTTCAGTTCCGCGACCGCCGCCTCCGGCGGGTGCAGAACCCCGCGATCGGTCATTGTGGTGACGATGTCGCGAACCCGCCCGTAGTACGTGGCCTGCTCGGCGGGGGTGTTGCTCGCCTCGGCGTGGTTGTACAGCTTGAGTGCGGTGTCGAGGGCGTTCTGGTCAGCGGGTTCGAGGTAGCCCGCGCCGATCCGTCGTCCATGCTTCTCACATGCGATCCAGGCCCGCCGGAGGGCGGCCACGGACTGCTGGTAGGCGTCGGCGCGACCGCGGTTCCCCGGGTAGGCGTCGGTACGCAGGGCGGTGGCCTCGTCGAGAGCGAGGTGGAAGGTCTGGGTCTGTTCGACCGTGACGTCGGTGACCGCCGGATACTTCAGCAGCAGCGCCGGGTCGAGTTCGTAGGTGCCGTAGGCGGTGAGCACCTCGTCGTGGCGGCGGGTCGCCTCTTCCCACAGCCGTTGCGCGGCCTCCTCCGAGCCCGCGTCGGCGATGCGGGGCCGGCGCAGATCGACCGGCGTGGGCTCGCGATCCGAGGAGTCGTGGTCGGTGACGTCATGGTCGGGGGGCATCGACCCCACCGACACCGTCGCCGGCCGGTCGGCAGCCTTCTCCCGATCGGACTTGTGTGCCGCGTTCTTTGTCGTCGAAACACGTTGCGGCGCATGCGCTCGCAGCCGGTCGATCACCGCGGCCGCCGCCGGATCGCCCTCGACGATCGCGACCTGCCAGAGGTCGGGGTCGACGCCCTCATCGGCCCCGGCGTCGGAGCCGTGTTGTGGACGCGCGAGGGTCAACTTGAGGTACTTCTGCCCCAGGACAGTGAGCTGCTGGGCCTGCCGGCCGGTCATCGACGAGGTTTCGTAGGCCGGACCACCGATCGCGAATGACTGCAGCGCGCTCAGCGGATAGGACACCAACGTATGGTCTTCGTCGCCGAAGTAGACGGTGTCTTCGTCGACGGTCAGCAACACCGCTCCCCGCTCGCCCAGTCGGCCGTATGCAGCCGCGAACAGCGACACGGCGAGCAGTCCGGCAACCACCACCGCGATGAGCAGACCCTCGACGCCGGCGATGTTGAGCCCGACGAGGGCGACGAGCGCGACCATCATGACGATCCATGCGGCCCCCGCGGAGGCGTGGTGGCGTCCCGTTAGATATTCGGTCCGGCAGGTCACCGAAACCACATCTCACCTCCGATGGCCATATCGCATTCCCCATCCGGTCGGCTACCGTATTGAACGTGAGCCTCGGGGATCGCCGTCAGACGGCACGCGTACTCCACACAGCCCGCGAACATCGCATCAGCTTACGCATTGTTGCGCTGGTCAGCGCGGTGTTGTTCGTGTCGGGTCTCGGTGCGTTCGCAGCCGGTCCGGGTGATGCTGCGCCGGCAGTTCCGCCCTTCGTCGGCAAGTCCTACTCGTCGACGGCGGTGACCGGCCCCCAGATCCCCGGTGGCGGCCCTCTCCAGTTGACCTTCACCGCCGCCAACCGAATCTCTCTGTTCGCCGGCTGCAACCGGCACGTCGGCGAGATGACGGTCGAGGGTTCGGTGCTGCGCGTCGGCTCGCTCGCCTCGACGATGATGGCCTGCCCCGGACCCCGAGCGGGCGCCGACGAGTGGATCACCACGCTCACCAGAGACCCCCTCACCTGGTACTCGGTGGGCCACGCACTGGTGCTGTCCGGACCGGGCACCCAGATCCTGCTGACGGAAAAGTACTCGTGAGCCGACCCGCACCGGCCGTCGTCACCGTGACCGGTGCGGCCGGGAGCATCGGATACGCCAGCGTCTTCCGCATCGCCGCGGGTGCAATGCTCGGTCACGACCAGCCCATCGCCCTCCGACTCCTCGAGCTGCCCCAGGCGGTCCCGGCCGCCGTGGGAACCGCGATGGAACTCGACGACGGCGCCTTCGGCCTGTTGAAGTCCGTGGACGTCTTCGACGACCCGCGCAAGGCCTTCGACGGTGCGAGTTTCGCGCTGCTCATCGGTGCGCGTCCGCGATCGAAGGGCATGGAACGCGCAGATCTGCTGGCGGCCAATTCCGACATCTTCGCGGCGCAGGGAGCGGTCCTCAACGACGTTGCCGCCGACGACATCAGGGTGATCGTCGTGGGTAACCCGGCCAACACCAACGCCGCGGTGGCGGCCGCCCACGCGCCCGAGGTCCCGTCGCAGCGATTCACCGCACTCACCCGCCTCGACCACAACCGGGCGATCGCGCAGCTGTCCCACCGCGCCGGGGTCGAGGTCGGCGAGATCAGCCGCGTCACCATCTGGGGGAATCACTCGGCGACGCAGTATCCCGACATCTTCCATGCGCGCGTCGGCGGCCGGAGCGGCGCCGATCTCGCTGCGGACCGCGACTGGCTCGTCGACGACTTCATCCCTACCGTCGCCCGCCGCGGCACCGCGATCATCGAGGCGCGCGGCACCTCCTCGGCGGCGTCGGCGGCCAACGCCACCATCGACCACGTCCACGACTGGGTACTCGGAACCCCCGCCGACGACTGGACCTCCACCGCACTGCCGTCACCGGGCGTGTACGGCGTGCCCGAGGGCATCGTCTGTTCCTTCCCGGTGCGCTCGGTCGACGGTCAGTGGGAGATCGTCGAGGGACTCGAGATCAACGACTTCTCCCGGGAACGGATCGATGCCTCGGTCGCGGAACTCGCAGCCGAGCGCGACGCCGCTCTGACCTCCTGAACGGTCGTCAGCCCGTACGCTCTTCCCATGGCCAAGAAGGACAAGAAGAAGCCTCAGAAGATCTCGAACAAGGTCTACGAGGCCGAGCTCTTCCGGCTGCAGACCGAGCTGGTCAAACTCCAGGAATGGGTGCGCGAGACCGGCGCTCGCGTGGTGGTGGTCTTCGAGGGCCGCGACGCCGCGGGCAAGGGCGGCACCATCAAGCGGATCACGCAGTATCTGAGTCCTCGCATCGCGCGCGTCGCAGCTTTGCCCGCCCCGACCGACCGTGAACGTGGCCAGTGGTACTACCAGCGCTACGTCGCGCATCTGCCGGCGCCGGGCGAGATCGTGCTGTTCGACCGGTCCTGGTACAACCGTGCCGGAGTCGAGAAGGTCATGGGGTTCTGCACGCCCGAGGAACACACCCGCTTCCTGCGGCAGACACCGATCTTCGAGCAGATGCTCATCGACGACGGCATCATCCTGCGTAAGTACTGGTTCTCCGTGTCCGACGACGAACAACTCAAACGTTTCCGGCAGCGCATGAAAGACCCTGTGCGACAGTGGAAGCTGAGCCCGATGGATCTCGAGTCGGTGTATCGCTGGGAGGATTACTCGCGCGCCAAGGACGAGATGATGGTCCACACCGACACCGCTCTGAGCCCCTGGTACGTCGTCGAATCCGACGTGAAGAAACATGCGCGGCTCAACATGATCTCGCATCTGCTCGGCAGCATCGACTACGCCGAGGTGCCCCGCCCGGTGGTGACACTGCCGAAGAGGCCGATCGAGTCGGGCAACTATCACCGGCCGCCTCGATCACTGTCCAAATACGTTCCCGACCATGTGGCGACGCTGATCCGCACCGACCACTGATCGCGTTCTGATGTGGATCGGGTTCGCCGAGTTCGACTATCGCCTGGGTGATGTGCACTCGCTGAAACAGAAACGGTCGGTCGTCCGGCCGATCGTCGCCGAACTCCGTCGACGCTTCTCGGTGTCCGCGGCTGAGGTCGGTCACCTCGAGATGCATCGGCGCGCGGTGATCGGCACGAGCGTGGTGGCGGCCGACCGGAGCCACGTCGTGGACGTGCTCGACGCCGTCGAGCGATCGGCCGCCAACCATCCCGAGGTGGAACTGCTCTCGGTGCGGCGTCGGATCATCCACTCCGAAGACCTCTGAGCCCCGAACCGCGTCGTCCGACTGAAAAGCGCCCCTGAACTGGACCCTCCAGAGGGCGACCGTTAACACTATGTCGCCGGCGGAGCTGTCCAGGGTGCAAATCGGGGGCGGTTGCTGCGGGCGGATCTCAGGGGCGGTTTTCGGTGGGGGTCAGTGAAACTCGCTCACACCACACCCGCCGCGACCGCGGCCTCCCGGTACGCGGCGGCCAGCGAGTCGACGGTCTCGTGAGCGTTGAGTCCGCTGGGGTTGGGAACCACCCAGAGCTGGGCGCCGTCCCAGGTCTCCTCCTGGCGACCGGACACCGCGTCGCGTCGCCCGAAGGCGCTGCGGTAGGCGGTGATCCCGGCGACCGCCACCACTCGCGGACGGATCTCACGTACACGTTCCCGCAGCCGACGACCTCCGTCCCGGAACTCCTCGACCGTGAGTTCCGCGGCGGTCGCGGTGGCGCGGGCGACGACGTTCGTGATGCCGATCCCGCGTCCGGTCAGCAACTCGGCGTCGGCCTCGGACATGCCACGTGATGCGTCGATCACCCGGTCGACGATCCCCGCGCGTGCCAGCGCCGGGTAGAAGCGGTTGCCGGGCCGCGCGAAATGGGCGCCGGTGGCGGCGGTCCACAGGCCGGGGTTGATCCCGACGAACAGCAATCGGCAGTCGTCACCGACGAGGTCGTCGACGGTGCGGTCCCGGTATTCGAGGAGCTCGGCCCTGGTGAATCCCATCCCCCGAGGCTAGACGTCGGTCGGGGGCACCTCGGCCTCGTGCTGCCCGGCGACACAGAACTGGTTGCCGTCGGGATCGGCCAGCGTCACCCAGCCGAAGCCGGGCATCTCGCGGTCGGCGATCTTCGTCGCGCCGGCGGCGATGAGTCGTTCGACCTCGGCTTCGCGGTCGTCGGTCGTGAGGTCGAGATGGATGCGGTTCTTCCCCGGCGTCGGGTCGTCTACCTGCTGGAACGCGAGGAGGGGTGCACCCTCTGCCAGCGAGAGGACGACGAAGAAGCCGTCGTTCTCCTGGACGATCCGGCCACCGAGCGCCTCGGCCCACCACGTGGCGAGCGGCATCGGCTGGAGGGTGTCGACTGTGATCATGCCCACTGCGAGACTCATGCGCACCAACCTATCGCCGGCCACCGACATCCGGCGCCGGCGTCTGTCGGATGAAGGACCGGACCTCGCCCACAACCCCTCCCCGGTGGGGTCCGGAGCACTACACTCACGCTGATGCTCGGACTCTCTTACTCGGTCTTGGGCGGGCTCGGCGCCCAGATCGGTTCCGATCCCGTCGAACTCGGCACCCGCAAGCAGCGGGCCACACTCGCGCAGCTCGTCCTCGCCGAGGGTGCGCCGCTTCGTGCCGACCGGCTGATCGAGGGCATCTGGGGCGACTCACCACCCGATCGCGCCGAGGTGTCGTTGCAGTCCTACATCTCGGGCCTGCGCAAGGCCCTCGAACCCGACCGCAAACCGCGCAGTCCGTCGACCGTGCTGCTCACACACGGAACCGGCTACAGCCTGCCGACGACGCCGGATCAGGTCGACCTGCGCCGGCTGACCGCGGATCTGACCTCGGCACGAACCCTGATGCAGCAGGGCGACACCGCCGCCGCGGCCCCGCTCCTGCAGAAGGTCCTCGACGCCTACCGGCCGATCCTCCCGGAATTCGAGGGACTGGCGTTCCGCGACGAGGCCGCCGACCATCTCGACCGTATGCTCGGCGCGGCGCGGGAGATGTCCTTCGAGGCACGCATGGCCGCTGGTGACCATCATCTGCTGGTCACCGAACTCGACAGTGCCGTCGAGAGATCACCACTCGACGAAGGACTCTGGGTTCTGCTCGCCACCGCGTTGTACCGGCTCGGCCGGCAGTCCGATGCACTCGGCGCGATCGCCAATGCCCGACGCATCCTCGCCGACGAGATCGGCGTCGACCCGGGCCCACGGCTCCGAGAACTCGAACGCGACATCCTCGATCACGCACCGCACCTCGATGCCCCACCCACTCCGCGCGAATCCCTCACGGTGGCAACCACTCCCCCGAGTGCCGGTCGCGTCGAAGCCACCGAGACACCACCGGATCGGGAACCCGTCGACGACGCGCCGACGCTGGTCGGGCGAACCGACGAACTGGCCGCGCTGCACCGCGCGGTTCTCGCCTCTATGACCGGACACGGCGGGGTCGTCGTGGTGGAAGGTGAACCGGGAGCGGGTAAGACGGCCCTCATCGACGAGGCGGGACGACGCGCGGCCGGGGCGGCCGACCTGCGGGTGTTATGGGGGCGGTGCGTCGACGATCCCGCGGCACCGTCGATGTGGCCGTGGGTCCAGATCCTCGGCACGGTGCTCCCCCAGCTCGATCCGGCCGACCGGGAACGACTCCTCGACAGCTCTCTGGGCCGCATGGTCACCGAAGGCGTCAACGTCATCCCGCCGCCGCGTCAGATGCCCGACGCCGCAGCGCGTTTCCAGTTCTATGACCAAGCCGCCGACCTCCTCGACGGCGTCGCCGAGACCTCGAAACTGATCATCGTCCTCGACGACCTCCAGTGGGCGGACGGCGCCTCGTTGGAACTGTTCGCGCACATGGCCTCTCGACGGACGCCGGGCGTCACGTTCTTCGCCTCGCTGCGGTCACCGACCCACCGACCCGTCGTCGCCTCGACCCTCGCCACGCTGGCACGGCTCCCCGAACACCGCCGTCTCCACGTCGGTCCCCTCCGCGGGGACGACATCTCCGAGCTGATCCGCCGCGAGACACAACAGTGGCCCGAGGTCGCAACGGTCAGTTCGATCGAGCGACGCACCGGCGGCAATGCCTTCTTCGTCCGCGAACTGGCACGCATCCTCGCCGACCAGGGTTCGATCGCGGGCAACGCCGTGCCGTCCGGAGTACTCGACGTCGTGCGTCAACGGCTCCTCGGACTGTCGCCGGAGACAACCGAACTCCTCGACATCGCCGCCCTCATCGGCACCCGGGTGGACCTGGTGTTGCTCGCAACCGCGGCCGGACGACCCGTGGACGAGGCGCTCGACACCCTCGAACCCGCCTCCGCCGCCGGGGTCATCGACCTCGGCCCCGACGACCCGTTCGGATTCGGTTTCAGCCACGACATCATCCGTGAGGCGATCGCCGACGGGGTTCCGTCGAGGCGCGCACGGCGCATCCATCTCGCCATCGCCGACGCACTGGCCGGGAACTCCTCGCCGCATGCGGTCAGCCGGGTCGCCCGCCACCTGTGGTCGGCGGGGCCGCTCGCCGACCGGCAGCGCACGACCAGCGCCCTGCTGACCGCGGGCGACATCGCCCTCCGTACCTACGACTTCGACGGCGCGAAGCGGCATTTCGGTGACGCGGCGACACTCGCACGGGCCACCGGCGACCAGGAGGCCGAGCTGCGGGCGATCGCCACACAACTCGCCGGTGAGGTCTCCGTGCACGGTTATTTCGCCGCCGATCCCGATCTCCAGGAACGCGCCCGCACGCTGGCCACCACGCTCGGTGACCGGCGGCTGCTGGCCTCCCTCGACTACGCGCGCTGCGCCGCGCACATCCAGGTCGCCGACGCGCACACCGGACACCGGCTCGCGAACGACCTCCGCGCCCGCGCCGAACGGTCCGATGATCCTGTCGTCGTCCACCTCGGCATGCAGGCCGCCGGCATCGACGAGTTCACCCGCGGCAATTTCGGTGCGGCCCATCGCATCCTCGACACATACGGACCAATCGAGGACGTCGACGGACTCCGTGACGACCAGCTGACGATGGCGCGCGGCTTCCGGGCCTGGGCGGCAACAGTCCATCTCGGCCGAGATGCCGGCCGCGCGCTGTTCGCCGCCATCACCGACGCGCGTCCGGACCCCAGGTCCCGGTTGGGCACCGCCATCTTCGCCGTCGGCGCCGCGGCGACCATCGGCGATGCGGAGTGGGCGCTCGACGCCGGACAGATCATCGACTCCGAGAGTGCGGGCCCGCTCGCCTATCTGCGTCGTGGCGGCGAGCGCATGTACTGGTGGGCTCGTGCCATGGCCGGCGACCTCGACGACGCCTTGGTCCGTATCGACCGGTTGGAGACCGGTGACCCCCGCCCCGACCGGCCCGGCAACACCGACCACCCGCGCACCGGCGACGGATTCTGGCTCGGACTGCACGCCGAGATTCTGGTGACCGCCGGAAAGCTGACCGATGCAGCCGCCCTCCTGGATCGAGCCGACGAGTTCGCCGAACGGACCGGGGAACACTACGGGGACGCTCACCGTCTGTTCGTCCGCGCCCGCTACGAGTACGCCAATGGACGCCCGGCGTCGACGTTCGGGACGACACTCGCCCGCGCTCGGGCCATCGCCGTCGCGCAGGAGGCAAAAGCGCTGGTCGAACGGGTCGACGCCGTCGCGGCGGCATGGGGCGTCTCCCCGACTGCGTAGGTCCCAAGTCCGCCTCAAGTCGCCCTCAAGCACCGTCGGTGAATCTGGTCTCCGAACCGGCCCGCCCGGAAACCTGACCGACCGCCCGGCGAAGCCGGCCACATTCGAGGACTCACCGTATGACCGCGACACCCACCTCACCGACCGGCCGCCCCGAACGGCTGATCATCCGAACCCGCTCCTCGGTGCTCGCGCAGCTGCGCGACCGGATAGCCGGCGACGTCCTCGGCCCCGGCGATGCCGGTTTCCGCGAGGCACGCGCCGGTTTCAACCGGCTCGTCACCCACCGGCCGTCGGTGATCGCCATCCCTGAGAATCACTTCGATGTCGTCGAGGCCGTGCGGTTCGCCGCGGCGGAGGATCTGCGGATCACCGTCCAGGCCACCGGTCACGGGACCGGGGTGCCGGCCGACGGCGGCCTGCTCATCAACACGTCCCGTCTCACCGCGGTGACCGTCGACCCGGTCACGAGGACCGCCCGGGTCGCCGCCGGTGCCACCTGGAAGGCGGTGCTCGACGCCGCGGTTCCGTACGGCCTCGCGCCGCTGATGGGTTCGGCGAGCATCGTCGGCGCGGTCGGCTTCACCCTCGGCGGCGGTTTCGGTTGGCTCGGGCGCCGCTTCGGGCTGGGTTCGGATGCCGTGCTGGCCTTCGACCTCGTGACTCCCGACGGCAGGCCGATCCGCGTCAGCGAGGCGAGTTTCCCGCACATCTTCTGGGCGCTGAGGGGTGGTGGCGCGGGCAGCCTCGGCGTGGTCACCTCGATGGAGATCGCCCTCGTCGACGTGACCACGGTGTACGCGGGCAACCTCTTCTACCCGGCCGACGACGCCGAGGAGATCATGCGCCGGTTCCGCGACTGGGCACCGGCCCAGCCGGAGGCCCTGACCTCTGCGGTCACCATCCTGAACCTGCCGCCCACCGACGACGTCCCGGAGCCGTTGCGCGGCGGGAGTTTCGCGGTGGTGCGCGGATGCTGGTCCGGCGACATCGCCACCGGCCGCGTGATCGTCGACGAGTGGCGGAACTGGCGGACACCCCTGGTCGACCTGTGGGACGAGATGCCGTTCGACGCAGTGGACGCGATCAGCATGGACCCAACCGAACCGATGCCGGTCATGGTCACCACCGAGTGGTTCGACGAGCTGCACGACGAGGCCATCGAGGTGGTCGCCGGTCGCGCTCGCCCGGAGCCGGGCTCGGCACCGCTCGTCGTCTCCGCCGAGATCCGCCACGCCGGCGGCGCGATCGCACGTGGTGCGGCCCGCGCGGCGAACGACCGGGCACGCTCCGGGCAATTCCTCCTCGAACTGATCTCGATGGTTCCCGACCCGCATGTGGCGCTCGCCGTCGAATCGACGCTGCGCGTGACCCGCACCGAGCTCGCGCCCTACGTCACCGGTGCCACCTACCTGAACTTCACCTCCGGTGCCGAACGTGCCGGCCGCGCCGCCGACGCATACAGCGCCGAGCACCGCCGTCGGCTCCTGGACATCAAGGCGACGCTCGACCCGCACGACCGCTTCTGTCACGGCGACATCGCCTGACACCCGAGCCGGCGCACACCGAGTAGCCGCGAGAGGGCTTGCGCGACAACGCCTACGTGTGGGCTGATGGGTGACATGACCGGTCCGAACCCGTCCCACCTCGCCGTCCCGCTGCTCGTCGTCGACGGTGCGAACGTCGTCGGTTCGGTACCGGACGGCTGGTGGCGGGATCGGAGGGGTGCAGCGCAGCGGCTGAGAGACCGCCTCGCGCTACTCGCCGAGCCGGGTCTCGACGCATTGACCGGACCGATCGAGGTCGTGCTCGTCGTGGAGGGCAGAGCGCGCGGGGTCGCATCGGTTCCCGACGTGACGGTCGTCGAGGCCCCGGCGTCGGGGGACGACACTATCGTCGACGTCATCCGCGACCACCCTGATCGTCGTCGCGTGGTCGTCACCGCCGACCGCGAGCTGCGCGCCCGAGTCACCGCGCTGGGTGCCGAGATCCTCGGACCGTCGTCGATCCCGCGCTGAGTCCACGACGATGCCGTGCCACATTTCCCGAGTACCGCACCGGTACCGGCCGTTCGGCGAATAATCCGGTCCGGGAACACCGCAGACACCGGACGACGAAGGGTCACTGAATGCACGACGTCGATGTACTGGTCGCGGGTGCCGGACCGATCGGCCTGACCGCCGCCATCGAACTCCGCCGACGAGGTGTCCGGGCCCGGATCGTCGACCCGCTCCTCGAGCCGCCCCAGTACGCGAAAGCCGTTGGCATCCAACCGCGCACCCTCGAGGTGTTCGAGGGTATGGGGGTGATCGAACCGATCCTGGACGCGGGCATGGAGATGCGTGGACAGTTCGTGTTCGTCAACGGTGCCCAGGTGTCACGAATCGACCTGGTCACGCCGGCCGACGTGCCCTTCCGGTTCCACCTGCTGCCGCAGTACGCCACCGAACGCGTCCTGCGGGACCGTCTGACCGACCTCGACGCCGAGGTCGAGCGCGGCGTCCGCGTCTCGGCGTTCACCCAGGACGACGACGGGGTCACGGTCACTCTGACCGACTCGGCCGGCGCCGAGACCTTCGTCCGCGCGGGCTATCTGATCGGGGCCGACGGTGCGCACAGCACGGTGCGCAAGGGTCTGGGCCTGACCTTCGAGGGCGGAGCCTTCGCCGAGCAGTACATGCTGGGCGACGTGGCCGTGGACTGGTCGATGCCCCGCGGGTACGCGATCCGCGCCATGCACCAGGCCCCCGACGGAGCCACCGACGATCTGCTGGTGTGCATCCCTCTGCCGGGACGGGGCCGGTACCGCATGTCGATGCTCGTGCCGGAGGAGCTCGCGATCGGTCCGGCCTCCGGCGGCGACGGCGTCGCCCACGGGTTCGAGGGCACCCGCACCCCCGAGCTGTCACACATCCAGGCCGTCGTCGACCGGTTGTCACCCGAACCCGCCACCGTGTCGGACCTGCGGTGGTCGTCGGTGTTCCGCATCAGCCACCGGATCGTCGACTCCTACGGTCGCGGACGGGTGTTCGTGGCCGGGGACGCCGCGCACATCCATCCGCCGACCGGCGCCCAGGGCATGAACACCGGCGTGCAGGACGCTCACAACCTCGCGTGGAAACTCGCCCTGGCCGTCTCCGGTGACGCGGCTCCCGGCCTGCTCGACACCTACGACCTGGAACGACGCCCGGTCGGCGAAGAGGTCGTCGGCCGAACGGTCCGCGACGCGCGGGAGGGGATCGGCTCCGATTCCACCGATGTCGAGTTCGTGACGCGCCGCGAAGCCCAACTGCTGATCTCTTACGCCGACAGCCCGATCACCGCGGGATCGACGATCCCCTCCGCGCCGGCCGCACCGCGGGCGGGCGAACGGGCCCCGGATGCCGCCGGACTCGGTCGTGATTCGGTGAATCATGCGCTGCGGTTGTACTCGTTGCTGAGTGGCGTCGACCATGCCCTCGTGCTGTACGCCGACGCGACCGCGGGGGCCGAGGACGTGGCCGTGCTCGAAAACCTCGCCGCCGAGGTGACCGAGGCCGCGCGCGGGCACATGACCGCCCACGTGGTGGCCGCTCCCACCGCGCAGGTCGGCAGCACCGACCTACCGTTGCTTCGCGACACCGAGAGTCGCTTCGCCGCCGGGTACCTCCCGGACGGATCGACCGCCTTCGTCATCCGCCCGGATGGCTATCTCGGTTACCGAGGCCCTCTGGGCGACACCGCCGCTGTACTCGCCTACCTCCGTGCGACGTTCGCCTGAGGCGATTCCGGACTCCGAGCCGCCGAGAGGCACCGCTCTCCCGACCGCCGAGTCGCACCGCCGGGTCGCCACCGTAATCTCTCACCATGACGAAATGGGGGCGGGTGGAGCGTGTTCGCGCGCTGGCGAACCGTGTGGAGGCATCGGCGCGACGCCGGGTGGCTGAGTCCGCTGTCGGTCGCGCCCTGGGTTCCGGCGAGGTCATCTACCTGATCGCGCCGACCGGTTATCCCAACTACGGCGACGAACTCATCGCGCGCACATGGTTGCGTCGCCTCGCACGCATCCGCCCCCAGGCGATCGTCATCCTGGACTGCCACAGCCCCGGATCGGCGAGCGCGCTGATGGGCGACGCGCACCCGAATCTGCGTGTCGTCGACACGCTGTGGCAACTTTCGAACTACGCCTCCGACACCGAACCCGACGCCCCGTGGTCCTGGGTGGGACGCGCGGTCCTCGATGCCGGCCTGGCGCCGCGTCTCACAGCCGGCATCGATCTCCTGCACTCCGCGACCACCATCCACCTGCTCGGCGGCGGGTACGTGAACAGTGTGTGGCCGCACCATGTCTCGCTGCTCGTCGCGGCCGCGGCGGTGTCCGGCCGGTCGGGTGCGAAGCTCGTGGCCACCGGTCAAGGCCTGGTGCCGACGGTCGAGGAACCGGCATGGACGGCACTGGTCACCGCGTTGGGCGCGTTCGACATCGTCGACGTGCGCGACACCGCATCGGCGCAGGCGCTCGAAGGTGCGGTCGGCGTGCGGCAATCCGGGGACGACGCCTGGCTCGCGCTGGACCGGCCGCAGCCGGCGGTCTACCGCGAAGAAGCACCCGCCGAGACACCCGGGCAAGGTCGCGGCGTCGTGCTCTGCCTGCAGTCGGACCTCACTGAGAAGTTCACCGGGCCAACGGGTTCCGGCGTCGAAGCACTGGCCACGCTCGTCCACGACACCCTCGACGCCTGGGAGGTCCCGGGATCGGCGGTCACCGTCGTCGAGGGCATCCCGGGTCACGACTACGAGGTGCCCTTCCACCTCGGCTCGCGTCTGGACGGCGCTCGCATCCTGAACTTCCGCGACGTCTGGTTCGGCGGCCTGCCCGCCGGGCAGGGCAACACCTGGATCAGCACCCGCTTCCACCCGCATCTCATCGCGGCTGCGGCGGGAGACCCGGGCGTGGCGATCGTGCCGATGCCGGTCTACTACTCGACCAAGCACCGTTCCCTCGTCGAGGCCGGATCGGCCTGGAGCATCGTCGATTCGGGAGACACGATCCCCGACCGCCCCACCGGTGGCGGATTCGGCGCGGGAGACCGTGAGCGCGCCATCGAGGCCAAGGTGGGCACCGCACTCGACATCTATCCGGTGGCCCCGTTCCTGGCGCACCGCGCCTGACACCCGGCAGCGCGAATTCTGCGCCGGATTGCTCGGGAAACTCCGCTGTTGCGCTCCCCGCGCGAGAGGATCCCAGGATGACCAGTCGGCCCGCGCGCCCTTTGTCCTGCGAGTTCTGGTGTGCGGCGTGGCCGCAGTGCTGGGCATCGCGGCCTGTTCGCCATCCCAGACGTCCTCACCAGGGTCGAGCACCACCCCTACGTCGGTGTCCGCCGAGAGAAGCGCGGCCTTCCAGCAGGTGCTCGACGACCTCCGCTCATCCGGCGACTTCCCGGGCGTCATCGCTCGCGTCATCTCGCCGGCAGGCATCTGGACGGGAACGGCCGGCACCGCGGTCGAGGGCCAGGACCGGCCGATCACCGCAGCGGATCACACCCGCATCGGGTCGCTCACCAAGACGATGACCGCGACCATCCTGCTCCAGCTCGTCCAAGACGGACGCGTCTCGCTGGATGATCAGATCAGCGAGTACGTCCCCGAAGCACCCAACGGGAGTGCGACCGTTCGTCAGGTCGCGGACATGACCAGCGGCATCCCGTCGTACACCCTGTCCGACACCTTCACACAGAGGTTTTTCACCGATCCCGGATATGACTGGCCGCCAAGCGAACTCGTCGACGCCGCGAAGTCGTTGCCGCCCGCCTTCGCACCCGGGGCGGGTTGGCAGTATTCGAACACGAACTACGTGCTGCTGGGGCTCCTCATCGAAAGGGTTCTGCGACAACCCATTCGCGACGCCTTCGACGAACGGATCTTCCGACCGCTGGGCATGGCAGATTCGTCGTGGCCGGGCGGGTCCGTCGAGATCCCGGACCCGCATGTCGACGGCGTGACCAGCCAGGGGCAGGCGGCCGGCCAGACGGTCGACTCCACGAACTGGAACCCGTCCTTCGCCTTCACCGCCGGCGCGGTGATCTCGACCCTCGACGATCTGCAGCGCTGGGGTGACGCCCTGTTCACCGGTCGGGGCGTGCTCGATCCCGCAACGCAACAACTGCGGCGCGATTCGATCCTGACGTCTCCCCCGCCGAACACCGCCACCGCCGGCTACGGCATCGGAATCGGCAACCGGGACGGCTGGTGGGGCCACGACGGCGATTTCCCCGGCTTCAACTCATCGCTGTTCCACAACTACGATTCCGACACGACGATCATCATCCTGGTCAACAGTGACGACGACATCACCGTCGACGGGAAGCAGGAGTCGCCGGTGTCGGCGATCCTCGCCGGCCTGATCTCCGCCCTGCCCTGATCCGCCGCGGCGTAGGGTCGTCGGCATGGCCAGAACCGTTGCGAAAGCCGATGCCGTCGACCGGGAAGCGCTGCTGGAGTTCATCCGGCCACGCCACAAGATGATCCTCAGCACCGTCCGATCCAGCGGCGGGCCACAGCTGTCCCCGGTCACGGGCGGAGTCGACGGCGAGGGCCGGATCGTGATCTCCACCTACCCCGGCCGAGCGAAGGCCGCGAACCTCCGCAATACCCCCGTGGCGAGCGTCGTCGTACTGTCCGACGAGTTCAACGGCGCCTGGGTCCAGGTCGACGGAGACGCCGAGGTCCTCGACATGCCGGACGCCGAGGACGCCCTCGTCGACTACTTCCGCAGCATCTCCGGCGAGCACCCCGACTGGGACCAGTACCGCGCAGCGATGCGCCTGCAGGGCAAGTCGCTGATCCGTATCACCCCGACCCACTGGGGTCCGATCGCCACCGGCGGCTTCCCCGCCGACGTCGCCGCGAAGTTGGACGCGCAGGACGGCTGACCTAGGTAGTCGCCTCAGATGACACATATTTGTGTTATCTCAGTCATGCGTACACACTGTGACGTATGGCACTCGATGCTCAGCTGACGTTCGCCGATCACATGGCGCGGTTCTGTGCGCGCCGATACAGCTATCCGCCGATGGTCGGACGCGTCCTCGGCTTTCTCGCGGTGTGCGATTCGCCCGCCCCCACGATCGCCGAATTGAGCGACGCCCTGCTGGCGAGTCGGTCGGCGATCACCAATGCCGTCACGACTTTGGAGTCCGTGGGCCAGGTGAAACGGTCACGCGCAACCGGTGAGCGGATGGACCGCATCTCGATCGACATCACCTCGGCACGCGGCCTCGGGATGGACAACGCCGAGTACGAGGAGCTGGGAGCGCTCGCACGCGAAGGACTCGAAGTCCTCCGCGACGCCCCCGCGGAACGTCGAGCGGTCCTGAGTGAGATCGCGGCGTTCACCGAATTCCTCACCAACCGGATCCCCGCCCTGTACGCCGAGTGGCAGAAGGAACGCGAGGTGTTGATCGCGGCCGGCGAGATCCCGGCCTCCCCGTCGGAAGGCCTACGATCATGAGCCTCAGCGAGATGACCGGCGCCGAGATGGTCGTCCGCGGACTCACGAAGAGCTATGGCGATCACCGGGTTCTGAACGGGATCGATCTGACCGTCCCGGCCGGTTCGGTGACCGCCCTGCTGGGACCCAATGGTTCGGGCAAGACGACGACGGTGAGCATCGCCTCGACACTGTTCCCCGCGGACTCCGGGAGTGTGACCATCGACGGCCACGACGCGGTGACCGATGCCCGGGCAGTGCGATCGATCATTGGCGTCACCGGCCAGTACGTCGCCATCGACGACCTGTTCACCGGCCGCGAGAACCTGACCCTGATGGCTGATCTCCGACACCTCGGACGTGCGGCGGGGCGTCGGCGCGCCGAGGAACTGCTCGAACAGTTCGACCTCACCGGTGCCGCAGACCGGGCGGTGTCGACCTATTCGGGCGGCATGCGACGCCGCCTCGACCTCGCGATGACCCTCGTCTCCACCCCGCGCGTCATCTTCCTCGACGAGCCGACGACCGGGCTCGACCCACGCAGCCGAAGGGTGTTGTGGGACATCATCACCGGCCTCGCCGGGGATGGGGTCACGATCTTCCTCACCACCCAGTATCTGGAGGAGGCCGACCAGCTCGCCGACCGCATCGCCGTGCTCGATCACGGCCACATCGTCGCCGAGGGTACCGCCGCCGAGCTGAAGAAGCGGGTTCACGATTCCGAGGTGCGGCTGGCTTTCGACGACGACGATGCCTTCGACTCGGCCCGGCGACTTCTCCCGTCCGCCCGGCCCGTCCTCGAGTCGCGGCGGCTCGACATCGCCACCGACGACACGGTTTCCACCATCCGCACCACACTCAATCTGTTCGACGCCGCAGGCGTCGAGGTTGCCGACGTCCACGTCCACACCCCCACCCTCGACGACGTCTTCTTCGCCCTGACCGGATCCCCGGCCGAGGACTCCACCGAGACCGATGCCGACACATCTGGAGCCGCGTGATGAGCACCCTCACCTACGCCGTGTCCGACTCCCGGGTCATGTTGCGCCGCAACCTCCGACGCCTCGTCAAGTACCCGTCGCTGACCATCATGCTCGTCGGCTTGCCGGTAGTGTTCCTGCTGCTGTTCGTCTTCGTCTTCGGCGGGCAGCTCGGTGCCGGGATGACCACGTCCGGCGGGGCCACCGGGCGTGCCGCCTACCTCGACTACGTCGTCCCCGGGATCATCCTGGTGACCATCGCGTCAGCCGTGCAGGGCTCGGCGATCGTCGTCGCGATGGACATGACCTCAGGAATCATCAACCGTTTCCGCACCATGGACATCGGACGGTCATCGGTCCTCGTCGGCCACGTCCTGGCCAGCCTCATCCAGGCGCTGTTCAGCATCGCGATTGTTCTCGCGGTGGCGATCGCCCTCGGCTTCCGCCCCACCGTCGACCCGCTCGGATGGCTCGGCGCACTGGGCATCACCGTGTTGTTCTCGATCGCCCTGATCTGGCTCGCGATCTACCTGGCCCTCGCCGCGGACACCGTCGAGACCGCCAGCAACTCGCCGATGTTCCTGACGATCATGCCGTTCCTCAGCACCGGTTTCGTTCCCGCCGACTCGTTGCCCGTCGGGGTCAAACAGTTCGCGGAGTACCAACCGTTCACCCCGGTGACCGAGGTTCTCCGCGGAGCCCTCACCGCTGCAACGGTGTCCACTGGCAGTGTGATCGCCGCGATCGCCTGGAGTCTGGGGATCGGCGCGGTGTCGTACGGACTCGCCCTGCGCACCTACGAACGCCGGGCCATCACCTCGTGACCGAGGACCGGAGCGGAACCCGTTGAGCGACAAGGTCGACTTCAAGAAGACACTCGACTCCTACCAGGCCGGACGGGCGAGTTCCTCATCCTCGAGGTCCCGCCCATGCGGTACCTGATGATCGACGGCAAGGGCGATCCCAACGACTCCCCGAACTTCACTGCCGCGATCGAAACCCTGTACCCGGTCGCCTACAAGCTCAAGTTCGCGAGCAGCCGCGGACTCGCACGCGACTACGTTGTCCCGCCCCTCGAGGGCCAGTGGTGGGCTGAGGACATGACCGTGTTCACCGGCGCCCGCGACAAGACGCAATGGAACTGGACACTGATGGTCATGGTCCCAGAGTGGTTGCCCGACGACATGATTGCCGCGGTGATCGAGACCGTCGGCGCGAAGAAGCCACCGCCCCGGCTCGACGACCTCCGCACCGCAACGCTCGACGAGGGACTCTGTGTCCAGACCCTGCATCTCGGTTCCTTCGACGATGAGGCACCCGTTCTCGCGCGGATGCACGACGAGTTCATCCCGGACCACGACCTAAGGATGACCGGGCGACACCACGAGATCTACTTCAGCGACTTCCGCAAGACCCCGCCGGAGAAACTCCGCACGATCCTGCGCCAACCCGTCGAGAGGACTCAGCGGTAGGGATCGGTGATCTCACGCAAACGGATCAACGACTTCTCCAGAGCCGCGAAGTCGTCTGCGCCCAGATGATCACGCCATTCCTGTTCGATGGCCTCGACCTCCCGCGCCGCGATCTCACACAGTTCGACGCCACGGTCGCTGAGGGTCACCAGTCGGGCCCGACGGTCCGACGGATCGGGAACACGGACCAGATATCCCGCGGCCTCGAGCTGATCGACGATGCCACCGGCGGTCTGCTTGGTGACACCCGCCTGCTCGGCGAGGTCGGTCAGCCGCATCGGCTCGGGTGCGAGCCGTTGCACCACGCGACTCTGCGCGAGAGTGATGTCGTCGGCCCCGACGGCGGCGAGCCGTGCCATGACCCGCCGTTCGATGGACCGGTGGGCCACGAACATCAGGACGCCGAGGGCGGGTCGTTCGTCGGTCATACCGTTGACTTTAGTACGGACTCCTGACTAATATTGTCAGGCATCCTGACCAATTCGGAACGGGAGCCCGCGATGGACAGTGACACTCTGTGGAACCACATCGATGAGCAGCGGATCGACCTGGCCGCGCTGATCGATTCCCTCTCCGACGAACAGCTCGCCACCCCGTCACTGTGCACAGGCTGGACGATCCGGGACGTCGCGGTGCATCTCACCCAGTCCCACGCGGACGCCCGCCAGGTGATCCCCGCGGCCATCCGGTACGGCTTCCGTTTCAACACGATGATCCGTGAGATGGCTGTCCGTGATCCGACGACGCCGCCCGAGGCGGCAGAGAAACTCCGCGCGATGGTCGGGTCACGGCGCCACCCGTTCGCCACCAACGAGCGGGCGCCCCTTCTCGACTCCCTCCTGCACGGCCAGGACATCGCCGTGCCACTCGGTATCGACCGTCCGATGCCGGTCGATGCCGCAGCGGCCGCGGCGCAGGAGATCTGGGACGTCGCCTTCCCGTTCTTCGCGCGGCGCCGAAACCGCGGCCTCCGGTTCGAGGCCACCGACGTCGACTTCGCGGCCGGGTCGGGTCAGGTCATCGAAGCACCGATCCGCGACATCCTGATGTGCTTCAGCGGGCGTGTGCCGGCGAGTTCGCTTCAACCGTCCGACGGCTCGGATTCGGGTTCACGCGCAGGCTGACTCCAGCTGGCCAGAATCGAGATCGCCTGGCGGGACGCCGATCCTGGCTCGGTGGTGTAGAGGTAGAGCGTCTGCTCGTTGTCGCCGGGCAGCATGAAGGTCTCGTAGTCGACGGTGACTTCGCCGACGACCGGGTGGACGAGCTGCTTGGAACCGAAGGTGCGCTGGTGGACCCGATGTTCCGACCACCACCGCCGGAACTCCGGGCTCGACACCGACAGCTCCCCCACCAGTTCGATGAGGTCGCGGTCCTCTGGTGCTCGTCCGGCCTCGAGCCGGAGTGCCTCGACTGCGTTGCGGGCCTGCACCTCCCAGTCGAGAAAGAGGTTGCGCGCGTCGTCGGAGAGCAGCATCCAGCGGGCGTAGTTCCGTTCGTGTCCGGGCATGCGCTCGAAGTCGGCGAACAATGCGCACGCCATCCGGTTTGCCGCCAGCACCTCGGTCCGGCGGCCGAGGACCAGCGCGGGGTGCGCGTCGAGTGAATCGAGCAGCTGGCGCAGTCCCGGTCGCACCCGCTGTACCGCAGAGCGCGAGCGTGCGGCGGTGCGCGGAGTTCGAGTCGCCGAAACCAGGTCGTGCAGATGGGTGCGGCCTACGTCGTCGAGTCCGAGGGCACGCCCGATCGCGTCGATGACCTGCGTCGACGGGACAATGCGCCGGCCCTGCTCCAGGCGCGTGTAGTAGTCGGTGGACACTCCGGCCAGCACTGCCACCTCTTCGCGCCGCAGTCCCTTGACGCGGCGAACCCGCCCGTCGTCGGGGAGGCCGGCCTCCTGTGGGTCGCGCGCGGCCCGAGCACGGCGGAGGAAGTCCGCGAGTTCTCGATTCAGATCGGCCATGCCCACCATCATGCGCGCCCGGTGCGGACCGTGCCTGGGTCTGTCGGTCCCAGGTTGCCGGGTCCTGGGTTCGAGGTGGTCAGTTATGGCGTCCCACAGCGCCTTTCGGAACGCGATTCTGGTGTCACCGGTTCGACAGAAGAACCGCGATACAGCTGATCGAGTAGGCGACGAGCTTGCGAGGAGCCGTATCGAAATCAGCCCTACCCACAGGAGGTAATCATGAACTACCCCACCGACCGTCCGGCCACCTGGTTCGTCACCGGCGCCTCGCGCGGCCTCGGCCTGGAGCTGGTCACACAACTGCTGCAGCGCGGTGACAACGTCGCCGCCACCACCCGCTCGAAGGATCGACTGATCGAGGCCCTCCCCGGTGTCGACACGAGTCGCCTTCTCCCTCTGCAGGTGTCGCTCGCAGACGAAACCGAGGTCACGGCTGCCGTCACGGCCACGCAGGATCGCTTCGGCGGCATCGACGTGGTCGTCAACAACGCGGGCTACGGCTTCCTCGCCGCAATCGAGGAGGTCACCGACGCCGAGGCCCGCGACATGTTCGACGTCCAGATCTTCGGGGTCTGGAACGTGTTGCGGGCAGCGCTCCCCCAGATGCGGGCACGCCGCAGTGGCCACATCATCAACGTGTCGTCGATCCTCGGCCTGACCACGTTTCCTGGCTGGGGCCTGTACAGCGCAGGCAAGTTCGCCCTGGAGGGCCTCACCGAGTCGCTGGCCGCCGAGGTCGTCGACTTCGACATCGCCGTCAACCTGATCGAACCCGGTTACCTGCGGACCGACTTCCTGCGTCCCACCTCGCTGGGTCTGCCCGAGTCCACGGTCGACGCCTACCCCGCCATCCGTGAGATGACCCGGGCGCACCTGGCCATGCCCGGTACCCAGCTCGGCGACCCGGTCCGCGCCGCGGCGGCCATCATCACCGTCGCCGTGCAGGGCGACGCGCCGCTGCATCAGCTCCTGGGTTCGGACTCGCTCGAGTTCGCCGACGCCCGGCTGAACACCCTCCGGGCAGAGTTCGACGCCGCGAAAGAACTCGCGGTGACCTCGGATCACCAGGGCTGAGTCCATGCGACCTCATTTCGGTGATGCGACTTCGATCGCGGTCGCATCACCGAAATGACGCCTGCCGGTGGGCAGGCTGGTGCCGCTCAGCCAGCAGGCGACCATCCCAGCGCAGGGCCGAGTCGGCCGGCGAGGTCGCCGACGATCTGCAGGTAGTCCGGCTCGTCGAACGAGAACGGCAGAGCGATGGCCACTTCGGTGGCCCGCTGGAAGCCGGCGTGGTCCCAGAGCCGCTCGGCGAGCTCGTCGGACGGTCCCACGTAGTCAGGTGCGAACAGCATTCCGCGCGGCCCCTGCGGCGTGAGGGTGCGCTCGAATCTTGCTGCGGCGTAGTCCTCGTACTTGCGGATCTGTTCCGGGGTCGCCGAATCGGTGGGGATGACGACGAGGCCCTGCGACACCCGGGCACGGGCGGGATCGACGTGGTGCGCCCGGTAAGCGTCGATGTTCTCGGCCTGGATCGTTGCGAAGTCCCGGGAGTCGGTGCCCTCGATCGTGACCACCGACGACGTCAGGTAGTTGATGCCCTGCTCGCCGGCCCAGATCGCCGACGACCTGCCGCCGCCGTACCACACCCGGTCGGCAAGGCCCGGTGAATGCGGTTGCACCCTACGAGAGAACTGTTCGATACCGACGGTGCCCTCGAAGTCACTGACCGGTTCGCCACGCAGATTGTCGAGGAGACGGATGACGCGATCCTTGGAGAAGTTCTCCATGCCGTGGGTTTCCGGGTAGAGCGAGGTCTTGAAGTCGTCGTAGCGCATCGGGACACCTACGGAGACGCCGGGATTGAGCCGTCCGTCGCTGAGGAGGTCGACGGTCGCGAGATCTTCGGCCAACCGCAACGGATTCTCCAGACCCAGTGGGATGACGGCGGTACCCAGTTCGATGCGGCTGGTCCGCATCGACGCAGCCGCCAGCACCGCGACCGGTGACGAGATCCCGTACTGGAGGTGCCGATTGCGCAACCACACACTGTCGAACCCGAGTTCCTCGGCGAGTTCGATCATCCGCAGGGTCTCGAGATGACCTGCCCGTGGGTCGTTCTCGTCAAACCGGCCGATCGTCAGAAAACCGAGTTTCTGCAGTGGTTCACCGCGCTGTGGCATGGACAGATTGTGTCATCGGCGAAACCGAACGCCACGCCTGGAATCATCGCGCGCGGAAGTTGAAGCAGGTCGGCACCGCATGCGTCGCGTCTATAGTCGGGTGGACACGGACTCGACCGAATGGATCACCATGTCGACAACAGTCGCCGAACGGATCGTCGAAGAGCTCGAACGTTCCGGAGTGCAGCGTGTGTACGGGCTTCCGGGCGATTCCCTCAATGGGCTCACCGACGCTCTGCGCACCACCGAGGCCATCACCTGGCAGCACGTCCGGCACGAGGAAGCCGCTGCTTTCGCTGCCTCCGCCGAGGCTGCCCTCGCCGGCGAGCTCGCGGTCTGCGTGGGCAGTTGCGGTCCCGGCAATCTCCACCTGATCAACGGGCTTTTCGACGCCCATCGCAGCCGCGTCCCGGTGCTCGCGATCGCGGCCCACATCCCCGGACTCGAGATCGGCAGCGGTTACTTCCAGGAGACCCACCCCGAACAGCTATTCCGTGAATGCAGTGCCTTCTGCGAGATGGTGAGCACCCCCGACCAGATGCCGCGACTGCTCGACGTGGCGTTGCGGACCGCGGTGGAGCGACGCGACGTGGCAGTGCTCGTAATCCCCGGCGAGCTGTTCCTCAAACCGTGCCCCAAACGCCGTGCGGGAGCCCCGATCCGGCACGTGCCGCGCGTCGTGCGGCCCACCGATGCCGACCTGGCCCGCACCGCGGACACGCTCAACGCTGCCCAGCGCGTCACCATCCTTGCCGGTGCCGGCGTGCAGGGCGCCCACAATGAGGTCGTCGGGCTGGCCCGCGCGCTACAGGCCCCGATCGTGCATGCGTTGCGGGGCAAGGAATTCATCGAGTACGACAACCCGTACGACGTGGGAATGACCGGGCTGCTGGGCTTTTCGTCGGGCTATCGCGCGATCGAGAAGTGCGACACCCTGCTGATGCTGGGCACCGACTTCCCGTATCAGCAGTTCTACCCGTCCAAGGCGACCATCATCCAGGTCGACATCCGCGGCGAACAGATCGGACGTCGCTGCCCGGTCGACGTACCGCTGGTCGGCGACGTCGGCGACACCGTGCGCGCGCTGCTCCCGCTGATCTCGACCGGCCGCGACCCAGAACACCTGACGACGTCGCTCGCCCACTACACCAAGGCACGTCGGCGTCTGGACGAACTGGCCGACAACGACCGTAACCGGGCACCCATCCACCCCCAGTACCTCACCCGGCTGATCAGCGAGAAAGCCAGTGCAGACGCCGTGTTCATCCCCGACGTCGGCTCTCCGGTCGTGTGGGCGGCGCGGTATCTGGTGATGAACGGCGCCCGCCGCTTGATCGGTTCGTTCACCCATGGGTCGATGGCGAATGCGGTCTCGCAGGCCATCGGCGCGCAAACCGCCTTTCCGGGGCGCCAAATCATCGCACTCGCCGGCGACGGCGGACTCGCGATGCTTCTGGGCGAGCTTCTGACCATCACCCAGAACAAACTGCCGGTGAAGATCGTCGTCTACAACAACTCCTCGCTGAACTTCGTCGAGGTGGAGATGAAGGCGGCCGGGTTCGTCAACTACGGGACAGATCTGGAGAACCCCGATTTCGCGAAACTCGCCGAGGCCGTCGGAATCCGTGGACGCAAGGTCGAGCAGCCCGACGATCTCGCCGGTGCCATCGACGAGTTCCTGGCTCACGACGGCCCGGCGCTGCTCGACGTGACGACGGCCCGACAGGAATTGTCGATCCCGCCGACCATCACCGCCGCGCAGGCCAAGGGATTCACCCTCTACGCCCTGCGCACTGTGTTGTCCGGCCGCGGCGACGAGCTGGTCGATCTCGCCGAGACCAACGTGTTCCGGCGGCTGTTCGACTGACGGCCACCGGTTCTCAGTTCCGGTAGGCGGCATCGAGTAGCGCCGAGGCCACGACAAGTTCGGCAGGAGTGGCATCGCGCAGGTCGATGACCTGCCGCAGTTGTGGGCGTGGTGCATCGACGGACAACGGTTCGGGTTGTCCGTGTACTTCGTCACGAATGACGGTGAGGACTTCGTTGAACCATCGGGCTATGTCGGGTCGTCGGTTGATGCGTTCGGGGTTGGGTGGCGCCCCTGGTTCGGCGTTCAACTGCCAGGCACATCTGCCTTCGTCGGACCCGTCGGCGATCATCCTGGTCGAGTATTGACCGGGCTGGTCACCGACCATGTGGTGGTGGCGGGTGCAGGCGGGAGTGAGGTTGTCGATGTCGGTGAATCCGCCATCTCCCCAATCGGTGTGGGCGTGATGCATTTCCACGTGTGTGGTGGGTATGTCGCAGTCCGGGCTGGAGCACATCTCGCCGTCAGGTCGGGCGAACGAGACGAGCCGCTGTTCCATGGTGGCGAGTCGTTTGCCGCGTCCGAAGTACAGCGGGACCGCCGTGGCGTCTTTGAAGACCGCCAACCAGGGCTGCACGTCGGCGCCGATGGCGATGAGGTCTGCGATGGGGACGAGGGTGCCGTCGGCGCTGGTGGCGAACCCGGTTTCGCGGATGAGGTCGTCGAGCTCGGCTTTGGCGATCAGCTGGACCGGCAGGCCTCGGTGGGTCTTGCCGAGCATTCCGTCGTCGAACACCGCTTCCAGCAGTGCGTTCAGGGCGTCGTGATTGCGCTGGGCGGGGGTGCGGTGGTCGCGGTCGGCTGCTGCCGCGATCACCTCGGGGTCGGCGTCCTCGATCGATCCGCTCGGCGATTCGGGATCGGTGGGGTTGTTCATGCCGGGCCGGGCCCAGACGGCCAGGAAGGTCATGATCCGCGCCCGCGCGAGAGGTGTGAGGTTGGCCATGAGTTTGGAGGTCCCGTCCGCGCGTTGCCGGTTCACCTGCAGGTTGCGGCGGCGTGCGCGGTCGTCGTGGTCGGTGAGGGTGCCGTCGGGATCGAGATGGGCCAGCAGGCGGGCACCGACCTGACCGATCTCGGCAACTGTGAGGGTGGCGGCGTATTCGGCCAGGGTCTGTTCGGCGGCGGCCCGCACGTCGTGTGGGATGGCATGCGGAATCTGGTCCATCACGTCCATCACCGCATGAACATGGGCAGACCCCACCCGGCCGTCGGCCATTTCCCGGGCGAGCGTGGGGAGTTCGGGTTCGAGTGGTTGTCCGGTGGTGAGGTCGGCGTAGGTGGCGGTGGCTTTCACCTCGACATGGCGCCTACCGGGGAAGGTGATCCGCAGGCGGTGTTGCATGTACTGGATGATGCTGCGATGACCGGTCTTTCGGGCCAGGTTGCGGTTCTCGGCCTCGACGATCTGCTGGTTGCCGGCGTAGGTGAGGCGGGCGATCAGACGCTCGTTCTCGGCGGCCACCTGGGCGATCTCGGCATCTGACAATCGAGAGAGGTCAGTATTCTGCAACCGGTTGGTGAGGGCGTGCATCTGCTCGATGATCGCGACCGCGTCTGAGGGTGCCGAGCCTTCGGCGTCGACGGTTGCAGTAGCGGCCACGATGATCACCCCCGAGATTCCGTGGATCGAATATGTGTTCGATCGTACACGCGGATCTGGCGTCGCACCTGGGAACTCCACAGGGTCGCTTCACCGATCGCATGCACATCAACGCGTTTGGGACGCGATCGCCAATCCCTCCAGCGCTTCCTCCAGATGACTCGACCACTCCCCTTCGGTGACCTGATGCACCGCCGACTCCCCGGCGAACGCACTCGAGATCACCACATCGGGGTCGACGTGCGCCAACAGATGCAGACTCTCCGCGAGAGTCGACGCATCACTGAACGGTAGGTAGCCGGCTGTCCATCCCCCGGACGCGTTGACGTACAACGTGTCCCCGGTGAACAGATACCGCAGCCCGTCGTCACCGGGTACCAAGTAGCAGGTGCTGCCGGGCGTGTGCCCCGGCGTCGGGATCACCTCGACCCCGTTGTCGTCGACGTACCGTTCGGCGATCGCGATGTCCACACGTGCGAACCGACCGATCCGCTCGATCTCGGGTGCCGGCGCGTGCAGCGTCGCCCCGAACCGGTCTTCTATCCGGCCGAGAATCGGGCCGGCCTCATCCTGATGGGACAGGTACTGGTCGTCGACGCCGCCCAGCTTCTCCAGATCGTCGAACTCGGCGTCCGATGCCATCGAGTAGAACAGCACGTTGCGGTCGGACGTCCACAGATAGCCATGGGTGGTGAGGCCGGGGAACGGGTTGTCGGTGGAAGTCTCCCAGAGGTCGGGCAGCACCTGGCGCATCAGATCTCCTCATCGAGCGGTGATGATTACGTCCCCACCGTGCAACTTCAAGTGAACTTCAGGTCAAGGGGCGGGACGTGCGAAGCGTGACGCCGGAGTGATACACATGATTCAATCCGTCTCAAACGGTTGGGGGTTCCCGTGTCCGCAGTGCTGCCGAGTCGTTCGAGCGACGACGTTCCCGGCTTCCCGAGTGCGGTCACCTACGACGCTGCGATGTCGAACCGGAAGCTTCGCCGTGCGCGCGCCCTCGTCCGCAGGGTCACCGGCAAGGACCTCTACCCCGAGCCCGAACACCTGCGCACCTTCGCCGAGGACATGTTCCGCACCGATCCGGTGGCCGAACGGTTCGTCGACGAGGTCTACGGCACGCTCGGCCCCGAGGCCGCGCGCGCACTGCTGGACAAGGCCCTGACCGACGGACTCGACAGCGTCGAGAACCCTCCGCCCGCGCTCGTCGAGCTGTTCGAGGAGTTCGAGACGGTTCCCGACTGGGTCGACCCGCAGCTTATCGCCGAGGGCGAGGCGATCTGGCGCCGATGGGGCACCGGCCTGTTCAGTGTCGCCGGCGGGATAACGCTCGAGATGTACACCGAGGCCGCGGTCGCCAAACCGCTGTCGCTGGCAGGCGGGTACGCAGGCGACAACGCGCTGCGACGCTTCCTGGAGACGGCCCGGTTCTGGATCGACGTCTCCCAGCCCGGCGCGCTGCTGACCCCGGGATCAGCCGGCCGGGCCACGGCGATGCGTGTCCGCGTGATGCACGTGTGGGTTCGACGTACGGTCGCGAAGCACCCCGAGTGGGACGTCGAACGGTGGGGTGAGCCGATCAGCCAGTCCTATCAGCTGCTCACCCTGCTCGGCGGCAGCGTCGTGCCGGCGTCGGCGCTGTGGCTGACCGGGGTCCAGACCACGCCCAGGGAGATCCGGGTGCTGCTGCACTATCAGCGCTACCTCGGGCACCTCCTCGGCGTGCGAACCCAGTGGTTCCCGGAGACCATCGCCGACTCACTGCGACTCCTGGCCTTCGTCAACACCACCCGCAGCTACGACGCGGGCGCCGACGGCGCCGAACTCATCGAGTCGTTCCCGGCCGCGTTCGCCAACGAGAACGCGACCGGCCTCGAGCGGATCCGCGGGAGGTACAACGCCATGATGTACGCCGCCTACTCGACGATCTACATGATGCCGACGACACGCTTTCGCTATGACATGCCCAACCCGGTCCCGGGGCTCTCGCTGATCCTGCTGCGGTTGCCGGCCGTGACACTCGTCGAGACGCTGCGTCGGATCTCCCCGACGTTCCGTCGTCTGCACGAGAAGGCGATGTGCCGACACCGGGAGAACTGGCACGACTGGCAGTCCTCGGGACGTCCTGCGGAGTTCGCGCACGGCAAGGGGCTGCGACGCTGACGCCCACCCGACAGGGTCGAGTACGTGACAGGACACCCACCGCGGTTTTGCCAGCGGAACCCGCGCGATTAGCGTTGTCGAAATGACCCAACCCCCGATCACGGAACCGACGGCAGCCGGCGAGGCGCCCGACCTCGAGACGCGCGTCGGTCACTACTACGTCCTCGACGGCTCCTACGAGGTCGGACGCGAGAAGGTCCGCGAATACGCCCGCGCGGTGCAGGACTACCACCCCGCGCACTGGGAGCCCGAAGCCGCTGTCGCACTCGGGTATTCGGGACTCGTCGCGCCGCTGACGTTCACGTCCATCCCGGCGATGGCGGCGAACCGCGAGCTGTTCGAGTCCGTGATCGTCGGCTACGACACCTACGTGCAGACCGAGCAGGTCTTCGAGCAGCACCGGCCCATCGTGGCCGGCGACGAGCTCGTCACCGACGTCGAACTGTCCGGCGTCCGCAAGGTCGCGGGCCGTGAACTGATCACGGTGACCAACACCATGACCGACGCCGCGGGCGAGAAGGTGCACACGATGCACACCACCGTCGTGGGCGTGACCGCCGAAGAGGTCGATCCGGGCCTCAGCGCCGCGGTGCGCAGGGTGATGATGCACGACGTCAACATCTTCAGCCACGAGGACACCCACCACCTGTACGAGAAGACCGTCCGGCCCGAGGGCGAGATCCGGGTCGCGGACGGCTCGACGCGCCCGTCCGGAGCCCGGTCCTTCGACGAGCTGTCGGTCGGCGACGAACTGCCGATCCACACCGCGCGAATCTCCCGCGGTGACCTCGTCAACTACGGCGGTGTCGCCGGCGACGCCAACCCCATCCATTGGGACGAGGCGGTGGCCAAGCTCGCCGGTCTGCCCGACGTCATCGCACACGGAATGTTCACCATGGGCCTCGGCGCGGCCTTCGTCGCCTCGTGGTCCGGCGATCCCGGCGCTGTCACCCGCTATTCGGTCCGCCTGTCGCAGACGGTTCCCGTGTCGGCCGTCGACGGTGGCGAGATCGAGTTCAGCGGACGCATCAAGTCTCTGGACCCGGAGACCCGGACCGGCGTGGTCATCATCGTCGCGAAATCGGGCGGCCGGAAGGTGTTCGGTCTCGCGACCATGAACATCCGCTTCGCCTGACGGCGATTCTGTCGGGGCGTGGCCCGCTGACAGCAGGAGAGCTACTATCTGCATATGAATGCAGATAAGCATTCACCGATCGCCCGTCCTCCTATTGCCGAGGATCAGGTGCGATTGGTGGTCGAGGTGTTCCGGATGCTTGCCGACCCGACCCGCATTCAGCTGCTGTGGGCGCTGACCGACACCGAGATGTCGGTCAGCGAACTCGCCGAGGCGGTCGGCAAGCCCGGCCCCTCCGTGTCGCAACATCTCGCCAAGCTCCGCATGGCGCGGCTCGTCCGCACCCGCCGCGCCGGCACGACGATCTTCTACAGCCTCGAGAACGAGCACGTCCAGCGGCTCGTCACCGACGCGGTGTTCAACGCGGAGCACGCCGGGCCGGGCATACCGCCACACCATCGCGACGATCCAGCACTCCGCGCCGTCGAACCGGGAACCGGACGGGAGGCCTGAGCGATGACGCATCTGCCCCGCGATCCGCACGCGCATCACCAGCACCACGGGCACGATCATTCGCATCACCAGCACCGCCACGGGTTCGCCGGAGTGGTCGCCGAGATATTCGCGCCTCACTCCCACGACGCCGCAGACAGTCTCGACTCCGCTCTGGAATCGTCGCGCGCGGGTATCCGTGCTGTGAAGATCAGTCTGGTGGTCCTGGGCGTCACCGCGGTGGCGCAGGCCGGGATCGTCGCCGCATCGGGCTCGATAGCGCTGGCCGCCGACACGATCCACAACTTCTCGGATGCTCTGACCGCGGTACCGCTCTGGATCGCGTTCGCGATGGCGACCCGGTCGGCCACTCGCCGCTACACCTACGGATTCGGACGAGCCGAGGACCTGGCCGGCCTGTTCGTCGTCGCGATGATCGCGCTGTCGGCCGTCATCGCCGGCTACGAGGCCGTGGGACGACTCATCGATCCCCGCCCCATCGACCACCTCGGATGGGTCGCACTGGCCGGGCTCGTCGGTTTCATCGGCAACGAGTGGGTGGCGCTCTACCGCATTCGCATCGGCCGTCGAATAGGTTCAGCGGCACTCGTCGCCGACGGACTCCACGCGCGCACAGACGGTTTCACGTCGCTGGCCGTGCTACTCAGCGCAGGCGGCGTGGCAGCGGGAATCCCACTCGCTGACCCGATCATCGGCCTGGTGATCACCGTCGCCATCCTCGCGGTGCTGCGTACGACAGCGCGCGACGTCTTTCGCCGGCTCCTCGACGGTGTGGACCCGGCCCTCGTCGAGACCGCGGAGACGACCCTTGCCGAACGTCCGGGAGTGCTCGCGGTACGGAGCATCCGCATGCGTTGGATCGGCCACCGCCTCCATGCCGACGCCGAGCTCGACGTCGACCCGAACCTACGGCTCACCGAGGCGCACAGCATCGCGCACGACGCCGAACACGAGCTGACGCATGCTGTTCCGAAGCTCGCCAGTGCGCTGATCCACGCCTATCCCGCGCATGAGGATCGTCGCCGTGACGAACACTCGGTCAGTACTCACCCTTGATGACGAAGTACGAACCGCGGATGGTGCCGGCGAGTTTCGACTTCTGCCGCGCGAACTTGAACTTCGACTCGAGTTCCTCGGGCACGTCCATGCCGTCGGACAGCTTGAAGCCGACGGCGCGTTTGCCTGCCGGATCGATGCTGTACATGACATTGACCGCGAGCCCCGACTCGTAGAACACGTACGACATGTGGAGGCCGTCGACCTCGAAGTCGCTGACCTCGAGTGGGCGCGAGCCGATCGCGATGTCGCGTTCCTCGGCGAGGATGCGGGTGACCCGCTCGAGAACCTCCGGCGCAGCGTCGGCTGGTACGACAGTGAAGTCGTGTGCGTACTTCGTTTTGTAGTACCGGGATTCGTTGGCTCTCAGGCCGGCGAGGGCGTCCGTCACCGGTGAGGACTCGAGGCCCTGTGTGGAGACGTGCTTGAAATCGACGACGTGTCCCATGCCTACTCCCGCTTCGCTGTCGCACACCTGGTGGCCACAACACTAGAGCCCCCGACGGTGTCGGGGGCTCTAGTGCCTGCGGGCTGCAGAAGGATCACTCCAGGATGAATACCGGGATCTCTCGGTCGGTCTTGGTCTGGTACTCCGCGTAAGGCGGGAAGGCCGCCACCGCGAGCTCCCACCAGTGGGCACGCTCGTCGCCGCTGATCTCACGCGCGGTGAGTTCCTTGACCTCGGTTCCGTCCTGCACGGTCACCTGCGGGTTGGCCTTGACGTTGAAGTACCAGGCCGGATGCTCGGGAGCACCGCCCTTGGACGCGACCATCGCGTACTTGCCGTTCTCCTCCACCCGCATCAGCGGGACGTACCGCTTCTTGCCGGACTTCGCGCCGGTGGTGGTGAACAGGACGATCGGGCGGTCCATGACCTGGACACCCTCGGTGGTGCCCTGCTCGAGGATTTTCTGGGTCTGCTCGCGGACCCAGCCTTCAGGACTCAATTCTGCGTTGGCACTCATGGGGGCGATAACACCCCGCCTGACTTCTTTATTCCGGGACGTCCTCGGGCCGACGGTACAAACCGTCGACGAACACACCGGCCAGCCGCTGGTTGTAGTCGAGTTCTCTTCCGGGCACGCGCTGGCACAGCAGCGCGATCGCGTGCAGTACTTCGGCAGCGCCGACGTCTGCACGTAGCTCGTCCGAGCCGGCCGCCAGCAGCGCGGCAACTGCCGGTTCGAGGCGATTCGCGAAGTGATCCGCCAGTGCATCGAACGCCGGATCTGGAGAGTGCAGCGCCGAGGCGAGACCCCGCTTGGTGCCGACGAACTCGGTGTACCGCCGGACCCAGGTCCTCAGCGCCTCGGCCGGTTGATGAGAACTCCGTAGCTCCTCGGCCAGTTCCACGCAGGCGTCGATCTCCTTCTCGAGTACGGCGGCCACCAGATCCGAACGCTTCGGAAAGTGGCGATAGAGAGTGCCCACGCCGACTCCGGCGAGGTCGGTGATCTCCTTGGCCGGCGCGTCCACCCCAACCTTCGCGAAGACGGTTTTCGCGGCATCGATCAGCGCGACGACGTTGCGTTGCGCATCCGCCCGCTTCGGACGCGGTCGGGATCCGCCCTCGGCCACCTCGGCCGTGTCGGCGTCGTTGAAGTCCACGCCCCCACTCTTTCACGAACAGACTTTCCGGAAAAGCATTCCGGAAACCCTTGTGTACCGGAACGCCGTTCCGTATATTAGCGGAATAGCATTCCGCTTAGGGGTCACGGCCGTCGGCCGACTCCGAACCCACCCCTCAGGGAGAACCTCATGCACTACCGCCCACTCGGCCGAACCGGGATCAAGGTCAGCCCCTACGCGCTCGGCACACTGCTACTCGGCGCGTCGATGGGAAACCCCGACCACGACGAATCGGTCCGCCTCATCAACACCGCCCTGGACGCCGGCATCAACTTCGTCGACACCGCAGACGCCTACTCCCTACCGCCGCACGGTGCGTCGGAGGTCGTCGTCGGCAAAGCACTCCGTGGTCGCCGCGAAAATGTGGTGCTGGCAACGAAATTCAGCCGCCCGATGGGCGACGACCCAAACCGTCGGGGCGCTTCACGTCGATGGATCGTGACCGCGGTGGAAGAGTCCCTGCGTCGCCTACAGACCGACTACATCGACCTGTATCAGGTCCACCTCCCCGACCCCGACACCGATCCGGAGGAAACCCTCTCCGCCCTCACCGATCTGATGAGCAGCGGCAAGATCCGCGCCATCGGTTCCTCCAACACCCCGGTCTCGGACATCGTCGATCAGCAGTGGATCGCCGACCGACACAGCCTGCGCCGGTTCCGCACCGAGCAGGCACCGTATTCACTTCTCAACCGGGGCATCGAAACCGAAGTACTGCCGACTGCGCAACGTTTCGGCATGGGAGTCATCGCCTGGGGCCCACTCGGCCAGGGGATGCTCACCGGCCGGGTCCGCCGGGGACAAGCGAACGACCTGGTCCGCTCCGGCATGATCAAGGCCCTCGACGACGAGAACCGGCTCGACGCGGTCGAGGAACTCGCCGCGCTGGCTGCCGAGTCGGGTATCCCCATGACCCACATGGCGATGTCGTTCGCCATCACACATCCCGGAATCACCAGCGCCCTGATCGGGCCGCGCACGATCCCGCAGCTTGAAGACCTTCTCAAAGGGCTCGAGGTCGCGCTGCCCGACGATGTCCTCGACCGCATCGACGAGATCGTCCCACCCGGAACGGATATCGGCAGGCTCGACCAGACCTATCTGCCCCCTGCTCTCCTCGACCCAGCCCTGAGACGTCGTCCTGTTCACGCCCTGCCGCCTGACCCGAACCGATGATGCGGCCCGGTGTCGTCACCCGCCAGATGTCAGACCATGCCGCTACCGTGGGTGACGCCGGACCCCGCACGAGCGACAGAGACGCCGATGACCGCAGCACACGATCCAGATGCCGAGACGACGAGCACCGTTGCCATCTCGACACCGGTCGGGCGGCTACTGATCACCGGAGACGACGCCTCGATCGTCCGCGTCGCCTGGAGCAACGAGGACGCACAGTCCGATCTCTCGTCCGCGAAACCGGTTGTCGCAGAAGCGGTACGTCAGCTCCACGCCTACTTCGACGGTTCGTTGACGACGTTCGACCTCCCGATCGAACTGTCCGGGGTGTCCGCATCGGCCCGCGCGGTCCTGACCGCCCTGCACCGCGACGTCCCGTCCGGCACAACCGTCACCTACGGGCAACTCGCGACGATGAGTGGCACCGGCATCCCCGCGCGCAGCGTCGGCTCGATCATGGGCATCAACCCGACTCCCCTGCTGATCCCCTGCCACCGCGTCGTCGCAGGTGACGGCCTGGGCGGATTCTCCGGCGGCCTCCCCGGTGAAGGTCTGGCGACCAAACGGTGGCTCCTCGAGTTCGAAGGTGCGCTCCCGCCGACGTTGTTCTGATCCGGACGCAGCCCCCTCTCGATGAGCCCTTGACCCGAGGTGGGGCCCTCCGCCCGGAGTGCGCTGACCGGGAGGCTCAGACGATGAGCTCCCCGGCCCCGATCGTCGGGACCGCAGCGAGCAACTCGCGCGTGTAGGGATGCTCCGGGTCACCGAAGACGCGGTCGGCCTCTCCGTATTCGACGACCTCTCCCCCGCGCATCACCAGGATGTCGTCGGCGACGTGGTGGATGACGCCGAGATCGTGCGAGATGAAGACCAGCGAGACACCGGTTTCCACCTGCAACATCGCGAGCAGGTCGAGGATGCGGGCCTGGATCGAGACATCGAGAGCCGACACCGGCTCATCGCACACGATCACCGACGGTTCCGGCGCCAGCGCACGGGCGATGGCGACACGCTGTCGCTGCCCTCCGGACAGGTGCAGCGGGTGACGCCGGCGGAACGCATCCGAGAGTCCGACACTGTCGAGCAACTCGGAGATGCGGTCGTCGAGCGCTGTTCCGCGCAGGTTCCGCGAACGCAGGCTGTCGCGCAGGATGCGTTCGACGTTCCACCGGGGATCGAAAGAGCTGAGCGGGTCCTGGTAGATGACGGAAATCTGATGACGGTTCGCGCGTCGTTCGACATCGGACAGCGCACTCCACGGGCGCCCGTTCAACTCGACGGTCCCCGAGTCCGGGTCGGTCAGCCCGAGGACCATGCGTGCAGTTGTCGTTTTGCCCGACCCGGATTCGCCGACGATGCCGAGCGTCTTGCCGGGCAGGACGTCGAAGCTCACACCCTGTACCGCGGGTCGCTCCGTCTTGTTCCTGCCCTCGAAGGACTTTCGAAGATCGCGTACACGCAGCGCGGGAGGCGCACCGGCAGCGGAGGCCGTCGGGGGTTCCGGCAGCGTCTCGCCGCTGGTCAGGAGCGTGCCCTTGGAGGTGCGCGATGGCACCGACGACAGCAGGCTCTTCGTGTAGTCGTGCGTCGGGTTGCGCAGCACATCGTCGGTGGAGCCGTACTCGACGATCTCCCCCTGCCGCATCACCGCGACGCGGTCGGCAAGACGCGCGACGACCGCGAGGTCGTGGGAGATGAGGATGACGCCGTTGCCCCGGTCCTTCGCCTCGCCGAGGACGTCGAGGATCTGGGCCTGGACGGTGGCGTCGAGAGCGGTGGTCGGTTCGTCCGCGATGAGCAGTTTCGGGTCCTGGGCGAGAGCCGAGGCGATCAGCGCACGCTGTCGGAGACCACCGGAGAGTTCGTGCGGTCGCTGGGCAGCGCGAACGCCGGGTTCGGGAACCCCGACCAGCGTCAGTAGTTCGATGATCTTCTCCTCCCGTTCGGCACGTCGGCGCGGTGATCGGTTCCGGAAGAGACCGCCGCCGTGGGAGCCCGAGTGGGCGGTCAGGGCCTCCCCGATCTCGCTTCCGACGGTGCGCAGTTGATCCAACGACACCAGGGCGTCCTGGAGGACGAATCCGATGCCCCGACCGCGCAGACGACGCCAGTCCCGGTCCTTGTACCCGAGGAGGGAGCGACCGTCGAAAGCAACCGTCTCGGCGCTGATCCGGGCCCCTTCACCGGTGAGTCCGATGAGGGTGCGGGCGGTGACGGACTTACCCGACCCGGATTCGCCGACGATCGCGAGGCATCCGCCTGCGTTCACCGAGAACGAGACTCCTTTGACCACCTCGCGGCCGCCGAAGGTCACGTGCAGGTCCCGGATCTCGGCGAGCGGTGTGGTGGAGTCGCCGGTGTCGGCGACGTCGTCGGTCCGGGCCTCGAGGGGAGTCGCGACTACGGTCATCGGGTGGTTCCTTCCAGACGGGCGCCGAGGTGGCGTCCCACGGTGGTGAATGCCAGGGCGGTGATCACGATGACAAGGCCCGGGAAGATCTCGAGCCACCAGGCCACGGTGATGTAGGTGCGTCCGGCGTCGAGCAGGGCGCCCCACTCGGGTGACGGGGGCGCGACGCCGAGACCGAGATAGGCCAACCCCGAGGCCCAGATGATCGCCTGACCGACGCCCAGTGTCGCGGTGACGATCATCGGTCGTAGTGCGTTGGGAGCGATGTGCTGCACGAGGATTCGCGTCCGCGAGTGCCCGAGCGCCGTCGCCGCCTCGATGTAGGCGGCATTGCGGACGGTCAGGACCTGGCCGCGGATGATACGTGCATAGCCCGGGGCGATACCGATCCCGATCGCGAAGATCAGCGTGTACGGGCCGGGGCCGAACACCGATGTCAGCAGGAGCCCGAGCAGGATCGTCGGGAAGGCGAACAGCACATCGATCCAACGATTGGCCAGAGCCTGCGCGATCCGCCCCGACAGGCCGGCCGTGATTCCCAGCGCCACGGCGAGGACCAGTGCCACCGCCACCGCTCCGAGACCGATGGCGAGGGACTGCTTGGTGCCGAAGATGATGCGGCTCAGCAAGTCTCGACCCGACAGGTCGGTACCGAACGGGTGCGCCCACGTCGGCGGCGACAGCGTCGCATCGAGGTCGATGGCAAGCGGGTCGTACGGAGCGATCAGACCAGGTACGACCGCTGCCAGGAACAGCAGGACGAGGACGCCGAGCGCGGCGATCACGGTGGGTGGCAGCGCCCACGGCCGGCGCGAGGTCTCCGGCAGTGCGGTGACCGTGCTCCGTGAGGTCTTGATCGACGAGGTCTTGTCGGATGATGTCGCCTCAGACGACGCCGAGTTGGGTGCCGTCCCGGTGGACGGTTTCTGGATGGTCACGGGACCTCGATCCGGGGGTCGATGACGGTGTAGAGGAAGTCGACCAGCAGGTTGGCGACGGTGTAGATGGCGGCGACGAGCACGACGATGCCGCTGACCAGCGGGACGTCGCGCGAGCTGGCGGCTGCGACGAGGGTCTGTCCGATTCCGGCCCGGGCGAAGACGGTCTCGGCGATGACCGCACCCGAGAGCAGCGCACCCATGGCCCAACCGGACACGGTGACAGCAGGGATGACCGAGTGGCGCAGCACATGTCGAGCACGAACCGACAGGTCGCCGAGACCACGGCTTCGAGCAGTGAGAACGAAAGGCTGGTCGAGTGCCCGGGCGAACTCGTCGCGAGCGATGCTGCCGAGGAACCCGGCCAGCGGTATCGCCAGCGTGAGCACCGGCAGGACCAGTCCTCGCAGCGAGTTGCCGCTCTCGACCGGGAACCAGGCGAGATCGATGGCGAAGACCACCAACAGGATCGACCCCAGCCAGTACTGCGGGAGACCGGCGCTCACGGTCTCGAGCAGGGCGCCGAGCGCTCCGCCCGGACCGCGGCGGCCGGCGGTCAGCGTCGTGGTCACCAGGACCAGCAGCCAGGCCACGACCAGGGCGCTGACGGTGAGTACCAGGGTGGGACCCAGCTGGGCGGCGATCACGTCGGTGACGGGTTCACTCAGCTGGTACGACGTCCCGAGGTCACCGCGCAGCAGGCCCTGGAGGTAGTGCAGGTACTGCTGCCAGATCGAATCGGTGAACCCGAACTGGTCGTTGACCGGGCCCAGTTCGTCAGGAGTGCGTTCGCGGCTCTCCCCCGACGACAGGTTCAACAGCAACGTCGCGCGGTCACCGGGTGCGAGCACCTGCAGGAGGAACGTGACCGTCGCAGCCGCCCACAGCACGAACACGGCCGAGCCGAGTTTGCCGAGCCAGCGGAGCCACACCGCGGAGCCTCCGCGGCGTCGACTCCGGACCCGCTCGGGCGCCGACTCCGGGTCGATGATCGTCGTCTTGTCGACCCGGATGGTCATCGCACAAACCTCGCATCCGCGAACACTGGTTCACCTTGGGATTTCTCGACCCACACGTCGTGCAGCTTGGGATCGGCCGCGATCGAGGTCGTCTGTGTGTAGAGGCCGATCGACAGTGCCTGGTCACCGATCAGCTTCTGGGCCTTGCTGTAGAACTCGCGCTGCTCGGCCGGGTCCGCCGAACTGTTGGCCTTCTCGATGAAACCCTGCAGGACCGGGTCGTTGTAGTAGGCCGTGTTGTGCGGGTTGGGCGAATCCTCGAGCCGCTGACGCCAGTTGATGTGGAGCAGTCCCGGGGTCGGGCTCGTCCAGTAGCCGACGTAGGCGTCGTAGGTGGGCGCCTTGGCGTAGTTGCCGCCGAAGTACTCGCTCTGCGTCGCCGGGACGAGTTCGATGTCGAAACCGACGTCGCGCGCCTGGTAGGCGATGTTCTGCAGGATCGCCGCCCCCTCGGGTCCGACGATGGCGTCGGCGGCGTACACCACGCGTGCGGTGAGACGCCGGCCGTCCTTGGTGCGGATGCCGTCGGAGTCGCGGGCAGTCCAACCGGCCTGGTCGAGCAGAGCATTCGCCTTGTCCGGGTTCCGGACATAGGCGCCGGCGGCCGGGTCGTAGTCTGGGGTGCTCTGACTCAGCGCGCCGTTCGAGTTGAACGGCACGACGCCGAGAAAGGCTGTCTCGACTGCCTTCTCGCGGTCGGCCGAGTAGGCGAACGCCTGACGCACCCGGACGTCGTCGAATGGTGCGTGGTCGACGTTGAGAGTGATCGCGTTGGGGCGTCCCGGCGTCACGTACTGCTTGGTCTGGAACCGCGTTGTCGCGTCAGCCCAGTTGATGGCCGGGACGTTGTAGATGACATCGGATGATCCGCTGGTCAACGAGCCGTACCGCAGCACCGGGTCCTTGAGGAACTTCCAGATCACCTTGTCGACATAGGCGGGGCCCTGGTGTTTCGCGTTGGCCGGTGCCGAGTTGTAGTCCGGGTTCCGCACGAAGGTGATGCTGCGGTTGCGATCCCAGCGTTCGATGATGAACGGTCCGGACCCGACGGGCTTGGAGCAGTTCTCTTTCTTCCCCCGCGCGAGCGCGGTCGGCGACTGAATCCCGAAGTAGCCCTGGGTCAGAACCGTCAGCAGCGGACTGTACGGCTGCTTCAGGTGCAGGGCATAGGTGTTGCGATCGAGAACCTCGCCGCCGGCGTAGTACTGCCCGATGTAGGCCATCACCGTTCCGTTGGGGGCGTCCGGATCGAGGTACTTGTCGAAGTTGGTCTTCACCGCGGCCGCGTCGAGATCGGTTCCGTCGCTGAACTTCACATCGGGCTTGAGGCGGAAGGTGTAGGTCTTGCGATCCGGGGAGATCTCCCAGCTCGTCGCCAGCCACGGCACCACCGTCCCGTCGTCGTCGAGCGAGACGAGGTTGTCGAGATATTGCCGTGCGAGATAAGCGTTCTGCACCCAGCCGCCGTGGATGCACGGTGGTTCCTGCTCGTGTCCGTACTCGATGACGCCGCCGTCGAGGTAGTCGCCGGCCGCTGCGGGAACGCCAGTCGACGTACCGTCTCCGGTGGCCGGGCGTTCGCCGCACGCCGACAGCAGCGCAGCGGCCGACAGGCCGACTGCCAGTAGGGCTCGAGTCCGTCTGGAACGGACAGATCTGAACACGCCAGGTACTCCTCGATATCGAGAGTCGTGAATCGACAGTGGTGGAAAGCCGACTAGAACAAGGTCGGACCGCGGGGATCGGCGGGCCGGCGCCGATGTCGCGACACGCTGAAACGGCAGCGGTGACCCGCGGTCAGCTCGTACGGTAATGATCGGCGGCGTCGACGTCAGTCTTTGGATTCACCCTGAGCACAACGACGCACGGGACGATGGGCGAAAGTACCGTCGTCCGGGTGTCAGAGCCAAAACCCTTGCGTTTCGCCGCATTCGTGATGAACACGACGTCCCACATCCTGCACGGGGCATGGCGTGCTCCCGATGCGCGACAGACGGACTTCAACTCCCTCCAGCACTGGATCGACCTCGCAAAGACGTTGGAAGAGGCCAGATTCGACTTCATCTTCTTCGCCGACGTCGTCGGACTCTACGACGACTACCAGGGCGACTGGAAGAAGTTCGTCGACACCGGCCTACAGATCCCGAGCAACGATCCGCTGGTTCTCGCCTCCGCGCTCGCATCGCACACCGAGAACCTCGGCATCGCGATCACCAGCTCGATCCTGCAGGAACACCCCTTCGACTTCGCCCGCAAGATCTCCACACTCGATCACGCCTCCAACGGTCGAATCGCGTGGAACATCGTCACCAGCCTGTCCCAGAACGCCTGGCGCAACTTCGGATACGACGGCATCACCGCCCACGACGATCGCTACGCATGGGCCGAGGAGTACGTCGACGTCGTCTACAAGCTCTGGGAGGGCAGCTGGGACGACGGCGCCCTGATCCAGGACAAGGTCCGCGGCATCCACGCCGATTTCGACAAGGTGCACAAGATCCATCACGTCGGCGACCGGTACCGCGTCGAGGGACCCCACCTGGTCGCCCCGTCGCCGCAGCGCACACCGGTGCTGTTCCAGGCAGGCTCGTCGCCCACGGGCCGTCGGTTCGCCGCACGCAACGCCGAGGCACAGTTCATCGTGTCACCCACGCCGCAGGCGGCGAAGGGACTCGTCGACGACACCCGCCGTCTGGCCGCCGCGGCCGGCCGCGATCCGCAGGACATCCAGTTCTTCCAGGGACTCTCCTTCGTCATCGGCAGCACCGAGGAGGAGGCACGGCGGAAGGCCGCCGAGCTCGACGAGTACATCGATCCGAGCACGATCATCGCCCACTCTGCGGGTGGTCTCGGGTTCGATCTCGGGTTCTACGACCTCGACACCCCGATCGGCGAGATCAAGACCGAGGGCACGCAGAGCACGCTGCTGTGGCTGCGCGAGGCCGTGCCCGACCGTGAGCCGACCGTCCGCGACCTGGCAGAACTGCGCAGCCGCAGTGGACGCGTCGTCGGCACGCCGGAGCAGATCGCCGATCGCCTCGCCGAATGGCGCGACGCGGGGGTCGGTGGCGTCAACGTCATCAACGCGACGATCCCGAACAGCTACATCGAGTTCGCCGAGCATGTCCTGCCGGTATTGCGTGAGCGCGGACTGGCCCAACGGGAGTACGCGCCGGGCACCAGCCGGCGCAAGCTGACGGGCCGGGACACCCTCCCGGACACGCATCCCGCCGCGGCCTACCGGGGCGCGTTCGCCGAGAAGGTCGAGGTGCCCGCATGAGCGTCCTGACCCGTGTCGTCTCCGATCGCTCGACGATCCTGTCCGAGATCGCCGCCGAAGCCGCCGCGCGCGAACTGACCGGGGTCGACCCGCACGCCCAGGTACGACTGCTGAGTGAATCCGGTTACACCGCTCTGACTCTCGACGACGCATCCGGCCCCGGTGCCGGTGCGCCCGAGCTGTTCGGATTCCTCATCGACCTCGCCCGCGCCGATCCGATCGTCGCCCACATCCTGCGGGCACACTTCTGGTTCGTCGAGCAGATCCGCCGACTCCCCCAAGGACCCGTCCGCGACCGCTGGACCGCGGAGATCGCCGCGGGGAAGGTGTTCGGCAACGCGACCAGTGAACGCACCGGGAACGCGGGTTCGCTCTCCTTCCGGACCGAACTGCGTGCCATCGACGGCGGGTGGTTGCTGACCGGGGCCAAGTTCTACAGCACCGGCACCGCATTCTCGGACTACGTGTCGGTCACCGCGACGGTACGCGGCGGCGAGTTCGACGGCCAGGTCGCTCGAATCGTCCTGCCCGTCGGTCGCGAGGGGGTCACCGTCGTCGACGACTGGGACGGGATCGGCCAGAACCGCACCGGTACCGGAACCACCACCCTGGACAGTGTCCGGGTGACCGCCGACGACGTCCTGGCCTTCACCGACCCGGCGTCGACCGCCGCGGTCGCCAACGACGGACCGTTCCTGCAGCTCTACCTGCAGGCACTGATCACCGGAATTCTGCTGTCGGTCGGCGACGATGCGACCACACTTCTGCGGTCACGAACACGGACTTTCGACCACGCCCCCGCCGAGTCACCGCGGCACGACCCTGTGCTGCTCGGCACCGTCGGTGAGATCGACGCGGCCGCCCACGTCGCGCGGGCGGCAGTCCTCGACGCCGCACAGACCATCGAGGAGGCGTTCGCACCGGCACGCAGCGGCGTCATCGAGCCGGACCTGTTCGTCAAGGCATCCATCGCGGCAGCACGGGTCAAGGTCCACGTCGACCGCGTCGGACTGCGTGCCGCCGCCGACCTGTTCGACGTCGGCGGCGCGTCATCGGCCAGCCGGGCCAAGAACCTGGACCGCCACTGGCGCAACATCCGCACCGTCACGCTCCACAACCCCACGTCGTACAAGGCGATCGCACTCGGCGACCTGCTGGTCAACGACACTCCCCTCCCGGCGAACGGTTATTTCTGACCCTCGCTCCTGAGGTGATACGAACACAAGTGACGCTCCCCTCGCTCCCTGAGGTGTGAGGAGCGAAAGCGACGAACCACGAAGGGCCTGGCGACATTCCGTCGCCAGGCCCTTCGTGCTGTCGTTGCCGGATGAGTTCGATCCGGTTGCGTTCTGTGTCGGCAACCGGGACAGAACGCAATCTGGCATACCGAGCCAGGTCTCGAAACTTATGAGACCCCCTTTTGCGACACCGAATCCCGAAAGTCCGCGATCTCTCGAAACTCCCATCGAATCCGTCTCGAATCTCGGGCGCGTCTCGGAATCGGTATCGAGACTTTTGAGATAGAGTTCCGCTTGTGACAGACGAAGCGAGAGGTGGCGCACCGGGGATGTCCCTCGGATACGCGCGCGAGACCCCGGGAGCGCACGCTCTCGGGCCACAGATCGATGCACTGACCGAGGCAGGGGTGGACCCGGGCCGGATCTACACCGATGCCGCCGACCGGACGCAACCCGCGGACCGTCGGGCTGGGATGAACGCCCTACTCGACTACGCGCGAGCCGGTGACACGACGGTGGTCGTGGGCATCGACCGACTGGGCCGTAACATCCGCGAGGTCATGGCCATCACACGTGAACTCGCGAGACGACGCATCGGTCTCCGCTCGTTGCGCGAGGGCATCGACACCGACGACCCGACCGGCGCGATGGTCGTCGGTGTGCTGGCGTCACTGGCCGAACTCGACGACCCCTCCCCCGCGCTCAGCTCGGCGAGGCCACTGACCACACCCCACCGGCGGTCGACGTCGACGGTCGGCCGACCCCGTGTCCTCGACGACGAGCAGGTACTCCGCGCCGAACAGATGCGCGCCGCAGGCGAATCCGTGCCGCGGATCGCCCAGGCGCTGGGGGTCAGCCGGGCAACGCTCTATCGCACCCTCGCCGAAAGGCGCACGGTCCGTTGACGAATCACGAGAACGAGCTCCCCGACCTCGACATCGTCACCGAATACGGCGTCGTCACCCGGCTACCCACGTCTTTCCCGATCTACGATGCCGACCTCGACGAGCACCTCGATCCCGATCTCTTCCAGAAGGGGTTCGAGGACGCGGAGGCCGCGCTGTGTGCGCTCCCGGCCCCGTGGGCACGTCAGCTCGCGTCGTCGACGCTCGCCTGCCCGCCGGACCCGGACGACGAGGAGCCCAGCTACACCCGCGGTTACCGCGCGGCGCTGTACGGGCACCTGCGGCACGCCGGCAAGTGACCATCGACAACACGGAGGACGCAATGGGCACGGGTTCGCACGGCGAGGTGCAGCAGGACGACGGACGATTCCGGGTCACCCGGTGGACGATCGAGCCGGGTGGGGCCATCCCCATGCACCGGCACGACCACGATTACGTCGTCGTTCCGCTCGTCGACGACACCATGTACGCCGTCGCACCGGACGGTTCGGAGGTCGCCGCGGAGCTCCGGATCGGCGAGAGCTACACCCGGAGCGCCGGTGTCGAACACCGCGTCGAAAACCGGGGTTCGACGAACACCATCGTCTTCGTCGAGGTCGAACGGCTCTGACCGCTTTCCCGAGGTGAATCCGGCACACATCGTGCGGTGCTTCGAGTCGGTGCCGAGTCCGTCCACGCCGTATTCTTCAGGCGTGGTTCAACTGACAGTGGGAAGTCATCGCGACGACGCGACGTCCGACGTCGTCCTCTCCGCGCACAAGTTCAACCGGCACACCTTCTGGTGCGGCCAGAGCGGTTCGGGGAAGACCTATGCGCTCGGGGTGGTGCTGGAGCAGTTGCTGCTGAACACCCGACTGCCGCTGCTCATCCTCGACCCGAACGCCGACTTCACCCGGCTTCCGGAGACGCGCGACACCACCGACCCCGATCTCGCCGCGGCCATCGCCGCAACCGACATCCAGGTGCTGCATTCGACCCGACGCGACCTCCCGCAGTTACGGGCGCGGTTCACCGATCTGCCACTGACCGCGAAGGCCGCGGTGCTGCAGCTGGATCCGATCGCCGACGCCGACGAGTACAACGTCCTGCTTCATGCCGACGCCACCCTCAGCGGAGGCGGCGCCGACGACGCACCCGACCAGGACACCTACATCTCGGCGCTGCGCGCATCCGATGAGCCCGGTCACCAGCGGCTGGCCAAGCGGATCGAGAATCTCCAGGTCCTCGACTGGGATCTGTGGGCTCGAGGCGAGGTCGCGGCCACCGACATCATCGACGAACGCCCCCAGGCCACCGTGCTCGATCTGGGCGGGTTCGCCCATCCCGCAGAACCCAAGGTGGCGGCGCTGTCCGTGCTGGAACATCTGTGGGCGCATCGCGAAGAGCGGCGGCCCGTCCTCATCGTGATCGACGAGGCCCACAACATCTGCCCGCCCGTCGCCACCAGCGCGGTCGAGCAGGCCCTCATCGACCGCGTCGTGCAGATCGCCGCCGAGGGACGGAAGTTCGGACTCTGGCTCCTCCTGTCGACACAACGACCGACGAAGATCCACCCCAACGTGCTGTCCCAGTGCGACAACCTCTGCCTGATGCGGATGAACGCGCCACGCGACCTGGCCGAGCTCGCCGACACCTTCGGATTCGTCGGCGAACACATGTTGGCGGAGTCACCCGAGTTCCGGCAGGGCGAGGCACTCTTCGCGGGCGGGTTCATCACCACACCCACCTTCACCCGGATGGGCGCTCGGATCACCGAAGAGGGCGGCGCCGACGTCGGGGTGCCGCTGCTCGCCTGAGCCGGCCCCGGCGGCGCCCCCGGATCGGCGCGCGTCGAGCCCGATCCCGGGTTGCGCCACAACCGTTGTACCGACCGTCGGACGGACGAGGCAGTCAAGGACAAGTCCGATAAAACGGGCGTTCGACCATCTGAACGGATGACGGTGACGGCACGGTCGTTGGCGAATCGTGATCTCCCGGTGACGCTTACGCCCTCATGCTGCTCGTGGTCGGTGCGACCATGGACCGAGTCGGGGGTTGCGGTTCGCGAGCGCGGACCGGGCGCAGTGTCAGTTCGGGCCCGCGTCGCGTTTTCAGCGGTTCAAGTCGGCGGGCCGCACTCTCCTTCGGACAGTGCAAGGTGGTCGAGCGATGAACGAGTCGTCGGGCAACAACGGGCAGATGGTGACCGAGGGCAACCCCGGCGAGCGCGAACTCGCGGGCCTCCGTGCGGAATTGGACAAAATCGACAACCGGTTGCTCGACGACGTCCGCGCCCGGATAGAGATCTGCACCCGCATCGCGTATCTCAAAGAACGCCACGCCATTCCCGTGATGCAGCCGCGCCGAGTGGGAGCGGTGCACGATCACGCGCACCGCTACGCCCTCGATCACGGACTCTCACCACAGTTCCTGCACGATCTCTACGACCTGCTCATCTCGGAGACCTGCCGGGTGGAGGACCTCATCGTGGCGACCGACGAACTGCGCACGAATGGCGCTCCGATCGACCATGCGGACCCCGATCGCGTCCTCGTCCGGCGTTCACCCGCGGACGGCGCTCCCGATACCAGCGTGGGTTGAGGTGGTCGCGGTGCGGACACTGCTGATCGACAACTACGACTCGTTCACCTATAACCTTTTCGCCCTGCTGACAGAGGTGAACGGCCAGGAACCAGTGGTCGTCGCCAACGATGCGCCGTGGTCGTCGGTGAATCTTTCGGCATTCGACAACGTGGTGGTCTCCCCCGGCCCGGGGCGGCCGGACTGCGCCCGCGACTTCGGGATCAGCCGGCGGGCCCTCACCGACAGCGGACTCCCCGTGCTCGGAGTGTGCCTGGGACACCAAGGGTTGTGTCACCTGTTCGGCAGTCCGGTGGTCTCGGCACCGGAACCTCGGCACGGACGGATCAGCGCGGTCCACCACGACGGACAGGGCCTGTTCGCTGGTCTTCCGTCTCCGTTCCGGGCGGTGAGGTACCACTCTTTGGCGGTCCTGGAGGTCCCGGCCGAGCTGGAGGCCCAGGCGTGGTCGGACGACGGCGTCCTGATGGCGGTGCGTCACCGGGAGCTCCCGTTGTGGGGGGTGCAGTTCCATCCGGAGTCGATCTGCACCGAGTACGGGCGCGAACTGCTGTCGAACTTCGCTGCAGCCACGCCGGAGCGAGCGCGGCGACCTCTGGCGGCGAGAACCACCTCCGAGGAACAGCCGACACCGGTGAAGCCGGCGCACGACTTCCGGGTGCGGTCAGAGCAGATGGACCGGGTCGTCGATCCGTCCGCGGTGTACGAGCGCCTGTTTGCCGACGGACCGAACAGCTTCTGGCTCGACGGGTCGGCGGCGAACGAAGCGGGGAGCCGGTTTTCCGTGATGGGTGACTGCTCGGGCCCGCGCGCCGAATACGTGACGTACCGGGTCCCCGAAATGACTGTGCGAGTGCAACATTCGGATGGAACCGAAGAAGAGATCCGCAGCACCTTCTTCGACTATCTCGATGCCCGGTTGCGGGAGCGGTCGGTGGCGCCCAGGCCGGATCTGCCATTCGGGTTCTGCCTCGGCTATGTCGGTTATCTCGGCTACGAGCTCAAGGCGGACACCGGCGGCCAGTTGGCGCACGCGTCCGAACAGGCCGATGCGGCTCTGGTGTTCGCGGACCGGGCCGTCGTGATCGATCACGAACGCGGGTGCGCCCACCTCCTCGCTCTCGAACCGGTCAACGGCGCGGAGCCCGGCACCGTCGACCCGGAGACGGCGCGGTGGTTGTGCGAGACGGCATCGGCCATCCGGGAGCTCCAAGACCATGCCTCCGAACCTGTGGTGACCGCTCCCCCGCTGGTCCAGGAGTCGCACGAGGCGCCGATCCTGTTCCGGCACGACCACCCGACCTACCTGAGGCTCATCGAGCAGTGCTTGGCGGAGATCCGGTCCGGGGAGTCGTACGAGGTATGCCTGACGAATTCGGCGACCGTGCACCGCAGCCTCGACCCGGTCTCCGGCTACTCCTGCCTCCGCGAGATCAGTCCGATGCCCTACAGCGCACTACTCCAGTTCTCGGGGTTGTCGGTGCTCAGCGCATCCCCCGAACGGTTCCTGAAGGTGGGTGCCGATCGCACGGTGGAGTCGAAACCGATCAAGGGCACCCGGCCGCGGTCGGCAGATCCCGTGCAGGACGAGGGGTTCCAGTACGACCTGCGACACAGCGAGAAGGACCGGTCGGAGAACCTGATGATCGTCGACCTCGTCCGCAACGACCTGTCTCGGGTCTGCGAACCCGGCTCCGTGCACGTGCCGTCGCTGTTCGACGTCGAAACCTATTCGCCGGTACACCAATTGGTGTCGACGGTGCGCGGGACCTTGCGCGAGGGAGTGTCCGCGGTGGACTGTGTGCGGGCGGCGTTCCCGGGCGGCTCGATGACCGGGGCGCCGAAGATCCGCACGATGGAGATCATCGACAAACTCGAGGCCGGTCCGCGAGGGGTGTATTCGGGGGCGATCGGCTACTTCTCGCTGACCGGGACCGCCGACCTGTCGATCGTGATCCGAACCATGGTGGCCACCGAATCCGAGGTCACCTTCGGGGTCGGGGGTGCGATCGTCGCGCTGTCGGACCCGGAAGACGAGTTCGAGGAGACGATGGTGAAGGCGCTGTCGATGCGACGCTGCCTGTCCGTCGCCGACGAGAGCGAACCGTGACCTCGTCACCTACCCCCGGTGCCCGGTCGGTCGTCGTGGCCGGCGGTGCGGGGGCGGTCGGCACGATGCTCGCTGACCTGTGGCGCGGTGACGGGGACACCGTGCACGTGCTCGACGCACGCGGCGGCGACGACATCCGATCGCCTGGGCCGGAGGCGGCCGCACTGTTGGGCGAGGCCGACGTGGTCGTCCTCGCGGTCCCGGAGGACGTGGCGTTGGCGGCCGTGAAGGCGGTCAGCACGCTGTTGCGGCCGACAGCGCTGCTGTTGGAAACGCTCTCGGTGAAGTCCCGGTTCTCCTCCGCCGTCGCCGAACTCGCCGGGGACGACGTCGACGGGAGCGGTCCGATCGTCGGGATCAACCCGATGTTCGCTCCGTCCCTCGGCCTTTCGAGCCGGACGGTTGCAGTCGTCGTTCATCGAGACGGTCCTGGTGCGGATCGCCTTCGCGACGACCTCGCGCGGTGGGGCGCACGGGTGGAGATGACGACCGCGGACCGGCACGACCACGTGTGTGCGGCGGTGCAGGCCCTCACCCATGCGGCGATCCTGGCGTTCGGGTACGCGCTCGCCGACCTCGGAGTCGACGCCGACGAAGCGGCCGCTCTGGCCACACCTCCGTTCACGACGATGTCGGCACTGCTGGCACGGATCACCGGCGGCACACCTGAGGTGTATCGGGACGTGCAGGCGTCGAACCCATGTGCACCTGCCGCGCGAGAGGCGTTGGCGCGGGCGGTCTCCCGGGTGTCCGATGCGTCCGCGGGCGACACCGAGGATTTCGCGACATTGCTCACCGAAGCGGGTGAATCGTTGGGCAGTCACGCAGACGACTACGCGCGACTGTGTGCGCAGATGTTCGAGGGGCTGTCACGATGACCGGCCACCTGCCCGAACACGATGCGTCCGACCCGGTGGAGTCGGCGGTCATCGAGGGTCTGGTGCGTAGCTGGCCGCGGCGGGCGACGGTGCGGCGCACCGAACCCGAGCTCGACATCCCCACGATGGACGACCTCTACGACGACACCCGCGACGACTATCCCGAGGTGCTGCTCCCGTTCACGGGGCATCCGACCTGGGAGCAGCTCGACGAAGACGTCCGGACCCGGGTCCGGGCATGGGCGTGGATCGCGTACAACAAGAACGTGGTCGACATCGAACAGGACGTCGTGACACCCGGTTTCGGGCTCCTGTTCCGGGACGTGTTCGGCACCGGGTTCTCTGACGCCGACCGCGCAGCGGTGGTGCAGTCGATGGTCGACGAGGAATACCACACGCTCATGCACCTGAACGCGTCTGCGCTGACCCGACGTCGTCGCGGCTGGGCGTTGCCGGACACGACGTTGCCGGAGTCGTCGACGGTGCGGCGACATCGGGAGGCCCGCGCACAGGCGGAGTCCCCACGAGCGGCCGCGCTCACGACACTGGCGTTCGCGACGGTCGCGGAGACGTCGATCGCGGACTACCTGAGCCTGATCGCCGGGGACCAGACGATCCAGCCGGTACACCAGGCCACCATCGCGCTCCACCGCCGCGACGAGCGCGCCCATGCCTCGGTGGCCGCCGAGATGATCGCCTCGGTCCACGACAAACTCGGTGCCGAGGACCGGAGCTTCCTGGCGCGGGCACTACGCGACGGCGTCGACGCGTTCACCGCCACCGACGGGGCTGTGTGGTCGGCAATCCTGGCCGCAGAGCAGGTCCCGGACGCAGATCAGATGCTGCGCGACGTCGCCGCGGACCCCGAGCGTCGGCGATTCCTCCAGGACTGCAGCGCGATCGACCGGTTGCTCGCGCGATTCGGTGAGCTCGAGTATCGCTGACGGCTCGCAGTACAAACAACAATGGCCAGCACCTTCAGTGCTGGCCATATTGTCGGGCTGACAGGATTTGAACCTGCGACCACTTGACCCCCAGTCAAGTGCGCTACCAAACTGCGCCACAGCCCGTTTGCTCCCCTGCTGAAGCGGAGCGATGTAAAGCCTAGCCGACGACTGCCGTTCGGAACCAATCGCCTGGTCAGACGGTCTTTCCGGCCGGTCTGCAGATGTCGCGGAACGTGGCGTCGACCGCCACGATCAACGACATCTACTGCCGGGGCCTAGCCCGCGGAACGCTTCTTGAACCAGATCCAGCCGCCGGCGACGATCAACGCGCCGACGAGCGAGCACCAGGAATGGACAAACCCACCCTTTTTCGGCAAACGCTCCACCCGACGAGGGGGTGGGTTTGCCGAAAAAGGGTGGGGTTTGTGACGGCGGCCATCAGCGCTTGCGGCGCTGCTCCCGCTTGTCGCGGACACGCACGTTGATGCGCACCGGCGAACCGTCGAAGTTGAACTCCTCGCGCAGACGACGCTCCAGGAAGCGGCGGTAGCCGGCCTCGAGGAAGCCCGTGGTGAACAGCACGAAGGTCGGCGGACGCACCGACGCCTGGGTCGCGAACATCACGCGCGGCTGGCGACCACCACGCAGGGGCGGCGGGTTGGCCGCGATGACGTCCTTGAGCCAGCTGTTCAGCGGTCCGGTCGAGATGCGCTTGTCCCACGCCTCGAGCGCGCTCTCCATCGCGGGCACCAGCTTCTGCACCGAACGACCCGTCGACGCCGAGATGTTCACCCGACGCGCCCACGGCACGCGCGCGAGCTCACGGTCGATCTCCTTGTCGAGCTGGTAGCGACGATCCTCGTCGACCAGATCCCACTTGTTGAACGCGATGACCAGCGCGCGACCGCTCTCGATGATGAGCGACAACACCCGCAGGTCCTGCTCGGTGATCGGCTGCGAGGCATCGATCAGCAGGATCGCCACCTCGGCGGCGTCGAGCGCCGCCCGCGTGCGCAGCGACGCGTAGTACTCGTGACCGCTCGCGGTGCGCACCTTGCGACGCAGACCGGCGGTGTCGACGAAGTTCCAGACCTTGCCGCCCAGTTCGACGATCTCGTCGACGGGGTCGACGGTGGTCCCGGCGACGTTGTCGACCACCGAACGTTCGGTGCCGGCCAGCTTGTTCAGCAACGAGCTCTTGCCCACGTTCGGCTTGCCGACCAGCGCCACGCGGCGCGGACCGCCCAGCACGGGTGCCTCACGCGGAGTCGCCGGCAGCTTCTGCAGGATGACGTCGAGCAGGTCGCCGGCACCGCGGCCGTGTGCCGCCGACACCGGGTGGGGCTCACCGAGCCCCAGCGACCACAGGGCGGCCGTGTCGGCCTCCATCCGCTCGCTGTCGACCTTGTTGGCGCACAGGATCACCGGCGTCTTCGACCGGCGCAGGACGCGTGCCACGGCCTCGTCGGTCGCAGTGGCACCGACCGTTGCGTCGACGACCACGACGATCGCATCAGCGGTGCGCATCGCTAGTTCGGCCTGCGCCGCGACGGCCTGCTGCAGGCCCTTCGCGTCAGGCTCCCAGCCGCCGGTGTCGACGACGGTGAAGCTGCGTCCGGACCAGCTCGCCGAGTAGGACACACGGTCGCGCGTGACGCCGGGGATGTCCTCGACGACGGCCTCGCGCCGGCCGAGGATGCGGTTGACGAGGGTGGACTTGCCCACGTTCGGGCGTCCGACGATCGCCAGCACCGGCATGTGCTCGACCTCGGCGGCGCCGTCGGCGCCCTCGATATCGGCCAGCTGCCAATCGGATTCGTCCGACCAGATGCCGTCGCCGGGCAACGCTGTCAGGTCGGTCTCGAAGTTGTCGCTCACCGTTCTGATACTCCGATCCGGGTCTCGACGAGGCCACTCAGTTCGTCGAGCACCTCCATGAGGGTCTTGTCACTGGTGTCGACGACGACGGAGTCGTCGGCGGCACGCAGCGGCGACACCGCGCGCGTCGAATCCAGATGATCTCGACGGTTCACGCTGTCGAGGACCGATGCGTAATCGCTGTCGCGTCCCGCGGCCACATTCTGCTTGTGCCGCCGGTCTGCTCGGGCCTCCGGCGTCGCGGTCAGGAAGATCTTGACGTCGGCAGCCGGGAACACCACGGTCCCGATGTCGCGACCCTCGACCACCACGAAGCGTCCCTGCGCGTTCTGTCGCTGCAGCGCAACGAGTTTGGTGCGCACCTCGGGAACCGCGGACACCGCCGACACCGCACTGGTGACGTGGTCGGTCCGGATCGGGCCGGACACGTCGCGACCGTCGAGCAGCACCGTCGACGACCCGTCGCCGTTGGGGATCAGCTCGATGTCGACCGCATCGACGACCCGGGCGATACCGGCCGGATCATCAAGTGCCACACCTGCGTCGAGAACCGCCAGGGTCACCGCGCGGTACATCGCACCGGTGTCGAGGTAGCTGGCGCCGACCTTGTCGGCGAGCAGCTTCGACACCGACGACTTGCCCGTGCCGGCCGGCCCGTCGATCGCGACGACGCGCGTCGTGCCAGCGGTCACAGTCCGACCGCCTTGTACAAGCCGCCGACCTCGTCGTTGCCGAGAACACGCAGGCTGCCGGGCCGCTGCTCCCCCAGCGCGACCGTACCCACATGGGTGCGAACGAGTTTCGTGACCGGGAAACCGACCTCGTCCATCATGCGGCGCACGATGCGGTTACGACCCTCGTGCAAGGTGATCCGCACCAGCGACTGTCCCTCGTGGACCTCGATCACGGTGAACTTGTCGACCTTGACCGGGCCGTCGTCGAGTTCGATGCCCTCGCGGAGGTGACGGGCGATGCCGCGCGGCACCTCGCCCTTCAGGGTGGCGAGGTAGGTCTTGGGCACCTCGAACGACGGGTGCATCAGCCGGTGGGCCAGCTCCCCGTCGTTGGTCAGGAGCAGCAAACCCTCGGTGTCGGCGTCGAGCCGGCCGACGTGGAACAGACGCTGGCCGGCCATCACGCGTTCGGCGACCACGTCACCGACGCACGGACGCCCCTGGTCGTCGGCCATGGTCGACTGCCAGCCCTTGGGCTTGTTGAAGGCGAGGTACTGCTTGGTCTCGTCCATGATCACGCGCGCATCGTCGACGTGGATGATCGCGGTGTCGGGGTTGATGCGCAGACCCTGCTCGGTGACGACCTTGCCGTCGACCTTCACACGTCCGGCGGCGATCATCTCCTCGGCGCCGCGGCGCGAGGCCACACCGGCCTGGGCGAGGACCTTCTGGAGTCGGACGCCGTCTGCGACGAATTCCGGCCCGTTGCCGCTCACCTGCTCCGGAGCCACCTGGTGGCGTGCGGGCCGGGCGTTGTTGAGCCGGATCTTCCCGACGTCGGCATTGGGTTTCGACGACCCCTTGCGGTGCGTCTTCTTCGTTCGCGGTTGCTGTGCGGGGGCGCCCTTACGGCGTTTTCCCGGTGAGCCATCTCGGCCAGCGGAAGCCATTCTTCTCAATCCTGTGTTCGTCGGATCCGTGCGGATCTAGTCATCGTTCAGGTCACCGTCGGTGACCAGTACCTTCGAGTCTGACGCCTGAGGCGACAGTTTGGCGAATCGGGGATCCGACAGCAGCTCGTCGTCGAGGCTGTCGATGAGGTCGACGTCGGGTAGCAGGGGCGCCAGATCGGGCAGTTCCGACAGCGATGCGAGGCCGAGTCGTTCGAGGAACAACTCGGTGGTCGCATAGGTCGTGGCGTTGGTCTGCGGGTCCTGGCCGACCTCGTTGATCAGGCCACGGGCGACCAGGGTCCGGATCACGCCGTCGACGTTCACACCTCGGATCGCGCTGACCCGCGCGCGGGTCACCGGCTGCCGGTAGGCGATCACGGCCAGTGTCTCCAGTGCCGCGCGCGTCAGCTTCGACCGTGCCCCGTCGAGCAGCAATCGTTCGACGTACGGCGCGTAGTCCGCGCGGGTGTAGAAACGCCAGCCGTCGCCGGCGAACCGCAGGTCGATGCCGCTGCGCGCCGCGGTGAGCTCGGACGACATCGCGTTGAGCATGTCGCGCACCCGGGACCGGTCCTGGTCGACGGCGTTGGCCAGTTCCTCGGTGGTCACCGGGGTGTCGACGACGAGCAGCACGGCCTCCAGCGCCGCCCGCAGCGTCGCGTCATCGAGGACCTCGACCTCGTCCTCCCCTGTCAGCGCCGTCTGTTCGGGATCGGCCGGGCCGGGATCGCTCGCACCGTTGTCAGACGGCACGGCCTCGGCCACCGCACCCGGCTCGTCCGCGTCCGCCACGGCTTCGTCGTTCATGGCCTCGTCGTTCACATCGTCGGCGTCGTCGATCGGTCCGTCGGTCATCCGTAATCCTCTGCCTTGTCGATGCGCAGGTCGTCGATCTCGCGTTCTCCGGTCCACATCACCGCGAGATCGCCGAGAGCCTCGGGTTGTTCGAAGGTGATGGCTGCCTCGCGGTAGAGCTCCAGCAGGCCGAGGAAGCTGCCGACGATCTCCAGGCCGGTCTCACAGTCGGCGGTGAGCACGCGGAACGGGACCCATTCGCCGGTCGACGCGCTGAGCAGCGCCGCCATCCGACGCGCCTGACCCGGCACCGAAACCGACTGCACGTCGTGCAGGTGGTCGAGTCCGACGGTCGGCACCGGCCGCGGGGTCAGCGCCGTCGCGGCGACCTGCACGAAACCAGCGGCGTCGACACCCAGGGTGACCTCCGGCAGCAGGTCCTCGAACCGCTGCTCCAGCGAGACCGCACGCGGATAGCGTTGCAGTGCAGCGGCTTCCAGCTCGCCGAACAGCTGCGCCACCTGCTTGTACGCGCGGTACTGGAGCAGTCGTGCGAACAGCAGGTCGCGGGCTTCGAGAAGTGCGAGGTCCTCGGGGTCGTCGACCTCGCCCGAGGGCAGCAACCGTGCCGCCTTGAGGTCGAGCAGCGTGGCCGCCACGACGAGGAACTCGGTGGTCTGGTCGAGCCCGACCTCCGGCCCGAGTTCGCGGGTGTAGGCGATGAAGTCGTCGGTCACCACGTGCAGCGCGACCTCGGTGACATCGAGCCGGTGCTGCGAGATGAGGTTCAGCAGCAGGTCGAACGGGCCCTCGAAGTTGCGCAGTTTGACCCGGAAGCCGGATTCGGTGGCCTCGTCGTTCTCCTCGGGCGCGTCACCGGCCGGCGCCGACGCCTCGATCGGCGCGGCCGCTCCGGGTCCGTCCACCTCAGGCCCGTCCACGTCGGGTCCGTCCACTTCCGGCGCAGAAGGATCGGACACGGCCGGGTCGGTGTCGACGGTCATGCGCCCTTGAGGTTGCGCGCGATCACCTCACGCGCCAGCGCCCGATACGCCTTCGCACCGGCCGAGCGGGGTGCCCAGGACGTGATCGGTTCACCGGCGACGCTCGTCTCGGGGAAGCGGACGGTACGCGAGATCACGGTGTCGTAGACGGCCTCGCCGAACACCTCGACGACACGTGCCATCACCTCGCGGGAGTGCAGCGTGCGGGCGTCGAACATGGTGACGAGGATGCCGCCGAGGTCCAGGCGCGGGTTGAGGCGGTCGCGCACCTTGTTGATCGTGTCGGTGAGCAGCGCCAGGCCGCGCAGTGAGAAGTATTCGCACTCCATCGGGATGAGCACGGTGTCCGCGCAGGCCAGGGCGTTCACGGTGAGGAGCCCGAGCGAGGGCTGGCAGTCGATGAGCACCACGTCGTAGCGGTCCAAGACGGGGTGCAGTGCACGGCCCAGGGACTGCTCCCGGCCCACCTCGGTGACGAGCTGGATCTCCGCGGCGGAGAGATCGATGTTGCTGGGCAGCAGGTCGAGTCCGTCGACGCGTGTACGCATCAGCACGTCGTCGGTGGCCACCTGCGGCGGGACGAGGAGGTTGTAGACCGTCTGCTCGAGTTCGTGGTGCGGCACACCGAGACCCGCCGACAACGCACCCTGCGGGTCGAGATCGACGAGCAGGACGCGACGCCCGTACTCGGCGAGCGCGGCACCGAGATTGATGGTCGAGGTGGTCTTGCCGACCCCGCCCTTCTGATTGCAGACGGCGATGACGGTCGCCGGACCGTGACGATCGAGGGGTCGCGGTTCGGGAACCTCGCGATAGGGCCGTCCGGTGGGGCCGATCTCGTCGGCCGCGTGGTGATCGACCTCGTCGGCGTCATGACCCGGTGAGACCTGGATGCTGTACTGGTCCCCCGCGGAGGTCACGACCACGTCCCCGAACACTCGAGGCGGGTGCCAGACCGCGGTGCGCTCGGAGTGGTCACGTGCCCGCCGCTCCCTTCACTCTTCGGTGTCCGATGCGTGTCGGCCGGGCGGCGGATGCCGGTCCCTGGTCGACGACTCGTATCAGCCTAGGACATCGCGGACGTTCTCCCGCGGTCGGCGCGCGGTCAGCGGGCACGCGGATGTGCGACGGCATAGACCTCACGCATCGTGTTCACCGTCACGAGTGTGTAGACCTGCGTGGTGGTCACCGACGCATGCCCGAGAAGCTCCTGGACGACGCGGACGTCGGCGCCGCCGTCGAGCAGATGCGTCGCGAAGCTGTGCCGCAGGGTGTGCGGGGAGACGGCCTTGTCCAACCCGGCCCGTTCGGCGGCGGTGACCAGCACCTGCCACGCCGACTGCCGCGAGAGGCGTCCGCCCCGGGCGTTGAGGAACAGTGCCGGGGTCGCCCGTGACACCAACGCGGGACGACCGCGGACCAGGTAGGCGTCGATGGCGTCGATCGCCGGCCCGCCGAGCGGGACGAGACGTTCCTTGCCACCTTTGCCTCTCAGACGCACGGCCCGGGTGTCGAGGTCGAGGTCGTCGATGTCGAGTGAGGTTGCCTCGGTGATGCGGGCCCCGCAGCTGTAGAGGAACTCCAGCAGGGCACGGTCGCGGAGAGCGCGGGGATGATCTTCGGCGCCGGCAGCTTCGAGAATCGCCAGCACCTCCTCGACCGGCAGCGACTTGGGTAGACGCCGCGCCGGACGAGGCGGACGGACCGCATGCGCGACGTCGGTCGCGACGATCCCCTCCTCCACCGCGAATTTGTGGAAACGCCTGGTGGCGACCAGGGTTCGCGCGACCGAGCTGTCCGCGAGCGGAGTGTGCCCGGCGTCCGGGTCGCCGCGTCGCAGGTCGACGAGGAACTCGCGGACGTCCTCCTCGGTGACGGCGTCGATCGACTCGATGTCGCGCGATTCGAGGTACCGCCGGTACCGCTCGAGGTCCCGGCGATACGACGAGACGGTGTTGGCCGCCGCACCCCGCTCGACGGTGAGATGGTCGAGGAAGCGCGAGATGTCGGCGGCGATCGTCACAGGCGACCCACGACTGCCGAGCTCACGAGCGCCGGCGATCGCGCAGCGCGGTCGGTTCGTCGGTCCACGGCGCGTCGACGTCCCGCAGCGCGATTCCCGTCCGGTCCGCCGCCGAGGCGGCCAGGATGCCCGCGACGCTCGTGGCGTTCACGATCTCCCCGGACAGCACCATCGCGACCGCGTCGTCGAGGGACAGCCACTCAACCGTCATGTCGGCTTCTTCGTCGACGCGCTCCGCCTCGTCGAGGTGATGGAGGTCCTCGGCGAGGTACAGCCTCAGCGCCTCGTCGGAGAATCCCGGGGACGACGCCAGGTCGACCAGGACGTGCCAGGTGTCGGCGGCCAGGTCGGCCTCCTCGGCCAGTTCGCGCTGCGCCGCCGTCAGCGGCGCCTCACCGTCCTGGTCGAGCAGACCGGCGGGCAACTCCAGAAGGCGCCGACCGATCGGGTGGCGGTACTGCCGCACCATGGCGATGCGGCCGTTCTCGTCGCGGGCGAGGATCGCCACCGCACCGAAATGCTCGACGACCTCCCGCTCCGCGACGCGACCGCCGGGCATGGCGACCTCGTCGACGCGCAGCGTGATGATCGCCCCGTCGTAGACGGTGCGAGTGCTCTTGACGTCGAACTCGTGGCCGCCCAACCCGGTCAGCCCTCGGCGCCGGTCTGGTCGATTCCGGCAACCGGTTCGACGGTGACGTCGTTGACCGCCGCGACGGTGTCGGCCGGCGCGTCGTTCGACTCGTAGTCGTCACCGAGATCCACCGGGAGCCGTTCGGCCGCCTTGTATTTCAGTGCTGCTTCGATGAACGAGCGGAACAGCGGATGCGGGCGCGTCGGCCGGCTCTTGAGCTCCGGGTGCGCCTGGGTGGCGACGAAGAACGGGTGCACCGACTTCGGGTACTCGACGAATTCGACGAGGTGACCGTCGGGCGAGGTGCCCGAGAACACCAGACCTGAATCGGCGATCTTGTCGCGGTAGGCGTTGTTCACCTCGAAGCGGTGACGATGACGCTCGGACACCTCACGGGAGCCGTACGACTCGGCCACGACCGAACCCGCCTTCAGGACGGCGTCGTAGGCGCCGAGGCGCATCGTGCCGCCCAGGTCCGCCTCGCCGGCGACCGCGTCCGCCTGGTCGGCCATGGTCGAGATGACCGGATGCGGGGTGTCGGGATCGAATTCCGTCGAGCTGGCCTCGTCGAGACCCACCGAGCGGGCGGCCTCGATGACCACGCACTGCAGGCCCAGACACAGACCGAGCAGCGGGATGCCGCGGCGGCGGGCGTACGAGATGGCCCCGACCTTGCCCTCGATGCCGCGGATGCCGAAGCCGCCGGGGATCAGGATCGCGTCGACGTCGCCGAGGGCGGCCTGCGCCCCCGCCGGGGTGTCGCAGTCATCCGACGGCACCCACTTGATCTCGGTGCGCGCCTTCCAGGCGAAACCGCCGGCGCGGATGGCCTCGGTGACCGACAGGTAGGCGTCGGGCAGGTCGACGTACTTGCCGACCAGGGCGACGCGCACCGTCTCGCGCGGCTCGTGGACGCGGTGGAGCAGCTCGCCCCAGACCGTCCAGTCGACGTCGCGGAACGGCAGTCCGAGCTTGCGGACGACGTAGGCGTCGAGGTGCTCGTTGTGCAGCACCTTGGGGATGTCGTAGATCGACGGTGCGTCGGGGGTGGAGATCACGCCGTCGAGCTCGACGTCGCACATCAGCGCGATCTTCTTCTTGAGCCCCTCGGGCACGTCGCGGTCGCACCGCAGGATCAGCGCGTCGGGCTGGATACCGACGTTGCGCAGCGCGGCGACCGAATGCTGGGTCGGCTTGGTCTTCAGCTCGCCCGACGGCGCCAGGTACGGCACCAGCGAGACGTGGAGGAAGAAGACGTTGTCGCGGCCCACCTCGTGGCGCACCTGGCGCGCGGCCTCGATGAACGGCAGCGACTCGATGTCGCCGACCGTGCCACCGATCTCGGTGATGACGACGTCCGGGACCTCGCCGTCGGCGTCGGGCTCGCCCATCGCCAGCACGCGGGCCTTGAGTTCGTCGGTGATGTGCGGGATGACCTGCACGGTCTCACCGAGGTACTCGCCGCGTCGCTCCTTGGCGATGACCGTCGAATACACCTGTCCCGTGGTCACATTCGCCGACTGCGAGAGGTTGCGGTCCAGGAAGCGCTCGTAATGCCCGACATCGAGGTCGGTCTCGGCGCCGTCCTCGGTCACGAAGACTTCACCGTGCTGGAACGGATTCATCGTGCCGGGATCGACATTCAGATAGGGATCGAGCTTCTGCATCGTGACCCGCAGGCCCCGAGAGGTGAGAAGTTGACCCAGGCTCGAGGCCGTGAGGCCCTTACCCAGTGAAGAAGCGACGCCACCAGTGACGAAAATGTGCTTGGTGTCGTGAACGTGTCGCAAAGGTCGCAAAAGCGTGTCTCCCGTCGGCCGAATCGGAGCGGATGCCCTGATTACCTACGGGACTCCAGGGTAACACCACTGGGCCGCCACGCCGTACCGCCACACCCGGACGCGGCGTGGCGGTACTCACTCCGAGGACGTGATCGGCTCGATTCGTGGCGGTTTCGGCGGCGTCAGGCGGCCGGCTTGCCGTCGGCCCCGACGGTGACCGCAGTCGCCCCGGCGCCGGTCCCGTAGGACCCGGTCGCACCCTTGCCCTCGGCGGCGAGCGCCAGGACGGTGGTGATCAGGCCGGTCGGCTGGTCGACGTTGTCGACGGTGGACACGGCGTTGGCCAGCGACGGATCCGCACGGACCACCGCGATCGGCGAGCCGCCGTTCGCGGACCCGGTACGACCGACGAGCACACCTCCGACACCGCGCACGGATGCCGCGGCGGCCAGGCGTGCCACGAGCGCCCCCTGGGCGCCCGAATCGGGCCCGAACTCGTCACCCGTCACCACGACCATCAGATCGGCGGGCGTGACGGCGTTGTTGGCGTAGTCGATGAACCCGCCGTCACGCAGGGCGGCGAGCCCGGTCCGACGGTCAGCCGACGACGCGGGGCGGGTCGACTTTCCGGACAGAACCAGCGTTCCGAGCAGGTCACCCGCCCGGCTGCCCGAGTCGGTCAGCTCAGCACGCAGAATCGCTCCCGGCGGGATCGTCTGGTCGACGATGGTGCGCAGCTGCTCGGCGTTCTGGTCGCTGAGGAGAGACTCCGACAGCGCTATCTGACCGGCGAACCGCGCGCCGGCTCCCGAGATGTTCTCCTTCACGGCGTCGACGTCGGCCTCTGCCGCATTCGGCGCCGTCACCACGAGAACCGACTGGCCGCGCAAGGTGTTGGCGATGAGCCGCGGCCCGATCGCCAGATCGAAACTGTTGGCGGCGTTCAGTTTCGCGTTCAGGTCGTCGCGCTGCTCCTCGAGATCACCGATGCGGTCCCGGCTGGTGCCGGTCATCGAGTTCACGCGATCGCCGACGAACCCCGAGCCGAGGAACAGTCCGAGCGCCAATGCCAGGAATACCGCGACCAGTGAGATCGCATGTTGTCGTAGCGAAATCATCGCCTATCGGTTCCAGACCTCTCGTGCCCAGTCGAGCAGCGCATTCCACTGCGCGACGATCCAATCGGTGACGTCGGTGCCGGTGTTCGACAGCAGCAGCGCCGCGATCACCGCGACCAGTGCGGCCAGGACGACACAGGCGATCGCAGCACCGGAGACACGGCTGCGGTACAGCGTCGCAACGGCTTTCGCGTCGACGAGCTTCTGACCGACCTTGAGTCGGGTCAGGAACATCGACGGGTTGCTCTCACGGCGCGAACGGTCGAAGAAGTCGTCGAGCGTGCCGGGGTAGCCGACGGTGACGATCAAGTCGGCACCGTGGTAGTCGGTCAGCAACAGGGCGAGGTCTTCCGCAGAGCCGGCTGCGGGGAAGGTGGTCGCACCGATACCGAGATCCTGGATGCGTTCGAGTCCCGCGGCGTGTCCGTCGGTGTCGGCCGGAAGAACCAGCTGCGCACCGGATTTGAGCGTCGGGGTCTTGATGTTCTCCGGATCGCCGACGATGATCGCGGGCTTGTAACCGGCCTTCGTCAGGGTGTCCGCACCGGTACCGACGCCGACCATCACCGGCTGGTACTCCTTGATGAACGGCTTGAGCGCACGCAGATCTCCGGCACGGTCGGCGCCTTCGCCGACGATGATGACGTGCCGGCCGGCGAGGTCGACGTCGATGTCCGGCACGCCGACACCGTCGATCAACAGCGGGGACTCGCTGCGGATGAACTCGATCGTGTTGCCCGAGAAGGCTTCCAGGTGATCGACGAGGCCTGCCTTGGCGCCGATCATGATATCGGCGATGTCGCGCTCGTCGAGTTCGGTGCCCAGAGCCAGACGACGCTCCCCGACGAACAGACGGTCGTCGTGGACGCGCACCTTGGCGCCGTCCTTGACGCGCTTGAAGATCTCCGGGCCCACATCGTCGAGCAGCACGATGCCGGAGGCGACGAGCACCTCCGGACCGAGGTTCGGGTAGCGGCCGGTGATCGAGCGGGAGGCGTTGACCACCGCGACGACGTTGGCCTCGACGAGGGCGTCGGCGGTGACGCGGTCGAGGTCGACCTCGTCGAGGATGGCGATGTCACCCGGGCCGACCCGACTGAGCAGCCGCTTGGTGTTCTTGTCGATCCTGGCGATACCGGTCACGCCAGGCAGTTCTTCGGTGTTACGCGCGAGCAGTGCAGGCATCTTCATGCCCGCAATGATTGACCGAACACACGACGGAGCCCGGGAGGCGCGCCGTAACACGAGAAACTTTTGTCACACAAGCAACACGGGCACCAGCCCGTCCGAGGTCAGTGCGCGGCCCGTTCCGCCTCGGCGGTCGCGAGCAGTTCCTCGGCGTGGGCGCGTCCGGTGTCGGACTCCCCCAGGCCGGCGAGCATGCGTGCTAGTTCGGCGACACGCTCGTCGCGGTCGAGGGTCCGCACGCTGCTGGTGACCAGCGCGCCCTTCTTGGACTTGCCGATCACGAGGTGGTTGTCGGCGAATGCCGCGACCTGCGGCAGGTGCGTGACGACGATGACCTGATGGGCTCGGGCCAGCCTCGAAAGGCGCTTGCCGATCTCCACCGCCGCACGACCGCCGACACCGGCGTCGACCTCGTCGAACACCATGACCGAGCCGGAGGTCGGAGCGGCGAGGACAACCTCCAGCGCGAGCATCACGCGCGACAGCTCGCCGCCCGATGCCGACTTCGCGATCGGGAGCGGCGTGGCCCCGGGGTGCGCGACGAGTGCGAACTCCACCTTGTCGGCGCCGTCGGCCCCGGCGTGGGCGCGGGTCCCGTCGACCGTGATCGCGAGCCGATCCTCGGGCGAGGCCGGTTCGGGGCTGACGGAGACCGCCAGCGCCGAGTCGCCCATGGCGAGGCCCTTCAGCTCCTTGGACACCTTGTCCGCCATCGACGACGCCGCCTTGACGCGCAGCGTGTGCAGTTTGGCCGCGGCGACCTCGACCTTCTCCAGCGCCGTGGCAGCCGCGGATTCGAGTTCCTCGATCGACGCCCGCGGGTCCTCGATCTCGGCGAGCCGGGCCTGTGCCTTGTGCCGCCAGTCGATGACGCCGTCGACGTCGGGCGCGTACTTGCGCACCAGGGATTTCAGTTCGGCCTGGCGTGCCAGCAGTTTGTCGAGTTCGTCGGCGTCCGCCGGGAGGCTCGAGGTGAACGCGGTCAGTTCGGCACCGACGTCGGTGATGACGGTGAGCGCCTCGGAAACGCGGGGCACCAGTCCTCGCAGGGTGTCGTCGGCTGCGCCCTCGAGGAGCGTGCGCACTGAACCCAGTCCCTCGATGACCGACGATCCCGAGTCGCCGGCGACGATGTGGTGGGCCTGATCGGCGGCACCGCGGATCGACTCGAGGTCGGACAGGCGCCGGATCGTCGCGGTGAGCTCCTCGTCCTCGCCCGGGAGCGGGTCGACCGCGGTGATCTCGTCGATGCCGAAGCGGAGGCGGTCGGCTTCCTGGGCGAGCTCGCGGTAGTTGGCACGACGGGCATCGAGTTCGTCGAGGATGTCGACCCACGCTGTTCGTGCTTTCCGGTAGGCCTCGAGCGCGGACGCAGCCTTCGATCCGCCGAACGTGTCGAGAGCTGCACGTTGATGCTCCGGGCGCAACAGGCGCAGCTGATCGTTCTGACCGTGGATGGCCAGGACCGCGGTGGTGAGTTGACCCATCACGCCGACGGGCACCGAGCGGCCACCCAGGTGAGCGCGGGAGCGTCCGTCGGCGCTGACCGAGCGCACCGCGATCACGGTGTCGTCGTCGTCGAGTTCGGCTCCGGTGGAGTCGAGGATGTCGGCGACCACCGGATCCTTCTGCACCCCCTCGGCGTTCGCCAGCCGGAAGCGGCCTTCGACGATCGCCTTGGCACTACCGGTTCGGACGCGGGTCGCGTCGGCACGCGCACCCGACAGCAGATGCAGGCTGGTGACGATCATCGTCTTGCCCGCGCCGGTCTCGCCGGTCAGCACCGTGAAGCCCGGATGGAAACGCGCCTGCGCCTCCTCGATGACACCGAGTCCGGTGATCGACAGTTCTTCGAGCACCCCTATGCCTGCCTCCCTCGCCATCCCGTGACCGGGAGGGCGAACTTGGTGACGAGCCGGTCGGCGAAGGGATCGGAGTCGATCCGGATCCAGTTCACCGAACGATCGCTGCGTACGACCTCGACGCGGGCGCCGGCCGGCACGTCGAGTGCTCGACGGCCGTCGCACAGCGCCACCGCCGAGCGTCCGTTCTTGTCCACTTCCACCGCGATGCGCGACCGCGGGCTCGTCACCATGGGCCGCGCGAACAGCGCGTGTGCGTTGTTGGGCACCACGAGAATCGCCTCGAGGTCGGGCCACATCACCGGGCCGCCCGCCGAGAAGGCGTAGGCCGTCGACCCGGTCGGGGTCGCGACCAGCACGCCGTCGGCGCCGAATGCCGACACCGGTCGGCCGTCGACCTCGGTGACGAGTTCGAGCACACCGTTCTTGCTGGTGTTGAGGATCGCGACCTCGTTGAGCGCCCAACTGCTCGCCGTCGGCGGGTCGGGGTCGGCCGGGTCGACGATGTCGATCTCGAGCGTCATCCGCGGTTCGATGCGGTAGTCGCGGGCGATGAGCTGAGCCATCACCTCGTCGACCTTGTGCGCCTCCGACTCCGCCAGGAAACCGATGTGCCCGAGGTTGATGCCCAGGACGGGCACCCCCGCCGGACACGCCAGCTCGGCGGCACGGAGGAAGGTGCCGTCACCACCGAGGACGATGACGAGCTCACATCCCTCGGCCGATGCGGACTCGGCGGTGGTCACCTCGACGACAGCGCCCAGCGACCGGAGGTACTCGGGATCGACGGGCACGTTCCCGGGTCGCGACTGCCGATCGTCGCGGTTGCGGTAGATCACGTCGTGATCGGGGGCATCCCGGTCGAGGGTGTCGTGGTCGACGACGCGTAGCGCGACACCGGCGGCACCGCAGTGGCGGGCGATGGCCTCGATCGTCTCGAGGACGTTCTCACGTCCGGTGTGGGCGACCACCAAGAACTCGCGGGCACCGGCGGACTCGGCTACCGAATCGTCGGTCACTGGTGGTTCCCTCCAGAGAAGTGTGGTCGGACGTGTGTGGTCGAGCGAGAACGGGATGAGCGGGCGCCGGCCGGTAGGCCGATCAGCTCGGCCCCTCCGCGACCGCACGCTCGATCATCGAGCGGAGCTCGTCGGTCGAGGCCGACGGGTCGACCCTATCGCTCTCCCCCGACTCCTCGCCCGCCCGGCCACTGTGCTCCTTGCGCAGCCAGAGGAAGAACTCGACGTTGCCCGACGGGCCCGGCAGCGGACTGGCCACCACGCCGCGGGTCTCGAGCCCGAGAGCGGCCGCCTCTGTCGCCACGGCCAGCACGGCCTCGGCTCGCAGAGCGGGGTCGCGCACGACGCCGCCCGAGCCGACGCGCTCCTTTCCCACCTCGAACTGCGGCTTGACCATCGGCAGCAGATCGGCACCCGGCACCGCGCAGCGTGCGAACGCCGGTAGGACAAGTCCCAACGAGATGAACGACAGGTCGGCGACCACGACGTCGACCGGCCCGCCGATTGCCTCCGGTTCGAGGTGCCGGACGTTGGTGCGGTCGTGTACGTGTACGCGATCGTCGTTCTGCAGGCGCCAGATGAGTTGTCCGTATCCGACATCCACGGCGACGACCTCCCGGACGTCGCGCCGCAGCAGGACGTCGGTGAAGCCGCCGGTCGAGGCGCCGGCGTCGAGACACCGGCGACCCGCCAGGGTCAACCCTTGGGGTTCGAACGCCTCGAGAGCACCGAGCAGTTTGTGGGCGCCACGCGACGCCCAGTCGTCCTTCGGGGTCTCCACCACGACGATCGGGGTATCCCGGGTGACGCCGGTCGCGGCCTTCGCCGCCACCGTTCCGTTGACCTTCACGACGCCGGAATCGACGAGTTCGCGCGCCTGCTCGCGGGATCGGGCCAGCCCACGCCGGACGAGTTCCGCGTCGAGTCGTGCTCTGGTCGCCATCGTCAGTACCGCATCCGGAGTCGGATCATCGGCGGTCAACCGCGTCGAGCGCCGCGGTGAGCGCGTCGTGGGCCTGCTCGAGGAGGTTCGCCTGGCGCTCGAGCGCAGCCAGCGAGAAGGTGTCCCCGACGGACTCCCGGAGCTCGTCGACCTGCGCGAGAAGCTGCGCGACCGTGGCCTCGACGTCGGGCAGATCGAGCTCGGTGTCCGCTTCCGACGACGGGGCGTCGTGCAATGCTGCCATCGGGTCGTACTGGCGACGCGGCATGGCGCCCGGACCGGGTCGGGGCGCCAGGCTGTTCGGTGTCGGACCGCTGCTCAGGTCCGAACGACTGTTCTCGTCACTCGGATAAGTCATCGTGAACCACGCTAGCCGACGAGGGTGACACCCAGCGACGCCAGCTTCTCCCGCGCCGTGCCCTCGGCACGGATCCGCAGTTCCTCCGGATCGGCGGTGCCCGCGTCGATCGCGGCCCAGGTGGCAGCAGCGAGAGCAGGGACGAGACCGATCTCGTCACCCGAGCCGGAGACCGTCACGGTGGATGCGTCCACGGTCACGGTCCAGCCCGGCTGGTCGGCCACGCGGACCGCGTCGATGTCGTCGAACACGCCGGCCAGATCGTCGATGACGTAGGTGGGCCGCTGCTCCGGAGGTGCGGCCAGCAGGTCGGTGACCGTGCTGACACCCGTGAGGACCAGTGCACTCTCGATCCCGACGGCGTGTGCGCCCTCGATGTCGGTGTCGAGACGGTCCCCGACGACGAGCGGCGAATTCGCCGCCGCACGGGCGATGGCGTCTGCCATCAGCGGGGCGGCGGGCTTGCCCGCGACGAGCGGCTCCTTGCCGGTGGCGTTGCGCAATGCGGCGACCATCGAGCCGTTGCCGACGAGCAGACCGCGTTCAGACGGCAGAGTGGCGTCGACGTTCGTCGCCACCCACAGTGCGCCGGCGCGGATCGCTAGAGCGGCCTCCGAGAGCTGCGCCCAGCCGGTCTCGGTCGAATGGCCCTGGATGACCGCTGCGGGACGGTCGTCGGCGCTCCGCGTGACACCGATGCCGACCTCGCGGACCTCCTGCGCCAGACCGTCGGTGCCGATGACCAGCGCCCGCGACCCGGGAGGCAGATGCTCGGACAGCAACCGCGCCCCCGACTGCGCAGAGGTGACGACGAGGTCGTCGGTCGCGTCGAAGCCGAGGTCACGTAGGTGTGCCGCGACATCGGCGGGCCGACGACTCGCGTTGTTGGTCACGAAGAAACGGGGGATGTCGAGCCGGTCGAGGGTGTCGACCGCGTTCGGCAGCGCTTGATGGCCCGCGAAGACGGTCCCGTCGAGATCCAGCAGCAGCGCGTCGTACCGGTCGACGAGTGCCTGCGACCCGGTGCTGCCTTCGGCGACGTAGCTCGACGTCGCCGACAGGTCGGCGGTCCCTTCCAGGTTGTCGATCGTGTCGGTGTCGGCGGGCTCCGGTGAAGCAACCGACTCGGGAGCGACCGGCTCGGGTGCGGTAACGGGCTCGGGCGTTACCGGCTCGGGCGCAGAGACCGGCTCAGGCGCAGCGACCGGCTCAGGCGTCACCAGCTCAGGTTCGGGTTCGGCAACCGGTTCTGGTGCAGCCACCGGCTCCGGGGTCACGATCGATTCTGTCGACGTGGGCTTGGCAGTGACGGGCTCCGGCGTCGCCTGCTCGGCTGTCGGCGGAACCTCGGACACCGCGCTGTCGGAGAGAACATCCACACCGTCGACGCCGGGCTCGGCGTCTCCGACGGGTGCGTCGTCATTCGCGAGCTCGGTGAGGCGGAACTCGGCGTCGGTGACGTCGTCGATGTCCGCGGCTGCCGCATTCATGAACCAGGTGATGGCATCGTCGCGACGACCCGATGCGTACAGCGCCGACGCGTAGGCGTAGTAGAGGCGTGCAGGCGCGGTTCCCACCTGGCCCGGCTTGAGGTTCTCGGCCTGCAGGGTGACGACCGCCTTCTCCGGCTCACCGAGGTCGATCCGTGCGCCGGCTTCGACGATCCGCATCTCGGTGGCGTCCTCACCGGTGAGGGTACGGCCCTCGTCGCCACGTGCGATCTCGACAGCACGTTCCGGACGCCCGAGCCCGCGCTCACAGTCGGCGATCAGGGGCAGCAGAGCGTTGTTGCCGGTGATGCGTCGGGCAGCACGCAGCTCGGTGGCGGACTCCTGCCACTCGCCCGCGTTGTACGCGGCGATACCAGTGGTCTCGCGGACCACGCCCACCCGTGACGCGCGGCCTCGTGCGGCTCGGGCATGTTCGAGGGCGAGAGCCGGCTCTTCGAGCAGCAGCCGCGAAACCATCACCAGGTGTTTGGCGACGATCTCGGCATTCGCCTTGTCGAGGGTCAGGAGATCGCGACGGACTTCCGGATCGAGATCCGACGCATTGACATCATCGGGCAGCGGTGGGCCCTGCTGCCGGCGGCCACCGTCGCCGCGCTCGCGACCCGGACGGTCCGGGCGACGGCCCCGACTCGAATCACCACGGTTGGAGTCGCCCTGGCTGCGGGTACCCCGCTGACCTCGGGGGCCACCTTGGCCCCGCGACTCCCGCTGATCTCGCATATCACGTTCACCACGTCCGTCACGACGCGGACGATCACGATCACTCATAGCTGCCAATCTATGCCCTTGAACCTTGATGGGAAGCATCGCCGGCCACGTCGATACGACGTGCGCGAACGAGAAAAGCCCCGTATTCGACGAAAGAAATCATCGAATACGGGGCCCTTCTGAAA
>NZ_BAHE01000001.1 GCF_000298235.1 Gordonia namibiensis NBRC 108229
TCGGTCAAGACGGTCACCCCCCCGGGAGACATTGGTCGAATATATGTTCGATAGTACTCGCAATTCCGTTGCTGTGCAACGAGTATCGAAACCCAATCGATCCCCGAAATTGTCGGTGCGGCATGGTATCGCGGCTATCCGTCCGGGCTGGCGCTCGGACGGACTCAACCAGCCAGCTGCTCCGTCAATTGCGGCACGATCTGCTTCTTCCGCGACACGATGCCCTTGCCGAAGGCGTGCCTGTCGGCAACCGTGACCCCGAGTGCGCGTTCGACGGCGTCCACGGGTTCGCCGACCACCAGAAGGTCGGAGTCGCAGGCGATCACATCGGTGATCAGCAGGAGGAACAGGTCGTGGCCGGCGGTCTCCTTCTCCGTGGCCATGGCCTCGAAGAACTCGTCGCGGCGAACGAGGACGGCATCGGCGTCGACGGTGGTCAGCTGCGCGACACGCACGCTCACCGAGCCCATCGTGAAGGTCTTGGCGTCGAGTCCGATGATCGACGACGCCGGCTGGTCGCCGAGTTCTGTTCCGGCACGCAGTAATTGGTTCCCGTAGTCCTCGAGGTCGACGCCCGCGATGGTTGCGAGTTCCTCCGCGGCGATGCGGTCGGAGTCGGTGGTCGTGGGGGAGTTCAGCAGGAGGGTGTCGGAGATGATCGCCGACAACATGATCCCGGCGGTGTCGGCGGGGATCTCGACCTCGCTCTCCGCATACATGCGCGTCAGGATCGAACACGTGCAGCCCACCGGCTCGACTCGCATGTACAGCGGCGCGGCGGTCTCGAAGTTCGCGATGCGGTGGTGGTCGATCACCTTGCGGACGGTCACGTCGGCGATGTCGGCGACACTCTGCTGGCGTTCGTTGTGGTCCACGAGCATCACGTCGTGGGGGCTCGCGTGCTCGATGACGCGCGGCGCCGGGAGTCCGAAGTGGTCGAGGGCGAAGGCCGTCTCGCGACCGGGCTTGCCGAGTGCGACGGCCTCGGCGTCGACGCGGAGGGCCTGTTCGAGACGAGCGAGTCCGATCGCGGAACCGATCGCGTCCGTGTCGGGGTTGCGGTGTCCGATGACGAGGACCTTCGACATGGCGACTCAGCTTTCGCTCGACGATGCTGAAACCCAGCCTACGGCGACTGCCCGAGAGAACAGTTGTAAATCTACAATCGTTGTATGTCTACAACCGATGTCGGCGCGGGCCCGCGCTCGCAGACCGCCACCGAGGTGTGGTTCACCATGAACAGCCTCGTGCGCGACCAGGCCAGGGAATCCCGCACCCGCATCAGCGAGGTCATCGACATTCCCTTCAGTAGGTTCCGCGCGCTTCGTCGAGTGGCGGTACGACCGATGACGCAACGCGACCTCGCGGAGCGCATGGGCGTGGACGCATCGGCGATGAGCGGCATCGTCAACGACCTCGTCGACCGTGGACTCGTGACCAGGGAGGCCGACGCCGACGACGGGCGATGTAAACGCGTGACCATCACCGACACGGGACGCCGGGTGGTGGACGAGGTGACCGCGAACCCCGCCACCGCACCGGAGATGTTCGCCGCCCTCGACGAGGTACAGCTCGGGCAGCTCGCCGAACTGCTCGATCTCCTCCGCGCGGCGGTCGAGTCGTGAACGCCGCACGCGCGGCGCTGCGCGCACGGTCGGCCGACGGGACCCTGACCCGGCGGGACCGGCTCGTCATCCTCGCCACCTGCTGCCTGAGCCTCTTCATCGTCGGTCTCGACGTCTCGGCGGTGAATGTGGCTCTGCCGTCCATCAGTTCGGACCTGGGCGCGACGCCGGCGCAACTGCAGTGGGTTCTGGACTCGTATGCGCTGGTGATCGCGAGCCTGCTGATCTTCGGCGGATCGCTCGGAGATCGCTTCGGCCGCAAGCGGATCTTCCAGATCGGCCTGGTGACCTTCGGCGTCGCCTCGGTGCTGTGTTCGCTCGCGCCCACGCCGGAGGCCCTGATCGGCGCGCGCATGCTGCAGGCTGTCGGCGGGGCGATGCTCAACCCGGTCGCGTTGTCGATCGTCACCAACGTCTTCGTGGACCCGCGGGAACGCGCCCAGGCGATCGGCCTGTGGGGCACCGCGTTCGGTATGAGCCTGGCATTCGGGCCGGTCGTCGGCGGAGCGCTCGTCTCCGGCATCGGGTGGGAGGCGATCTTCTGGCTCAACGTCCCGGTCTGCCTGTTCGCCCTCGGGCTGACGATGCGTTTCGTCCCGGAGTCCAGGGCCGAGCATGCCCGTCGCGCGGATCCGGTCGGACAGGTGCTGATCCTGACCCTCCTCGCGACCCTCACCTTCGCGATCATCGAGGGGCGTCCACAGGGGTGGACGTCGCCGGGTGTGCTCGCGTGTTTCGCCGTCTCGGCGTGCGCGCTCGTCGCGATGATCGCCTACGAGAGTCGCCGCGAGGAGCCGCTTCTCGACCCGCGGTTCTTCCGGAGTGCGCCGTTCTCGAGCTCGGTGGCGTGTGCGGTCATCGCCTTCGCCGCCACCGGTGGTTTCCTCTTCCTCAACACCCTGTACCTGCAGGAGGTGCGCGGGATGTCGCCGCTGACCGCGGGACTCATGACCTTGCCGATGGCGGCCGCGTCCGTGGTCTGTGCGCCCGTCGCCGGTCGGCTCGTGGGCGATCGGGGAGCCCGGACGCCGATGGTGATCGGGGGAGTCGGGATGGTGGCGGGAGCTTTGCTGCTCACCGGCCTCGGCAACGACACCTCCCTCGTCTACGTCGGCGCCGCCTACCTCGTCTTCGGGCTGGGTTTCGGTTTCCTCAACGCACCGATCACCAACGGGGCGGTGTCCGGGATGCCCCGCACGCAAGCGGGCTTGGCGTCGGCGATGGCCTCGACGGGCCGTCAGGTCGGCACCGCACTCGGGGTCGCGGTGTTCGGGGCGGTGGCCTTCGCCGGAATCGACGGGTCGGTCGCCGACGGGCTCGCCGCGGCCGCCCGCCCGGTGTGGATCAGCATGGCGCTGTGCGGCGCTGCGGTACTCGTCCTCGCGTTCGTCTCGACCGGGGCGTGGGCACGCGGAACGGCTGCTCGCACCCGTGAGCGGATCGAGGCCACGTCGGGGACCTGGGTGCCCTGACCGTCCCTGTCAAGCCGTCCCGGACTCGGTGACCGCCGGCGCGACCGTCGTGTGCACGTCCCACCACTCCGTGATCCGCTGCGCGACGGGGTCGGGCGTGCGCACCCATCCGATGTGCGTGGTGTTCCCACCCTCCGGGCATTGCGCGTCGTCGTAGCGCCAATGGGTGATCGACTCTGGTGCGAAGGCGGCGTCGAATGCCGCTGCCGCACCGTCGGTCACGATCTCGTCGCCGTCGAGCCGGATCGCCAGAGTCGGCATGGTGATGGACCGGTCGAGCGCGAACGGCGCCCGTCCGGTCAGGACCATCTGCGCCCACTGCCTCATCAGCGTGCGGGGCGTCGGCCCGCCGAAACCCTGTCGGGGCCAGTGGCCGACGATGCCCGACACCGGAGCGACGGCCGCGCCGATCGCGCCGAGAGCCACGCCACGTGCGCCGTAGTGCCGGAACGCCGGTACCGACGCACCGATCGCGACGATGCCGTCGGGCGCGTGATCGGACGTCTGCGCCACCATCGCGACCAGTTGCGCGCCGAGGCTGTGTCCGACCACCACGACCCGCGTGCCCGGGATCTCGGCACGAGCGGCGGCGATCGCATCGGCGAGATCGGCGGCCTCGTCCTCGTAGGACCAATCCGCGGTACGTGAAGGCCGCGTCGAACCCTCTTCGACGCCGCGGCGCGGGACGACGCGCACCTCGAGGCCGTATCCGGTCAATGCCTCTGCGAGCCGTCGGTAGACACGCGCCGGCACGGCCATGGCAGGGGATATCAGGACGGTGGTGGGCCGGTCTGTGCTGGTCTGGGTCATGAATGCAAGAGTGGCCGCATGCCGGCGCGGGCACCACTACCTTCGAGGTAGTGGTTTGACCAGGGAGTGGTTTGAGGCGGGACCGTTCCGGATACGGTCCCGGGTGCTGCTGTGAACCCCACACCGACCGAGAGGCAAGTGACCGATGTCCGACGTGACCGATTTCTCCGACACCTGTGCGCGTCTGGCCGACGCGATCGTGGAGCAGGGAGTGCATGTCGCGGTGGCGGAGTCGCTGACCGGCGGCAATCTGGCGAGCGAGTTGAGCAAGGCTCCGCAGGCCGGTGACTGGTTCCGCGGCGGCGTCATCGCCTACCACGAGGATGTGAAGTTCGGCCTGCTCGAGGTGCCCGAGGGGCCTGTCGTCAGCGAGACCGCCGCACGTGCCATGGCGGCGACCACCGCTCGACTCTTCGACGCCGAGATAGTCGTCGCGGTCACCGGCGAGGCCGGACCCGAACCCGATGAGGCCGCACCGGGAACCGTCTGGTTCGGACTCGACCATCGTGGCAAGGTCTCGGCGACCCGCAAGGAGTTCGACGGCGAGCCCGAAGACGTTCTTGCCCAGACCATCGCGTACTCACTCGAACTGATCGAGAGCTGTCTACGATGACCGCATGACCGTCGAGGTGGGAACCCTGCTGCAGCAGTGGCGGTCTCGCCGGTCCATCAGTCAGCTGGATCTCGCGTACGAGGTAGGTGTTTCGCCGAAGCACCTGAGCTTCGTCGAGACCGGCAAGTCGCGCCCGAGTCCGGCGCTGCTGCACGCGCTGGCCGAACGTCTCGACATCCCTCTGCGAGAACGCAATTCGCTGCTCCTCGCGGCCGGTCACGCACCTCGTTACAGCGAGGAGCCCCTCGACTCGGAGACCATGACCCGCGTCCGCGGCGAGGTGAAGAGGTTGCTCGACGCGCACAACCCGAACATCGGGATGGCCCTCGACCGCGCGTGGAACGTCGTGCTGGCCAACGACACCGCGATGCGGCTGTTGTCCCTGCTCCCGGACGAGCTCCAGGCCAGACCGGTCAACCTGTTCCGGGTGTCGCTGCACCCCGACGGCTTCGCGAAGATGACGCACAACCTCGACGAGTGGGCGTCCTACCTGCTCGACCTGCTCCGGCGGATGGTGCGCATCACCGGTGACGGACGACTCGCCGCACTCGAACGCGAGGTGTCGTCGTATCCCACCGTGTCCGGTTTGAACGGCGGACCGGTGTCGGGCAGGTCGCGCGAGGTGGGTTCGCTGCTGGTGCCGTTCGAACTCGAACTCGGCGACGAGGTCCTGTCCTTCTTCAGCACCTTGACCACCTTCGGATCCCCCCGCGACGTCACGCTCGAGGAGTTGACGATCGAGATGTTCTACCCGGCCGATGAGCCGACGGAACGGTGGGTTGCGATGATGCAGGGGTGACCGACACCGCTGATCCTGCCTCCCGACTGCCCGCCGCCGTTCTCTGGGACATGGACGGCACCCTGCTCGACTCCGAGCCGATCTGGGACATCGCGATGGCCGATCTGGCCACCCGGCACGGGATCGTCATGACCCGCGAACTCCGCGAATCGACGCTCGGCAACTCCCTGCCCGACGCGCTCGCCAAGGTGCACGACGCCGCCGGGCTGTCGGCCGACGAGCGCGATCCCGTCGCGGATGGCCGCTGGACCGTCGACCGGGTCAACGAACTGTTCGCCGAGGACCTGCCATGGCGTCCCGGTGCCCGCGAGGCCCTCGAACTCGTCGCCGACGCCGGTATCCCGATGGTGCTGGTCACCAACACGGTCCGGGAACTGACCGAGGTCGCACTCGAGACCATCGGCCGCGACCGCTTCGCCGCCACGGTCTGCGGCGACGAGGTCGCCGTCGGCAAACCCGCACCCGACCCTTATCTACGCGCCGCCGAACTGCTCGGTTTCTCGACCGCCGAATGCCTGGCGGTGGAGGATTCCCCGACCGGTGCGCAGGCCGCGTCGTCGGCCGGATGTCCCACCCTCGTCGTCGAATCGGCGGCACCGGTGGAGCGCGGTCCGCTGCGGGTGTTCCGGCAGTCTCTCGTCGGATTGGGACTCGACGACGTCACCGAGGCATGGACCGGCGGTCTCGCGCATATCGCGACATGCCAAAATGAGGAATCGTGAAGACATTCGAGGAGCTGTTCGCCGAACTCAGCGACAAGGCCGAGAACCGCCCCGAGGGGTCGGGCACGGTCGCCGCGCTCGACTCGGGTGTGCACACCCTGGGCAAGAAGATCATCGAGGAAGCCGGTGAGGTGTGGCTCGCCGCCGAGCACGAGTCCGACGAATCGCTGGGCGAGGAGATCTCCCAGCTCGTCTACTGGCTGCAGGTGATGATGATCAAGCGGGGCCTGAAGCTCGAGGACGTGTACCGACATCTGTGACCGGACGACCCGGCACCGCAGACCACCACCTCCTGCTCAGCTGAGCGCAACCCCACGAAAAGGACATCGAGATGCTGCGAGTGGCCGTACCCAACAAGGGTGCGCTCTCCGAATCCGCGTCGGCCATCCTCGCCGAGGCGGGCTACCGCAAACGAAGTGACTCCAAGGACCTGACGGTTCTCGACAACGGCAACGACGTCGAGTTCTTCTTCCTGCGTCCCAAGGACATCGCCATCTACGTCGGGTCGGGGCGCCTCGACCTCGGCATCACCGGCCGCGACCTTGCCCGCGACTCCGGCGCACAGGTCCACGAACAGCTCGCGATGGGCTTCGGATCGTCGACCTTCCGCTACGCGGCCCCCGCCGACCAGGAGTGGACCGTCGCCGACCTCGCCGGCAAGCGGGTCGCCACGTCGTACCCGAACCTGGTTCGCGACGACCTCGCCGGCCGCGGCATCACCGCCGACATCATCCGGCTCGACGGCGCGGTCGAGATCTCGATCCAGCTCGGGGTGGCCGACGCCATCGCCGACGTCGTCGGCTCCGGTCGAACGCTTCGCCAGCACGGACTCGCCGCCTTCGGCGAGTCACTGTGCGACTCCGAGGCCGTCCTCATCTCCCGACGCGACGCCGAACTGACCAAGGCCGAGAAGCAGTTCATCGCCCGCGTCCAGGGCGTCGTCTTCGGCCAGCAGTACGTGATGATCGACTACGACTGCCCGAAGAACCTGCTCGACCAGGCATCGGCGATCACCCCGGGACTCGAATCCCCGACGGTCGCCCCGATGGCCGATCCCGACTGGGTCGCCGTCCGTGCCATGGTTCCGCGCAAGGACCACCAGAACCTGATGGACGAGCTCTCCGAGCTGGGCGCGAAGGCGATCCTCGCCACCGACATCCGGTCCTGCCGGTTCTGACCCACCCTTGCCGCCTGATCCGAAAGAGCGCTACGCACCCTGGTCCGATGCCTGAGGTGCGAGGAGCGCAAGCGACGAGCCACGAAGGCCTGGTGAGCGAACTCGCCAGGCCTTCGTGGGTTTGCGACTAGCCCACGGCGTTGAGCAACACCGTCTGCGCCGACCGGCCGATGTAGCCCGAGGTGTCGTACAGGTCGCCGAGGGTCGCGCCGAAACCGTCGGGTCCGGCGACCATGTTGGCGTCGATGCCGACCCACGGTCCGCTCGGCACCCGCGTCAGATGCACGGTGGTGTCGGTGTTCATCCAGGACCAGCGGTCCGGACGCAGTCGCGTACCGACTCCGTTGGCGACGTCGATGACGATGAACATCGCCTCGAGGTCCGAGGTCTTCTCACCCTCGATCAGTGGGAGGACCGCGCGCAGCCACACTGCCGGTGTCTCGCCGTAGCGGCCCTCGGTGCGTGCCGACTCGACGGTGCCGATGAACCCGAGCGTTCCCCAGTCCACGGCCTCGCCGCTGTCGTCGGGGAACCCGATCTGGCTCGGCAGCTCGTCGGGCAGCGGGGTCAGGGGAGCGGGACCGTTGGCGATCTCACTGGTGTCCGCGCCGCGGATGCGCCAGCCCACCGACTTCGCGGCCGTGCGGAACGAGCCGTCGGCCTGTTGCACCTCGAGTTCGGTCTCGACGAGACTGATCTGCCGGCCCGGACGGGTCACGCGAGCGTGAATCCGGTTGACGCCCAATCCGATCGGGCCGAGGATCTCGGTCGTCACGCGGGTGAAGTGCTGCGTCGGATCGGGATCGCAGCGCAACAGTGAGCGCATCATCAGCGCCGACGGCGGACCACCGTGCTGCATGGTCGGCGACCACACGCTCAGGGTGGCGTCGGTCGGCCGGAAGTACTCATATCGCGCCGACGGGTCGCCGGCCGGGCTGGTGCCGTCTGACGCCGGGGCGTCGACGGGTACGTAGTACGAACTCTCCACATACCCAGCCTATGTGCGTCTACATAATCGGGCGTCCGTGGGTGTGCGTCAGGACACGAATCCGGGCGGCGGACCAGGGTAGGGCGGGATCTCGCCGCCGAACTCCGGGCACCGCGACTGGTGTTCGCAGAACCGGCACATCCGGGACTTCCGCGGCCGGAAATCCCCGGATGCGACGGCCGTGCGGATGGCCTGCCAGATCGCGCGCAGCGTCCGCTCGAAGCGGAGGAGCTCGTCGTGGTCGGGGTGGTAGATCAGCTGCTGGCCGTCGGACAGGTACATGAGCTGCAGCCGAGCCGGCACGACGCCACGCGTGCGCAGGATCGCCAGCGCATAGAACTTCATCTGGAACAGCGCCTTGGCCTCGTAGGCCTCGCCGGGGGAGCGCCCGGTCTTGTAGTCGACGACGCGGATCTCACCGGTCGGTGCGACGTCGATGCGGTCGATGAAGCCGCGCATCAGCATGTCGTCGGCCTCGATCTCGACGTGTTCCTCCACCGCGTCGGCGTCGAAGGCGGTGGGGTTCTCCATCGTGTAGTACGTCGCGATGAGCTTGTGGGCGCCGGCGATGAACGCCGCCTGACCGCCCTCGCCGATCACCCGGGCGAGCTGCGGATCCTCCTCGCACAGCGCCGCCCAAGCGCCCTCGACGAGCAGTTCCGCCGAGTCCTGGGTCCGGAGCTCGGCGGGCATGTCGAAGAGGTTCTCGAGTGCCGCATGGACGACGGTGCCACGGGTCTGCGCGGCGGTCGGGGTCTCCGGGAAGCGGTCGATGGCGCGGAACCGGTACAGCAGCGGGCACTGTTTGAAGTCCGCCGCGCGCGACGGCGACAGGGCCAGGGGGCGTCCGACGATCCCGCGCGCCCCCTCCGACGGGGGTGGCTCCGGCGCGGGGGCCGCGCTGGTGGAGGGGTCGTCGGTGCCGGTCATCGTGCTCACATCTCGCAGACTAGGCCCCGGCCCCGACACTCTGCCGGTCCGACACCCACCTGCGGTCGGGTATCGTCCTCACGGCCCACCGGACTCCCGACCACCACCGATCCGCCCAGCGCGGAGGTGTCGGCTCCGCCCCGTTCACGAGAGGAAGCACCCAGTGCCCACCACCGGACCGTTCGCCGTCGGCGACCGGGTTCAACTGACCGATGCCAAGGGCCGAAAGTTCACGGTGCTCCTCGAAGAGGGCAAGCAGTTCCATACCCACCGCGGCGCCATCTCGCACGACGACCTCATCGGCTCGCCCGAGGGCAGCGTCGTCTCGGCCACCAGCGGCACCCAGTACCTCGCGCTGCGGCCGCTGCTCGTCGACTACGTGCTCTCGATGCCGCGCGGCGCGCAGGTCATCTACCCCAAGGATGCCGCGCAGATCGTCCTCGAGGGCGACATCTTCCCGGGTGCCCGCGTCCTGGAGGCCGGTGCCGGCTCCGGTGCGCTGACCTGTTCGCTGCTGCGCGCCGTCGGCAGCGAGGGCGAGGTGAACTCCTTCGAGATCCGCGAGGACCACGCCGAGCACGCGATCCGCAACGTCGAGACCTTCTTCGGCAACCGCCCGGACAACTGGAACATCGTCGTCGACGACCTCGCGAACGTCGACCAGGACGAGCGCTTCGACCGCGTCATCCTCGACATGCTCGCACCGTGGGAACCCCTCGACGTCGTGCGCACCGTGTTGAAACCAGGCGGAGTCCTGACCATTTATGTGGCGACCGTCACCCAGCTCTCGCGCGTCATCGAGGCGTTGCGCGAGCAGGAGTGCTGGACCGAACCCCGCGCCTGGGAGACGCTGCTCCGCGAGTGGTCGGCGGTCGGTCTGGCCGTTCGTCCCGAGCACAAAATGCAAGGCCACACCGCGTTTCTCATCACCGCCCGCCGACTCGCCGACGGCACCACCACGTTGCGTCCGCAGCGTCGGCCCACGAAGGGGTGAGTTCGGCCGGTCTCAGCGGCCGCAAGATCGCGATTCCGTTGCGAAGGCGCACATTTAACACACCGTCAACACCGCCATTTGGCGGGTGAAGGGCGATTCTGCGTCCGTGCCGGTAGCGTAGGGATACGGCGCGAGCATTCCGATCGAGGGATCGGGTGATTGCCGGGGAGAGGAGTCAGCAATGACCGAATCTGACCGCCATGACGCCACCGGGGACCGCGCGGTCCCCGAGAGCGCGAGTGCACCCGAAGAGGGCTTCACCCCTGCCTACACCCCGCCTCTTGCGCGGAGTGGTTCCGAACGCCCGTCGTTCGGACGTCAGGCAGACAACGAGAGCCTCCAGGAACGCGTCGACAGCCTCACGGCACGCAACGCGAAGCTGCTCGACACCCTCAAGGAGGCGCGTCAGCAACTCGTCGCCCTGCGCGAGGAGGTCGACCGTCTCGGTCAGCCGCCGAGCGGATACGGGGTCCTGCTCGACGTGTACCCCGACGCGACCGTCGACGTGTTCACCTCCGGCCGCAAGATGCGGCTCACCTGTTCGCCGAACATCGACACCGAAACCCTCACCAAGGGTCAGACGCTGCGTCTGAACGAGGCCCTGACCATCGTCGAGGCCTGCGAGTTCGACACGGTCGGCGAGATCAGCACGCTGCGCGAGGTTCTCGGGGACGGCAGGCGGGCGCTGGTCGTCGGCCACGCCGACGAGGAGCGCGTCGTGTGGCTGGCCGAGCCGTTGCTGGGCGAGGTCGACGCGGAGGACGGCAAGCGCCGCAAGCTGCGTCCGGGCGACTCGTTGCTCATCGACACCAAAGCCGGATTCGCCTTCGAGCGGGTGCCCAAGGCCGAGGTCGAGGACCTCGTCCTCGAAGAGGTGCCCGATGTCGGGTACGAGGACATCGGTGGTCTGGGTCGGCAGATCGAGCAGATCCGCGACGCCGTCGAGCTGCCGTTCCTGCACAAGGACCTGTTCCGCGACTACCAGCTGCGGCCGCCGAAGGGCGTGCTGCTCTACGGTCCGCCCGGTTGTGGCAAGACGCTCATCGCCAAGGCCGTCGCCAATTCGCTGGCGAAGAAGATCGCGCTGGCCCGTGGCGACGATGCGAAGGAGGCCAAGTCCTACTTCCTGAACATCAAGGGCCCCGAGCTGTTGAACAAGTTCGTCGGTGAGACCGAGCGTCACATCCGGCTGATCTTCCAGCGCGCCCGCGAGAAGGCGTCCGAGGGCACCCCGGTCATCGTGTTCTTCGACGAGATGGACTCGATCTTCCGCACCCGCGGATCCGGTGTCTCCTCCGACGTCGAGACCACGGTCGTCCCGCAGCTGCTCAGCGAGATCGACGGTGTCGAAGGCCTCGAGAACGTCATCGTGATCGGTGCGTCCAACCGCGAGGACATGATCGACCCCGCGATCCTGCGTCCCGGCCGCCTCGACGTGAAGATCAAGATCGAGCGCCCCGACGCCGAGTCGGCGATCGACATCTTCTCGAAGTACCTCACCGAGGAACTGCCGATCCACGCCGACGACATCGGCGAGTTCGGCGGCGATCGCTCGGCTTGCATCAAGGCGATGATCGAGAAGGTCGTCGAGCGGATGTACGCCGAGAGCGAGGACAACCGGTTCCTCGAGGTCACCTACGCCAACGGCGACAAGGAGATCATGTACTTCAAGGACTTCAACTCGGGCGCGATGATCCAGAACGTCGTCGACCGTGCGAAGAAGTACGCGATCAAGTCGCAGCTCGACACCGGTGCCCCGGGTCTGCGTGTGCAGCACCTCTTCGATTCGATCCTCGACGAGTTCGCGGAGAACGAAGATCTGCCCAACACCACCAACCCGGACGACTGGGCTCGCATCTCGGGCAAGAAGGGCGAGCGGATCGTCTACATCCGCACGCTGGTCACCGGCAAGTCCTCCGGGGCGAGCCGCGCCATCGACACCGAGACGAACACCGGTCAGTACCTGTAACACGCGCCTCACCCGGCAGACGACCGACTCCCCAGGGGGTCGGTCGTCTGCTGTACAGAACGGCATGAAAACAGTCGTCAAGCACTAAAGTTGGCGGCGATGAACAGTACATCGATGGCTCGCGGTCGGGTGATCGTCGACGGTGGGGCGCCTCATCCGCTGGGCGAATCCCCGCGCATCACCCTGGGCCGGGAACCCGACAACGACATCGTGATCAATCATCCGATGGTGTCGCGTCGGCATCTTGCCATCGAGTGGCGCGGCACCGCGTGGTACCTCGTCGACATCGGTAGCACCAACGGCTTTTTCGCCGGCGGCCGGCGCATGGCCGAGTTGATGATCGCCGGCCCGACGCAGGTCCGGCTCGGCGACGTGAGCACCGGTCCGATCGTCGACCTGGTGATCGATCCGACCGCGTACCCGCCGCCGCTCAGCGGCCGGATACCGTCCCCGCCGGCCCGGCCGGGTCCGTTCCCGCCGGGACCACGGTCGGCGGGGTTCGCCGGCCCCGGTCATCCCGGACCCAACATGCCGCCGTCGGGCCGTATCCCGTCGCGAACCCCGGGTGGCCCCTCTCGACCCGGTGCGCCGGAACCCATGCCCGCCGAGCTGCGCAACGCCCCGCATCTGCAGGCGCTCAAACAGAACGTCTCCGCCGTCTATCGGCTCCCCGGGGCGCCGAGTCCGCCCGAGCGCGAGTCGATCTCGCTGCGCGGCGTGCAGCGCATCGGCCGCACCCCGGACAACGACATCGTCGTCAGCGACGTCCTGGCCTCCCGCCACCATGCGCAGGTGTCGAGCCGCGGCGGCGTGCTGGTCATCGACGACCTCGGGAGCGTCAACGGCACCTTCGTCAACGGCCGGCGCGTGGACAACGCACCACTGTCCGACGGCGACGTGGTCACGATCGGCAACAGCGACTTCGTGGTGTCCGGCGGCACCCTCATGCGCGGCCAGGAGAGTGCGGCGGTCGCCGACGGCCTCCACGTGCACGGGGTCAGCCTCGTCGTCGACGGCGGGAAGCGACTCCTCGCCGACGTCGACTTCAGCGCGAGTCCCGGCACGCTCACTGCAGTGATCGGCCCGTCCGGTGCAGGCAAATCGACCGTGTCGAAGATCGCCGCGGGCCTGAACTCGCCGACGAGTGGTCTGGTCACCTTCGAGAGTCGCAATGTCCACGCGGAGTACGACGCACTCCGCACCCGTATCGGCATGGTCCCGCAGAAGGACGTGCTCCACCACAAACTCACGCTGAGGCAGGCGCTGCGCTACGCGGCCGAGTTGCGACTCCCACCCGACCTGTCGAAGGAGGACCGCGATCGGGTCATCGACGGCGTCCTCAGCGAGCTACAACTGACCGAACACGTCGACACCCGTGTCGAGAAGCTCTCCGGCGGACAGCAGAAACGCGCGTCGGTGGCGATGGAGCTGCTCACCGGTCCGTCGCTGCTGATCCTCGACGAGCCGACCTCGGGTCTCGACCCTGCACTCGACCGCCAGGTCATGGCGACCCTGCGACGCCTCGCCGACGCCGGCCGCGTCGTCCTCGTGGTCACCCATTCACTGACGTACCTGTCGATGTGCGACCAGGTGCTGCTGCTCGCCCCGGGCGGCAAGACGTCGTTCTGCGGTGCGCCCGCGCAGGTCGAGCACGAGATGGGGACCTCGGACTGGGCGGAGATCTTCGCCTACGTCGCCGACCAGCCCGACGCCGCGCACACGCGCTACCTCGAACGGCATCGACGCGCACCCAATCCGCCTCCGCCGCAACGTCCTCCAGGCCCGCCGATCCCGGTGCCGCACACCAGCTTCACCAGACAGGCGTCGACCATCGCCCGACGCCAGGTACGGCTCATCTTCGCCGACATCGGCTACCTGGTGTTCCTGGTGCTGCTGCCGGTGGTCCTCGGGCTGCTGACGCTGGTCATCCCGGGGTCGAGCGGTTTCGCCCGGCTCGAGGTGATCCCGAATGCGCCGCCACCCAAGGACGGCGCGGAGGCGATCCAGATCCTGGTGGTTCTCGTCGTCGGTGCGGCGTTCATGGGTGCGGCCCTGACGGTCCGCGACCTCGTCGGAGAACGCGACATCTTCGAACGGGAGAGAGCCGTCGGATTGCGTCCCGGCGCTTACCTGTTCGCGAAGATCGTGGTCTTCTTCATCGCCGCGATCCTGCAGACGATCATCATGGTCGGCATCACCTTCGCCGGTCGGGGCCTGCCCGACTTCGGCGGCCCGATCCTGCCGCCGCCACTGGCCCTGCTGTTCGCCGTCGCCGTGCTCGCCTGCGTGAGCACCCTTGTCGGACTCGCGATCTCGTCGGCGGTGAAGTCCAACGAACAGGTGATGCCGCCGCTGGTCATCGTGGTGATGGTGCAGCTCGTCTTCTGCGGCGGCCTGTTCAAGCTCGACGGTGCCGGCCTGCAGCAGCTGTCGTGGATCTTCCCGTCGTTCTGGGGCTACGTCACCGCCGCCGGCAGCGTCGACCTCTACAACATCAACGTCGCCGCACCCCAGCGGATCACGTTGTGGGAGACATCGATCGCCCACAGCGCCATCGCCTACGCCGTGCTCGCCTTCATCAGCATCCTCTTGCTCGCGTTCACCTACTCACGGTTGCGGTTGAAGAAGCGCTGAGGCGCGACCCTCTCGCTGTCTCAGGTGCCCGACCCTCCGCTGTCTGGGTGTGCCGCCGCCCTCTCGCTGCCTGAGGTGCGAGGAGCGCAAGCGACGAGCCACGAAGGCCTGGTGACCTGCAGACGCCAACTCGACGGGCAGACTTCGATCGAAGTCTGTCAGTCGGGTTGAGGTTCGCCACTCGGGTGCGAGCGCGCTAACCAGCCGAGACCGGATACCGCACGAGCCCGAGTTCGGCGTCATGCGAGAGCTGTTCGTGGCGGGGGAGCACCCGCACCGTGTAACCGAGATGACCCGACGCCGGCGGGGTGGCCAGCACCGAGAAGACGACCCGGCCCGACGCGTCTCGATCAACCGCCGGACTCATGTCGATGATCGCCGGGTCGACGAGGTCGCCGTCGTCGGTCACGCGGCCCAGCACGAGTTGGACGCGGAGACTGTCGGGGTCTAGCTCGCCGACCGCCACGTGCGCCGAGACCCGAAGGCCGTCGTCCTCGCTTTCCTCGTCCACCCCCGCGACGACGATCGAACCCCAGCCGGTCTCGATCTCGCGCCGGTACACCGCGAGATCGCGCGCGCCGGCGTAATCGTCGGCACACGCGGCGACGTAGGCCTCCGCGGCCGGGCAGTACAGCTCGGTGGTGTAGTCCCGGACCATGCGTGACGCGAGCACCCGGGGGCCGAGTCGGGTGAGCGTGTGGCGCATCATCTCCACCCACCGTGTCGGCAGGCCGTTCTCGTCGCGCTCGTAGAACAGCGGGATCACGGTGTCCTCGAGGAGTGCGTAGAGCGCCTCGGCTTCGAGGTCGTCGCGTCGGTTCTCGTCCTCGATGCCCTCGGCCGACGGGATCGCCCAGCCGTTGTCGTCGCCGGCCATCTCGTCCCACCAGCCGTCCAGGATGGACAGGTTGAGGCCGCCGTTGAGCGCCGACTTCATCCCCGACGTCCCGCACGCCTCCATCGGCCGCACCGGGTTGTTCAGCCATACGTCGCAGCCGGCGTAGATGTGGCGGGCCATCGAGATGTCGTAGTCGGGCAGGAACACGATGCGGTCGCGCAGTTGCGGGTCCTCGGCGAAGCGCACCACCTGCTGGATCAGTGCCTTGCCGCCGTTGTCGGCCGGGTGCGCCTTGCCCGCGATGACGAGCTGCACCGGGCGGTCGGGGTCGGTGAGTATGCGGCGCATGCGGTCCGGGTCGCGCAGCATGAGCGTGAGCCGCTTGTACGTGGCTGCGCGACGTGCGAAGCCGATCGTCAGCACCCCGGGGTCGAAGAGGTCGGCGGTCCAGCCGAGTTCGGCGTCGGTGAAGCCGCGTTCGCGTCCGCTCGCATGAGCCCGACGCCGGACCTCGGCGACGAGCTCGGCCCGCAGCGACTCGTGGGTCGACCAGATGGTCTCGGCAGGCAGCCCGGCGTAGACCTCAGGGGCGGAATCCTCGTCGCTCGCGGCGAAGTCGCGCCACACCTTCGACACCCAGGTGGGACCGTGCACGCCGTTGGTGATCGCACCGATCGGCACATCCGCGGCGTCGAAGCCGGGCCACAGGTCGGCGAACATCTCCCGGCTCACCTCACCGTGCAGCTGGGAGACGCCGTTGCTGCGCTGGCCGAGACGAAAACCCATGTGCGCCATGTTGAACACACCCGGGTCGGCCTCGTCGCCGAGTTCGGCGACGGTCGACGCGGGCAGGCCGGGCAGCAGACGCGAGGTCCCGGAGTCGTCGGCGTCGAGGTACCGGTTCACCAGTTCGGTGGGGAAGCGGTCGATCCCGGCGGGCACCGGGGTGTGCGTGGTGAAGATGTTCGACGCCCGCACCACTGCCTCGGCGGTGTCGAAGTCGAGTCCGGCGGCCACGTACTCCCGGATGCGTTCGGTGCCCAGGAATCCGGCGTGACCCTCGTTCATGTGGAACACCGTCGGCTCGTCGCGGCCGGTGACCCGCACGTAGGCCCGAAGCGCACGAACACCGCCGACGCCGAGAAGGATCTCCTGCAGGATGCGGTGCTCCTGATCGCCGCCGTAGAGGCGGTCGGTGACGCCGCGCAGCTGGTCGTCGGTGTTGGCCGCGATGTCGGAGTCGAGGAGCAGCAACGGGATTCGGCCGACGCTCGCGACCCACACCTGCGCGGACAGGGTGCGACCGCCGGGCATCGAGATCTCGACGACGACGGGTGCATCGCCGTCGGTGAGAAGGGTGAGCGGCAGATCGCGCGGGTCGTTGACCGGGTAGCGCTCCACCTGCCAGCCGTCGTGGTCGAGGCCCTGGCGGAAGTAGCCGGACCGGTAGAACAGGCCGACGCCGATGAGGGGGAGCCCGAGATCCGATGCGGCCTTCAGATGGTCACCGGCGAGGATGCCGAGTCCGCCGGAGTAGATCGGCAGCACCTCGGAGACGCCGAACTCCATGGAGAAGTACGCGATCCCGGGCGGCACGGGATGGTTCTCCGCGTATCCGCCGAACCATTGCGGCGCGTCGAGATACTCCTCGAGACTCGCCTCCGCTGCCGACACCCGCGCCCGGAACTCCTCGTCGCCCGCCAGCTCGGACAGCCGGGCCGGATCTACGTCGGCGAGCACCCGCAGCGGATCACCCGTCGCCTCCCACCGCTCGGCGTCGATCGTCGCGAACAACTCCTGGGTCGGCGGGTTCCACACCCAGCGCAGGTTGTGCGACAGGGGACCGAGGGCGGCTAGTTCGGCAGGCAGCGGCACCCGAACGGTGAACCGGCGGAAAGCTTTCACGGCGACGACGGTACTGGTGCCGGGCCCGCCCTGCGAACGGGACGATGCGAGCCACTCCGCATCACCCTCTACCCTCGAAGCATGCAGCGAATCATCGGTACCGAGGTCGAGTACGGAATCTCCGCTCCCGGCGACCCGACCGCGAATCCGATCATGACCTCCACCCAGGCCGTTCTCGCCTACGCGGCGGCAGCCGGCGTACCCCGCGCCAAGCGCACGCGCTGGGATTACGAGGTGGAGTCCCCGCTCCGCGACGCTCGCGGGTTCGACCTCGGACGCGGTTCCGGACCGGCCCCGATCATCGACGCCGATGAGATCGGCGCGGCGAACATGATCCTCACCAACGGCGCCCGCCTCTACGTCGACCACGCCCATCCCGAGTACTCCGCACCCGAGGTCACCGACCCCATGGACGCGGTCATCTGGGACAAGGCGGGCGAACGTGTCATGGAGGCCGCCGCACGCCACGTGGCGAGCGTTCCGGGTGCGCCCAAGCTGCAGCTCTACAAGAACAACATCGACGGCAAGGGTGCGTCCTACGGCACCCACGAGAACTACCTGATGGCCCGCGAGACCCCGTTCACCGCGGTCATCGCCGGTCTGACCACGTTCTTCGCCTCGCGTCAGGTCATCACCGGCTCGGGTCGCGTGGGCATCGGCCAGTCGGGCGACGAGGCCGGTTTCCAGCTCTCGCAGCGCTCGGACTACATCGAGGTCGAGGTCGGCCTCGAGACCACCCTCAAGCGCGGCATCATCAACACCCGCGACGAGCCGCACGCCGACCCGGAGCGCTACCGCCGCCTGCACGTCATCATCGGCGACGCCAACCTCGCCGAGACCGCGACGTATCTCAAGGTCGGGACCACCGCACTGGTCCTCGACCTCATCGAGGCGGGCGTCGACTTCTCCGACATCGAACTCGCCCGCCCGGTCCAGGCGGTGCACACCATCAGCCACGACCCGACCCTGACCGCGACCGTCGCACTCACCGACGGCCGCGAGCTCACCGGGCTGGCCCTGCAGCGCGAGTACCTCGAACGCTGCATGAAGTTCCACGAGCAGGAGCACTCCGACGACGCGCGGGCCAAACACGTCCTCGAGACCTGGGCGGACGTTCTCGACCGGCTCGAGCGCGACCCCATGGAATGCTCGGACATCCTCGACTGGCCGGCCAAGCTGCGCATCCTCGAGGGCTTCCGCCAGCGCGAGGGCCTGGCCTGGTCGGCGCCGCGCCTGCAGCTCATCGACCTGCAGTACTCCGACGTCCGGCTCGACAAGGGGCTCTACAACCGCCTCGTCGCGCGCGGCTCGATGAAGCGTCTGGTCGACGAGAACGACGTGCTCGCCGCGATCCACGAGCCGCCGCGCAACACCCGCGCCTACTTCCGCGGCGAATGCCTGCGCCGTTTCGGTGCCGATGTCGCCGCAGCCAGCTGGGATTCGGTCATCTTCGACCTCGGCGGGGACTCCCTCGTCCGTATCCCGACGCTCGAGCCGCTGCGCGGGACGCAGGCCCACGTGGGCAAGCTCCTCGATTCGGTCAACTCCGCCGCCGAACTGGTCGACCAGCTGACGACCTGACACGCGCGGGGCATGTGCTTCGTTCCGCCCCAGTTGTCGCCGCCACAGGTAGTGTGGGAACACACGATTCCGAGGCCGATTCACCAGGGATCAGCGCCCGGCGGAAGCCGGTGAGATCCCAGGGGTCGCGAGACCCGATGGTGGTCGGTCGCGGGTAGCCCGCCAAGGGGCGATCGGTTTCAAGGAGGCAGCAGATGGCGCAGGAACAGACCAAGCGTGGTGGCGGCGGCGACGATGAGGGCGTTGGCCCCGATTCCGGTGCCGGACAGGAACGTCGCGAGAAGCTGGCCGAGGACACCGACGACCTGCTCGACGAGATCGATGACGTGCTCGAGGAGAACGCCGAGGACTTCGTGCGTGCTTACGTGCAGAAGGGCGGCCAGTGAGCGACAGGTTCGGATCACTGCCCTTTTCACAATCTCGTACGGGTTCCGCTCTCGGCCCCAGATCCTCTTTCGGCGCGGACATCTCGTCGTTCACCGAATTCCTGCGGATGCACGCGCCCGAGCAGCTTCCGCAGGCTCAGGTTGATCGCGTGGGGTCCTTCGCGGGTGGCGCCGACGGCGCCGGAGACATCCCGCACGGCACGACGATCGTCGCCGTGTCGTACCCGGGTGGCGTGATCCTTGCCGGGGATCGTCGCGCCACCATGGGCAACCTGATCGCGACGCGGGACGTCAAGAAGGTCTACATCACCGACGAGTACTCGGCGGCCGGCATTGCCGGCACCGCGGGTATCGCGATCGAGATGGTGCGGCTCTTCGCCGTCGAACTCGAGCACTACGAGAAGATCGAAGGCATCCCACTCACTCTCGACGGCAAGGTCAGCCGACTCGCGAGCATGGTCCGGGGCAACCTCGGCGCGGCCCTCCAGGGTCTCGCCGCGATCCCGTTGCTCGTCGGCTACGACATCGATCACGACGACCCGACCGAGCGCGGCCGGATCTTCAGCTTCGACGTCGCGGGTGACCGTCACGAGGAGTTCGGCGGGTACACGGCCATCGGTTCCGGTTCGGTGTTCGCGAAGTCGTCGCTGAAAAAGCTCTACCGCTCCGATCTGACCGCCGGTGAGGCGCTCGCCATCGCGGTGGAGTCCCTGTACGACGCCGCCGACGACGACTCCGCCACCGGCGGACCCGACCTGGTCCGCAAGATCTTCCCGATGGCCGCGGTCGTCGACGCACAAGGTGCTCGGGAGGTGGACGCGACGGAGATCGAAGATGCGGCGCGGGCCGTCGTCGAACGCCGTACCGCCGAGCACGAGGGAGGTGCCCGATGACCTTCCCGTATTACGCCAGTGCCGAGCAGATCATGCGAGATCGCTCGGAGCTCGCACGCAAAGGCATCGCACGTGGTCGTTCGGTGGTCATCCTGACCTACGCCGACGGCGTGCTGTTCGTCGCGGAGAACCCGTCGAACACCCTCCGCAAGACCAGCGAGATCTACGACCGCATCGGTTTCGCCGCGGTGGGCAAGTACAACGAGTTCGAGAGTCTGCGCAAGGCCGGCATCCAGCTCGCCGACATGCGTGGTTACAGCTACGACCGCGCCGACGTGTCCGGTCTGTCGCTCGCCAACACCTACGCCAACGCCCTGGGCAGCGTCTTCACCGAGCAGGCCAAGCCGTTCGAGGTGGAGCTGTGCGTGGCCGAGGTCGCCCGTGCGGGCAAGCCGAAACCGTCTCAGCTGTACCGGATCTCCTACGACGGCTCGATCACCGACGAGACCCGGTTCCTGGTGATGGGCGGCGCGACCGAACCCATCGCGGCGGCTCTCAAGGAGAGCTACGCGCCCGACATGGCGCTCGCCGAGGCGATCGGGGTCGCGGTCAAGGCGCTCGCCACCCCGGCCGACTCCGGCAACGGCGCCCCGGCGTCGCCGCGGGAGCTGTCCGCCGGCGACCTCGAGGTCGCGATTCTCGACCGCAACCGGCCGCGACGGGCGTTCAAGCGCCTGACCTCTGCCGCGGTCGAGGAGCTCCTGCCGACCGCCGAGACCCCAGCCGCCGACGCCGCGACGACGGAGACCGGGGCGGACGACACCACCTCCGGCGGGGACACTTCCGACGGATCGAATTAGAACGCGACGACGCGCGGTCGACCGGGCTCTTCTTCCCGGTCGACCGCGGGTTCCGCGAGTAGGGTTGGTCAAGTGCAGCGACGAATCATGGGCATCGAGACCGAATTCGGTGTCACGTGCACCTTCCACGGCCATCGGCGCCTCAGCCCTGACGAGGTGGCGCGGTATCTGTTCCGCCGCGTCGTGTCGTGGGGCCGCTCTTCGAACGTCTTCCTGCAGAACGGCGCACGCCTCTACCTCGACGTCGGGTCGCATCCCGAGTACGCGACGGCCGAGTGCGACAGCCTCATCCAGCTGATCAACCACGACCGCGCCGGTGAACTCGTCCTCGAGGACCTGCTCGTAGACGCGGAGCAGCGTCTCGCCGACGAGGGTATCGGCGGCGATATCTACCTGTTCAAGAACAACACCGACTCCGCGGGCAACTCCTACGGCTGCCACGAGAACTACCTCGTCGTCCGCGCGGGGGAGTTCTCCCGGATCTCCGATGTCCTCCTGCCGTTCCTGGTGACCCGGCAGCTGATCTGCGGCGCGGGCAAGGTGCTGCAGACCCCGAAGGCGGCCACCTTCTGCCTGTCGCAGCGTGCCGAGCACATCTGGGAGGGCGTCTCCTCGGCCACGACCCGTTCGCGTCCGATCATCAACACCCGCGACGAGCCGCACGCCGACGCCGAGAAGTACCGGCGTCTGCACGTCATCGTCGGCGACTCGAACATGTCCGAGATGACCACCCTGCTGAAGGTCGGTTCGGCGGCGCTGGTGCTCGAGATGATCGAGGCCGGTGTGGCGTTCCGGGACTTCGCCCTGGACAACCCGATCCGCGCCATCCGTGAGGTCAGCCACGATCCCACCGGTCGGCGCCCCGTGCGTCTCGCCGGCGGCCGGCAGGCCAGTGCTCTCGACATCCAGCGCGAGTACCACGCACGTGCGGTCGAGCACCTCACCAACCGGCGTCCCGATCCCGAGATGGACATGGTCGTCGATCTGTGGGGCCGCATGCTCGATGCGGTCGAGGCGGACGACTTCGCGAAGGTCGACACCGAGATCGACTGGGTCATCAAGCGCAAGCTGTTCCAGCGCTACCAGGACAAATACTCGATGGAGCTGTCGGATCCGAAGATCGCGCAGCTCGACCTCGCCTTCCACGACATCAAGCGCGGACGCGGTGTGTTCGACGTCCTGATGCGCAAGGGTCTCGTGGCCCGCGCGACCACCGACGAGGCCATCAAGACCGCCGTCAACGAGCCGCCGCAAACCACCCGCGCCAAGCTCCGGGGTGACTTCATCTCGGCGGCACAGAAGGCCGGACGCGACTTCACCGTCGACTGGGTCCACCTCAAGCTGAACGACCAGGCCCAGCGCACCGTGCTGTGCAAGGACCCGTTCCGCAGCGTCGACGAGCGGGTCGACCGGCTGATCGCATCCATGTGAGCGAGCCTCCGCACCGCCCGATCGGCGAGGATCTAACCTGACGCAGTGGCCACTCCCAAAGTCGAGCGACTGCTCAATCTGGTGATCTGTCTGCTGTGGACGAAGCAGTACGTCACCGCCGATTACATCCGACGCAACGTCGCCGGTTATCAGGACGGCGACAAGTCCGACGAGGCGTTCAACCGGATGTTCGAGCGCGACAAGAACGAACTGCGCGACCTCGGCATCCCGCTGGTCACCGGGCGATCGCCGATGGCGGCGGGCGCCGAGGGATACCGCATCGACCGCGACACCTACGAGCTGCCGGACATCTCCCTGGACTCCGACGAGGCCGCCGCGATCGCCATGGCTGCCGCGCTCTGGGACACCCCGGAGGTCTCCACGCTGTCGCAGACCGCGATCCTCAAACTCCGCGCCGCGGGCCTCGACGTCCGCTCCGAGGACGACCTCGGCATCACCGCGGGCGGTTCGACGCGGTCGATGGGGTCCGAGCAGGTCATCGCCGGACTCCTCGGCGCGATCCAGGTCAAGCGCGCAGTCGAGTTCACCCATCGGTCGTCGGCGACCGCGACCCCGGCCGTCCGCCGGGTCGAGCCTTGGGGAGTGGTGTCCCATCGTGGCCGCTGGTACGTCGTCGGACACGACCTGGACCGAGCCGCCACGCGTACCTTCCGTCTGTCGCGCATCTCGTTGGTGACACCGGTCGGACCCGCCGACGCCGTCGACGTGCCCGCCGGCACCGACCTCCAGCAGATCGTGTCCGCGGCGGTCGATTCCGCGGCGGGCACCGACGGTCGCACCGCGCGCATCTGGGTGGCCGCGGGCCGGGCCGCCGGACTCCGCCGGGCCGCGACCGCCTCCGAACCGGGTGACCTCGACGGTGAGGCGGGCGACGTGTTGACCCTCGACATCCACTCGCTGTCCGCGGTGGCGCGCATGGTGTTGGGCGTGGGTCGGGACGCCGTCGTCCTCGATCCGCCGGAGCTGCGCGAGCTCGTGATCGCCGGCCTCGACCGGCTGGCAGGGGTGAGTGCCTGATGGCCGGTGCACAACCGTCGCGTCTCAATCGACTGCTGGCGATGGTCCCGTACTTCCAGGCCCGCCGCGGCATCTCGATCGAGCAGGCCGCGCGCGAGCTCGGCGTGACCCAGTCGCAGCTCACCAAGGATCTCGAGCTGCTGTTCGTCTGCGGGCTCCCGGGTTATTACCCCGACGATCTGATCGAACTCGAGTTCAGCGAGGGTTTCGTCAGCGTCGGCTTCACCGCGGGCATGGACCGCCCGTTGCGGCTCACGACCGTCGAGGCCAGCACCCTGCTCGTGGCACTGCGCGCTCTGGTGGAGACGCCCGGTGTGGTCGACGTGACCGCCGCGCGGCGGGCGATCGCCAAGATCGAGGAGGCGGTCGGGGCGACCGCCGTGCCGGGCCTGTCCTCCGGCGCCGAGACCGACACGACGCCGGGGGAGAACCCGACCTTCACCACCGTTCGCGAAGCCGTCCGCCGAGGACGTGCGCTCCAACTGAGCTACTACTCGGCGAGCCGGGACAGCGTCACCGAACGCGTCGTCGACCCCATCCGCCTGCAGGTGATGGACCAGCACACCTACCTCGAGGCGTGGTGTCGCATGGCCGAGGGCGTACGTCTGTTCCGCTTCGATCGCATCGACACCGCCGTCGCACTCGACGAACCGAGCAACCCGCCGGCCGAGGCCGAGTCGTCGTCGCAATCGGTGCTGGTCCCCGAGAACCCGGATCTGCCCGCGGTCGAACTCGAGATCGACCCGGATCACCTGTGGATCCTCGACTACTACCCGGTGGAACCGACCACGTCGATCGACGACCGCGAGCCGGACGAACCGGTGCGCGCCCGCATGGTCTACGGCTCACCCGAATGGCTGACCCGGTTCCTGCTGGGCTTCGGCGGCTCGGTCCGCGTCGTCGACGACCAGAAGGTCGCGACTGCGGTGGTCGAGTCGGCGGCGAGCGCGCGCGAACGCTACCGCTGACCGGGCGGTCCACCGCCCTCGGACGACTCGGGTAGCATTGGACACGGTCTGGATCCGATCTGAAGGGTGATCTCATGGGCTTCACTTCGTGGTGGCACTGGGCGATTGTCGCCGTCGTGCTGCTGATCCTGTTCGGCTCGAAGAAGCTGCCGGACGCCGCCCGAGGTCTCGGACAGTCGCTGCGCATCTTCAAGAGCGAGGTCAAGGAGATGCAGAAGGACGACAAGCCGGCCGACACCGCACCGGCATCGCCCGACGCCCCGCAGCGGGAACTCCCGTCGGCTGACAACACCCAGCCGGGCACGTCGTCGAACGCCGACGCCAAGAAATCGGCTTAGGGGCGCGTCGGAGAATCCGAGTGCGCATCCCCTTCGACCCCCGATACCGCAAGCGCAAACTCAATCCCGACGGCACGATGTCGTTGGTCGAGCACCTCTATGAGTTGCGCACCAGAATGGTCATCTCGCTGCTGGCGATCGTGGCCACGACGGTTCTCGGGTTCATCTGGTACAGCCACGGCTTCCTGGGAATCCCGTCGCTCGGTGACATGCTGCGCGGGCCGTACTGCGACCTGCCGGCCTCGAGCCGTGCCACGCTGACCGCCGACGACTCCTGCCGTCTGCTCGCGACCGGTCCGTTCGACCAGTTCATGCTGCGACTCAAGGTCGCGCTCACCGCCGGTGTCGTACTGGCGTGCCCGGTGTGGATCTATCAGACCTGGCAGTTCATCACCCCCGGCCTGCACCAGAACGAGCGCCGCTACGGCATCGCCTTCGTCACGGTCGCGACCACGCTCTTCGTCGCCGGTGCCGTTCTGGCGTACCTGGTCGTCGCGAAGGCCTTCGACTTCCTGTTGACCGTCGGCAACGAGGTCCAGGTGACCGCGCTCGCCGGCGACCAGTACTTCGGCTTCATGATCAACGTGCTGGTCATCTTCGGTGTCAGCTTCGAGCTGCCCCTGTTGATCATCGCGCTCAACCTCGTCGGCGTGCTGACCTACGACCGCCTCAAGAAGTGGCGGCGCGGCCTGATCTTCGCGGTCTTCGTCTTCGCCGCCATCGTCACCCCGGGCCAGGATCCGTTCACCATGCTGGCTCTGGCGATCGCACTGACCGTCCTGCTGGAGTTCTCCATCCAGTTCGCCCGCATCGTCGACAAGCGTCGGGGCAAGCGGGCGCCGAGCTGGGCCGGACTCTCCGACGACGAGGCCAGCCCGTTGCCGCCGACCCGTCCCGTCTCGCCGCCGTCGCCGGTCGCGACCTCTGCTGCGGGCAGCCCGAACGCCACCCGGACCTCGACGCGGGCACGCGAGACATTCGACGACGTCCTGTGAGTCAACTCGACGCATTCACCTCGCGGCTGGACTTCGGACTCGATCCGTTCCAGCGTCGTGCCTGCGAGGCACTCGAAGCCGGTCACGGCGTCCTGGTCTGCGCACCGACCGGTGCGGGCAAGACGATCGTCGGCGAGTTCGCGGTGCACCTCGCGCTCGCGGGCGGTACCAAGTGCTTCTACACGACCCCGATCAAGGCCCTGAGCAACCAGAAGTACGCCGACCTCGCGGCCGTCCACGGTCACGAGTCCGTCGGCCTGCTCACCGGCGACAGCTCCATCAACCCGGACGCGCCGATCGTCGTGATGACGACCGAGGTCGTGCGCAACATGATCTACGCCGAGTCCCGCGCCCTCGACGGACTGTCGCATGTGGTGATGGACGAGGTGCACTTCCTCGCCGACCGCTTCCGCGGTGCGGTCTGGGAGGAGGTGATCCTGCACCTCGAACCGTCCGTGCGTGTGGTGAGCCTGTCCGCGACCGTCAGCAACGCCGAGGAGTTCGGCGACTGGATCCAGACCGTCCGCGGCGACACCTCCGTCATCGTCGACGAGCACCGGCCGGTCCCGCTGTCGCAGCACATGCTGGTCGGCCAGCGCATGTTCGACCTCTTCGATCCGGCCGATCGCGATCCCGCCGACCGCAAGGGGTCACGTCCGCGGGTCAATCCCGAGCTCAAGCGGCACATCCGTCACCGCATCCTGCTCGCCGAAGACGAGCGCGAGTCGTCCCGGGGCCGAGGCCGCCGAGGTGGCGGGGGTCAACCACGACGCCGCGACGGCCGGGGGCCGTTGCTCTCGCGTCCCAATCTCGTCGGCCGCCTCGACCGTGAGGGGTTGCTGCCCGCGATCGGGTTCATCTTCTCCCGGGCCGGATGCGACGCCGCCCTGGCGCAGTGTCTGCGGTCGGGTATCGCGCTGTTGACGCCCGAGGAAGCCGCCGAGGTCGACGCCGTCGTCGACCGGCGCCTCACCGAGCTTTCACCCACCGACGCCGATGTGCTCGGTGTGCAGGAATGGCGCGAAGGTCTCCGCCGCGGCCTGGCGTCGCATCACGCCGGGATGCTCCCGACCTTCCGCCACGCCGTCGAGGAACTTTTCGTCCGCGGTCTCGTCCGCATGGTGTTCGCCACGGAGACCCTGGCTCTCGGGATCAACATGCCCGCCCGGTCGGTGGTCCTCGAGCGTCTCGTGAAGTACAACGGCGAGTCGCATGTCGACCTCACCCCCGGCGAGTTCACCCAGCTGACCGGCCGCGCCGGCCGCCGCGGGATCGACGTCGAGGGCCATGCGGTCGTGGTGTGGACCCCCGAGGTCGTCCCCGAGGAGGTCGCCGGACTCGCGGGTGCCCGCACGTTCCCGCTGCGCAGTTCGTTCTCGCCGGAGTACAACATGGCGGTCAATCTGCTCGGCCGGCTCGGTCTCGACGGGGCCCGCGAACTCCTGCACCGGTCGTTCGCACAGTTCCAGGCCGACCGATCGGTCGTCGGGCTGGCCCGCAAGCTCCACGAATCGCAGCGGGCGCTGCGCAAACTCGACGGCGAGCTGGCCCGCGCCGCCGAAGCGCGGGGTCTGGAGCCCGGGGGAGTCGACGCCACCGGAGAACCAGCAGTGGGCGACGCGGAGGCGTACGCAGGGTTCCTCGGTTACGTCACGCTCCGTGAGGACATCCGGCGCCGTGAACGAGACCTCAAGTATCGCAAGCGGATCAACACCGAGGACGCGATCGTCGCCGACCTCGCCGCGCTCAAACGCGGCCACGTCATCGGGGTGCCGGTCGGACGCCACCGCGGTCTCGCGGTCATCGTCGAGCCGGCCACCCAGGCAGCAGATCCCAAACCGCTGGTGGTCACCGAGGACGCCTGGTGCGGACGAATCGGGCTGCGCGACTTCGTCAATCCGCCCGAAGTTCTCGGCAACATGCGGTTGCCGAAGAACGCCGACCGCCGGACCGGCCGCGGCCGTCGTGATCTCGCATCGGCGTTGCGCTCCACCGGGATCGAGATGCCCCGCGGCCGATCCAAGAAGCGCGCCGACGCCGCCGACGATTCCGAACTGGCCGCGATGCGACGCACCCTGCGTGCCCATCCCGCACACCAGATCCCGAACGGCGACGAACTGTTCCGGCTCGCCGAGAAGCGCAACCGACTCCTGCGCGACATTGTCACCGCCGAACGCAGCATCGGTGAGCGGACCTCGACGCTCGGTGTCACCTTCGACCACATCGTCGGTGTCCTCAGCGAGCTCGGCTACGTCGAACGCGTCCGCGAGGCCTCCGAATCGACCGGCCACACCATGCGGGTGACCGAATCGGGGAAGCTGCTCTCTCGCATCTACAGCGAGAGCGATCTCGTGGTGACCGAATGCATCCGCGCGGGCGTGTGGGACGACCTGTCGCCGGCCGACCTGGCCGCCGTCGTCGCTGCACTCGTCTATGAGAGCCGCCGTGACAGCTACGGCGGGGTCGACGCGCTCCCCGGGAGCACCTCGCTGCGCACGGCGATGGCCGCGACCGTCGACATCTGGTCGAAGGTCACCGCGGTCGAGTCGCGCCACCGGGTCAGTCCCACCCGCGAGCCGGACACCGGTTTCTCGCTCGCGGTGGCGACATGGGCGTCAGGCCGATCGCTCAGCGAGGCGTTGCTCCTCGCGGGTGAACGCGGCCAGCTGCTCTCGCCGGGCGACTTCGTCCGCTGGAACCGCCAGGTCATCGACCTCCTGGAACAGGTCCGCCTGTGCGTCGGCACCGACACCCGCCTGGGCGGCACCGCGCGATCCGCGGTCAAGGCGATCCGTCGGGGAGTGGTCGCCGCCGAGCTCGGTTGAGCCCGTCGGTTCACCAGACGACGCTTCGGCCACCGTGCGCTTGGTTGCCTGATAGTCGTGTGTGCCTGAGGTAACGTTCATCCCGCATTCGGTGTCGGGGAGGGATGTCCCGGCACTGCCGCGCGACGTCACAGTTCGCCGACACCTCGACGAGGTGGGAGCCGAGTGGGAGGGGACTCATGACCGACCCGAACAACCCGAATCCGTCCCAGCCCCAGCAGGGCCAGCCCGGCGCCGGCGACAAGACCGAGATCGTGAACACGGGCGGATCCCAGCAGGGCGGTTCGCAGGCCGACCCCACGACGATGGCGCCCAACCCCGCCTACGGACAGCCCCAACAGGATCCGAACCAGCAGGCCCCGTACCCGGCGAATCCTTACCAGCAGAACCCGTATCAGGCTCCCGGATACGCGCCCGGAGCGCAGGCATCAGGGGGTCAGCCGCCCCAGAATCAGCCGACCCAGGTCGGGTACCCGGGGGTGCAGCCCGGCCAGTACGGACAGCCCGGCGGCCAGCCGGCCTACGGTGCCCCGGACCAGGGCGCGCCCAACTACGGCGGACCCTCGCAGCCGTACGGTCGGCCCGACCCCGGACAGTACGGTGGCGGACAGTACGGGGCCGGTCAGTACGGTGCCGCCCAGTACGGGACGCCGGGTCAGTACGGTCAGCAGCCCTACGGCCAGCCGCAGCAGCCACAGCAGGCACCGGGCGTCTCCGGCCAGAACCAGTTCGGCGGACCCGACCAGTTCAGCGGCATGGCGACGCCCAAATCGAACAAGACGCTCCGAACCCTGCTGTTCGCCGGGGGCGGTGCGCTGATCGTGATCGCCGCGATCGTCCTCATCACCGCCTTCGTAGCACCCGGCTGGGCACCGAAGAACCTCGACCAGCAGGCGGCCCAGGACGGCGTCCAGAAGATCCTCACCGAGGACTACCAGGCCAGCGACGTCAGCAACGTGAAATGCCCGTCCGGTCAGCGCGTCAAGGAAGGCTCATCGTTCACCTGCTCGGTGACCGTCGGCGGACAGGACCAGCAGGTCACCGTCACCTTCATCGACGACGAGGGTCGCTACGAGGTCTCGCGTCCCAGCTGATCAGGCCTTGGGCCAGCCCAGCGCCTTCGACAACCGGCTCACCGACGCCCCGATGCCCAGCTCCTCGACGAGCGCGGCCAGCGCCTCGGGGTCGGCCGGTTCGGACGGGAGCAGATCCGGCCCGCTGTCGATGGTCTCCGCGTCGGTGCGCACCGAGACGACGGTGCGTGCGGCCTCCAGATAGTCAGCGGCAGCGAGTAGCGCCTTGCGAGCCCGCGTCGGGACCTTCGACGACGAGTCCCGGGCGGCCTCTTCGAGCGCGTCCAGGCTGCCGTACTCGCTGATCAGTTTCGCCGCGGTCTTCTCACCGATGCCCTGCACGCCGGGAAGACCGTCCGACGGGTCGCCGCGCAGCATCGACATCTCCGCGTAGCCGATCCCCGCGCGATCGGCGGGCACGCCGTACTTCTCGCCGACCTCGACCGGCCCCATCATCTCGGCCTTCGCCAATCCGCGCCCGACGTAGAGCACCCGCACCGGAACCGGATCGTCGGACACCACCTGCAGCAGGTCGCGGTCACCGCTGACGACGATGACGGGGTCCTTCGCCTCCTCCCAGGCGAGCGTCCCGATGACGTCGTCGGCCTCGCAGCCGACCGCACCCGAGGTCGCGATCCCCGCGGCGGCAAGGACATTCATGATCATGTCGACCTGCGGCGTCAGCGTGTCCGGAACCTCTTCGACATCGATGGTCTCCGTGCCCGTGGCATCGGTCGCACCGTCCTCGACCGCGACGCGGTGCGCCTTGTAGGTCGGGATGAGAGCGGTGCGGAACTCGGGACGCCAGTCGAGGTCGAGGCAGACGACGAGGCGCGTCGGGTGTTCGCGCGTCACGAGATTCGCGATCGTGTCGATGAATCCCCGAACCGCGTTGACCGGTCGCCCGTCGGGGCTGGTCATCTTCTCGGGCAGGGCATAGAACGACCGGAACCACAGGCTCGCACCGTCGAGCAGCATCAACGAATCCGTCACCCACACACTCTCGCATTGACGGTGTCGCCGCGTCACCACGACCCGCACACCCGGCGGTAGTCTTCGACCATGGCTGCGACATCGACGACCGCCGGCTCGGCGGCACCGCTGTTCGATCCCGAGGTGTACCGCGAACGCATGCGCCGCGCCGCGGAACTCACCCGCGACGCCGGCCTCGACGCGCTGGTGGTGGCGCCCGGCCCGGACCTCCGCTACCTCGTGGGCTCACGCGCCGACACCTTCGAACGCCTCACCGCACTCGTGATCCCCGCCGCGGGGGACCCGAAGCTGGTCATCGCGCGCCTCGAGGTGCCGTCGTTGTCGGCCTCAGCCGTCGGCGATCTCGGCATCGAGGTGGCCGACTGGGTCGACGGCGACGACGCGCACGGTCTCGCACTCGCCGGTCTGCCCTCGAATCCGGCCATCGCGGTGTCGGATTCGATGCCGGCCCTGCACGTGATCCCGCTGGCCCGGCACACCGGCGCCACCCCGCAACTCGCCACCGCCGTACTCCGCGAACTCCGAATGATCAAGGACGACGCGGAGATCGAGGCCCTGCGTCGAGCCGGCGCGGCCATCGACCGCGTCCACGCCCGGATGGGTGAGTGGCTCAAGCCCGGACGCACCGAGCGCGAGGTCTCCGACGACATCGCCGCGGCGATCCTCGAGGAGGGCCACACCGAGGCGGCGTTCATCATCGTCGGCTCCGGACCCAACGGCGCCGACCCGCATCACGAGTTCTCCGACCGGGTCATCGAACGGTCCGACATCGTGGTCATCGACATCGGCGGACCGGTCGAACCCGGCTACAACTCCGACTCGACCCGCACCTACTGCTTCGAACCGCCGGCCGCCGACGTCGCCGACGCCTACGCCGCCCTGCACGAGGCCCAGCGTGCCGCGGTCGACGCCGTGCGGCCCGGGGTCACCGCCGCGTCGATCGATGCAGCGGCTCGCGACCTGCTGCGCGAGCGCGGTCTCGCCGATCAGTTCATCCACCGCACCGGGCACGGCATCGGCCTCTCCGTGCACGAGGAGCCCTACATCGTGAACGGCAACGACATCACCCTGCGCCCCGGCATGGCCTTCAGCGTGGAGCCCGGGGTGTACTTCTCCGGCCGCTGGGGCGCCCGCATCGAGGACATCGTGGTGGTCACCGAGGACGGTTGCGAATCGTTCAACAACCGCCCGCACGAGTTGGTGCAACTGTAGTCACCCGGACAGCGGTCTATCCGAACAGCGACGCCTGACCTCCGCTGGCCGAGTATCGAGGTCACCCGAATGGCGACGCTTTACCTCCGCTGGCCGAGTAGCGACGACCGAGCGGAGCGAGGACGCCGCGTATCGAGGTCACCCGGACAGCGGTCTATCCGAACAGCGACGCCTGACCTCCGCTGGCCGTATCGAGGTCACCCGAATGGCGACGCTTTACCTCCGCTGGCCGAGTAGCGACGACCGAGCGGAGCGAGGACGCCGCGTATCGAGGTCACCCGGACAGCGGTCTAACCGAACAGCGACGCCGACCCGAGCACCCGGGACACGCTGATCTCGATCACCACGCGTCGGGGGTTGGGCTTGGGCTGCCGGTATCGCTGCGCGTAGCGCTGTTCGGCCTCGTGGACGCGTTCGGGTTCGCGGCTGATGCGCGCCGGACCCTCCAGGGTCAGCCACCGCGGACCCTCGACGTTCGTCACCGCCGCATAGCCACCACGCTCGACGTTGCGCACCTTCTGGCTGCCGTCGAAGGTGATCACCCGCGCGAGCCCGGCGTGGGGGTCCCAGGTGAATCCGACCGCCACCGAATGCGGTGTCCCGTCGGCGCGCAGCGTCGTGAGTGTGCCGAGGTGGCGTTCGGTCAGGAACTCGACGGCGGCGGGGCCGATGTCGGCAGCGGTGCGTGGCATGACAGCCACGCTAGCGCGACGGGGTGGCAGGAGGGCCCCGGGGCTGGTGCGATACTGCTGTGCATGGCGTCTGAGACATCTCCGGGTTCGCTCGTCCTGTTCGGCGGCCGCAGCGAGATCGGGGTGGCCACCGCACAGCGCCTGGCCGAAGGACGGACGGTGGTCCTCGCGGCTCGTCGGCCCGACGACCTCGCCGACCAGAAGGCCATCCTGCTCGACGCCGGCGCCACCGCCGTGCACACCGTCGCCTTCGACGCGAACGACATCGACAGCCACCCCGGGTTGATCGCGTCCCTGGTCGAGGAGTTCGGCCCGATCGGCATCGCGATCGTCGCCTTCGGGATTCTCGGGGACCAGGCGCGCGCGGAAGCCGATGTCGCGCATGCCCTGCAGATCGCGCACACGGACTACTACGCACACGTCAGTGTTCTGATTCCGCTGGCCGCCGCCCTGCGCGCGCAGGGGTCCGGCACGATGATCGTTTTCTCGTCGGTCGCCGGTATCCGCGTGCGCCGGGCCAACTTCGTCTACGGCTCCACCAAGGCCGGCCTCGACGGTTTCGCCAGCGGCATGGCGGACTCGCTGCACGGCACCGGCGTCCGGCTGCTCCTCGCCCGACCCGGCTTCGTGATCGGCGCTATGACCAAGGAGCTGATGGAGTCCGGCGTGAAACCCGCACCCTTCTCGAAGACCCCCGACCAGGTCGCCGACGCCGTTGCCCGTGCGTACCGCAAGGGTCGCGGCGAGGTCTGGATCCCGGCGGTGCTGCGGCCGGTCTTCTTCGGCATGCGTCTTCTCCCTCGTGCGGTGTGGCGGAGAATGCCCCGATGAGCTCCACGCCGTCGGGTTCGGGCGTACCGCCGCGGTTCGTGGTCGTCGGGATCGGCGCCGACGGCTGGCGCGGACTCGGCGACGCGGCACGCGACGAACTTCGCGATGCCCGCGTGATCTACGGCGCAACACGGCAACTCGCCTTGCTCGACGAGGTCGAGCACGAACTGACCGGTACACGGGAGGCGTGGCGCTCCCCGATGTCGGCACATCTCGCCGAAGTCCTCGAGATCGCTTCCGGTCAGATCCACATCCTGGCCAGCGGTGATCCCATGTTCCACGGCGTCGGCGCCAGCATCGCCGGGCGGGTGGGCGCCGACCGGGTACGGATCTATCCGGCGGTGTCCAGCGCGAGCCTGGCCTGCGCGCGTCTCGGCTGGGACCTTGCCACGACCCGGATCGTCAGTGCCGTGACCGCCGACCCCGAGGTCGTTCTCACCGAGGCCACCGACGGCGGACGTCTGCTCGTCCTCAGCCGCGACGACACGACCCCGGCAGCTATCTCGGAACTGCTCGCGCAGAACGGATTCGGGAGCTCGACGATGACCGTGCTCGAACAACTCGGTGGACCAGACGAGCGCATCCGTTCCTCGACCGCGGAATCCTGGGCGAATTCACCCGTGGACCCGCTCAACATCGTGGCCGTCGATTGCGCCGGACCTCGTCGTAGCCGGATGCCCGGCCGTGACGACGACACCTACGACCACGACGGCCAGATCACCAAGTCCACGATCCGCGCGATCACGGTCGCCGCGCTCGAACCGGCCGGACCGCAACTTCTCTGGGACATCGGCTCCGGTTCCGGAAGTGTGGCCATCGAATGGTTGCGCGCCGACAACCGGGGACGAGCGGTCGCCTTCGAACAGAACGCGGACCGGGCAGAACGGCTCACCACCAACGCTCGTCGGCACGGCGTCGGCCATCGCCTGTCGCTACGCGGTGCCGCGCCCGAAGCCCTCTCCGACGCACCGCCTCCCGACGCGGTGTTCATCGGCGGTGGCCTCGACGAGAAGGTCCTCACCGCCGCCTGGAACGCACTCCGACCTTCCGGACGGATCGTCGTCAACGCCGTCACCGTGGAGAACCAGGAGATCCTGGTCCGTTGGCACGCCGAACGCGGCGGCACCCTGCGGCGCCTGTCCGTGGAGACCGTCGCGCCACTCGGGACGATGACCACCTGGCGGCCGGCGCTGCCGATCGTCCAGTGGGCCGCAACCAGAGACGACCCAGCAATCGAGGCGGGATCGAAGGCATGACCGTCTACTTCATCGGCGCCGGCCCCGGCGCTCCCGACCTGATCACCCTCCGCGGCGCGCGGCTGCTGGGGGAGTGCCGCAGCTGCCTGTACGCCGGCTCGCTGGTACCCGACGAGATGCTCGAGCTGTGCCCCGACGACGCCGTCCTCGTCGACACCGCGCGGATGCCGTTGTCCGACATCGTCGATCACATCGTCTCCGCTCACGAACGCGGGGACGACGTAGCGCGCCTGCACTCCGGCGACCTGTCGATCTACTCCGCGCTCGCCGAACAGCAACGCGAACTCCGTGCGCGCGGCATCCCGTTCGAGATCGTGCCCGGGGTGCCCGCCTTCGCCGCCGCGGCCGCGGTACTCGACACCGAACTCACCGTCCCCGGCGTGGGTCAGAGTCTACTCATCACCCGGGTGTCGACGCTGTCGACCGACATGCCCGACGGCGAGGACCTGGCGAGCCTCGCCGCGACCGGTGTGACACTCGCCCTCCATCTCGCCGCCCACCGTGCCGAGCAGATCGTCAAAGCGCTCGCACCGCATTACGGTTCGGAATGTCCCACCGCGACCGTCGCTTTCGCGAGCCGGCCGAACCAGCAGGTGGTGCGCTGTCCGCTGAACCGGCTACCGGAGGCCTTGCACGCCGCCGACATCCGCAAGACCGCGATCATCTTCGTCGGACGTGTCCTCGACGCCTCGGCGTACCCCGAGGTGACCGACAGCTACCTGTACTCCCATGCCCGCATGACGAAACTCCGCGAGACACCGCACCCATGACCGGTGAACAGATCCTCATCCTCGGCGGCACCGGCGAGGCACGTGCGCTGGCGAAGTCGCTGATCGACGCCGAACGGTCGGTCATCAGCTCTCTCGCCGGGCGCGTGGACAATCCGCGCCTGCCGGTCGGCCCGGTCCGGATCGGCGGCTTCGGCGGAGTCGACGGTCTGCGGGAGTGGCTGATCAGCAACCGGATTCAGGCCGTCGTCGATGCCACGCATCCGTTCGCGGCGACCATCACCCGGAACGCCGCGCAGGCTGCGTCGGAAGCGGGGGTGCCGCTGCTCCGGCTGCGTCGCGAACCGTGGACCCCGACCCAGGCCGACCGCTGGATCCGCGTTCCGGATCTCGCGGCTGCCGCCGACGAGGTACGACGCCGCGGCAAGCGGGTACTGCTCACCACGGGCCGCCAGGATGTCGGCGAGTTCGCCGATATCGACGACGTCTGGTTCCTCATCCGTGTCGTCGACCCGCCGACTGCGGAACTTCCTGCGCACCACGAGATCCTGCGATCCCGCGGACCGTACGATTACGACTCGGAGCTCGCACTTCTGCGCGAGAACCGGATCGATCTGCTCGTCACCAAGAACAGCGGGGGAGCGCTGACGAAGGCGAAACTCGACGCCGCCGCGGCCCTGGGTATCGACGTGATCGTCGTCGACCGTCCGATCGAACCCGACGTCCCGGCGGTGTCAGACGTCGCTGCCGCCCAGGCTTGGCTCGAGCGGCTGCTCGGCTGAGACCTGTTCCGGCTCATCGGCCGGGGTGTGCCGGCGGGGCGTGAACACCAGGGAGCCGGCGGCGCGCGAGACGACGCGGGTCGCCGATGACCCGATGATGAGCAGCGTCCGCATGTCGACGACTTCCGGGTCGAGGTCGGCGACGGTTGTGGTGGTCAGCGTCTGTTCCGGGCCACCCACGTCGCGACCGAGAACGACGACGCGATCCGGCGACACCGTCTGCAACAGCGTGTGTTTGAGGGCCCCGACCTGCCATGAGCGGCTCGCCGAACCCGGGTTGTAGACGGCGATGACCAGGTCGGCGGCCAGAGCGGCACGGATGCGGCGTTCGATCACCGACCACGGCTTGAGGCGGTCGGACAGGGAGATCACCGCGAAGTCGTGACCGAGAGGCGCACCGACGGCCGCCGCCACCGCGGTTGCGGCGGTGACACCCGGAACCACCCGGACCGGGACGTCATGCCACTGCGGCTCGGCGGCCACCTCGGCGACCGCGGCCGCCATGGCGAAGACACCGGGGTCGCCCGATGACACCACGGCCACCCGGGCACCACGTCGGGCGAGGTCGAGCGCGAATTCGGCGCGTTCGGACTCGACCCGGTTGTCGCTGGCGTGCACGCGCTGGCCGGGCCGCGGGGTCACGCGCTTGAGGTAGGTCGTGTAACCGACCAGGTCGGTGGCGGTGGCGATTTCGGCGCGCACCTCCGGCGTCGTCCAGCTGTCGTGGCCCGGTCCCAAGCCGACGACCACCAGCTCGCCCGGTACCGGTTCCGGCTCGAAGCGCGGGTTGTTCCGGCGGCCGGGAACCACGAGGATCGAGAAGTACGGCACCTCAGCAGGATTCACGTCCGCGGCCGGTAGCACACGTTCGACGGTGGTCGAGGCCCGTTCGACATAGAAGGCCTCGTCGAGACGACCCGCCTCGCGCAACGCCTCCCGCACCCGTTCGAAGGTGCGACCCAGCTTCATGATGACGATGGCGTCGGCAGAGCGGAAACGGAACAGCAGCTCCTCCGTCGACGCCGTACCCGGCACCACCGTGAGGGTCTCCTCGCCCTCGACCAGCGGAATGCCGGTGGCCGCCGACGCCGCGCTCACCGACGTCACACCCGGCACGATCTCGGCGTCGAAGTGCGGGGACAGCCGCTTGTGCATGTGCATGTAGGAGCTGTAGAAGAGCGGATCCCCTTCGGCGAGAAGGACGACGTCCCGGCCCGCACGCAGGTGGACGGCGAGTCGCTCCGCGCTTTCGGTGTAGAAGTCGTCGAGCGCGCCCTGGTAGCCCCCGGGATGGTCGGTGGTCTCGGTGGTGACCGGGTACATGAGCCGCTCTTCGGTCTGGTCGTCCCGCAGGTACGGTTCGGCGACCGACCGCGCGATGCTGTTGCCATGGCGCGCACAGTGATACGCGACCACGTCGGCGGTGCTGATCACCCGCGCGGCCTTGACCGTCATGAGTTCGCTGTCGCCGGGGCCGAGGCCGATGCCCCAGAGCTTGCCCGGGAAGACGTCGTCGTTGACTGCAGGCACATTCACTCCTGAGGGGTGGCGAGCGCGTTGACGGCAGCGGCGGTGATCGCCGACCCGCCACGACGACCGGTGACGGTGATGAACTCGAGATCGGTGCGGGCAGCGAGGGCCTCACAGGATTCCGCCGCGCCGACGAAACCGACAGGTGCGCCGATGATCGCGGCCGGGCGGGGCGCGCCCTCGTCGATCATGTCGAGCAGGGCGAACAACGCGGTCGGGGCATTGCCGATCGCGACGACCGCACCCTCGAGGCGTGGCAACCAGAACTGCAGGGCGGCAGCGGTTCTTGTGGTACCCATCTCCTCGGCGAGGGCGGCGAGGCCCGGTTCGGAGAGGTGGCACAGCACTTCGTTGTCGGCCGGCAGACGTTTGCGGGTGATTCCGGAGGCCACCATCGACGCGTCGCAGAGGATCGGGGCGCCGGCCTCGAGTGCCCCGCGGGCCGCGCGCACGACGCCGGGCGTCGCGACGACGTCGCGCGTCAGATCGGTCTGGCCGCAGGCGTGGATCATCCGGACGACCACGGTCGACACATCGGAGTCGAAGGCGGACAGGTCCGACTCGGCCCGGATCGTCGCAAAGGACTGGCGGTAGATCGCGGCGCCGTCGCGCAGGTACTCGGTCATGGTGCGCACGAGCCTAGCGGCGATGCCGGTCGTACCCGCCCTCGGGCGTGGCCTGCACCGACAGGTGAGCGCCCGCGGGGGAGCCGCAGCGACGTTCACAACCGACCCAATGTTCGCGGTCGCCGACCGGGAGGCCCGCCTCCACGTGTGCGAGAAGGTCGTCGCGCACCGGGGCGTTGGCGGATCCGCAGCGGGGGGCGCCCACACAGCAGCTGACTCGCGCCCACGGCGAGTTCGCGTCGAAGATCAGACCCATCGGCGCGAGAACCCGCACCACGGTCTCGGCCACACCTTCACCGAGGTCGCAGATCAGGATCTCCCGGTCCGGGGTGAAGACCACCGGCGACTCGACCGCGCCGATGAACTCGGCCAGGCGCGCGGGCAGCCGGCCGAGTTCGACGACCGAGCCGAGCAGCACCGATCCGTCGTCCTGATCGAACCAGCCCACGATCGGCCCTGTCGGGTCCGGTATGTCTTCTTCGCCGGATTCGACCAGGGGGGTGAGGATTTCGGCGACGCGGCGCTCCAGGCTGCTTCGGTCCTCGGTGCCGAGATCTCGCACCCGCCAGGCGCCGGGTGCCACCTTGTTCAGACCGGCGGCCACCGCGATGAGTGCCTCGACGATCCCGTCCGGCCCTTCGGCCGACCCGACCGGGACTCCACCGATCAAGATGTCGGCGACCACGGGTTCGGCCGATCGCACCACTGCACACGCATCGGCGCCGCGGCGGCGGATGTCGCCCCGGCCGTCGTCGATCCCGAACAAGAACCGTCCCGAGATCGAGGAGGCCGACGGATCGGCCCGCAGTGCGTCGTCGAGCGCCGTTGCCAGCGGACCGGCGTCGGCGATGCCGCCGATGCGGCCGGTCAGCGGGCTGACCTCGATGTTGCGCACCCTGTCGTGCGATGAGCTGGGTGCAAGGCCGGCGTTCACCACGGCGTCGGCCACGGCCTCGACGTCGGTGATGCCTCGGAGCTGCAGGTTCCCGCGTGCGGTCAGTTCGAGGAAGCCATCGGCGTGAGCGGCTGCCGCCTGGGCGAGGGTGGTGAGCTGGTCGGCGCGAATGCGTCCTCCGGGGAGCCGGATTCGGGCCAGCGCGCCGTCCTGCGCCTCGTGCGTGCTGAACACGCCGGGACAACGATCCCCAGACTCCCGGATCGCGGTCTCCCGGATCGTCGTGCCGGGAGCGGGTTCGGCCGCCTCAGTCATTCCCCCAGCCTACGACCGGCCCAGGTGAGGACTTCGCCGACCGGTCGCCGTACGCTGAGACCCAACCGCGAGCGGGCTGAAGCCGGTGAGAATCCGGCGCGGTCGCGCCACTGTGACGGGTCCCGACGAAAACCGGGTGCCCCAGCCAGACCAGTCCCTCGCACACACCCGACACTCCGGGCGCGACAACCCGGCGAGGAGACACGATGATTCTGCTGCTCTCGACCTCGGATACCGACCTGCTGACCGCGGCGGCCGCCGGCGAGGCGAACCCCGAGGTGGGGTTTCGCGGCGCGAATCCTGCACGGCTCCTCGTCGACGAGATCCCGGCCCTCGCCGCCGACGCCGACCTGATCGTCGTCCGCATCCTCGGCGGAACGCGCGCCTGGGAAGAGGGACTCGCCGCGGTCGAGGCGACGGGCAAACCGCTGGTGGTGTGTTCCGGCGAGCAGCAGCCGGACCCTGACCTGATGGCCCATTCGACGGTGCCGGCCGGTGTCGCCGCCCAGGCGCACGACTACCTCGCCGCCGGTGGCGTCGCGAACATCGTCAACCTGCACCACTTCCTGTCCGACACCGTGCTGTTCACCGGCCACGGCTTCGAGCCCCCGCAGCAGACCCCGGCCTGGGGAATCCTGGAACGCGCGGAGCGTGATATCTCCGAAGGGCCGACCATCGCGGTCCTCTACTACCGCGCTCAGCATCTCGCCGGAAACACCCGCTACATCGACGCGCTCTGCAGCGCCATCGAAGAGCGTGGCGCGCGCGCACTGCCGATCTTCTGCGCGTCCCTGCGCACTGCTCCCGACGACCTGATCGAGCTCCTCGGCACGGTCGACGCTCTCGTGGTCACCGTCCTGGCAGCCGGGGGAGCGACCCCGGCGACCGCATCGGCCGGTGGCGACGACGAGGCGTGGAACATCGAACGGCTTGCCGCACTCGACATCCCGATCCTGCAGGGCCTGTGCCTCACCGGTTCCCGCGCGGACTGGGAGGCGAGCGACGACGGCCTGTCACCGCTCGACGTCGCGACACAGGTGGCGGTGCCGGAGTTCGACGGCCGCATCATCACGGTCCCGTTCTCCTTCAAGGAGTTCGACGACGACGGTCTGCCCTGGTACCAGCCGGACCCCGAGCGCTGCGCCCGTGTGGCGGGCATCGCGGTGTCCCATGCACGGCTACGCCGGATCCCGGTCGCCGACAAGCGCATCGCCGTCATGCTGTCGGCCTACCCGACCAAGCACGCCCGTATCGGCAACGCCGTCGGTCTCGACACCCCGCGCAGCCTGCTGCGCCTGCTCTCGGCCCTACGGGCGGCCGGTTACGATATCGGACCGGAGTCCGGCCCCGGTGCGATACCCGGCCTGGCCGAGGACGATTCGGATGCGCTGATCCACGAGATCATCGCCACCGGCGGCCAGGATCCGGATTGGCTGACCGAGGAAACTCTCGCCGCCAACCCCATCCGCCTGCCCGCCGCGGAGTACCGCGCCTGGTTCGAGACCCTGCCGGAGGAACTGCGCAGTGCCGTCGTCGAACACTGGGGCGAGGCACCCGGTGAGCTGTTCGTCGACCGGTCGACCAATCCCGACGGCGACATCGTCATCGCCGCATTGACTTTCGGCAACATCGCGATCATGGTGCAGCCGCCGCGCGGGTTCGGCGAGAACCCGGTTGCGATCTACCACGACCCCGACCTCCCGCCGTCGCACCACTACCTGGCGTCCTACCGGTGGATCGCCGCTCGGCAGGCCTCGGGCCAGGCCGGTTTCGGTGCCGACGCGATCGTGCACGTCGGTAAACACGGCAACCTCGAATGGTTGCCGGGCAAGAACCTCGGCATGTCCGCCAACTGCGGAACCGACGCGGCCCTCGGCGATCTCCCGCTCATCTATCCCTTCCTCGTCAACGACCCGGGGGAGGGGACCCAGGCCAAGCGCCGGGCACATGCCGTCCTCGTCGACCACCTGATCCCACCGATGGCGCGCGCCGAATCCTACGGCGACATCGCCCGCCTCGAGCAGCTGCTCGACGAACACGCCAACATCACCGCCCTCGACCCCGCGAAACTCCCGGCGATCCGCCAGCAGATCTGGACGCTGCTCACCGCGGCGAAGATGGACCACGACCTCGGACTCACCGAACGCCCCGACGAAGAGGTCTTCGACGACATGCTCCTCCACGTCGACGGTTGGCTGTGCGAGATCAAGGACGTCCAGATCCGCGACGGCCTCCACGTTCTCGGCGAGCCCCCGCGCGACGACGCCGAGGTCGACCTCGTCCTCGCGATGTTGCGCGCCCGACAACTGTGGGGCGGAACCTCGGCGCTCCCCGGGCTCCGCGAGGCGCTGGGCCTGGTCGAAGACGGCACCGCCGAACGCGGGACCGTCGATGTCGTCGAGGCGCAGGCCCGCGAACTGGTCGCGGCGTGCGCGAAGGACGACTGGTCTCCGACCGCCGTCGCCGAGGTCACCGCCGGACTGCCCGATGCGGTCGGCGATGTCCTGCGTTTCGCGGCGACCGAAGTCGTCCCGCGTCTGCGGCAGACGACGGGGGAGGTGCCCCGCGTGTTGCACGCCCTCGACGGCGGCTTCATCCCCGCCGGCCCCAGCGGATCCCCGCTGCGCGGGCTGATCAACGTGCTGCCGACCGGCCGCAACTTCTACTCCGTCGACCCGAAGGCCGTGCCCTCACGGCTGGCGTGGGAAACCGGTCGCGCGATGGCCGACTCGCTGCTGGAACGCTATGTCACCGACCACGGCCACCACCCGGCGTCGGTCGGGCTGTCGGTGTGGGGGACCAGCGCCATGCGCACATCCGGCGACGACGTCGCCGAGGTCCTCGCCCTGCTCGGTGTGATGCCGGTGTGGGACGAGATGTCGCGCCGCGTCGTCGATCTCGAACTCATCGACCTCGCCGAACTCGGCCGCCCGCGCATCGACGTCACCGTCCGGATCTCCGGGTTCTTCCGCGACGCCTTCCCGCACGTGGTCGCGATGCTCGACGACGCGGTCGCGCTCGCCGCGGCGGCCGACGAACCGGACGAGCAGAATTTCGTCGCCGCCCACGTCCGCGCCGCGATGGCCGAGCACGGCGACCGCCGCCGCGCGGTCACCCGCGTCTTCGGATCCAAACCCGGAACCTACGGCGCCGGAATCCTGCAGCTCATCGACTCCCGCGACTGGCGCAGCGACGAGGACCTCGCACGGGTCTACACCGAGTGGGGCGGCTACGCCTACGGCCGCGGACTCGACGGTGTCCCGGCGGTCGACGACATGCGCGCCGCCTACAAGCGGATCGCGGTGGCCGCCAAGAACACCGACACCCGCGAACACGACATCGCCGACTCCGACGACTACTTCCAGTACCACGGCGGCATGGTGGCGACCGTCCGCGCGCTGACCGGAACGGCGCCCGAGGCCTACATCGGCGACAGCACCCGGCCCGACTCCGTCCGCACCCGCACGCTGTCGGAGGAGACCGCCCGCGTGTTCCGCGCTCGCGTCGTCAACCCGCGCTGGATCTCGGCGATGCAGCGCCACGGATACAAGGGTGCCTTCGAGATGGCCGCGACCGTCGACTACCTCTTCGGCTACGACGCCACCACCGACGTCGTCGCCGACTGGATGTACGAGAAGCTCACCGAGTCCTATGTCCTCGACGAGACCAATCAGGAGTTCATGCAGCAGTCCAACCCCTGGGCACTGCACGGCATCGCCGAACGCCTGCTCGAGGCCGTCGAACGGGACATGTGGCACGAACCGCCCGCCGAACTCCTCGATCAGCTGCGCAACGTGTACCTGCAGACCGAGGGCGACATCGAGGCCCGCGGGGAAGACTAAGGTCCTGCTGGCCGAGTAGCGACGACCGAGCGGAGCCGCCGGGTCGAGTAAGCGACGAAGGAGCGCATCGAGATCGAGGACGCCGCGTATCGAGGTCGAACCCCCGGGAGAAAAATCGCTCCCTCGTTCGTTACCCCGCCAGACCCTGACATCGAGGGTGCCGGCAAGGCACCGAAAGACAGGTGAGACGACCATGGCACTCCGCTACTTCGCCGTGTACGCGCTGCTGGAGATCGCCGCCTTCGTGGCGATGGCGTTGTGGCTCGGGTTCGGCTGGGCTGTGCTGATCAGCATCGCGGCCGGCGTCCTCGGGTTCCTCACCTTGCGCTGGCAGGGCCGCAAGGTCTTCGGCGAGCTGCGTCGCGCCGCGAACAACGAGGTCGACGCGCGGGCGCCGCTGGCCGACACCGCGCTCGTCGCGACCTCGACCATCCTGCTGGTCATCCCGGGCATCGTCTCGACTCTCGCCGGAATACTGCTGCTCTTCCCGCCGACCCGCAAAGCGTTGCGCCCGGCCGTGGTGGCCGTCGGCGCCAAGCGGATGGCGACCGCGGTGGACCGCGCGGGCCTGTACGCCACCGGCGTCTACGGCAGCCGGATCCGCGGTGGCGGCGTTCCCGGTGGTGGGACCGTCGTCGACGGCACGGTTGTGGACTCCGACACCTCCGGAACCGGCTTCGGCCCAGGAACCACACCGATGACCACCCCGCAGCTGCCGCCCACGCGCTGACCTGGGCACGCCCCGCGCGACCCCTCCCGGCCACATTCACTCACGGCAAGGCAGACTGAACGATCGTGGCAACCCAACTGCTCCTCGGCGGTGCCGTGTACTCGGCGGCCGCCCCTGACGCGACCGCGATGGCCATCACCGATGGGGTGGTGGTGTGGGTCGGCACCGATGACGTCGGCCGGGCCCTCCACCCGGATGCGGAGATCGTCGATCTGAACGGGCTGTTCGTCAGCCCGGGTTTCGTCGACTCGCACGTGCACCTCACGTCGACGGGACTCTCCCTCGACGGCCTCACCCTCAACGAGGCGACCAGCCGGACTCACTGCCTGCGTCTCGTCGAGAAGGCGGTCGCCGACGACGCCGTCGCCGGACACGACGAGGGTGATCTCCTCTGGGGTCTCGGCTGGGACGACTCGACGTGGGAAGGCCCCGAACCCGAGGACGGTCGTTTCCCGACGACCAGTGAGCTCGATGCAGTGGTCGGCGGACGTCCGGTCTATCTCGCCCGCGTCGACGAACACTCCGCGGTCGCGTCCACCGCTCTGCGCCGCCTCGTCCCCGAACTCGCGGACGCCGTTGGTTACCACCCGGAGGAGCCTCTCGTCGCCGAGGCGCATCACCTCGTCCGTGGTGCAGCTCGCCTCCTCGTCACCGCCGCACACCGTGAGCGGGCGCAACGTCGTGCACTCGACGTGGCCGCCGCGCACGGTGTCGTCGCCGTCCACGAGAACGGCGGCCCCGACATCAGCGGGATGGACGACTTCCTGGCCATCGCCGACCTCGACCACCCCGTCGAGATCCGCCGCTACTGGGGACAGACCGTCACCGACGCCGACCACGCGGCCGAACTGATGACCATCACCCGCGCCCACGCACTCGGCGGCGACCTCTTCATCGACGGCGCGATCGGGTCGCACACCGCGTGGCTCAACGAGCCGTACACCGACGCCCCGGACACCCGCGGCATCAGCTACCTCGACATGGAGACGATCCGCGATCACCTCCGCGGCTGCACGCTCGCCGGCATCCAGTCCGGCTTCCACGTCATCGGTGATGCGGCCACCGGCGCCGTCGTCGCCGCTCTCACCGAACTCGCCGACGAACTGGGCACCCCGGCGATCGCCCGCTGCGCCCACCGGCTCGAGCACGCCGAGATGGTCACCGCCCGCGACGCGGAGGTCCTGGCACGCTGCGGCGTGATCGCCAGCATGCAGCCACATTTCGACGCCGAATGGGGCGGCGAGGGCGACCTCTACGACGCCCGGCTCGGCACGGCCCGCGCGGCAACCCTCAACGATTTCGCCATGCTCGCCAAAACCGGTGTGGCGCTCTCGTTCTCGTCCGATGCCCCGGTCACGCCGATCGACCCCTGGTCAACGATCCGGGCCGCGGTCCACCACCACCAGCCCACCAACGCGATCTCGGCCCGTGGTGCCTTTGCCGCGGCGACCCGCGGTGGTTGGCGCGCCGGGGGTGTCAACGACGGCCTCACCGGCACCCTGGCGCCCGGTGCACCCGCAAGCTACGCCGTCTGGGAGGTCGACGACCTCGTCGTCGCCGGCTCCCACGAGAAGGTGCAGCGCTGGTCCACCGACCCGCGTTCGCGCGTGCCCGCCCTGCCGGACGTCTCCCCGGGAGCCGAACTGCCGCGGTGTGTCCGGACCGTGCACCGCGGACAGGTTCTCTTCGACCGGGACGCCGGGTGAACGCCACCGACACGATGACGTCCCCTCAGGAGACCGAGGCGCGTTCCCGCCGTTTCACACTGACCTGGGACTGGAGTCTTCGCACCGTGGCCGCGATCGTCGCCGGTCTGGCGATGTGGGCGGCTTTCCCTCCCCGCAACTGGTGGTTCCTTGCGGTCTTCGGTCTCGGCGTGCTCTTCACCGCGCTGTACGTGCGACGTCCACGGGTGCGCACGGGTGCGTGGGTCGGCTTCGTCTTCGGTCTCGCCTTCTTCGTCCCGCTGCTGCCGTGGATCGGTGTCTACGTCGGCCCACTGCCGTGGCTCGCGCTGTCGGTGCTGCTGTCCGGGTACCTCGCCCTGTTCGGGGCGATCGCGACCCTGACCATGCGGCTCCCGGTACCGCCGGTCTGGTTCATGCTGTCCTGGGTGCTCGTCGAAGCCCTGCGATCGTCGTTCCCGTTCGGCGGATTTCCTTGGGGGCGAACAGCTTTCAGTCAGGTCGACGGCCCGCTGCTGCCACTGGCGTCCGTGCTGGGCGCACCCGGGTTGTCCGCCGGAGTGGCGTTGTTCGGCGCCTCGGTCGCCTGGCTGCTGACCATCCTCGTCTCCGCCTACCGCCGATCCGCCCGCTCGGCGGCGGCGCTCACCGCCGACCAGCCGTCGGGCTTCGTGCGGGTCGCGACCCTCGCGGTGGCCATCGCGCTGCTCGCACCCGTGGCGGCGATCGCCCTGACCCCGGCCACCATCGACCGCACCATCTCATCGCAGTCGGTGCGTATCGGCGCCGTCCAGGGCAACGTGCCGCGCCTCGGCCTCGATTTCAACGCGCAGCGCCGTGCCGTGCTCGACAACCACGTGCGCACCACCATCGGCTACGCCCAGGCGATCGACACCGGCCTTGCCGCCCCGCCCGACTTCGTGCTGTGGCCGGAGAACGCCTCGGACATCTCACCGCTGGACAACGCCGACGCCGCCGCCGAGATCACCCACGCCTCCGAGGCCGTCGGCGCCCCGATCCTCGTGGGCACCCTGATCCGCAACTCCGACGGCCGCCCCACGAACTCGGTGCTCGTCTGGGACGGTGCGAAGGGGCCTGTCGATCGCTACGACAAGCACATCGTGCAGCCGTTCGGCGAATATCTGCCGTGGCGCTCGTTTTTCCGTCTCTTCTCGTCGTATGCGGACATGGCCGGCAACTTCAAACCGGGCACCGGTCCCACCGTCGTGGACGTCCCCGGCCGCTCGGGTGAGGTCTCCGTGGGCGTCGCGACCTGCTGGGAGGTCGCCTTCGACCGTGCGGCCCGCCAGTCGGTCCGTGACGGGGCGCAGATGCTCTTCGTGCCCACCAACAATGCGACCTTCGGCCGCACCGAGATGACCTATCAGCAGCTGGCGATGTCGCAGGTGCGTGCCGTCGAACACGGACGTGCTGTGGTCGTCGCCGCGACCAGCGGTGTGAGCGCGATCATCGACGCCGACGGTTCGATCACCGAGCAGTCCGGCATCTTCGCCTCGGATGTGCTGACCAGCACCCTCCCGCTGCACGACGGCGAGACCCTCGCGACCCGCCTCGGGGTGTGGCCCGAGGCACTCGCGATCGTCGTGGCGGTGGGCGGTCTTTTGTTTGCGCTGGCCTCGCGTACTAGGTTCACACTCAAGCCACGCAGGGACGCCGCACGGGCGTCCGGTGACATTTAAGGAGCTCGATGGCATCGGGGATTGACGCCTCGGCAGGACAGCGGCAGTCAGGCGACGCGCCGCAGCCGGTGGTCGGCGCCGACGGAGCGGGCGCACTGGTCGTCGTGCCGACGTTCAACGAGCGCGACAACCTGCCGGTGATCGTCGAACGCCTCCAGGCCGCCCTGCCCGGCGTGCACCTGCTGGTCGTCGACGATTCCAGCCCGGACGGCACCGGTGAGGTCGCCGAAGAGCTGGCCCGCAAGGACGCCGAGGCACTCGCCGCCGACGGTAAGGGGTCGGGCCGCATCCACGTGATGCATCGCAAGGAAAAGGACGGCCTCGGCAAGGCCTACCTCGCCGGGTTCGCGTGGGGCCTGAACCGCGACTACCCGGTCATCGTCGAGATGGATGCCGACGGCAGCCACGCCCCCGAGCAGCTTCACCGCCTCTTCGACGCCATCAACGACGGCGCCGACCTCGTCATCGGTTCTCGGTACGTGCCCGGCGGCAAACTCGTGAACTGGCCCAAGCACCGTGAGTTCCTCTCGCGCGGTGCCAACACCTACGCCCGCGTCGCGCTCGGCGCCAAGGTGCACGACATCACCGCCGGCTTCCGCGCCTACCGACGCGGCGTGCTGGAGAAGATCGAGCTCGACACGGTCGAGTCGGCCGGTTACTGCTTCCAGATCGACCTGGCCTGGCGGACCGTGCGCGCCGGGTTCGACGTCCGCGAGGTGCCGATCACGTTCACCGAACGCGAGCTGGGCGTGTCGAAGATGAGCGGTGGCGTCATGTCGGAGGCCTTCACGATGGTCGCCCGCTGGGGCATCCAGAGCCGCCTCGAGCGCCTGGGCATCGTCAAGAACTCCTAGCTCGGCAGTACACAGACAGATCGGCCCGGCAGGCGTTCCTGCCGGGCCGATCTGTCTGTCAAACGGTGGGGCTCAGTGCGTGATGCCCTTGCGACGCTGCTTCAGCAGTTCGAGACGCTCGTTGAGGAGCACCTCGAGTTCTTCCTCGCTACGACGCTCGAGCAGCATGTCCCAGTGGGTGCGCGGCGGCTTCGTCTTCTTCTCCTCGGGCTCTGCGCCCTCGAGGATCGTGCCTTCCATGCCGTTCTTGCACGGCCACTTCGACGGCACCTCGGCGTCGTCGGCGAAGGGGACGTCGAAGATCTCACCGTTGTCGGTGCGGTACTGGACGATGCGACGTGGCGCGAGGTCGTGGTCGCGATCGGTCTCGTAGCTCACCGCGCCGAGGCGGCTACCCCGAAGTACTCGATCTGCCATGAAGGGTTCCTCTCAAAGCTTCGTCAGATTTCTCAGTTTGCCGGATCTATCAGCTGTGTTCACGCGGCGTTCACCTTCGAACGCAGCCAACTGAGTCGTCAACAGAAACATTCTACGCGCATTCGCGGTGGTGGTCCGCCACCCGCCGACGACCCGTGTTGACTCGAGGCGACCGCCCGACGTGCCGTGCCGGTTTCGGAGCGTCCCACCGGGGTACGGTCTCCGATGTGGAACAGGTCTCTCATCACCGGCGTCGCCCGTACAACTGTGCGTGGTGCGGGTCGATGATGGTCGACTCCGAACTCGGCCGGCACCGCAAGTACTGCAAGCGTTCGTGCAGGCAGCGCGCCTATGAGCAGAGAACGCTACTCGAGGGGACATCCATTCCCGCCGACGCCGTGATCCTGTCGGCCGCCGAGGCCGCCGATTTCGGCGATCGCATGTTCGCTCTGCGATGCGCGGCCGAGGACCTCGGCACCGCGGTCGCCGAGCGCGCCGATCATGACGTCCTGGCCGAGCTGACCGACACTCTGCTCGAACTCGCGAAGGAAGCCGAGAAGCTGCGGTGATCGCCCGCATCTTCGGTCTGTCCGCCGGCATCTCGGTGGTCGCGCTGGTCATCGCGTACCTCTACCTCGGTTGGACCGGGCTCGCGTTGTGCGCGATTCTCGGCGTGCTCGAGGTGTCGTTGTCCTTCGACAACGCCGTCATCAACGCGACGATCCTGGAGCGGATGTCCGCGTTCTGGCAGCGCATGTTCCTGACCGTGGGTGTGCTCATCGCCGTCTTCGGCATGCGCCTGCTCTTCCCGTTGATGATCGTCTGGATCACCGGCGGCTTGAACCCGGCCGAGGCGCTGCGACTCGCCACCAACCCTCCGCCCGACGGGCAGGCCTACTTCGCCGACGGCCAACCCAGTTACGAGACGATCCTGACCGAGGCGCATCCGCAGATCGCCGCATTCGGCGGGATGTTCCTCTTGCTGCTGTTCCTCAATTTCGTGCTGACCGAGCGCGAGCGCACCTGGCTGACGTGGCTCGAACGTCCGCTGGCCAAGATCGGCAAGCTCGACCAGCTACCCGTCGTACTCGCATCTGTCGCGCTCGTGCTCTGTGCCGAGTTCCTTGCCGCCGACGACATCCGGGCCACCGTCCTGATCGCCGGGATCCTCGGCATGGTCACCTACATCACCGTTGACGGACTCAGCTCGCTGTTCATGTCCGACGGCCCGGAACACGACGAACCCGGTCCGACCCGAGCGACCAAGGCGACCGGCAAAGCCGCGTTCTTCCTCTTCCTCTACCTCGAGGTGCTCGACGCGTCGTTCTCCTTCGACGGCGTGATCGGGGCCTTCGCGATCACCTCGGATCCGATCATCATCGCTCTCGGCCTCGGTTTCATCGGCGCGATGTTCGTCCGGTCCATCACGATCTATCTCGTGCGTCAGGGCACGCTGGGGGAGTACCGGTACCTCGAACACGGGGCGCACTGGGCGATCGGCGCACTGGCCGTCATCCTCCTTCTGGGCGTGAAGTATCACATCGACGAGGTCGTCACCGGCCTCGTCGGAGTGGCGTTCATAGGCGCCTCTCTCGCGAGCAGCATCCGGGCGAACCGACGCGATTCACGACGTTCCGACACCCCGTCCTCGGTGAACGCCTGAGGGCCTTCCGGGAGCTCCCGGCGGGAATTCATGACCTTCCGGTGAACGTTGTGAGACACATTCGAATCACCCTGGGTCACTTGCTCCCAACTGTCGGACGACAGGTGTACAAAGGACGACGGCGGTGACATCCGTCACGCACAAATCGAGACTTTTCTCAGCCGGACGCCGTGTGCCGGCGCGATGCGGAACAGAACATAGTTGGAGGTGGAATGAACGACAGGCAGCAGCAGATGATCCAGTTCGAGAAGCACTGGTACCCGTTGGGAGGTGGGTCGTCGAAGCAGATCATCGAGGAATTCGGGCTGTCTGATCGGGACTTCTTCGCTGAGCTCAACCGGATCGTCGACGCCGATCCGCCGGAGGCCTTGAGCGCCGCCGAGCTCCGCCGTATGCGTGAGGTCATCCGCCGTCGTCTGTGGATGGCGCGCTAGTCGCGCACCGGGCGCGATTCTGCCGACGATCCGCGGTGAGGGGATAATCGACCCGTGCCCTTCTCCGACGACGATCTCGAATCGTTCTACCGCGAGATCGAGGCACGTACGGCTTTCCACGAGCTGATGCACACCCGTCCCGCTCGACGGCCGGAGCGCCGGATCGAGGCGGCACAGTGTCCGACACCTGACAAGCTTCCCTTCTCGTCGCCGGCCGACGCGCTCGACGGCATCGATCGCATCAAGCGGCGAGCATTGGGAACGCTGTCTCTGCGCTACTACGAGTGCACGTGCGGCGCCTGGCACATCACCAGTTCGGCACCGCTGACGTATCGACCCGCCCCGCCCACCCCGCGCCGGCGAAAGGGTAAGAAGAAGCGGTGATCCCGCCGACTCCGTTCCCGACCGCGATCGTCGAACTCGCCTGCGCCGACCCTGCACTCGCCGCCCGTACGCACGAGACCCTTCTCGGTTTATCCGGGGCGCCCGATGCCGCTTCGTCGGTGGTGGTCGGCAACACCGAGCTCCGGTTGCGCCGGGCGCCCGTCGAAGAGGGTGACGCGGACGCCGGCCATCGCGTGTACTTCGCGGTCGACGACGTCGCGGCGATGCACCGGCTGCTGACCCGACGCGGCTTCCCGGTCGTCGAGTCGACTGTCGGGGTGATCGGGGAGTCCACGCCACTCGGTGTCGCCGCCCGCGAGGCCGTGGGGGAGTCGGCGCATGCCGGCGATGTGACCGGGATGGACCACCTCGTTTTCACCTGCGACAACCGCGATCAGGCGGTCGCGCTGTTCGGTGGCGTCTTCGGCTTGGACTTCCGCCTCGACCAGCCGATCGGCGACAACGCACGGCAACTGTTCTTCCGGGCCGGCGACCTCATCATCGAGGTCGTCACCGCGGTGACCTCGCCCGAACCGCCGACACCTGCCGCGACCTCGCTGTGGGGTGTCGCCTGGCGGTCCGCCGACGTCGAGGCGACCCACGCGCGTCTGTCCTCGGCGGGCCTGGACCTCAGCGAGATCCGCACCGGCCGCAAGAAGGGCACCCGCATCTTCACCGTCCGCGAGCGGGCTCTCGGCACCCGCACGGTCATCATCGGCCCTGCCTGAGCAGGAAAACCCTGCCTCCCGGTTGGTTGTGATCTGCCTTCACGCCGATCGGTCGTGCCTCGCCGCCGGTTGTGATCTGCCTTCTCGCCGGTCGGTCGTGCCTCGCCGCCGGTTGTGATCTGCCTTCTCGCCGGTCGGTCGTGCCTCCCCGCCGGTTGAGTAGGCGAGGAGCGCAGCGACGAGCCGTATCGAAACCTGGGTTTCCAACAGCTCCTGCGGTAATCTGACTACAAATGTTGTCGAAATAGCTTTCGAAAGCCATGTTGGGGGCATCATGACCGCGGTACACGACGAACCGACGACCGCCGATCCCGAGGACACCGACCGCCTCATCAACCACCGCGACGACGAGATCGAGCTGATCCCGCCCGATTCGCTCACCGCGCAGCTCACCGGTCTCTACACGTTCCTGCCGATCAACGGCGCGGCGTTCGTGATGCAGGTGATGCACCCGGTGATCGGCGATGTCGTCGGCAAGTACTCGGTGTTCCGTACGGATCCGGTCGGGCGCGCGATCCGGTCCGCCGACTCGGTGCTGCGCTGGACCTACGGCGGTCAGGAAGCCATCGCCGAGGGACACCGCCTGCGTAAGCTGCATCAGCCGCTGCAGATGCGCAACGCCGACGGTAAGCACATCAGCGCGCTCAACCCCGAGGCTTACGCATGGGTCATCGCGACCGCGTTTCCGACGATGACCACCGCCGCGCCGCTCGTCCTCGGCCGTGAGTTCACGCTCGAAGAGCGCAAAGAGCTGCTGCGCGACAACCGTCGCATCGCCAAGATCGTGCAGGTCCCGATGAAGGGATACCCCGAGACCCTCGAGGAGTTCGACGAGTACTTCGACGACTTCATCGAGAACAAACTGACCCGCCATCCAGTGGCGATCGAGCTCATCGAGCAGATGCGCGCCGCCCCGCCGGTGCCGAAGACCGTTCCCAAAGTGCTGCGCCCGGCCGTGAAGAAGGTCGCCGCCGCCGCGTCGGTCCCGTTCCAGGACTTCAACTACCTCACCACCGTCGGTGTCATGGACCCGCGCGTGCGCGAGATCCTCGGCCTGACGTGGACCGACGAGGAGCAGCGCCACCTCGAGAAGATCCACCGCCGCCTGCGGTTCGCCTACCGCACCCTGCCCGAGCGTGCGACCTACTTCCCGCTGGCCTACCACGCCCGTCGCCACCACGACGCGATCCGGGCCATGAAGAAGCGCGAGAAGCAGAGCGCCGCTTACAAATACGCCGCCAAGTGACCATCTCGTTGGTTGATCAGGTGAGGAGCGCTGGCGGCGAGCTGTCCGTCTGCTGGTTGAGTAGGTGAGGAGCGCTAGCGACGAGCTGTATCGAAACCAGCTCTCTACCCGCGCTATTCACCCAACAACCCGACCACATACTCACCGATCGCCAGGCACGAGGTGATCCCCGGCGATTCGATGCCGAACAGGTTGACCAGCCCGGCGACGCCGTGTGTGGCCGGCCCGTGGATGACGAAGTCGGTGCCCGCTTCGCCTGGTCCGCTGGTCTTCGGTCGGATGCCTGCGTATGCGGGAGTCAGCGTCCCCGAGGGCAACCCGGGCCAGTAGCGGCGGATCGAGGTCTCGAAGTCGGACAGTCGTGTCTCGTCGACTGAGTAGTCGAGCTCCCCACCGTCGGACCCACCGTCCAGCCACTCCACGTCGGGCCCGAACCGTGCCGCGCCGACGAGGTCCATGGTGAAGTGCACGCCGAGTCCGCCATCGACCGGCACCGGGTAGACCAGGTGCTCGAATGGTGCTCGGGCACCGGACAATCCGAAGTAGTTGCCCTTCGCCAGGTGTCGCGGCGGGATCGGAGCGTTGAACCCGTCCAGGGAGCGGGCAACGTCCCACGCGCCCAATCCGGCGCAGTTCACAAGAACACGCGCCGACGCCGAGCCACCCTCAGCGGTGTCGACCGTGACTCCACCACCGTCGACGCGCCCGCCGATCACCCTGCTGCGCAACGCCACTGCGCCACCGGAGGACTCGAGATCGCGTCGCAGCGTGCTGACCACCCCGTCGACGTCGACGATCCCGGTCGACGGTGACAGCAGCGCAGCCACGCCGTGCACATCCGGCTCCAACTCATGGAGTTCGACGCTGTCGATCCGTCGCAGGTCGTCGACACCGTTCGTGAGCCCGTGCCGTAGCAGGGCGTCAAGACGGTCCGTCTGGGCGTCGTCGGCGGCCACGATCAGCTTTCCGGGGCGACGCCAGGAGACGCCGTGCTCGTCGCAGTATCGGGTGAGGAGCTTGCGTCCCTGCACGCACAACCGAGCTTTCAGGCTGCCTTCGGGATAGTAGATACCGGCGTGGATGACCTCCGAACTCCGCGAGGTGGTCTGCGTACCGACCGCGTCGGCGGCCTCGAGGACGATGACCTCGCGCCCGGTCGACGCCAGCGCGCGGGCCACGGCCAGCCCCACGATGCCACCGCCCACCACCAGGCAATCGGTCCGTTCCACCGGGTTCTCCCTTCTCGTCGCGGATCAATCATCTCGGTACGGGTCACGTTCTCGGGCACACTGGGCTGATGCGGCACTCTGATGTTCTCGCGATCGTGCAGGCCGGTGGGCGTGGTTCCCGGATGGAGGTGCTGACCGATCGGCGGGCCAAACCGGCGTTGCCGTTCGCGGGGAACTATCAGCTCATCGACTTCCCGCTGTCCAACCTGCACCACAGTCACGTCGATGACGTCTGGCTCTGTGTCCAGTACGAGGCGGAGACGTTGACCCAATTGGTCGCCGGTGGGCGCCCCTGGGACCTCGACCGCACCAGCGGCGGGCTGCGGATCGTCATGCCCGAGCAGACCGACGCGCCGGAGACCGAGGACGGTTTCGCCACCGGCAACGCCGACCTGCTCTACCGGATCCGCGACCGCATCGCCGAACACGGTCCGGCCGAGGTGATCGTCATGAGCGCCGACCACGTCTACGACTTCGACTTCCGGGACGCGCTCGACACCCACCGCAACCGCGGCGCCGAATGCACCATCGTCACCACGACCTGTTCGCTGGAGGAGGCGTCCCAGCACGCCACCGTCACCTCGCGTCGCGACGGCACCGTCCGCGAGTTCCGCTACAAACCCGACCGGGCGACCACTCGCACGATCGCCACCGAGATCTTCATCTACAACCCGCAGGTGCTCATCGAAGGACTCGAAAACCTGGCGAGCGAGACGACGGTCGGTGCGGCCGAGGACGACACGGGCCTTGGCGACTTCGGGGAACACCTCGTGCCCTGGTTCATCGACCGCGGAAAGACGGTCGCGCACGCGATGCAGGGATACTGGATCGACGCCGGGCGCCCGGAGACCTACCTGCAAGCCCACCGAGACCTGATCGACGGCAAGATCGACGTCTTCCGCGCCGAGCGACCGGTCCTGACGAATCAGCCGCAACGCGCCGCAGCCCGTATCGAAGCCGGGGCCGTCGTCGAGGACAGCCTCGTCAGCAGCGGCGCCCACGTGCGCGGAACCGTTCGACGAAGCGTCCTCGGACCGGGCGTCGTCGTCGAGAAGGGGGCCACCGTCGTCGACTCGGTCATCTTCGGTGACACCGTCATCGGCGCCGGCGCGACCGTCGCCTGGTCGATCCTCGATGAACGTGTCCGGGTGGGGCCGCGGGCCACGATCGGTGGCCATCCCCGAACCCGGCCGGTGCCGACCGAGAAGATCACCCTCATCGGGATGGACACCCAGATCCAGCGGGGGGCCAAGGTGCCTCTCGGCGACCGCGTCGAATGTCACCGTCGCATTCGCTGACTGATAGCGTCGCGCGGGTGATCGAGACCGCGCGTACCTGGCGAGACCACGACCCGGATCCGGCGACCCGCGCCGAACTCACCCGCCTCATCGAGGCGGCCGAAGCCGGAGATGCTGCGGCCGCCGCCGACCTCGACTCCCGATTCCACGGCCCACTGACCTTCGGAACCGCAGGACTGCGCGGCGAGGTCGGGGCGGGGGAGACCCGTATGAACGTCGCGGTCGTCGCCCGCGCCACGTACGGCCTCGGCCGGCGCCTCGTCGACACCGTCGGACCCGACGCGCGCGTCGTCGTCGGCTGCGACGCCCGGTACGGTTCCGATGCCTTCCTCGATGCCACCGCTGAAGTCCTTGCCGCACAGGGCCTCACCGTCCTGACGCTTCCACGTCAGCTGCCGACACCGGTGACCGCCTACGCAACCCGCGCGCTCGACTGCGACGCCGGGGTGATGATCACCGCATCGCACAATCCGCCCGCCGACAACGGCTACAAGGTGTACCTCGGTGGCCGCGCCACCGACGCCGCCGGTCGTGGCGTCCAGATCGTCCCGCCCGCCGACGAACAGATTGCGGCCTTCATCGACGCCGCACCGCCGGCCGACGAGATCGACCGCGACGCAACCTCCGTCATGGCCCTCAATGGTGCAACGGTCGACGCCTACATCGCCCGAGCCGCCGGACTCCGACCCGGCACCGACCCGAGCCCGGTGCGCGTCGTCCTGACCCCGATGCACGGGGTGGGCGGTGCGACGGCACTGTCCGTGCTGAACGCCGCGGGTGTCACCGACGTCCACGTCGTCGACGAACAGTTCTCTCCCGACCCGGATTTCCCGACCGTCGCCTTCCCGAACCCGGAGGAACCCGGCGCCCTCGACCGCGCGCTCGACCTCGCCCGCGACGTCGACGCGCATGTGGTGATCGCCCTCGACCCGGACGCCGACCGCTGTTCGGTGGCCACCCCCACCCGCGACGGCTGGCGGCAGCTCACCGGCGACGAGATCGGCTGGCTGCTGGGCGAACAGGCCGCCCGCGACAACGACCGCAGCGGCGACACGCTGGCCTGCTCGATCGTGTCGAGCCGAATGCTGGGCAAGATCGCCGCCCATCATGGTCTGCGGTTCGCCGCGACCCTCACCGGCTTCAAATGGATCGCCCGGACACCGGATCTACGGTTCGGCTACGAGGAGGCCATCGGGTACTGCACCGACCCGGAGGCCGTGCGCGACAAGGACGGGATCTCCGCGATGGTCCGCGTCATCAGCCTCGTCGAAGAACTTGCAACTGATGGCCGCACACTCGCCGATCTGCTCGACGACCTCGCACGACGCCACGGCCTCCACGCAACGGCTCCACTGACGATCCGCGTCGACGACCTCGCCGAGATCGGACAGATGATGTCCCGGTTGCGCACCACCGAGGTCGACGCACTGGCCGGTTCCGAAGTCGTCGAGGTCCTCGACCTCGCCGCGGGTTCCGCCGACCTTCCGCCCACCGATGCACTCGTGCTGCGCACGGCCGCCGACGACCGGGTCATCGTGCGGCCGTCGGGAACCGAACCGAAGCTGAAGTGCTACCTGGAGGTCGTCCTCGATTGTGCGGACGGCGAGGTCCCGCACGACAGTGCCGCCGAACGACTGGAAGCGATCAGCGCGGACGTCGAAACGTTGTTGGGTAGCTGACCGTCTCGCTGTCTGAGGTGCGAGGAGCGTTAGCGACGAGCCTCGAAGACCTGGTGACCCGACCCCGATAGCCCCAACCTCGCTATCCGAGGTGCGAGGAGCGCAAGCCGCCGAGCTGAGTAGCGACGAAGGAGCGTATCGAAGTCGACGAGCCACGAAGACCTGGTGACCGTCCCCGATAGCGGCCCACAGCCGAATCCGGAGCCTACGATCAACCCCGTGGCCCGTTCTGATTCCCATCAGCGTTTGCGTGACCTGACCCTGCTTCGCCAGGTCCGTGACCGGATCGACCGTGAGTACGCGCAGCCGCTCGATGTCGAAGCTCTCGCGCGGGGCGTCAACATGTCGGCCGGCCATCTGAGCCGGAAGTTCCGCCAGACCTATGGCGAGTCGCCGTACTCGTACCTGATGACCCGCCGCATCGAGCGGGCGATGACCCTGTTGCGCAGAGGCGACCTCAGCGTCACCGAGGTGTGCTTCGAGGTCGGCTGCCAGTCGCTCGGCACGTTCAGCACACGATTCACCGAACTGGTCGGGGTGCCACCAACCGTCTATCGCGAGCAGTCCGCCGACGCCACTGACGGGATCCCGGCGTGCATGGCCAAGAACATCACCAGACCGATCAGGAATCGAGAAGCACAGCGGGGGTGAGGATGCCTAGCCTGACATCCATGAACATCAGCATCCAGTACGCATTCCTCCCGCACACCGATGGCGAAGCGGCCCTCGGCTTCTACCGCGACATCCTCGGGTTCGAGGTCCGCAAGGACGTCGGCTACGAGGGCATGCGGTGGCTGACGGTCGGCCCGCCGAATCAGCAGGGCACGTCGATCGTGCTGTACCCGCCGGCCGCCGAACCGGGCATCACCGATGCCGAACGCCAGACCATCCTCGAGCTGATCGCCAAGGGCAGCTACGGCGCGCTCACCCTGGCCACCGAGGACCTCGACGGCCTGTTCGAAAAGCTCCAGGCCAGCGGCGTCGACATCGTCCAGGAGCCGATGGACCAGCCCTACGGTGTCCGCGACGCCGCGGTGCGCGACCCTGCCGGCAACCTGATCCGCATCGACCAGGCGGCCTGAAAGGTGTGCGGCGCCGGTCGATTGCCGCCACCCGAAGCGCTCGACGGGGAAGTTGCCGAATCACCGATGACTCTCCTGGTTGGATCGAGTCAGACCAGTTCGACCACAGAAATCCTGCCCGAACACGACGATGGCTGCGCTCCGAGACGCGCCGCCGTGATGGAGACACGATGAGCCCTGCCTCGCGCACGAAGTCGACGCCCCGATCCGCCCCGGTCGCCGAGTACGACACCCATCCCGCCGACACCCACGACCGCATCCGGGTGCACGGGGCCCGCGAGAACAACCTCAAGAACGTCGACGTCGAGCTGCCCAAACGTCGGCTCACGGTGTTCACCGGAGTGTCGGGTTCCGGGAAGAGCTCGCTGGTCTTCAGCACGATCGCCGCCGAATCCCAGCGCCTCATCAACGAGACCTACAGCGCGTTCGTGCAGGGCTTCATGCCGTCCATGGCCCGGCCCGACGTCGACGTCCTCGAAGGTCTCACGACGGCGATCATCGTCGATCAGGAACGTATGGGCGCCAACGTGCGGTCGACGGTCGGCACCGCCACCGACGCGAACGCGATGCTGCGAATCCTGTTCAGTCGCTTGGGTAAACCGCATATCGGTTCGCCGCAGGCGTTCTCGTTCAACGTGGCGTCGATCAGTGGTGCGGGCGCGGTCACCGTCAAGAAGGGCGGCCAGGAGATCAAGGAGCGCCGCAGCTTCTCGATCACCGGCGGCATGTGTCCGCGGTGTGAGGGGCGCGGCGAGGTCTCCGACTTCGACCGCACCGCGCTCTACGACGCGTCCAAGTCGCTCAACGAGGGCGCGCTGACGATCCCCGGCTACACCATGGACGGCTGGTACGGGCGGATCTATCGCGGCTGCGGCTTCTTCGACCCCGACAAGCCGATCGCCAAGTACACCAAGAAGCAGCTCAACGACCTGCTCTACAAGGAGCCGACACGGATCAAGGTCGATGGCATCAACGTCACCTTCGAGGGTCTGATCCCCAAGATCCAGAAGTCGATGCTGAGCAAGGACCGCGAGGCGATGCAGCCGCACATCCGCGCCTTCGTCGACCGCGCCATCACCTTCCAGACCTGCCCTGACTGCGAGGGCACCCGACTCACCGCCGAGGCCCGGTCGTCGAAGATCAACGGCATCTCCATCGCCGACGCCTGCTCGATGCAGATCAGCGATCTGGCCCAGTGGGTCGCCGAACTCGACGAACCGTCGGCTGCGCCGCTGATCAAATCGCTCCGCGAACATCTCGACGCCTTCGTCGACATCGGTCTCGGCTACCTGTCCCTCGACCGCCCGGCCGGCACCCTGTCCGGCGGTGAAGCCCAGCGCACCAAGCTGATCCGACACCTCGGATCGTCGCTCACCGACGTCACCTACGTGTTCGACGAGCCGTCGATCGGCCTGCATCCGCACGACATCCAGCGGATGAACGACCTCCTCTGCGCGCTGCGGGACAAGGGGAACACAGTGCTGGTCGTCGAGCACAAGCCCGAGGTCATCGCCATCGCCGACCGCGTCGTCGACCTCGGTCCGCGTGCCGGCACCGACGGCGGCGAGATCGTCTTCGAGGGCACGGTCGAAGAACTGCGCTCCGCCGACACCCTGACCGGTCGTCACCTCGACGACCGCGCGTCCGTCAAGGAAGATGTCCGCACGCCCAGCGGCGCGCTCGAGGTCCGCGGGGCGAACATGCACAACCTGCAGAACGTCGACGTCGACATCCCGCTCGGCGTCCTCGTCGTGCTGACCGGTGTCGCCGGGTCGGGCAAGAGCTCCCTGATCAACTCGTCGGTCGCCAAGGCCGACGGGGTGGTGTCGATCGATCAGACCGCGATCAAGGGTTCCCGACGCTCCAACCCGGCCACGTACACCGGTCTACTCGAACCGATCCGCAAGGCCTTCGCCAAAGCCAACGGGGTCAAGCCTGCTCTGTTCAGCGCCAACTCGGAGGGCGCCTGCCCGAACTGTAACGGTGCCGGCGTCGTGTACTCCGACCTGGCGATGATGGCCGGGGTTGCGGCCCCATGCGAGGTGTGCGAGGGCAAGCGTTTTCAGGCGGAGGTGCTCGAATACACCCTCGGTGGGCGCAACATCAGCGAGGTCCTCGAGATGTCGGTGGCGCAGGCGGAGGCCTTTTTCTCCGACGGCGACGCGAAACTGCCTGCCGCGCACAAGATCCTGCATCGCATGGTCGACGTCGGCCTCGGCTACATCAAGGTCGGTCAGCCGCTGACGACGCTGTCCGGCGGCGAACGCCAGCGCCTGAAGCTGGCGACGCACATGGGGGAGAAGGGTGACGTCTACATCCTCGACGAGCCCACGACCGGCCTGCACCTCGCCGACGTGGAACAACTTCTCGGACTGCTGGACCGACTCGTCGACTCGGGTAAGTCGGTGATCATCATCGAGCATCACCAGGCGGTCATGGCGCACGCGGACTGGATCATCGACCTGGGCCCGGGCGCCGGCCACGACGGCGGTCGGATCGTCTTCGAGGGAACGCCGGCGGACATCGTCGCCGATCGTTCGACGCTGACCGGGCAGCATCTGGCGGAGTACGTCGGCGCCTGATCCGTTTTATAGCTCGAAACCGCGCTCACCGCGGTTTCGAGCTATATCCCTACTTCTCACACGCTCGCACAGCCCGTGTGAGATCACCGTTACCCAGCCCTTGCGGCACGACATTCCGCACGCAACGCCGCGCCCGGAGAGTCTTCGCATGGACAAACAACTATTGGAAGAAAGTCTGACCCTCGTCGACCTACCCGATTCCGGTCTCACCGTCCGGTTCTACGACATCCTCTTCGAGCGCTATCCCGCCGTGAAGCCGATGTTCCAGCGCGACACCCGTGTTCAGGCCGAGATGCTGCGCATCGCGGTGGTCTCGGTCCTCGATCATCTCGAGGACGCGGAGTGGCTGACCACCAATCTGCACGCCCTCGGCAAGCGTCACGCGAGCCTGGGCGTCACCCGGCCGATGTACAACGCGGTCGCCGAATGCATGATCGCCGCCATGAGCGAGATCGGCGGCGAGTCGTGGACGCCGGCGATGACCGCGGCGTGGGAGGAGGCGCTGGGCGCGGTCGCCACGATCATGCTCGACGGCTACCCCGACGAAGCCACCTCGGAAACCGCCGCCGAGGAATCCGGCGCGGCCTGAGTTCCCTGCATATGAGCCCTCAGCGGGGTCACCGCCGCCCCCGCTGACGCTCCCGTCCGCCGCGATACGATCCCGCTCGGAAGAGAGGGCTCGTGACAGTTGTGGACATTCCCCGGTCGGTGATCGATCGCTATCTCCGTTCGGCCTGGGCACGAAGGCTGACGCTCGTCGTCTTCCTCCTCAGTGCGGCGGTCGCGATCTTCGTCCTCCCGAACCATCCGCCGGCGCCCTACCGCATCGACTTCGACGTCTACCGCATGGGCGGCCGCGTCTTCCTCGACGGCGGCGACCTCTACGGCATCCTCCCGACGCTCGGCGGCGGCTCCTATCTGCCGTTCACCTATCCACCGCTCGCTGCGGCCCTGTTCTCCGTCTTCACGGTCGTCCCGCTCGGCCTGGGACAAGCGCTCTTCACCGCCGCGACCATCGCCTGTCTGCTGCTGGTCTGCCGGATCGTGATGGCGCACCTAACCGATCGCCCGTCGTCGGACCTCTGGTGGCTCGCGACCGCCGCGACCACCGTCGGCCTGTGGCTCGAACCGGTTCGCGACACCCTGAACTTCGGCCAGATCAACATCGTCCTGATGACCCTCGTCATCGTCGACGCCCTGCTCGGTCGCCGACGCTGGTGGCGGGGCCTGCTGGTCGGTCTGGCGATCTCGATCAAGCTCACCCCGGCGGTCTTCCTGCTGCTGTTCTTCCTTCGACGCGACTGGCGTGCGCTCGTCGTCGGCGCGGTGTCGGCCGTCGCCTATGCCGGCATCGGATATCTCCTGGCGGCCGACGACTCCGTCACCTACTGGACGTCCACCCTGTTCGACACCGAGCGCATCGGTAGTCCGCAATTCGCCAACAACCAGTCGGTCAAGGGGGAGGTGGCACGCCTCGGCATCGAATCCGAACTCGTCTGGTTCGGCGTGGCCCTCGTCATCGGACTGCTCATCGCATGGTCGGCGTGGCGTTTGCTGTCCGCGTCGGAGGCGTCTGAGAACGGGCGCGACGAGACGATCGAGGTCGCCGCCGTGATGACCGTCGCCTTCGCCTGGCTGTTCTGCTCACCGGTCGCCTGGGATCACAGCTGGGTCTGGATCGTGCCGCTGCTCCTGGTGTTGATCGCGCTGGCCGCACGCGCCGGGGCGTCGAAGATCTGGTGGTGGCTGGTCGGCACCGGACTGGTCATCTTCGCCTACGCCCCGCACCAGCACGTCCCGCAGCGCTACGACGCCGAGCTGGCGTGGGCCTGGTGGCAGCACATCGTCGGGTCGTCGTACCTGATCTGGGGACTGGTCGTGATCGTCTACCTCGGCGTGCTCGCACCACGCCTTGCCTCGAAGGCCGCCGTCGAGACCGCGACCAACCGGGGGAGTTGAGAGACCGACGACGACTCGCCTCTTGAAACATCTGTCAAATTCCGTTCCAATGGTGCATAGTGACCTAAGGCACATCGGATCAACGGGGAGTGGCAAGGACATGGCTAGTCGGAAGAAGCAGATGCAAACCGCGCTCGGCAAGGTGAGCAGCATGTACCCGAGCAAAGAGCGTCCGCTGGCCGAGCCACCTGCTGGTTCCGGCCTCAAGCCGGTCATGGGCGATCCCGGTCTTCCGTACCTGGGCAACACCCTCCAAGCCCTCGCGGACCCGCTGCAGTCGGCGATGGACCGCTTCGAGCGGTACGGCCAGGTGTCCTGGTCGGGTGCCCTCGGCATGAACATGGTGACCCTCGTCGGTCCCGACGCCATCGAGGCCGTCTGGATGAACCGCAAGAAGGCGTTCTCCAGCGAGCTCGGCTGGGAGCCGATGATCGGCCCGTTCTTCCGTCGTGGCGTCATGCTCATGGACTTCGACGAGCACATGCAGCACCGCCGCATCATGCAGCAGGCCTTCAGCCGGCCCCGCCTCAACGGCTACCTGGACATCATGACCCCGCACATCGAGAAGACCCTCGCCAACTGGCAGGTGGGCAAGGGCTTCCACATGTACTCCAACACCAAGGACCTGACGCTCTCGCTCGCCACCGAGGTCTTCATGGGTGCGCACGTGAGCGAAGCCGAGGCACACCGCCTCGAGAAGGCCTTCGAGGCCGCGGTCCGCGGTGGTCAGGCCATGGTCCGCAAGGACGTCGGCAACTGGACCTGGGCACAGGGTCTCCGCGGGCGTGAGGTTCTCCAGGAGTACTTCCGTTCCGAGATCCCGCTCCGACGCGGCAGCGACGCCGACGACCTGTTCACCGTTCTCTGTAACAGCGAGAGCGACGAGGGGGAGAGCTTCAGCGACGAGGACATCGTCAACCACATGATCTTCGTGATGATGGCCGCCCACGACACGTCCACCATCGCGTTGTCGATGCTGACCTACTTCCTCGGCCGCCATCCGGAGTGGCAGCAGCGTCTGCGTGAAGAGTCGCTGGCGCTCAACAAGCCGACCATCGACTACGACGACGTCGACAAGCTCCCCAGCATGGAACTCGCCTTCAAGGAGACCCTGCGCCTTAACGCCCCCGTCGGCATGCTGTTCCGCATGGCCATCGAGGACACCGAGATCTGCGGCCACTACATCCCGAAGGGCACCCTGCTGGCCATCCATCCGTGGGCGACGATGCTGCGCAAGGAATGGTGGCCGAACCCCACCCACTTCGACCCCGAACGCTTCTCGGCCGAGCGCCGCGAGGACAAGGTCCACCGCTTCGCCTGGGCCCCGTTCGGCGGCGGCGCACACAAGTGCATCGGCCTGTACTTCGGTGGCATGGAAGTGAAGTCGATCCTGCACCAGATGCTGCAGCGCTTCGAGTGGACCGTCCCGGCCGGCTACAAACCCGAACTCACCTACGGCACCGGACCCACCCCCGCCGACGGCCTCCCGATCGACATCCGGCACCGCGCACTGTAATTGCTGCTGCTGGTTGAGTAGGCGAGGAGCTGCGATGCCCCGCCGTTCAGCTGGTTGAGTAGGCGAGGAGCCTGCGATGCCGCGCCGTTCAGCTGGTTGAGTAGGCGAGGAGCCTGCGACGCCCCGTCGTTCAGCTGGTTGAGTAGGCGAGGAGCTTGCGACGAGCCGTATC